>JAOLDG010000009.1 GCA_028339975.1 Hyphomicrobiales bacterium | reverse complement strand
AGTTCCACCTATTTGAGTAGATCCATGAAAAGCAGTTTCATTTAAAGTGGTTCTAATCCAGGCTCCAATTTCCAAAGCTTGAACTTCAACCAAAACCTCTCCATCATTAGGAGCTTTTGCAACTTCTTCAATCATCTCAAAATCACTTACTTTTGGATCTCCATCAGGTCTTGTTTTTAATATTATTTTTTTTGAATTTGGTAAATTTGAAATATCTGACATTATAAACCTCATATTTTTTATTTTATAAACTACATTTTTACTTAAAGATAAATAATTTTTTAAAATTGACCTACCTAAGCTTCAGCAATAATATTTATTAATGATTGCTTCTATATTTTTATATTTACTTTCAAAAGGAAAGATTATTTTTGGAGTTCTTTTTATGGCCCCTGTTTTTTCTCAACTATTAGATTATAATAATTTAGATAAAATTTTCGGAATTCCAAATATCATACCGTGTTTAATTATTGGATTTTTTTGGGGTTTATATGCAAATATCAAAGGCCAGTGGTTTTAATGTCTGCATTTGGAGTAGGAACTTGGATTTAGCTGAAGAAGAAAGACTTATTGCTGGTAAATTTAAAGGCAAAACGCCCTGGATTATGATTGCTTGGTGGTTTTTAAATTTATCTGTATGGCTTTCGCTCTGGCCTTTAACTATAGCAGGATCAATTTCTATATGGAGCTCTTTCTTTATCGCAAGCATATGTGCTTGTCTTTGCTATTTGCCTTCACACGAAGCACAACATGAGAATATAGGAAAAAAAGGTTCTTCTTTTTTTTGGCTAAATGAATTAATTGGATATACATCTTTATTTATTATAGCTCTTCCTTATCGTTTAGCAAAAGCCACTCATTTACTTCATCATACTTTCACCAATCACCCCACAAAAGATCCTGACTATGGTGTGAAGGGTAAGAGCCTTTTAGATGCTTTATGGATAAATCTATTTGTGAACAGACAAAAAGATACGCCTTACTTAGAGTTCTTGGAAGATTCATCGGAAAAGAAAAAAATTTTATTTGAAGCTTTAGTTACCAGAATTTCTCATTGGTTAATTTTAGTTTCATTTGCTTGGGCCGGTTATGGTGTAGAGGTTTTAGCTATTTGGTGGCTTCCTAGATTGTTGGGCTCATCATACCTACAGATGACATTATCTTGGGCCCCTCATCACCCAATGGAAGAACAGGGTAGGTACAGAGATACCAGGGGCTTTAAGGCCCCTATAGGAACAATTTTAACTTCTGGAATGGAATATCACATAATTCATCACTTACATCCGTCCATCCCTCTAAACCTTAACCCACAAGCTTACAGAGCCTTAAAACCAATACTTGAAAAAAGGAATTGCCGTTTAGATGGTAATTTGTAATATTTTTAATTATTAGGAGATTGATATGAATATTTTTAATATGGCTAAAGATTTAAAGGGTATGGAAAAAATGATGAAACCTGCTCTTGAAAAATTTATGAATGAATCAGGGTTTGTTAAAAAAGAAGCCCTAGAGAGGCTTGAGAAAAGAGTTTCTGAATTAGAAAAAAGTATGAAAGACATAAATAATCGGTAATAATTTTAATTTACTTAGAAAATTTTATATAAAATATTACTATACAAACTGAGGGGAGTGAACTAATGGAAAATAATTCTATCAATGCTAGTGAGGTAGATCTCACCAACCCTGAGGTCCAGCAATGTCCTTATTCAGCATACAAGACCCTTCGAGACGAAGCTCCTGTATATCAAGACCCTAAAACAGGTTTTTTTATTGTTACACGCTATGATTATGTAAAGGAGCTTTTGTTAGATACTGAAAATTTTAGTAGTTCATTTGGAGCGGCAGCTCAAAAAGCAGAATCAAATATTAATACTGACCATGTTCGTCAGGGAGTAAAGCTTTTTGAAGAAAAGGGATGGGTTCCATCACCAACTCTTGCTGGTAGAGATAATCCCAATCATAAAGAAATGAGGAATATTTTTGATAAAGCTTTCCGTCCAAGTAAAATTAAAGAATTAGAGGGTGTCGTAAAAGATACTGCTTACGACCTAATTGATTCTTTTATTGCAGACGGATCTTGTGATTGGGTTAAGCAATTTTCTATTCCAATGCCTTTAAAAATAATTGGTGTGCAAATGGGTATAAAGAGTGATGAAGATCTTTGGAAAATTAAAATTTCTACAGATGCTTTTTTTCATAGAATAGGGATGATGCTAACTAAGGAAGAGGAGCTTGAGGCTATTGAAAAAGAAATTGAAGGCCAACATTATTTCCAACCAATTTTTGAAAAACTTAGAAAAAATCCAGATGAGACTTTGCTAAGTGAGCTTGTTAATACTGTTATTGAGGAGTGGGGTCGTCCCTTAAATGACAATGAACTTCATGCGGAAATGATGGCAGATACCTTTGTGGGAGGAAGTGAAACAACTACAAATGCATTATCCGCAGGCATTAGGCTTCTGATAGACAACCCCGATGTTTGGGAAAAATTAAAATCTGATCCTGATAAATATTTAAAGGTTTTTGTTGAGGAGGTTCTTAGGTTGGAGTCACCTGTCCAAAGCTTAATGAGAACAACAGCCTGTGATGTAGATTTTCACGGAGTTCAAATGCCAAAGGGTTCTGTAGTTAATGTTCGTTATGCTGCGGCTAATAGAGACGAGAGAGCTTTCGAAAATCCTGACAAAATAGACCTTGATAGAAAGAAAGCAGGATCGCATATGGGTTTTGGCTCCGGTACTCATCATTGTTTGGGCGCTCCTCTTGCAAGAAGGGAGTTATGGTGGGGATTTAAGGCTGTGACCGATAGATTTAAAAGTATGAGATTTTCAAAAGATAAAAATGATTTTCAGCACCACCCTCATTATTTGTTGAGGGCACTAAAAGAACTTCATATCGATTTTGAGGCAGAATAATCTTATAGCGATAGACCTAAGACTAAATTTTTTACAAATTTAACAATAAACGTTGGGGTGATTCAAGCTGCTCTTTTATGCATATAAGAAAAGCTACGGCATCCTTTCCGTCTAATAAACGATGATCATAGCTTAAAGCAAGATACATCATAGGTCTTATTTTCATTTCACCTTCAATTACAACGACTCTATCCTGAATTGTATGCATTCCAAGTATTGCTGTTTGAGGCGCATTAAGAATTGGCGTTGATAAAAGAGAGCCAAAGACTCCCCCATTTGATATAGTAAATGTTCCACCCTGCATATCCTCAATTGATAATTTACCTTCTTTAGCTTTCTCAGAATACTCGAGGATTGACTTCTCGATATCTGGAAGGGTCAATATATCTGCATCCCTAATAACTGGAACAACAAGCCCTCTATCAGTCGAAACAGCTACGCTAATATCTTGATAGCCGTGGTAAATAACATCGGTTCCATCAATAGATGCATTTGCAACTGGAAATTTTTTAAGAGCATTTATTGAAGCAGAAACGAAAAAACCCATAAAACCTAGCTTTAAACCGTGTTCAGTTTGAAACTCATCACCAAATTTTTTTCTTAAATCTTTGATTGGCTTCATATCGACTTCATTAAATGTTGTTAACATTGCAGTTTCTTGTGTAACTGAAAGAAGTCTTTTTGCTATAGTCGACCTCATTCTAGACATAGGAACCCTTTCCTCATCTCTATCAGTCAATCCACTAGAGGTACTCATATCTTTTTCGATAGGCTTTTCAGGTTTTTTATTTATATTTTCTAAATAATTTTTAATATCAGATTTTGAAATTCTTCCATCTTTACCTGATCCAGTTATATTTTTTGGATCAAGATTATATTCTTCAAGCATGCGCCTAACCGCAGGCCCATGATTTAGTGAGTTATTTTCATTTTTGGAAGAAACATTTTCTTTTAAACTATCCTCTTGATCTTCCTCTTCAGCATGACCAGAGGTCTCCTCTATTTGAGCTATTAGCTCACCACTATTAACTACCTCACCTTCAGGTTTTAAAATTTTTGAAATTTTACCATTAATGGGAGATAAAACTTCTAAAACAATTTTATCTGTTTCGATCTCAGCTATTAGCTCATCCTGCTTAACAGCCTGACCTTCCTTTTTAACCCAATTAGCAATTGTCCCATCAGCAACTGATTCTGGGTATGTTGGAGATTTAATTTCTGTGACCATTCTGCTTCCCCTAAGACTTAAGAGCTTCCTTAATTAAAGCTTCTTGTTGTATTTTATGCAATTTATTTAAACCTACCGCAGGTGCGGATGCTGAAGGTCTACTAACTAATCTAATTTGATTCGAGGAAAAGCGATCTAAAACTCTTTGGATTCTATGACGATGACTAAACCATGCTCCTTGATTGGCAGGTTCTTCCTGGCACCAAACAAAATCTTCTGTGTTTGGATATTTTAATAATGATTTTTCTAAATCATTGTAAGGAAATGAATACAATTGTTCCATTCTTAAAATTCCAACATCTTTTAGCTTTAATTCTTTTCTTTTTTTGTCGAGATCATAAAAAACTTTACCCGAGCATAGAATAATCTTTTTTACATTCTTATGTTCTACACTTTCATCCTCAATGATAGTTTTAAATCCTCCATCCGTTAGTTCGCTTAAGTTTGATATTGCCATTGGATGTCTTAATAAACTCTTTGGCGAAAGTATTATCAAAGGTCTTCTCATTTTTCTAATAGTTTGCAGTCTAAGAAGGTGATAAATTTGAGATGGAGTTGAGGGAATACATACTTGAATATTATCGTGAGCACATAACTGAAGATATCTCTCTAATCTAGCACTGCTGTGCTCAGGACCTTGACCCTCATACCCATGCGGTAAAAGCATCACTAAACCAGAAAGCCTCTCCCATTTATGTTCCGCTGAAACTATAAACTGATCTATTACTACTTGAGCGCCATTAGCAAAATCTCCAAATTGAGCTTCCCAAATAACCAATCCAGTAGGCCATGTTGTTGAATAACCATATTCAAAACCTAAAACAGCTTCCTCTGACAGAAGTGAGTCGTAAAGATCAATTTTTGTATTATTTTTATTAGCTATACTTACTAAAGGTATGTACTCAGTTCCATTATTTTGATCATGAAGTGTTGAATGCCTGTGAGCAAAAGTTCCCCTTCTTGAATCTTGACCTGTAAAACGAATAGGGTAACCTTCACTTAGAAGTGTTGCATATGCCATATTTTCAGCAAAACCCCAATTAATTGGAATTTCTCCTGCATTCATTTTTTTTCTATCTTCTATTATTTTTGCTACTTGTTTTTGTATCTCGAAACCCTCAGGGGCTGAACAGATTGAATTGCCTAATTCATTAAATTTTTCTTTATCAAATTTTGTACTTACCTCTTCATCCCATTTCCTATCTAAGTAAGGTGTCCAATCAAACCATTTTTCTTGATTTTCAGATGCAAGGTTATCGGTAACAGATTCTCCTTTTTCTAAAGAATTTCTATAGCTTTTTTGAATTTCTTCGCACTCTTCTTTAGAGATAATACTCTCATCCATAAGACTTTTTTGATATTGATCCTTTACAGATTTGTGTTTATTGATTTCTTTATACATTAAAGGCTGAGTTGCTGAGGGCTCATCAGCCTCATTGTGGCCTCGTCGCCTAAAGCAGAACATGTCTATGATAATATCCTTTTTAAAAGTGTATCTATATTCACATGCAAGCTTTGCAGCAAAAACGACCATTTCGGGGTCATCTCCATTGACATGAAGAATAGGGCACTCAATCATTTTAGCAACATCTGTTGAGTAGGGAGTAGACCGAGAGTCTTTTTCATTGGATGTTGTAAACCCTATCTGATTATTAACAATTACATGAATGGTTCCGCCAACACCGTAACCTCTCGTTTGCGACATCTGTAATGTTTCCATCACAACTCCTTGACCAGAAAAAGAGGCGTCCCCATGAATTAAAATTGGTATCACCAAATCTTTCTGATTATCACCAAGTCTTTCTTGGCGAGCTCTGACCGAGCCCTCAACAACAGGGTTAACGATTTCTAGGTGAGAAGGGTTACTGTTTAGTGAAACATGTACCTCCCCATTGGGGGTAAGGAGATTAGACGAGAAACCTTGATGATATTTTACATCGCCCGTGCTTGCGCCTGTTAATTCGTAATCTTCCTCAAATTCTGTAAAAAGCTCTTTTGGCGACTTACCAAGGACATTAACTAATAGATTCAATCTTCCCCTGTGAGCCATTCCCAAACAAATTTGCTCTGCTCCAAAAATACTACTATTTTGTATTAAGCTATCCACAAGGGGGATTAGAGATTCAGAGCCTTCGTTTCCAAATCTTTTCATACCAGGGTAACGAGTAGATAAAAATTTTGCCAAACCCTCTGTTGAGTTTAATCTTTTAAGTAAATGAATTTTCTCTTCTTTATTAAAATAAACTTTTCCCATATTGGGCTCTAGTCTATCTTGGAACCACAATCTTTCCTGTGTATTGGTTATGTAATTATATTCAATACCAAGAGTTCCGCAGTAAATTTTCTTTAGAGAACTTACTATCTCAGAAAGCGAGGCAATATCTTTATTAATTTTTAAAGTATCAGTTTTAAATTTTTTATCTAAATCTGATTCATTTAATCCATGGAATCCAAGGTCTAGATCTTCACAGTTTTCTACTTTTTTTAATTCAAGGGGGTCAAGTTTTGCCCTTTGATGACCTCGGTTCCTATAAGCCTGTATTAATTGAATAACCCTTATTTGCTTGTCATTTTCAGGAGATTTAACAGAATTAGATCTAGATCTTCTTTGTGATTTAAAACGCTGAATTATTTCTTTGTGAGAAATATCGTTTGAATCATCTGGCAATGACGGAAGTGTTTCAAAATAAATTCTCCAATCTTCAGGTATAGATTTTGGATCCTCAATGAAAGATTCATATAAAGATTCTATATACGGAGCGCTACCATCTGAAGTATTTACAGGGGCGGAAGCTTTATCTATATCTTTCATTTTTCATTCCTTAGAATCAAAAGAGATTTAACCTATTTTTAATCGCTGCATCCAATAGATGCAACCAATTCTCTAATTAATATTAGTTCATAAATAAAAGATTAATTACTTTCAAAGGCAATATTATAATAGAGGGCTAACTTCAAAATACTTGTTTAATTAATATTGCTAAAATATTTAAATTTAAATTATTACATGAATAAATTTTATCTTTTTTAAATTATTTTGGAGGCCACTGCCAGATTCGAACTGGCGTCCACGGCTTTGCAGGCCGCTGCGTAACCACTCCGCCAAGTGGCCATCAAAATATTACCTTTCTTATTAGATTTATATCATATTTGTCCAGTCTTCTATTTTATAAATTAATTTAAATATTTTATTAAATTTTACTTATAAAATTCTTGAAATAGTATAACTCTTAATCTATTGATATAAAAATGACGCTAACGTCATCTTTTAAAAAATCATATAGAGGTATTTATGCAAAAAATTAATTCGAAAATATATATTTTGCTTTCCTTTTTTTTATGCGCCCCATGTTTTTCTGAAACACTTGAACAAGCACTTTCACTTGCCTATAAAAATAACCCCATAATCGAGGGCGAAAGATCTTTTCTAAGGTCATTAGATGAAGATGTTTCATCTGCTTCTTCAAGATTTTTTCCAAGAATTAGTATTTCAACTTCTTATGGCGAGTCCTCTCTTAATTATGGAAATGATAATGAAATCAAACTCCAACCTAAGGTTTCTAAAATTGAGGCTAAGCAAATATTATTTTCCGGTGGAAGATTGGTCAATAATCGCCTTCAGTCTATAAATTCTGTAAAGGCTGGTAGGGCAAACCTAAGAATTGTAGAGCAAGAAATTCTTTTTAATGCTGCAGATTCTTTCTTTGGTGTTCTTAAGAGTCAAAAGATTGTCGAATTAATGGAAAGTAATTTTGAAATTTTAACCGAAAGGCTAGTTGTAACTAAAATACAATTTGAAGTTGGGGAGTTAACATTAACTGATGTTGCGCAGTCTGAAGCTAGGCTCGCTTTGGCGCAAGCTAATTTACTAGAATCCAGAGCAAAACTTGAAATTAGCCAAGCAAATTATAAGGCAATTATTGGAAGTGAACCAAATAACCTCTTGGAGTTTAAAAAAAATATTATACTACCTAGCACAGTAAGTGATGCAATTTTAATTGCCGAAAATAATAGTCCTTTACTACATTTTGCTGAAAAAACTGAAAAATCTTCCAGGTATGGGCTGGCTTCAGCAAAATCAATGCTTTCGCCGGTTGTAAGCATTCAAGGAGAATTTTCTAATTCAAAAGAAGTTTTTATGAGAGACTATAACGGAGATTCTTATCAGGTTACTGGATCCGTAAGTATGCCAATTTTTGCTGGTGGCCTAAATTGGTCTAATATCAGGAAGGCTCAAGAAATTAATAATCGGGATAAGTATTTTTTAGTTGAATCCAAAAGACGCCTAAAAAAACAAATTAAGACAGCATTTGCTCAATATACATCGTCTTTATCAAAAATTGAATCCACTCTAAAACAAGTTGAGGCTAATAAAATAGCTCTCGAAGGTGTAAAGATTGAATTTGAGTTGGGTACTAGAACAAATTTAGATGTCTTAGACGCTGAGAGAGAATATTTAGATTCTCAAGTTTCATTAATTAGTGCTAGAAACGATTCAATGCTATCAAGATTTTTTTTACTCCTAAATATCGGAGAATTAACTCCCAAAAAGCTTTCTTTATCAGTAGATACTTACAATCCAATTAAAAACTATAACAATGTACGTAATTTTAAACTTGGGTGGAAGAGATTTAAAGATATTAAAAATGTTGATTGAAATATAGCTACTATCTTGTAAGGTGGGCTCATTATGGTATCTGAAGAAAATAGTCAAGAAATGTCCGTTAATGAAATTCTTTCATCTATTAAGGAAGTAATTTCCAATGAGAAGATTTCTAAAAGTGATGAAGTTGAAGATGAAGTCCTTGAGTTAACTGATGTTATTTCAGATGATGATGACTCAATTCTTTTGGATGATGTTGTAGAGATAAATGATATTCCCATTGAGCAACCTATTGAGGGAGATTTCGCTGAGGACTTAAGAAAGAATCTTAATTTAGACGAGGGTAATTTTCTATCTGACCTATCAATCGATGATATTATAAAAGAAACTGTTAGAGAAACACTTAACGAATGGTTTGCTAATAATTTAAAACCGATTGTAGAAGAATCTGTTAAAGAAGAAGTAGCAAAATTATTTAAAAAACGTAACTAATATGATTGATAAAAAATATGATCCCTCTAAATCTGAGAGGCGCATTTATAACATTTGGGAATCCGAAGGATTTTTTAAGCCATCCAGGGATGGTTCTGAGAAATTCTCTATTGTTATGCCTCCTCCAAACGTTACTGGAAGTTTGCATATGGGTCATGCATTAAATACAACACTCCAGGATATAATAGTTCGCTATCAAAGAATGAAGGGCAAGGATGTTTTATGGCAACCTGGAACAGATCATGCCGGAATAGCCACTCAAATGGTTGTAGAAAGAAATTTAGCAAAGGATAAGAATATTGATAGAAAAACCTTTGGAAGAGAACCTTTTATTGAAGAGATATGGAAATGGAAAGAAAAATCCGGAGGAACAATTACAGAGCAACTGAGAAGGTTAGGGGCTTCATGTGACTGGAGTAGGGAAAGATTTACAATGGACGATGGTCTTTCTGATGCGGTTATTAAGGTTTTTGTTGATCTTTATAATGATGGTCTGATTTATAAAGATAAAAGACTTGTTAACTGGGATCCAGGATTAAAAACTGCTATTTCCGATCTTGAAGTCATCCAAAAGGAAACCGATGGTTATCTTTGGTATATTAGGTATCCCTTTGAAGAAGATTCAAAAAAATCAATAATAATTGCAACTACAAGACCAGAAACAATGTTTGGGGATACTGCAATTGCTGTTCATCCAGATGACGTACGGTATAAAAAATTAATAGGAAAGAAAATTATTATACCAATAGTTAATAGAGCTATTCCAATTATCGAAGATGAATATGCCGATCCAGAACAGGGCAGTGGAGCAGTTAAAATAACACCCGCCCATGATTTTAATGATTTTGAAGTTGGTAAAAGAAATAATCTTGAAATGATATCTATTTTAGATATTGATGGTGCTTTAAATGAAAATACACCAAAAGAGTGGCAGGGTCTTGATAGGTTTAAGGCTAGGGAAATATTACTTGAAAAGCTAGAAGGTAGTGGAAACCTAGTTAAGGCTGAGCCTTATTTAAATACGATACCGCATGGTGATAGGTCTGATGTAGTCATAGAGCCTTATCTTACAGATCAATGGTATGTTGACGCCAAGACATTGGCAAAGCCTGCCATTGATAGTGTTAAAAATGGTGAAACAAAATTTGTTCCTGAAAATTGGTCTAAAACATATTTTGAGTGGATGAATAATATTCAGCCCTGGTGTATATCAAGACAATTATGGTGGGGGCACCGTATTCCTGCCTGGTATACTGATAATGATGAAATTATTGTTGCCAAATCTGAACTGGAAGCTAAGGAGATAGCAAAAGAAAAATTCAATACAGATACTATAACACGTGACGAGGATGTTCTAGATACTTGGTTTTCATCAGCTTTATGGCCTTTTAGCACCCTCGACTGGCCTAATGATAAAAATGACCTTGATAGATACTATCCCACCAGCCTTTTAATAACTGGTTTTGACATAATATTTTTCTGGGTAGCTCGAATGATGATGATGGGGCATTATTTTCAAAAGAAAATACCTTTTTCAGAAGTTTATATTCACGCATTAGTACGTGATGAAAATGGTCAAAAAATGTCTAAATCAAAGGGCAATGTTGTTGATCCACTGGACCTCATTGATGAATATGGCGCTGATTCCCTGAGGTTTACTCTTGCCTCAATGGCCTCTCAAGGAAGAGATATTAAATTATCCAAATCAAGGGTTGAGGGTTATAGGAATTTTGGAACTAAACTCTGGAATGCCTCACGTTTTTGTGAAATGAATGACTGTCTTAAACATAAAAAAATTGATTTAGATAACTTAGATTGCATATTAACAAATTGGATTTTAGGCGAGATTATAAAAACTGATAAAAAAATTAATATTTATCTAAGCGAGTATAAATTTAACGAAGCCTCAAATGAGATTTACCATTTTATCTGGCACGTGTTTTGTGATTGGTATCTGGAATTAATCAAACCTTATTTTGACTCACCAGATCTTGAGCATACTCAAGAAGTAAGAGCTATGACAGCTTTTTCACTAAAATTTATTTTGACTAAACTCCATCCATTTATGCCTTTTATAACTGAAGAATTGTGGGATAGCTTAGGTTTTAAGGGAAAGCCATTAATCCTTAGTAACTGGGATTTTAATCTACCAGAGGACGAGGATCAGGGCCTCTCTTTAAATACAGATCGATTAATTGAAATAATATCATCAATAAGATCAATAAGGTCGGAGCTAAATATACCAGCTAAAGCTAACTTATCTTTAGAAGTAATGGAAAAGGACTATAAAGAATTAAGTAAAATTGAAAATATTAATATGTTTTTAAAAAAGTTAGTTAGAATAGAAACTATTGAGAGTGTAAAAGGATTTTCTGATAGGGCGGCTTATTTCTCAGTATCAGATATAGATTTTTCTCTTGTTATTGACGAATCCATTGATTTATCAATGGAATTAGTAAGAATAGAGAAAGAAGAAGAAAAAATATCTAATGATATATATTCATTAAAAAAGAAATTGGATAATAAAAGTTTTGTTGAGAGAGCTCCCAGTGAAGTTGTTCAAGAAAATTTTGATAGACTAGAAGAACTTTCCTTGGGCCTTAAGAAAATTAAAGAATCGAAATCATTTATAGGTAAGTTTGTTTCCAATGACTGAAAAATCTAAAATTAAAAAAAGACTTTGTCCTTTATGTAGTAAATCTATTAATAACAATAATTTAAATTACTATTCTAAACCATGGACTCTTGTTAAATGTGATTGTTCATTTGTCTACATGCCCGAAGTCCCTGTGTATGAAAGAATGAAAAAAGAGTTCTCGTGGGAAAGAAATTTTGATGAAAGGGAGGTCATTACTACAAAAAAAAGAGTTAGACGATTCATTAAGGGCATTTTAAAAAGAGATAAGCTTAAATATTTGTTGAATAAATTTTGTAAAAAGGGTGAAATTTTAGATATTGGCTGCGGATCTGGTGCGAAATTTAATAATATTTCAAATGAATATATACCTTATGGGATTGATATTTCTGAAAAGTCTGCAAAAGAGGCCGATAAGGTTTTTAAAAAAAGAGGGGGCGAGGCAGTCTGCGCGCCTTCTACAGAAGTCTTGGATAGGTTTGGTGAAAATAAATTTTCCGGTGCTATTTTAAGGGCTTATCTTGAGCATGAGCATGACCCATTTGAAGTCTTGAAGAATTTAAAATTTACTCTTAAGCCGGATGCATATGCAATTATTAAAGTCCCAAACTATAATAGCGTTAACAGAAGGGTAAGGGGAAATAAGTGGTGTGGCTTTAGGTTCCCAGATCATGTTAATCAATTTACTCCAAAAACTTTGTTAACCATGGTAAGTAATGCTAATTATGAAGTGGTTAAATTTAATTTTTTTGATTATTTACCAACAAGTGACAATATGTGGATGGTTATTAAGCCGAAGCAAGATTTATAGGGTGCTTTAATGTCTAGGAAAAAATTTGATAAAAGTAAGCTTCCAAGCCGTCATGTTAGTGTTGGTCCTGAGCGAGCCCCACATCGATCATATTATTATGCAATGGGAATGACAGAGGAGGATATTGCTAAACCTTTTGTTGGTGTTGTTTCAACTTGGAATGAGGCTGCTCCTTGTAATATAGCCTTAATGCGTCAAGCTCAGTCTGTGAAGAAGGGTGTAAAGGATGCTGATGGAACGCCAAGAGAGTTTTGTACCATTACTGTGACTGATGGAATTGCCATGGGACACCAGGGTATGAAATCCTCACTTGTTTCAAGGGAGATTATTGCGGACTCAACTGAATTAACTGTTCGAGGACACTCGTACGACGCGCTTGTTGGTTTAGCAGGTTGTGATAAGTCTTTGCCGGGCCTTATGATGGCAATGTGCCGCTTAAATGTACCAAGTGTATTTATGTATGGTGGGTCTATTTTACCAGGAAGATATAAGGGTAATGATGTAACGGTCGTGGATGTTTTTGAGGCAGTAGGTAAGTATGCAGCCGGTGGCGCTACAGAAGAGGACTTACAAGAACTTGAGAAGGTTGCGTGCCCAGGTGCTGGAGCCTGTGGGGGTCAATTTACAGCCAATACAATGGCTTGTGTGTCTGAGGTTATCGGGTTGGCCTTACCATACTCTTCTGGAGCCCCAGCTCCCTATGAAGAGCGAGATAAGTATGCATATGAATCTGGTAAGCAAATAATGAATTTGATTGAAAAAAATATTAGACCAAGAGATATTGTAACAAGAAAATCCCTTGAGAATGCAGCGACAATAGTTGCAGCAACTGGTGGATCAACAAATGCTGGGTTACATTTACCTGCGATTGCTAATGAATGTGGTATTGAGTTTAATCTAGATGATGTTGTTGAAATTTTTAAAAGAACTCCATATATCGCTGATTTAAAACCTGGTGGTCAGTATGTTGCAAAAGATGTTTATGAAGCTGGCGGAGTTCCTATTATCATTAAGACTTTGTTTGAAGGTGGTTATATCCATGGTGATTGCTTAACAGTTACCGGTAAAACTTTAGAGGAAAACTTAGAATCTGTTGAATTTAATAAAGATCAAAAGGTGATAAGGCCTTATAACAATCCTCTAAGCCCAACCGGAGGTGTCGTAGGATTGAAGGGTAATTTAGCTCCAGATGGTGCCATAGTAAAAGTTGCAGGAATGGAAAATACATCCTTCGAAGGAATTGCAAGATGTTTTGATTGTGAAGAAGATGCTTTTAAATGTGTTTCTAATGAAGGCTATGATGAGGGTGATGTTATAGTCATAAGGTACGAAGGTCCTAAAGGTGGTCCGGGTATGAGGGAAATGCTATCTACCACTGCAGCCTTGTCTGGACAAGGTATGGGAGGCAAAGTTGCCCTTATTACTGACGGAAGATTTAGTGGCGGGACAAGAGGCTTATGTGTTGGTCATGTAGGTCCCGAAGCAGCTGTAGGCGGTCCAATAGCTTTGATAAAAGATGGTGATAGAATTACAATAGATGGAGATAAAGGAATTCTTAGTGTTGATGTAACAGAAGAGGAGTTTTCAAAAAGAAAAGCTTCTTGGAAACCTAGGGGCACAGACTATAATAGCGGTACGCTATGGAAGTATTCTCAGACAGTTGGTTCTGCTCAAAAAGGTGCAATTACCCATCCAGGCGCTGATGAAGAAACTCACATTTATGCAGATATCTAATTCTTAGATAATTTATTCTATCTCAATTATGATTGGAACATGGTCAGAGGGTTTTTCTTTGTCTCTAACCGTTTTGTCAATATAAACATTGTTCATTTTGTCGGTAGCCAGTGGGGATGTTAGGATGTGATCAATTCTTATACCATTATTTCTTTGCCACGCACCTCTTTGATAGTCCCAAAACGTATAATTACCTGGATCGTTATTAAACTGTCTAAAGGAATCTAGAAAACCAAGAGATAATATTTCTCGATAAGCTTTTTTTGTTTCTATTTTAAACAATGCGTCATCTTTCCATGCATCAGGATTATGAACATCAGCTTCTTCGGGAATAACATTAAAGTCCCCTAAAACAATAAATATTTCTTCATTAAGAAGGGTTTCTCTTAAATGCGACTTTAGCCTTTCCATCCATTCGAGCTTATAGTCATATTTTGGTCCTGGCGCAGGATTACCATTTGGAAGGTAGATATTCGCTAATCTTACCATGCCTGAATCAGTTGAATGAACTGTTTCAATATACCTAGCTTGTTCATCGTTATAGTTCGGAATTCCTTTGAATGTTTCTTCAATAAGATATTTTGATAAAACGGCAACACCATTATAGCTTTTTTGACCATGTATTTGAACGTTGTAGCCCATTTCTTCAAAAGAACTTATTGGAAAATCTTTATCAATAACTTTTGTTTCTTGGAGGCACAAAATATCTGGATTTTCAAGCTTTAGCCAATCTAAAATATTATTAATTCTTGATCTTACAGAGTTTACATTCCAGCTTGCGATTTTCACGATAGTTACATTGAGAATGATGTACCGCAGCCACAAGAAGAAGTCGCATTCGGATTTTGTATTTCAAAAGATTGGCCAATTAAATCATTCTTATAATCAATAACCGAGCCTTCAAGGTAGGGGATTGAAACTTCATCAATTAACACCTTAACCCCATTCTCTTCGAGCAAAACATCACCCTTATCAAGACTTTTCACTAAATCAAATTGATAAGAAAACCCAGCACATCCGCCCCCTAGGACTGATATTTTAAGAATTACATTCTTTTCTTGTGAAGAAATGATATTTTTAATTTTTTCTGCAGCATTTTTGCTGATTGATATGTTATTTTTATTATCCATTAGTTACCCGGTAAACTTCCTGCTCCTAACCTTCCAAGGTTTCCAAAGAGCTGTTGAATTACTGTGAGCTCTCTTCCTCTTGTAGGTGTTTGTCTATCTACATATGATATAACTTTTCCATCCTCAAGACTATAGTATTTTAGATTATTAACTTTATTTTCATTATTAAATGAAATTGCCAATACTCTTCTATCTGTTATTTCTGGATGATAAAATGCAGTTGTTTCAGCTTTGCTATAAATATAATACCAAGTTGAGGCGTCAATAGATGATGTTGTTGACGGAGATCCAAGGAGATCAATAACATCGCTAGCAATACTTTGCTCAAGCACAACCTTATTCAAAAGTTCATCATCAAAAACATAACCTCTATTCTCTACTATAGGAGATACTAATGATGAACACGAGGTTATAAAAATGCATAAAAAGACAAATATATATTTTTTAATTACATAATTCATGAGATAAAAGCTAAACCTTTATTAATATAAGTTATAGAAATGATCTGTTCTTTGATATTTGTCAATCTTAGTGAAAAGAAATGTTAAAAAAAATTAAAAATATTATATCGTCTTTAATGAATTCAGGCCCTGATTATTCTTTGCCTCATGGCTTAATATACAAAAGAATCCTTAAATCCTCATACGATAAATTTTTTTATGTTGATTTAAAAGTACCTGATACAATTGATGGTAGATTTGATATTATTATATTGCATATCTTTGTTTTCATTAAAATTTTTAAAGAATCTGGTGAAAAAGAGAAAAATTTTACACAAAAGCTCTTTGATATATTTATGATTGAAGTAGAGTCATCCTATCGAGAGTTAGGAATTAGCGATCAATCATTCGGTAAAAAAATGAAAATTGTAATCGAATCTTTTTATGGAAGAACAAGAATGTATGATCAGTATTTTTATGATGAAGAAAAGTTTTGCGAATGTTTGCAAAGGAATATTTGGTCAAACAACAAAGAAATGGAAAAAGAGTCTAAAAAATTATATCATTTTGTTTATCAAAAAGTTAATAAGTATAATGGTAAAAATTTAGAGAGTATCTTAACAACGTCCTCTAATGGGTTTTAATTTTTTATTTAGCTTATACATGTGGGGCTTTGGTTTGAGTTTAAATAAAGTTATATCAATAGATGCAATGGGTGGCGATAATAGCCCAGGCGTTTCCATAGAAGGTCTTTCCATAGCCTTAAAGAATTTAGATAACTTTTCAGCCATTCTCTATGGCGATGAAGAGAAGATTAAGACGGAAGTTGAAAAAAATTCTATTAGTAAAAATAAAATTGATATTATTCACTGTAACAAAGTTGTCCCGATGGATGCAAAACCAATTGATGCTATTAGAAGGATAGGCAAGGAATCATCAATGTGGGGGTGTATCAAATCTGTTAGTGATAATAATTCAGAAATAGCTATATCTGCAGGAAATACTGGTGCGTTAATGGGTCTGTCTGCAATTATACTTAAAAAGCTTGATGGAATTGAAAGGCCGGCTATAGCAAGCTACTGGCCAAATAAAAATGGACGTTCAGTTGTATTAGACCTAGGTGCTAATGTTGAGGTTTCTTCAAATCAATTAGTTCAGTTTGGAATACTTGGCTATGCCTACGCTCTTACAGTTTTGGAAAAAGAAAATCCCTCCGTTGGTTTGTTAAATATTGGTCACGAAGAGATGAAGGGCACAGAGAGCATCCAAGAAGCATCACAAAAAATGAAAAAACTTTTTAAGGATAACTATATTGGCTATGTAGAAGGTGATGATATTTCACTTGGTAAATCAGACGTTGTTGTGACAGACGGATTTACTGGAAATATAGCATTAAAAACCGCTGAGGGGACTGCAAAGCTTATTGGTCATTTTATGTCAGATGCATTTAAGAAATCTTTTTTAGGTCGCTTGAGTTATTTAATTGGTATAAATTCATTTAAAGAACTCAAGGATAAAATGGATCCAAGGGAGCTCAATGGGGGAGTATTTCTTGGATTAAATGGTTTAGTTGTAAAAAGTCATGGAGGAACTGATGCTATTGGTTTTTCTAAGGCAATTGAATTTAGTTTGAAATTATCGCACTCTAAAATGTCGAAAACTATTAAAAAATTGGTAAGTAAAAATATTTAATTATGAATAATGATAGCAAAATATTTAGATCTATTGTTAAGGGTGTTGGAGCTTCTTTACCTAAGAAAATCGTAACAAATAAAGATTTGACTATGACGGTGGATACATCTGAAGAGTGGATTGAGGAAAGAACGGGTATCAAAGAAAGAAGAATAGCCTCTGAGGGAGAAACAACATCTTCACTTGGCGCTGAGGCGGCTCAGAAAGCCATTAATAATTCGGGACTAGAGAATTCAGATATTGATCTAATTATCTTGGCTACATCAACTCCAGATAATACATTTCCAGCCTCAGCAACAGCTATTCAATCATCATTGGGAATAAGAAAAGGTTATGCTTACGATATGCAGGCAGTTTGTTCAGGTTTTGTTTTTGCCATAGAAGCTGCAGACAATGCGATAAAGGTTGGTAATGCTAAAAATGCTCTTGTTATAGGTTCTGAAACTTTTAGTAGAATAATTGATTGGGATGATAGAGGGACTTGTGTTCTTTTTGGGGACGGTGCTGGTGCTATAGTTTTATCTGCATCAGATGATGCTTCTAATAGAGGCGTTTTAAGTAATCATTTACATTCTGATGGTCGCTATGGGGATCTTTTATATGTTGATGGAGGGCCTTCGACATCTAGTCAAGTTGGGTTTTTAAGGATGGATGGTAAAGGCGTTTTTAAGCATGCTGTTCACAACTTGTCCTCTGCAATAATTGAGGCAATAGAATACAATAATTTAAACATCAATGATATTGATTGGTTTGTTCCTCATCAGGCAAATAAAAGAATTCTTGAGGCGGTTTCAAAAAAAGTTGGACTTAGTAAAGATAAGGTAATAATTACAGTTGATAAGCACGCTAATACTTCTGCCGCCTCTATTCCACTTGCTATAAATGATGCAGTTGAGGAAGGTAAAATTAAGCCAGGTGATTTAGTTTTATTGGAAGCAATGGGGGGAGGATTTAGTTGGGGTTCTACATTAATTAGATGGTAGAAGTCCTTGATTTTTTTTACAAAAGAGTTTTTTATATAAGAAGAGGAAAATAAAATGAGTGAAACTTTAACAAGAGCTGATTTGTCTGAGGCAATTTATTCTGAAATAGGTATATCTAAAGTTGAGTCCTCTCAAATAGTTGATCAAATTTTTGAAGAAATGATTCTAGAGCTAATAGATGGTAAAAGTGTAAAATTATCTTCGTTCGGCAGCTTTATGGTTAGGCAGAAGAATGAGAGAATTGGCCGCAATCCAAAAACTAAAGAAGAAGCAGTGATTGACGCAAGGCGAGTTGTTGTTTTTAGGGCGAGTAAGGAACTTAAAAATAAAATTATTAACGAATAAAAGAATGTGAAATATGGTTGAAAAAAGTCCTGAGGCATATAGAACGATTGGAGAAGCTTCCAAGGAAGTTGGAGAACCATCTTATGTTTTAAGATTTTGGGAAACTAAATTTAAACAAATTAAACTAATAAAAAGACCTGGCGGAAGAAGATTTTATCGGCCAGAAGATATAAGCCTACTTTTAAAAATAAAAAACTTTTTAAGGAATGATGGCTTAAGTATTAAAGATGTTAACTCAAAGCTTAACGATTCTAAGGTATCAAGCTTAAGCCCTATCAATAATATAGATAAACAAAAGCATTCTATCGTGACTGAGCTAAACATAAACTCTTCTGAAAAATCCAATAAAGATGAGATATTAAAAAAATTAAATGAAATTCTTGAAACATTATCTTAATTTTTATTTTACTCGACAATAATATTTTCTTAGATAAAATTTTTTATATAGTTAATTAGCTTTGTAAATTTAGAGACTCGGTTAACTTTAGGATATAATAAAAAAAAGAGGGGCGCTGAGATGAACAAGATTATTGAAGTAGGAAAGCATATTATTGAAGAGTGGTGGTCTGAAGACGATATAGAAAATGATTTTTATAAGATTGATGATTTAGGGGCTGAGTTTTCAGTAAGTCACGTTCTTAATAAAAGTAAAATCGATAATTAAATTCTACCTTTCTATGTGACTACATATTTTTTCTAATTCTTCGAATCCTATTGATTCAAAAATAGGAGTAGTAAAACTACTTTCTTTATAATTCTCATCTATTAAAGCAACTCCCTTAGACATCTCTTTTTCATACAAAATTATTTGTACAGCACTAGTCCTAAATCTTTTACAATCTGTCTGTTTGTATACTTTTTTTGACGAATATTTTTTAGAGACAAGAGGAATTTCTTGGGGATTAAAATAATTTGTTAAAACCCAATAATATACATACTTATCATCAGATCCCGTTTCATTTAAATCGATATAATGAACTCCAGAATTAGTTTCGCCAAATTCTATCCAATTAGCGAAAGCCATACCACCTGAAAAGGTTATTAATAATAATGTGACTATAAATTTTCTAAGCATTTTGTAATTTTAAATAATATGATTTTGAATGTCTATTAACTCTTGGTTTCTTTTTTAGTAATTTTTATCCTATTATAAAAAAATGGCAGATAAAGAACCTTTTTGGGAAACTAAATCATTAAATGAAATGTCAAAGCTTGAGTGGGAATCTTTGTGTGATGGCTGTGGTAAGTGCTGCTTGCATAAACTTGAGGATATCGATACTGGAGAAATATCAGTATCAAATGTATCCTGTGCCTATCTGGATGAGAAAACATGTAAATGTAAGGATTATATAAATCGTCAAGATAATGTTCCTGACTGTATTGAATTGGATTTAAAAAAATTAAAAAAACTTGAGTGGCTTCCACCAACATGTGCTTATCGTCTGATTGATGAGGGAAAAAAGCTATATGACTGGCATTATCTTATTTCTGGAAGCTCCAAAAGTATTCACGAGCATGGCATGTCCGTTCGTGATTATGCTGTAAATGAAAATAAAATAAGTGATATAGAGGAATACATTCTTGAATGGTTTAATAAAAATGGTAGTCTTTTTTAAAATAAAAAAACTATAAGATTAATTAATTTTATAATAGTAGGGGTAAAAATATTCATGGTTGTCACTATAAAAAAAATATTATTAACTTTATTATTACCTATTTTCATACTTGGAGGAACTATGGCGGATGAATTAACCACAAGCGACCGGCTAGATATTATTGATGTAATGAGCTCTTACGCAAGAGGGATTGATACAAAAGATTTTGATTTTTATGCAACAATTTTTTCCGATGATGTAGAGGTTAATATTATTTATGATCCTAATTTTAGATCAGGAGGAAAAGTTACTCTAAAAGGAAAGGGTGAGTGGGTAACATATGTAAAGGAAGCGGTTAGCAAATATCAAAGTAGTCAACATATGATGGGAAACCCATTAATAGTTTATGAAAATGGGATTGCAAAAGTAAGGACTGATATTCAGGCAACTCATTATTACAAAGGCGCTGAACAAGAAAAATCAACTCTTTGGGGTAATTATAATACTCATATGCAAAAAGAAAATGGCAAATGGAAGGTTATTAAACATACCTTGACTAGTATTGGCTCAGATTAGAATGATTTTATTCATTAAAAAGATTGAGGGTTGCCCATGTCAGTTTATCAAAAAGTAACAGCAGATTTTTATAATGGTATAGCTGCTGGCGATATTGAGGTTGTTGAAGCCTTGATAGATGATGATTTTGAATTAATTGTTCCTATGTCCAGCGGAGTTTTGTCAGGAATCTACAAAGGAAAAAAAAGATTTTTGAAAGGTGTCATACCTCTAGTTTTTTCTTGTGTTGATCCTGAGAAAATGATTTTTTGTAAAAATTTTAAAATTATAAGTATCTTTGATAATATGGTAATTGCAATGGCCCAAAATGATGGAATAGCATTAAGTGGAAAGCCATATAATCAAACTTACTTTCATATTATGACAATTGTTTCAGGGAAAATTACCCGACTTATTGAGTCATTTGATAGCGCTTTGGCAAATGATGCTCTTTGGATGGAGAATACAGAAGACTTAAAGCCGGATATACCCTTTTCATTGGATCAGATGGACTCCAATATCTAGACCGACTGACGTTTTTCAGTATTTTTAAGATACTTATAATATATTCGTGGTATCGCCCATTTCTCTAAGGCATGTTTTTTATCCCTTCCGATCTTATCAACTTCATAAAAAAGAAAGCGTTTATTTTTGGCAATATTCCAATCACCTCTCTTAAAGTTTTTTCCTGTCTTGGGGTTGGGTCTTTTGGGATATTCCTTCATAACGATAAAATATCTCAAACAGTTGTAATGTTAAGTTAATTTTAATTAAAAATTAACATACTGCATTATGATTGCAATTACCGGTCCAAATAGAAAAAAAAGAATCCCTATTATCCATTGAATATCATTTCTCATATAATTCTCCATTATTGTTATTATTAAGAATTTTACTGAAAGCAGTATAACCGCATTTGATAATGAACCAATTAAATTAATTATTAATCTTAAGGGTTGCAATCAGCCTCTAATGATCTTTTTATATCGACAATGTTATATTTTCTTAAATCTCTATTTAAATTTTTTTTGATTTCTTTGAAGTTTTTAGCAGATGGCATATCAAATTTTATAATTATAATTATTTTTTTGATTTTTTTAGGGTGGGGCATCATTTCTTTTAGTATTTGGTATTTCCTATAATTTTTTAAATAAGGAGTAGGATATGGAAGATTTTGTAAAGTATGGACAGTGGATTGTTGTTGTTATTAGTCTTCTAGGAATTACACTGGTTAGCTCAACTAAGCCAAAAACACGTTTAAGTGGTTATATTGTAACCGCTCTTGGAAGACTGAGTGGAGCCATTCTGTTTATTTTTTTAGACTTATACGCCTTTGTCATTGTAAATCTTATTCATACCTTTATTGGAATTAGAGGCTATTTAAAAAATAAAAGAGAAGGTATACAATGAAAAATATCTAATATTTTATAAGTGTCGGAGCGTGGCGCAGCCTGGTAGCGCACTTCGCTGGGGGTGAAGGGGTCGGAGGTTCGAATCCTCTCGCTCCGACCATTAATACTTATTCTAGTCCTCAACGAAACCTTTGAAAAATCTTAAGTATTCGATAAATTTATCACTTACACCTTCATTTCTAAGGTGATTTTTTGAAACAGGAATCTCTGATGGCTCAAAAGAAGAATTATTTATAACTTTTGTTGGGAAATCATGATGTAAAATTGCGGCCCTTCCTACAGCAACAAAATCTACTCCAGAATCAATAATATTACGAACATCCTTTCCTGTTCGAATATTACCAGCTACCGTTAGTAAAACATTTTTAAAATCTATTTCTGTAAAATGTTGTAATAAAGTTTTTATTTTTTTGTCACTCTCCAAGCTTGGATTCATAATTTTTTCTAAATCTTCTTCTTCTGAAGTTTGTTGAGTTGGGTACTTATATGAATCCCATAAAGACATATCAATAAAATCAATTTTTTGTGTATTAATTAGTTGTTTGCATAGTAATTTAATTTCTTCTAAATCCATTCCAAATCTCTCTGGCGAAAGCCTTACTCCTAATAGAAAATCTTTTCCGCAGCTCTCTCTTATACCATTAATAATTTCAAAAATTATTCTAGATCTATTCTTAAATGATCCACCATAATCGTCTTCTCTTCTATTTATCGTGGAACTTAAGAACTGACAAAGTATATACCCATGAGCCCCATGTATCTCTACCCCATCATATCCAGATTTTTTTGCTCTTACGGCTGCCGAGATAAAGTCATCTCGTAGATTTTTCACCTCATCAATTGAAAGCTCTCTTGAATTAGTGTCCTTATCTGATGATGGGCAGACCGGCTTTTCTCCAATAATATCCTCAGGTGATCTCATTCCAGCATGGTGAAGCTGAGCAACGGCAAGGCTATTAAAAGATTTTATTTCATCACTAAGTCTTTTTAAGCCTTCAATATGTGAATCATCAAATATTCCTAGTTGACCAGGAAAACCCTTTCCTATCTCCTGAACATGAGACGCACATGACATAGTCATTCCAAAACCCCCCTTAGCTCTCATTGTTAGCCATTTAAACTCATCATTAGACAAGCATCCATTTTCCTGACTCTGGGTATTAGTTAACGGGGCTAGCATAAATCGATTTTTCATTGAAATTTTGCAAGGGAATACAATTAAATCATTTAAATTTTTCATGATTAAATCCTGTTTATAATAAGATGTTGTTAATTTCCTAAATTTTTATTTTGCATATTAAAATAAAAATTCCAAATAAATACTTTATTGAAATTTTAAACTTGTTAGAATTCTCAATCTATTGTCAAATATCATTATGAGTATTTTAAAAAAAACTACAGAAGGTTTTATAAACTTGCTTCATTTACCTGACGGTGTTTGGAGGAATTTTGTTCTATTTGGCTTGGCTATTTTTTTTACTTATACTGGCATTGATCATTTTGTTAATGCAGAATTTTATTTATCTATTATGCCTCCTTATTTTCCACTTCATAAAGAGGCCGTTTATATTAGCGGCTTCTTTGAGGTGCTCGGTGGAGTCGGCGTTTTGGTACCACAATTTCGTAAAATAGCTGGCTGGGGGTTATTCCTTCTCCTTATCGCTGTCTATCCTGCTAATATTTATATGGCAATTACACCAGAGGCATTTCCTAAAATACCTATTTCATTATTATATTTCCGACTTGTTCTTCAGTTTTTTTTCTTATACTGGGCCTATATAGTTACACGACCGAGTTATATAAGTTAAGGGTACTTCGATATGCCAGAATCTTTTTTAAAAAAAAATCCATCTGAAGAAAGCCTGAGTATGCTTTTAAAGCTTTATGAAAATTTAGAATATAATCTAGCCATAGATTTAGCGATTTTGATATCTAGAGATTTTCCACATCACTCGTTAAGCTGGAAAGTTCTTGGAGTGATTTATCGACAAAAGGGGCTATTAGATGATTCATTGATTTTTAATCAAAAGGCTGTTCAAGTTGATCCGGAGGATCCTGATTGCCACAACAACTTATCAAACTGTTTTCGAGCCCTTGGAAGGTTGGATGAGGCTCAGGTAAGCATTGAAAAAGCTATAATATTGAATCCTAAGGCGGCGAATTATTACATTAATTTAGGACTTGTTTTCCATGACATGAGAAAATTTAATGAGGCTGAGATTTCTAATAGAAAGGCTATATCCCTCAACCCCACATACGATGCATATTTTGGTCTTGGAGTTACTTTGTATAAACTTAATAGACTTAAAGAGGCGGAAGAAAGCTTCAGATATTCAATAAAGTTGAATGAATTTTATGCCCAATCTTATTGTAATTTAGGAGTTGTTCTTAATGATCTCCTTAGGTTTGATGAAGCTGAGGCATTCTACAAGAAGTCAATATCACTTGAACCAGAGCATGCTCCTTCCTATAATAACTTAGGAGTCACACTAGGACATGCCAGGAAATTTGATGAGGCTGAAGAGAGTTATAGGAAGGCAATTAGTATTGATAACAATTATAAAGACGCAATAGCGGGATTAGGTGATATTTTGATACAAAAAGGAAAATACAAAGAGGGTCTTATTAATTTGAGAATTGGAAATGGTTCAATTTTTTTTAATATTAAGAATGGTCTATCTGTAATATCAAAGATATAAAATGGAACGTATAGACTTACAAAAATCAGAACTTAATCCTAATTTTATAGGCTCTTGGTCAATTGATAGACCTTCGCTATGTGATGATATAATAGACTATTTTGAATTACATAAAGAAAATCAGAAAATAGGTCTTACTGGATCTGGTGTTAATTTGGATAAAAAAAATAGTATTGATATTCACATAACTCCGAATGAGATTAACCTTCCAGGTAATGAAATATTTAATGAATATTTCCATCATCTTTTTGATTGTCATAAAGACTATGTTTTACAGTGGCCATTTTTGAATAGATTTGCTCAAAATTTAGAAATTGGTCGATTTAATTTACAGAGATATCAGAGTGGCGGACACTTTCAAAAACTTCATACTGAGCGATCTAATCTTGCAAGTCTTCATCGAGTTTTTGCATGGATGACTTACTTAAATGATGTTGATGATGGAGGGTCAACGTATTTTAGCAATTATGATCTTGCTGTTCAGCCAAGGAAAGGCCTAACACTGATTTGGCCTGCTGAATGGACTCATAGTCACTTGGGTAGGGTAATTAAAACAGGTTCTAAGTATATTATTACTGGCTGGATGAATCTTTCAGAATAATATTATTTATTTTTTTAGAGTGACGAATTACCACATGCCATTCAAATAGATTTTTGCTAATATGATAGTATGAAAAATTTATTCTTTATCTTAATATTATTAATTTCAACAAGTGGAAATCTCTTTGCTAATAAACGCGCTGAATGTTTAGAGGCGGTAAGTAAGGGTAAAGAGGTAATGGATATCAATGATATGAAGGTTTATTCATATAAGGGAAAAACTTATACCTTTCGCGATAAATCTAATAGATGTTTCGAAAGAGCTCTTCGATAGCTTAAATAGGTAAATTTATTAAATTCCTAGTTCTAATTATTTTATAATAGTTTTGTTATTTTGAGAGATAGTTAAGGTTTAAAATATTGATAAATCAAAAGATTAATTTGTGAATATAGTTTTGGAAAATAATATTATGACAAATTTTGAAATAACTAATTTTCTTGAAAATTTATTCGTCTATAGTTGGACATCTTCAAAGAGTGATTTGGAGAACTTAATAGACTCAGTAACACCTAGCGTTGAGATAGAGTTGCATGAAGATGAGGATGGAAAAGTTCTTTTTAATAAGTACACAAAATTGTTAAAGCAAATGGATTTTACAGAAATGAAGTCTTCTCACTCAGTTTCTGTGCTACCTGAAGTATCTGCAGTTATGCTTTTAAGATCGGTTATAATAGAAATTAATGAAACTGGTATTAATCAGCTCGAAGAGATGAGTTTTGAGCAACTTAAAAGTGAATATGCGCATTTAAGAGTTAAACTCTTAAATAATATAAAAAGTCAGGTTACCGAAGAGGTTGAGAAATCAGAAGCCTCTTCATATGAAATCGAAGATACCGCCCAAAAAATAGTCGATCAATATGAGGATAAATTTCATGAGATTGCAAATGAGCTTGGCTATCAATTCCTTCGTTATAAGACTAGCGCTTTAATTAAATGGACTTCTTCTGATAGAATCCCTTTATTAATTAATTTACAAAAATTAGATTTTCAAGAAGTTCCTGTCGACCCTGTCGATGTTAACTAATAGCCGTTAATTTTTTGTCGTATTATTTAATAATAAATGATTAACCATGTATTAAGGTTATTTCCAATCATCAAAATTTACAAACTCTTCTTTATCGCTAAATAATTTTTTTGTTTCAACTAGAGCCGTTGTTAATGCCTCATATTCTTTGCTTTCTAGCTTGGACCTTGCAATATGATCTAAGATTATAGTTTGATATTTTGTTTGAAGTAAAAGCTCTCTTCTTTTCCTTTCATCTGTTGATATAAGTTGATCCATTTTTAACTCCTATTTTACTAAAAAAAAATATTAACCTTTATATGGAAAATAATAAATATTAAATTTATTAAATTCTTTTAATATATAATATTTTGAATATTGTATTCTCATTCAATTATAGTACTCTAGGTACTAAATATAAAGGAGTTAATTTTGGCCAAAGGATTAGATAAACAAAAAAACGAGAAGAAGAAAGGCAAGAGCCTGAAAGAAAAGAGAGCTGAAAAAAAGGAAAAGAAAAATAAATAACCTTTAATCAATGATTTACTCAACTGTTTTTATTAGTATATTAAATTTATGAAGAAAATTTTTATAGTGTATGGACATTATAATAAAGAATCTTTCAATGCTTCGATAAAAAATACATTTATTGAGGCGGCAAAAGAAAAGGGTCACCAGGTTGATTTAGTTGATCTTTATAAGGAAAATTTTAATCCGGTATTTTCTGGCGAAGAGCCCAGCTTAGAAACCTTAAACCATAGAAAAAGAATAGAAGATTGTGATATTATTGTTTTAATTGCTCCTATTTGGAACTTTAGAATGCCTGCTATAGTTGAGGGATGGATAGATAAAGTTTTGGCTCCACCATGGGCATTCTCTTTTAAACAATTGGTTGGAAATTATGGTTATCCTCTTGGTAACCTTAAAAATAAAAAAGCTATAATTTTTTGTACTTATGGGTCTCCAAGATTAGCAATAACAACTTTCTTCTTAAATTTACCAATTCGAAGGCTTAAGAGGGGAGTTTTTTATATTTGCGGTATAAAGGATATTATTTATAAGAGATATTTTGCCGTACCTTTTGTGGATAATAAAATGAGAAAAAGATTCTTAAAAGACGTAAGAAAGACTGTATTAAAAATTTAATTGTTTTAAATGTTTACAAAACTTTAAAAAATGTTAATAATTTTGTTAATCGTGATTTGGTCCTATTGCCGCGATTTAAAATAAGGTGCTAAAACGGAGAAATATTTTCCCAGGATTTACAAGTGTTTAGGAGTTTCATATGAAAACTTTTTACGTTAACGCGCGTTATCTTATTGTCCCTGTGATGACGATTGCTACAATCTTAGGGATTTTTATAGGCAACACCTTTGCTTGGTTGGGAGTAATCCTTTTTGGAGCAAATACAATTATTGATACCTTAACCAGGGGTATTCATTTAAGAGCTGATTTTGACGACAACGGTAATTCTTTTGGTATAAAGAGGCTTCAATACGCGGTTATGTATTTTATGCTTCCGGCATTTATCTTTCTTCAGGTTATTTTGGCTTGGAGATTGTACCAATACACTGCATTTATTCCTTTTAATGACTTCTCTTTTTTCGGTATTCCTTATCAAGATGGTATAACTGGTTTTAATTTAATTGGTTCAGTGTTATCTGCAGGTTTATGGGCAGGGCTAGGAATAATTTATGGTCATGAGCTATCTCATAATAGAAAGGAAGGGTTTTTAACTTCCAGATTAATTATGGCTTTAAGCGGGGCATCACACTTCACTTACGCCCATGTTTATAACCATCACCTTGATTTAGGTCATGAAGATGATCCGGCCACTGCCCCTAGAGGAAGAAATGTATACACGCACGCATGGCTATCCCACGCTGGTCAGTCTCAATACTCATATAATTTGGAAAAAGAAAAACTTCTAAGACAACGAAAATCATTCTTTAGTTTAAGCAATAAGTGGATTTTAGGGTACTTATATAGCCTTCCTTCAATTTTTCTTTTTGTTTGGGCCGGGGGATTTTTTGGTGTTCTTTCGCTTATAGTTGTTTGGTCTATATCGAATTTTTTATTGGAAGCATTAAATTTCATGGGTCATTATGGTTTGATCCGTGAGAAAGGAAAGCCAGTTGAACATAGACACTCATGGGATAACGATAATTTGTTCACTAGTTGGTTTTTTATTGAAATAGGAAGGCAAGGAGATCATCACGTCAGAGGTGAAACCTATTTTTGGGAACTAGATGATGTTGATGCTCCAAATTATGGAATAGGTTATTTTTCCTTATTCGTCTTAACTCTAATTCCATCTCTTTTTAGAAAATTTACACAAAATCTTCTAGATGACTGGGATAGAAATAAAGCAACTAGCGCTGAAAGAAAAATTGCTAATCAGTTTAGTAATTTTTCCTAAAGCTAGTTGTTTTAACTTAACCTATGTTTAGCTTATTTAAAAAGAAAGCATCGAGCTACAGCGCTACTCTTAGTCCGAGCGGCAAGGTAATTAATGTCAAAAAAGGTGAAAATCTTTTAACTGCAGCATTATACGCAGGTATTAAGTGGCCTTATAAGTGCCGCGTAGGTAGTTGTGGTACCTGCAAGTGCAAAATTACAGGCGGAAAGATTTCTCCTGAAATAGATTTTAGTTATGTTTTAAATTTTGAAGAAATGAACACTGGTTATGCCTTAGCGTGTCAAACAGTTCTAAAAACTGACGTTAAGGTAACAATTAATTTAAAGAAATAGAAAGGAAAAAAAATGAAAAATATTCAAGCAATTTTTATAATGTTTATTTGGACGGCTTTTTCAATATTATTATTATACTTGTTAGAGGCGCACATTTACTATCGCGAGGTTGTCTGGGCAATTTGTATTGCAGCAGCATTACTTTTTGTTCATATGGTCAATATGGCTATATATTTTAATATTACAGGAAAAGAGCCTTATAAATGGTTTAAGTCTCAGTAAGATTGTGCAGGTAACGAATTTTAAATTTTTTCGTTACCTTTGCTTTCCTCAATAAATTTTAACGAAATTTTCCCCAATCTATTGAATATAAATATAGAAAAAATTACTAACCCCAAGATCATTCCAATCCACATTCCCTCGGCGCCTAAAGGTTCCGTAAAGCTAAAGTTAGTTAAGAAATAGCCAAAAGGAATCGCAAAAATCCAATATGATATTATTAGGTAGATCATTGGAACAAAGGTATCTTTATACCCCCTTAAGGCACCAAGACTTCCCATTTGAATTCCATCGGGTATCTGGAAGATAGCAGCAAAAAACAATAAGTGAACGGCAACATTAAATACAACAGCATCTGTTGTGTAGAAAGAGGTTAGAGTTCCTCTTAAGGAAAAAAGTATAATCATATTAATAAATGCCCCTAAAAGGCAAAGAAGAACTGATGTATAAGAGGAATAACGAGCATTAATTAGCTTTTTTTCACCTATTAAATTCCCGATTCGTGTTGCTGCTGCTAATCCAATTGCCAGGGGTAACATGAAGACAATACTAGCTATATTAAGGGCTATTGCGTGACCAGCTAGAATAACCTCTCCCAGTTGACCGATTATTATTGCTGCTCCAGAAAACATACTCATTTCAACAAATATCCCTATACCGATTGGAGTTCCCAGCTTAAAGATTTCAAGGCTTGTTTCTTTTGATGGACCAGAAAACTTACTTAAGAGTTTTGTTTTTTTATATTTGTTAGAAAAGGTAATAAAGGATCCAAGAGAAATTAACATCATAAATGATACAAGTGATGTTGCATAACCACACCCAGCACTTCCCATTTCTGGGAAACCAAAGTAACCAAATGCAAAAATAATATCTAAGGGAATATTTATTAAGGAGCCAATAAAAACTACAACAAAGATTGGGAATGTTAAAGTCATGCCTTCACTGTAAGAACTTAGAAACCTAAATAGGATATAAAAAAACATACCAAAGGAAACGGCCTTAAGATAGGAGATCGAAATTCCTAAGATATTCTTATCCATTGGAAAGAAAATTAAAACCTCGCTAATCAATATAAATGAAAAGAATATTAGTATTGCTAAAAAGAAAGCGACCCAGAAAATCTGTCTCATTTTTTCACCGATTTCTGTATATTTTTTTGCTCCATATAATTGTGCTACAATAGGAGTTATTGCAAACATTATTCCCTGGAAAAGCATATAAATAGGGAATGTAAAGGCATTAGCTATTACAAGCCCTGATAATTCATCGGCACCATATCTACCAGATACAATTGTATCAGTTGTATACATTATCATATAAGAAAGTTGTGAACCCAGGATAGGGATTCCTATTCTTAAAAAGTGCCTTGATTCTTTTAGAAATTTTTTCATACGAAGTACTTATAACGATTTGTAAAATTAATTAAAATGATGTTTTTAAATTGATTTTTTATTTTTTATTCTATGATACGTTTAACTAACAATAAATTGGGGGATTTATTATGTTGCTTAGGCTTATATTATTATTCATGCTTCTTTCTGCTTTTTTTATAATACTTAATGCTGTCTATAAGTGGTTTGGTTTTCTGCAACCATACTAGGCTATGATTTTGGATAACTTGATTTTTTTTTAATAGTTAGTAGTATTATACTATGGAAAAATCCTTGAGATTAATTAAATCCGATCGAGCAAGAGAGAGAAGAGCAAAAGTAAAAGAAATTGTTAATCAAAGACTAGCTAATTTATATGCTCATTTACATAAATTAAGATTAAAAAAAAATAAATAATAAGTTATTTATTCTCTCTATAATCACATTCTAACTTTTATTATAAAGTTAAATCTTTATATTCCGAATACATATAACTTAAGTGTAAGTAATAATTTATACAAAAACAAAAATAAGGAAAACCTATGGCTGATTTACTTTTACTGACACTATTATTTTATTTTATACAATTACCCTTACCAATTATCGTTGGCCGTATTAATGGAGTACCCGGTTCTTATTATACCTCTTCAAGGGATGAGGTTATTAAATTACCTGTCCTTTCTAGTAGGCTTATAAGGGCTCATAACAATTTCAAAGAAAGTCTATTTATATTTATTCCATTATCCCTGTTAAGTATCATTACTAATATTGATGTAGTAACGGCTGCAACTTTATGGTTAGCTGCAAGGGTAATTTATGTATTTTTATATTCAATTGGCGCTAATAAAATGAGAACATTTTTTTGGGTCGTCTCTATTATTTGTTTAATAGATATGGGAATTAGATTATTTAAACATACATTATAATATGAAAATTTTTCTCTCCAAATTAATGTTTGTTAGTATTTTATTTTTCTCTTTTGGTGCCAATGCAAGTAAGGATATTAATGCTGAGTGCATCTATGTTGGGACCGATATTAAGATATCACTAAGTATTGATAGTGATAAAAATAAAATTAGTCTATCTGGTCTAAAAGGTTGCGATATAATATTCACAAATAAAACTAAAGTTCAGGGACAATGTTCACCCCCTACCTATAAATCATTGGATTTTGTTCCAGAATATATAAATGAAACAGGTATTGGTGGGTGGTCAATGAGAGTTTCAGAAAATCCTATAACAGACGCTGATGGAAAAGTTATTTATTTTGAATATTTTTGTGGAAAGAATCTTTTAAACTGATTATCTATTTACTTATTTAGTGAGAAACCAATGAAAAAAACTATATTATTTATCTGTATCTTTATTTTATCTTTACCAGTTAATGCTAGCGACACTCAATCTGTGTGGAATAAAGAATCAAAGTATGATTCTGAGGCATGTCAGGTGGCGATAGAGAAGGGTGTAGAGGTTAAATTAAAGACATCTAAGTCTTTAGAGAGAACAGCATATTTCTTTAATGGATCATTTTTTATGTTAAATGATTTTAATGAAAATATAATCTGTTTCAAATATTCCAAAAAAGATCTTCAGATAAAATAAAATCAAAAAAAAGGGGACTTAAAATTAATTAAGTCCCCTTTAATTCAAAAATAAAATTATTTAAGCATTTGAATCTTTTACAGCAGCTGCATAGATTACAAGACCAAATAAGATTTTATTAACAAAATCTGCAAGATTGTAGATTAGGTTAAGACTATTTGCGTCTACTCCACCAGCAGTGAGGTATCCCATGAAGTAACCAGCTGGATAAATAACCCAACCAATAGTCACAATCCATTTCATTGCTGAATAAGCTGTTTGTGAAGCTTCATTTCCACTTGCTGAATTTGCTTGAGCTGTTTCGCCCGCAAAGATTTCATAAATGATGTATAACCAAGCCGCCATTCCAACTACGAAAGCCGGAAGAACTGGAGCAAGACCAGCTTCTCCAAGGTAACCAGCCACTAACATGACTATAGAACCTAAAAGAAGTTTATAGAATACTGCAGCTCTTACAGTTGTTACAGCTTTAAGAATTAAATAGAATTCTACAATTAAAAGCGGAACAGTTAAAAGCCAGTCAATGTATCTATATACATTTGGTGAATCACCAGTTTCTATCCACATTCCTCTCATGTAGAGGTAGTGCCAGAAAGCTATACCTGTTACCAAACCGGCAACAGTTAATGATGTTTTCCATTTGTCACTTACGCTTGATCTTTCTAAAAAGAAAAAGACTGTAGCAGCTAATAGAGCTGCAGAAACAAACCAGAAAGAAATACCGACATAGTCGGTTTGTGCTAAAACAGTATGCATATTTTAATCTCCCATATTGATAATATTATGCGTTCTTGAGGACGGATATTAATTAGACAATAAATTACTGTCAATTCATTAATTGTATAAGTTTTATGGAAATAATTATATAAGCAGGTTATTCAACTAAACAAACTTTTTGAATTTATGCTTGCTTAATAAGATAATGGATAATTGTAATTAGAAGGTCGATTAGAAGAGGTTAAATAGTGTTAAGATTAATAGAGAGAATAATCATTACTATACTTGTGTCAGGTGTACTTTTGTTGATTTTAAAATTAGTCATCTACGATTTTATTCTTAAGACTTTTTTATCTTAATAATATAAGTTTAGTAAATGATAAAAAATGTTTTTTATTCTTTAATACCTCTAATAGTTTTGATTATTTTTTTAAAAATAATATTACTTTTTAGCTCATATTTCTAATTTAGCGAGTACTTTACGATTGTATCAAAATCAATAATATCTAATGTTTTTAAGTTTGTTGATTCGGTCAATACTGGCGGTGCAAGTCCTGCCTCATGAGCTTCAAGCCAACGATTTGCGCACAAACACCATTTTTGACCAGGAAGCAAACCAAGAAAATTATATTCTGGTCTTGGGGTGGATAGATCATTCCCAGCATCTTTAGAAAATTTTAAGAATTCTTCAGTTAGGATTACACAAACAGTGTGCGACCCTACATCATTCTTATCGGTGTCACAGCATCCATTTCTAAAAAACCCCGTCAATGGATCATACGAGCATGATTCCAGCGGCTTACCATGGATATTAGTTTGATTACTTTTTTTCATTATTTACTCTCGAGTTCAAATACATAAATTGCATTCCCGTTATCAGGTTGATAGATTTGAGGGCTAATTAGTGATGTTAGTGCTCTAAATACCCCCATACCGGTTGTAATGGCAACATATTGTTTATTACCTATACTGTAAGTTATTGGAAACCCATGGAGTGCTGAGCTTAATCTAGTCTTCCAAACAACTTCCCCTGTCTTTGAATTAAAGGCTTTAAAATACCTATCTAAATCCCCTATAAATGTTACCCCTCCAGCGGTTGTAAGGGATGATGTTAAAAACATTGCTTCTTGCTCATGTGACCAATTAATTTCCATGTTATTAAGATCAACAGATATTATCTGGCCAACCTTTCCATTAACTCCAGGCTTTTCATAAGATCTAGAATCAGCTCCAAAACCTCCAAAACCTTCCTTTTTTTCAACTTTTCTACCAATCATATCTGCGCATAACTGATGTAAAGGAATGATTAATGCATTATTTTTTTTATCATATGATACAGCCTGCCAATTATGACCTCCATAAATCCCAGGACATACAGAAAAGGATTTATTGATTTTTGAATTAAGAATATCATCTCTATAAGTAAGCTTTCCTGTTTTATAGTTAATATTTTGATAGATATTTTGATTTACAGTCTCAAGTAGGCTAATAAATTTTCCATTTTCCCTATTCATCTTCCAAAGAATGCCATCTTTTCCGATTGTATATAAAAGTTTTTCATTATTATAATCGACTAAAACTCTCTCAAACCCAACCTCCATATCAATAGTTTCTCCAGCTATATGCTGGTAAAACCATTCAATCTTTCCAGTATTTGGATTTATTGCTAGAGTTGAGTTTGTATACAGGGCGGAATCCTCTGTTGTCATACCCCTGCTGTCGGCGACCCAAGGTTTTGCTTGCGATGTTCCTATAAAAAAGAGGTTTAATTTGGGGTCATAACTTCCAGGAATCCAGGTATCACCACCAGCTCGATATATTGATTCTGTATCCCCCCAGGTATCTCCATGCTCACTTCCGGGCTGAGCAATTGTTGAAGTTCTCCATATTTCATCACCATTATCTGGATTATGGCCCGTTATAAAGCATCCTTCTTTAATGTATCTTTCACAACCGTTGATACCGCTAACGACAACACCGTTTGCTATGATTGGACCACTGGTATGAGTATATCCATCATTGAAGTCGGCCTTTTGACTTTTCCATAATAGTTTTCCTGTCTTTATATCCAAGGCAATAATAGATGCATCGTAGGTAGCCATAAAAATTTTATCTTCGAAAACTGCTATGTTTCTTGTTGGCCCTCCCAATGTTTTGGAGCCTTTTGGAAATGGATAGCTATATTCCCATATTAGTTCTCCATTTTTAGCATCCAATGCTTGAATCGTATTACCTGGGTTAGTTAGAAACATTATACCTTGGCTTACTAATGGGGTAATTTGATTGCTACCCTCACTCATACTTAAGCTCCAGGATAGCTTAAGATTATTAACATTTTCAGTATTTATAATATTTAGCGGACTATGACCTTGTCCATCAACCGTTCGCCTCCAAGATAACCAGTCAGATGGAGGAGGGTTATTGATATCTTTTAACGTTATATTTTTAAAATTTAATATCGGCTTATTTTTAAAATTAGTTTTTCTTTCTTCTTCTTGATTTATAGTGCTTGGATCACTGAAGGCAACCCAACTTTCATCGACTTCTTGATCGTTGGAAGCAAGAATATATTGGTGAATTTGATTATAGGTCTCATTACTTAAGAGACCTTGCTTACCCGGCGGCATAGACTTTTTTGTAACACTTAAAAGATTTTCAAATCCTTCTTTTTCCCACTTACTGATAAATTGTTCTCCAAGTAGAGATGATCCGTGCGCTGTTCCTCGAAGGCTCAAGGAGTGACAATCTGAGCAATGCTCTTCATACAACACCTCTCCTTTTGTTAGCTCCTGGGACATAACCTCCTCAAAAGAAAAGCTGTAATTTAAAAAGAGAAGAGAAATAAAAAATCCTAAATATTTATTATTGTTTTTCAAGATATTGTCCTTAAAGATATGTGTAAGTATATTCAATGTTAGAATCTTAAGTGCGTCAATAAGTAGTCTTAAATTTTTACAATAAAGAGTCTACGGTGCACTTAAATTAAATAGAGGTAATTACCATGATAGCAATTTTAGTAATATTTATTTTTTTACTCGCCATACTGTTTTTAAATAAAATAACATATGGAAGATTTGATTAATTTCTTTCTTTTTGCATCCAACTTATAAGAGGAAGTATTGGAATTATCCAAGACATTCCTCCTAAGAAATAAAACAAAAAAGTCTGAAATTTATTAAAATTTGGTAGGAGTACTTCCCCTAAAATGCTTACTAAGATTAAAAAAAATACCAACCAAACTGGGATAATTATTGTGCCAATTAATTTTTTATTTTTTTGTTTTAAGCTGAACATAGGATAATACTTCCTTTATTAATAAACTAACTATTCTATATAAAGAGATTTAAATTGAATGAAACTAAAAAAAATACAAACTTACCTTTAGTTATTTGGACTTCTACACTGTTATTTCTATTATTCTTTCTCGTTTTAGTTGGGGGTGCTACAAGAATTTCAGATTCAGGTCTCTCTATCACAGAATGGGAACCAGTTTTAGGCATTTTCCCACCTCTATCATTTGATTCTTGGATGGTGGAATTTGAAAAATATAAAAAAATCCCTGAGTATATTTTAATTAATAACTCTATGACATTGTCTGAATTTAAAGTGATTTATCTTTGGGAGTGGGGCCACAGATTACTTGCCAGACTCGTAGGTCTTTTTTGTGTTGTTCCTTTTTTAGTTTTTTGGAGTATGAAAAAATTATCCAAAAGTATGATTAGAAGATCTTTGTTAATTAGTGTTCTAATTGGTATCCAGGGCTATATTGGCTGGTATATGGTTCAAAGTGGCCTTACCCAAAGAGTTGACGTTAGTCAGTATAGATTGTCTGTTCACCTTTGTATGGCTTTTATCATTATTTACAATACTTTAATGCTATTATTTGAAGTATCTAAAGTGGGTCTTTCAAACAAAGAAGGTTTAATGCCTGTGTGGTCAGGTTTCTTTTTGGTTACTGTTTTCATACAAATTTTTTCTGGGGGCCTAATGTCAGGCTTAGATGCAGGGCTAATTTATCCTACTTGGCCACTAATGGGGCTAAGTATAGTTCCAAGTGATTATTGGATTCCGAGTATAGAAATTCTTAACTTATTTGAGAACAGATCAAATGTTCAATTCAATCATAGAACTCTTGGCTATATAGTGCTGATTGGAGGTCTTATGAATGTTTATTTTTCAAGAAAAAATGATTTTATTTTGAAAGTCTCTTTATTAATCTTATTGGTAATTTTTATACAAATTGCTTTGGGAATATTTACTATTGTTCTTATGGTGCCCTGGCAAACAGCTATACTTCATCAATTTTTTTCTTTAGTAGTTTTTTCGGTTGTTGTATTTTCATTCTATTTATCAAGACAAGGTAAATAATTACCTACAAATAAATTATTGATATATAACATTAATTTTAATGTATTGACATAATTGCTATAAATATATAGAAGTTTTTGAATTAACAAATTAAAGATTATTGATATGAAAACAACTGTTTCTACTAAACACACTGAAATTACAAAAAAATGGATTATGATTGATGCCACTAATCTTGTTGTTGGAAGGCTTTCAGCCTTTGTTGCGACTAGATTGAGAGGAAAACATTTACCTTCATATACACCTCATGTTGATGACGGTGACTTTGTAATTATTATTAACGCTGAAAAAATTCATTTCACTGGAAATAAATTTCAGGACAAGAAATATTACAAACATACCGGTTATCCTGGTGGAATTAAAGATACAACTCCTGAAAAGATTTTAGCTGGAAAATTTCCTGAAAGAATACTTGAGAAGGCCATAAGAAGGATGCTGCCTACTGGACCGCTTTCTAATACTCAGTTCAGTAACTTAAAGGTGTATGCAGGCTCTGAGCATCCACATGAAGCGCAAAAACCTGAGTTAATTGATGTGTCGTCGCTAAACAACAAAAATGTGAAAAGATAATGGAAATAGAAATAGAAAATATTGAATCCTTAAAAGATATTGCCGAAATTGAAGAGCAAGTAGCTCTTCCTGAAAAGAAAGTAGATGAACTAGGTCGGGCTTATGCAACTGGAAAACGTAAGAATGCTGTTGCTCGAGTTTGGTTAAAGGCTGGATCTGGAGCAATTAAAATTAACAATAAAACTAGCGATGATTATTTTGCTAGGCCTGTATTAAGAATGCTTATTAATCAACCCTTAGTCGCAGCGGACAGAGTTGATCAGTTTGATATTATTTGCTCTGTTACTGGTGGTGGATTATCAGGACAGGCTGGAGCAATACGCCATGGAATATCAAAATGCTTAGTAAGTTTTGAGCCTGAGGTTAAGAAAGCTCTTAAGCCTGGTGGTTTCCTTACTAGAGATTCTCGTGTAGTTGAGCGTAAAAAATATGGTAGAGCGAAAGCTAGAAGAAGCTTCCAATTCTCCAAGCGTTAATAGAAAGTTTTATAATCTTTTTAGAGCGCTTTTTGAAGCGCTCTTTTTTTGTCTTAAGATTAATAGTAAGGTAAATTAATGAATAAGGATAAATATAATATAGCTCTATTAGGGGGAAGAGGTTATGTAGGTCAAGAAATTATCAAACTCTTGAACGATCATCCTTCTTTTAATTTGTCTATGGCTTTTTCCAAGTCTCTAGCTGGAAAAAATGTAGAAGGCTATATAAAAAATATTAATCTCAAATACTCACACCTTAGCTCAGAGTCTTTACTATTACCTGATATAGACATTGTAATCTGCGCATTACCTAACGGTGAATCCCTTGATTTTGTTAATGAAATAGAAAAAATTAATAAAAAAATTGTCATAATAGATATTGGATCCGATTATAGATTTGATGATAATTGGTTTTACAGTATTCCTGAGCTACACAACATACCAAGGGGTGCAAATAAGATTAGCAATCCAGGGTGTTATGCAACAGCTATGCAGCTGGCAATAGCGCCATTAAGAAGTTTAACTAAATCAAAAGTTTCTTGTGTTGGGATTTCTGGTTATAGCGGTGCAGGCTCTACTCCAAATGATAAAAATAATCCCAAAATTTTAGAAAATAATATTTTGCCGTATTCCCTAACGAACCATACTCATGAGAAAGAAGTTAAAAGACATTGTTTTGAAAATCTGTCATTCACTCCTCACGTAGCTGAGTTTTTTAGAGGAATACTGGTTACTTCTCACTTTTCCTTAGATCAAAAGACTTCAGAGTCAGAAGTGTATGAAATTTTTAAAAATTTTTATAAGAATAAAAGATTAATAAAAATTGATAAACATGCTCCTCTCATTTCTGATGTCATAAATACAAACTATGCGAGTATTGGAGGTTTTTCTTTGGATGATGATGGCAAAAACCTTGTTGTCTGCAGTGTAATTGATAACCTATTGAAGGGTGCTGCCACTCAATGTCTTCAAAATTTAGATGCTGCATTTGGACTAGGGGAGTCTTTATATCTTGAAGATACACATATTTAACTTTATTAGTTACGTATGAAATCAACTGCTCTTTTATTTATGACTATTTTCTTGCTTACTAGTTGCGGAACAAGAGAGAGTATTAGGAGTAAATACCTTTATAGCGATAGGGTAAAAGATGTTTTAACTAATGAGGAATATTATAAATTAGATAAAGAAGCTAAATGGCCTTCAGACAACTATAGAGGTGTTTGTGTTAGTGATGAGAATAGTGCTAATTTTGGTTTAGAAATTAAAGAAGCTTTATTAAAAAAATAATTATACTGAAAATATGAGAGAATTAGAAAAATTAGAAAGACTGCCACCCTATGTTTTTACTGAGGTAAATAGAATTAAGGATTTGGCTAGGTCACAAGGCAAAGATATTATTGATTTTGGCATGGGTAATCCGGATATACCGACACCAAAGCATATAGTAGATAAATTAGTTGAAACTAGTTTAGACCCTAAAATGCATAGATATTCTGCCTCTAGAGGTATTTCAGGCTTAAGAAAAGCAAATGCTCAATATTATGAAAGAAGGTTTAATGTTAAATTAGACTATGACAAAGAGGTTATTGCCACAATAGGATCTAAAGAAGGTCTTGCAAATATGGCGCAAGTTTTAGCATCAGAGGGCGATACTATATTAGTTCCAAATCCTGCTTACCCTATACACGCCTTTGGTTTTATTATTAATGGAGCTAATTTGATTCACTACAATGTGAATGCTGGCATTGATTTAATGACAGAAATTTCTTCAAAAGTAGAGAACTCAAAAAAAGATATCAAGGCTATGATCCTTAATTTCCCATCGAATCCAACAGCAGAAATTTGTTCTTTAGACTTTTATAAGGAAATTGTTCCTTATGCTAAAAAGCATGATATTATTTTGTTATCTGATCTGGCTTATGCTGAAATTTATTTTGATGAAAATGAAATACCTTCATCCATTCTTGAGGTTGATGGAGCAAAAGATATTGCGGTTGAATTTACATCTCTCTCTAAAAGCTTTTCAATGCCGGGCTGGAGGATGGGTTTTGCTGTTGGAAATGAATATTTAATTTCCGCCTTAACAAGAATAAAGTCCTATCTTGATTATGGAGCATTCACTCCTATTCAGGTTGCCTCAGCAGCAGCATTAAATAGCGAGAAATCAATAATTGATGATATCAGAAATGTTTATAAAGAAAGGCGAGATGTCCTTGTAGAATCTTTTTCAAGATCGGGCTGGGATATTCCATGTCCAAAGGCAACTATGTTTGCTTGGTCACCTTTGCCTGAAAAATTTAAACATTTATCCTCATTAGAATTCTCAAAAATCCTTTTAGAGGAAGCTGACATAGCTGTTTCACCTGGTATAGGTTTTGGAGATAATGGAGAGGGTTTTGTAAGACTCTCGATGGTTGAAAACGAGCAAAGGATTAGGCAGGCTGCTAGAAATCTAAAAAGGCTCTTTGATGAGTGATGTAGTCAAAATTGGTATCGCCGGACTAGGTACTATTGGGTCTGGTGTTATTAAGAGTTTATTGAGAAATAAAAGTGAGCTAGAGAAAAAATTTAAATTCCAATTTGAAATTTTAGGTATTTCGGCTTCCTCAAAAGATAAAGAACGATCATTTGATGTTGATCAGTTTACTTGGTTTGATAAGCCTATTGATCTTGCAAAGGACTCAAATATTGACCTTGTTATTGAGTTAATTGGAGGAGATTCTGGTGTTGCTTATGATTTAGCATTTGAATCAATAAAAAATAAAAAAGGATTTATTACTGCAAATAAAGCTTTAATTTCATCGCACGGTAAAGAACTTTCAAAATTATCCGAGAGCAGCAATTCCTTTATTGGTTACGAAGCAGCTGTTGCCGGCGGAATCCCGGTCATAAAAACCTTGAGGAGCGGAGTTATTCTTGACAAAATTGATGGTGTCTATGGAATTTTGAATGGTACATCTAATTTTATACTATCAAGAATGAGCGAAGCTAATAAGAGTTTTGAAGATTCCTTGCTAGAGGCGCAGAATCTTGGTTATGCAGAAGCAGATCCTTCCTTTGATATTAATGGGTTAGATGCAGCCCATAAGCTTTCAATCATAAATTCTTTATGTTTTGCAGAATTTCCATCACTTGAAAGTATTTCAATTAAAGGTATTGAAAATATTTTAACGCTAGATCATAAGTATGCTCAAGAATTTGGCTATAATATCAAACTCATTGCCTCCTCATCTAAAAAGGGGGGCAACCTAAGGAAAGAAGTTGCACCAACCTTGGTTAAAATAGAAAGCTCTCTTGGGACAGTCTCAAATGTAAGTAATGTTGTTTGTATCACTACAGAATACAACGGGACATTAGTTTTGGAAGGAGAGGGCGCTGGTGAAGGGCCTACTTCGTCATCCGTTTTATCTGATGTGGTTGATTACTCTATGAATACTAGAAACTATTTATTCAATAAAAAATCTTCTGACCTTTCAGATCCTATTATTAATAAGGATTTGATAGAACGATGTTATTATCTGAGAGTATTTTTGGCAGATCAAAAGGGTGCGATGTCAAATCTAACGGCTATTTTAGGAAAAAATGGTATTTCAATCGATCAGGTTATTCAAAGGGGTGGAGTTCATTTAAAAGATGAAAAAAATTTCACACCTGTTATTATGCTAACCCATCCAGTTGATTCAGACTCAATTGACTCGGCCTTTTCTGAGTTAATAAAAACTGATTTAATATCTATGGACCCAATTTTTTTACCAGTCCTTAAGGACAATTTGTGAGGTGCTTTTATGAGTGATAATACTATCGATAGGATCCTAACTCTTGAGTTAGTTAGGGTAACAGAAAGAGCTGCTGTTGCCTCATCTCTTTTAGTTGGGAGGGGTGATGAAAAAGAAGCTGATCAAGCTGCAGTTGACGCAATGAGAAAAGAGCTAAACAAACTAGATATTCAGGGCGAAGTTGTTATAGGTGAGGGTGAGAGAGATGAAGCGCCAATGCTCTATATTGGAGAAAAAGTTGGAACTGGTAAAGGTCCTCAAGTAGATATAGCCCTTGATCCACTTGAAGGCACAACATTAACAGCCAAGGGCCAAGCAGATGCGCTAACTACTATTGCCATGGCTGAAAAAGGATCGTTGTTAAATGCAGCCGATGTATATATGGACAAAATAGCTATTGGTCCTGGATGTCCAGATGATCTTGTTCATTTAGATGAGGATCCAGATGTCAATATAAAAGCTTATAGTAAAGCTATGAATAAACCTATTGAACTGGTTACGGTTTGTGTGCTTGACCGACCTCGTCATGGTGACATTATTGAATCAATCCGCTCAGCTGGGGCGAGAGTAAGGCTTATTCCCGATGGGGATATAGCTGGAGTAATTCATACAACTGACAAATCAACTGGTATCGATATTTATATGGGTATCGGAGGCGCCCCAGAGGGCGTTTTAGCTGCCGCAGCACTTAAATGTACCGGTGGTCAAATGCAGGCTAAGCTAGTCTTAGAGGATCAGGAAAAGAAAGACCGTGCTACCAAAATGGGTATTGAAGATTATAATAAAATTTATAAGTTAAATGACTTAGTTAGTGGTGATGCGCTATTTGCCGCTACAGGAGTAACTAATGGATCAATGTTAACTGGTATTGAACATAATAATGGATTATGGACAAATACTGTTGTCATGAGATCTTCCTCCGGAACTGTGCGTTGGATTAAATCACATCACACAAATAAAGAAAAATTTAACCTCGGATAAAAATGCAAAAAGACATCTCTTTTTTGGAAAATAGAGTTTCTGCAAAAGGATCTTTATGGAAAGAAAGAGTATCTAATTCCAATGATGTATCACTTTTAAAGAGTGATAATGATATTCCTGACCTCATTGCAAAAATTTTAGCAGGAAGAAATGTCAATCCTAGCGGTGTTAATGATTTTTTGTACCCTGAGGTTAATAAATTACTTAAAGATCCTAGTTGTCTATTTGATCTTGATAATGGAATAGATTGTTTAGTTTCCGCAATAAAAAACAATGAAACTATTGGAATTCTTGGTGATTACGATGTTGATGGCGCTACTTCTTCGTCTATCTTGAAGTTATTTTTAGACCACTACCATGTAAAATCTGAAATTTATATCCCTGATAGACTTAAAGAGGGGTATGGACCCAATGAGACCGCAATCGATTTTTTTTACGATAAGGGTGTTAGAACTTTTATTACTGTCGATTGTGGCGCTACTGCAATCGATGCTATGGATTTTGCTGATAAAAAAGGTATGAATGCTATTATAATTGATCATCATAAGGTTGACGAGCCTTTACCAAAGTGTGTTGCTCATATTAATCCATCTCGAGAAGAAGATAACTCCTTTTTAGATGATTTAGCTGCTGTTGGACTAACTTTTGTATTTATTGTTGGATTAAGAAGGGCAATAAGGGTTTTAAATTTATTTCCAGAAATTACGGAGCCTAGCTTAAAGCAATACCTTGACTTGGTTGCCCTGGGAACAGTTTGTGATGTGGTCCAACTCAAAGGATTAAACCGAGCTTTTGTAAAAGAAGGGATTGATATCATTGCCAAAAGACAAAGACCTGGAATTGAAGGTTTAAGATCTATATCCAACACCAGTGATATTGGAGTTACTGAGCTTGGCTTTAGAATAGGGCCAAGAATCAATGCGGCTGGAAGAACGGGTGCATCAGATCTAGGGTATAGATTGCTTACATCTCAAAGTGAAGATGAAGTTATGGCAATTTCCGAACGCTTGAATAACCTAAATCAACAAAGACAGAATATCGAGGAGACAGTCTTATTTGAAGCTACAAATATTGTTGAGGATGAGATTATTGAGAAAAAATTAAATATAATGCCTAATTCTATCGTTGTTAGTGGGGAAAAATGGCATCTTGGAGTTCTTGGTATTGTTGCTAGTAGATTAAAGGAAAAATATTATAGACCATCTTTTGTTATTAGCTCTAATGATGGAAAGGCAACTGGATCAGCTCGCTCAGTCTCCGGAATAGATGTCGGGAAATTAATAATTGATGGCGTTAATGAAGGTATTCTTATATCGGGTGGCGGACATAAAATGGCAGGTGGCTTTAGTCTAGATACCTCTAAACTCGATGAATTTAAACAATTTTGTAATAAGAAAATATTTGACGATGCAGATAATAATGTATTAAAAAAAATAAACTTCTATGATGATATTATTGATTCATCAAATATAAACAGAGACTTATATAATTTAATTAAACTAGCTTCTCCGTATGGTCAGGGTAATCCAGAGCCTCAATTTATTATAAAAAATGCAAAAATAGATTTTTGGTCTGAGGTTGGAACTGGCCACCTGAAGGTCAAATTATCAAATGCTAATTATGGAAATATTGATGCTATTGCCTTTGGAGCAAAAGGAACAGCACTCGGTGACCTTTTAATGAACCATTCCGGTGGTTTATTGCATATTGCTGGTGTTATAAAAAAGAACGATTGGCAAGGTAATAAGGCTGTACAATTTCATATTAGAGATCTGTTCACAGCATGACTTGATATTCTTTAATTAGACATATATATAGTTATGAAACTGTGGTCCCTTCGTCTATCGGTTAGGACGCCAGGTTTTCAACCTGGAAAGAGGGGTTCGATTCCCCTAGGGACTACCAGTTTAATTTATTTTTAATGATAATAAATTTCTAAAAAATTCTCCAAAACGATAAGTTTATTTTTCTTCAAGATTCGTAATTCTATCCTTTGTTTAAGTAATTAAATTATTGTTTAGTTCAGTTTTTTAGTTATGTGAATGATAATTTATATGTTTAGTTAAATATTATAATTAATGATTTTGAAAATATAAACTTGTTAAAATGATAATAAGAATCGAGTTGATATTGTTCTAGGAATTAGAAAAATTGGCAAAAGTTACTATATATGAAAGCGCAGGAGCTATAAACTTAACTCCTTATGAATTTGGCTATAATAATGCCTATCTAATTGATTATGAAACTACTTCCTTTAGCTCAAGTCTTAAGGGCATCACAATTCAATACTCTGCTGATGGAGCTTTAAAAAGGGCTGGAATTACTTATCAGGTCGAATCGACTGGTAAATATCAACCCATTGCTTATCAAGAGCTTCAGTATAATTACTCCGCTAGGAAATATGAAACTCTTTATGAAATAACTAAGTTAGATGTTTATGGGTATTCTTTAGAGGGTATGGTTAATGATATTATTTATGCAAAAGCTAACCATGGTTATTTAGTTTCGGGTAATGATACTATTTATGACAATAGCTATGGAGGTTTTTTTGATACCGGTATCGGTAATGATACTATCTATGGCTATGGTGGTAATGATTCAATTTGGATTGGTACTGGAAATGATACTGCATACGGTGGAACTGGAAATGATATTTTTTACACAACCTCATCTTCTAGTTCTTTTGGAGGAACTAACTATATTTATGGACAATCCGGAATAGATATATTGTATATTTCAGATGCCCAATATTTATATAGATTTGTTGATGTTTGGGGCGACTTTGGCTTTGGAAGAGGTCAAGACTTTTTATATCTACTGGGCAATACTGGTGGTAACCTCTCTGCCACCGGTATAGAGTTTATACAATCAAAAAATATTGGTCAAAGGGATATAAATAATTGGAACTATTCTGATAATAATGTGGTTTTCAGAAGAGGTTACAGCCTTGATGACAAAAATTATTCATCAAATAATACAAAATATATAATCGATCTTGGTGAATATATTTCAACAATTACTTATGGGAATAAAACAAGGTATGAATTTGAGTTATCCAATACATCTTATAATGATCAGTTTTCTATATCAGGGGATACAATATCAATAAGTAATGGTTCTGGAGCTACAAGATCAGTTGATGTCACTGTTACTGCTTCAGATGTATCCAGTAATGGCCAAATACGAGCTGGACAAACCCTTGCTAAAAAAACATTTAGCGTTACTTTTAACGACAATGATTTTTCTTCAAACTCAACCTCTGGAACTTCAGGTAATGATACCCTTGCCTTATCTTCAAATGATGATGATTATATTCCTCCGGAAGGCTACTCACTTAGTTCAACAAAAAATAACAATGGACCAGATATTAGTGAGTTCTCATCGGAATTTTCATCCTCTGGAACACAAAATTATACTTCATTAAGTGATATTATCGTTTTAACAGGACAATCATTCACATTACGAGGTCTTGAAGGGGATGATGTATATATAATATCGAGTTTAATTCCAAAAAACTTCAATGGTACCTTGGTTGATACCTCTGGTAATAATATTATTGAAATTCCAGAAAATATATTAATATCTAAAATAGAGTTCACTGAAAAATCTGCCAGGATCACCATAGATAATTCTAAAGTTATAACTATTAATGGAGCTGATAAATTTAACTATAAATTAAGTGCTAATACTTTGGATGGTAATTCTGGTGAAAGTTTTAGTTATAGCGAGCTTGCTGAATTATTTGGAGTTAACGAATCATTGGATATAGCAAGAGTTATTTCTGGAGAGTACTATACTCAGTCACTTTCATTAAATTCCTCTAATTTTAATATTATCAATGTTAATAATTCAACAATAATTACTGCAACAAGTTCTTCCGATGAAATTCGATATAATTTTAAACAATCGTCTGGTGGGGTATCGCTGGAGGGTAATAAAACTATTTCTATAAAAAACTTTGATACATCGAATGACAAGATAACCCTTGTTAATGAAGGGGGTAGCGATTTAACTTTATCAAGCTTTAAATCCTTAGGCGGTATTGATATAATAGAAAATAGTTTTGATAATAATACCACTATTTATTTTTCACCTGATAGCTCGGGCGGATCTGGAGCTCTTACAATCGAAGGTGTTAGTGATTCAGATTTTAACAATATATCTTTAAGCATTCTATCCAATAGCAGTATTTCATTTTCACAAATAACTTCAGGGTATGAATTAAAAGAAACTTCTGACTCTTCTAAGAAAAACTTAACCGAATTCAATTTTTCATCAGGAAGTGGTACCCTAAATACCACCTCTTATGATGATTTTATTGTTCTAACTGGTGGATCGACTCATAGAGGTTTAGGGGGAGATGACTTATACTTCGTTTCAAATCTTATATCAAAAAATTCTTCAACTACAATTGTTGATACTTCAGGAAATAATACTATCCAAATTCCTGAAAATACCTTTATTGATAGTATAATTTTTTCAAATGACTCTGCTAGAATGGTTTTTGAAGATTCAAGGACTATAACTATAAACGGGGCTAATGAATTTGTTTATAATTTAGGAGGCAATAAAGCCTCTGGTGACCCTGGCGAAAGTTTATCTTATGCTGATTTTGCAGCTGCTTTTGATGTTTATGATATAGTAAATCTATCAGGAACAGAAAATGGAACATCGGACATTTATATTGTTTAATTAATCAAAAACTTCAATCTAATTATTAAAACTCCTGTTACGATGATAACAAATCTATATAAATATATATGAGTTAAGTAAATTTTAAATATTTCATTTAATGTATTATAGTGTATACAATCAATTTATAGTAGTTTCATTCTTTTCTGGACTACCAGTTTTGTTTTTCGTTAATTAATTGATCTTTGTTTATGAAATTATTATTAAAAAATTATTTTCTTTTTTTTATGGGATTGTTTGTTCTAGCAAATCTTTCTTTGCATCCCTTAGAGCATAGCCTAACTGATTATTTAGAAGAAGAAACAACATGTGAAATTTGCGTTAATGAATTACCCAACCCTGAAACGGTTAGCCTTAGGTTTAGTGATATAGTTTTATCTACTAATTCATTCTTTAAGGTAAAGGAAAGCTTATCATCTAATCATATATCTAATAACACTCACACAAGAGCTCCCCCTAAAATTTAAATATTTAAACATTTTTAAATTTAATAGGAGTTATCATGAAAAGATTATTTTCAGCACTATTTATTGTGAGTGCTTTATCAACATACAATACATCAGTAAATTCAAATGAAATTGAAGAAGTTATAGTAGTTTCATCTTATACAGATCAAACATTAGGCGAATTAGAAAACCCGCTACATGTTCTTAAGGGTGACGATGTTTTAATGGATTCGACATTAAGTCTAGGAGAAACAATAAGCAGTTTGTTGGGAGTTTCGTCCTCAGATTTTGGTTCAGCCGTTGGTCAGCCAATAATTCGAGGTATGTCTGGTAGTCGCGTCAAAATAATGAATAACAGCAAGTCTTTAAGAGATATTTCCTCACTTGGCGCAGATCACATGAATGAAGTTGACTTAAACGATATACAGCAAATTGAGGTTGTGAGAGGTCCATCATCTTTGCTTTATTCTAGCGGAACAATTGGAGGGATTATCAATATCATTGATAATACGATCGCAAGGAAAGACTTCAAAGACTCTAAGTTAAGCATCGGTTTAGAATCCCAATCAGTAAATGATGGAGATTCCCATGATTTTTCATATCAAAATAATATTGGCGGCTTTAATTTAAGCTTAGCCTATAAAGATTCAGAGTTTGATAATTTTGATATTCCAAGTGGTGCAGTTCTTCATACCGAAGAAGAACATCATGATGAAGAAGAGCAACATGGCGAAGAAGAACATGAAGGTGAGCATGAAGAAGATCTAGGTTATCTTCCTAATTCCGACTTTAAATCAACATCTAAAAGAATTGGTTTATCTAAAGTTGGTGATTGGGGTTATTTTGGTTTTTCCTATAAAAATTCTGAAAGTCTCTTTGGTATTCCTTTTCATGGTGAAGGTCATGAAGATCATGACGAACATGAAGGTGAAGACCACTATGATGAGGAAGCTCACCATGATGAAGATGAACTTCACGAAGAAGGTGAGCATGAAGGTGAAAGGATTTTTTCTAATACAGAATCTGATATTTTCGATGTTGAGGGTTCGTATATAGTTAATAATTCTTGGTTAAGAAAGATTAATTATTTCTTTAGATCATCTGATTATCTTCACACTGAGCAACATGCTGAGGAAGAGGGTGAGGATGAGCATATGGGTCATGATGATCACGAAGAGGGTCCAACAAACTTTGAGAATGAATCCAAAGAATTTGGTGCAATTTTTGACTTATCAAATGATTTATTTTCTCAAAAGATCTCTTTAAACTATGTCGAGGAAGATATTTCTATTATTGGCGCTGAAGCATTTATGCGACCCACTGATAATGAAGAATTATCTATTGGTTACTACCTCTCAAAGGAGTTTTTAATGTTCGATATGGATTTTGGAATAAGATATGACAAAATTACTAGAAATGGTTCATTGGCACATCATGAAGAAGAGCATCACGATGATGAGGGTGAAGAAGAGCATGACGATGATGAGGGTGAAGAAGAGCATGACGATGATGAGCATGAAAAAGAAGAGCATGAAGAGGAAATTGATTTTTTTAACAAAGATTTTAGTAAAACAAGTTTTGCAATAAACTTTGGTAGACAAATTAATGATAATTTAAATATTAGCCTTGGACTTTCAAGGGTAGAAAGAGCTCCATCATCTGTAGAATTGTTTATGAATGGTCCTCATCTTTCTACTGGAAGATTTGAAGTTGGAAATACAAACCTCAAATCAGAAACTGCTAACAATATTGATTTGAACTTATATTATCAAAACAATAACTTCTCCTTTAAGGGCAACCTTTTCAGTAATGAGGTAGATAATTATATCTATTTACAAGATGAAACAGAGGAAGATCATGAAGATGAAGAGCATGGCGATCATGAGGGTCTTATCCTTTCAAATTATCTACAAAATGATGCTAAGCTTGAAGGCTATGAGTTTGAAATAAGTCAGGCCTTTTCATTTGATAGAGGAAGTTTGACTTTATCTTTAGGAAGGGATTCAGTCTCAGGGGAATTTAAAAATGGAAAAAATATTCCAAGAATTGTTCCTGCAAGAAACATCCTATCGCTTTCATATTCTGAAAATAACCTTGAGGCAAATCTTACTTATAAAGATGTAGAGGAGCAGAATGATATTGGAGATGGCGAGTCAATGACTGAAGACTTTGAAATGCTAAACTTCGTTCTAAGAAAAACTTTTACACTAAATAATGAAAGTAAGATAAATGTATCAATATTTGGTAAAAATCTTCTTGATGAAGTTGCCAGAAACCACTCTTCATTTGTAAAGAACCAAGTTCCTTTACCTGGAAGAAATTATGGCGTTAAGTTAAAAGTAATATTTTAAGTTAGTATTAAGATATTACTTTATAAAAATCCCTAGGGGAATTATATTTCCCTAGGGAGAGATTATTATTAAGTGTTTGTAAAAATATACAAACAACTCTAGAAATATTTCAATATTAGAATAATTAAATAAATTTAAGATCTATTTTTCTGAAAATAATTTTAAAATCATATAAATTGATTTACGGAGAGTAAAAATGATTGAGATAGCTTTGAGGTTTGGTTGGATAGCGCAATCAATTGTTCTTTTGTCTGCGGTTATACTAGTGATGTATATAATTATATCTGAAGATTGGGATAAAGAATCTACACTTCATAGTAAAGTAGCACCAAAAGGCGCAATTCAACAATATATTTCAGATTTCAATTCTGAAAAAGAATTAGAAAGAAATTTTCATCTACCATTTATGCTTATCCGTAATGGAGAAAAAAGTATTCACAAAGATCTAAAGAAATTTATTAACTTCAAAGGCCTAAAGAAGGGTGGATGGAAATATACCCGAATAAATTCTCTTGATATTGTATCGGAATTAAAAAATACGGCTATAGTTCGATTAAATTTCTCTAGACTCAATAAACTTGATGAAAAATATCTACGAGCTAACGCTTATTACACCCTTACGAAGCTCGACTCGAAATGGGGAATATCATCACTAATTATTGATGCAGATGTGCCTCTTGGAACATAAACATCTAGCTGTAGAATGACTACAATCTAATTTCAAGCTTTCCTCCTCCTAAGTATGCAGTTTTAATGAAAGTAATCCTCTTTGATCTTCTGTTATTTAAAGTTAATATTAAAGAATATTATAGGAGTTCAAGATGGAATTTGATGATGTAATAAAGGGAAGAAGAAGTATAAGGGGTTATAAGTCTAAACCAGTAAGCAAAAAGGTTTTAGAGGAAGTTCTAGAGCTTGCAGTAAGGTCTCCCTCATCAATGAACACCCAACCTTGGCATTTTCATATTGTTACAGGCGATGTTTTAGACAACATAAGAAGAGAAAATACTGAAAAAAATATTTCTGGAGTAGCACCTTCAAGAGAAATACGTTCCCCGTTGGGCTATGAGGGAGTTCATAGAGAAAGACAGGTGGAGGTGGCAATTCAACTTTTTAAAGAAATGGGTATTAAGCGAGAAGATAAAGAATCAAGACAGGATTGGATTCTTAGGGGTTTTCGACAATTTGATGCTCCAGTAGCAGTTATTGTAACGTTTGATAGTAATTTAAAAGATGATGATATCTCAAAATTTGACTGTGGCGCAGTGGTTAATGGACTTGTAAATGCAGGTTGGTCAAAAGGTCTTGGCGCTGTTATTAATAGTCAGGGTATTATGCAGTCTCCCGTCGTAAGGCATTATGCAAATATACCTGAGAATGAAACTATAATGATTTGTGTGGCAATGGGGTACCCCGATCATACTTTTCCAGCAAATAGAGTGATTTCCAAAAGGAGACCTGTTTCAGAAGTTGCAAAATTTATAGGCTTCTAGTTAAATATTTGAGATTTATTTATTTTTTTCTTCAAGATAGTCATCAATTAACCAAACAGAACCTGTTCTTACTATACACTTTTCAGAATCATCTCCTGAATAGGTAACTCTTATTGTTGCTTCAAAGGGGGTTATTTGATCTTGGTATTTAATTTTTGACCTCATGCCCTTGTATTTATATGTAATTTTTTTTCCAAATATACCTTCTTTTCTGTATATTTCATTTCCTTTCTCAACACCCCACTCACATACAGCCTTTTGTATTTCTGGAGACCAAAATACCGAAGGTTTATTTTTCGCACTTATATTTTGACTTATGAGAACCAACAAGATTAGGGTTGGGAATAATATTTTCATTAATTAACGCCTATACCTGTTAAAGTATGTTTAATAACTTTCCACTCACCTTGATTGACCATATATGTTTCATAATAACCCCAAAATGTTGTTGATACATCAGGTCTGTCGGCATAATAATGAATGGCTCTCAAGTCTGTTCTGACTATTGCCACCTCTCCATTATATGAGATCATTGGATTACCAAGCATATGCTGGGTATTTCTAAATTTACTTATTTCGCTATCAACATAATTAACCCAATTATCAGCACCCTTTATATTAACAGTATTATCTGTTCCATAGTTGGGCGTATAAAGAATATTAACCTCTACATCATCAGAGAAAATTGATCTAAAGAGCTTGTAATCCTTAGTATCAATTCCAAGAGCATATTTATTCATTACGTCTATTATTTTAAACCTGTCTTCAGAACTAATTTCTGCCGATTGAGCATTAATACCAATTGATAAAAACAGTCCAAACAAGGCTATTAGAAAAATATTACGCATAATAAGACTCCTTAATTAATGATATAAAGGGATGATACAACAATCTTTTAATATTAAAAGCATTCATAACTTAATTATAGAATTTTTTTTTGCAAATAAATTGCATTTGCACACAGGTATTATTTTTTTTGCTATAACACGAAGAATCATAATTTGGAGATCAAAAATGAGAGAAATAGATAATAAAGTTGTTTGTAATATTCTTAATGAAGTCATGGAGTATGAGTTAGCAGGTGTTGTAAGGTATACACATTCATCGTTAATGGTTTCAGGGCCAAATAGAATACCAATAGTTGAGTTTCTTCAGGCTCAAGCTCAGGAATCCCTTACGCACGCGCAACAAGCCGGTGAATTATTAACTGGACTAGATGGTCACCCAAGTCAAAAAATAGCAAAAATTAATGAAAGTAACCGTCATTCTATTCAGGATATTCTGCAAGAAAGTTTAGAGCATGAATTATATGCTTTAAATCTATATAAAAAATTACTGGAAAGCGTCGAGGATGCCTCTATTTATCTAGAAGAATATGCTCGTAATATGATTGGACAAGAAGAGCAGCACAGTCTTGAGCTTAAAAAAATGCTTAAAGATTTTTCAGCCTCATAACAAACTCTGCTATTTTAATTTCATTATAGTTCCTATTAGTTTTTTTATTTTTCTTTATAAGAATAATTATGAGTTTAGAAATTTTTCAAAATATTTTAAGTAAAAGCTCAAATACTGTTGTTTTTACAGGTGCCGGTATATCTACTGAATCAGGAATTCCTGACTTTAGAAGCCCAACTGGTATTTGGACTAAAAATAAACCAATAGAATTTAAGGATTTTTTATCCTCAGAAGAAATTAGAGTAGAGTTTTGGAAAAGAAAATTTGCTGTTGATTTAACTATTTCTAAAGCAAAACCAAATATTGGACATATGGTGATTTCAGAATTAAATCAGATGGGTAAGGTTTCAAAAATTATTACTCAGAATATTGATAATTTACATCAAATTTCAGGAGTCCCTGGGGAGAACGTTATTGAGCTCCATGGTAATACAACATTCGCCAAGTGCTTAGATTGTGATCTTAGATATGAATTGAATTCTATTAAAAAACTCTTCGAACAAACAAACAACCCCCCTTACTGCAAGAATTGTAGTGGCATTATAAAAACTGCAACTATTTCATTTGGTCAATCCATGCCAAAAGAAGAAATGCTAAAAGCAGAAAAAGCATCGCTATCATGTGATTTATTTATTGCTATTGGCTCTTCTTTGAAGGTTTATCCGGCTGCAAGCTTTCCTTTAGTTGCAAAAAAGAACGGTTCAAAATTAATTATATTGAATAGAGAGGGTACTGATTTAGACAAGTATGCTGATTTAGTTATTCATGATGAAATTGGTGAATTTTTATCAAAAAGTATTAAATTAATTAGTTAAAGTCTTCTTTCGTATCAAAATCTTTCAAAATTCCACTTGATGTACTCACCCTAACAATATCAAATCCGCCATCAAGAATTAAATTTTTTAAACCTTTGTCACTTAATAAATCATCATTTTTAATTAAATTTTTATATATTTTAACAGGAATAACCATTGGATTTCCTAGTTTTTCTTTATATTCTGGGATACAAATTTTTTTTTCAGAATTTAAAAAAAACTTTTCTATAATATTATTAATATCAATAGAGCTAACAAGGGGCATATCTGCAAGAGATATCATTACACCCGTTGTATTATCATCAATATTCTCATTTATTTTTAAAATAGAGGAGAGCATTCCACTTGTATAATTATTATTTTCGATTACCGATACTTCAAAGTTCTCAAGGACGCTTAGTAGTGAATCTTTTTGATGACCAACGATAATATTTATATTCTTTAAATTACTTTCAGAATGATTTTTAAGTGTATGATTTAAAATGGTTTTATTATTATATATTTTTAATAACTTATTCTCAGAGCCCATTCGTCTTGACATGCCCGCAGCCAATATAAATGAAGCTATATTATTTAACGATTTTTCCAATTTTCTCTTAGCTCTTCTATTTGATATTTTTGATTTCGTAGAGATGATATAATTTCAGCCATTATTGAAATAGCTATTTCGCCTGGATTTTGAGCGTTAATTGGTAATCCAACAGGACCATTAATTTTGGAAATATCTTTATCGTTAAAACCTTTTTCTAAAAACCTATCAATTCTTTTTTTATGAGTTTTTTTACTTCCCAAAGCCCCAATATAAAAACATTCTGATGCTATACTTCGCTCTAATGCTATGTCATCAAGATTTGGCTCATGCGTGAGTGTTATTACTGCTGTCCTAGAATCAAGCTCTAGATCATTGAAAGCATCGTCGGGCCATGCGCAAATAACTCTATTGTCAGGAAACCTCTCTTGTTCTGCAAAGGCCTCTCTTGGATCTATTATTATTACTTCAAAATTAAGATTTTGAGCAATTATTGCCAATGATTGTGCAACATGAACAGCTCCGACTATTATTAATTTTGGGGGTGGATTATGGGGGTTTATAATCCATTCTTCATTATTCTTTTCAACTAATATCAGTTTATCTTCTTTAAGCGCCTGAACAATAGATTCGTTTAATTCGCTTTTACTACTTTCCTTGAGTGTCACTATGCTTGTATTGGTTGAATTAGCCTTTGATACTAAACAAAAAGAAATCTTTTCTTTTTTGAGATTTAAAATGTTTTCTAAAACTTTTTTATCCATTATTTTCTAGAGACTCGATACGTATCTTAATATCTCCTCCACAAGCCAATCCAACTTCCCAAGCCTGATCATTTGTAATACCATACTGTATAAGTTTAACTTTTGATGTACCAATAATATCTAAGGCGTTTGAAACAACATCGCCTTCAACACATCCTCCAGAGACAGATCCAACCATTAGTCCATCATCGCGGACAGCCAATTGTGATCCTGCTTTCCTTGGAGCAGATCCCCACGTTTTGATAACTGTAGCAATTGCCACCTTGTGGCCATCATTTAGCCAATCAAGGGCTGATTCTATTGGATCTTTAGTACTCATTTATTAAATTTTCAACAGCCCTAGTAGCCATAACATTTACTAAATTTGCTCTATAATCTGAATTTCCATGAATATCAGACATAATTCCATCTGATGAAATTCTTACTGAATCTGCACTTGATACGGACCAATCATTTGAAAGAGCATTTTCCATTTCTTTCCAACGGAAAACACCATTTTCTCCAGCACCAGTTACAGCAACCCTTATTTCTTCATCTGATTTAGAAACAAAGACTCCAGCCATTGCATATCTAGAGGCAGGATTTGGAAACTTCATGTAGCAAGAATTTTTAATAATCGGAAAAGAAACTTGTGTAACAATCTCGTCTTCCTCAAGACTTGTTTCAAAAAGGCCAATAAAGAATTCTTCAGCTTCAATTTCTCTTTTTGATGTTTTTATAATAGCTCCAAGACCAAGGCAAGCCGCAGGGTAATCAGCTGTTGGATCGTTATTTGATATTGATCCCCCAATTGTTCCCATATTCCTAACATGTGGGTCACCAATATTTTCTGCAAGCCTTGAAAGAACAGGTAAATGTTCTTTTATAATTTCAGAGTCATAGACTTCAAAATGATTGGATACTGAACCCACTATGATATTATTAGATTCTAGCTTGATAAACTTAAGCTCTTCAATTTGTCGTATATCTATGAGTTGTTCTGGGGATGCTAATCTTTGTTTCATTGTTGGGATTAGAGTCATTCCACCAGCAAGAATTTTAGCCTCAGGATTATTTGACAAAGCGATGGATGCTTCTTCAACTGATTTTGCTTTGATGTAATTAAATTGATACATAATTAAGCCTGCACTTTTTCTGCTGCTGCTAAGATTGATTTAACAATATTTTGATATCCAGTGCAGCGACATAAATTTCCTTCAAGCTCTTCTCTTACAATCTTTTCATTAAGAACTGGTTTTCTTTTTATTAAATCAACTGCTGCCATAATCATTCCTGGAGTACAAAAGCCACACTGTAATCCATGATTTTCTTTGAAGGCTTCTTGAACAGGGTGAAGTTGATTTTCATTCGCTAGACCCTCAATAGTCGTTATAGAGGCATTATTTGCCTGAATGGCTAGCATTGAACAACTTTTTACTGCATGACCATCAATATGTATTACGCATGCACCACATTGACTTGTATCACACCCTACGTGAGTTCCTGTTAAGTTAAGATCATCTCTAAGAAAATGAACAAGCAATTGTCTTTCTTCTACATTAGAAGACATTTTCTTTCCATTTACTTCCATTTCTACTAAAGGCATATTTCCCCCACACTTTTTAATTCTATTTTATATTTGACCTAAAAAATACCATAAAACAATACTTAAAATTGAAAGAACTATTAACGAGCTGGCCCATACCATTGGGGATAAACCACTATCGTCGCTTACAGCTTCTTGTTTTGGCAATGTTTTGTTATCATTAGACAAAATTTCATTAAATTTTCCAAAAAATTGATCGGCTAATTTATTCGCCGCAGTATCGATTAAGCGTTGACCAATTTGAGCTAATTTACCACCAACACTTGCACTAACGGAATACTTGAGAATCGTTCCATCCTCATGATCTTCCAATGATACTTTTGCAGAACCCTTAGCAAACCCAGCAGCGCCTCCTGATCCTTCACCCGTCAATGTATAGCTATTTGGTGGATTTATATCGGAAAGTTTAATTTTTCCAGAAAATTTTGCACTTATTGGGCCAATTTTAATTTTTACTGTGGCAATTAAATTTTCTTCATCAGTTTTTTCAACTGTTTGTGCCCCAGGAATGGCTTTCAGGAGTTGATCTGGATCATTTAGCGCATCCCAAACTTCTCGTTTAGAAGCAGAAATTAGTTTTTCACCATTCATTTCCATTGTAAATACCTCTTTTATTCATAAATATTGTTAACTTATATTAAAATTCGTTCAAATAGTGAAACCTTTTTTAGTATTAGTGATTATTGATAGTGTTGATATTAGCTAAATTAGAGTTATTATTTCAGTAATACTTGCTTTGTATAAGTGTTGTTAATTATATCTTTAAACAAATTTAAAGGATTTTAGATGAAAGTTATACCCGATGATTTTGTTGTTAATGAAAGACGAGGACCCTATACAAATCACAATGGACCATTTTATATAAAAAAGGATGGTAATAAATATGTTCATGGTGCTTGGATATTAGGTAGGCACTGTAATGTAGCAAAAATTGCTCATGGTGGAATGTTAATGGCTTTTGCCGACGGTGTTTTGGGTCATTCAGTTTATTCAAAAACTCAAAGAGCTGGAGTAACAATAAAGTTTAATTCTGAATTTTTGTCTGCTGCTAGGGAGGGTGAGTGGCTTGAGGGTTTTGGTAATGTTTCTTATGTGAGGGGAGATTATGTTTATTGTAATACAATGCTTAAAGTATCGACACGAAATGTTTTAAGTGTTACATCAATTTTTAAATTAAGGAAATCTGAGGCCTTAAAAAAAATAACTACTAAAAGACGTTAAACTGTTTATATAATATTTAAATGTTTCGGGGCGTAGCGCAGCCTGGTAGCGCACCTGGTTTGGGACCAGGGGGTCGGGAGTTCGAATCTCTCCGCCCCGACCATTTTTATATTAGGATATACATTTATGAGTTCAAATATTAATCCATACCTTTTAAAAAATGATAACTTTTTTATAAAAAATTTCTATGATGATTATTTTGGTGTTCTCTGGAATACCTCAAATACAGAAACTATTATAATTACCTATAGCTTTCCCAGCAAAGAATTAAAAACAATAACGGAAGGTGTTACGGATAAAATCTCAAGAATATTTTCCGACTCTGAGAAAGCTCTCATCAATAACTCTATAAATGCCTGGGACAATGCGATTGATAAAATTGAATTTAGACTAGTAAATGATAATTCAGAGGCGGATATTACATTTGGACTAACTTATATTGATGGCAAGGGTGGCGGAAAAGCTGGTTGGTCTGCAGGACAATCATCTAAGCTTTTTGTTTTTGCGACTATTTATTTTGAGGCGGATGATATTATTTCTTCTAATGACCTTGTCCAAATGAGCCTTGCTTCTATAGGTAATGTATTAGGTCTCGGCGATATAGAGGCAACTGATAGTTTTGTCAGCGTAATGGAAAAGCCAACTTCATATTTATATCCTGAAAATATTATCTTGGGTGATTATGACGTGGCAATGATTAAGACTCTCTATAATGAGTCATCTTTTTTATCAAAAGACACAAATAGTTCAAAAAAAATTCTTTTCTCTCATGATAACTCCGAAAATACTGTCATCATGGAGGTTACAAATGGTGATGCTATTGGAACTGTAAAAATAGAATTTCTTCCAAAGTTTGCACCAAATCATGTTAAACAAATTCAGTCATTAATCGAGAACAATTTTTATGACGGCTTACTTTTTCACAGAGTTATTGAGGGCTTTATGGCTCAGACCGGTAGTCCAAATGGAGACGGTACTGGCGGATCTAGTCTGCCAAATATAGATTCAGAGTTTTCCTTGATTACATATGAAAGAGGAACTGTAGGGATGGCAAGAAGCAACGATGCTGACAGTGCTAATTCTCAATTTTTTATAACATTTCAAGACTATCCATCACTTGACAATGAATATACTGTTTTTGGAAAAGTTTTATCAGGAATGGAGTTTATAGACGCGTTGCAAAGAGGGGAGCCACCTGCATCTCCAGATTCTATTGTCTCTATGAGTATTCTTGAATTCAAACAATACGGAACTTTTAATTACTCTAACAACGATGATATAATCATAGCGACCTCTACTCACTCGACCTACAGAGGTCTTGCGGGAGATGATATTTATTTTATTTCTCATCTTTTAAAGGAGAATGAAAAAATATCTATTATTGATACTGAGGGCTATAATACAATTCAACTTCCATCAAATACATACATAGATAGCGCTATATTTACCAAGGATGCTGCTCAATTGATATTTGAAAGTGGCCGTCAGGTTACAATAAACGGAGCCGATAAATTTAATTATAATTTGTCAGGAAATGTAACCTCCAATGAGGAGGGTGTTGACCTATCATTTTCTGATTTTGCTCTAATATTTGGTATAGAAAACATCCTAACCTCAGACTTTGTTGAGGATGCTGTTTTTACCGATATGTATATTGTGTGATGAGATTTAATATCTTGAATTAATAAATATTTTTTTATTATAATATATCTGTATATTTATTTCAGATTGCTTTTAGTATTAGTTGAAATCTTCGGAGAATAAAATGAAACACAACAACATGAAGGATTTAAGGGTTGAACTTAATCAAATCGATTCATCCTTATTACTATTATTTAAAGAAAGGTTTGCTTTAATTCATGAGGCTTCTTTAATAAAAAAAAATACTAATGAAATAAGAGATTATGAAAGAATAGAAGAAGTTGTTAAGGGCATAAGGTCTCAATCAAAGGAGCTTGGCCTCGATCAAAATTCAATGGAATATCTTTGGAGGTTTTTAATTGAACTATCAATCAAATATGAGATTGATCATTTTGATGATTAAGGTAATTGATTAAATGAAAAAAGCCTTCGACTATGATTTAACAAATCCTGAAATTATGGAACATCCTTATGATTTCTATAATGCAATCCATAGGGATAATGCTAGAGCTGTTGAGGTCAAGGGGGTTGGCTATTGGATTGGTCGCATGGACGATATCAAGGCTATTACTAAAAATACTGAAATTTTCTCAAATAGTTATTTTCCTGAGGGAGGGCCAATTCCA
>JAOLDG010000008.1 GCA_028339975.1 Hyphomicrobiales bacterium | reverse complement strand
AGAGTTCTTATGAAATTTTTCGTAATGCTGTATTTATGTCAGTAACTACTGAAAATAATGATCTCACTAATGAATATCTTGAGGTAGCAAAAATTTTAGCGCCTGAATTATCTGAGCTTGAGATGAAAAGAGCTGAGAAGGAAGTTAAGTCACTTATAGACAGGCTCGAGGATGAGGTTATATGCACTATTTGTGATTATAAAAGCTTTATCAAAGATCTCACCAAGGATAAGTGCTTTAATTGTAATACAGTTTTAGACATTGTTGAGTAAATTAAGGAGATAATATGGAAGAGCTAACTAATTTAATTGTTCAATGGCATCATGATAGAAATCTTATAGATGGAAGTTCAGACAAAGATCAGGTTTTAAAGCTAATACAAGAGCTTGGAGAGCTAAGTGATAGTGTTTGCAAGGGAAAGGATGTGAAGGATGACCTAGGGGATATGATGGTTGTAATGCTTAATATCATGGAAAGGCAGGGCGTCAGTATGGAGGAGTGTCTCTCTACAGCATATAACGATATTAAGGACAGGAAGGGGCGAATGGTTGATGGAATTTTTATAAAAGAGGGTGACAGTTAGTTTAAATGAGTAAAAAAAACTATAATTTTTATAAATCAGCTTTATTGACTGGTGAAAATGGTTCTTTTTATATAAATAAATTAACAAAACAAGAAATCGATAAAGCCAAGCAAGAAGTTGAAGTTGAATTGAGAAATAAAAATTTTAAGAATAAGAGTTTTTAAATGACTATTGATACCACGAAAGAGCCTGAAAATTTTTATGAAGCCTTTAAAAATGCTCTTGTTCTTCATATAACAGCTCCAACCAAAGAGGAATCAAATGAGGCTCTATATCTAGCAGAAAGTTTTTCTGAAAATCTTACCGAGGAAGAAATAAGCAAAGGCAAGGCTGAAGTTGATCTTTATTTGGATGAGTTAGATAAAAGTGATCCTGAGATAAAGAAGGCTATAAAGATTGATAATTACCTTACTCCTGGATGGAATGAAGAACTTGATAATTTAGAGATATTCGATCTTGACGATGATTAGTATTTTTTAAAAACCATAAAAAAATAATAGGATTTTATTTATCATCACAAGAAAACCTAATAAAAAAATTATAAATAATAATATTACAGTTAATAGTATAAGAATTTTTTTCATTTTTTTTAATTTAACTAAATTAATATAAGTAAATTAGTAATTGAAATATATAATTAATCTTTATTTTCATCGACGATTAATTTAATCTCATCGATAAAGCATGAGTATTCTTTGAGCTTTAAAACATCATTTGAACAAATTTTATAACCCATTTTCTGAGGTTCAATAATTAAAGGACTTTGAAATGTTAAATGTCGATTACCCTTGCAAGTTACTGAATAGTTCAAATTTTTTCTATTTTTGAATAATAAATAATCTTTTTTGAATTTAATATTCTCAATATCCTTAGTATCAAAACACTCTCTCTCACTGGAAAGTGCGAGATTAAATGGGGAAATAAAAGTAAATATCAAAATAAGTACGTAAGCTTTTTTCATTTTTTCATCTTAATTTAGTTAAATTTATAAAATAATGTTATGTCTTTATCATACAATTTATAATTTAATATGATAGATAAAAAAGAAAAAGAAAAAACTGAATCCAGACATTATATATTTTTAGTATTTTTAATATTACTAAATGTAATGAATTTCGTTGATAGACAGTTATTAGCAAGCTTTGCAAACTTTATAATCCCTGACCTTTCTCTTTCAAATACCCAATTTGGGATTCTAACAGGATTTGGGTTTCTATTTTTTTATTCAATTATGGGTCTTTTTATGGGTATTTTAGCTGATAAAGTCCATCGACCAAGATTAATTGCTATTGGTGTAGCTCTGTGGAGCTTTTTAACCGCATTATCAGGAGCAGCAAAGGGATTTACCGGTCTTTTACTTCCTAGAATGTTCATTGGTGTTGGTGAGTCAATTTTAACTCCCACATCAATATCAATACTTGGAGATAGATTTCCTCAGAGTAAAATGGGCTTTGTTACTGGCGCTTATTACATGGGTATACCTATTGGTGCTGGTCTTAGTTTGATAATAGCCGGTTCCTTAGGTCCAATTATTGGTTGGAGAATGTGCTTTTATATACTTGGAGGCCTAGGAGTAATTTTATCATTAATAATGTTTTTTATTAAGGAAACCCCTAGATCCATTAAAATAAATAATAGTGAAAAGAAAAAAATTGATCTTCGATTAATTAAAAATGATTTAATTAAAGCCCTTAAAGATTCCAAACCTTTAACATTATGCATATATGGCGGTGTTATTTATCACTTTGTATTGGGTGCAGCCGTTTATGATCAAGTTTGGTATGTTAAAGAGCGTGGTTTTGATAAAGCCGAAATTGCTCAATACACAGGTTATATTGTTGTAGTATTTGGTATTTTGGGTAACTTATTTGGTGGATTAGGATCGGATTGGTTTTCAAAGAAATTTAATCTTGGGAGGCCAATGTTTTTATTTTGGGTGATGCTTTTATTACTCCCATTAAATATTTTGGGTCGAATTGTTTCGCCTGATACCTATATATTTTGGATTGCAATGATGGCTGGATCTTTCCAATTAGGAGCAGTTTATGGACCTATTTTTGCAACCGTTCAAGAGTTAGCACCCTCGCATATGAAGGCTACAGTAATCGCTTTCTTTATTTTAAATTTAAATATGATTGGAATGTTTATAGGAACAACTGGAACTGGAATTATTTTAGATACATTAATCATGTATAATGAGAATGCCTTGGTTCCTATTTCAGAGCCTTATACAAAAACACTATTATTTTTTACCTTAATATCATCTTTATCTATTCCAATGTTCTGGTTTGCTGGAAAAAAATAAAATAAATGCTATATTAAAGTTGCATTACAGGTGGTTTTTTAATATCTGACCAATTTAAGTCTATGGGTCCTCCGTTGGAAATTAATATAAATGTTACTCCATCTTTTCCTGGCTTTTCTGGACCATAAGAATAGCCACCCTTAACAACTCTAATATCTCCCTTTTTATATAACGGCTCATCTTTGCTGAAAGACATTTCTCCATCCATTATAAAATACATTGTATCATACTTATGCCAGTGATCTGATGCTGAATATCCGGGTTCAAAGGTTGTCCTTACAATATAAGGGGACTCATCACATATTATCTGTACTGGTTGAGTAGGCCGACCATTTTCATCCTCAAAGGGAATAAATGGAAGCTTATTAATATTGGCATTTCCAACTGGGCTGCCTCTTTCTGTTAATTGATTTTTCAGATCATCGGGAACTTCGTATAGATCGTCCCACATTAAAGGTATATTTCCGCCCAATGCTATTAAGTAGAATCTAGATCCTTCACTTCCAGCACTTTCAATTGTCGACTTTCCAGCCTTTACCCATCTAACATCCCCAGGAAAAAACGATCCTTCTTCTTCAGATATAAATTCTCCCTCAAGAAATATCTGTACGATATCATATGGGTGCCAGTGTGATTCTGCTAAATAGTTAGGTTTTAGAGAGGCTTCCCAAATAAATTGGTTTCCTTCGAAAAAGGTTTTTACCATCGATGTTTCTCGACCGTTTTTATCTCCAAAGAGACTCCAGTCATAGTCTTTTGGCGATATATGCTTCCAGGTATTCATAATTATTCTCCCTCAAGATTATTTAATTTAAAATATTAAGGTTGTAGAACAACCCTACCTGTAATTGCACCTTCCCTTAAATCATCAAGAGTTTGTGATGCTTGATTCATTTCACGATTTGCTACGGGTATAGGGTCAACCTTACCTGATTTTACTAACTCCAACATTTCTTTTGTTTCATCGAGATTGCCAACAAAACTTCCACCAATACTTTTAGCTGAAAGAGGAAACATCGGTATAGGCATCTGAAATGCTCCGCCAAAAAGACCAACAACAATAATCTGACCACCTTTTTTTGTTGAATCCATTGAATATTTAAGTGTTTTTTCTGCACCAACAAAATCTACAGCTGCCTTAACACCGCCCTTGGTATCTTCTATTAGTTTTAATAATGATAACTCATCAGATGTGTCGTAGACTTCATCCGCACCAGCTCCTTGTGCTGCCTGAAGTTTATTGGGGTCAATATCTGCTGCTAAAATTTTGCAATTAAACAGTGATCTTGCAAATTGAAGACCCATCATGCCAACTCCACCCAATCCCATTATAAGAATATGATCGTCAGCATTTACATTTACTAATTTTTTTAAAGCACCAAATGCTGTTAAGCCAGAGCACATATAAGTTGCCGCTAAGCCTGGTCTTATACCTGTATAATCTAGAAGATACTTTGAATCAGGAATTAAACAAAAGTCGGAAAAACCTCCAGGTAGTTGAATACCTAATTGCTGAGGTGCATTACAATAATGTTCATCACCTGTTTCGCAGGTAGAACATTCCCCACAACCTATCCATGGATAAGCAACAACACTTGATCCAATCTCTACATCAGACACATCAGGCCCAACACTTACAACCTCTCCTTCAATCTCATGTCCAAGTGTATGTGGTAAATTCATTGCCGCACCAACAGGTAATTGATTTCCACCACCAAGATCAAAATAACCATCATGAAGATGGACATCTGAATGACAGACACCGCTATATGTGATTTTTAATAAAACCTCTTTACCCTTAGGCTTAGGTGTTTCGCTTTCGATAGTTTTAAGAGGTTTTCCAAACTCAACAATTGCTTCACTTTTCATTTACTTCTCCTTTATTTAAATAAATTAATTATTATTTTTATTATTATCTAAAGCACCCTCTGAATGCGCCACTATAGTTGAGACGGTACTATCCCCAGTAACATTTACAACAGTTCTAATCATATCAAGGAGTCTATCAACACCCAATATTAAAGCAATACCCTCTGTTGGAAGTCCAACCTGTGATAAAACCATCGCTAGCATTATTAAACCAACACCTGGCACTCCAGCGGTTCCAATAGATGCCATTGTGGCTGTTAGTATGACCATTAAATAATCAATAGTTGATAAATCAATATTATAAGCATTAGCAATAAAAATAGTTGCAACACCTTGCATTATAGCTGTTCCATCCATATTGACTGTTGCCCCTAAAGGTATCGTAAAAGAAGCAATTTTTGGATTTACACCTAAATCTTGCGTAACTGTTTTTAAGGTAACGGGCATTGTTGCATTTGAAGACGATGTTGAAAAAGCAAACAGCATAACTGGACGTAATTTTTTATAAAACCCAAAAGGTTTTATTTTTGTAAAAGAATATAACAATGCAGGATAAACAACAAAACCATGAATAATTAAAACAAAAACAACAAGTAAAAAATATTGAAATAAATTTCCCACAATACCTATTCCTTGAGTAGCAAATAAATTTGCCATTAAACAATAAACGCCAAAAGGAGCTAAGTTTATTAAAATAAATACCATCTTCATTACTACATTGGTTGTGCTCTCCATTATTTTAACGAGTTCTGAGTTTTTATCCTTAATTGACCTTAGTGCGACACCAAAAAATATAGAAAATATAATTATTTGAAGCATTTTACCTTCAGCCATCGCGGAAATAGGATTTGTTGGAAATATATCAATAATAACTGATTTAATTCCTGGAGGAGAAGGTGCGATATACTCAGCAGATGATGTTAAATTTAAGCCTTCACCAGGTGAGAATAAAATTGCAATAAATAAGCCCAGGGATATAGCTATAGCTGTTGTCAGCAAATAAAGAGAAATCGTTTTTAAAGCTATTACTGATAATTTTTTATCTTTGTCAAAAGACGCAACCCCTGTTGATAGTGAAAAAAAGACAAGAGGAACAACCATTAGCTTTAAAGATGAAATAAAAATTGAACCAATAGTATCAAACAAACCATTAACTAAATATATATTGATCATTTCATTACTATTTAACGAAAGAACATTTATCAATAATCCAGTTAAAAAACCTAAAATCATACCTGTGATAATTTTTACTGTTAAAGACATACTCTAAAGTATAACAAAATTTTCTAATTACAAATAAGATCTTAAATATTGCTGTTTTAATAGAATCATAGGGTTAATAAATTATATTTATAAGGGTGCGAAATGGATGAATTAAACGGATCAGCTTTTTATGCTGGTATATTAGTTATTATGGCTGTTGCTTTGGCCTTAAATACAGCTTTCCGAAGAATGGAAACAAAAACAGCCTTAGGTGGAGATGACTCTATTCTTCTTAAAAGATCAAGAGCATTTGGAAATCTTATAGAACATGCACCATTAATGATAATTCTTTTAATGTTAATGGAATACAGAGGTAGTGAATTTTTTGTTCATATCTTTGGAATAGGTTTTATTTTGAGTCGTATAGCACATGCATATGGAATAATTGCAGAAGAAGGATTAGGGCCAGATAATTTACCAAGAATGGTTGGTGCGCTAGGTAGTTGGAGCATTATGATATTAGCGTCTTTAATGTGTATATTTTAACAATTATTTGACCGACTCATTAATAAAGGGTTAATTATTAACTATTATTTCTTTAGGAGGTCATCGATGTCTTTATTTCGTAATTTATTAGCTTCTCTTATGCTAGTTTTTTTGGTTTCTTGTGCCCAACTTGAATCTATTACAAATCCTGGTGGGTCAACTGTAAGCAATGATGATATATCAATTGATGCAGAGCCAACTCAGGAAGATGTTTTAAATCAATTTAGTGACGTGGCTTTTCCTCCTGAAACTTATCTAGACTTAACTAAATCTGTTGTTGTTGGAAGTGATGAAAATTGGTTTGGTCAAATTTACTTTAACTCCGGATTAGATGCCAATTCGGTTTTCAGTTATTTTAAAGAGCATATGCCTGATACAGGTTGGTTTTTAATTATGGAGCAACAGGGCAATCAAATATTCTTAGTTTATGAAAAAGACTTAAGAACTGCTATTATAAGCATTTCTAGAAAAAGGTCTGGAGCTGAGACTATTCTAGCTGTGGCGCCAAGAGCTCAATAATTTAAATTAAAGTTTAGATTTTATGATTAAATTCTGACTTATCTTTTAAGTGGAATAGGGGAGGGAACTGAAGAAATTAATTTCTTTGTGTATTCATTCTCTGGATTCCTAAATAAATCATTAACTTCTCTATTCTCTACAATTTTTCCAGACCTCAATACTATAACATTATCACAAATTGATTTTATTACTGAAAGGTCATGACTTACAAATACTAATGTAAGGCTATATTTATTCTTTAAGTTTTTAAGAAGATCTAATATTTGTGCTTGAATTGACAAATCCAATGCAGAGACTGGTTCATCACAGATTAATACCGAAGGTTTATTGATTATTGCTCTTGCAATACCAACTCTTTGGCATTGACCACCGGATAATTCATGAGGGTATCGATTAAATAATTCATTTGAAAGACCAACATCATTCATTAGTTCAGTTATTATTTTTTCTTTTTCTTTTTTAAGGAATTTCTTATTAAATATATCCAATGGTTCTTTTATAATGCTTCCAATAGTCATTCTTGGATCTAAACTACCGTAAGGGTCTTGAAAAATTATTTGAACTTTTCTTCTAAATTCTTTCATTTGTTTTTTGTTAAATGTATCTAAATCCTTATCAAACCAAGTTATTTTTCCTGAACTTTTTGAAATAAGGTTAAGGACTAATCGACATATACTTGATTTTCCAGATCCTGATTCACCAACAATACCAAGTGTCTCGCCCTCTAAAAGATTAAAAGAAATATCATCAACAGCCTTAACTATTTCTTTTTTAGAAAAAAAACCTTTAGCAGAAGAATAGTGCAGCTTTAAATTATCTACAGTAAGAATGTTTGTTGCTTCATTTTTCATATACTTAAACGTCCAGCCAAGGAGGTATACATGAAAGAAGGAGTTTTGTGTATTTATCCTGAGGATTAGTCAAAACATTATAAGTCGATCCATTTTCAACAATACTACCATCTTTCATTACAATTATATTATCTGAAGTTTCTGCAATAACTCCAATATTATGAGAAATTAAAATAATACTAATACCTAATTGGTTCTTTAAATCATTGAAAATATTAAGTATTTCTGATTGAGTGGTAACATCAAGAGCAGTTGTTGGTTCATCGGCTATTATTAGCTCAGGACTACACATCAATGATATAGCAATCATTATTCTCTGTTTCATTCCACCTGACAGCTCATGAGGATAAGAGGTGATTAGATTCCTTGATTTTGGTAATTTTACTATATCCAAAACCTCTAGAGCTCTTTTCAATGATTCTTTTTTTGTTAAATTATCATGAAAAATTGAAATCTCAGATAATTGATCACCGATTTTCATATGAGGAGTCAAGCTAGTCATTGGATCCTGAAAAATAAAACCAATTGATTTACCAAGGTACTTCATTCTTTCTTTTTTTGATGAAGATATTAGATCAAAACCCTTAAATATAGCAGAACCTTTGCAATAACCATTGTTTGAAAGAAGACCTGTTATGGAAAAAAATGTTTGAGTTTTTCCAGATCCAGATTCACCCACCACACCTAGACATTCTCCTTTATTGATCGAAAGGTTAATATTATTTACAGCCTTGATTAAGCCATCTGTTGTATTAAAAAAAACATTTAAATTATTAACTTCGAGTAATAAATCATTGTTTTTAATATTCTTTTGGGTCGATTGCATCTCTAAGTCCATCCCCTATAAAATTCAAAGAAGCCAAAGTAATAACCATAAAAGATCCCGGAAAGATCAATAACCACCATGCAGTTTCCATTTCTCTAGATCCTTCTGATATAAGAACACCCCATGATGTTAGAGGTTCTTGAACACCAAGACCTAAGAATGATAAAAAACTCTCTAAAATAATAACCGATGGAACCATTAAAGTAATATAAACGATGATGGGACCAGCTAAATTAGGAATAATATGTTTTATTATTATTAAGGTATTTGATTGCCCAAGCGCTCTACTTGTTTCAATAAATTCTTTTTCTTTTAGTGATATAGTCTGACCTCTTACTATTCTGGCCATTGTTAACCATTCTACCGCGCCTATTGCAATAAAGAGAAAATAAATATTTCTTCCAAATACAACCATTAGAATAATAACAAAGATCAAATATGGCATTGCATAAAGAATCTCAACAACTCTCATCATAAAGGTATCTAGTTTACCGCCAAAGAACCCTGCTATAGTACCATAAATAACGCCAATAAATACACTTACAAATGTTGCTATTACACCTATTGAAAGGCTTAACCTGCCGCCATGTAAAATTCTAACAAGTAAATCTCTCCCATTACCGTCTGTGCCAAGGTAGTGGCCATTTTCTAAGCTGGGTGGTTGATAGATAGAACTCCAATCGGTATCGCTAAAGCCATATTGGATAAAAAATGGACCAAAAACTGAAATAATTGAAATAAAAATTAATATAAACAATGATATAACGGCGGCTTTATTTTGAAATAACCTTCTTCTTGCATCAACCCAAAGAGATCTTCCCTTTAAGCTATAAGACATTTCTAGGTTATCAGTTTTTTTTAATAATCTCATGATAAACCTAAATTTTAACCCTTGGATCTAAATAAGCCCTTAAAATGTCTGTAATAAGTATTAAAATAATCAATAATGAAGCATAAAGTATCATTACCCCGCTAACTAAAGTGTAATCACGTTGAAGGGCTCCCACAACAAAATATCGTCCAATTCCAGGTAATCCAAAAATTTGTTCAACTATTATAGATCCTGTCATTAAACCTGCTGAAGCAGGAGCCAAATATTCAATAATTGGAAGTATTGATGCTCTAATCACATGTTTTCTTATTATATAGGATGATTTTAAACCTTTTGATCTTGCTGTTCTTATAAAGTTAGAATTTAACACCTCTATAGTGCTTGCTCTCATCATTCTTGATATTACTGCTATTTGCGGAAGTGATAAGGCTGTTATAGGTAAGATTAAGTTTAATATACTTCCTCCATTCCATCCTGATGTAGGTAAAATACCAAGATAGAGGCCAAAAAATAATGAAAGGATAGGGGCCATAACAAAACTCGGAACACATATTCCCACTAATGAGACACTCATAACAGAATAATCAAAATAAGTATTTCTTTTAACGGCAGCAATAATACCAAGAAATGAACCTAAAAATAAGGAAATTATTATTGATGATAAGCCTAGAGTAGCACTTACAGGAAGCCCACTAATTATTAATTCATTTACGGTAAAATCTTTATATTTAAAAGAGGGGCCAAAATCGCCAACACTTAAATTTTTAATATAAATAAAAAATTGTTCATACAATGGTTTATTAAGATTATAAGCTTCTTGGATATTTCTTTCTATCTCAGGAGGTAAAGCTCTCTCATTAGTAAAAGGCCCGCCAGGAGCAACTCTCATCATTATAAAGCCAAATGCAATTATTATTAAAAGAGTGGGGATGGCTATAAGGAGTCTTTTAGTGATAAATTTAATCATATTTATGCGCATAATATATATTATGTATAACTAATATACAAACCTTTACAATGGAATCTCAAAACTAAGGTTATCATAAGCAGGCTTTACATTATTTGGTAAAGAATTCTTTAATTTATTGTAGTCGAGATCTATATGAAGATTTGTTAAAATACCTTTGGAAGTATTAAGATCCTTAATCCAGCCAAGTGTTTTATTAAGGTGTGCGTGAGTTGGATGAGGATCATGCCTAAGAGCATCAACAATCCAATAATCAAGATTATCTAACATATCAAAAGATTTATCATAAAAATCTACCACATCACTGGAATAAGCGACATTATTGAATTTGAAACCAATTGAATCAATTTTACCGTGCTTTTGTAAGAACGGCATAAAATAAATATTACCGCCTGGGCCTTCGATATGGAAACCTTCGTATGGGTTGATTGTATTTTTTTCTAATATTGCTGGATAAACCTTATCGTCGAATGTATTGAAGCAATAACTAAATCTAGGAATTAACCTAGATGCTGTTTTTTCATCTAGGTAAACTTGAACTTTTTTTCGTCTTCTAAGTGCAAAAACCCTTAAATCATCTATACCACCAGATTGATCAGCATGATCATGTGTGTATAGAACTGCATCAATATTCTTTACATTTGCCTTTAATAGTTGATTTCTAATATCTGGCGATGTGTCAATAAGAACTGATGTTACGTCATTTTTGGCATTAAATTTTTGAACCAGCAAAGAGCAACGTGAACGAAAGTTTTTTATTTCATTCGGGTCACAATCACCCCAGTCACCATCAATTCTAGGAACCCCACCTGAAGAACCACAACCTAAAATAGTAACTAAAACTCTTTCACCCATTGTGCTATACTGGCCTATTGGCTTTTTTAAAGATTTTAAAAAAATTATTTGTTGTTAATGAAAAAAAGTCTTTTTCATCCTTTTCATAAAAATTAGCTAAGAATTTTGCAGTATGAAGAACGTGTGAAGGTTCGTTTCTTCTTCCCCTCAGAGGCTCTGGAGATAAATAAGGTGAATCTGTTTCAACAATTATCCTATCTAGGGGAATATTTTTAATAGTCTCTCTTAACTCAGATGCATTTTTAAATGTAACTATTCCTGAAAGAGAAATATAAAAACCTAGATCAATGACTCTTTTTGCTAAATTTTCTCCTGCTGTGAAGCAATGAATAATTCCTGGAAAAGCGCCCTTTCTATACTCACTTTCTAGAATTTCGCATGTTTTGTCATCAGCTTCTCTCGTATGAATAATTAATGGAAGCTGTGTTTCTCTCGATACGTTTATGTGCTTAATAAAACTATCAATTTGATCCTCTTTTAATGAATTTTCATGGAAAAAATCAAGACCCGTCTCACCTATTCCAATAACATTAGGATTAGAAGCTTTTTCCACTAAGTAGCTCTCATTTAAATCTTTTTGAATATTTGCAGAATGAGGATGGACACCTACAGTACAGAATATATTTTTATACTTCTCAGCTATATTAATAATTTGATCAATTTCATCCAGCTCGGTGGAAATCGACACCATAATTCCAACATTAGAATCTCTCGCTCTTTTTATTACTTCCTCAAAGTCATCCTCAAAATCTTTAAAGTTCAAGTGACAGTGGCTATCAACTAAATATGATGATTCTAATTCCATTATAGACACTTATGCCTTTAGATTTTAGAATAAGCAAGATTTTGGTTTATTATTAAGGGTATAAATTAACTATGATAAAAGTAAAAGTTATCTCAGATACAATCTGTCCATGGTGTTATATAGGTAAAAGAAATTTTGATTTAGCATTAAAACAAGTCCCTGATATTAAGGTTTCTTTTGAATACTCAACATTTCAACTAGATCCAAACATGCCTCCCGAGGGCATTGATCGTAGTGACTATGTTTCCAAAAAATTTGATAAAGAACAGTATATTAATATAAAAAATAACATTAAAAATGAAGCTATAAAATCTGGAATTAGTAATATAAACAATACTATAGGAATAATACCTAATACATTTAATAGTCATCGTTTAATATATTGGTCGAAAGAAAATAATTCTCAATTAGAGACTGTTGAAGAGATATTTAAATCATATTTCGAAGAATCAAAAGATATCGGAGATATTAATATATTGATAGATATAGCCGAAAAAGTGGGATTAGATCCTCAAAAAATAAGAAAAAAATTTAATAATGATGATGATAGAACGACTCTTATAGATCAAGAACAGACAAATAGGCAAAACGGAGTAATGGGTGTTCCTGCTTATATAATTGACGATGGAATAACATTAACCGGATCTCAACCAGTAATATCAATTGTTAAGTTGCTTGAACATTTAAACAAAAGTTAACTTTCAATTTGTGATAGCTCAACCAGCTCTCTAACTGTTGTCTTAATATTATCAATTATAGATATATCTTTTGCATTAAATTTTACTGATATCCTTTGATCTGGCCTGATACTAAAGTTCTTATTGTGGTATGTAATATAGGATATTAAATCCTTAGGATTAGAAAATTCGTTATTCTTAAATTTTATTAAATATCCAGTTTTTCCACAATCAATCTTTTCAATATTTGCTAGTTTACAAATATTTTTTAAATCAATGGTGTCAATTAAAGTTTCGACCTCAGCAGGAAGTTTTCCAAATCGATCAATAAGCTCTGCAGCTATCTCGTCAGTTTCATTTTCGTCTTCAATTAAGGATAATCGCTTATAAATTTCCATTCTTGTTGTTAGATCAGGAATATAAAATTCAGGAATTAGTACCGATAATGGCAAGGAAACCTTTGGCGACCAATCATTTTCAACAATATCATTTGTTTGATTTTTTAAACCCTCAATTGTTTCTTCAAGCATATTTTGATAAAGCTCAATACCAACTTCTTTAATCTGTCCTGATTGTTCTTCGCCAAGTAAGTTACCAGAACCTCTAATATCAAGGTCATAACTAGCCAAATTAAACCCGGCCCCAAGAGAATCTAGTGACTGGAGTACCTCAAGCCTTTTCAGTGCTTTTTTTCCTAATATCTGTTTATTTTTATAAGTTAAATAAGCATATGCCTTTATCTTGGATCGCCCTACTCTGCCCCTTATCTGATAAAGCTGCGACAAACCAAACATGTCAGCTCTGTGAACTATTAATGTATTGGCATTAGGTATATCCAACCCAGATTCTATTATAGTTGTAGAAACTAAAACATCATATGAACCAGAATAAAAATCATTAATCCTATCCTCGATTTGTTTTGCTGGCATTTGGCCGTGCACGGTTATAAAATTAACCTCTGGAACACTTTCCCTGAGAAAGTCCTCAATTTCATCTATGTCTGCTATTCTAGGGACTACATAGAAAACCTGACCACCCCTGTGCCTCTCTCTCAATATAGATTCCCTAAGGACTAAAGGGTCTGTAGGAAAAACGTACGTTTCAATTGTTCGTCTATCAACAGGTGGAGATGCAATTATAGATAAATCCCTCACGCCAGTCATTGCTAACTGAAGAGTTCGAGGAATTGGCGTTGCTGTAAGGGTTAGAATATGAATATTACTTTTAAGTTTTTTTATTTTTTCTTTATGTTTAACTCCGAAATGTTGTTCTTCATCGACAATAAGAAGTCCTAGGTCATTAAATTCAACTTTTTCACCCAACAAGGAATGTGTTCCAATCGTAATGTCAGAAAACCCTGAATTAATATCCTTAATTATCCCATCCTTATTAGATGATAATCTTGATAATTCACTTATGTTTATTGGGAATCCTTTAAATCTAGCCTTAAATGTCTCAAAGTGCTGCCTTGCAAGAAGAGTTGTAGGCGCGAGAATAGCAACTTGCTTTCCACTCATAGCCGATAAGAAAGATGCCCTTAGGGCTACCTCTGTTTTTCCGAACCCAACATCACCACAGATAAGCCTATCCATTGGTTGACCCCTCTCTAGGTCTTTTATGACATCGTCTATAGCATTATATTGATCATTTGTTTCCTCGAAAGGAAATTTAGAACAAAATTCTTCGTAAAAATCATCAGGAACATTAATTATATCAGCTATAGCCATCTGTCTTTTTGCTGCAACAGCCATTAACTCTTCGGCTAAAAATTTAATCCTTTTTTTAAGTTTTTCTTTACGTGAACCCCAAGAAACCCCACCTAGCTTGTCTAAGGATACATCTGATATATCAGACCCATATTTTGATAATACCTCAATATTTTCAACTGGAAGATATAGCTTATCATCATTTGCATACTTCAAGAGTAGGCATTCATGCTTAGCGTCATTGATTTCAAGAGTTATTAAATTTTCGAATCTTCCGATGCCATGCTCGATATGAACAACTGCGTCGCCAGGCATTATACTAGAAACCTCTCTGAGAAAATTTTCTGCTTTTCGAATAACCCTTGGTCTATAGAATTTTTCCCCAAAAATATCTTGCTCAGAAATAAAAACATAATTATCAATATGAAATCCAGAGTTTAGATTTAGTATAATTGTATAAATATCTGAATTTATTGTATTTTTAATAAAATTTACTGAGTTTAATGATTTACTCTCAACATTTTTATTTCTTAGTATTTTAGAAATTCTATCTGAAGAACCTTCGCTTGAGCATGATATAATTACAACCTTACCTTCATTAAGAAATTTTTTAATATCATTTTTTAATTGATCATATAACTCAAGATCTTTGCTCTTAACATCTTTTCCAAAATAGTTTTTTGATTTTTTTCCATTAAAATTAATACCCGTTGGTTTCTTGAATGTACTTATCTCAATATTATTAGAATTTGATAGATTTTCTAAGAATAAATCTCTGTTTTGATATAATTGCTCTGGCTTAAGGGAGAAATATTTATTCTCATCTTTTGATAAATCGTTATCATCATATTCTTTTCTAGATTCATAATGATCATTTATTGTTTCAATAAAATTATCTAGAGATTCATTGTATAATGAATCTAAAATAACAATTGGACTATCAAGATAGTCGAAAATAGTCCCTGTCTCTTTATAAAAAAATGGAAGCCAATGTTCCATTCCAGGATAAGTAATGCCTTCTGAAATACTTTCATAAACTTTAATTTTTTTTCTCTGACTTCCAAATGTATTATTAAAATTTTTTCTAAACAATTCAATACTTGAGCTATTTAGTGATACCTCAGAGGATGGAAAAATTTTGACACTATCAATAAGCTCAATAGATCTTTGAGATATTAAATCAAAACTTTTAATTGATTCAATTGTACTGCCAAATAAATCAACTCGAGTCGGAAGATTTAAAGGTGAATAAAAGTCTATTATTCCCCCTCTTAACGAAAACTCCCCATACTCCCTAACCGTACCTACTTTTGAATAACCATTGTTTACAAAAAACAACAAAAGATCATCAACATTTAATACTTGTCCAGGTTTTAGATTTAAAGATTTATCTTTTATCTCATCAACTGCCAATGTTCTTTGAAATGAGGACTGAATAGTCGCTAAAATAATCTTATTAGGCCTACCCCCTTCAGCTAGACTGGATAGTGTCTCTAGACGTTTTGATGTAATTGATTTATTGGGTGATATTCTGTCATACGGAATACAGTCCCATTGTGGAAAAAAAAGAATATTTTTTTCTAAAAAAAATTCAATAGAATCCTTTAATTGCTGATATCTCTTCAAATCTCTTGAAATAATTATTATATCTCTGTCTGTAGATGATGATAATTCTTTAAAAATTAGAGCCTCAGATCCCTCGGGAATTTCATTAAATTCTTTTACTTTGTCAGAATTAACCAAGTATTCATTTTGAATTATATCCCTTAGATTAATCATTAATTATATCTTTAGAGGTCTTTGGTAGAGATTATATCTTCTATAATTTCTTTGTATTCATCAGAGTAAGATTTATCTCCTGACATAATCCATTTATATAAATCAGGATCTGATAAATTAAGAAATTCTTGAAATTTTCTTAATTCAATATCATTCATATTTGGAAGATTTTCTTCTGCATATGTACCTAGAATAATATCCATCTCTTTAGTACCCCGGTGACTGGAGCGAAATAATAATTTTTTTCTAAAATTTTCTGTTTCTTTTATCATAATTTGTACTTTAATAGAGCAATGCGACCAAAGATTCTAGATCAATTATTTAAACCTATTGAAACAGCAAGAGGTATAGGGCCAAGACTCAAGCTACGCTTGAAATATTTAATTGGTGAAAATATTATTGACCTTCTTTGGCACCTACCTAACAATATTATTGATAGAAGCTACACACCGACAATTTCTAACGCAGAAAAAGATCGGATAGTTACAATTGAAGTCACAGTCCTTAAGCATAATCCCTCTAAAAGGCGAGGTTTACCTTATAAGGTTAAATGCATAGATGAAACTGGTGAGATAGATTTAATCTGGTTTAATGGAAGAAGGCAATACCTAGAAGAGCTTTTACCAATTGGAGAAAATTTTATAGTTAGCGGTAAATTAGAAGCCTATAAAGAGAAAAAACAGATAATTCATCCTCAACATATTGTTTTATCGACTAAAAGTAAAAGTCTTCCTAATGTAGAGCCAGTTTATAGCCTAACTCAAGGCCTAACAAATAAAGTAATATCAAATCATATTAATAGAGCAATTAATATTATTCCAGATTTTTCTGAATGGCAGGATGCTGAATTTTATAAAAGTATGAAGTGGCCAAGTTTTTCAGAAGCTTTAAAAAATGCTCATAATCCAAAAAATGAAAGTGATATAGACCATAAAAATCCCGCAAGACAAAGGCTAGCATATGATGAATTATTAGCTAACCAGCTATCTTTAGCATTGCTTGCTAAGAATTTTGAAGCACCTGTTGGCCAAAGTATTAAAAAAAATAATATCTTATTGAATTCACTTTATAAAAACATACCCTTCGAATTAACTAACTCACAGAAAGTAGCAATTGAAGAAATTTCTCAGGGCCTAGAAAGGCCAAATAGAATGATTCGACTCTTACAGGGCGATGTTGGTTCAGGAAAAACTATAGTTGCTCTTGCAGCTTTATTTCAAGCTTCAGGTAACTCAAAACAAGCTGCTATGATGGCACCTACTGAACTTTTAGCAAGACAGCATTTTGAAAGTATTAAGAACTTATGTTTAAAATCAAATATTAAAGTAGAAATACTAACGGGGAAAACTAAACGATTAGACAGGGAGAGAATAGTTCATGATCTTAGTGCGGGTGATATTGATATAATATTGGGAACACATGCTCTCTTTCAAGATAAAATTTCTTTTCATAATTTAGGGTTGGTCGTTATTGACGAGCAGCATAGGTTTGGTGTCCATCAGAGATTATCACTAACGTCGAAAAATTCTAACAATCCTCCCGATATTATAATAATGAGCGCAACACCAATACCAAGAACACTAGAATTAACAGCTTATGGTTCAATGCAGGTATCAAGGCTTTTAGATAAACCAGTTGGTAGAAAACCAATTAAAACAATTGCAAAGCCATTGAGTAAGGTTGATGAGGCAACAGAATCTTTAAAAAGACTAATGGAGAATGGTGAAAAGGCATATTGGGTATGCCCTTTAATAGAGGAATCAGAAAAAATTGATTTAGCAGCAGCTGAGGATCGCTTTGCATCACTTAAAAACATATACGGCAATAGGGTTGGATTGGTTCATGGCAGGATGTCAATTGAAGAAAGAGAAGAGACTATGAAGGAATTTAAATATGGTAATAAAAATATTCTCGTGGCAACAACTGTAATAGAAGTTGGAATAGATGTCCCTGACGCTACATTTATGATCATAGAACATTCTGAAAGATTTGGTCTTTCCCAACTTCACCAGCTAAGAGGGAGAGTAGGAAGAAGTGATAAAGCATCCAGTTGTTTACTTCTTTATCGATCCCCCCTTGGAGAAAATGCAAAAAAGAGAATTGAAACCTTAAGGGAAACTGACGATGGGTTTATTATTGCCGAAGAAGATCTTATCTTAAGGGGTGCTGGCGAAGTATTAGGAACAAAACAATCTGGTTTACCGTATTTTAAAATAGCTAATTTATCCACCGATAGAGACTTATTGGAAACAGCAAGAAATGATTCAAACTATATAATAGAAAATAACCTTCTCAATAACTCTGATAGAGGGAAAAATTTAAAGATACTTTTGCACCTCTTTAACAAAGAAGAGGCATTAAAATACTTAGATGCCGGCTAATTGATCTTTTCAGGCATAACTAGTCCTGCAGAAATAATTAATTTTGCTGCACTTTCTACCGTCATGTCGAGCTCGATAACATCATCTTTAGGAACGAACAAAAGAAATCCTGATGTAGGATTTGGTGTGGTAGGTAAAAATACACATATTAATTCTTTTTTATGCTTAGCGGCTATCTCACCTTTTGCTTCTGTTGTTACAAAAGCAATTGCCCAGCAATCTTTTTTTGGATACTCAAGCATTACAACACGTTGAAAATTATTTTCACTTTTTGAAGCGATTGTTTGAAAAATTTGTTTTAAAGCACCATATATATTTCTAATAACCGGAAGTCTATCAACTAATCTTTCTCCGTATCCAATTATTGATTTACCAAAAAAATTAGTCGTTAAGGCGCCAAGTAAAGTAAGGATAACAAAAGCTGAAATTATACCAAAGCCAGGTATACCTAATGGAAGTGTTTCAAAACCGTTTGGTGCAAATGGAGAAAACCATCCATCAACAGCTTGAATAAACCATAAAGTAACCCAACCAGTAACTGTAATAGGAGCCGCAACAACAATCCCTGTTAGGAAATATGTTCGAATTTTACCAAAGAATTTTGGTTTTAATTTTATTTTAGAATCTTTATTCTTTGCCATAATTAGTTTGTACCATAAAATGATTATATTAAAAACTATTACAAAACTGATAAATATGAATGATAAAAAATTTCAGATTAAAGAATATTTAATTCATAAGGATAGAAAGTTTAATTCAATATCAAAAATTGGAAAACTTCCAGGAGGTTCTAGTAATGAAACCTTGGTAATTAACTACTTTGATAACAATAAAGAAGAAAAAATCATCCTAAGGCGCCATCATTCAGGCATTAAAGACAAAAGCAACCTATACCCTCCTCTGTCTTTATCAATAGAGGCATCGGTAATGGAAATTGCATATAACAATAACATTCCGGTACCTAAAATTATCTATAAATTAAATAATAAGTCAATTCTTGGTGAGGGATTTTTTATGGAATTTGTTGAGGGAATGTCACTTGGAAATAAAATAGTTCAAAACACTCAAATACATGAATTAAATCCAAGCCTAGCCTCACAGGCTGGTAGTATATTAGCTAAAATTCACTCAATTCCCTTTTCTCAAATTAAAAATTTGAATACCTCAATGGCAAATGATGAACTAATAAAATATAGAGAAGTTTATAAAGATTTCTCTTTAAGCATTCCGGTCTTCAATATGGCATTTAAATGGCTAGAAGATAACCTTCCTAACAAAGACAATGAGAAGAGCCTTCTTCATGGGGACTTTCGAAATGGCAATATACTAGTATCTCCCAACAAGGGAATTACATCTGTTCTTGACTGGGAGTTACTTCATGTAGGTGATATGCATGAAGACTTGGCCTGGATGTGTGTGAATAGTTGGCGATTTGGAAAAATAAAACTACCTGTTGGTGGGTTTGGAAAAAGAATTGATTTTTATAAATCCTATCAAAAAATATCTGGAAAAACACTTAACAAAGATTCTTTAAAATTCTGGGAAGTTATGGGTAGTTTAAAGTGGGGTATTATGTGTTTAAAAATGTATAATATATATAATTCTGGTTACGATAGAAGTGTTGATAGAGCTTCAATTGGAAGAAGAGTATCAGAAACAGAAATAGATCTTTTAAGATTGATAACTAGGGAGCAAGACAATGATTAATCCACCTTCAAAAGAGGATCTAATTGTTTCGATTATTGAATTTTTAGAAAATGACATCATTCAAGAATTAAAAGGGCAAAAAAGATTCCATGCTCATGTTGCTAAAAATTCGTTAAATATAGTTCTTAGACAACTCAAACTAGAAGAGGTCTCTAGTGAGAAAGAAAAAGATCGATTATCAAAAATCCTAAAAACTGACAAAACAATTAAGGAAATGAATAAAATTCTTTGCTCAAAGATAGATAATAATAATATTGATATCGATAATAACGAGTTAATCGATCATTTATTTAAAACAACAATGGAAAAACTTGAGATTGATCAACCAAATTATTCGAGCTTTTTAGATGAAAAAAATAAACCCTAGGCGTCGTGAGCACCAATGATAGCAATAGAGCAAACATTATTAGCTGGTTGGCCACCTAAATTATGCGTTAGGCCAATTGATGGATTTGCTAATTGCCTTGGCCCGGCCTTACCCTGCAGCTGCAGATACATCTCATAAAGCATTCTAAGACCAGAAGCACCAATTGGATGCCCAAAACATTTTAATCCACCATCAATTTGACATGGAATCTTACCATCAGCATCGTAAAAACCATCCATAACATCTTTTACTGCAGCACCTTCTTCTGAAATAAAGAGATCTTCCATGGTAACAAGCTCAGTCACTGAAAAACAATCATGAACCTCCATCATTGAAACTTGTTCACGAGGCTTTGTAATTCCAGCTTCAGCATAAGCCTTTTTAGCAGCAATCCTCACAGTATGAAAATAAGAACCATCCCAACTATTATGTTGATTTTCTAAACCGTTCGAAACTGAAAGCTGAAGAGCTTTAACAGAAATCAAATTATCTTTACCTAAGCTTCTGGCTATTTCTGGAGTAGTAACAATTGCGGCGGCAGCTCCATCTGAAACACCACAGCAATCAAATAAGCCTAAAGGCTCAGCGATCATTGGTGCATTAAGAACTTGCTCTTCAGTAACAACTTTCTGAAGGTGAGCTTTTGGATTTTTTGCTCCATTTGCATGACTTTTAACTGATACATGAGCAATCGCTCTTTTCAAGTCTTCGGCAGAAACATTATGTTTGGCTCTATAGGCAGTTGCTAGTTGAGCAAAATTCCCTGGTGCAGAACCTGATGGACCAATTTGTGGCGTAAGAGTTCCGTAATTTGTTGGCGACAAACCACCAAAACCAGTATCTTTAAGTTTTTCCATTCCAACGGCGATAGCAATATCCGCAGCACCTGCAGCTACAGCGTATACAGCTCCTCTAAAAGCTTCAGAGCCAGAGGCACAATAGTTTTCAACTCTTGTAACGGCAATATTAGGAAGCCTTAGGGCTATCGACATAGGGGTTCCTCCCTTACCTGCTCCAATATCATCTATATGATGAGAGAACCATGCTGCGTCAAGTTGATTTGGCTCAATTCCAGCATCATCCATAGCTTCAACATAAGACTCAACCATTAAGTCTTCAGGACTTGCATCCCAACGTTCTCCAAATTTAGAACACCCCATACCAAGTATTGCAACCTTATCTCTAATGCCAGTAGCCATAGAACTCTCCATTTTTTTATTAACTATAGTATAAAAACTTAAATTATTAAACTGGAATTGCTTTCCAGAAATATCTAGTAAAACCCCTTATGTCATCAACAATTTTTACTCTGAAAACCATTTTTACTTCCATTCCTGAATCAATTTCACCTTTTTCAATATCAGTAAAATCAATCATAATCCTTCCACCGCCCTCAAAATCAACTACACCATAATGATTAGGGGGATTTATAGAAAAGGATAGGTAATCAGCAGACCAGGATAAAATCTTGGCCTTCCTTTCAGCAAACTTATAAGGCTGTTGTGTATTTAATTCAGGACTATTTGGACTTACAGATATTGGTGATGCAGGGTATTGAATTGTACCAGTTTTTGAACATTTACCCCCAACTAGACCCATTATTGCATCATTATGACGATAAAGAGTTGTTAGGGCTGTTTTACGATCTTGTTCGCCTCGCATACCCTTTTCCCACTTAACAAGATCATTAAAAGTTAAATATTTTAAATAATTATTCTCTTCAACACCGGTCTCAATAAGATTTTCAATTGTTTGATGAGGTTTAAAGTTTTTTATATTATCGGTTGTCTCAAAAAGTATTGCATCCGAGCCATTGCCAAAACTACAAACAAGTATTTTTTCTCCAGGCTTTGCCCTTTCTAAAACCGAGGCTAGCATTAATAAAGAGTGAGCTGATCCTGTATTTCCAACAGTAAGAGCCATGTTACCAACTACCTTATCAGGATCAATGCCACATTTTTTAGCAATCATCTGATCAACCCTTGGAAAAACACTAGGGATAATAAAATGATCAATTTCAGAGCCATCAATATCAGTTTTATCAAATAAATCATTAATAGCTTTGGGTACGATTTTTAAAAACCCTTCGTCACGAATCCATCGCTCTTCCCAATTATAATCAAATTCTTCACCTGGTTGACGAAAATGATCAATAAAATCAATACTTAATGATGAACTATTAATGTATTTTGCTATCAAATTATCTGTATCAACGGACAAGGCTACTGAGGCATCACCAAAGTCAAGCTCCTGAGGGCTTGCTGCCCTCGCCTTTCTCTTATCGGCTGCAGAAACTATTGAATATTTACTATTACCACTTTTAACCTTATCTAAGGCTTGAATTAAGGCAGATGTTCCTGATTTTAGAGTTGAAGCAATATCTATACATTCTGTTTGCTCTTCAAGGGTTAATGCTGCTCTAATAATTCCTGAATTTAAACGATCACTAAAAGGCATGGTTGTAGAAGCAAAGAAAAGACTATCAACATGAGATCTATCATCATTCGTGCCTAAAATTCGTCTAATTGCCTCCACAGACATTGTTACACTATCTTCATCCCAATTAGCCATAGCCCGAGTACCTTTGCCTTTACCAACTAAATTTGGAGCTAACCAAGCATTTGCTTGGGAAACAGACTTTTTTGATAATCTTAGGCGCGGTAAGTATCCGGCAATTGATGAAATTCCTACATCAGACATATAAACACCTCTTTTTTATAAACATATACAGCAAATTATTAACAATAATGAAAGCTTTATTTTGTCATATTTATTTTGTGATTAATTTTTCAGTTCTAAAGAATTTAAAAAAGCATAAAGTAGAAAAGGCAGTTAGTAAATGCCAAATTCCATGTGGTTGAATAAGGGAATCTGGATTGCATAGCTTTGTGCCTGGATACCCTTGAAGCCATATAACGAAAGCAAGCATGTAAGTCCCCATTCCTAAAAAAAACCAGGGAGAATAGACTCTTATAGTCATTGGTTTGTTTGAAGAAAATAAGGCGGGAAGCCAAAAAAGGATAATCCACCAGTATTCAGTTAAATTACCAAATATTTCCGATGGCATTATTCCAAAAATTGCAGCAACGAAAAAGCCGACAAATCCTGATAAGACTCTAAGAGAAGGTGACCAAAATCTATATAAAATTTCTGAAATTACCCATAAAGCAATAGAGACTCCGAATAAATCAAGATTAATTCCCATATTGGTACCAAAAAACCAACTTAACAAAGAGAAGGAAATAACTATTGAGACGTAGGTTGCAAAAAAAGTCTTATCCGTCCATCGAGCAAGGTGCTTAATATTTAATAGCCAGGGTAAAATTATAAACATAACCATACTAACGTTATCAATCCACTGACCCCAATATGAATGAGTACCATGCATTAGTAACGATCCAGGTCCTAAGAAAATTACTACACTTGCATATAAAATTGAGATAGTTGTCAGGCCAATGAATTGGTTCTCATTACCCTCTTTATCTTTTGATAAAGTCCAAAAAATTAACAAACCAATGAACATAAAACCCAAATTACTAAGGGCATTAACTGGCTCCCTAAAGATGCCCGAACTAACCCTCTCACACCAACGAGAAATATCACCAATTGATTCCTGGGGCTCAAGAGTTGTTATAAGACCGGCACTACCTAAAATAAAATAACCAATAAAAAATAGTATAGAGGCGGATAGACTTATGAAAAAAGAGTTATTTTTTTTGAAAAAGGACATTAATGATCTCATGAATTGATTAGATTAAAAAAATATAGTTATTTTTGTTGTTAATATTTTATAATAAAATAGTTTATACATATTATTTATATATTCGAGGAAAATTATGGAAAAAATTAATAACTTTTTAAATAAAGCAACCTCTCCCCTAGACTATTTTGTTAAACTTTTAGTCCAGTTTTGCCTTGGTATATCTTTTTTCTTGCATGGTTATGGTAAAATACCAATTAGCCAGGGATTTATTGACTTCTTGTCCTCAAAGGGAGTTCCGTTTTCCAACATATCCGCTTATATTGTAGCTTGGGCCGAAATATTGTCTGGATTAGGTTTGATTATAGGGGGGATTTTATCATTAAGATCTTCAACTTTAGGAAATTTAATAACAAGATTTTCAGCATTAACTATAGTAATTATTATGATAAATGCTTTATTTATAGGCCACTCTCATTGGAGTATTTTTATTGGCGAAAGAGGTGCGGTTTTATTTGCAAGTGAACAACTTTTTTTATTGGTACTAGGATTATTTTTCTTAATCAGAGGGAATAATAAATAAAAATAAGAACGTTAATGTTTAAACATTTTAGCATGAATAACTAAAGAATCTTTAATTTCAGCTGAGGTAAAGGATATATCCTCAAATTGAATAAAATAAATATCTTCATTTGATTGGACGTAATAACCATCAATACAAATCGCTAATATTTTTGATTTATCATCCTTAATACCCTTAAGTGACCATAAAGCTGCAGAAAGTGAATCGCTATGGCCTTCATTCATATGTTTTAGCATTGATTTTTCTTTGCCCAACCAATCTAAATCTTTCTTCAGCCAATTATCATTTTTTAGCCACCCTATTTGACCAAATCCGCCTATCCATCTAACTTTAGTTGTATCTAGTTTATAAAAATTAAAGTCATGCATCTTAGAATATTCCTTACTATCAGGTAGGAATTTAATAAATCTTTCACTGCAATATTCGACCTCACTATCACTTACTTTCTTCAAATCTCCCATTATACTTAGCCTTGGACTATTTTGCTTATCAAATTCATTGTTAATCTTGAAAATTGTTAAACAAGATTTTGGATTATTCTTAATATTTCTTGTGTGTTCGGCAATATCACTTGCATAAATATAGATAGATCTATCAATCCCAGAGCAGTAAGTGACAAAGCTTCCAAATGGATATTCATCTTGTTTTTTTGATAATGTTGAAAGTATTGCCACATCGTTAGATCTCATAAGAGAAATAGCTTCATTTTCATATTTAGCTTTTTTAATGCTCATATTAATAATACCTAATATTATTTGTTTCTTTATTAACCTTAACAGGCATTTCATAAATTGATGATAATAAATCGCTATTTAGGATATCTGGTGACATTCCAGTCAAAATTAGATCGTCATTTTAAAAATAGATATTAATTTAGCTTATTAAAGCATAACCCCAATAATTATATCCTGCAATTTTAGGTGTTTTAGGGAGATACATTTCTTCCATTTCAATAATATCAAACCCAGAATCTCTTATTAATTGAGGAATACTTCTATTGATATTACAACCTCCAGCTATTTTACCCCAGAAGGGATTTATTCTATTTTGCCATTTCTGTATTTTTTCATCGGGAGATAACCCATGTTCACAAAAAATCAGTTTACCGTCTTTTTTTAAAACTCTTTTAATTTCTTTATTAGCCTTTAAAACATCTGGAATAGTACACATAGTGTAGGTAACTAAAACAGTATCAAAGTATTCATCTTGCATAGGAATGTCTTCTGCACCTGATGAAATAAAGTTTACTTCAATACCCTCCTCTAAAGCAACTTTCTGTGCCATCAAAGTAAGTTCTTCTGATGGATCTATACCCCACAATTCATCAACTTTAGATTTATCGTAAAAAGGTAAATTTAAACCTGATCCAATTCCAACTTCTAAGATCTTACCCTCGGCTAGAGGAACAACTTTATTTCTTTGAAATGTAATTGGTTTCGATGCGCATGCGCAGTTTAAGAATCTAGGAAGTATAAACTTTTCGTAAAACCCCATTTTATCCCTAATTTATAAAGCTTTATTTGAATTAATTATTATTTAGTATCTTTCTTTTTTTCAAGGCTCAACTTATCTTTTAGGCTCATAATATATGCAGATATAGATAAAATTAGTATTGCCGCTGCCTCTCCAACCAGCATTAAAGCATCCATATCTTTACTTTGCATAATAATTAATCGGCAAAGGGCTGTTATTGCAATAATAATTGGAAGAGTGACTGGAATTCTATTGGTGCTATAAAAAGCCCCAACCATTCCTATTATCTCAACATAAATAAACAACAAAAAGAGATCAGCTAATTGAATCTCCCTTGCTTCATACATTGAAATTAAATATTGACCTGCGGCTATACAAGTTGCTATTCCAATAATAGCTAGAAGAACTTTCTCGCTTGAAACTGTTGTCCAGTGAAGACCTTTCGTAATTTTTGTAAATTTAAAATCCATAATTTAATAATAAGGCGTTCTAAAATTAAATCAAACTTATTTAACAATAATGAAATTTAAAAGTTACTCTTTAAACTCTAAAAATTAAGATATTTTCTTGAGAATTATACTTCCAGCTGAATACCCTGCTCCAAAAGAACATAAAACTCCAATTTCATCACTTTTCATGTCTTTGCTATAAAAAGAGAATGCTATTATTGAACCCGCTGACGATGTGTTTGCATAATCTTGTAATATGTTTGGTTGCTCATGATCCTCTGGAACTCTTCCTAAAACCTTTTTTCCAATAAAATCATTCATACTTTTATTAGCCTGATGAAGCCATAATCTTTTTATATTCTCTACGTTGATTTTTTCTTCTTTAATATGATCGGTAATAAGTTGGCTTACCATAGGAACAACTTCTTTAAAAACCTTCCTACCCTCCTGCATAAATAAAAGATCTCTATCTAGAGGTGTAGATTTTTTTGCATTATTTAAAAATCCAGAATTATTTCTTATATTATTTGAAAATTGAGTAACACATTTCGTTGATAATATTTCAAAAGAATTATTTGAATTAGCTGTTTCTTTATTTTCGAGTATCATAGCAGTACAGACATCACCAAAGATAAAATGACAATCGCGATCTTTAAAATCTAAATGTCCAGAGCAAATTTCAGGATCTACTATTAAAATAGTTTTAGCGCTTCCGGACCTGATCATATCTGCAGCTGCTTGTATTGCAAAAGTGGCTGATGAACAGGCTACATTCATATCAAAAGCAAAACCTTTTATTCCTAGTAACTCCTGAACCTCGATAGAGATAGCAGGATATGCTCTTTCAAGGTTTGAACATGCGGTGATAACCGCATCAATATCACTGGATGTTTTTCCAGCACTTTCCATAGCTTTTTTTGCAGCCTTTACAGACATTTCAGCAAGAATTGAAGGCTCGGCATTACTTCTTTTTTTTAAAATTGGGTGCATAATGTTAGGATCAAGAATACCAGTCTTATCCATCACATATCGATTTTTTATTCCTGATGCTTTATAAATAAATTCTTCACTTGATAGCTCTAAAGCAACTTTATTTCCTTGGCTTATATCGCTCTTATTTGTTGAATTATAAATGTCAGCATATGTATTATAAGCTTTTACCAATTCTTTGTTTGTAATTGACTCTTCTGGTGTAAAAACACCTGTACCACTAATTACAATTTGATCCATATTATTAAGATAGGATGAAATTTAATATTTGAACAGAAAAACCTACTAATTAAATGATTAGATCACTCCACTGTTAAGAAGTTGCTTTTAACAGTTACCAACCATATTGACTTCGAATTTAATTAATTATTTTAATTGTTAACCTCTATTACCCCTAAGTTACCTGCAATTGATATTCTTTCTTCATTATTTTCATAAAAAGGATAAACTTGATGAGTTAATAATGGTCGCTTTTTTTTAGCGGATTAGTTACTTTTCTAAAACTAATGTTCAAGGATAAAGTTTTTACCGAATAACGGTTATAAACTACTCTACCGTTACGGATTTCGCTAAATTTCTTGGCTGATCAACATCGGTACCCTTAAGAAGAGCTATATGATAAGCAATTAACTGATTAGGAAGTGTATAAACAAAAGGAGCAGTTATAAAGTCAGTCTTATCCAAAATAAACGTTTTAACCTTACCTGCTAAATATCCTATATTTTTGAGACCCTCTTCATCGGTTAATAAAATAACAGACGCATCTCTTGCGATAACTTCATTTAAATTTGATATAGTTTTTTCATAAAGCTTATTGGTTGGAGCCATCATAAACACTGGAAGATCTTTTTCAAGAAGCGCGATAGGGCCATGCTTCATCTCTCCCGCAGGATAACCTTCTGCATGAACATACGAAATCTCTTTTAGTTTTAAGGCACCTTCCATTGCTACTGGATACATTTGCCCTCTTCCGAGATACAATGTTGTTGAAATATTGGAAAGTCCATGAGCAAGATCAATAATCTCATCTTCTTTATCAAGAGTGTTTGATATCAGTCTTGGAACAGACAACAAAGACTGAACATATTCTTTTTCTTGTTCAGTACTCAAAGACCCATTTGAAACGCCTATCTTAATAGCCAAACAAGCAAGAACAACTAGCTGACATGTGAAGGCTTTTGTTGATGCCACACCAATTTCAGGTCCAGCATAAATCTTTAGAGAAGAATCCGAATTTCTACACATTGATGAATCACCAACATTGACAATTGAAATTGTTTTTTGTCCAAGAGATTTACAGTGTCTAAGTGCAGCTAAAGTATCAGCAGTTTCTCCAGATTGAGAAATGAATACAGTTAAGCCGTTAACATCCATAGGTGGTTCTCTGTATCGAAACTCTGAAGCTATCTCAACATCAACCTTAACATTTGTGAACTTCTCAAACCAATCTCTTGATATCAATCCTGCGTAAAATGAACTTCCACAAGCAACTAAAGTAACATTACTAATACTCGATAAATCATAAGGTAAATTTGGCATATTAAGTGTACTGCTATCCATATCTATATAATTTGCTAAAGATTTACTAACAACTTCTGGTTGTTCGTGTATTTCCTTTGACATAAAATGTTTAAAAATTCCTTTTTCGGCAAGTGTTACGCTTTCAATAATGTTTTGTTTTTCTCGAATAGCTGGGGAATCTGAATGATCATAAATATCATAAGAATTACTTTCAATTACAGCAATATCACCATCCTTTAGGTAGGTTATATTATTTGAATAAGCGCTCAAAGAGTAAGTATCTGATCCAATAAAATTTTGATTTTCAGCAGAACCAATGGCTATAGGGCTACCTCCCCTAACAGCATAAAGCTTATCTGGATCATTAAGAACTAAAACCCCAAGAGCATATGTACCTCTAATATCATTCATTGTTGCTCTAACTGAATCATAGGCGTTTAAGCCTGAATTAAGATAAGACGTTAAGACATGGCATACAACCTCGGTATCTGTATCGCTAGAAAACTCAACTCCAGACTCAATTAGTTGATTTCTTAACTGATTATTGTTTTCAATGATACCATTGTGAACGATTGCTACCTTATCTGTAATATGAGGATGAGCATTTTTTTCTTCTGGCGTCCCGTGGGTTGCCCATCGAGTATGACCTATTCCAATATTTCCAGGCAAAGTTGTATTAAGAAGCTTTTCCTCTAAAAAGCTTAAATTACCTTTTGATCGAACTCTTTCAATCTTATTATCATTGATTGTGGCTATACCCGATGAATCATAGCCTCGATATTCAAGCCTCTTTAATCCTTCAAGTAATGTAGAGGAAACCTCTTTATTGCTTACTAAGCCAATTATTCCACACATTTTTCTTCCTCATTATTTGTTCTTTTAATTTTTTTTGACCAATTACTTATAAATTTTATTGGAGATCTTGTTATTGCCAGAAATCCGGGTTCTACATCTTTTGAAATAGAAGATCCAGCAGCAATATTAGCATCATCACCAATATTAATTGGTGCGATTAAGGATGAATTTGAGCCAATAAAAGCTCTTTTGCCAATAACAGTTTTGTTTTTATTAGTACCATCAAAATTACATGTGATAGTTCCAGCGCCAATATTTGCATTGTCATCAATATCTGCATCTCCAATATAAGATAAATGGCTTACCTTAACCTCGCTTTTTAAAGAAGAGTTTTTGATTTCTACAAAATTTCCAATTTTCGAATTTTTACCAATTTCAGCGCCATTTCTTAAACGACTAAAAGGGCCGACAGATGCCCCTTCTTTTATAATAGAGCTCTCTATTGAGCAAAATGAGTTAATGGTAACGCCATCTTCAATTATAACATTTGCTCCAAAAACAATATTTGCTCCAATTGTTACATCCTTTCCCACGGATGTGTCCCAAGAAAAAAATACCGTCTCAGGATCTAACATTGTTGTTCCATTGCTCATAAAGCCATCTCTTAATCGATTTTGATAGATTTTTTCAGCCTTACTGAGACCTTTTTTTGTATCAACACCTAAAGTTTCCTCATGAGAACATTCAATATAGGCAGAGCTTTCCCCAGAGTTATTTGTTATTTCTACTAAATCAGAAAGAATAATTTCATTTTTTGCGTTATCACTTCCCATTAAAGAAAGGCGCTCATTAAGGTTTTTTGCTTTAACCATCATTACACCGCCATTGCAGAGTTTTATATTTTTTTCCTCATCGTTAGCATCGAGAGCTTCAACAATTTTTATTAAAGAATTTCCTTTTGTAATAAGCCTTCCATACCTACCAGGCTCATCAGCAAAAAACCCAAGTACAGAGAGGTTATTCTGATTATTAGACTCATATAAATTTTCTAATGTTTCTTTTGTGAGTAGAGGGGTGTCGCCAAAAACTACTAAGACATTATTTACCTCAGATAAATCGTGACCAATTAGACCAGACTTTACAGCATCGCCTGTTCCTAACTGATTTTCCTGAAATGAAATTTTAATATTTTCATCTGAAGCATTTAAATATTCAAAAAAGTTTAAATGATCTTTATTGATAACAACGATTGTCTCATCAAAGCCAGCCGACTTAATATTATAAAGAATATGATCAAGAATTGATCTTCCAGCAACCTCTTGCAAAGGCTTTGGTATAGATGAATTCATCCTCGAGCCCTTGCCAGCGGCAAGTATTATAGCTATATTTTTATCTTTCATATTTGAAATAATGCCTATGTAATATAATTGACTAATATCTAATGAATCATGCCTAAATTGAAATAAACTCTTGTTTCATTATGTAACTTAAAATTTTTGTTAGAATTGATTATTAACTATTTGGATTATAATGTTTTTTTTCCCTTTTAAAGATGATAACCCAACAAAATCTACTCCAATAATATCATTTATTATAATTGGTATATGTTGTTTGGTTTATTTATTTCAATCTTCGTTAAGTCAAAACCAAGAAATATTTCTAATTAAAAACTATGGTGCAACACCTATACTTCTTACAAATCAAACCTTTATTTACTGGTATTCCTCAATTAGCTCAATGTTTCTTCATGGAGGTCTAATGCACCTTGGTGGAAACCTCCTTTATTTATGGATTTTTGGAGATAATGTCGAGGATGAGTTTGGTAGATTTAATTTTATATTATTCTATATACTTTGTGGAGTTGGGGCCGTAATAGCACAAATACTTTTTAATACTGAGAGTAATGTTCCTATGATAGGAGCAAGTGGGGCAATAGCCGGCACATTGGGAGCTTATATAGTATTGTATCCTAGGGCAAAAATATTTGTTTTTGCCTGGGTTGTTATTTTTGTAAAAATATTGAAAATCCCAGCTTTTATAGTAATAAGTGTATGGATAGGCCTACAGGTTATGAATGTTTTTGATCAAGGTGTTTCAGGTGTAGCATATTCAGCACACGTGGGTGGTTTTATCTGTGGTGTAATCCTCACTCCTTTTTTTAAAAAAAAGGATACAAAAATCTTTGGACATAATGATAGAAAATCATATATTTTAGAAAATATTAAAAAAGAATCTTCGCTTAAACACATCCCAAAACTTGGGAAAAATAAAAAAACGAAGAATAATTTTTGGGATCTTTAATGGAATACTTAGATACAAAATACTTTAGCTATGCAAGCCCAGATGATCCTATTCATAGAAAGGCATTAATAAGATCAATAGAGTTTTTCTCAGGGCAACCCTACCTTTACAACATCTATAAAGAATATCAAAAAAATCCTGATAGATGGGAGAGCTTCTGGGATGGTTGTGTTGAATTATTAGAGTTAAATGTTAAATTTGACATAGAAAAAATTAAAAATGTTCCAAAAGATGGTCCATTAATGATAGTGGCAAACCACCCCTTTGGTGTTCTTGACGGTTTAATAATATGCTGGCTAACAAGCAAAATAAGATCTGAATTTAAAGTTTTAACTCATTCAATGCTATTAAGGGCGCCCGAAACAAGAAATCACCTTCTTCCCATTGATTTTAGTGAAAGCAAAGATGCCATGAAAACAAATCTTGAAACAAGAAAAACTGCACGTAAGATTTTAGATGACGGCGGAACAATTGTTGTTTTTCCTGGTGGAACAGTATCAACAACTAAGAAATTCTATAATAAGACTGCTCTAGATCCTGAGTGGAGAAACTTCACGTCGCGTTTAATAAAAAGATCAAAGCCAACGATTCTCCCCTTGCATTTTACGGGTCAAAATAGCTTTCTCTTTCAAACAGCAAGTCATCTAAGTGAAACACTCAGGTCTTCTTTACTTTTTCACGAAGTTAAAAGAAGGGTTAATACTGAGGTGCCTGTAATCATTGGTGATCCAATTCGATACGATCAAATTGATGAAAGCCTAACAAATACAGAATTATCAAAATACCTAAGAGATATTACTTATAAAATTAATCCATTTTGGGTTTCTAAAGAAATACCGCTAGGGAAAGATTTTAAAGAATTCTAATTATTTAATAAGTTCTGGGTAAGGGTTTCCAGTACCTGACATATTTCCTTTCCCATCATCATTATAAATAACACCATAATGTCTTTCAGAAAAAAGCCATTTTCCATTCTCTTTTATATATTTATCTTGATAAACACCAATATTAAACATGCCTGTAGGATTTCCTTCCGTATCTTTTTCTGGAAATTGAAGATGTTCTGTAATGTACCAGCGACCCATTGCTTTATCTCCATTAACTTCAACAGTTCCATTTTGAATAAGCTGAGCTACAAATGGAAAGCCGGTCATAGCTTGAACCCAAAGACCTACAATAGCCTCCTTACCTTCAACCGGAGGAATACTTCCAAGGCTCCATATAGCATTATCATGCCATGTAGACGACCAATCAGCCTCATCACGACGACAAACAGCATCGGCATATTTTTCTACTAAATTTCTAATTTCTTCTTTATCGCTCATAATTTAATCCTTACTAAAAAAGTCAGCTCTAGGAACACCTGATTCATCATAAACGGGTTCTTGTTTACTAATTTTATATTTCAAAGCATCGCCTCCCAATAAACCAGAGGCGTTAAGATTTGCGCTCATATCTTTATACCAGTTACTATCAAAGTGATCTTTTAAAGACTGTTCTGTCTCCCAACGCTCCATAACCCATATGCGTCCAGGTTTATAAGGATCTAAGGTCCAGCTGTAAGCCTGACACCCCACCTCATCAAGAGCTCCATCAATTAAATCTTTAGATGTTTTAATAATTTTGTCTATATTTTCAGGAGGAAAATCAAATACTGCCGTAATAATAATTTCAGTTTTTTCCATAGTTAGCTCCAATTCAAGTTAACGTAGAAGATACTGGTTAATTTAAAAATTACTAGCCCTCTTTTGACTCGCCTTCTTTTATAAGCCTATCGTGCATAATATGATGCATCCTTAATCTTTTTTCCATGTAGTTAGAAAATTCAACTTTTTGTGTACCGCTAGCCCTTAAACCATCATGAACATAAGGCAAATTAATTGCATCTTGTTCAAAAACCATAGCAAGTCCAGCACCAAGTTCATCAGATGCATCCGTTACAGGCTCATGGAAATCGAGATGCTTAATGCTTGCTGGTTCAGGGCGAGGACCATTCTTTGGAACTGGTTTTAGCAAAACAATATCCATAATTGATGTATTGGGATCAAGTCCGTTTGGCCTAAAACGATAAATTGTATTAAATGTCATACCAGCCCAAATACTATAGTTAGGAAAGACATTATATATAAGGGAGTCAACCATCTCAGCGTCACCTGCATGACTATAATCATATCCAGTTTCATTAGATAAATTATCTCTAAACATTTGTGCGGTAAAAGTTCTTGCAGTTACTCCTTCAGGAACACGCATTTCAGGATTTTTATCTAAATCATGATCAGCTCCTGTAAATGCATTAAAAATTTCTTGCTCAGAAATATCATGTTTAATATGAGGGCTCTTTACAGTATGAGCTGATAATTGCCTCCCAACATAATCATTCCATGTATCATATTGACTATTAATATCACCGGTCATAGGAAGGCCTTGAGGGTGAGTACCAAGAACATGATGACTTTCCATAAAGGCCTCAGTGCTAAGCTTCCAATTAGCATTAATTTTCTTTGATATGTGCGCAGCTTTATATCTATTTGAAAGATCATACCTTTCAAAATGAGCAGACATTGGGCCTAAAACAGTTGACAAGGGAGCTGCATCTAAATCCATATTTACAAATACAAACCCACCCCAAAGTTCAACCTTAGCCTCAGGAAGATCCGGTGCACCTCCATTCCACTGGGGACAATCCCAACCAAAAGGGTTTTCTTTAAATGTTCCATCAAAATTCCAGGATAAGCCATGAAATGCGCATCGAAACTCATCAAGGTTACCATCATCAGCCAGAATCTGACGTCCTCTATGAAGGCAGGAATTCACTAAAGCTTTAATTTCTTTTTCTTTAGTTCTTACGATTATCAAAGATTTACCAACATTATTAAAAATATGATGATCCCCAATATTTGGAATATCTTCCTCTCTACACACCCATTGCCATACTTTGGGCCAAACATACTTAACCTCTTTATTAAAAAAATCCTGATCATGGTAACGAGACGCAGAAATTGGATCAGACTTAATATCAGGATTTGGCCCTTCCTTAAGATAATCTGGCGAAGGCACAGTATCGTTATTTAAAATATCCTCATAACTTTCAAAAGGAGATCTCTCTGAAATTTTTTGTATTTTTCCGTTTGCCATTATAACCCCCAATTAATATGTAACTACAACCTTGCCAATGTTTTTGCCACTATGTAAATATTCTACAGCATCTATACAGCTATCAACACCTTTAAAAAGGGTGTTATCGACCAATGGATCAATCTTTCCACTATCAACTAATTGAACTAAATCTTTGATATGACTAGATACTTTGTCAGGCCAATCTTTGTATAAAAATGCTCTAAGTTGAGCAGATTTCCATAATAGTTTGTGATAAATTCTTGGAGCAAGCACTTCTTGGGGATCACCCATATACTCAGAAACAAAACCGCAAATTAATAAACGCCCTCTTGTTGCTAAATTATCAACACATGCGTCAAAAGTATCTGTTCCAATCTGTTCAAAAATCAAATTTATTCCATCAGGGTACTCAGAGGACAACACTTCGCCTAAATTTTCCTTTGTATAAATAATAACCCTATCGCAACCCAATCTTTTTAATTCCTTAGCCTTTTCTTCAGAACTACATGTCCCAATAACATGATTACCGGCTAGCTTTGCAATTTGAACACACCAGTTACCTACACCACCAGCAGCACCAGTAATTAGAATAGTTTCCCCCGTGCCCATTTCTCCAGCCTCTTTGAGGCCAATTGATGCAGTAAGGCCTGCAACAGCTGCGCCCATATATGCTGGCGTACATTTAGGTACTTTAACGAACTCACCTTCATCAACACTACGACAAAGCATTTCGGTATAAGCACTTCCAAGCCAAGGTGAAACAATACTGTCTCCTATAGAAAACTCAGTAACATCTTCGCCGACAGCAACAACTTCACCAATAGATTCGCACCCAAGGTCGAATGGAAAGGATCCGTCAGAAAAATATACTCCACCACTAATATTTACATCTGATGCATTAACACCACCAAAATGGTTACGCATTAATATCTGCCTTGCCCCAGGTTGTTCCAAGGGAACCTCAATAACTTCACCAGCATCACGGAAATCCTTTGTGTATTTATTTGCAACTAGTTTTTTAAAAGTTTCAGACATGTGTTTCCCCATTTTTTGTAAACAATTTTTTAATGAAATAATAATAGCATAAAAACTAAATAAGTAACACTAATTTATTTTCTTGAACCATAGTTTGGTTTACGTTTTTCTAGGAAAGAAGCAATACCCTCAGCATGGTCAGAGGAGCGAATTGTGATAGCTTCATAGCCAAGACCAACATCCATTATACTGCTGGCAAGTTGTTTTAAACCTATATTGACTGCAACTTTTGTCCATCTAATAGCATCTGTGGATCCTAATGAAAGTTTTCTTGCATAGGAATCTACTTTTTCATCCAGATCAGATAACGGCAATGAAAAGTTAATTAACCCAATTTCAGCAGCTTCTTTTCCTTTTATCATAGAGCCAGTCATCAAATAGTGTTTTGCTCTAGCATAGCCGATTAATTGAGGCCATATTACAGCTCCACCATCTCCAGCAACAATTCCTACGCTGACATGCGGGTCGGCAATTCTAGCCTCTTCGTTAGCAAAAATAATATCACAAAATAATGCAATTGTTGCACCCAAACCCATAGCATCACCATTAATTTTTGCTATAATAGGTTTCTCAAGATCCAACAATCCAAAGATCATTTTTTTTGCCTCTACTAATTGATTTGTATCAAGATCTTTCGATTCATTATTTTTTTTCATTTGATCAACATCACCTCCAGCGCTAAAGGCCTTTCCAGCACCTGTTAGGATAATAATATCGCTAACTTTATCCGTTTGCAGGTCATAAAAAAGTTTAGATAATTCTGTATGTAACTCTTCACCAACAGCATTCATAGTTTCAGGAAGATTTAAAGTTACAGTCAGTATCCTTTCATTTCTTTCAAACTTAATAGTCTTGTAATCATTGAATTGCATGCTACTTTCCTTTAATAAAATTTTGATAGATCGTAAAATCTCAAATAAGGTAATCAAATATGATGAAAATTAATACAAAAAAATTTCACTTTCTAACCTCAGTTGCTAAACTTTGTTTGGTTTTTTTAATTTTAAGCTTGGTTCCGGCTATAGCCATATCAGAAGACTTTAAACATCCTGGACAAACCAACTTCAATGTAAAGGATAGGCTGGCAATAATCAATTTGGTTAACTCTTATGCGGATGATTATGATCACAATAACTTTAGTGAATATCTAAAGCTTTTTTCTAAAGACATTAAATGTACTGTTTATACAAACGACAGTGATCCTGTCACTATTCAAGGTGATGGTTTTAGAGAGTTTATGTTGGGACTTAGGTCCAGTGCCCTAAAAAATAATGTTGGCCCTCTTCACTTTATTTCAAATCTTAATATAAAAGAACAAACAAGTAACTCAGCAATTGTTGAGACATACGTAATGTATGTTCCTCTTGATACCTCTAGACTAAACCTACCCGAGGAAACCTTAAATAATACTAAAATCACTGGCACAGCTAGATATATTTTTTCAGTAGAAAAGGATCTAAAAGAAATATGGAAAATAAAAAGCTACGTTATTAAATATAGGCAGTCAGTAGTAGAAAAAACACTTCCATAGTGTATTAGTTAACTTTGAATGAGTAGAACAAGCTAGCGTTTTGGCAATTATCAACTATCGCAACCCAACGATTGATTGCGTCGATATTTTTCTCGCTTTCCCAAATTTTAACTGCTTCCTCTAAAGAAGCTAAAGAGGAAGATGTTCCGTTCCAATAAAAAACTCCATTTGATATATCTGAAGAATACATTGGAAAAAGAATACTTAATTTAAAGTCCATATTATCTTTTTTTCCAACAGCTATATAGCTTTCACCCAAACTTATAATTTGATCTCTCGAAACACCCTCTTTAAGTTTACACTTATAAGATTCTGCAACTTCAGCATTTAAAAGGCTTGAAGCAAAAATATTAATAAAAGTAATAATAAATATACTTTTCATTACAATTCTCCATTTTCAGTAAAAGTTTAAATCAACTACAATACAATAATTAACCATCTTTTGAATATTAACATAAATCAAACGAATCTGATAATAACTATTAATGACTAACTTTTGGAAAAAATTACTTAAACCTGAATCGGGTCTTGCAAAATTCCTCTTATTAGCCTTTGTTTTGTTTTTCTTTTCTCTTGAATTTCTTCCTTTTTTATCGCCAATTAAAAATTTTCTAGCCGCAGATGCTTTGTCTATTAGTATTGGGGAATCTAAGTTTTCTGCATACTTAATTATCCAAGGCGTATTGATAATTGCTACATTATTATGGGTTACAGGTTTGCTGTCTGATATTGCCGCAAAATTTGTTAAAAAGATCCCTGGAATCAATTCCAACAATAGAAACTTAATAACCAAAGCACTTCAGATACTCATCTATTTTATTGCCTTTCAAATAGGTATGAATTTTTTAGGTATTGATTTAACTGCTCTTGCTGTTTTTAGTGGTGCGCTTGGCATAGGTATTGGTTTTGGATTACAAAAAATAACATCGAATTTTATTAGCGGTATTATTATTTTGTTTGAAAAAACTGTGCAGAACGATGATTTGATAGAATTAAATGATGGAACATTAGGTTTTTTAAGAAATACTGGTTCAAGAGCTTCATTAATTGAAACATTTGACGGAAAAGAAGTGATGGTTCCAAATGAAGACTTAATTACAAATAGGGTTATAAATTACACACACAGTAACAAAAAAGCCCGAATTAAGATTAGTATTGGCGTATCATATGACTGTGATATCAAAAAAGCTCAAACACTAATATTAGAGGCTGCAAAAGAACATCCAAGAACAACAAAAACTCCAGAAGCTCTATGTTTTCTAGAAGAGTTTGCTGATAGCTCAGTTAATTTTATCCTCTTATTCTGGGTTAACGATGTAGTTGAAGGAAGGTACGGACCCAGAAGTGATGTTTTGTTCTCCATTTGGAACAAATTTAAAGATAATGGTATTGAAATTCCTTATCCACAGAGAGATATTCATATTAGGGACGGAAAGGTTTAAAATGAATTTAATAAAAATAATCTTCATTCTATCTGTATTCGTATATCCTAATCTTGGTTTGTCGCAAATCGTTAATATGGAGTCATCTAGGAAGGAAAACTTACTTGGATCACATCTTCAACTCAACCTTGGTTTAAATGGCTCTAGCGGTACAGTTGACAGAACAAATTATAGCCTTGAGGGTAGAGTGGATATTAATTCAAATGAGTGGCAAAGGTTTGCTATATTTTCCTACAAAAGAGAAGAGAAAGATAATTCAATTACCTCAAACAACACATTTATGCATTTAAGGGGTGTTAGAAAAATATCACCACTTCTTGCAGTTGAGGGATTTATTCAATTAAGCGAAAAACCTCTTCAAAAGATTAAAAGAAGAGAGCTGGTAGGAGCTGGTATTAGGCTTAGTCCTTATAAATCAGTAAAGCTTGGACTAGGTATATTTAATGAAAATGAGGAAAGAATTTTATCTGACGCAAGGAAAACAATTCGAATTAACTCATATGCGACTAATTCTTTTAACATTTCTGATAACGCTTCGCTTGAATCTACATTATACATTCAACCTGATATTGAGGATTTTTCAGAATTAAGATCTTATCTAGTTCTTGGCTTACGACTAAAAATATCAGAACGATTTTCATCTATAATAACATATGAAAACACCCACGATTCATCTCCTCCGCCTCTTACAGACAAATCAAATTCATTTTATGGTGTTAAATTTAGTTTTGATTATTAATTTAGTTTTAGTTTTCAATACTATATATAAAGGAATTAAAGTAATATAATATTGCATCCTTTAAATCTACACTTAAATAAGAGGCAAACAAAACACCAAGAATAAATCCAAATATTATCCTAATCATTAAGTTCTTCCTTTTTTCTATTATAGATTTTTTTACTTTTTACAATTCTTTCGTAAGTACCCTGCTTTTGCCTTTCTAATCTAGGTTTTTTAGGTTCTTCATCCTTCATTTAAAGAAGACCTTCTATCAAAAATGGAAATAAGATCGGGATTTAATGATAAAGCCTTCTTATAAAATAAAACTGCATCTTTCGTATTACCTAATTTTTCAAAAACAAGGCCTTTGTTATAATAAACCGCAGAAACATCATTAATATTACTCTTTAGAGATTCCTCATATTTATCTAATGCACCACTAAAATTCTTAAGGAGGTAAAGGCTGTTTCCTTGATTTAAGAGTGCTTCAGCTTTTACAGAATCATTTTTAATAGCTTTATTAAACTGCTCAAGAGCTAAATTAGGTTTTAAGCCGTTATTGTATATGATACCTAAATTTATCCTCGTAGCATCCCTGATATTTAACGGTAAAGGCTTATCAGATAAGATATTTAAACAAATATTTATTGATGACCTCGATGAGTAGCCTAATTTAGCATGCTTATAGCAAATAGCTGCCTCAGAATCTCCCAAGATTGAAATTGCTGCATTGGCATTAGCCGTTTGTAAAAAAAGAAATAAAGTTAATATAAATATAAATCTAGTCATTAAAATCCTTTAAAAATCTACTGAAAATCCATCTGAAATGTGCCTTTCAGGCCAGAAAAACTCTAAATTCATATTTTTTATTTTCCAGCTTCCATCAATCTTAACATAATTTTCATCATAAAGAGCAAGCCATAAAAAATTACTTTGGCCTTCCTTTATGTCTGATCCATCCATATTTTTTGTCATACCGTCTAGAAGGTAGACCCTTCCTTTGGCTTCATTTGGACCAGTGATTTTTACTAGATGATTTGTGTTAACATGCATACTAACAAAAGGAGTATCAAGGGTATCTTTAAATGTTTCTTTGTAGTTGTTATAAATAACATCCTTACCAACCCAATCACCATACGGACCATAACCACAAACAGCTCCTTCTGCAAAAACATGCATTAAGCTATCAAGATCTCTTGCGTCCATATGGTATGAATATCGCAGCCTTAATTCTTTTATCTGCTCAACATCAAGTAAATCCCTTAAAGCTTTTATCTCACTACTAGTTAAGTCTTCATTATTACTCATCTTTCTTCCCCTCACAAAATTGATTAAATTGAGCTAAACCGGTTTTAGAAATGCTTAGCGGTGGATGAATAAAATTATTATCAGTGTTTTGTACCGGTGGTAAATACGAAATAGAGCCAAAAGAGGTATTAAATATTCTTGGATTCATTACAATTTTTTTCCAGTTTTCTTTAATTTTATTCATTTTAGTATTTTAAGATATATTTCTAATTATTTCAAAGAATATCGATTTCTGCTATGATTTAATATTATTTAAAAAATTAAAACTTAAAAGAAGATAAGCAATATGAAAAATGAAATTGATATAAAAAATTTTAAAAAGGGTTGGCATAATGAAGAGCCCTTTGAAGATTATGTAGGTCCTTTTTATTATCTAGAAAATGATAACAATAATATTGCAGCTTTTAGATGCGAAAAAAAGCACTTAAATGGAATGGGTTCTCTCCATGGAGGAATGATAATGTCCTTTATTGATTATACTTTATTTGTTGTTTCACTAAAGCAAGTTAAGGAGGAATCTTTTGTAACTATATCCTGCTCTACAGAGTTTTTAAGACCCTCAATTAATGATGATATCATTTATGGAAAAGGAGAAATTACAAATGAAACAGGTTCAATGCTCTTCATAAAAGGTGAGGTTTTTAATAAAAAAGAAACTATTTCAACATTTAGCGGTATTTTAAAAAGAATTAAACAAAATAATAAATAATGAAATCAATACTATTAAAGAAACATAAACCCTAACCTTTAGGTAATTCAATAAAATCATATCATTTTTGAAAATAAAAAAATCAACAAATAAAAGAACTATAAATATAAGTATTGATAACAGAATAAAAGCAAAGCTACTTAAAATTAAAAATCCAAAATAAACTAAAAGAGTTAATAAATTACTTATAATTAATAAATTAATTGTAATTTTTTTGCTATTTAAAAAAATTCCCCAATAAGTACCGCATATAAAACTAACAATTGTTAGGATGTAAAGAGATGCAAGGTAAATAATGTTGTAATTTAAAAAATTATTTAAAGAAAAAAGACTTAGTATTGAGAAAAAAACAAAAGGTGTGCTCCCAAATAATATTAATAAATTTGATAAATTTCTTCTAAACATTACCCTTCTTACTTCTTCTGCATCTTTCAGAACAATACAAAACATTTTTCCAAGAAAATTTCCATTTTTTTCTCCACGAAAAACTTTTTTTACAGACAAGACAAATTTTTGTATCTAAATTTTTTTTTAGGATTTGTTTAGGAATTTTTAACCTCAGTAAAAATTATAGCTTACCCATCTTTTTTCTTTCATTTGGATCGAGATATTTTTTTCTTAAACGTAACTTAGTTGGTGTTACCTCTAAGAGTTCATCGCTATCAATATACGCCATCATTTCCTCTAAGGACATTTGTTGATGGGGTACAAGAACAACTGCTTCATCTGCTCCAGAAGATCTAACATTTGAATGTTTTTTTCCTTTTAAAACATTAATACCAAGATCATTTTCTCTATTATGTTCACCAACTATCATTCCACCGTAGACCTCTGTCTGGGGACCTAAAAACATTATCCCTCTATCCTGAAGATGAAATAATGCATAAGCAACAGCTGGTCCTGTCTCAGTTGAAACTAAAACACCATTCCTTCTACTTTCAATATCACCCTTATAGAGACCATATTCATGAAAAATCCTGTTAATTACTCCAGTTCCCTTTGTTTGGGTTAAGAATCGATTCTGATATCCAATTAAAGCCCTTGAAGGTGCATAAAAAATTATTCTAGTTTTACCAGATCCTGAAGACCTCATATCAATCATTTCACCCTTACGTCTGTTCATACTATCTAAAACAGAACTTGAAAATTCATCATCAACATCAATAATAACTTCCTCAATTGGCTCTAATTTTTTACCTAATTCATCTTTTTTATATAACACCTTTGGTCTTGATACTGTCATTTCAAAACCTTCACGGCGCATAGTCTCAATTAAAACGCCAAGCTGAAGTTCCCCTCTTCCGCCTATTTCAAATGAATCCTTTCCCTGACCTTCCGCGAAGGTTATGGCAACATTAGTTTCTGACTCAGCAATTAATCTCTCACGAATAACAGTTGATGTTACTTTTTTGCCCTCTCTCCCAGCAAAAGGTGAATCGTTGACGGTTATTGTAATAGACATTGTAGGGGGATCAATAGGAGTTGATTTTAATGGTGTGGTTATAGATGGATAGCAAATTGTATCTGACACGGAGGTTTTTGTTAAACCAGCAATACAAATAATGTCACCACAGAAAACTTCGTCAACAGGGACCTTACTTGTCCCTTCAAATTTGAATAATTTTGTTAATCGACCATTTTCTACTAACTCAGAATTTAAATTGATAGACTTAACTTGATCATTAATTTTTGCGCTACCTGAGATAACTTTACCTGTTAAACATCTTCCAAGATATGAATCGTAATCAAGTAATGTGGCAAGCATAGCAAATTCATTAACCTCATCAACAACAGGGATAGGAACATGTTTAATAATTAAATCCATAAGATCGTCTAAATTATCAGAACTTTCTTCTAGATCTTTTACACACCAACCAGCCCTACCAGATGCATATAATATTGGAAAATCCAGTTGCTCATCATCTGCATCTAAAGCAACAAAAAGGTCAAAAATTTCATTTACCACCTCATCAGGTCGCCTATCAGGCCTATCTATTTTATTGATAATAACAATGGGTCTTAATCCTTGCTTTAGAGCTTTTCCAAGAACAAACTTAGTTTGTGGCATTGGACCTTCAGCGGAATCGACAAGTAAAATGACGCCATCTGCCATTCCCAACACCCTTTCAACCTCACCGCCAAAATCTGCATGACCTGGAGTATCAATAATATTAATTCGAATATCACCCCATGGTATTGAGGTTGGTTTAGCAAGAATTGTAATTCCACGTTCTTTTTCAAGATCACCAGAATCCATAACTCTTTCATCAACAAGTTGATTATCTCTAAACAATCCACTTTGCTTCATAATTGAATCTATAAGGGTAGTCTTTCCATGATCAACATGAGCAATAATTGCAATATTTCTAATTTCTTGATTCATTAAGTATCCATTGTATTTTGAACGGTTTTTATATTGTTAATTCAATAATAGATAGCTTTATTTTTTATATATAAAATTTTAGATACACAAGTAGAGCTAATACTGTAATTACTGGAAAGATAAATAGACAAATAATTCTAAACATTGTTATTTAATCAAAGAATTTAGTTGTGATTGCAAGTAAAAATTAAAACAATGGAAGATATAATGATATGTGTTTTGGTTAAAATTAAAGTGAAAGAGAGTAAACAAAAGCAATTTGAAGAAATATTCATAAATCTCTCAAATGAAATAAGAGAAAATGAAGAAGGTAATATATTTTATCAAGTCTCAAGGGATAAACAAAATTCACTTAACTATATAATTATGGAAAATTACAAAAATATTGAAAGTATTAAGAAACACTCAAAAAGTCTTCATGTAAAAAATGCTAAGAAACTATTCAAGGACTGCTTTGATGGTGAACCAATTATTAGACATTTTGATGCACTATAATTATAAACATTATTTTAAGGTAAGCTTTTAATGAATAATTCATCAAATTATATTGCTTCGCCATGTGTTGGTATATGCATGCTCGAAAAAATAAACGATATAACATCTTGTACTGGCTGCAAAAGAACGCCATACGAAATTCGTAATTGGACAATATTATCGGATAAAGAGAGAGAAGACATTATGAATGAATTAAAAAATAGAAAAATTAATATATAAATGGAAGTGATAGACTGCACTTTAAGCACAGATTCTTAGATAAATCCTTTATAGGATTAGAAAAATTGCAATTATAACAAACAATATGACCATTTCTTTCTTTTAGAGATTTAGTTTCTTTTTTTAAATTAGTCATTATATTCAATTATTTAAATCCATCTTCTCACTTTTAAGCAATAGCTTTTATAGTCGTTGCTAAATAATTTATTCATTGCATCTTCTTCAGGAATAATTTGAAAAATAGTAATATAAGAAATGAACAAAGGAAGGTAAATAATAATTCCAAATACTGATGAAAAATAAATACTAAACGATATTAATAGTGAGGTAAGACCCAAGTACATAGGGTTACGTGTTCGACGAAAAATACCTGAGGTAACTAAGCTAGAGGCAGTTTCAGGCTTCAAAGGATTAACAGTGGTTTTTGAAATTTTAAATTGTCTTGTTGCCAAGAAAATCACTGAAACTCCAATTACTAAAAATAAAAGAAACAAAGTTCGTTGAAGATGTGGATGGAGATAGAATATATCCAGATAATCTCTAGACAGGAATGTTAGAAGCATTACAATTAAAGCAACTAAAGGCGGGGGTATCTTAGTTTTCATCTTCTTTCTCCAAATAATAAATTATATTTCCATTCTCAAGTGACAACCCAATCCCAAAGAAAATAAGTAATAATAAGCCAGGAAATTGTTCCCAAAAATAATTTAGCAAAAAACATGTTTTCTTACTCCCAGTTAATCAACATACTTAATTAGGCAGAACCCCTAGCTTATCCATTGCTAGCGTCGCCCATTCTTCAGATCCTTCAGTATCACCATCGCATTCATGCATATCTAGAATTTTTTTTGCACCAAGCTCTAGTAATCTTCCATCAACTTTTTTGCCAGCACCACAAAATTCATGATGAGAGCTATCCCCGAGGGCGCAGACGCTATATTCAATAGAGCTTAAGTCTAAGTCAGATTCCGATAATTCATTCCAAAAATTTTCACCCATCATTGGAAGGTCGCCATCACCTGTTGTGCTTGTTATAATCATTAATTTACTCATGGTTTTTAATTCATCCATTGATACGCTATCCATCCCAAACTGAACAACATCAACACCTTTATCTTTAGCTATTGCTTCAGTCTTATCAGCTACATCCATTGCTGTTCCCATTTCTGATGCATATACTATATTTAATTTAGTCATTATATTATCCTTTTGATTTTATAAGATTAAAAATCTTGGGCTGTTGGTCTTAAAACTATCTCATTTGCAGCAACACCAGGTTTTTGTTCTAGGGAATAAATTATTGCATCTGCAACTATCTCGGCAGGCTGGGCAAGATTAGCGTACTTAGCCTCACTGGTAAGATATTCTAGCATTTTTTCATCTTTAATTGACGCTCCAAGTTCGGTTTCAAAAGCACCTGGAAAAATACAAGTTACCTGCAGCTTTCCCTCACTTTCTATTCTTAGGCCTTCTGAGATAGCCGCTACAGCAAATTTTGTTCCAGAGTAAACTGCACTTCCAGGAATAAGTCTTTTACCCGCCACTGACGAAATATTGATAATTTGACCACTACCTCTTTCCATCATGTGGGAATAAACCGCATCAATGGCATATAAAACACCTTTTATATTAACATCAATCATCTGATCCCATTCATCAGTTCTACCTTGCTCAATAAAAGACAAGGGCATAATTCCTGCATTATTAACCAAGGAGTCAATTTGATTAAAGGTATCAATTCCGTATTTTACTATATTATTTAAATCTTCTTTCCTGGTTACGTCTGTGGCCATAAAAATTGCATTATCACTACCCAAAGATTCGCATAAATCCTTTAGTCTATTTTCACGTCTTGCAGCCAGAACAACTTTTGCGCCGTGTTCAACACATTTTTTGGCAGTTACCATGCCAAATCCTGAACTAGCACCTGTAATTAAAATTACTTTTCCTTTGATACAACTCATAATTAATTCCTATTTTTTTAAGTTTTTGTTATAAAAAAAACTAGTTAATAATGGTTATTAAAAACATACAAGCATTAATTTTTATAATTTTTAGGATATAATTGTCTATTTTTTAAATGGTGATCCCGAGAAGATTTGAACTTCTAATCTACTGATTTAATTTTTATAGCGTAAGCAATTTCTAGTTACATGCTTGAGGGAAACTCTTGTGCGGATATATCATAACATTGAATATAAATTATTTAGTTTGTTTTGCAAAAGGATAGCTCGGACTCTTTTTATATACAGAAAACCTTTGTAATTTCTGCTCATTTATTTTGGTTTGAAGTTGATTCTGAGATAAAACCATTTGTTTTATTTTAGTTGATGAAGTTCTTGGATTATAGTGAACCTGTTCAATTTTCTTACCAATATCTCTAATATAGTTATCAACATCAAGGTTATGTGATTTCTTTCCCCAATCCTCACCTACAACAAAAATATCAACATTTAAGGCTTTGCAACCTGAAATATACTCAAGTTCATGATATGGGCGAACTATATCGACGCACCCAAGCGCTCGCAACATCTCCATACGTTGTTCTAAGGGAACAATAGGAACATTAGGTTTGTACATATTAACAACTTCATCTGAAGCAACCCCAACCGCGAGGATGTCTCCAAGTGTTTTGCAATGGTTCAATAAAGCAAGATGACCAACATGAAGTAAATCAAAGGTACCGACAGTGTATACAACTATTTTCAATTTTTCCTTTTACTACCTCATAAATGATGATAGCAAAGTGTTAGAAATCTAACATAAAATTATGCTTTTACATATTAGGTTAAATTACTTGCTATGACAACTAAAAGATCAATATCAACAAAGTTTCCAACAAAATCTATCCTGTCTTACATTGGAGATATTCCCAATATATGCTCTCTTGCAGGCTTAGGCTGCTCACTACTTGCAATATACTTCCTGATAATAGGTATATATGAAGCCGCAATGATAGGAATGATTTGGGCAGTTGCCTTTGATTGGGCTGATGGCCTTATTGCTCGTAAAATAAAGGGAAGAACAGGTGACGATCAAAAATTTGGAGGCCAACTTGATCTACTAATAGATATTGTAAGTTATGGAGTCACCCCCGCTATTTTGATATTAAGTTATTCGAATTTTAATCCGCTCTTTTTAATTCCTGCATTCATAATGCTAGTTTTTGGTGCTATTAGATTAAGTTATTTTAGCACCTTTGGATTATCAAGCGATGCAAAATACACTGGCCTAGCCATTGATAACAATAGTATTATTCTAGTTTTTTTATTTATGTTTGCAGAGCGCTTTGAAGATACATTTTTTTCATTTTTTCTTGGTGCCAGCGGAATATGTCTTGCAATATTAAATGTTTCTCAAATAAAAACACCAAAACTATCTGGAAACCCTGTCAACGTTATTCTTCTGGCTATTTATACAATTTTTATATCCATTTTCTATGGTTGGTCCCTACTTTAAAATTAGTCAAAACAACATAAATATCACTTCATTATAGTTTTTGAAAAGAAGTTAAGGTGGATATTGGTTTATGGCTATTTTTAAATGGTGATCCCGAGTAGATTCGAACTACTGACCTACGGATTAGAAACCATAAAACACCATAGTCAAACGTAAGTAATTGCTTATCTTTCTCGATTTTTGTACATCGTTCTGTACAACACCTAATCCCTATAACTTGTAGTTTAAAGTAATACATTACGCTCAAAGTAACTTCAATATCAAAGTTAAACTGTACGTTTTTAGCTTCATCTGTACGTCAAATTTGATGTTAAACGTCACTATCATGGAGTTAGACTTCTTATACATTTAAAGGAGGTCTTCATGGACAAACAATTAGAAACAGAAATTTACAAAATACTAGAAAAACTTAGTCAGACTAAAAATCGCCTACTATCAAGAACTGAGGTAGCGACTTTAGTTGGTAAATCATCAGCAACTATCCAGAGATGGGAAAGCGAAGGTTTGTTTCCAAAAAGTAAGAGACCTAATAACAAGTGCAAAGCTATGTATCGTGAAAGCGAAGTTAATGCATGGATTAAGTCTAATGCTTAAATCAGATGATTTTAATGATCTTCCTCAGGAAACTATCAATATTGTTAATTTCTGGATGAGTGAGCTAGTTCCGACCTTTGAGAGCTTTGGTATGCAAGTCCAAGATGCAAGCAATCTATCAGCTCAAGTTATAGCTAATTTAGATAACCTAGATATGATTCATGAGAACTACCAGAAAGGCATAAGCTCTTATATGGCTCTTGAGTTATCAAGTAATGGATGGAGACTTCATTATTTCCATGAAAGGGAAGATTTATTAGAGCAGTTCGACTTGGGTAGACCTGTGATCAATCTTTTACCATTTCTCTACAAAGGCATGAGGTTTTGTTCGCAAGCCCAGACAGTTGCCGAGAAGGTTAAGAACTAATGTCTACTATTACACTTCATACGATGCCGTTTCCGGTAGCAGAATTTCATTACATGACTGGACATCTTAAGGGTATAGAGCGAGGAGCTTTAAGAGACATATTAGATGCACAATGGATGCAAGAATATAAGGCCGTTAATTTGGATGATAAAAGTTGGTTTCTATATAGAACCAAGTTAGATCCAAGACAATATCAAGCAGTATGTGAAGTTATAAAGCCATTCTTTAGGAAAGTTCCCAATAAAGGATATTACTTTGAATTCGGAGAAAAACTATATTATGAAACTATGGCAAAGCATCTCACTAATGTTGAAAAAGGCAAGAAAGGTGCAACAGCCAAACGAGAAATGGCGAAAGAGCGACTAGATCAATACAATGAGTTACTAAAGGACAACAAGTCGACCACAAACTCTGAGCAAGTCTCTGACAAACCTATACATAGCGATGATGATAATTTCCCAGAAAACAAGGAAAGTGAGTTAGTTGGACTTAAGCATAAGAAAAGAGAAGAAAAGAATAAAAAAAAAGAAACTAGAGATATATTAGACACTAATGCTGAAGTTAATCAGTCTTTTCACCCTCCCCTTGATGGGGGTGAAAATCCAGATAAGCCTAAGACTAAGACCTTTACTGAAAATAAGTTCAATGAATTCTGGAAGGAACTAGAAAAGCATAATTCTGGTGATGTCATAATGCGATATGATATTTGGAAGGGTCATCTTAGTGACTTTGAAATCGATGAGATTGGTCAGCATTGGCACGATAATAACCGAGACTTACAAACAACAACCAACCTTTTTAAGAGCATAGCAAATTGATTGAGTTAATCCTCATTCTAATTTGGTTAGCAATAGTAGTGTCTGTCTACTTAATTTACAGAATTTAAAAACAACAACAGGAGATTAAAATGGATCCACAATATGTATTTTTTAACCTTTCAAAAGCTTTGGAAAACGAACACTTTAGAGGTTTCAGTGACTCAGAAAAAAAACAGATGAGTATGTTAGATGTAAAAATATCCATCAATAGCGTTATTGGAACAGGGCCAACAGAGATGAGTATAGCTAATCTATATGACTTGTGGTGTATGCAAAAAAAAGCAGTAAGTGTAGCCTGTTATTTTGGATGGAAAATAGATTCAAAAGAGGCAGATCATAAGATATTTAAAAGTACAAAGAAAGAAGCTGATTGGGTTATGAATATGGGATGGTCTATATTGTATCCATATGAATGCAAGGTAAGTGACAGGGATTGGCATAAAGTAGAGACTATCTTTCAAGATAGAGAAGATAGAGAGCATTATGCCGATATTATTGTTGCTAGTCGTACAAATGTAAAAGATAATCCTGAAGGTTTTTTAGACCCATTAAAACTTAACTAAGGGGTATGTTCGAGGTTCTTCTGAGCCTTTGCACACTGTGGGCACTGTATATCACGATAGTCTCCTAGTAACAGACACTTAGAAGCACTTCGTCAACCTATTTAAAGACCATACAAGCGGTATTTTTTAGTTTGAATATGCTATTAAACGAAACGCATTGAGGATTCTCTGTGCCTAGCAGAAGGCCTCAACGAGAAATACCCTTAAATGAAGTCATCTAAAGATAGTTTCGATATACCCTTTAATTTACTTACAATAAGACTGTGCTATGAAATCGCCTTGAGAATTTGGAATAATATATGAAAAAGTATTTGGAGTGCCTTGTGCATTAGCTCCGCCTTCATAATCTTCTGATTCAAGAACTCTGCCTTGCCCACCTAACTTTGAATATTTAACAAGTTTAAAAACTGCATTAGTCCTCTGATTGCAATCTATTCTCCAATAATTAAGCCAACTTTTTACACCTTTTCCATAAATTTGTTTATCATCACGATGTATGTTCATTAAAGTCCAATACCAGAGATATTTACCCTGATGCCTAATATTCTGCTCATCGAAATAATGAGAAATATATAACCCTTCATCAATCTGCTCACCTCTCTCTGTCCAAGCATAAACATTTCCACACATCACAACTGCCATGACTAACGCTATAAGTATTTTATTCATTACCTTTTCCTAATCACTCTATTGGTGTAACGCCCTTATAAAAAGAATCATCGTTTTCTGCTTGCTGATTTAAAAAATAATTCTCTTGAGATGGTGTTCTATCTTTATTAACAATATTTTTCAAAAGGACATTTTGAATTCTTACATAACTAAGTAGGCTTTGTATGGAGTTATTTATTATAAACAAACCCACCCAAGCCGAAAAAAACATTATGCCAACTACAATATAAAAAATAACCAAAAATATACCCATAATCATCTCCATCCCATTTCGTTTAAAATTAGATTACTTCACTTGAATAAGAATGCAAATCATCCCATATTAAATCTATCAGGTTTGTTTGTTTTCTGCTGGTAGCGGAGATTCAATACATGGAATGTTAAGAGCAAAACCTTTTCAACTTAATAGAACTCTTACTCGGTTCTAGAGATTAAGTTTTATATAAGAGTAAGATGAGTCAGGGTAGACTCAGGCAAATCCTCTGGTCGAGGAATTCACTTAACATATTAGGAAACGAAGTATGACTCATGAAAATGTGTCTGATGCTCGTGATGACTTAAACCACAGGACTCTGCTCATTGAGTTAGATGAACGTGCTGGAGAAAACCGGACTATTGAAGCCAGTCTTTCTTCTGAGTTACCAGTTCCTCGTGGTGAATATAACGAGATACTGGTTCATGAACCATCAGCAATAAACATGGAAAGAGCGGATATAGGCTTACCCCTTCTATTCGGACATGATCAACAAGATCCCATTGGGACAGTTGAGAACGTTAGAATATCTGAGGATAAAAAACTAAGAGGAACTCTGAGACTTGGACAAAGTACCAGAGCAACCGAAGTTTGGAATGACATCAAGTCAAAGGTCTTACGCTTTCTATCAATCGGATATTCAATCGATGAAGTCAAAGAAGTTGGTCGCAATCAACTCGTTACATCATGGCAACCTTACGAGGTGTCAGTTGTTGGAGTACCGGCAGATCACAGTATTGGTATTCAAAGATCATATCCAAAACCAAAGGAATCCATTATGGAAAATAAAATCGAAACTAAAATAAAAGAAGCATCCAATGAAAGAGCTTCTAAAGAAATACTAGCCCTAGGAAAGCATCACAGACAAATCGAATTTGCTACAGATTGTGCAATGAAAGATATGCCTCTTGATGAGTTCCGTTCAAAATTACTAGATAGAGTTAAGACAGAGCCTATTGCTTCTGCTTACACTAGCTTTGAACAAGACCAAGCAATGTCTAAAAGAGAATACTCAATAGGCAAAGTGATATCAGCTCAGTTAAATTCAGATTGGTCTAATGCTGGTTTTGAGAGAGAAATGTCTCAAGAAATAGCAACTCGCCAAAATAGAACAACGACTGGTGCATTTGTTCCACCATCAGCTTTTGGACAAAGAACTCTACTCGATACAACTAATACTTCAAATCTAGTTGGTACAGAGTATATGCCTCAATCCTTCATTGATGTTTTAAGACCTTTCAATGTTTCTATTGATGCTGGTGCAACCACTATGGCTGGACTGAATCAGAACGTAGCAATTCCAAGAAAGACATTAGCGTCTGCTGGTGAATGGGTAGCTGAAGGAAGTCCAGCGACTGAATCAACACCTACTTTTGACCAGCTCACACTAAGTCCTAATGGAATATCATCTAGAGTGTCTTATACCAGACAAGCTCTAACCCAGATGTTACCTCCTCTAGAAAACTTAATGAGGAATGATTTAATGATGGGCGTATCAGAAGCGATAGATAAAGCCGTTATTAATGGAACTGGTGGAGTTCAACCAACAGGTATTCTAAATACTACTGGTCTATCTCTTGTTTCATCTGGTGCAAATGGTGGTGCTATCACTTATGATAATATCTCTACTATGATTGCCAACGTTGATACAGCTAACGGCCTGTTAACTGGTCGAGGTACATTTGTCACGAACTCTCAGGTTGCTAATAAACTTAGAACAACATTGAGAAATCCGGCTGGTACTGATGCGACATACATCTCTAACAATCGTGACGAGCTTCTAGGATATAGATATTTACAATCCCAGAACGTTCCAAACACTCTAACGAAAGGAACTGGTGCTAATCTATCAGCTCTCATCTTTGGTGATTGGAGTAATGTTATTATTGGTGAGTTTGGTGCTCCAGAACTTATAGTCGACCCTTACACATTCTCAACACGAGGTGATGTGATAGTGACTATCTTTGGATTTGTAGATGTTGGTATTCGACACATTCAAGGCTTCTCAGCAATCAACGATATTGTAACGACGTAATCATGAAAGTTAGAATATTAAATACAATCATAGTTAGTGGGAATATTGTTTCCGCTAATGAAGTTCTTGATGTTGAAGATAACGAAGGTCAATTCCTAATAAATTTAGGAAAGGCTGAGTTATATGTAGCTAAAAAGAAAGCCTCAAAAGGCAAATAGCTTGCGTCTGGGTTATGGGGATTATCTTTTTCACCCTGTTTCCCAGATAGCGTTGTGTAGTCGAGTTTTGCTCTGATAGGGTTTTCCTAGGTTATCTTCTGTACCTCTTCATCCCCTTATCGACCAAGAGCGTGTTTGTCTCGGCTACACATAACCTATTCGTCATCATCCGATAATTCGTAAATTTCGTTAGAACGAAAATAGATTAAGGAAAAGAATAGGAAAAATAAACTAACCCAAAAATAACCACTATCCTCTAGCAGTGAGTAAATAGTCGCCCAAGAGAAAAAAAGGATTATTAGTATCCATACAATAAATCTTTTAATTCTAACATTCTTTTGCCATGGTTGTGGGTCACCAAGTCTATAACCACACCTATCGCAAACACCAAGTTCAACCCAATCGTCGATACCCCAATCCTCTCTGTCTGACTCGGTAATAATTTGAGCAATATCTTTATCTCTAGGAATAATTGCATCAAACCAGAGCCATGGAGCAATGTAAGGAATAAAAAAGAGAATTGGGTTAGCCCCTTCATAATTTCTGCCTTCAAGTATTCCACATTTTGGATTTGGACAAGGAACTGACATATTAAGTTATAACTCTTTAGCCATTTCTTTAACAGCATCTCTTTGCGAAGAAGATATCATTCTCTCAAATTTTTCATCTGGTATATCAGCAACAAGTTGGTAGTTATATAGTTGCACAAAAGCGATAGAATCTAGGGCTTTTAGACTTTCATAATATTTCAAATACACTCTTTTACTATGCCCTAATGTTTCTGGAGAAGGATCTTTTCCGTCTTTTAAAAAAGTATTATTAAACCGCTCTATCGCTGAATTTAAACCATCTTTACCTGAAAGTATGTCATTAAGCTCACCTTTAGATCCATCTTCTTTTGGATCGTAATTTTTAATCTTTGTCCAATCAGGTTTTTCCTTCTTTATTTTCCAATTATTGTACTCACCTTGATAATAGTGAATTTGACTAGCTATTTTTAATTTCTCATAATCGTATTTATTTTTCCAATGAGAAGCGGGTAATTCCGCAACTAGGCTTTGCAATTTATTCCAGTTCTTTAAATAATCACGACCATGATAATTAGGATTAGTTTTTAACTGTCTGTAAATAAATGCTTTTAAGTATAATTTAACACCGCTAGTAAAATGTTTTTTTGCCTTTAAAAAATCAACGTATTGTTTGTACAAAAAGAATTGTGTAACACAATGCATGAAATCGGATGCTTCATGATGTAGACCATCTCTTTTAGTTAAATACTCGCTAATACTTGTTATTGGCTTAGATTTTATACTTTTCAGATAATCGTTAATTATTTCTAAATCTGAGTCTTTCTTAAGAATAAAAGAAAGTTCATCATCCTCAGTTATTTCACTAATTTTATCATCTAATTTATGATTTTGTTCTGAAAATTTAATCCAAAGGCCTTCAATCTTGTTAAGTGCTTCTCTTTTTTCCTCAAGATGCGTGTTTTTATCATAGAATATCTCATTTACAGATAATGATCTGGGTTGCTGTAGCTCCCTACTCTCAACCTTCTCTGATTTCTGTCCTAATATGAATTGCCTTATTCTAAGGTCTATACCCAGATTAATCATGGCTGTATTAACGTTGGTTCTTATATCTTTGTAGGTAAAGTTTTTGATACCTGTTACCTCTCTAACTTTATCTCGCATCTCCCTATCGTTAACCTTAAGGGGAATATCTTTAATAGTTGGATGAGCGAATAGAAACTTATTATCAGGTTTAAAAGGAAGTATTCTATCTTTAACAAGAGATTCTAAGGATTTACACATAGGAATCTCAGTATATGCAGGTGGAATGCTGTCTGAGTTATTCATAGACATTTTTTCATTATCAGCTCTAAAATTGATAATATTCTTATCGAAATCAATATCAGTTTTCTCTAATCGTAAAACAGATGCCATTCTTCTACCTGTAAACATCATAAACGGATGTATCCATTTATAAGGCTCATTCATTTGTTCATAAGAATTAATTAAAGAGTTTACTTCCTCAGGTTTAAATCTTGGATCTCTATATTCACGCCTTTTAACCCGAACTTTAACTTTGCTTACTTCTTGGTCAGCAAGAATATTTGAAATACCTTCATTTTTTGATAACCATTTGAAGAAAGTTTTCCATTCATTAAATAATCTTTTTGAAGCTAATGCGGATTTACCATCAATTAAATGATAATCCTCTGCAATTTTCTTTATTTCCAAGCCATCAAGCTTATCAATAGTTATCGAGCAGTTGTTATTAATATCAACATAATGGTCAGCAAGAAGGCGAATTTTGTTTTTCTTATCAATAAAAGAGGATGTATTTGTCCTATCCTTATATTGAGCCAGATAGCTTCCTTCTAATACACTCTCTCTTATATGTTCATTTGAGTGGTAAGAGTTTTGACAGTAAAGCTCTGGATTCCCATAAATTGCTTCTAAGAGGGTTTTTTTATCCCTGTATTGTTCTGGAACTGAAACTTCGCCTTCAATCTCACGAGCTTTTTGACGAGCCTCATATAAGGATAGATGAGGATGCTCACCAAGTTTAATTGATTGCTTTCTATCTCTGTAATAATAGGCGATTTTAAATTTACCTATTCGTAATGATAGCTTGCTGAATTGTTCTATTACAAAAATTGGCTCATCTTTGTACTTAATAGAATAATCCTTTTCTTTAATCTTAGGAACATTTAGATATTTCGTCACCAGTAACACCTCGTATGCTCAAATTTCGGATTAACTGTCCGAAATAAGCTTTATTATTATTTTTGTACAACGTTTTATACAACATAATAAGTATAAATGTATTGAAATGTATATCAAGGTATAAAAACGTACAGTTAGAGATGAATGTACGTACAGATGGTTATTTGGCTATTTACTAAGGATAACTGTTGTATTACAATGAAATTTAAATGGTGATCCCGAGTAGATTCGAACTACTGACCTACGGATTAGAAATCCGTTGCTCTATCCAGCTGAGCTACGGGACCACAAATTCACTTACTAATAACTTTAACATAAAAACCAATAAATTTAATAATTAAGTCAAATAACTAGGAGAAAAATACTAGTTAAATCAATAATGAGTAAGATGCAATATCTTGTTTAAAATTCACTGATGGGGTATCAAGAAAATACTTTACTGATATCATCAATTAAATTTATATTAATTAAAATTAGAAAGGCTTTAATGGTAAACGATTTATCAAAATTTTACAGTGATGCTCTCTTTATAGGCTTTATAAAGGCCTTTAAGATTTTCAATTGGACACATGATTTATCTGATCTAATAAATTTAAAAGAAAGTTGCACAGAAAATTTAAAAAATAATTTAAAATTGAATATTATTACAAAAAATATACTTGAGCTTTATTTTAATTCACTAAAAGAAGCTAAAAAATATAAACAAAAAAACCCTAAAAAGTATTTGTCATATGTTGAAAGTCTTGTCTTTTTATCACAAAAACATGATAAAATGATTAATGATTTTGGCAAAGATAGCATAGAGGCAAGTCAGGTATTAAATGAATACTTGGATTACAGATTGAATCTTAAAATTGATTTAGAAAAAGAATTTCCTAGTCTTAGTGATAATGATATTGAAAAAAAAATAAACGAATATCAAAACTCTATTTGGAATTTTTTTAATAAAATCAAATTGATTTATTTAGAGCATGAAACAGAGGTCTTGATGACTTGGAAAGATCACGACCAGCAATCAATATTTATAAAATATGAAAACCCAGAAAAAGAGTTTATTAACTGATCTGCTTCCAAGTATGAACTAAACATTTCCAAGATCCATCCTCTTGCCTTCTAAGAACATCAAGGTATTTTCCTTCAGAAACGTTGTTCTGAATTGCCCCTTCGGATGCTATGGATGACGCTCCTTCTAAAAAAGTTAAGTAAACAGTAAGGTGTGAATGAATTATTGCAATGTCTTCGAATATTTCAATTTTTTTAGGACTATTGTTCTCCACCCTATAGGTTGCTGACTCAAAAACTGGACCCAAGAATTCTCTATAATTTTCTTTTCCTTTGATAACAACTCCACCAGGAGGCATCAGGGTAATATTCTCATCTAAACCACTTACGTAGCCATCTCTATCCCCAGATTCAACAGCTGCGTCCCATGTATCGAAAAGTTCTTGAATTTTAGCTAAATCTTCTTTGTTTGTTTCTTTCATATTACCCTCTTTTACAGTTTACTAATCCCAGTTTATAACAAAATCATTAATATTAGATTTTGGCGGTAATGTCATTTCTTTTTCAGATGTTCCTATATATAAATAACCAATAACAACATCATTATCATCCAAATCAAAAGATCTTGAAATCTCTTTATTGAAAGATATAAGTCCTGTTCTCCAAATACCAGAATAACCCATAGAATGGGCTGCAATTAATATATTTTGGGCTGCAGCGCCAGCCGATAGAATTTGCTCAATATCTGGAACGATGTGATGATCTTTAATTGATGCAACAACTATTATTATTAATGGTGCTCTGTAGGGGGCATTAAGAATTTTTTCTTCGTTTTCATTGGCCTTACTAGGATTAATTTTTTTAAGAGCTTCTAGAGAAGCTTTTGCTAGCTTACCCCTTCCCTCACCAGAAACTTTTATAAATTTCCATGGCTTTAGCGCGGCATGATCAGGAGCCCTTAAGGCAGATTGAAAGATTAAATCAAGCTCTTCTGGTGATGGCGACGGTTCATCTAGCCTTGGAGATGATTTTCTTGTAAGTAATGTTTTGATAGTATCCATATAAGATTCTCGATAAAGTTAGTGTGTCCAAGGTGTCTTTTTATCATAAGAAAAATTATCTGAATATGACTTAGGTCGAGTTTTAGATTTTTTTGGTTCTTTAACTCTGTACTCAATAGAATTTTTTTCAGCATAGGCAACTGCAAGGTCTTTTGAACTAAATTTCATTTTGACTTGATTCTGTGTATCTGTTGAGGATGTCCATTTCATTAGTGGATCAATCGTAGGACTTGAAGATCTGGAGAACTCTAAAATCCATTTATCAGTTTTTTTACTTCCAGACTGGGTGACAGATTTTGATGGTTTATAAATCAATGCTTTCATTTATTTAATTAGACAGCCAACTGCCATGCGCTCCAAATGGTACTCTTTGAGGTAAAATAATTTCACTAATAGGCTTCTTATCAAAGTTTTCAGTATCAACGATGATTAATTTTGATTTAGAAATATTTGCATCATACACAATTGCCATAACCCAACCATCATTTTCTGAAGAATTATCAAATTTAGGAACAAAAATTGGCTCCCCCCCAAAAACATTATTGCCTAAATCATGATCAATACGTTTATTATTTTCTAAGTCAAATTTATATAAATATTGATCAAATGTTAAGGTCTCAGCTTTTTCATCCAAGGCCATTGCGTATCCATTTTTAGCCTTAAGGCCTACCAATCTGTCATCAATTCTTGCAAAATCACATGGCCTATCGTCAATTTGCTCTTCAGAACATTTTCCAGAAGTTAAATCAATGGTCCATTTCCATAGTTTTCCAGTGGAATCCTCTCCTCCATAAATTTCATCCATACCACCAACCATAGCTTTGTTTTGTCTGCAAACGTGAAGAATTATCTTATCATCTTCTTCATATGCATTCATTGGATGAAAAACAAAACATGGATTTATATCAATCCATTTAATATCTGAGTTAGATCCATTTCTTGGCATAACACCTAACCTGGCCCCACACTCAGGTTTAAACCCAAATGGATCAGACCCGCTAACGGCGTCATTAATATCAAATACTAATGGTAAATCCATAAATACAACATAATTTCTTGTTATATTCCAATCATGCATCATAACAGGTCTTGGTATATCAATTTCTTCTGACTGAACCAATACACCTTCCCTTGAAACCCTATGATAGGTTAAGTATGGTTTCTTCATCATCTGGTAACCAAAAAATAAAAGCTCTCCAGTCTCTGGGCATACCCTAGGATGAGCTGTCATTGGGCCATCAAGTTTTCCATCAAAATCATAGGAATCTATGGTATCCAAATTTTCATTTACAATCCAAGGAAGATGAGCTTCTTCAAGTGTTAAAATCTTACCCGCATGTCTTATTACATGGGTGTTGGCAGGAGATGCTTTTAGATCAAAAGAACTCTCCATCATTCCCATATCTTCATCAAAGTAAGGTGTCCTTACATACTTGTTCATATAAGAGGCCTTGCCATCACTAATATTAACTCCATGAAGCATTCCGTTTCCAAAAAACCAATGATCACTGTGACCAGAAACTGGATTCATTCCATTCCTCAAGTACATTCCATTAATTTCCTTTGGAATTTCTCCTTTGATTTCCAAATTTTCTACAATAATTTCATCTTTAACGGGAGCCCAGTTACCCTTTAAGTGCCATGGCTTTTCAACAAGATCATGAGGATTATTACTTTTAGGAATTGACTTCATAATTTTACTTAATATTGGCTTTGGAAGCTTAAAAAGTAATTTGGCAGCAGTTGCTTGTATGCTCATATTAACCTCTATTATTTTTATTGTTGTTATATTTAAAATTATAGTTTCAAATATAAACATATTTATAACTTTGGGGAAATTAAATGAACAGAATATTATCTTTTTTTGTAATTATACTAGTTTCAATAAATTTAAATGCTGAAATTACAACAAAACCAGTTTTGACACTTGATATTGCATCAAAAATGGCAAATTCCTGTATAAATCTTGCTAAAGAAAGCGGCTGGAAAGTAAATATTGCAATATACGAATCTCCTGGATCATTAAAATATTACTCATCAATGGATGGAACCTATCCAGCATCTGAAGAGATATCGCGTCTAAAGGGCAAGACATCGGCGGGCTTACCATATTCTACTGCTGAATTAAGAGATATGGCATTTGAAGGAGACTCTGCAAATAATGGAATATTAACATTACCAGGTGTAATACTTATTAAAGGTGGAGTTCCAATTATTTTAGATGACGGTTATCATATTGGCGGGGTTGGTGTTTCTGGCGATAGCGGTGGTAATGATGAAAATTGTGCTAAAATAGCTGCAGATGTTGCCAAGAAATTAATGGTAAAGTAAATGATTTACAAAACTATATTAAAATCGCTAATTGTGTTTTTTATTCTAAACTCTGTTTTAGTTGCTGAAATTTTAACAATAAACGTAGAGAGTGATTATAATAAAGGTATAGCACTTGTTGGCATTTACGATAAAAAGGAAAATTTTGGTAAGGCAAAAGTTAATAAAAAACTTAATACAGAAAAGGTTCTTACTGGTGCAGTGACGCAAATAGTGAATCAAAAAGGTATTGTAAAACTTGATATTCCTTTTGGTTCTTATGTTGTTTCAGGCTTTCAAGATTTTGATGGGAATGGAGTAATATCAGGAAATTTTATTGGCATACCAAAGGAGCCATTTGGTTTCTCAAATAATGCAAAAGGTAAGTTTGGTCCCCCTAAATGGGATGATGCAGTTTTTATATTTAATGAAATCAATCAAGAAATCACATTAAAATTAGAAAAATTTTAAATAAATCAGTTATTTATAATATATTCTTAATGTATACGGAGGATTAAAGTGGAAAAAATAACATGTTTTTTTAATTTCAGAAGCCCTTATGGATATTTGGGTGTAAAAAAAGCTCAAGAGAGAGGAATAAAATTAGACTATATTCCGGTTTGCTACCTTCCAAAAGAGCTTATAAAATTTCTTTCGACTGCTTCAGAGAACGAATATAAGAGATCCTACTTATTTGAAGATTGCGAACGTCTTTTTAAAGAAATTGGAATTGAAAATGTTAGTGAAACTATATCAAAAGAAGCAAACTGGCCAAAAGTTCATGCTTCATGGCTATGTGCTCAAGAAAATGGATTTGGTGATAGCTTCATGATTGAAATGTTTGATGCTAGATGGAAAGAAAAACTTGATATCGGAAATAAAGAAGTAATTGAGGAAATATGTATTAAAATTGGATTTGACAAGGATTTAGCAATAAGCGCTATGGATGATGAAGGTTATGATACAAGATTAAAGTCGTTTACTAAAATTATGAGAGAAAATAAAGTATTTGGTGTTCCTACATTCTTATATAAAAATGAAAGATATTGGGGCCAAGATAGAATTGATATGCTTTATAACAAAGTGTTAAAAGATAGTTGAGCCTTACTTATTCGACTATGCTGCCACTTGATAGTAAAATACCCTCATCATTACTAATGGATACAGATAAAATAAAATACCAAATAAGTGAAGGAAGCTTTAAGGGTTATATTTTTTCATTTATTTGCAATCACTGTCCGTATGTAATTAATATTAAAGAAAAAATGTCTGAGTTATTAAATCAGGCGCATAGAGATAACTTTAGAGTATTTGCAATCAACTCAAATGATATGGATAATTATCCTTTGGATAATATTCATATGATGAAAAATGATATTGTTGAGTTTAAATATGAATTTCCGTATTTAATCGACACCAATCAATCTGTTGCAAAGAAATTTCAAGCAATGTGTACGCCTGAATTTTACGTTTTCAATAATAAAAAGGTGCTTATTTACAGAGGTAGATTTGATGAAAGTAGTCCCGGTAACAAAATACCAGTAACCGGAATTGATTTACGGAAAGTAATTAACAATATCAATAATGGCATACCTACTTCAAAAGATCAGCATCCTAGTATGGGGTGTAATATAAAATGGAATAAAGGAAATGAGCCAGACTATATTTAGTAACCTAAAATTAGTTCTCCTTTATTTAACTCTTTCTAGTTTATAAGAATCTCCAGGTACAAATTTTTCATGAGCCCTCCTCCAGCGGGAAAACTCTCCTAAAATATGATTCGGATCTCCATGAAGCTCTGTAAATACTCCATTCAAAGATCTTGTATCGATATAGGCCGCATCCACTCCATCCGCCCATAACCGGCAGGCTAAGTCAAAACCCATATCTAAATATCTATCAAGCTCCTCGTCAAAATCTGAAACTAAAATACCTATATGATGAAAGCCTTCTTCCCCCCGTTTATACATATCCCTATAGATGGATGGTGTTTCATCATGCTGCTCAATAAACTGGATCATAGTATCACCAAGATACCCGAAGGCATAGGAAACATCAGACTCTTGCGGGGTACCTCTATACTCAAATTTGTCTGTTTTATGGTGATGTGTAAAAACAAATGGTCCGGCGCCAAATGTCTTGCTCCAACTTTTTACAGATTCTTCAATACTATTAACAAAGTAAGCTTGTTGAAAAATAGAATTTTTTTGAATAATCATTTTAACTTACGCCCTTATTAACCTTCCTGGTAACTCACCGGTTGAGACACCATCTTTATAAGTTACACTTCCAGAAACAATAGTATATTTATAGCCATCAACTTTCTGAACCAATCTTTTTCCTCCGGCAGGAAGATCGTAAAGCAATTCAGGTGAATAAAGAGTCAAATTATCGAAATCTATTATATTAATATCCGCCTTCATTCCCTCAGATATTACACCTCTATCTTTAAGTCCAATGGCGAGAGCATTATCTTGGGTATAAGATTTTATGATCCATGGAAGTTCTAGTTTTTCTCCCCTAGTCCTGTCTCTACCCCAAAAAGTAAGCATATGAGTTGTAAAACTTGCATCACAAATCGTTGCACAATGAGCACCTCCATCACCAAGGCCGAGAAGAGAATGCTCACTTTTTATCATTTCGAGACTAGCCTCCAATGAATAATCTAAATAATTACCTATTGGATAATACAAAAGAGTATTCCCATTATCTCTTAATAGAATATCATAAATAAATTCATTAATTTCTTTTTTTGATTTTTCCGCCATAGCACCGATGCTAGTTTCTTTAAGGGGCTCATAATCAGGAATTTTATCTAGCAAATATATATTATCCATATTCCTTAAAATTGATTTAACCAAGCCATTATCTGATGAACCATTTTCATTTAAAATTTTGTTTCGAAAATCTTCACTTTTCATTATCTCCACTCTTTCATCCAAGGATAGATGAGATATTTTTATGTATGATGGATGACCTGAAAAAGGATTAAGAGTTAAATTAAGCCCCAACATTAAACCAATAGGTCTGCCTGCTGCCTGTGCTCTAATGGGGAAACCATTATTTGCAGATGTCTCTATCCACTTCAAAAGGTCTTTATATCCATACTTTGTTCCATCTGTTTGTGCCAAGGTAATAGATAGAGGTCTACCTGAAATCTTAACCATCTCTTCTAGCATTTTAAACTCCTCATATCCGCCAAGGAAGTCCGATACTAGCTGAAGAACACCTTTTCCAGTTTTACCAATTTCTTTTGCTATTTTAATCAACTCGTTTCCAGCTGCATCAAAACTTGGTACTAGCTCTCCTTTTGATGTTTTATGAAAAATTGTTCTAGAAGTCGTGAATCCTATCGCCCCAGCCTCTATAGCTTCGGCACTTATTTTGGCCATTTCTTTTATATCATCTTCTGTAGCAACTTCTCTATCCGAACCTCTTTGGCCCATAACATAAAGCCTTAGAGCTCCATGAGGAATCTGAGCGCCTATATCCATATCGAATGATCTATTCTGAAGAACATTTAAGTAATCAGAAAACGTATTCCATTGCCAATCAAGCCCTTCTGTAAGAACTACCTCAGGTATATCCTCAACACCCTCCATTAAGCTAATTAACTTATCGTGATCATCATCACGAACAGGGGCAAAGCCAACACCACAATTTCCCATTAAAGCAGTGGTTACTCCATGCCAAGATGAAGGTGATAAGTAATTATCCCAAGTAGCCTGACCATCATAATGAGTATGAATATCTACAAACCCAGGGGTAACAATATAGCCGCTAGCATCAATTTCTTTTTTTGATTGATAACTATCATCAAGATTTCCAACCTTTTTAATTAGACCATCTTTAATTAAAATATCTGAAACTCTTTCTGGTCCGCCTGATCCATCAATTATTGTACCATTTCGAATAATTAAATCTGCTTGATTCATAACCTCCCCCTTAAAAGAAATTTATTAAATTAAGATTATTATAATTAAGTAAAATAAATCAATTATTATTTTTAAATTTCAAATCCAATCTTTTGTAACCTCTTGTAGCAAAAGTTGGTATATGAGATAAATCAGCTTCTTCATCTAATTGAATATCATCAAGCCTATCAAACAATGTCTCGAAAGCTATTCTTGCTTCAGCCTTAGCTAACCCCAGACCAACACATATATGAGGACCAAAACCAAAACCTACATTTTGAGATGAATTTGATCGATAGATATCAAATACATCTGGCTTTTCAAAATATTTAGGATCTCTTCCAGCTGTTCCCCATCCAAGCATAATACTTGAATCTTTTGAGATTGTAATATCACCTATTTTTGTATCTTTAGTTACAATTCTATAAAGACACTGAACAGGTGCATCAAATCGCATAACCTCATCAATAAAACCTGGAATTAAACTATAATCTTGAATTATTGCCTTTTTAACTTCGGGATATTGAAAAAGCAATTGCATAGCATTTCCAATTAAGTTTGTTGTTGTCTCATTGCCAGCAAGCATAAGAGTGTTAACTATTGGTAAAACCTCAGATGTATCGAGGGATTTACCTTCAACTTCCGCGGTAGCTAAAGATGTTATTAAATCATCTGCAGGACACAATCTTCTTTCATCTATTGTTGCCTCAAAGTGTTTGTTCGCTTCAACAAATGACTTGGCAACCCTTAATCGAGCTTTATGATCAAGAACATCTAAATTTCCAGATAGTATATCATCTGACCAGTGCTTAAATTGTTCAGCATCATCTCTTGACATGCCAAGGGCTTCCGCAATAACGATCATTGGTACATAAACAGCGTAATCTTTAATAAAATCAGTCCTACCTTTATCAATAAAC
>JAOLDG010000007.1 GCA_028339975.1 Hyphomicrobiales bacterium | reverse complement strand
AATGGAACAACTGATCAAGCAGCCGATATCTTAAAGGTTCCTACATCAGACTATACCTCAAACGAAAGATGGTCTGCTGAAATGGAAAATATATTCCAAACACTTCCTTTAATGCTTGCTCTTTCAATAGAAATGCCTAATCCAGGAGACTATAAGTCCATTGAAGTTACGGGTATACCTATCTTAATAACTCGAGATAAAAATAATAACGTTAATGCATTTAGAAATGTCTGTAGTCATAGAGGGGCTATAATAGCTCAAGAAGGAATCGGCAACAGAAGTCGATTTTCATGCCCGTACCATGGTTGGACATATTCAAATACAGGTGACTTAATAGGTGTTACCGATAAATCAAAGTTTGGTAATATAGACAATAAGTGCTTTGGATTAGAAAAACTTCAGTGCAAAGAATTGGCTGGATTAATATTTGTTTCGCTATCAAGAAATGAGGATGTTGATTTTGAAAAGTTCCTTGCTGGAATGCTTCCTGAGGTTGAGCATTTTGATCTAGAAAATTGGTACTATCATGGATTCAAAGTAATAAATGGAGCAAATTGGAAAATTGCCTTTGATGGTTTCCTTGAGGGATATCACTTTAATACAGCACATAAAGATACAATAGCGACCATGACAATGAATGATATAATGGATTTTACTGCTTTTGGGCCACATCTGAGGATTGCCTTTGCATCAACAAATATCGAAGAAATACACGAATTTCCAAAAAATGAATGGTGGAAGAAGGAAGGTTGTGGTGTAGATTTTGTAAGAACGCTTTTTCCTAATATATCAATATCACTTGGCCTAGGAATTGGCCAGATAGCTCAAATTCTTCCTGGAAAAAATCCTTATACCAATACTACAATTCTTCATTACCTAGCTCCCAAAAAACCAAAAAATAAAAAAGAAATTGCCGAGCTTGATCATTTTATGAATTTTTTAAGGGATGTGGTGAATGATGAAGACTATCTTCTTGGTATGGAAATACAAAAAGGACTTAACTCGCTTTCTAATGACTCTGTTCTATTTGGAAGAAACGAGAGAGGTAATCAATTCTTTCATAAGTATGTAGATTATTATGTTGAGGATAATATAAAAAAACCTCCTAAACTTTAATAGAAGATTTTTATAGATTTAATCGCCTAATTAAATAATATTTAAACTTAAAATATTTAGAATATAACTTTTGGGAAAAAAATGTCGCAAATTGAAAATATATCTCCTACCTCAAAAATTAGAAATTATGCTCTTGGTATATTAGTTGTAGTTTATACATTTAATTTTATTGATAGACAGATTTTATCTATTCTACTTGAGTCCATAAAGGCGGATTTAAATCTCTCAGATACATCTCTAGGGTTTTTAACTGGGTTTGCTTTTGCCTTATTCTACGCCACTCTCGGTATTCCCATCGCTAAATATGCTGACAAGGGAAACAGAAGAAACCTTATAGCCCTATCAATAGGTGTATGGAGCTTTATGACAGCAATGTCTGGTTTAGCTCAAAATTTCTTTCATCTTCTTGCAGCAAGAATTGGTGTTGGTGTTGGTGAGGCTGGTTGCAGTCCACCCGCACACTCCATGATTTCTGATTACTTTCCTGCAAATAAAAGGTCAACAGCACTTGGTATTTACTCATTAGGCATACCCTTTGGAATAATGTTTGGTTTATTTGCCGGGGGCTGGATTAATGAAATTTTTGGTTGGAGATTAGCTTTTTTCGTTGTTGGTATTCCAGGAATACTTTTAGCGGTAATATTTAGGTTAACCGTTCAAGAGCCAATCAGAGGTCAGGCAGAAGGAAAGGTTGATAAGGAAGATCAGCCAACTATCATTGAAACAATTTCTTACCTTTTAAAGAAAAAATCCTTTAGACACTTGGCAATTGCCGCATCATTGGCATCTTTTGTTGGCTATGGAGCGATCACATGGCTTCCATCCTTTTTCCAAAGATCCTATGGAATGCAAACAAGTGATGTTGGATGGTATCTAGGGCTTATTCTTGGAATACCAGGAGGATTAGGGATATTTTTAGGTGGTTATTTATCAGACTACTTTGGTGCAAAAGATACAAGATGGGCGCTTTGGATAGTTGCAATCGCCATGGGGTTATCTGGACCTCTATATATTTTAGTTTATCTAAGCCCAACTGCAAATTACTCATTGTTATGTTTAATTATACCAGTGGCTCTTGGAAACTTCTATCAAGCGGCCACATTTAGTCAGACACAAGGGTTGGTAGAGTTAAGAATGAGGTCTGTTGCTGCAGCAATACTATTATTTATTATAAATATAATAGGCTTAGGTTTTGGACCTCAATCAGTCGGAATCCTAAGTGACATATTACATTCTGAGTATGGGAAGGATTCCTTAAGGTATAGTCTTCTTATTTTTGCATCTTTAAAAATATGGTGTGCTTTTCATTACTTCATGGCTGGCAAATATCTGAAGGAAGACTTAATTAAAGATTAGGTTTCTTAAAAAATAACACAGGTGTATTTTTTTTATATTCAATATAGTCAGGATTATCACCCCACTTAGCATCTGAACTTTTTTCAAGCATTGGAATGCCACTTATTTTTGTCAAAAGGATATAAACAAATACTGGGGAAATTAAAACAATATACTTAAAGCCATCCATTGTAGGTAGGGCTATTATTGAAATACCTAACCAAAGAATTATCTCTCCAAAATAATTTGGATGCCTAGACAAGGACCACAGCCCACTTTTTATAAACTTTCCTTTGTTGGATATATTTTGTCTAAAAATTTTCTTTTGATGATCAGATATCACCTCAATAGTAATTCCAAAAATCCATACGATTGAACCAATGATTAAGCAGAAATATTGGTAATAACTAAATGATGTTTCTATAAAAATGGAAGACATGGCCAATAAGCCTGCGGCATAAGTTAAAAAGACCCAAAGCCCAGATAAAGTCCATGTCATAAGAAACCAAAAAAAATCTTTCTTCATTTCTATAAACCTTACATCTTTTCCTACCTCCTTAACCCTTTTAAACAAAAAAGAACCCAGCCTAAGAGCCCAGATAATAACCATCGAGCCAATTATAAGAGAATATAAATTAAAGCCATTTTCGTTAACACTTAGAATAGAGCTAATTATTAAAATTAATGAGAGGCTAATATAGGTAAAGCTTCCAGTCACATCAAAATAATGCTCTGTTTGATATAAATACCCATGTATAAAAAAGAACCAATGAACGCCGAAAGAATAAATAGCGCAAAAAATTAAAGAAGGAATTCCAAAAATAATTAAATTATTCTCACTAGATAGAAATGCTATTAATCCAGCTAAAAATATACTGACAAGTGATCCAAAAATTGATATTTTTAATGGCATTTAATAACCCCTTAACTGCTTTGTTCTTTAATAAATAATATTAACTTTTCCATTACCTCGGGATAAGCCTTTTTATCCCAACGAAAAAACTGATGTCCATTATCTTTCCATCTAAAAAAATCAACTTGATTACCTTTGTCTTTCATTTTTTTAGTAAAATCATCAATTAAAAAAATTGGAATTGTTTTATCTTTTTCTCCATGGAATATTATTGAAGGAGGAAGACCACTTTGAATAAAGTTTGAAGGTGAAAGAGCCTCTGCTTTTCCTTCAAAAAGCTTTCTTACATAAAGCCATAATTTTTTTCTTCTATCATCTATATTCGCGGGAATTTCAACATTTAAAAATGAAGTATTTAGAGCAGGATTAAAAAATATCATTGCCTTAATTTTATCGTAAGTTTTATTTTCTTTATTTGGAATCATTGCTAAGGATGCAGCCAACTGACCACCTGATGAAGCTCCTCCAACCATTATATCGTCTTTACTAATATTAAATTTTTCAGAATTTTTAACCATCCATTCATATGCGTCAGCTGAATCTAGCATTGAATCTTTAACTTTTGTATCATGTTTTAATCCAAGTCTATAATCTGCACTTGCACACAATATTCCTTCCTTTGCAAGGTTTTTACATATCTTAAAGAGAGAGTAGGATGACCCAAACGCCCACCCACCACCATGAAAAAGTAAAACACTTGATTTTATTTCTGATTTTTTTGGAATAAAAAAATGTAGCTTCAAATTAACATTATCTCTTTTTGCATATGTATAACTAATATCTGGTTTATCAATATAATATAAAGATCCGTATAAAATTTTATCAGCAAAATGTCCCAAAAAAGGCATATTTTTTGGTTTTGTAATAAATAAATATCCAGCTGTTAAAGCTGGTAAAAGTAAAAATATTAAAAGAAATTTCATAGGCTTCTACATTAATTAAGAGTATTATTAACTTAAATAGTTTGAGAGTCTTTCATAGGCCTCGGCAAATTCTTCCTTGAATTCCTGAACAACAGCACCAGAAGACATAGACTGATTCATCAAACCAACACCTTGACCAACCCAATATGTTGCAAGTTCTTTAGCACCCTCATGACCACCTTGAGATAATTTATCAATTTTTTTCAATGCAGGCTCACTAACAAGAGACTGTAATGGCATCGGTAAAGGCTCAGGACCTTTGTTTTCCCAAGCATCTGTCCAAGGCGATCTAAGTTGTCTTGAGTTCTTTCCTGTTCTACTTTTTGATCTCACGGTATCTCTTGAGCTAGCAGCTAACATCTTTTCTTTAACTACAGGATTTGTCTCCGCTTCAGATGTCGTAAGCCATACTGAACCGCACCAAGCACCTGAAGCTCCCATTGACATAGCTGCTGCCATTTGTGATCCTGTCGTTATTCCTCCGGCAGCTAAAATAGGAATATCTTTAATTTCTTGAATTGCTTTATAAACCTCAGGAATTAAAACCATTGTCGAGACATCACCACAATGTCCTCCCGCCTCTCCGCCGGATGCAATTAATATATCTACCCCAGCTTCAACTTGTTTTATTGCATGCTCCTTTGCACCAACAAGAGCTGCTACTGCTACATTATGTTTTTTTCCCATATCAAGCATTACTTTAGGAGGAACACCTAGAGCGTTTGCAACTAGTTTAATCGGGTGCTCAAAAGCAACCTCAAGGGATGTTGCAGCACCCTCGTCAGATAAACTTTTTCTAAATTGTTTAGCACCTTCGCTAATATCATCAAGACCATCCGTCTCAATATTATAATCAGCGAGGATTCCCTTTGCAAAATCTCTATGTCCTTGAGGAATAGCATTCAGTATTTGATCCGAAGAGACCTCTTTACCTTTACCTTCGAATTTATTTGGAACAATTAGATCGATACCATATGGCATACCATCAACGTGTTCATCAATCCAATTCAACTCTTCTTTTAATTTTTCAGGGGATAAGCTTACTGCACCAAAAACGCCCATTCCTCCGGCCTTAGAAACCGCCACTACAACATCTCTGCAATGGGAAAAGGCTAATAAAGGAAATTCTATCTCTAGCATGTCGCATATTCTTGATTTCATTTTTTTCCTCAATTTTTAATTAATAGAAAATAAGTTATAAGTAATTAGGATTAACTCTTATGAAAACTTCATATCGTCATCTTTTAAGTCGCCATAACGAATCTGAAAAATATCCTTAATAAAATTTTGATTATTTTTCCAAGGCTCTTCCTTGCCTTGTTTTGGAAAAATATCTTTTGATCTTTCAATATATCCCGAGGAAAGGTTAAGCCAATTTTCATCTTTTTCAATACTCTCGTTGGCTTCGGGACAACATTTTGTAACAGATTTTTTTTCCATAAGATTGAGAAGTCTACAAACATATTCTGATGTTAAGTCTGCCCCAAGTGTCCAAGATGCATTTGTGTAACCAAATGTTGAAACTAGATTTGGTACACCGCTAAACATCATACCCTTATATGTAACAGTATTAGATAAATCAATTTTAGACTTATCAACAATTAGATCTATATTACTAAGTAATTCCATATTTAGACCTGTTGCAGTGACAACTAAATCAGCAGCAAGCTCATCGCCAGATTTTAATTTTATTCCATTTCTAGTAAAACAATTAATCTCATCAGTAACAATTGAAGCTTTTTTGTTGTTAATTGATTCAAATAAATCACCATTAGGAACTAAACACATTCTTTGGTCCCAGGGATTATAATTTGGTGTAAAATGTTTTTCAATATCATAGTCTGGACCGAGTTCTTTGCGAATCTGACTTAAGATAAAATCCTTTACCCTTTTTGGATTACTCTTACACAATCTAAAAAACCAATGCTGTCTGAGTATATTCTTCCACCTAACAATGAAATAAGCAGCTTTTGTAGGTAAAAAACTTTGAAGCAAGCTAGCTATAGGATCTTTTTGGGGAGCAGAAACAATATAGGTTGGAGATCGTTGAAGCATAGTGACATGTTTTGCCTTTTTAGCTACCTCAGGAACAATTGTTACTGCAGTTGCACCACTACCTATAACAATTACATTTTTATCAACATAATTAATATCTGTAGTCCATTTTTGGGGATGAACAATTTTACCATTAAAATCATTAATACCTTCAAAATCTGGAGTGTATCCTTCTTTATAGGAATAATAACCGGAGCACATAAAAATAAAGTTACATGTCATTATTTCAGTTTTTTCTTTTGATTTAACTTTTAATTTCCATTGAGAGTCATCTGAGGACCATGAGGCACTCTCGACATAATGACCAAACTTTATCTTTTCTTTTATATTAAATTTTTCTGAAGTTTCGTGAAGGTAATTTAAAATTGCTGGACCATCAGCTATAGCCTCTTTTTCCTTCCAGGGATAAAAAGAAAATCCCAATGTATACATATCTGAATCAGACCTTATTCCAGGATAACGAAATAAATCCCAGGTCCCTCCAATGGTCTCTCTCCCCTCTAAGATTGCATACGATTTTCCAGGGCATTTAGTTTGCAAATGATAGCCTGCACCAATACCAGAAATTCCTGCACCAACAACTAATACATCAAAATGATTATCCATAATCAGGTTATAATATAAAAAATATAACAAGGCACTATTTTATAAAAAAATCAGACTTATTTATTTATATTATTCCTCAAAATTAAATGTATTATTTTAAAATATTTATCTTTTTTAAATATTTAAAATAAACCCAATCAATGAACCAACTATAAAAATATAAATTGGAGGCATACTTATGTATAAGCCAAAGCCCCTTTTATTTGCGTCCTTATAGTATCCATAAGCATATCCAACTCGTCCTATTGGCCACAAAACTCCAATAATTGTAGCCCATACGGGATCAACCGCAAAGGAAAACAACCAAAGTCCTGGAAGAAAAAGCGCTAAATGTTCAAGGGTATTTTGATGAACTCTAACTTTTCTGACATATTCGTCTGGTCCACTGTGCGAAGGTGCCTGAATATTATATTTTACTCGAGCTGTTCCAGCCTTAAATAAAGTAAAGTAGTATACAAGCAACGATATGCTACTTAAAATACCTGGGTAAACAAAATCATTCATTTCAGACTCCTAAATGCATTAATTATAAATATAAATTACTTCTCTATAAAGTTAGCTAAAAAATCAATCCATAGCTTATTATCATTAATACAGGGGATAAAAGTAAATTCATCACCACCAGAATCTAAGAAGGTCTCTCTTGCTCTAATATCAACTTCTTCTAGAGTCTCTAAATTATCAGCAATAAATGCTGGACAGACAACGGCAATTTTCTTTATTCCATTTTTTGGAAATTCCTCAAGTACCTTGTCTGTAAAAGGCTTCAGCCATCCAGGTCCAATCCTAGACTGAAAGGAAACACCCCATTGATCATTGTTTAACCCTAAATCGTCTGCACATAACTTTGAAGTCTCTAGGACTTGGTGTTTATAACAATACTTGTGGGCTTTAGAGCTCAAGCTACAACAATTTTCATCACTTAAACAGTGAGATAGCGTGGGGTCCATTTTTTTTACATGTCTTTCCGGAATTCCATGGTAACTGAATAAAAGATAATCAAATTCACTCGGTAAATAATTTTTTATGGATTCAGAAAGAGATTTTATATAACCATCCTCCGAATAGAAGGGTGATGAAATTGAAAAATTAATACTAGGATCGATATCCTTCATAACCCTTTCGACTTCTAAGTGTGTGGTTAGAGAGGTTGCCTGAGCATAATGAGGGTATAAAGGTGTAGCAATAATTTCATCACAACCATTTTTTAATAATTTTAAGATTGCATTTCTTATTGAAGGCTCTTGATAGCGCATTGCTACCTCAACTGGTAAATTCATTTTTTTTTGTAACTTTTTAGCAATAAGATGGGTGTTAACAATTAAAGGGGATCCTTTTGAAGTCCAGATACTTTCATACGCTTTTTTTGTTTTTGAGGATCGAAAGGGAACTATTATAAAATTCACTAAAATTCTTTGAATTAATTTTGGAATATCAAGAACATAATCATCAGATAAAAACTCCTTTAAGTAGCTCTTAATTGAAGATAGCTTTAGGTCTTTTGGTGAACCAAGGTTTATTAGAACAATACCTTTCATTAAATTAAGCCTGTAAGCTGTAAACTTATATCCCACAGCCTGTCTGCATCTTGAGAATTATTTGCACCATTTGAGGTCTTTGATATTTTCGAATTATAAAAATATTCACCACTAATATTAGAAACATCTGATGAAGAACAAAGGTAAACCGAAGTCTTAGCACCATTATCGCTTGTTCTCATAAATGGCTTTGCTAAACCAAAGATAAATTTCTGCAGCTTTGAGTTATTTTGAGAAGCAAACCCTGTTGCAACAACGCCCGGGTGAAGACAATTTACTGTCACATCATCGTTCTTTAAAATATCAGATAGTTTTTTAGTAAATAAAATATTAGCTAGCTTTGAATAGCCATAAACCTTAAAGGGTTTATAAGAATTTATTGACTGAATATCATCAAAATTCATCCTTTTAACGGCAAAATGAGCTCCGGAAGAAACATTTACAATTCTTGAGGATGGCGAATCTTTTATTTTATCTAGAAGTAAATTAGTTAAAGTAAAATAAGCAAGATGATTGACTGCAAAAGTCTCTTCAAAACCATCGGTGGTTTCTTTTCTTTTAAGATTAATAAGGCCCGCATTATTTAAAAGGATATCTAGAGATATATTCATATTTTTAAAAATATCTGTGGCTTTGATAATTTCCTTTTGCGAAGAAAGGTCTGCAATTATAAAGGTAGAATCTTTTCCTGAAATTTTCTTTATTTCATCTGATAATTTTTCAGCTTTTTGTTTGTCCCGCGCAATAAAGATAATATTTGCCCCCATCAAACTTAAGGATAATGCTGCCGAATGTCCTATTCCTGAAGTTGCGCCAGTGATTAAGATATTTTTTTCTTTAACATTAAACATTTTTTAATTTTATCCTTATTCCAATGAAAATTTACTACATAAAGTTTTGGCATACTATATTTTAATTTTTAATGATAAGCTAACATCAATGATATCATTAATGGATTGTAAATGAAAAAATTTCCTATTACTCCAATTTTTATTCCCGCAAATAAACTTAATTATATTGAAAAGGCAATTAAGCATGATGCGGACGGTATTATTTTCGATTTAGAAGATGCTGTACCTGTTAGTGAAAAAGAAATGGCAAGGGAAAATTTATTTAACTTCTTATCAAGCAATTCGCTTAAAATTCCATCTTATATAAGAATTAATGATTTAAATGATGTAAATGGAAAATCTGACTTAAATTTATTTAAATCTTTGGATTTTAAAATTATTATTCCAAAAATTGAGACTAATGAAGTCTTAAAAAATATTCCAGATAATATGTCAACTATACCTCTTATTGAAACACCTCTGGTACTTAGAAATTTAGAAGGAATTGCATCAAATTCTAGTGTAGTTGGTTTAATGTTTGGTGCGGCAGATTATAGTGCTGCGTTGGGCTCTGATATGAGTTGGGAAGCATTACTTTACGCAAGATCAAAGATAATTATTGAGTGCTCAATAAATAATTTATTTTCAATTGATAGCCCCTTTATGATTACTTCTTCTCAGGAAGATCTTGAGAAGGAATGCAGGCTATCGAAGTCAATTGGATTTAACTCTAAAGCCGCAATTAATCCATCTCAAATAAATATAATTAAAAAATATTTCCTTCCTACGGACGATGAAATTTTGGAAGCACAAGAAATTATTAAAGAATTTAATAAATCGGAAAAGGCAGTTTTTTCATTTAATGGAAAAATGATAGATAAGCCAATATTAAGAATAATGGAAAACCGACTTAAGGCTCTTGATATAAAATAAAATAATTAAAATTTAATTGTAGATAAAGGTTCGTCAATTACTTTGTTATTTATAAACCCTAATTTAGATATACTAATTTTTACATTATCCCCATTCTTAAGAAACTTATCATCTGCAACTCCTACACCACTAGGAGTACCAGTTAAAATTAAATCTCCTGGCTCAAGAGTAAAGGCTGTGGATAAATGCTCAACTAGTTCAAAACAATCAAAAATAAGATTCCTTGTATTCGAATCCTGCCTTAGCTCTCCATTTACTTCTGTTTTAATATCAAGATTGTGTGGATCAGGAATTTCATCGGAAGTTACAATTGCTGGACCAAAAGGACAATGTGTGTCGAAAGATTTTCCTATAGTAAATGTAGGAACTCTCATTTGCCAATCCCTAACACTAACATCATTTGATACACAATAGCCTGCGATTATATTTTTAGCTTCATCACGAGGAACATGGCGACACCTTTTTCCAACAACAAATGCTAACTCACCCTCGTAATCCAGTTTTGTTGAAACTTTTGGATCATGAATATCATCAAAAGGACCGCAAACAGATGTAGATTGCTTATTAAATATCATTGGAACCTCTGGATCTTCGATCTCTCTTCCAATAGCCCTTATCTCTTCAAGGTGGTCTTGATAATTCAACCCTATAGCAATTATTTTAGGAGGACGTAAGATTGGGCTTAATAGCTTACACTCACCTAATTTAAGATTGCTTTTTGATAGCGATACAACCTCTTTAGCCATATTTAAAGCATCATCACCCATCTCAAGGAAGGAAAGCATATCTTTTGGAATCGAAGGATTATAAGAAAAAGGAATTATAGTTTCGTTATCTAAGGCTCCTATACTTATTTTATCGTTCTTCATAAAAGATATTAATTTCATTTTTTTATCCTTCTTAAATGCATTTTATATAGAATATAAGCAATTGGGTTGTAAATTAAATTCATAATGAAAATACTAAATTTATTATTAAATAAGCGTGAAAGAAATTTAAAGCCATCCGTCTTACTCCACACCTTAATAAATGCTTCCGCTCCTATAAACTCATTACCGTTCTCAAATGCATGCATTCTTCTATTATATTTCTCATCCATCAAAGAAGAATCTTTATAAATAACGTTTTTCGACCTAGATTTATAAGTGTCAATTTCTCTTTTACATATTGGACAGCTTGCATTGTAAAAAACTTCTAATTTATTTTTTTCTTTGATATTATTCATGTAAACTCACTTTTGTTTTAAAATAAAAAGGAATGATATGGGAATTTCTGTTTGTAATACACCCCTTAAAGTAAATTTAAAAGAAACTTTAGAAAATAAAAAATTAAAAGAACAAATAAAAAAAGATCAAGAATATTTTAAAAAAAATAGGAAGCGTTAACTTTCTGAGCATTTATGGAGGATATTATGCCTAGATTTAAAGATAAATTAGTAATTATTTCTGGTGGAGCGTCAGGAATGGGGGCCTTAACAGCAGAACATATTGTCAACGAGGGTGGTCAAGTTGTAACTCTCGATATTAATGAGGAAATGGGAAAATCAGTTGCAGATAAGATTGGAAAATCTTGTGAGTTCTTTAAGGCTGATGTAACAAATCCAGAATCATGGAATTCATTTGAAGAATATTTAGGGGATAGATTCAATAAAATCACATCTGTAATTAATGCTGCTGGAATAAGTGAGCCAGCAACCATAGAAGATGAAACTATAGATCACTGGAATAGAACCCACGCAATAAACGGAACTTCAGTTTTTCTAGGTTGTCAATTTGCAGTTAAAGCGATGAAAGAAAGATCTGGTTCAATAGTAAATTTTTCATCTTCTCTTGCAACGAGGCCTCAGTCATTTGTTCTTGCTTATAATTACAGTAAAGCCGGGGTTTTAATTTTAACACGTACAGTAGCACTCCATTGTGCCCAGATGGGTTATAAAATAAGGTGTAATGCTGTTCAACCAGGTGCAATTAATACACCTATGATGCAAAGGTATGTTGAGGGGGCTGAAAATCCTGAACAACAGCTTGCAGATTTTGCAGCTTCACATCCAATGAATAGAGTCGGTGAGCCTGAGGAAGTTGTCAGAGCAGTCTTATTTCTTGCCTCAGAAGATTCATCCTTTACTACAGGAGACTCAATATCAGTTGATGGAGGCGTTATAGCTGTTTAATTAGAGAGGACCTTCGAAGTTTACACCGTTTGATGAAAGTCTATCTATTAGCGGCTGGCCAAGTCCAGATGCAGGAGTAAGTACACCTCCATAGCCTTGTCCACCAGGTAATTTTTCACGCTCCTTAATAAGCGTTAGAGCGCTTTCACAAACAAATTTTGATGTAACCTTGTAGCCTGGGTCACCTTTACCATGAACGCGGAATAATTTTTTTTCACCACCGCCTACTTCAGCACTAAAAAAACTATCAAAAAAACCATTTTCCATAGTCTCTTTACTTGGTCCTTCACCAGGCTTAGGCAATAATGGTCTGATTAATTTTCGAAGAGGTGTGCTTAAAATTAAACCAAATAAAAGTGTTACAAAAGTAACTAAAAGAGCAGTACTAAATTTCTTATAAAAAGCATGTTCTTGATAAGTAAAGTTAACTCCGTAACCCTCCTGATTTAACTCCAAAAGTGCTGCACTTCTTCTAACAACCCTAGTATTTGATACAGCCATAATAAATGGGCCAGTCCATGAATTTATCAAACTATTTTTCTTTAAGCCAACAGAGTCTGATCCAAGTAATTTTTGTTCTTTTGATACAGATTTTTCTGGATTTAAAACGAATGGATCATTCATTTTTTTTCCTAATTTAAGATCACCCATAGAAAAACCGGTTTCGGTTGTTCCACCTGAAACTCCGCCTTGACCCGCATGGAATGATTCAATTCTCTTTATTGGCTCGTTTATTTTAGTACTAGCAAAAAAAGTACCTAAATCAGATGGAATCGAGTCATACCCGCATGCAGGTACAATTCTTACACCCTTAGATGATGCCTCTTCATGATGAAGATCGATCATTTCCCTGATCCAAAAAAACTCACCTGTAATATCCACGTAGTCAGATGAATTTTTGACACATGACTTAACTAAATTTGAACTGTACCTATGAAATGGTCCTGCAGTTGATAAAACCACTTTTGTATTTTGAGTAATATTATCAAGTGCCTTTTCATCATTACTTTCAGCAATGAAGATATCAACATCAAGAGAAAACTCTTTTTTTACGTCTTCTAGTTTCTCTTTATTTCTTCCAGCTATTGCCCAATTTATATCATTAGTATTCTCAGAAAGGTATTTAGCACATAATTTTCCTGTAAACCCTGTTGCTCCATAAATAACAATATCATAATCTTTTGTCATAATTAGACATCCTTCTTTGGTAAATATTTTTTAACAATTAAATCACCATCTAAGAATTTAGAAAGAGCTTCAACCATACCTGTTTCAGTTCTCCACTGCATATAGGATTCCTGATTTTCCATTCTTTCCCATTCTTCGATTAAAAGCACAGTTGAGGTACCCGTTTCATGATAGGTATTTAAGCTTATGCAACCCTCATAGGCCCTAGTATCAACTAGAATTTCTCGCAAATAATCTAAAAACTCTTCTAGTTTTCCTTCTTTTACAGGTATTTCTAAATTAACAAGCACACTCATCACTAACTCCTCTTTATTATTTTATAAAATCATCATAGTGGAAAATCTTAATACCCGCCATCTCTTCATTTGCCATAAACTCAGAAACCTTATCCAAAGGGATACCTCGATATTTTCTTAAAGAACTTTTTAAAAAAGGATTTACTAATTTGAAAAAAATATCGATTACCCAAACTACAAAACCAATTTCATTTTTTTCTTTGTTAGTAATAATATGACCAGGTCTTAAAATATTAATATTTTTATATCCTAAATTCTTTAAATCTTCCTCGATAAGGCCCTTTGTGCTTAGGTAAAAGTTAGATGAATTTGAATTAGCACCAACTGCAGAGATAATTGATAAATTATTTGCACCCATCTCTTTTGCTTTTTTTGCTAAATTAAAAACATAATCATGTTCAATTTTGAAATGATTTTTTCTATCTTTTTTTCTTATATAAAGTAGCTCTCTAAGTTTTAGACTCCGGCCAATACAAATAAACAAATGATCACAGTTAGGTAAATCCAATTCAGTCAAAGGAGTATCAAAGTTAAATAAAATATCTTGAACATTTTCAGGATAGTTATTATTCGATCGTCTCGAAAGTGCAGTAATGTTATTTATATTCTTACTTAAAATTTTTAATACCTGACTTCCAATAAGGCCAGTTCCGCCTAAAAATATAGTTTTTTTTTCACTCATTAACTAATATCTGGAATAGTTATATTTGAAAGTTGCCATTGAAAACCAGACCTTCTAAGTATCAATTGAATAACTTTCTTGTTCTTTCCTAGAACAAAAACCGAAAACTTTTTGTGAGATTCGAATTTGTAGTTAATACTTTCTAGAATTTCATAAGAATTATTTTCATTAAAGCTAACCTTTTCACCTCTTAAGATGGAAGATGGCTCTTCTCCATTAATTAGCCTTAATAAATTCTCAGGTGTTAAAAGAACATCAACAGTCTCATCGACTAATTTGCTTGCAAAACCTTCGGCTAAAATATTAAAAATACCACTTTCTAATTTAACTTTTTTTGAAAGCTCATTGCTCAACTGATCTTTTATATTCAATCGCAAGGTAGGAAAATTTATATTATTACTTAATTTGACAGAATCCTTTTCACCTACACTTTGCTTTATTGAGTAAAGTGTTAAAAAAGGCCCTGAGCTAAGAATAGCTAGTAACATTATGGCAAAAAAAATAAAAATAATTATGAATTTTTTTCTCATTGATTCTAAAAATATTTACCTTCTAAATCCATTAATAGTATTTTTATCATTGTAAGCCTCCTGTTAACCCATATAAAGGTTAAGTTCTTGTTTTAGAATTTAAAATAAGAATCTATAGCATCTTTTGAAATCCTAATTGAATGGTAAGACCATCTTTCATTTGAAGTCCATTCTTATCCTGATTAATTGGCTTTAATATTTCTATAGAAAACCGATCCTTATACTTTCCTCCAAAAACATCGAAAATTGTATTAAAACCTAGCCCTAAATTCAGAGTTTGGCCACCATAGTTATTTGGATTCGAAGTTTGAACTGGTGCCATAATTGATTTATCACGTCCCTCTATTGAATCCTGATCCTTATAATTTAATCTAATAGAATATGAAATACTTTTATTAAAAGACCCTTGAAGCCACAAGTTGTATTGAAATTCATTCCCAAAATTCCAATTTTTTTTACTAACAATATTTTTTATCGCCAGCTGATTGCCAATTATAAAATCTCCAAACTTTGATACATTTGTTATGCTAGATAGTAAACGAAGTGCTTTATCGCTACTCTGCATACCGTATGGTAAGGTAATTGATGACTTCATATTCATAGGATTTAAAACAATACCTTTTTTAGAACTCTCTCCCAAGCCTTGCTCTAGGCCTAAGGTCAGGTGCCATCGTGATTCTTCAGATTGATACAAATTATATAGACTCAAAAAGGATATTTTAGAAATATCTGAAGAAGATGTATTAAAAGATCCGATATAATTCCTGTCCATCATCCCCTTGTATGTATCAAGAATCATCTCTTTATCATTAAACATTAGCATACCCATCATGGTAAGCTTATCTGATGGAGCATACATAGCTCCAAGCATAATCATCTTCATTGTCATTTTATTTGGAATAACACTTAAATTTTTAGGCATTTTTAATCCCAGATCCATAGTCATAGGCATATCAGAATAGGGATTTGGTTGGTTTAGTATGTCTTTCGTAGAAATTGAATGCCCATTTAGAATATTCTTTTTCATTTCCATATTAGTTACTTTAAGTGAAACCATCCACTCACCTTTTTTATGGAAATGATCGGCCATTACACCAATGGGGGCATGACTAATTGCACTAGAAGAAAAGGCATGGACTGGAATAATAAAGGAAAACAAAAAAATTAATCGATAAATCATGAAACAACTTTAAATATAATTATGATAATAAATTTAATAAGATAGAAACCAAAAAATTATCATAACTTCAAGTTATTTATGTGAAAAATAACTACCTATTAATAATAAATTTTATATCAATTTTCTAAGCTTTCGAGCTCACCTGTCTTAACGTCATAAATAAGACCATAGATATTTATATAGCTAGGAGTTAAGGGATGGTTCTTAATTTTTTCTATATCCTCTAAAATACTTTTCTTTAAATCTAAAAATGTATTCCACTCTACTTGATGCCCAAAAGATGATCCGAATTCGGAATTATCATTTTTATTACTATTCCAGTCACCATTTTCAAAACTAGCTGTCTCCAAATCACTTTCTAAGAGACTTGCCATTTTTTCATCATTTATTTTTGATAGCCCACAATCAGTGTGCTGAATAACAAACCAGTCCTTAGTACCAAGTAACTTATAAGAAACAACAAAGGACCTGATAGTATCATCAGTTACCTTACCACCAGCATTTCGAATAATATGTGCTTCACCAGACTCTAGCCCGCAAACCTTCTCGATATTTATCCTGGTGTCCATACACGTAAGAATCGCAATAGATTTAGATGGTTTTGCAGAAAGGTTACCCTGATTAAAGCTCTCACTATAATCTTTATTACTCTCAATAATTGAGGTTAATGTATTTTTTTGATTTTTAGTCATTACAACCTCATCTATTGATAAATTTAAATAAGCTTAATTTATATAACAAAAAATCATGATTTAATCGAGATCTAACTTCCTCACCTTCTCCTCAAAAGCAAAACTAAGGATAAAAATACTCAAAACATTAATAAAGGCTATTATTTTTTGAAGGGTAGCTTGTTCAACCATTTTTTCTAAGCTTTCCAAAGGACTAGCGCTAATAATTTGATAAACTACATACGAAAAAGTAAATAAAAACAGTATCATTATGGCAAGAGCGTACTTATTACTTACTGAGCTTCTAAACAATAAAATGAAGTAAAGAATAGAGGCTGGAATTAAAAATCTAAAAGCGTTTATAGCAAAAAATATATGCATATCTATGTAAAGGTCATAAGGGGTAAAACCTACACCAGCAAAAAAAACTGTACCTAAGAAAAAAAATCCTGACCCTAAAATTGCAAGAAAATAATTTGTATTATTCTCCTTAAATAATCTTGGTACAAATAAAAATGCAATCCCAACAAAAACAAACATGATCATTGAAATATTAAATAATAAAGCTGATACAATGTTTGATTGTCCAGAATGGGATTTATAACCCCCAAGGTCGCTAAGAAAATTATGAGTTAAGGAGTATCCAATCTGAAATGGATCATGAATATTACCACCAGCATAAAAATAAGATGCTATCAATGAAGCTGAAACAAAAAAGAAAGCTACAAATCTAATTACCCTTACTGTCCAAAAATAATACAAAACTAACTCATATTTATGGCAACTTGAAAAGCAGGCCTTTTATTTATATTTTCAATGTACCTTTTCATATTTAACATTTCCTCATTAACACAACCCAGTCTATTACTCATAAAGCATGCATGGCCTAGCATAATATCTGCAGCTGAAAAATCACCAATTAGATATTCTCTTTCGGCAAGAGATTGATTTACAGGCTCGAGTGACTTAGATAACAATCTTTTTGCTTGGTTTAATACATTTTCATCCCTTCGATCTTCTGGCAGTAATAGTGTTTGAACAATAATAGTATTAATTGAAGGCATAACCATGCCTTCACAATAATGAAACCATTGGAGATATTCAGGATATTTTTCAGAGTTAACCTCAGGCTTAAGATTGCCATTTTTGTGGCGCTCTAAAATATACTCAACTATAGCACCAGACTCATAAATTCTAACATCTCCATCATCAAGGACAGGTATACGCCCTAACGGATGTCTTGAGCGATGTTCGTCAGATTTTAAATCTTTGGGATGAAAATCCATTCTGTTTACTTCATAAGGTAGATTCAATTCCTCAAGAATCCATATAATACGCCCGGCTCTTGAATTTGGTGCAAAATGAACTTTTAGCATTTCAGCCTCTTAAATAATTTACATAAAAAAATGGCCCTGAAGCATGTAATAAATTACTGCATTCAAGGCCATTAATCTAGTTACTTTAATTTATCTTTGAAGAGATAATTTTAAAGCAATTGTTCTTCCAGGTTTGATATAAGAATATCTATCACCCTTAAATCCATCCACTGTACCAGTTGCACCGCCAGTTGAAGGTGCGTCTGTTCCTCGAGTCTGAACATACTCATCATTAAGATTTCTACCAATTAATGCTAGCTTCCATCCTTTATCAGGTGAAGATAAGTAAATACCCGCATCAACAGTTTTATAATTAGGTTGGTACGCATCAGGAATAACATCATTAAGCTTGTACTTAGTTGAGTATTTCATATTACCATTAATACCTAACTCAAGACCGTTGCTAAGCGAACTGTTATAATTAAAGCCTAAATTTGCTCTGTTCTCAGGAGCAAGAGCTCTCTTACTTCCATTCAAATTTTGAAGTACGAGACCGCCATCAGGTATATTGCAACCTTCAGAAGGTAATTGACCGCCAGCACAAGGTCCAACAAACTTAACATAATTTGAGTCATTATAACCATAAGCAGCAGTTAACCTTAATCCATCAATTGTTGGTGGAAGGTAGGCTAATTGAATCTCAAAACCTTGTGATTCAGATTCTTCAGCATTTAATGTTCTGTAAGCAAAAGTTGAAGAATTGAAATAATTTAATTGAAGATCATCATATTCATAAGAATAAACATCAAAATTTACCTCTAAGCTTCCATCAGCAACAAGTGCCTTAACACCTGCCTCAAAGCCAGATACATTTTCGGGATCATAGGTAATGTCGCCTATTGGATCAGCGTTTAATGTACTATCAATAGAACCATTATCAAATCCACCTGATTTCCAACCCTCTTTATAGGCTACAAAATAAGTAAGATTGTCAGTAGGTTGATAACGGAAAGTTACCTCTGGAACAAAATCATCAAATGATTGATCTACAGCCAAAATTCTATCTCGAACAAATAATCCAGCAAAAGCAGGGTTAACATAAGGCTGAGTAAAGTATGAGTCCTTTTTCTCATCAATGTATCGTCCACCAGCTGTTAGTTGCATGGTTTCATTAATATCCCATATTATTTCGCCATAAACAGAGAATGTTTCACCGTCTGTTTCGGATACCTTATCATATGCAACATATCTGTCTGATTTGTCAGCAGCAGAATTTTCTGCACCAGCAAACATAACCTCTTGAATGAAATATCTTTCTGTTTCTTGCCAATAAGCACCTAGTGCCCAATTAAGCGATCCACCACCTGTTGAAACCCACTTTAGCTCCATAGATGTGTTTTCAAATTCATTCATCTCACCGGCAAAAACATTAGTTGCAGCGTTATAATCAGCATCAATAACCCAAGCAACATCTTGTTCATGCATATTAAAGATAGCAGTTAATTGTGAGTCATCAAAATCGTGTTCAAGTTTTGCAGTATAAATTTTAGATTCATACTGATCGCCAAGACCTCCGCCAAAAACACCTGCGGTATCGTAATCATTAGCAAAAGCTGGAGGAATATTATTTAAACCTGTTCTTCTATCCTTATTACAGTCTCCGCCTAAAGGATTTGGATTTGCTACACCACCAGTATTAATCTGAGGAGTATCACCTAAGTAACAACTAAATAATTCGGCCACTGTAGCTGAAGCTACGAAAGTTTCTGCCATACTAGCCTTAAGAGTTAGAGTTGTTCTTTCGGTTAACTCTCCTTTTAAAGTAAGTCTTGCAAAGCTTTCTTCAGTAGCTGGGTAAAATTTTTGTGTTGGCGCAGGATTTTGATGAACTGTAGCCGCAAAACCATTTGCTGCATCCAATGTTGTGTAGGTGGAATCACCAGCAACGTTTTGTATCCAACCTTCATCCATATTACTTTCATATAAAGCTAGACGTGCACCCCATTTATCACTAATTGGACCAGAAATCATAAACTCATAAGTGTCAGTTTTGTATTCAAACTCATGACCAAGACTTAAGCTCACTTCAAACTCATCTGTTGGATCATTTGTTATTATTGAAACTGCACCTGCAGTAGCATTTTTACCGAAATAAAGAGCTTGTGGCCCTTTAAGTATTGCTACTTGCTGAGTGTCAAATAAACCTTCATTAATTACTCTACCTTGAGGGAAATAAACATTATCGATCATCACAGCAACGGACTGCTCGATACCTATACTGCCTGGACTTGAAGCAATACCTCGAATGGCAATCTGAACACCGCTACCACTATTAATTCTGTTGATTTCAAGTGATGCAGATGAGGCTGCAATATCGTCTAAAGAATTAATATTAAGATTTTCCATCTCTTCTTCACTGAATACGGAAATGGCAACAGGAATATCTCTAAGCGATTCGTCTCTTGCTCTAGCAGTAACAACAATTTCTTCTATATCGCTACTAATAGTAGGAACGCTATCTTGAGCGTAAGCTACTGTATTTATTGAAAATAATGCCGCAAATAGCGTGACATATAATGAACTACTTTTCATTGGTTAACTCCCTGATTAATTTCCACATACCATAGTGGTTAGAGAAGCTAATGCAAATAGAAACTTAATTATTACAATTTCTAAACATATGTGTTTATATTATAAATGTATTATTAAATAATTAAGTAAAGGAGTAATCAAATGCGATTTTTAAATTTCTCTTCGACAATAGTCTTTGTTTTATTTTTATCAATTTTACCAGCGAATGCTAAGATGGGATTTGTTGGAATAGGTGTTTCTAGCTTAGAAGAATCAACAAAATTCTACAAAGAAGCTTTAGGGCTAAAAATCTTAGGAACCTATGACAATATTGAAGTTGATAATTCTGATGGGAGTAAGTGGTATATTGATGAAGTAGTTCTAGGGAAAGATGAAAAAAGTACTGGCTTAGTTTTAATGAACTGGGGTAAAGAGAATAGATCTTATGACGGCAATAACTCAAAAATAGTTTTTGTAGTTAATAATGCTGTAGAGGTAATGAATAATATTAAAAATGCTGGTGGTAAAATAGATAGAGAGGCCATACCTCATTACTCTATTGACGGTGGTTTAGTAGGCCTAGCTCGTGATCCAGATAATTATGTAGTAGAGATTGTTCAGTTCAAGACAGATTAAATTAAAATGAAAATAGAACAATTTTTTGATGATGAAAGCTCTACTTTCTCATACTTAATCGGAAGCAAAGAAAGAAATGCCTGTTTAATTGATCCTGTTAAAAAAAATATAAAAAAATATGAAGAAAAATTAAATAATTTAGAAATGAATCTTGTGTATGCTTTGGATACACATATTCATGCAGATCATATTACAGGGCTAGGAGAGCTAAGAGAAAAATTCGGATGCGAAACTGTCATGGGTTTTCAGTCAAATGTGAGTTGCGTCTCCAGATTCATAAGAGATAATGAAGTTATCTTAATCGATGAATTAAGTATTAGATCTATTTATACCCCAGGCCATACAGACGACTCTTATTCTTATCTTTTAAAAAATAATGAAGAGCAATTCTTATTCACTGGTGATACTTTACTTATACATGGAAGCGGGAGAACAGATTTCCAAAATGGAAACCCCTCGTCTCTTTATAATAGTTTACATAATAAGCTTCTTAAGCTTGACGATGAAACGATTATTTATCCTGCTCATGACTATAAAGGATTTAAGTCTTCTACTATTAAAAAAGAAAGGCTTAATAATAAAAGACTACAGATGAATAAAGAAACTTTTATAAAATCTATGAATAATCAAAAACTCAATAAACCAAAGTTAATTGATATAGCTATTCCCCTAAATCTAAACTGCGGAATAGAAGAATAAATCTAATTTTTTAATTTATTTATAAAACTTTTTGAAATTTTTAACAAATCGTCTGATTGAGTTCCTTTATATTCATTATAAGGGTACTTTCCCCAAACTGTTTCTGGCCAAGATATATCATCTGTATACCTAGCAATAATATGGACGTGAAATTGAGGAACGATATTTCCTAAAGAAGCAATATTTATTTTTTCTGGGTTGAACGATGATTTAATAAATTTTGATACCTCTACAGTTTCAAAATCTAACTGTTTTCGATCACCTTCTGATAAATCAAATATTTCTTTTATTTCAGCTCTTCTGGGAACCAGCAAAAACCATGGATAATTAGAGTCGTTCATTAGTAAAAATTTACACAAGGGAAGGTCACCTATAAAAATAGAGTCACCTTCTATCTTTTCATCTAAAGAAAAATCTTTTTCAGATTTCATTTATCTAACTCAGATTCATATTCATCAACTGTATAAGACCTCATATATCTAGTATCAAAAATCTTTTCTTCATCTTCATGAATTTCTTTAGCAATATCAGGTTCACTTAATTTTTCTCCACAAGCTTTAAGCGTATCATCATCGGGGTACCAAACTTCCATAATTACATCATACTCTGGATCAGTTAAATTTCCTGACCTATCGACCAAGGGATTAGTAAAGCGTCTTATATATTTGACAGCAAATCCATTAAGATATTTCTCTCCAATAACTCTATGGTTATTTTCGTAATACTCTCTAAACTCTGGAATTGTCATTCCTGGCTTTCTTTTCATAAGCATTATAACTTTAATCATTTCAAGTCCCTCCATATCCTTTCGATTATTATACTATAAAACTATGATAAAAAAAAACGCCCAAAATTTGAGCGTTTTTCAATAATTAATAAATTAAATATTTATTTTTTAGGCATCCATATTTGACCCAGGATAATAATTCCTGAAACTACGATAAATGAAATACCTAAAGGTAAAGGCATTGTTACTGGATCAGTTGTTCCAATATAATCAATATACCCCTCGGCAACAGTTGAAATAGTTCCACTAGTTTCTTTTAATTGTGTTAGAGCAACAGCAGATGAAATCATTGTATTCACACCCATTGTGAAATTTATCCAAGCAGCAGATAAAATAATTAATCCAAAAGCACTTGAAACAATTTTAGAGAACAGGTTGCTCTCATCAGAGTTTCGTGAGGCAACAGCAATTCTCATTGATAGCCAAACGCCGAGAATTGTTCCTATCCCCATTAAGCTTGTTCCAATCCTATTAGAGCTCCATATACTCCATATCTGAAATTCTTCCATAATAATTCCTCCCTATAAGTTATTGATTAAAATTAATCATATTCTAGTTAATAATCATTCTCAATAAAACTCAAGTTAATTATAAAAATCCTTTATGCATATAGGCCTGCAATATATCCAGATGCCCAAGCCCATTGAAAATTAAAACCACCTAAGTGACCTGAAACATCAAGAACTTCTCCAACAAAATAAAGTCCTTGATGATTAATAGATTCCATTGTCTTGGAGCTAACACCATCAGTATTTACTCCCCCAAGTGTAACCTCAGCAGTTCTGTATCCTTCTGTTTCAGAGGGCTTAAGCTCCCACCTATTAAGATTTTCCCCAATAGTAAGAAGAATTTTATTGTTTAACTCTGCAAAAGGTTTCTCAGAAAAATCAGACCACCATAAGTTTTGCAGTTCAAGCACTAAGGCTTTTGGAAGAAGTTTACTTAAAAAAGTTCTAAGCAATATTCCTTCTTTTTCTTTTTTTGCATTAAGCAGTAATGATTGAGCGTCATTATGTGGCATTAAATTTAAAATAATAGAATCGCCTGGTAGCCAATAACTTGAAATTTGTAAAATTGAAGGCCCACTAATTCCTCGATGAGTAAATAATAAGCTTTCCAAAAACTTATGGCCATTGCACGACACCTCAACTTCTAGTGAGGTACCCGAAAGTTTATCAGAAATTTCTTTTATTGACCCATTAAACATAAAAGGAACCAAACCTGCTCTTCGATTTAGAAGTTCTAAAGAGTATTCTTTTGCAACATCATATCCATAACCACTCCCTCCCAAAGTGGGGATTGATAAAGCACCAGTTGCTATGATTACAGATTCTGCAAGAAACCAAAAATCAGTATTACCATTTGAAAATATTCCTTTAATTTCATATCGACTTTTATCAGTTTGATTTAGCAGTCCCTTAACATTTTCTTGGATTAAAGGCTTAACCAGTTTCGTATCACAGTGAGTAATGATCTCAACACCAACATCATCACATTCCTTAAGGAGCATATTCACAATATCCTTTGATGAATTCACACAAAAAAGCTGATTGTGTTTTTTTTCTTCAAAAGGAATATTATGCTTTCTAACTAAATCAATAAAATCATCGGGCTTATAGCGCTTTAAAGCTGAAATACAAAAATGAGCGTTCGCGGAGATAAAGTTTTTTGGTTCTACATAAAGATTAGTAAAATTACTTTTTCCACCACCGGACATAAGTATTTTTTTTCCAACCTTATTGGATTTTTCAAGGATAAGGACTTTTTTACCTCTTTTACCGGCTGTAATTGCACTCATTAGTCCAGCAGCTCCAGCCCCTAGAATAACTAAGTCATAAATTTTACATTCACTTTCCATAGCTAAAATTCCTTTAAGCCTGATGTATTAAAAAATTATCTTTTATAATTTCAGATTTTATATTTATATAATTTTTTTAAAATTAAGATTTTAGTATTATAATTAAGAACGCTCGATATTCTTCTTTTCAATATTAGTTTCTATGCCATCAAGGGACTGAGCATTATTTTCTTTCCAATATTTTTGTATACCCTTTTCTCCAGCGTTTTCATTCCATTTCTTCAAGATATCCCTTTCACCCTTAAAGTCATAGTAAGGTACAGCATAACCACATGATGTCTGGACTAAAGAAATTGTAAGATCAAAAATTTGCCTTGATCCATCAGATTCAGGAAAATTAGATGATAAGGTATCCCAGCCCTCATCAAGACGGTGAATAGTTTTCGCCTCTCCATAAATTCTCAATATGAGTGGTTTTTTTTCAAAGGAAGTAAACATAAGGGTCATTCTTGGATTTTCTTGAGTATGTGCAGCACTCTCATTGCCGCTTCCAGTTAAATTCATCCAAAGAATTCTATTTTTATCAATTACCTTTAAACTTTCTAAACCTTTTGGGGAAATATTAATAAGCCCTTCAGATGTCGCTGTTCCAACAAAAAAAATCTTTTGCTGTTCAATGAATTTTTGAAGGTCGTCTGTAAGGTGATTAAAGTGTTCCATTATTAAACCTTAACAACAACCTTTCCAATATTACTTCCCTCAAAAAGTTTTGAGTATGCCGATACTAAATTTTCCAAACCATCAGTTACTTCGATTGGTAGTCTAAGAAGTCCTGATTTATCCCAATTTTTTAAAATTGGATTAATTTCTGCTTCACGATGATAAAAGTCTGGAGAAAAGAAACCCTCAAACCTTAATCTTTTCATTAGAATAAGATCATAATTATAAGGACCAGGTAAACGTTCTGTAGATGCATAATTTTCTAATAACCCACAAACTGCTATAACCCCAAAGTTGGCCATATTTTCTAGGACAGCATCTAAAGTTGATCCTGCAACATTATCAAAATATACATTCACGCCCTCGGGGCATAATTCCTTTAATTTATCAGAAATATTTTCAGTTTTATAATTAATAGCACCATCAAAACCGTATTCCTTGCAAATTAGATCACACTTCTGGTCGGTTCCAGCAATACCAATAACCTTACAGCCTGAAATCTTAGCAATTTGTCCAGCCATCAATCCTGTACACCCTGCAGCAGCAGATACAACAAATGTATCACCTGCCTTTACTCTTCCTGTGTTAATAACGCCTACATAAGCGGTCCATCCATTCGCTCCATAAATACCTACATAATTTTCAAGATTTGTTTCACTTACATCAACCTTACTTGGGTACATTGAATTAGGATCTACAACAGAATAATCAGACCACTGACCGTAGGATCTTAAAACATCTCCAACCTTATGATTAGGATGGTTACTTTCAATAATCTCACCAAGCACAGTCCCCATTAGTTTTTCGCCTATTGGAATAGGGGGCTGATAAGAGTCTTCTCTCTCCGTCATATACATACGAGTACCAGCATCCATAGAAATAAAGGAATTTTTTGTTGCAAAACAACCTTCTGGGATTTCTATTTTACTTTCCTCTTTTATTTCAAGAGCGCTCTCAAAGTCATTGCCTTCAGGCAAATTTTTCATAACCCAAAATCTATTTTTTACTTCCATTTCACTCATAACAAATCCTTTTATAGAAAATCATTAAAACATTATAATTATATAAGACAATGGAATAACTACCAACCACAAACATGTGGCTAATATTATTGGCCTTATATTTAATTGTTTTAAATCTGAGACATTTAACTGAGTGCCGATACAGAAAAGACCAATCAATAATAAATATTGACTTATATTTTTTAAAATTGATAAAAAATTATCAGAAAAATCAAAAAATGTATTTGCTAAGATTGCTATCAAAAAGAAAATTATGAATTTTGGAAAATTTATATTTTTTCCTTCACTTTTAAAAAACCAACTAGAAATTAATAACAGAGGAATAATCCATAAAGTTCTTCCTAGTTTTAGTGTTGCGGCAACTTGTGCGGACTCACTACTGTATGATAAAGCTGCTCCCATTACAGAACTTGTATCGTGTATGGCTAATGCAGACCATGCACCAAATTGAGAATTACTCATATTTAAAAGATTTCCTATAATAGGGAAAATTACAATCGCTAAAGCATTTAATAAAAATACTATTGTAATAGAAATCAATATCTCTTGCGGCTTAGCTTTTATAATAGGTGCAACAGCAGCAATAGCAGTTCCTCCACATATTGCGGCTCCTGCAGATAGCAAAAAAGTTATTCTGTGATGGACTCCAAAAAATTTTCCTAGAAATATACCAAGAAAAAAGGTGAAAATAACAAATAACGATATCCATGAAAAATAATCAGAACCAACGCTCCAGGCATAAGGTAAGCTTATAGTAGCGCCTAAAAAAATAATACCTGCTTGCAAAGGAAGGGTCCCAATCTTTATAGAAAAAAATGTTTTTTTAGGACTTATAATTAAGGAGAAAAAAATACCCAAGAAAACTGATAAAGCAGGGTTTCCAATAAATAAAATGGATAATAAACAAACAATAAAGACAAGAGTTGAATATTGCTCAGCTTTAAAGGCCAGCTGTTTGCCCTCCATCTACAGGTATCAGTTGGCCAGTTATAAACTTGGACGCATCTGAAGCAAAAAACACCATAACTGGTGCAAGATCTTTTTCAGGATCTCCGTATTCTTGACCCAAAGCAATAGGAACAGAATTCCTCCAATGACTAGCTAAATTTTCTTCTTCTGATGATCTTTCTCTAGCTGCTCGATACATTGGTGTGGCAATTGCAGGAAGAATAGCATTAACTCTAATATTGTCCTTTCCCCACGAACCTGCTGCAGTTCTTGTCCAAGAGTGAACCGCGCCTTTTGCAGCAGAATATGCAGATGCTGCTGGCTCTGGTCTTAATCCAGATATAGAGCCAAAATTGATAATCGAACCTCCGCCATTAAGCTTCATATAGCTTTGAGCTATTTGATTTGTAAGCATTGTACCCTTAACATTTATAGCAAACATTAAATCCCAATCTTCAACACTTACCTCTGAAGCATCAGAAGAACGTTGTATGGCTGCTGGATGTGCGAGAACATCTAACCCACCAAGAATATCATTAGCATTTGCAAATGCATCTGAAACACTCGATTTATCCGAAACATCAACATGGAGATAAGAACATTTTCCAGGACCATCTTTATTGGCATTTTCACAAATTAAGCCTCCTGTATCGTCAGATACGTCCATACCAATAACGCTTGCACCAGCTTGGACATAGGCTTTTAAAGTTGCCTCCCCCATACCACTTGCTGATCCAGTAACAATTATTTTTTTTCCTTCAATCGACATAATTTAAACCCTTTATTTAATTTGAAATGGATCCTCGATAACCTTTGGTTTATTTGCTAACGGATTATTGAATAAACATTGCTCAACTAATACAGTATCGAAAAAGGCGTGAAGTTCAATAATTTTTCCATCACGTATTGTAAAAATTTCACAATAAGTTTGTTCGTAATTTTCTCCATTTTGGCAAGGTCCACCTCCCTGCATAAGGCCAACCACCCTATCATTTTCAGCAGCTATAATTTTCCATTGTTTTGAAAATTTAATTTTTTCAGGAATAAGTTTTTCGAGAAGTTTTTGACCAATCATACCGTTACAGCAGGCATCCTTTCCGTATATTCTTCCAGAAACTGGGGTGCTTCCAATCATATTATAAATAACATCGTCATGATGCATATCAAATATAGCTTCAAAATCACCCGCAGCAAGAGCCTCGTACCAATTTTCTATCAATCTCTTGTTTTCGACAACACTCATACTAGCCCATACGAAGAAGTGCGCATATTTTATTGCCAGCAGGATCACGCAGGTATGCGAGATAAATATTCATTTCTTCTCTAACACCAGGAGGGTCTTCACAAGTTGTTCCACCATTTGCTAAACCAGCTGCATGCCAAGCATCACCAGCTTCAGGACTATCAACAGAAAAACCGACAGTGCTTCCATTGCCGGGGCCAGCTGGTTCTCCGTCTATTGGTACACTAAGTGAAAATATACCAGTAGGTGTTGCATAAAAACAACGACCTTTAGGGTCTATAACGCCCGGTTTGTGCCCTAGGGCTCCCAAAACAGCATCATAAAATGTTTTAGATTCCTCTATATTGTTTGCTCCAACCATAATGTGACTAAACATACTTTTCTCCTTTTAAAATTCGTTACCTTAAAAATTTTTAAATTTATCGACTTATAATCTCATAAGATCTCTTAATTGCAATCTCCTTTAAAAGTTTATCTGGATTGACAGCTATTGGTTTTCCGCAAACCTCAAACATTGGAAGATCATTAATAGAATCCGAATAAAATATTGAGTCAGAAATTTTAAGATTATTTTTTAAACACCAACTATCTACCGCTTTAACCTTTCCTTCTTTAAAGGTTGGTTCGCCTGACAAATTTCCGGTAAAGATATTATCCTTAATTTCAACAGGCGTTCCAATACTGGATTCAATCTTAAAGTGATCCGCAAATCCTTTAACTAAAAAATCATGTGACCCAGAAGCAATTAGAACTTTATCAGCCGTTCTTGCTTCTGTAAGAAGTTTTTTAGTTAGGTCGTCTGAGTACTTACCAATGAAGCTTGGAATAAATTCTTTTAGAAAAGAGCTTACCTCATCTTGATTTTTACCCTTTAATGGACCTTGTATATAGGAAGAGTATTCTTTAAAATCCAAATTACCATTTCGATATTCAGCATCAAACTTATTAATCTTTGATAAATGATTTGTTTCCTCTAAAAGCCCCTTATTGATCATAAAGCTAGACCAGTCCCTTTCACAATCACCATTTAATAAAGTGTCATCTAAATCAAATATTATAAATTTCATTATAAATCCAAATTATCTTCTAAGACTAGTATTTATTCGCCATGTAGATTTTTAAATGCTCTATGAGAGAATTTCCATTCACCCTCTTCAAAGACAAGTTTATCATCATATTGACCGCAAGGGTGAATTTCAGTTCCATCCGGTAAAACAGCTGTTTCAAGAGTATAACTTCTCATGTTAGCTTGATCACCATTAATTTCAATAAAAGCAGGTTGAGCCATCATGTGAACGAATGGATAACCTTTCATTGCATCACTCCAAATAGAGATGATATTATCTCTGCCTTCATTTTTTATTTCTAGATGAGAAATTTCCCAAACAGCGTCTTTAGACCAAGTACTTCCCCATATTTTTGAGTCTCTTTGATTTACTCCATCGCAATATCTGTCTAGCAATTCCCTGATAGCCAATTTATTTTCAATATTATTAGAATGTGACATTTTTACCCCTTTAATTAAAATATACTTAATTGTATTAATAATTGTGAAATTGTAAAAAGAAAATTAAATATAATAAAAATTAATTATTTTATAAAAAAACATTTACTAAAATATCATTTTGTTTGTAAAATAGTATATTATTTAAAGTTCTAGATTAGGGGAATGTTTATGAGCGAAATTTTAAAAGATAAAAACAATTTAGAGCCAGGTGCGGCAAGAACTCCTGATACGAGTTATACTGATTATCTAGATCAAGACAGTAAGGATGTTCCTAAATTCTTGTACGAAGAAAGCGCTCCCTATCTTGGATCTGAAGACATACCTATTGATCGTTATATATCTAAGGAGTTTTTTGATAAAGAAGCCGAATCAATGTGGACAAGAGTTTGGCAATTTGCTTGTAGAGTTGAGGATATTCCTGAGGTTGGTGATAGTTTAGTATACGATATTCTAGATTATTCTTTTGTAATAGTTAGATCTGAAACAAACACCATTAAGGGTTTTTATAATTCATGCCTTCATAGGGCTAGAAAAATAAAAACAGAAAGAACCAATAGTGAGGATTTAAAATGTCCTTTTCATGGATATTGCTGGAATCTTGATGGAACACTCAAACATACCCCTGCATCATGGGATTTTCCTCATGTTAAGCCTGAGGAATGGGATTTACCCCAAGTACGGACAGAAATTTGGGATGGTTTTGTATTTATAAACATAGATGATGATGCTATGCCTCTTGAGGAGTTTTTAGCTCCAATTCCCGAGCATCACAAGAGATGGGACCTTGCAAATTGTAAAAAAGCCATTCATGTATCCAAGGTAGTTCCAGGTAATTGGAAAATTGTTCAAGAAGCTTTTATGGAAGCATTCCATGCTACAGAAATTCATCCTCAAATTATGCCTTTTCAAGCTGATGAGAATGCGAGATATGATGTCTATGGTGATCATGTAAATAGAAATATAGCTCTTGTTGGAAAGCCTAGTCCTAATTGCTGGGATACAGATGAACAGGAAATTTTTGATACTATTTTTTATGGTTCAGGAAGAGTTGAAACAGAAGATAAGATTCAGGTTCCTGAGGGAGAAGAGGCAAGAAAGGTTGCTGCTCAAACCATGAGAGAAGCCTTTAAGGAGAATGACGGTCACGATTATTCAGATAAATCTGATGCAGAAATGCTGGACGCGATAGTCTATAATGTATTCCCAAATTTCTCTCCTTGGGGAGGTTTTCCTAGAAACCTTATTTATCGCTTTAGACCAAACGGTACCCGTCATGATTCCTCAATTATGGAAGCAATTTTTTTACAAAGAGATCATATAGATCCTGAAAAACAGGAGCCATATGAGCCCGTTCCAATTCACTACTTAACTGAAGATCAAAGTTGGGATGATGCTGAGGAACTAACTGGTATTGGATTTATTTTTGATCAAGACATGGCAAATATACCTGAATTAGAGGCCGGAATGCGCGCATCAAAAAAAGGTGCTGTAACTTATGCTAATTATCAAGAAAGTAGATTGCGTCACTATCATCAAACAATTGATAAATATATTGCAAAAGGTCCATTAAAACCATAAATGGCAAAACACCAAGACGAAATTGAAGCCCAATACAATAAACATCCATACCCTGAACCTATTTCAAATATGGATGAATTTATTAAAAATGGCTATGCTCAAGCTTCCTGCCTTAAGGTTATATGGCACAGGTTATTCCCAGAAAAAAAATATTGCGATAACTTAAACGTCTTAATTGCAGGCTGTGGAACAAATCAAGCAATTTATCATGCCTTAAAATATCCAAAGTCAGATCACTACGCAATTGATGTAAGTGAAGCGTCCTTAAGTCATGTAAGTAAGATGATAAAGAAATATAATATTCAAAATTTAACGATAGATAAAAAAGATATTTTAGAACTAAAAGAAAAAAATAAATTTGATTATGTTATTTCAACAGGAGTTATCCATCACACGAAAAACCCTCAAGCCAGTCTTAATCGATTAGTTGAAATTACAAAGGATGATGGTGCTTTATTTATTATGGTATATGCCTCTTATTTGAGAATGGGTATATATTTTTTACAAGATGGATTTAATTATCTAAATTTGAAAAGTAATAAGCAGGATATTAATTTAGGCCAAAGGCTAATTGAGTTATTACCTAAATCACATTATGTGCATAATTATCTCGATCAGATTACTAGCACTACTGCGGTTGGCACAAGAGATTTAAGTTTTGATGCCGGAATCGTAGATACTTTTTTTAATGCAAGGGATGTTGCCTACAACATTAATGAACTGAAATATTTGATAAATAGCTCAGGTGCCTATTTTCAAAACTGGTTTAATAATGCTCATTATTATAGGCAATTATTTAATTTTAAAGAAAACGAAGATATCGATATAGCCTATAAAAATCTTGATAATTGGGAGTTATCTGATTTTACTCAAAAAATGAATCCAGATTCTGGAAAATTTAGTTTTATATTAAGAAAAAAGAAAAAATTTGAAAATAGATTCTTTAAAATTAATGAATTAACTCACTCATTAGTTGTTCGCAAGATGCTAGAAACAGGACCAGAAATAAAAGCAGTTGGGCTTATAACAGGAGTATCAAAAAATATGGAGGAAATCATTTTAATGAATCTAGATAGCACAATTGAGAGTATATATGAAAAATCTAGTAAATTAATTTCTAAAAAATACCCTTCTGAAAAATTATCATTTAAAAATCTACAGAGGTTAATTCATGTTTATTGGAAAGCAGGTTACATTACATTGTCGGATTACTAGTAGAACTAAAAACCTCCCTCAATGAATAAAAACATTCAGACTTTATCGAGGCTCAATATTAATAGCTTAGATTAAAAAATTTTAATACGAATGATCTTCTATAAACTTTTCTGCATAATCAAAAATTAGCACCTTACGACTCTTATCCATAGATTCAAAAGTTTTTTTCATGAAGGCAAGACGTGGGTTATTTTGTAATTTTAACATATTTTTTTCAAAAAACCGCCAATAAAGACCATCTACAGTATTGCACCAATCCCCTTTTTTATAATTACTCATCTTTAGTAAGTAATTTGATCCGCAGACATAAGGCTTTGTTGAAAAGATACCGCCATCAGAAAAGGTTCCCATTCCAAAAACATTCGGAACCATCACCCACTCCGATGAATCTATATACATTTCCATAAACCACTTATATATATATTTTGGATCTATTTCACTCAGTGTCATAAGGTTTGATATTACCATCAATCTATTAATGTGATGAGTATAGCCATAGCGCTCAGAAAATTTTATTGCATCATCAAGTGGAGGTATTCCAGTATCACCAGAATACCAAGTCTCTTTCAATGATCTAGAAAAATTAAAAAAATTACTCTTTAATTGTTCTTCACTATAATTTTGATAAATGCCTCTAATAAACTCTCTCCAACCAATAATCTGTCTTATAAAGCCCTCCACTGAATTCAAAGGAATTTCTTTTCTTTTTGTGTAATCAAGTACTTTATCAACTATTTCTTGAGGTGTAATTAAGCCAATATTCAAAGAGGGGCTTAAGGCACTATGGAATAAAAAACTATCATTGGATAATATTGCATCCTCATATGTTCCAAAATTTTCGAACTTAACCTTAATAAAGTAATCAAGATTTTTTAAAGCATCAGATCGATTAAATGGCATCCAAATATCATCCATTTTTCCTGGATGATCACTAAATTTTTTACTAATAATCGGCTTTAATTGCTCTGCATACATAGAAATTTGTAGCTCTAACAAATCGGGTATCTCCAGTCCTTTGGGAGTTTTCTTTCTATTCTCATCATCAAAAGACCACTTTCCACCAACTGGCTTTTGATTTTCATCGACTAAAATATTTAGCTTCTTTCTAACATTCTTATAAAAATTTCCCATACGAATTACTTTTGAGCTTCCTTTTAATTCCAAGAATTCCTCTCTTTTTATTAAAAACATTGGTGATGGGGATATGGTTAAGCTTAGGCCATATTTTTCTGAGAAATCAATAATTCTCTTTTCAAAAGGTTTATCTTCTATTTCAAAGATAATAAGATTTTTAACTTTATTTTTTTTAATACTTTTCTCTAACTTCTCTTCAAAAGTTAAATTAAAATCTGGATCTTCTATTTCAGTATAATCAACACCAATATTATTACTTACTAACTCATCCCTCTTCTCTCTCATGGCAGAAAAGATCATTAATATTTTTAATTTGTGGTGTTTTTCATAAGTACTTAAGCCTAAATCCTCAGCCATAAAAATTCTATCTGGATTTAAACTCTTGATATGATCAATTGAGAACAGCTGGTTACCAAGAATGAGAAGTAAACTTTTTTCAGTCATAAATTATTCTTTAATATATGAACAGAAGTAGCTTGCTACCTGTGCAACTTTTAATTTAAAACTTGAACTTGCAGGAACTTCGAAAGTCATCCCAGTTTCAATTTTTTTCCATTCTAACTCATTGGCAATTAAGATCTCCATTTTACCAGAGGTTATTTCTATAATTTCTTTTTCTTCTGTATTAAATTCATAGTCTCCAACCTGCATTACACCGAGAGTTTTTCTTAATCCATCCTCTGGAAGTAAAGAATAGCTGACTACTTTACCTTCAAAATAAATATTTGGTTCTTTTGTAATTTTAATATTATTTAAATCAGACATTTATATTCCTTATATATTTAAATTTATGATTGCTCGGGGTTTATACCCTTAAAGCTTTGATAATAATCTTGAATAAAATTTAAGTCCAACTCAGTATTACCAGTTGGTTCAAAAATATTTCCTATAAGAATAGTTTTTGTTGGAGAATTTATTGATATCAGTAGAATTTTTGCCTGAGTAAGTTTTGCAATTCTTAAAAATCCTGTCTTCCATCTTACAACTTTTTTTCTTGTTCCTTCAGGTGTCATTGCGATTACAATTGCTTTCTCTTTTTCGACAATCTTAACAACACTATCTATTAAAGCATTGGGGTCTTCTCTGTTTACCGGTATTCCGCCTAACCAATTAAAAAACCATTTAAATCCAGGCTTGAATATAGAATCTTTGCCAAGCCATCTAATATTAATATTCAATCCAAAAATAGCAACCATAGCTAAAATAAAATCCCAGTTGGAGGTGTGAGGAGCTGCAATGATAATTATTCTTTCTTCATCAGGAACCATTCCTTTAACTTTCCATCCGGATAAATTAATGCCCACCCTTCCAAGTAATTTTAAGAATCTAGTCCTATTTCCACGTAATCTCTTGGGAACTTGATCTTCAGAAATTCGTATTATTTTTTTACTCACAATTTCTCCTATAGAAGCTATCTTTATAAGTAATATTTAGGGCTTATAAACTAGTTTACAAATTCTTTATAATATTTTTAAAAATTCTTTATTGATGTATGCCAAAAGCTAGTACATGATTTAGTTGGTCATACTTTTTGGGGAAATGGATATGGAAGAAAATTACGATTATATAATTGTTGGTGCAGGAAGTGCTGGATGTGTTTTGGCAAATAAACTTTCAGAAAATAAAGAAAATACTGTCTTATCTATTGAGGCTGGAGGAAAAGATACTAATTTATTTATTCATATGCCCTCTGGCTATTCACAGATAGTTCCCAAGTCCAATAAACAAAATTATGGTTTTGAGACAGAACCTGAAGAAAATACCGGAGGAAGAAAGTTATATTGGCCAAGAGGCAGGGGGTGGGGAGGATCTTCCTCTATTAACGCAATGATTTATACAAGAGGTCATTCTTCAGATTATGATCACTGGAGACAGCTTGGTAACCCAGGTTGGTCTTATGATGATGTTCTTCCTTACTTCAAGAGAGCAGAAAACTATGAAGGTGATGGTGATGAAGGTTTTCATGGAAAAAATGGGCCTTTAAATGTTAAAAAATCCACAAGAGATGATGATATACTTTTAGATAAATTTGTTGAGGCAGGATCTCAAGCAGGATTTCCCCTTACAAATGACTTTAATGGTAAGCAACAAGAAGGCTTCTCACGTTATGAACATACTATAAAAGGTTCAAAAAGATTCAGCTCTGCCAGGGCCTATCTTCACCCCGCTCTTAATAGAAAAAATCTTTATACAAAAACTAATATTACTGTTGATAAAGTTATTTTTGAAAATAAAAAAGCTATTGGAATAGAGTATCTCCATAAAGGAAAAAGAGTTTTTTGTAGAGGAAATAAAGAAATAATCCTATCTTCTGGAGCAGTTAATTCACCACAAATATTAATGCGAAGTGGGATAGGAGATTCTGAAGAAATTAAAAATCATGGAATAAAAGTTGTTCATGATTTAAAAGGCGTCGGTAAGAATCTACAAGACCATTGTGCAGTAGTGAGTCAATTTCAATGCACACAGCCAGTGACCTTACATAGGTCAGCAACTTTTTTAGGAACAATGTGGGCTGGACTTAAGTATTTGGTTACAGGAACTGGTGATGCAGCAAACCCTCCTTGCGTTGGAGGAGCTTTTATAAAATCAAACCCTGAAAAAGAAATACCAGATATTCAAATACATTATGTTTCAATTGCGATGCAAGACGTCCACGGAAGGGCTGGAGTACCTCAAGAGCATGGATTTTCTAACCTTGTTTACTTATGCAGACCGCAAAGTCGGGGACATATAAAACTCAAAAGCTCTAACCCAAAGGATGACCCCCTTATGTTCCCGAACTATTTTTCTGCGGAACAAGATTTAATTGATACTCGTAATGGGCTTAGGGAAGCACATAGAGTTTTTATGCAGCCAGTTTTTGACGATTACAGGGGTGAACAACTTAAACCAAGTACCGATATTGATATAAATAATGATAATGAATTAGATAACTGGATAAGAGAAACAGGTGAAACTCTCTATCACCCTGTAGGTACATGTAAAATGGGTATAGACGACTTATCGGTTACAAACGAACATGGTCAAGTTCATGGTGTGGAATCTTTAAGGGTGGTTGATGCCTCCCTAATGCCAAGCTTGATTGCAGGAAATACTAATGCTCCAACAATTATGATGGCAGAAAAGATTTCAGATCATATTAATGGTAAGGCTTTTTTGACAAGCTAGCTTCCCTTGAAATTCGGATCTCTTTTTTCAAGAAAAGCTTTTATACCTTCCTCTTTGTCATCAGTTTGAACTAGAGAACCTTGGGCATACTTCTCTAACATAAGAGCGGTTGCTAAATTTGAATCTAAACCATAATGCACCATTGCTTTCATAGTTCGGGGAACTAAAGGAGCAAATTTAGATAATTTTTTAGACATATCCATTAATTCTGATATCAGATCCTCTGATTCAACTAATCGAGTTATCAGTCCAATTTGAAGAGCCTTTTCTGCATCAATTACGTCACCCATTAGAAGCATTTCCATACCCCACCCTTTTCCAACAATCCGCGGAAGACGAACACTTGCTCCTCCTCCAGGAATTATACCAAGCTTACCTTCCGGAGTTGCAAATTTTGAGTTTGGAGTTGCTACCCTCAGATCACAACCGAGCGCAACCTCAAGACCGCCACCCATACAGATACCATCTATACCTGCAATGGTTGGTTTAGGCGTTCTTTCTAATTTCTCCGCCAAACCTTGAATAATTGGCTCTAAAGCTTTTTTTAAGTCTCTCTCTAAAACCTCATTTAAATCAGATCCTGAAGCAAAGGATTTGCCTCCAGCTCCAGTTATAGCGATTACTTTAATATTTTCATCTGAAGCAGCCAAATCAACTGCGTTATTTAGCTCATCCAATGTATCAAGGGAAATTGAATTATGACTCTCAGGTCGATTAATTGTTATCAATGCTAATGTTTCAATATTTTTATATAAAATATTTTTAAAGTCCATTTTATCTACTTTCCAAAATTTAAGTTAATTTTCAAGAAATAATCTATATAGTTAAAATCATTATCCCTCAATAGTAGAATAAAAAATTCTAAATAAGGATCATTTAATCTTCTTTTTGTTCCAAGAAAATCGCGGTTAAAAGAAGAATTACTATAACTATTAAGCATATTTTTGCTGGAGCAGCATAACTTCCAAAATAATCAAACCCAAGACTAAAAGCAGCAGGGCCAATTGCGCTAGCAACAACATTAAATGAAGTACTTAAGCCACTTATTTCTCCCAAATGTTTTGAGCCGAAAAATCTTATAATTGCTAAGTTTGAAATAACACCCCATAAACCGCCACCAACTCCAAAGCCAAAGGCTAAAAGCCAAAATCCCCAAGAATTTATCAGGTAAATAAAACCTAAAGATCCTATACAAAAAGAAATAAGCATAATAATTAAAATAGGCTTTAAGTTGATTTTATCTGACATCCAACTTGCAAAAAGATTTGAAAGCGTTGAAAAAATTGCAGCTGGAATAAAGTAACTAAAAGCTTCAGATCTGCCCTTTCCAGCTTCCTCGAAAATTGAAACTATATGAAAAACTAAGGCAGTACCAAATAAAGCGTGTATACTCAAACTTAATGAATATATCCAAAAAATTGGATTACTTTGAACTTCCTTGAGGGTTTGGCTTGATTTTTCAACGGTAGGTGTTTCAGAAGAATTGATATCTAATCCATCAGCCCTTAAACCACATGATTCAGGATTATCCCTAATAAATATAAATGCAAAAAATGAAAACCCAAGTCCTCCAACTAATGCAATAATCCATAGAGTTTCTCTCCATCCGAAAAAACTAATTAAACCAGCTAAAACAAGGGGAGCTAAAGAGAATCCAAGGCTTACAAATATATTTCTTATACCACCTACAAGTCCTCGTTTTTTAACAAACCATAATAGAAGAACATTTCTAGAGCAGCTAGTTAGAACGCCTTGACCAAAAAATCTAACTCCAAAGTAACCAAAAAGAATTAGACAAAAGCCAAGTAAAGGACCGCCTCTAAGAAAATCACTCATAATATCAACAAGGCTTATATATAAAACCATTAATGAAAGAGCTAGCGAAGCCACAGTTATCATGGTTCGACCACCTAAAATATCATACCACCTACCCGCTCGAGCTAAGAACAAAGAGGATCCAAGGGTTCCAAATAAGTAAGCGAGGGATAATTCTGTACGCGATAAACCCAAAACCTCTATAAAGGATTCAGTAAAGACCGCTAATCCCATTGTTTGACCTGGAATACTAAAAAGAATTCCTAAAGTGCTGAAGGCAAATACAACCCAACCATAAAAAAAGGGAGATTTTTTTGGATTAAATGGCCAATAAGCAGATATCATTATTACTTTCCTGTGGATAAGATAAAAATCTTTCAAATCTTTTTATTTTTTAAAAATAAAGAGCTTCAAGTTCAACTATTTCTTCATCGGTTAATTGATTTTTTTCAGACTTAATACACTCTGCAAGTTCAATTCTATTTTTAACCCCAAGTATAACTGAGCTAACCCCCGGAACACTTAAAGTATATCTATGAGCTAAATCTGATGGGCTTAGATCCCATTTTTTTGCTAATTCTCTAAATAAGTAAGCTTTTTCAAAATCCTCAAAATCCTTTTCATCGTGACCAGATGGATGAGGCTCTCTATCCATTGAGGAGGTTAATGCTCCTGCCTGCACTGCTCTGATGGCTAAAGTAGGTATATCTCTATCCAGGCATTCTTTAAGTATTGAATTGGAGTCAAGCCCTTCGGTTGTAAAGCCAATTCCTCCAGCTGAATTCAATATATTAACCACACACTGAATTGCATTGGGCGGGGTATGGAAGTCAATAGCTTTTATGAGAGCCTCTTCTTGACCAAGCCCAATTCCCCAATTACTAATTTTACCTTCTTTTTTTAACTTTTCAAAAGCTGGAATGACAGCATTAAAATAACTTGTTAAGTTTGTAGAATTTTTGTTTCGGAATTCATTAAATCGGAATAATTGATGGTTATCTTCAATTAATTGAGAGTGTAAAAGAAATAAATCCACCTTCTCTAAGCCCATACTAGAAAGACTCCTAGTAAGTGAAGAATTTAGATAATCATATACTTCATTGTCAGGTAAAATTCCTAAACTGCACTTGGTTGTAAAGTGAAGATCGCTTATGTCTCTTCCCTTTATAGCTTCACCTATAACTTTCTCAGCTTCACCCATGCCATACATAGGCGCAACATCAAAGTGATTAATTCCATTTTCAATTGCTAACCTCACTGTTCTTACAGCTTCTTCTCTAGAGGTTTCCCCCCAGATATTGCCTATACCTCCGCCCCCAAGTGTTAAGGCGCTTACTTTTCCATAGGGCTTAAATTTTCTTTGATCCATCAACTCTTCTCAGCATTAAAATTTTATAATTTTAATAAATTAATGCTTTAGATATATTAACAATAATTAAATTAATTAATCCCTACCAAGGATGGATATCACCATTCCACTTATAGAAATTACCAGAATCCTCTTTTGTAAGACCAGATATCACATTCCTAATTCCTGAAGCGCTCTCTTCAGCAGTTATTTCTGCAGCTGGTCCGCCCATATCTGTCTGAACCCAACCTGGATGCATAATTGAAACAATAATTGGATCTTCCGCCCAATCTAGAGCAAGAATTTGTCCTACCTTACTAACAGCTGCTTTAGTTGTTGAATAAATATACATTCCACCCATAGGCCATGTTGATGCTGCCAACTGACTAGATAAAATCATCAAATTTCCATTTCCAGAGGCAATTAAATTGGACTTAAAAGACTTTGCTACCAAAAGAGGTCCAATAGTATTAATATTTAATGTATTATGCCACTCATCGATATCAAGATTATCTATCGATTGATTATCAGGCATACCACCAACGGAGCCAGCAACAATTATAAGACTATCAATGGCGTCTTCTCCTATGTGATTAGAGGCAGATTCAATTGATCCTGGGTCAGATATATCTAATTGCCGTATTGAAATATTTTCAGAACCTGACGCAGCCTCATCTAATAACGAAGCCTTAGAAGTATCTCTCGCACAAGCAATAACTTTATTACCTTCTCCAGCATACTGTTTTGTTAATTCTAATCCTATTCCTCTTGTTGCACCTACAATCATGATGGTTGACATATTCTCTCTCCCTATAAAATAATTTACTGATTTATAATAGACTTAATTAGCCTAATAATTGCAATATATAATTACTACAACAATTATGATATTTTATTATTGTTATCAATAATGGCAGAAACTTTGGAGAGAAATAGACATCATGGAAAATAAATTATTTGATTTATCTAATAAGGTCTCAGTTATAACTGGTGGTAATGGAGGTATAGGACTTGGTATTGCAGAAGGTCTTGCATCTTCTGGTGGGAACGTTGCTATATTAGGAAGGAATGAAGAAAAGAATAAATTAGCCAAGTCCTCATTAGATAAGTATGGAACTAAAATAGAGACTTATAAGATTGATGTATCGGAAGAAAGCCAGGTAAAGGATATTATTGGTGGAGTAGTAAATGATTTTGGTAGAATAGATTCGGTATTTGCTAATGCCGGAATTAATGTTTATGGAGGTTCTTTTGAAGAAATGGATACAGATGTATACAGAAAAGTTCTCTCAGTTAATCTCGATGGTGTGTTTTTTACGTTGAGAGAATCTTGCAAGCACATGGTCGAGAGAGCAAAAAATGGTGACCCAGGTGGTTCTGTAATTGGAGTTGCAAGTCTAGCTGGTATTGAGGGTGCAGCAAAAACTCAACCTTACTCTGCCTCAAAAGGAGGAGTTGTAGCAATGATAAAAGGAATTACAGTCGAACACGCAAGATACGGGATAAGGGCAAATACAATTGTACCGGGATGGATAGCTACAGATATGACCTCTCAAAGTCAAAAAAGTGAAAAATTTACCAGCAAAGTAATATCAAGAGTACCCATGAGAAGGTGGGGAGAACCGAAAGATTTTGCAGGGATTTCTGTATATTTAGCATCCGATTCATCCTCATACCACTCAGGTGATACATTTGTTGTTGATGGTGGATATGCAATTTTTTAAGTATTAATTTTCTAAGCTAGAGATTAATTTTTTTCAAAAATTTTATAGCAGAAGAAGCAAAAATATCATTTCGATCTCCCGCTACCATATGAGCAGCTTTTTCAATTTCTTGAAATTCGGCATGAGGGATAGTTATTAAAAAATCATCAACTTCCTTTTGCGTTACAACATTACTTAGAGCACCTCTGATCAATAGAGTGGGAATAGTTATATTTTTAGCAAGTCTGATATTTTTTTCTTTTTGACTTTCTCTCAGATTATCGTCTCTTTCATCAAGAAACTTTGGATCCCAATGCCAGTAGTACCTTCCGTCATCCTTTAGTCTCAAGTTTTTCTCTAAACCGCGATTATCACGAGGGCGTTTTCTGTGAGGTAAATAGGCTGAAACAGCATCTGAAGCTTCTTCAAGATTGGCAAACCCCTTAATACCTGATTGCATAAAAGAAACAATTTCATTAGAGCCCTGTTCGTTAGGGTAAAGACCAATATCAACCATAACTAATGATGTTACTAAATCTTTCTTATTTAAATCACTTGCTAAAGATAAGCCAACCATCCCACCTAAAGAGGCTCCGACCAATGAAGCGGGTTTTCCAATTTGATTTAAAATAGAAATCAAATCATCCTTATATGAATCAATTAAGTAATCGCCATCTGGGTGCCACTGACTATCGCCATGCCCTCTTAAGTCCAGTGAAAGGACATAAAAACCTGCCCCACCAAGTATATCGCCAGTATTTCCCCACGCATGTCTTGTTTGACCACCTCCATGCATTAAAACAATTAATGGGTCAATTTTATTCCCCCATGAGCTAGCAACTATTTCTAATCCAGAATCAACTTTAAATTTCATGGATAATTCTTTACCTTATCTAAGGCTTTTTAACAAAAGAGAAATCAAAGTTTTTATCTCTTTTTAGAACTATATCAGCAAAGCTAGGCATTTCCTCGAGAACATAACGAGTTAATCTTTCATAATGCATTACAAACTTCCATACCTCATCTTTATTCATTATTTTATCATCAAATCCATTATCAGAAATATCTTTTGATAATGTTTGTTCTTGGAGCCATCGACTCTCAAAAATATCCTTCATATCCGGTACTTTGATCATTAAAAGAAGGTCAATTTTATTAAATAAATCTTGGTAGTCTAATGCTAATTGTTTATTGCTCCATTTTGACCAAACACCATCCGGATCCTCCTCTAACTCTAACTTATTAATAGGTGGCTCCCAGTCAGCAAAAGGTATTGGACGAGCTCCACCGAACCAAGCATCAAAAAAAATAAACTCAGGTTTACCCTGGAACTTTAACCACTCCTCTTTGGGAAAATGTTTATCCTGTGTTTTAGAGAAAGATGGAATAGATGTGATGGATGAGGGTTTTGCGTTGTTCAATGAACTTAAAACATCCAAGCCAAGTCTTATATTGTGAGTACCGGGTACACCTCTTACCCTACAGAGCGGATGAATAGACTTAGCTAGAGCTTCCCTTTCTTCTGGCGTCTTATATAAATCATCTATTGAAAACCCAGTTGTTTTTCTATCAAACCCAAATCGCAAAACAAGCTGTACAAAATCTGAAAGAGTAGTTTTTCCAGAACCTTGCCCTCCCGTAAAGCCAATCAAATAAGGATAGTCATCTTTCTTAAGGGAGTTAAAATAAACAGCCAATGGAATGACAATCTCCTTAAAGAACTTTAAAGACAAGTTATCCATTTTTAACTTAATAGATAAACTTTCTATTTCTAATTTTGTTTTATTAAAAATTTCATTACAGATTGGACTATCAATCTCTGGTAACTTTAATATTTTATTCATTAATTTTAAACTTCAATAAAAGGATCTAAGATATTAGGGACTTGAATATCTTTTGGTAAATTTTCTCTGCCAATCCAATCATCGATAACTTGATGATAGTAATATATTCTTCTTTCCTGATAATTAAGCGGCATTGATTCAAAAACACCAGAGTCATGAGACACCTGCATAGGTTCAAGATTTTTAAAATCCTCCGCCATAATTAAATCAAAAGAAGCCTCTTGCTCTTTCCAGTAATCTGGCTTTTCATTCCCGGGCCATTTTGGGGCAATCTGTATCCACTCAAACTCAGTTTCTCTTAAGCCTTTTGGCCAAAATAAAATTGCTGGATAACCAGATGTATCTGTAGGGGTAATAAAATTTGGAAATATCCCATAGGCGACATTAGTTTGAGCATGAATTTTATCACACGTTTCAATATAAGGAACATAGTCGGAATTTTCTGCCCCTAGAAAACCTCCATCCAAATTAATCTTTTTAGGTGTTACCATTCTCGAGTGGCCATTTTTTAATAAGCCTGCTGCCATAGCGCTACCGTCAAGAAGAATATTTACAGTATCTTTGTGAATTGTCGGAGCGTGATAAACCTCCATGAATGCGTCTAAACAAGTTTTCCAGTTAGCCTTAACTGTAACGCTTTTCTTGTAAACTGTAATGAGTTCTGAGCTCTTAAAACACTCCAGCTCATGCGCAACAGGGTTTAAAAAGTCTATTAAACTTCCTGGGTTATCTTCCGATAAAGAAATATAAACCCACCCACCCCAGGTATCACAATGTACTTTCTTTAATTTTTTACAGCCTGGATCAAAGTCTTTAAAATCTCTTAAATCAGGCACTTTAATAAGATTACCAGCAAGGTCGTAAGCCCAGCTATGATACTGGCATCTTAGTATTTTGGTGTGACCTTCAGATTTCCTTACAACAGGAGCACCTCTGTGCTGACAGGTATTATAGAAGGCTTTAAGGCTATAATCATTTTGTCTAACTACTAGAATTTCACGCCCAAGTTTATTAAACATTTTGTAATCACCAGGATTAGAAACTTCATCTTCACGAAAAATCATTAGCCAGGATTTAAGAAAAATATTTTCCATTTCAAGTTTATATAAATCTTTATCTGTATATCTCTTACCTGGAATTTCTGGTAGTTTTGGAAACCCTTCTGGATGAGAATTTCTTGTTCTCTCGTAATCCATCTGAGCTTTTATTTCATTAATTTTTTCAATATCCATGACTTTCCCCACCACTATCAAAATATAATACTTTTATTTAAAATCTGCCAATCTTTCGTTTGTATCGTTAATCTCTGGAAATTCGTTTTCTAGTTCTGCCTTTAAGGCATCATCAATTGAAAGCCCTGATTGAGATAAACCATATAGATCTTTAAATGCTTTTACAGCCTCTTGAGAGTTTGAAGAAATTTGAGAAGAGCGCTTATTAACAAGAGAATCTAAAGCTTCCTTATCTACTTCTGCAGCGTTTGCAATTCCAAGTTTAACCGCCTCTTCTCCAAGAACAATACGTGCAGAAAATGATAATTCTTTTGCTTTACGAACACCTATAGCTTGCGAAAGGGTTTGAGACATTCCCCAGGTAGGTCTTAAGCCAAATTTTGCATGTGTATCTCCGAACTTAGTATCAACTGTAGTGAAAATAAAATCACAATGAAGTGCCATTTCTAAAGCTCCAGTAAAACAAGCTCCGTGAACTTTCGCAATAACTGGGCAACGGCTTTTACGAATTATATCCCATGCTTCTGCGGCAGGTTTATCAAAAATATCTCCAATTTTTCCAGCCTTTGGATCAAAACCCTGTAATACTTTAAGATCAACTCCTGCAGAAAAAGCCCTACCTGCACCCTCAAGTACAATTACTGCTATACTTGAATCACCTTCAGCCTGTGTTACAAGAGCTTTAATTCCATCAAACATTTCGGGGCGTAATGCGTTCATTGCTTCAGGTCTATTAAGTGTGATTGTTAATACTCTATTATTAACATCACAAAGAAGGTATTCAGTTGGGCTTTTGTATAGTTCACTCATTTTAACTTCCTACTTTATAAATAAAAATCTTATATATAATTTACTTTTTAGCTTCCCTTATCATTGGAAATGCTTTTGGAGAGTCACCAATCTTAACCTCACCTATGCACTCAAAACCATACCGCTCATAAAGCGATTTATTTCTAAGGCTTGAGGCCTCTAAGTAAGCTTTTTCTTTTTTTTCATCGATCATTTTTAGAGCTTCTTTTAATAAAAATGACCCTATTCCCAACCCTTGTTTTGATGGATCAACGGCTATAAAAGCTAAATACCAGGCATCGTCGGGGTGATACTCGGAAAATACTTCGAAGAATTTAATTACATCCTCCAATCTATCTTCAGGAATAGATTCAAATGTTGGATAAAGAACAGATTCATCAAATTCAAATCCAGGCGGATGCCATAAAGAGGTTCCATAAAAATTCTCTTCAGAAAAAACAATATCAGCTTCAAATGATTTTCTTGAAAACTCTTCCATCCATAAATCAAAACTGTTGAGGAAAGAATTTGCATCAGGAAAAACCCATCGTAACAAGGCATCTGAAGAAAAGCCTAATTTAAGAACAGCTTTAACTTGATCTTTATTTTTTTCATCTGTTTTAATTATTTTTGGGTACTTATTTTCCATCAGCTTGCTCGATAAAATATAGTTCTAATAAATGCTATAGAACTTTGAATTAAAAACAATATTAAACAAACGGTATAAAAATTTGCTTTAGCTTCTATAAAATTAACTATCATTAAACCTGAGATAATAAAGTTCAAAACAAGCATTCCCATTTGAACGATTACTAAAGGTAGCGGAAATAAATCTGAATAACCTTCTAATCTCAATTTCGTTACGCGTCTTGGAAAAATAAATAACCCTAAAATAGAGTACAAACAGAGCAACCAATTAACAATTAGCCAAGAAATTTGGTGATCATCTCCAAAAATAGCAAATGGAATAAGGGCGCAAAACATAGCGCCAATTGAAGAATAAGTTAAAAGTTGAATACGAAAATTATCAGGTGCGCTAAACCCATCGCTAGTTCTACTTAACCCAATTAATATTGCTGAAAAACCAAGAATGCCTAGAGCTATTTCAGCAATTAGTTGTAATGCATGAAAATTAGGATCCATCAATTTTATCCAGCATTTGTATCAAGTTCTTCATCCCAATCTTGCTGTTTCATCCATTCACTGAATGGGGTTAGTTTTATTGGTATCTCTTTTAACACTGGCTCCATATCTACCTTAAAAGGTTTGTGTTCTGATATATTATTAAAGCGATAAAAATCAGACATACTTTCTGAAAAACCCTCCCTATCAGCAGAACGACCTCCCCTTTTTTCATCGTCTAAATCTTTATAAAAAATATCATAGAGTCTATTTGAAAAATCTTTTAAATCTAATTCTTCATAGCGGATAGGTCTTCCAAAATGGCCAGATAGCAAATCTGCAACTCTAGGTGGTGTGAAAATTTCAGGACCCCCTATATTTATACATCTTCCAACTAAATCATCTCTATCAATGGCTGCTATCATAAACTTTGCGACGTCATCAAGGCAAATCCAACTTGCTTCTAAATTTCGATTATGAGGGTAGGTGTATAAATCATTTTTCATTATATCCTTTCTTGCCCAACTAGTAAGAAGGTTGTCCATAAATAAAACAGGTTGAAAAGTAGTTGTTTGAACTCCTGCCTGCATAAGCATACTAACCATTAACTTAACACTATCGTAACCAGCTTGACCAACTTCACCAAGTTCATCAGGTGGACCCCAACAGCAAGTGTTGTAAATAATACGCCTTACCCCTGCTCTTTTAGATGCACTACCCACAGTAGCAGCAAAATCGAGAGCCTTATGAGACTCTTCAAAAGATGGTCTGGTATAAAAAACTGAGTCAGCCCCTAAACAAGCTTCATAAATAGAATCTGAATCATTATAATCAGCACTAACAACTTCAATATTTTTAAAATTTTTCATTGTCTCAGGGTTTCTTGTTGTAGCCCTTACTTCATAACCAGCCTCAAGAAGCTGTCTTACTTGAGCTAAACCTGGTCTTCCACTTGCGCTTAATACTGTTACTAATGTCATGTTTTTTTCTCCCTTTGTTTATTTTTATAATAATTTTTTAATAACTTTATTCAACCCTTTCGAATAAAGCTGCAATACCCTGACCACCTCCAATGCACATGGTTACAACCGCAAATCTTCCACTAATTCGCTTTAATTCATAAAGAGCTTTTACTGAAATAATTGCACCAGTAGCACCAACAGGGTGTCCCAAACTAATACCAGAACCGTTCGGATTAACTTTTTCTGGATCTAGCCCAAGCTCATTAGATACTGATAATGCTTGAGCGGCAAAAGCCTCATTTGCCTCCCAAATATCTATGTCTTCAATTTTAAAGCCTGTTTTCTCTAATAATTTTCTTACTGCAGGAATAGGACCTGTTCCCATAATCGATGGATCAACTCCAGTAAGCGCATATCCAATTAATTTTGCCATTGGTTTTAAGCCTTTTTCTTCTGCTTTATTTTTTTCCATTAAAACTAAGGCAGCAGCTCCATCATTTATACCTGATGCGTTTCCAGCAGTAACCGATCCATCTTTTTTGAATGCAGGTCTTAACTTAGCCATGCTTTCAATATCGCAGTCGAAACGAATATGTTCGTCTTGTTCAAAAACAGTAACACCTTTTCGAGTTTTTATTTCAATAGGTAAAATTTGACCTTCAAAACGATTTTCTTCGATGGCTCTTTGAGCGCGCTGATGACTCTGTTTAGCTAGCTCGTCCTGTTGCTCTCGACTTATATTAAACTGATCAGCTACATTTTCAGCAGTTACACCCATGTGAACATCGCCCATCGGACATGTTAAAACACCAGTTAAAGAATCCACCATACTTCCATCGCCCATATTCGCGCCAAATCGAGCTGTAGGTAACCAATACGGAGCTCTACTCATAGACTCAGAGCCTCCTGCTACAGCTGCATCACAATCATCCAATAATATCATTTGAGCTGCTGAAACTAATGCTTGAAGACCAGATCCGCATAATCGATTAACAGTAAGTGATGGTGTTTCAATTGGAAGACCTGCTTTTAAAGCCGCAACTCTGCTAATATACATGTCACGTCGATCCCCATGCAAGACTGATCCAATTACACAATGACCAATATCTTCTGGAGACAATCCAGAACGATTTACTGCCTCAGCTACAACTTTAGCAGCTAATTCTGAGGCAGGCTGATCTTTTAAAGTCCCACCAAAATCTGCAATGGCTGTTCTTACTCCACTCAACACAACAACTTCTCTTTTAATCATTACTACCTCCAAAAATTTAAATTATTTAAATCTCAAATATCATCTCAGGAACATCACCTGTAACTTCTAATTCACCTGCCGTTAATTTAACTATCTCATCTACGCTAACACCAGGGGCACGTTCACGTAATATAAACCTTCCGCCCTCGATATCTAATAATGCCAGATCTGTTAAAACTCTTTTAATGCATTCTTTTCCAGTCAAGGGTAAGGTGCAGTTAGATAAAAGTTTAGAAACTCCATCCTTTGATGCATGTGTCATGGTAACAATTATATTTTCCGCGCCAGATACCAAGTCCATTGCCCCACCCATACCTTTGATTAACTTACCAGGTATCATATAGGAGGCAATATTACCTTGGCAATCAACCTCGAAAGCGCCAAGTATAGTCAGATCAACGTGACCACCTCGAATCATAGCAAATGAATCAGCGGAGGAAAATACTGAGGCACCCTCAATTAATGTAACAGTTTGCTTACCAGCATTAATTATATCAGCATCCACTTCTTCATCTCGAGGAAAGGGTCCCATTCCTAAGATACCATTTTCAGATTGCAAAACTACATCAATCCCTTTTGGTATATAGTTAGCAGCTAAAGTCGGAATACCTATGCCAAGATTGATGTAGTAACCATCTTTAAATTCTTGTGCGACACGCTGTGCTAGTTGCTCTCGAGTCAAAGCCATAAATCTTTTCTCCATTAATTCTCTATATACTAAGTATTTCGAACAGTACGTTGTTCAATATTTTTTTCAAATGTGCCCTTAATTAATCTATCAACATAAATACCAGGTAAATGAATTTGATCAGGATCTAAATCACCTACCTCAACAATTTCTTCGACCTCAACTACAGATATTTTTCCTGCAGTAATGGCCATTGGATTGAAGTTACGAGCAGTTCTTCTAAAAATAAGATTACCATGACTATCAGCCTTCCAGGCCTTCGCAATAGAAAAATCACCCTGCAATGCTTCTTCAAGAATATATTTACGTCCATTAAACTCTCGAACTTCCTTTCCATCCCCTACAGGCGTTCCATATCCAGCAGGAGTATAAAAAGCAGGTATACCAGCTCCACCGGCTCTCATCTTTTCAGCTAATGTCCCTTGCGGTGTAAGATCTACCTCAATCTCTCCGCTCATCATTTGTTTTTCAAATAGGGCATTCTCACCAACATACGATGCTATTACTTTTTTTACCTGATGGTCAGATAGCAATAAACCCAAACCATGTTTATCTGTTCCACAATTATTAGAGGCCACAGTTAAGTCCTTAGTACCTTTCCTTTTAATTTCTTTAATTAAATTTTCTGGGATTCCACACAAACCAAAGCCACCAGAGATAATGGTCATTCCATCAACAAGTCCATCCATTGCATCTTCGTAGCTATTTATTATTTTATTGAATCCCGACATATTTTACTCCTACAGAATTGTATATTTATAATAGAAAAAATAAATACAAAAAAACTTTAATGCTTATTTATTTAATAAACACATTTAATGATAAAAATTTAAAGATAGTAAAATTAAAAGTTTTATCTTAGATTTTTAAAAAAGTTATTAACTAAGGGTTTATAATATTTTATTTTTAAATATTAGAGGAAGTCTTATTTTAATAAATTTAGGAGACTGAACAGATGCTGACGCCTGCTGATGACTATCCTTTACATCAAACCCCTGAAACAATAGCTATCTCTGGACAAAATAGTAATTTTTATGACCGATTTTTCTTTAATGGCTACAATAAAGAAGGTGATATTTTTTTTGCAGCAGCACTTGGTGTCTATCCCCAACTAAATATTATGGATGCTAGCTTTTGTTTATCGATTGATAATAAGCAGTATAACTTAAGGGCATCAAAAGAAATGAATAGCAGTCGCCTAGATTTAAGAGTTGGTCCAATAAAATTAGATATAATAAAACCTCTGGAAGAGACAGCACTAACAATCGATCAAAATGAATATGGTATTTCTGGCAAAATCTTTGCAAAATTTAGACATAAGGCAATTGAAGAACCAAGGTTTACTCATAATCAAAGTTCAGGAATTTTTATTGACTGTACAAGAGCAACTCAAAATATAACTTGGTCTGGTGCAATTAAATTTAATAATAAAATTATCAAGATTGATGATTTTATGGGTACACGCGACAGAAGCTGGGGTTTACGGCCAATAGGGGGAAAAGAAGATAAGAAAAATAAATCTAATGAAATACCTCAATTTTACTGGATTTGGACTCCTGTGAATTTTCCTGATTATTGTTTTTTTTATCATAAGAATGATGACTTAGAGGGTAAAACTTGGAATTCTAGAGCTGTAATTGATAATTTAAAAGAAAATTACAAATATGAAACGGACAATCCAAAAACCGAACTAAGGTATAAAGAGAATACTCGTAGAATTAGTAATCTAAATGTAAAATTAGATAATAAAGAGATTAACTTCAAAACAGGTCGAGTATTTTATATGCAAGGATTGGGCTATACTCATCCAGAATGGGGTCATGGAAATAACCATGGTTCATTAAAAATTGCCTTTGATTCAATTGATTTAGATCAGGCTGAGTTAGAACTAGGAAATGGTTTAATCCACAACCTACATATACAAACTTTAGCGGAAGTTGAGATAAAAAATTCAAATAAAACTGATTTTGGTCAGGGTGTTATTGAACAACTTTTTATTGGACCTCATAAGCCTAGTGGCTTTAAAGGACTCCTAGATAGTATCACTAAATGAATAGTTTACCTAATCATCCAGAAAAATTTACCGTTGAATGGTTGTCAGAAAAACTAAATTTTTTACCTGAGTCATTAAAAAATTTTTCTTATGAATCCGTTGGATCGGGTCAGGTGGGTGATAGCTACAGGATCACACTTAATTGGGATAATGATAAAGGACCAAAAACAATTATTGCAAAGTGTTCAGCAAGGGATTTAATAAGTCGTCAAACAGCAAAAAATATGAATCTTTATGAAATTGAAGCTCGCTGGTACAAAGAATATGCCAATACAATTCCAATAAGAAGTCCTCATGCATACTTTGTTGGTCTAGATAATAATGATATTGGTAACTTTGTTATGTTGATGGAGGATTTATCTCCAGCTAAACAAATATCGCAAATGGATGGGTGCAGTGTTAATGATGTTAAGCTTATACTTAATGAGGCTGTCATACTACATAGCTCATATTGGAACCATCCAAGCTTATCAAAAATAAAATGGTTAAACTATGGAAAAGATAGAAAAAAATTTATAAATCAATTTCTTGTTGAGACTTACCCTGAATGGTGTTCTAGATATAAGGGACGTATTGATGATTCAATTATAGAAGTGGGGAAATCTTTAATTGATCGCTACGAATCCTATTCATCAACTGAAGCAATGCCTATTGTTTTATCCCATGGAGATTTTCGTCTAGATAATATGCTTTTCTTCGATAGTAATGGACGTGTAGTAATTCTTGACTGGCAAACTTTGAGTGCTGGAGCACCCATGTCAGATATTGCTTATTGTATTTCTACGAGTTTCTCTAATTCAAATGAACGTAAGGTCCATGAAGAGTCTCTGGTATTAAGATATCTTGATAAATTAAATTTATCAGAAGATATTTACTCAAAAGAAATGGCATGGCGAGACTATAGAAGGTTCGCTTTTGTAGGTTTTTTAATGGGAGTTATATCTTCAATGTTAGTTGAGCGTACAGAGAGAGGTGATGAAATGTTTGCAGTCATGGTTGAAAGATCTGGTAATCAAGCAATTGATCTCGAAAGTCTTTCTCTTATTTAATAATAATTAATTATTATTTAAATATTTCTTGAATAAAAATTATGTTTAAATAAATTATAAATTATTAATTTAATAAAGGGTGTGGAAAATGAGTAATGAACAATATTTAGCGGATAGGATTGCACTTCAAGATGTAATGTTAAAGTATGCAGCAGGTGTTGATGAAAGAGATTTTGATTTATATTCATCATGTTTTATGGAAAATGTAGAAATATTAGATTTTGGTGATTCTGCAATTCATGGAAGAGATAATTGGGTCGTATTCGTTAAAGAAGCTTTAAATGCTTATGGACCAACTCAACATATGTTAAGTCCTCAATTTGCAACTATTACTGGTGATGATGCTCATTGCAGAACTGATGTTCAAGCCCTTCATTATTTAAAAGACCCAGAAGGAGAAATTCTTACACTTTGGGCTACTTACGAAACTGATATGAAAAGAATTGATGGAGACTGGAAGATATCAAGACATAGATTAGTTTCAAGAGGAATACGTCAACAATAAATTATCAAAGGATTAAATTATGAAAAAAATTATTCTAGCAAAATTAATTTTTATTATCTTTCTTGCTTATGTACCTGCTCTAGCAGAAAATTATGACCACTCATCAGATGACTGGCAAATAAAAGCTTATTCTTCTGCTGCCCCCTCTTTTATCGGTAAATATGCTTCAATTTTAGGAGGTAACGGAAAGGTAATCAAAAAAGGATCAAACGGATGGACCTGCCAATCAGGAAATCCGAGACCTTTTCCAGAAAATGGCTGGAAGGATTATCATGAAGCTATGCCAACATGCCATGATGCTCAAGCCATGAAATGGATGATGGCTTACTCAAACGGAACAAAACCAAAGCTAGAAAAGGATGGTTGGATGTGGATGCTACATGGTGACGTAGGTGAAGATAACCTTGTGCCAATGGTTTTAAATAAAAAAGATTCAACTCCTGGCGAATGGATAGAGTCTGGTCCCCATTTAATGTTAATGCCAAAAGATCCATCAGCATTAAATAATTATAGTACTGATTTTACCACTGGCGCTCCATACGTAATGTTTCCTGGTACAGATTATGCACATGTTATGATTCCATCAGAGGGCTATTACCATTATCAAGAGGAATCCGAACCAAAGAAATAATCTAGGCTTTGGTATTAATATATTAACCAAAAGGCATAAAGATGATTAGTATTAATGTTGAACGTGAAGTTGATCTTCCTGCAGAAACTATCTGGGAAGAGATGAAACATTTTGATAGAGTTCTAAGTTGGGTACCTGGTGGTGATAAAAGCACTATTAGCGTCAAAGGTGAGGGTGTTGGAGCGATAAGAGATATAAATCTAATCACACAGGGATATGTTCAACACCAGCTCATAGCATTTGATAATAAAAAACGAATGTTTTCCTATAAACTTACGGCTGGAAAACCTGTTGGTATGGAGGATTATACTGTTGTTGCTTCAGTTACACCTATAGATAAAAATAATTGTAAAATACGATGGGCCGGAGAAATGAAATCCGATCATCGTGTAGATGAAAATGAAGTCGGTATAGCTTTAGAAACTGCTTTAGGGAATATGGTAACAGGCACTATTGCTTTATTAAAAGGTAAAAAACCAGTTTTTACAGAACAACCTCTTGAAGATTGGCAAAAACATAATAGATAATTCAAGCAATAAATTAAAATTTAATCCTCTAACATAGTAACACTATTCCACCATGCTGGGTCAGAATAAGCACGTAAATCTATTTCGTGTGTCCAAGCTGATCTATGCTGCTGTGATAAGTGATAATACGTTTCAGCAATTTTTTCAGGAAGCAGTAACCCATCCATTTCCATTCCTTTAGATTCTCTTAGTTTTTGAAATAACTCTGGACCAAGAATTTTACCAAGAGTATCTGGGGCATCAACGGCCCCATCGATTATAATATGTGCTGTATGGATACCCTTAGAAGAAAATTCAGCATTTAATGTCTGACAAAGCATCTTTCTTGCGCCCATAGCTGATGAATGAGAGTGTTGATTGGCATTTCCTCTCATAGCCGCGGTTGCCGAAGTAACTAAAAGAGTTCCTTTTTCTCTTTTTTCCATTAGTGGAAATAAAACTTTTGCTACTCGAAAAAGACCTAAACTTGCTATTTTCCAACCCCATTCAAACTCTTTATGGGAAGTTTGATTTAATGACTTCATTCCAGTTTGAGCACCTAGATTATAGACAATAACCTCTATAGGCCCTAAATTTTTTTCTATATCATCAATTAATTGCTCTAAAGAATTTTCTTCAATTACATTGATAAGCGATCCTGATGCAGACCCACCTTTATTTTCAATATTACTTATCAATCTTTCGAGCCCTTTTTGGTTCGTCCTTCTGCATAGATATGAATGATATCCTTCGCTAGAAAATTTAGCTGCTACAGTCCCTCCTATCCCAGCACCAGCTCCTATAACTAAACATATTGGTTTCAAATTAATCTCCCTAAATTTCTAATAATCAAATTTATGAACCTAGTATATATTCCCCGCCTTTATCTAACGCTTTCTTATATGCTGGTCTAGATTGATATCGGTCAAGGGCATGAACAAGGTTTGGATAGTTTTTTAATGAATCAGATATTTTTGAAGCTTCTAAAACAAAAGAAAGCATTGTATCTAGACCTGAAAATTTATTTCTAAAGAAGAACTCATCATCTCCCAGGCATTTTGATAGATAGCCTATATGCAAATGTATTTCTGAAGAAATTCTATCCATTAAAGGTTCAGCATTTTCTCCCAAAGAACTTGAATAAAGAAGAAGTAAGAGAGGCAGCATTGCAGATCCCTCTGCATAATGCATCAATTCTAAATACTTATAATAGTCATGGTCGTTAGAATTTGGACCAAAATCTGTTGGTCCGTATTGATCAATAATATAGGTCGTGATGGCGGCAGATTCTATTATGACATTTCCATTATCAGTGATTACCGGTGATTTACCAAGAGGGTGAACTTCTTTCAGGATTTCAGGCGCTAGATTGGTTTCTAAATCTCTTTTATAGCTAATAATCTCATATGGTACTTCTAATTCTTCCAATAACCATAATACCCTTTGGGATCTTGAATTATTTAAGTGATGCACTTTTATCATTTTCTTATCTCCATTTTATAACCATACGACCCCTTGTTCCTCCACCCTCGAGTCTTTTATGGGCCTCTGAGGTATTCTCTGGATGAACATAATCAGCAACTCTGAGGAATACCTTATTATCCTCAACCTGTTGGCGAATATTATCTAATTTTTCATAATCGCAGTCATATTCGGTTACCCAAGTAGCAGAAAAATTTATGTCGCGTTGAGGGGAACCTTTAAATCCCCTTATAGAGGTAAACGAACCTCCATTTTTTACTGCATCAACTGCTAATTCATTTAATAATGCGCCATCTGCTAAACCATCTACTCCATCAGGAAAGTGTGCTCTTATTTGCTTAGCAAAATCCTCTTCTCGAGAAATAATAATATCTACACCTAGCCCTTTAAGAAGAACCTCATCATTCTTAGTTGAATCAGCAATAACAATAAGACCATCTGCTTTGGCAAGTTGAATTACGTAACCACCATATGCTCCAGGACCACCAGTAACAGCAATTACCTGACCAGGCTTTAAACATAATAAATCAAGTGATAGTCGGGCTGTTAAGCTGTTCATTGGGAGAGTGCAAGCCTCTATATGGGATGTATTTTTTGGTGCCCTCACAACAGCTTGCTGATTAAGCACTATTTGTTCACGATAAGCCCCGTAATCACCTTTTGGAATAGCCATACCCATAACTCTATCACCAACTTTCAGACCAGTAGAGACATCTTCGCCTACTTGATCAATAATACCAGCAAAATCCATTCCAGGAACATAAGGGAAAGGAAAGTCTTTTTGAAATTCAGCAATCATCCCACTTCTTGCAACAATATCTGTTGGGTTAACAGCAGAGGCATAATTTTGAATTCTAACCTCGTCTTTACCAGCATAGACTTCCGGCACATCAATAAGCTCTAAAACCTCAGGTCCACCATACTTCATAATTCCAACTGCTTTCATATTACTCTCCTTTATTATTTTATAATCTATTTCTAATAATATTATATCTTTATAAAGAATAAACAAATGGAGAATTCAGACATTTTGATTATAGAATCTGGCTTAGATAAAATTATAACTATTCCCCTTCCATTACATGGAGAATTAAAGATGAGGGTTCGCAATCATTTTGGTAAAAATGAAAAGGAATTAACTACGGGTATTCTCAGTGCTTTGGTTATATTGAGGGTATTCATTTAAACTAAGGTGGATTTGAATGATAAGTTTGACCTCTTATTTCAAACTTTCTAACTCTTCCCACCTTTGATATAGAGTATCTAATTTAGCTTGTAAAACTCCTAAATCCTTAAGTGTTTTCTGAATAATTAAATTTTCATTATTATAAAAATCTGGTGCTGAAATTAGTATCTCCAGACTACTTTTTTTGACCTCTAACTTTTCAATAGATTTTGGTAAATTTTGAAGTTCACGCTGACTTTTATAGGATATTTTATTTTTTTTTGATTCAATGGTCACTGAAGAATTAGTTTCAGTGTCTCTAGATTTTCTAACATCTAAATTTTCTCTTTCTTTGTTTAAAATCTTTTCTGATTTAACTAGTAGCCCCTCTCTCCTTACCCAATCACTATAGCCTCCTACATTCTCCAATATTTTACCAGATTCAGAAAAAATCATTGTACTTGTAACAACATTATCCATAAATTTACGATCATGACTGACAAGTAACACAGTTCCGTTAAATTTTATTAAAAGCTCTTCTAGTAATTCTAATGTCTCTATATCCAGATCATTTGTTGGCTCATCAAGGACCAATACATTAGCAGGCTTACTAAAAACCTTAGCAAGTATAGCTCGATTTTGCTCTCCCCCTGAAAGTGCTTTAGCTGGAGTACGAACTCGATCTGGTGTGAAGAGAAATTCCCCAAGGTATGTAATAGCATGCTTACTTTTACCATTAACCTCAATATATTCTTGACCATCACAGATGTTATCAATTAAATTCTTCTCAAGATCTAGCTCCATTCTTAGTTGATCAAAATATGATATCTCTAATTTTGTACCAAGTCTAACTGAGCCCTTTGAAGGCTCAAGCTCACCAAGAATTATTTTTAAAAGTGTTGATTTACCGGCTCCATTTGGCCCTACCAGTCCAATTCTGTCACCTCTTGCAATAGTCGTTGAAAAATTATCTATAATAATATTATTATCAAAACTTTGCGAAACGTCTGTAAGCTCTGCAACAATCTTTCCTGAATTAGAAGCTGACTGTACCTCAAAAGTTGCATTTCCAGTCTTCTCTCGTCTCTCACTCCTTTCATTTCTAAGGGATTCAAGGGCTCTCACGCGTCCTTCATTTCGAGTACGCCTAGCTTTAATACCTTGTCGAATCCAAACCTCCTCTTCTGCAAGCTTCTTATCAAATAATTTATTCGCCGTTTCCTCTGCTGCAAGCTGTTGCTCGCGAAATGTAAGAAATTTTTCAAAGGACCCGTCAAACTGATATAGAGCCCCTCTATCAAGCTCGGCTATATTATTGGCAACATTTTGTAAAAATGACCTATCATGGGTAACTAAAAGAATAGCGCCATTGTAATCCTGCAGCCACTTTTCAAGCCATTCTATAGTTGGTATATCAAGATGGTTAGTTGGTTCGTCAAGCAACAAAAGGTCGGGTTCAACTACCAGAGCTCTTGCCAATGCTACTCTTTTTTTCCAACCACCAGATAGAGATGACATTAATTGATCGGCAGGTAATTGAAGCTGCGTGATTACAGTATCAATTTTTTGACCAATAACCCAACCATCCATTGCTTCTATTTGATCCTGAACAACTTCTAATTTTTTCATATTTTCACTATTATATTCAGCAATGAGGTGATGATACTGCTTTAAAAGTTCACCAGTCCTTTCTAGCCCGCCAGCAACCATATCATAGACAGTAAGGTCACCCCCTAAAGGTAAGACTTGTTCAAGCCAAGAAACCTTTGTTCCAGACCTTAACCATCGTACGCCGCCATCAGGCTTTATATCATTAGCAATCAGCTTTATTAGTGTGGATTTACCAGTTCCATTTCGTCCTAAGAGGCCTAACTTCTGACCCCTTTTGATGGAGAGATTAACGTCTTCAAGAATAATTTGTGTACCAAAATTAATAGAAATATTATCTAACCGTATTAATGCCATCTGTAGTCCGTAAATAATATTAAGTGAAAAATTAAAATACTCATCAGATACTTTTTAATTGTGTTTCAAAAAATTTTATACATAATTATTAAGTTAAATATTGTTTCTTATGGAATAGGTAAATATTATATATATAATTTAATAGGTGTTATTATTCAATGAAACTTTCTGTTAATCAATTGCTACAGCAAGGAGTTATTGCTCATAAAGGAGGGAACCTTGAAGAGGCTGAAAGGCTTTATCGAGCTATATTAATAACCCAGCCAATGCACCCTGATGGCAACCATAACTTAGGGCTTTTAATGATTGCTAGTAATAACTGTAAAGAAGCCTTACCTCTACTTAGACTCGCCTTACAGGCAAATTCAAAAGTAGACCAATTTTGGCTCAGTTACATTGATTTGCTTATCAAAGAGAATGATTTTGATACAGCTAAAGGAGCTATTTTGGATGGAAAAAATAATGGGTTGTCTGAAAAGAAAATTGATATGCTTAACCAACAACTCCTAGAGTCTAAAAATCAAAAACATCCACCCCAATCGCAAATAAATAGTCTTAAAGAATATTGCGTGAAAGCTGATTATGTCAAAGCTGAAATATTAGCTTTATCAATTACTCAAAAATTCCCAAATCATGAATTTAGCTGGACAGTATTAGGTTTAATTTTTGAACAAACAAACAGGCTATCTGATGCATTAAATTCTAGCCAAAACGCAGTTAAGTTAGAACCCAAGAAACACCAGACACACTTCAACTTAGGTGTTGTCTTCCAGAGGCTTAACAAATTTAAAGAGGCTGAGGCGAGCTACTTTAATTCAATAGCTTTAAAGCACGATTATTCCAAGGCTCATTTTAACCTGGGCGTCATAAACCAAAAAAATGGTAAACTGAAAGAGGCTGAGGCGAGCTACTCTCAAGCGATTTCCTTTAAGCCTGATTATATTGAGGCCTTTAATAACCGAAGTGTAGTATTGAGCAAGCTTGGAAAAAACGAAGATTCACAAGTAAGTTCTCGACAAGCAATAATCTTGAATCCTTACTATCCAGAGGCTCATAATAACTTAGGAATTGCTTTGCAAGAACTGGGGAAATTGAAAGAGGCGGAAGAAAGCTATTGTCAGGCTATAATATTAAATCCTAAGATTGCTGAATTTCATTATAATTTAGGTAATACTCAAAAAGAGCTTGGAAGATTAAAAGAAGCAGAGGAAAGCTATCGTAAAGCTATAATATTAAATTCTTCCTATTTTGACGCATATACTAATCTAGGTATTGCTCTTCAAGAAATGGATCGATTAGAAGAAGCTGAAGAAAGCTATAATACAGCAATAAAGTTAGAACCTAAATCTAAGTCAGCGCTTGTAAATAGATGGAAGTTATTATACGAGAAAGGTGAATATGAATTAGCATTAAAGGATTCTGATCTTTGCGATACAAAAATATCAAGCCAAAGAAGCCTAGTCACTTTGTATGCTTTAGGACAAATTGAAGAAATTTATAAAAGAATTAAGGCGCTGTTTAAATCGGATAGCAAGAATATAGAAATTGCTGCGTTCTCTGCCTTTCTTTCGAGCTTAGAAAAAAAACCTACTGCTAATAATTTTTGCAACAACCCTATGGACTTAATATACTACAGCAATATATCTTCTCATATTAAAAATTCTACTTTATTTATAAATGATATAATTACAGACTTACTTAAAATGGAAAGCATTTGGGAGCCTTCAAAAAAATCTACCCGCAAAGGGTTCCAAACACCAAATAATATAAATTTATTTGCAAGTCATTCAAAAAAAATCAAACAACTAAAGTCAATCATTATCAATGAGCTAGACTTGTATTATACAAAATTTAAAAAAGAACCTTGCTCCTTTATACAAAATTGGCCTTTAGAAAAAAATTTATTTGGGTGGCATGTAATTTTAAAACAACAAGGTTATCAGAACCCTCATATCCACACATCAGGGTGGTTGAGTGGAGTTATTTATTTGAAAGTTGTCCCGCCCCTTGAAAAAGATGAAGGCGCAATAGAGTTTAGTATGAATGGAGAAAATTACTCTAACACAGACTCTCCCAAATTAACGTATCAGCCAAATGCTGGAGATATAGTCTTTTTTCCCTCATCCTTGCATCATAGGACTATCCCCTTCACAACAGATACAGATAGAATTATTTTTTCATTCGACTTAATGCCTGGCAATGAGTAAATAATTTAATATAGTTAAACTACTAAAATAGTTATTTATATTTGTATCGCCTGTCTGAAAAAGTTCTAACTCGTTTTCTCCATGACTTATAAGATCTCTCTTTTAAGTTTTCTCGCATAAGCTTTTTTATATCTTTTTCACCTATGCCATATATTTCTTGTATATTTTGAAAGGTAGCATGATCAGAAAGTGCTAACTCAATAATTTCACTTTTTTCACTCTCAGAGAATATTTTCATTTGCCCCATCTTAATAGCACTATAATTTTAAATTTTTGTAAATATTGATTTTAATCATCATTCTTTAAGCTTTTACCTTCTTTATAAAACTAAAAATATTTTAAAGCGGTTCTAGGTCAAAAGCAATCACACACCGTTTAGTGTCTGATGTGAACGGTATTGTTCTGTGAAATAGAGATGATGGAAATAGAACTATATCACCTTTTTTTGGGTTATAAATTTTTCGAGGATAATTTTTATCTTTTATAGGAAGCTCATAACCATGTAAACTAAGCTCGATTGCCCCCTCGTCACTATTTAATGATTCTGGGGTCTTAAGGTACAAAACTCCACTAAGCCATCCACCAGGATGGATGTGAGCAGTTTGGTAGCCATTCTTTAAAAGTTTGTTATACCAACCAGTTAATTTACTTTTCTTCGGCCAAGAATTTATGAATGTATTAGATTCTGAATTAAATCTAGTAAAATATCTATCTATTGAATTTCCGATAATAAGTTCTATACGTGAAACTAATTCACTGGGATTATCAAAGAGGTTATTTTGGCCTTGAAAACCAGATTTTGTAGTCCTGCTTTCCCAGGTTAGTTTATAATTTTCAGCTTCTTCTAGAACGCCGTCAATAAGGCTATCTGTATATAAATCATAATTAGATAAATTCTCTACAACAATAAAATCTAGTGGGTTTTTGCAAAATGGATAAGGATCATCTTTTTTTAATTGATGGGATGCAAAAGCACTTAATGCGGCTACTCGAATATTAATACTTTCTTCTAATGCCATTGAATTTAAACGCTCATTAAATTCAATATAGCTTTCGCTTTTATAAAGACATTCTAGCCCTTGTGATTTTGTGTAATGGTTATTTACTAGATCGAAGTGCTTGAGAGCCTCTTGGTATCTATGAATGTCTTTGAGAAGACCTCCTAAATTAATGTGGGCTTCTGTAAAGTCTGAATTAATTGCTATTGCTTTCTTATAACTTACTTCAGCCTCCTCCATTCTATTTAAGCCTTTAAGGAGATTACCCAAGTTGTTATAAGCTTGAAAAAAATCACCTTTAATTGTTATTGCCTTCTTATAGCTTGTTTCAGCCTCCTTGGATTTTAAAAGAGCGTTCTGGGTAATGCCCATGTTGTAATAAGCAATTGCAAAATCAGAATCAAGAAGTACCGCCTTCCTATAACACAACTCTGATTCCTTTAATTTATTTAGTAATTTCAGAATCATACCTAGTGCGTTATGTGACGCGGCAAAGTCTGGGTTTAGACTTATTGATTTCTTATAGCTTGTCTCAGCCTCTTCCAGTCTACCCATATCGTTGAATGCATTGCCTAAATTATAATGAGAATCCGCATCTTGGGAGTCTAATTCGACAGATTTTTTTTTAACATCTAGCGCTTCTGATAATCTACCTGTCTCAGTGAATAAGGCTCCTAATACCTTCCAGGCAAATGTGTGCTCGGGAAATTTCTCAGTTATAGTAATTGCCAACTTCTCAGCCTCTTCTTTGCTCTCGTGTTGCAAAAGATCTATAAGTCTAGCTAACTCTGAATTAATTGGATCCAAATTATTTATCCCTTCTTAATAGCTAAATATATTAAAATAATATTATAATTAATTATATTCATCAGTACTAAATTGGTTTGTAGCTTTTATAAGCTCATGGGTTATTTCTTCTTCAAGCGACGAATGGCCAGAGAAAGGGGCAATAATTAAATCGGATTCTGGCCATCTAGAATGAAGTTCATAAGCAGTTGTGGGTGGGCACACTATATCATACCTCCCTTGAATAATGATAGCTGGAATATCACGAATAATATCAACATTATTTAAGAGTTGATTTTCGTTATCTAAAAAACCTTTATTCACAAAATAATGGTTTTCAATAAAAGCAAAAGCTAATGCAAATTCTGCGTTAATAGAATCTTTGACTGCCCCAGAATTGTGGTTGATAAAACTAGCAGAAGCTTCCCATTTTGACCATGCCCTTGCTGCAGATAATTTCTTTTCTTCGTTTTTTCCATAAAATATTTTTCTGTAGGCATCGATTAAATTAGATCTTTCTTTTTTAGGAATTTCTTCTACAAACCCTTTCCAAGCCTCTGGGTAAACTTCACTAGCACCATACTGATAAAACCATTGAAGTTCTTTTTGTCTCAGCATAAAGATACCTCGAAGAACCATTTGACTGACATGGTCTGGAAACTTTTGAGCATATGCGATGGCTAATGTACTACCCCACGATCCACCGAATACTAACCATTTTTGAATATTAAGTTTTTTTCTTATAGATTCAATATCCTCAATAAGATGCCAAGTAGTGTTGTCCTCTAAACATGCATGAGGTTTACTTTTTCCGCACCCTCGTTGATCAAATAAGATAATTCTATACTTCTTTGGATTAAAAAATCTTCTAGATATCTTACCACAACTTCCTCCCGGTCCTCCATGAAGAAATACTGCTGGCTTACCTCTCGGATTACCGCACTGTTCATAGTATATCTCATGGACTCCTTTTTTTAAGTAACCGCTGTCATAGGGCTCTAATGAAGGGAATAATTTGTTTTTTTTACTGAATAACTTCATCTATCCATTCCCTTGTTTATAAATTAGGTAAGATCCTAGAGAGCAGGTTAAAAATAACAAAACTTCGCCAAAAAAAACATCCATAAAACCTGTATTATGAATTATTGAAGCAATAATGTGTGATACAATCACAATTAAAAATATCAATGCTGGAGCAGCGAGCCAAATATACTTCATTCTTAGTGCTCCAATGATACACATAATAGAGATCCCTAGAAAAAAAGCAGTAAAGTCTCTAATTAATGTATTTTGAGCATGGTTATTAAGCTCATTAAAAATAAAACCAAAGTCTGTGGCGGTCTCGGCAGGACTTAAAATCCATCCAATCCCTCTCGGAAAAAGTAAAATTACAGGAATTATCGAAATTATTCTAGCTAAAAGTATATGATTTTTTTTGGTCATTTGAATGTAATCCTAGTCAACGATGTACTTAAAAAAAGTATTATTATTCAATATCAAATGTCAAAGACTATAAAAATTAACTCCAACTATAATTCTATCTTTATTTCCACTATAGACAGAAGAATGATCTCTATCAGCAGGGAAAATCGTTATCAAACCTTCGTGGGGGAGAATATCTTCATTAGGTTCATAAAACTTTAAAATTCCTGGTTCGCAGCATTCTTGATCGCCAACAGAAAGATAATAAACTAGGCTGTATTTTTGATTAGCTAGACTAAGGATAGAATCTTTGTCTGAAGAAACTAGGTGGTTATGACGAGCCGTCCCTCCTCCGTCACCAAAAATACTAAAGAAAGAGGCTATTATGTAGATTTCTGATTTAACAGCCTCCATAATAATTTTTGTTAAATCCTCTTGTAATCTTTTTATAATAGGGTGACCATCTTGAAATAATGAATAGCTTGAACCTCTAGTGTTGCCGAAGCTAGGATCGTTTTCTTTATCTAAGTCTAAAGATTCTATTTTGCATAAGTAAGTAACTACTTCCTCTTCTACTAATTTATTTAACATCAATATTTTACGGGGAAGCCCAATGTTATGGCTTGAATTATTTATATTCTCAGAGTTAAATTCAGTATTTGCGCGGGCTTTTCTTGCATGTAAAACACTCAAAATAAGACTGAAGTAATTTGACTTGGGGTCAATAGAACTTGCTCGCTGCAGGCTAACAATTGCAGCATCTACGTCGCCACCACCATAAAGAACAATACCCAAGTTGCTATGAGCTTGTGCATAATCAGATTTTATAGCTATTGCTTGCCTATGACTTGCTTCAGCCTCTTTTAATTTACCTAATTCTTGGAGGATAACACCTAGGTTAGTATGGGCTTGTGCATAATCAGATTTTATAGCTATTGCTTGCCTATGACTTGCTTCAGCCTCTTTTAATTTACCTAATTCTTGGAGGATAACACCTAGGTTAGTATGGGCTTCTGCATAATCAGATTTTATAGCTATTGCTTGCCTCTGACTTGCTTCAGCCTCTTTTAATCTACCCAGCACTCTAAGTGTGTTACCCAAGTTGTAGTGGGCATCAACATAGTCAGGTTTCAATAATATAGCTTGCCTGTAACTTACCTCAGAGTCTTTTAATTTAATTAGTTTTTGAAGTATATTGCCTAAGTTGTTATGGGCTTCTGCAAGATTAGGATTCAATGCTATCGCTTGCCTGTAACTTGTTTCAGCCTCTTCCATCCTGTTTAGCTCTTTGAGTACTTTACCCAAGTTATTGTGGGTTATTGCGAGGTTAGGTTTCAATGCTATCGCTTGCCTATAGCTTGCTTCAGCTTCATCAAGCCTACCCAGATCTTGAAGAGTATTACCAAGGTTGGCATGGGCTTCTGAAAGATTAGGATTCAATGCTATCGCTTGAGAATGGCTTACCTCAGATTCATCTAATCTTCCTAGATCTCTGAGCGTGACACCCAAGTTACTGTGGGCCTCCGCATCTTGAGGTAATAACTCAACTGCTTTTTTATTAGCATTTATAGCTTCACTTATCCTTCCTTTTTGTTTAAGTATAGCGCCGAGTATTTTCCAAGAAAATTGATTATTTGGAAATTTCTCTATAATTGATTCTGCTAGTTTTTCAGCATCATCAAACCGTCCATATTGATAATACTCTAAAAGACTATCGAGCTTTGACTGGGCAGGCAATTTATCTTCATATGAAGACATTAACTGAACTCCTGCGGTATTAAGTCGAACGAAATAATAATTCTATCCTCATCTGTTGTGAAAGGAATAGTTCTGTGATGAAGAGAGGAAGGGAAAAAAACTATATCTCCTATTTCGGGTTGATGCGTTAATTTAGGAGAGTTTAAATCTGAATAATTCTCGCTATTTAAGCTGAACTCTATTGCGCCCTCATATTTCCCTAATGATGGAACGACCTTTAAATAGATTACCCCACTTAACCATCCACCACTATGAATATGTGGCTTCTGATATCCTTGCTGCTTTAAAATAACTTGCCAACCCCATATATTTTTTCTGGAAGGCCATTTTTGAATATAAGAGCAAGAGTTATTTTGAAATTTTAAGTAATATGATTCTAATTCTTCGATAATGATTGATTTAAGGTCTTTTATTTTTGCTGACGGATTCGCAAATAAATTTGTTTTAATAGGTGTTTGAAAACCTTTGAAAGTAGCTTTTTGATAGGGCTCCCAAATAGTTTTTTTATTGCTCAACTCCTCAATTACCTCTCTTGCAAATTTATTAGGATCTTCAAGGTGAGAGGAGAGATTAGCGAAATGTACAAACGATATTGGGTTTCGACAAAATTTATGCGCAGTATCCTTCTTTTCCCGCTCAGAAATAAATGAAGAGAATGCAGCCATTCTTAAATTTTGGTCATCTGATTCAGACTGTGCTTCAATTCTCTTATAAATCTCATCAATGCGTCCTAACTCATAAAGGGTTTCTAAACTACACGCTCTTGATTTCTCGGTATTACAAGAATCTACATCCTTTAGTGCGGCCTCAAATTCTTTTTGATCAAATAATAGCTGCCACCTATTCATTAGTGCAGAGGTAAAATCTGGTTTCAATTCTATCGCTTTAGTGTAATTTGATTCTGCCTCATCCATTCTACCCAACTCTTCGAGCGCATTACCCAAGTTGCTATATGCTTCTGCAAAATCAGGCTTCAATGCTATCGCTTTTATAAAACTTTCTTTAGCCTCTTCTAATCTACCAAGTTTTTTGAGTGTAACACCCAGATTGTTTTGAATATCGGCTAAATTAGGATTAAGTGAAATTGCTTGCCTAAAACTTACCTCAGCCTCTTCTAATCTCCCAGTATCTTGAAGCATGCTACCTAGGTTGTTGTATGCTTTCGTAAAGTCAGACTTCAGGGAAATTGCTTGCTTCAGGCTTGCTTCGGCCTCTTCTAACCTTCCAAGTTCTTTTAGTGTGATAGCAAGGTTATAATGGGCTTCAGCAAAATCAGTTTTCAATGCTATCGTTCTTCTGTAACATTCTTCAGCCTCTTCTAATCTACCAAGTTCCTGGAGTGTGATGCTCAAGTTGTTATGAGCTTCAACATAATCAGGTTTCATCACTATCGCTTGCTTCAAGCTTGCTTCAGCCTCTTCTAATCTCCCAAGTTCTTTGAGTGTGATGCCAAAGATGAAGTGGGCTTTGGCATCCTTTTTAACCTCGAGAGCAATTTTAAAAAACGGCAGTGCCGCATCAACTTTATTAACTGAGACTGCTAATACCCCTAAGTTATGGTTGGCATCTGGATGTAAAGGTTGAGAATCTAAGACAGCAAGATATAAACGTTCAGCCTCTTTTAACTTACCTTCTTTTTGTGCTGCAACACCTTTCTGCAGCGCTTGTTCGATAGTTAACTCCATTTAACGTCCTTAAATCCTACGTCACAAACACTATTATAGCACCTGTTTAAAATGATTATTTCATATTTATCGTAACTTTTTTATAGGTTTAACTAGTTTATCAATTTTTATAAGAAACGGATAGTAAGTTTTTTGATCTCTAAAATTAAAATCATTCTTTCAGTGGCAACCAGGATGGCGAGTATGCATAGATTTCTGATTTATTAACGAGAAATTACTACATTTCCTATAAATAAATAGTCTAATGATCCCATTGAAAAAGACGTCAATGCATCATAAGGAGATTCAACAATAGGTTCACCAGGCCTATTAAAAGAGGTATTTAATAAAATAGGAAGACCTGTGCTTTTTTCAACCTCCAAAAGTAACGAGTATAGAGCTTTATTTTGGACTTTATTAACAGTTTGGACACGAGCACTTCCATCAAAATGTGTGATGGCAGCAAGCCTCTTATCCAAGACTCTTACATTCCTCATCATGACAGGAGAGCTACCATTAATATCAAAATATTGACTAGCACGCTCTTCTATTACCACTGGTGCGTATGGACGATACCTATCTCGGCACTTCATATGATGGTCTAAAATATATTTAGTTGCAGGGCTAGTAGGGTTCGCCAAAATACTTCTATTCCCTAACGCTCGGGGTCCAAATTCACTCAAACCCTGGAACCATCCCAATACATTTTCTTGTGCAATTCTTTCCGCAGCAAGCTGATAAATTTCTTTCTCAGTGAGAACCTCGTAAGAGAAATCAAATTGCTTAACGACCTCCATTATCTCATTATGACTGTAATCAATACCATAATAGTCAGTCACCACTGAATACTTCCTTTGATATCCCAATTCAATACTAGCCGCCAACCCGGCTCCAATTGCCGTACCGTTATCTTCCACAGATCCATTTAGAGTAACATTTTTGAATAGCCCGCTATTTTTAATTCTCTCATTAGCTACTACATTTAAAGCAACGCCTCCAGAAAGGTAAAGATTATCCGTGGGGTGTTTTTCTTTGAGTATACCTAGTAATTTCAAAATCACCGCTTCAGTTTCTAGCTGAACCTTTAGAGATAAATTTTGATGGTGTATGCTATTGGATAAATCAAGGCCAAAGACATTAGGTTCCTTGTATATTTTTTTTATCTCTTGGAAGTTCAGTTTTAGTTCTCCAGTATCAGAGAGTGAAAGATTAACACTCTGGTCTAATGACTCTACTTCTCCAAACGCAGCCAATCCCATTACCTTTCCCGCATCAGTTCTAGAACCACAGCAATATAAAGAGGCCCACTCCCAATAATGACCAATACTTTGAAGAAGACCGCTGGCGTCAAGGTTACATGAATCGATAGGAGATTGAGATGGGCTAAATCGATAAATTAATGAACTCTTTAATCCATCAAACCAGTAGGCTGAAATCACTTCTTTTCCAGAAAAATGCGTGTGATTGATAATTTTTGGATGATGTTCTTCTTTTACATTAAAAAGCCCTCTATCAGCTTCTAGGGTTCCACTCCCATCAACAACTAAAACTATGCCCGGCTCTAAACCTCCGTAATGGACAATATATTCCATATGCGACAAATGATGTGGTACGTAAAATGTTTTAAGGTAATCCTTAGGAACACCTCCAATATATTCGAATAGGCTTGCTTCATTAATCTTTTTAACACCCCAAGGTGTTGATAAAGCAACAGCATCTATATCTTGATGTTTTAAACCTGATGCATCCAAACAGTAGCGAACACAATTTTGCGCTAAAGATAGCTCATCACCCAAGGGTAAGGCTTGGCGCTTACGGCGTGAAATTCTTTCCGCTTGAATAGCAACCTTTACTTCACCATCGCAGATAAGGGCCACACTTCCATTATGAGTATTGCTAAACCCTAAAATTATGCTCATACCTTAATATTCCAAATTAGCGATAAGATTTGTCAATGCTGTTCTAGACAAATCTTTTTGTCTACATAATGCTAGACTTCTTCGGACTATGAGCCAACCAAAATCCTCGGTTTCAGTATTTTTAATTAAACTTGCAGCATTTTGGATATTTTCGATAGCCAAAACCTCTGCCTTGGAAAACTGTTCTTTTAAAAAATTATATTGACAATAACTTAATTTAATTAGGATTTTGTCTTTTGGTTTTGTTAGTTCCAAAACGTTATCAATATCGAAATGTTCAAAGAGGGTTTGTACTAAGAGATTTAAATCTTTGTTTCGTTCTCCTATAACAAATAATTTTGTAAAAATTGGAATCAATCTTTTAATTTCGACTTGATTTACTAAGTTTTGGCATAAAATACACCAAAGTGTTATGAATTCTTCCACATGTTCCTTTATATAACTAGGATTTTCATTAAACGCTTGTTTTAAAAAAACTTCAGAACTTTCCCAATCACAGTCGTTTATACTTTTCATTAGGTCATCACGATTAATCAGAAGCTGCCTAGTGATTAGCGATGGTGTAAGTCCTCGCTGGGCATAGAAATGAGGGTTTTTTGGCTCTAAGAATGAAGCTTGTGCTAAACTCATAATTGCTCCCTCTAATTTTCCCAATTTTTTTAACGTGATACCTAAGTTATGATGAGCTAAGGCATAGTCAGGTTTCATCGCTATTGCTTGCTTCAAGCTTGCTTCAGCCTCTTCTAATCTACCAAGTTTTTTGAGTGTGATGCCAAGGTTGTAGTGGGATTTGGCATCCTGTTTAGCCTCGAGAGCGGTTTTAAAAAACGGCAACGCCGCATCAACTTTATTAACTGAAAATGCTAATATGCCTAAGTTATGGTTGGCCTCTGGATGTAAGGGTTGAGACTCTAAGATAGCAAGATATAAACGTTCGGCCTCTTGCAGCTTACCTTCTTTGTGTGCAGCAACACCTTGCTGCAGTGCTTGTTCGATAGTTAACTTCATTTAACGTCCTTAAACCCTTCTTTGTAAATGCTATAAGTGCATATTTTAATACACACTAATTTATCCCCATTCAATAGTAGTCCAACTTAAATAATTTATATTATCCTTATGATTGCTCAGAGGAATGTTTCCGCGAAGCCTCCAGAATATCGTCAAAGTAAAGATATTTAATACCCCTATTTTGTTCATAATTAGCCATACAGTAAGCAACATTGGAGGCTTTAACACTTCTATATTTTCTTAGAAACCCAATTAAAAAAGGATTTATAAATGATGATAAATTTTGTCCAATTTTTTCTAAGAATCTACTCTCATCCCGTCTGCCAAGAAGTAAGCTAGGGCGAAAAATATTTATAGCTTGAAAATCAATTTTTTTAATTTCTTCCTCGATCTCGCCTTTTGTTTTTAGGTAAAAATTATTTACGTATGGGCTAGCTCCCACAGAAGAAATCAAACTAATTTTTGTAGCACCAACCTCTCTTGCTTTCTTGGCGAAAGATAGGCAATAGTCAAAATCAACTTTTTTAAATTCACTTTGACTCCCAGCTTTTTTTATAGTCGTACCTAAGCATATATATATATGATCACAAGAGGGTAAGCTTCCATTCTCTAAAAAATCATCAAAATTAATATTAAGAAGACTTACATTTTCAGGAAGATTACTTATATATCTTCGAGTAATAGCTATAACTTCTGATCCTTTTTCAGCTAGCTCGAAAAGTAGTTTCTTGCCGACAAGGCCTGTAGAACCAACAACCAAAAAAGTATTAGACATATACTAATTCCTTTATTCTCACTAAATAGACTATCCGTCTATTTATTAAATATTCGTTATCTTTTTAGAATTTTGACAATTTCATCGACTTTAGTCTCAAAACTATTTCCTGTAAGAGATTCTTTAATACATTCCTCCAAGTGTTTTTTAAGAATTTTTCCTTCAACAGTAGTAATTGAATTTTTCACTGCCTTTATTTGATTAAGAATATCAATACAATAATCCCCCTTTTCGATCATTTTTTCAATACCTCTAACCTGACCTTCTATTCGTCGTATACTTGATAATTGGTCTTTGTGACATGGATGACTCATAATTAAATAACCTCAGGAATAATATATGTAAAAACACTAGCAAATAAAAATATGATAACAGATATAAAATATATTAAACGAGATCTTTTACGTGTTCGCATACATACTCTTCCAAGGATTGGATCTGTTGGGCATGGTAAATGATAAGTCTTATAATTAATATAACCGCCGATTAAAATTGAGACAAAAGCAAATAAAGAAATAGTTAGTTTATATTTAGATAAAGTAATCAGGAATGGAAAAATTGTTATTAAATTTGCAAAACTAGCGCCAGCTCCCAAAATAATAAATAATGCAGGCAAAGCACAACAAATCAATGTTGATGAAGAGGCAAATAAAGATAGGAAATTTATAGCTTTATCATTCATTTTATTTATAACTTTATTATTTTAAGGTCAGTAGCATTTTGACCATTTTCAACTATCAGTTTTTTTATTTCTTCAAAATTTATTTCTTTTAATAGATCATAGGCAAGCAAAATTTTTCCTCGAGAAAGATCTACATCAATTTTTTTTATATTAATATCTTTTGAAAAAGACCTCTCAATTCCTCTTGCACAAAAATCACAAACCATGCCATTTACACTAATAATAGCAATTTGTGCCTCTTTCAATCCAACGATAAATAAATCAAAACGATTGGGATTAATATCAAGTTTTTCTCCGTTTATAACCTCTTCATGAATATGCCCTTCATGAGAGAATTTGTCTGTATGATTTTCATTTTGAGCATAAATAGCTGATGAAAAGATTAATAATATAAATATAATAATTAAATTTTGTTTCATAGTATCTCCTTAAAATCTGTACATTAAATGTGCATCCCATTCTTTTTTATTGCTAAAACCGACCTCAAAAAGGAAATCACCTTTAAAAAATTTTAGCAACGGATATGATGACCAGCTACTTGATAATGAATTTTTCTTTGATTTAACCATTATCCAAGAGTGGAGATCCCCATACTCTCCAAGATATGGTGAAAAACCTAATTGAATAAATTGATCAGTATAATTTTTGTAATTATTTTCAGTCCTTTTTATACTAAATCCTGAAAAAACTCTTCTTGTCTCCCAATCACCGTGAATATTATAAAAAAAACTATCTGTTCCATTTGGACTAATTCCAGACTGTAAATATAAGTTTCTTTGTGAGTTTTTTGTATTTTTTCTATTTAATAAATAAGTCAACCTAAGAGAGTAGTAATTTTTATTAAGTAACTTGTCCTCTATAGCTTCAATACCTATGGAATATTTATAGGTTGGTGAGTAATGGTAATATATAGAATTTTTCATATTGTCCGACAAAGCCATAACTGTTTTTCCACCATTATATGAAATAGGTCGGGCTTCTATGTTTGATGCAAAAAAAACTAGAAAAAATAGTTGTAGAAATATACCCATAGGGGGTATAATATATTTCTAAGAAATTATGTCAATTATTATTCCGGCTAGAATATAGATTGCTAATAAAGCTAGCTTCATTCCCTTTTTATTATTTAAGATTTCTACACTTTTTTCCGCTTAACATCTCTTTGAATAAATCTAACTGACTTTGTTTCAAACCCCGACTTGTCCACCAAATTGCATGCTCATTTATATCACGCAAATCATCTATGACCAATCCCCACATTGACGCAATCTGATTTGGAATCATTGAATAGCGGATATCTGTGACAAGGTTTTTTTCTTTATCATAGCCTAAATAATCCTGAGAAAACCAACGAAATTTTTCAATATCTCTTCCCTGCTGACTATCTTTATTAAGATTAGGTAGATGATATTCATAATTAAACACTTTAGTATTTTCACCCAAACACCAAGTAGTTGAATGAACTATTCGAATTGCATCAACATAAAAATCTTCTTCATGCTGATAAATAGACTTCCACAAAATAAGATTTCCAAATGATGGTTTAAGAGTCATCCGCTCAGCAACATGACCTCTTGATTCAGCAAGTTCAATAGCAGCTAATGATGCTCTTTCATATTGAACGAAACCTAGAGATAAGTATAAAGTAATCCATCCAATTGCAAAGAAGCTAAATATCTTTTTTCTTGTTTTTATCGCAATTCCTATGAGGATTAAAGCAGGAATTGTAAAGAGTGGATCGATAATAGATATATTGTTCCAAGTCACACGCTCATTTGAAAAAGGCCAAAAAAGTAGAGTGCCGTAAGAGGTACATGCATCAAGCAATCCATGTGTTGCGTATCCCAAAAAACTTGCAGTATAGATAGTTTTTAAACTCATAGATTTTTTAAACAAAGGAAAGGTGAGGATAGCAACAATCAAAGAGCCAAGGGGAATAAAAAAAAGCGAATGACTGAACTGCCTATGGTATTCAAGAAATAAAATTGGATCATTTTGTGAACGTATCAAAACATCTAAATCAGGGGCTAATCCTGCAAGAAAGCCGATAATACCAATTTTTATGATATTACTATTATTAGCTGTAGACTGTGCAAAGGCTGCACCAACCGCTCCTTGAGATATTGGATCCATATTTTATTCAGCTTAACCAAACATACTAATAATACAATAAATTTCTATTGTATTTGTCATTTCAAAATTCTCTTTAAAATCAACTAACAAAAATACTCTTACAACAATGTTAACACAAAAAAAGAAATAATTAATCTGAGGAAATGTAATGAAGAATATTTTTTATGGTTTAGTCTAAGCTTTTGAATAAACGTTCTATTTAGAAGGATCAGGAACTTTTCTTAAATAAGGTTTTAAAGTTTTCCAACCATTTGGGTATAACTTTTTAGCCTCATCATCATTAACAGCAGGAACAATAATCACATCTTCACCTTTGTTCCAATTCGCAGGAGTAGCAACTTTATGTGTAACTGTTAATTGCATGGAGTCGATAGCTCTTAATATCTCATTAAAGTTTCTTCCTGTTGCCATTGGATAGGTTAAAAATAATCCAATTCTTTTGTCTGGTCTAATAATAAAAACAGTTCTAACTGTTTGGTTATCTACTGCAGTTCGCCCCATGGATTCAACTCCCGCATCGTCCTCTAGCATATTATAAAGTTTTGCAACTTCTAATTTTTCATCAGCAATGATTGGATAATTTGGTTTGTTTCCTGTTACGTCTTTAATGTCTTCGAGCCATTTAACATGATCAGAAACTGGGTCCACACTTAAACCAATAACTTTTACATTTCTTGCGTCAAACTCAGGTTTCATTTTAGCTAATGTACCAAGTTCAGTTGTACAAACTGGTGTGAAATCTTTTGGGTGTGAAAATAATACCCCCCAGCTATCTCCAAGCCACTCGTGAAAAGATATATCGCCTTCTTGAGTTTTGGCTTTAAAATCTGGAGCTATGCTATTTATTTTTAATGTCATTTTTTTCCTTTTGAATTTTTTTAATATAGATTTAAAAGTAAATTAATGTAGCTCTAAAAAGGATTATAGCAATACAATAAGATAAAAAAAATTTATCTTTTCAGAATTTTAACTATTTCATCAACTTTAGTGTCATGACTATTTGTATCAAAACATTCATAGACTTTATAATACCTAAGTTATTGATTTTATTTATTTTATTCCCACTCAATAATGGTGCTGATAATATTCCTATTAATATCAGTACTTTGCAACACTTCAAATCCTACTTGTAACTTTTTTGTAACTCTAACTCCACCTTTTACCAGCTCCATTTTATATAGATTCTTGTTTTTATTAATAACAAGAAAATCCAAGTTACAAACTTTGTAACATATCTATTTTACTGTACAGATCAAGGCTCTGCTCTATTCTTAACTGCACAGCGTTAGTTAGGTTTTTTCCTTTAGCTCTTCTCTAATTTTCTGCTGGCTTTACCAATCACTTTCAAAACTCTCATATTCGTCTTGAGTTAGCCATGTCGCTAATTGACGATTTTGCAAGTTTTTTTAAGTCTAAGTTCGTCAAGCATCCCATTAAGCTTTACTAACCTATTTTGTTCGGTTTTGGAAAGCTCACTTAGCTTAAGGATTTCAGCTCTTTTGCTTTTAAGTAAATCTCGCAACTTAGTGTTTGGCTTCTGTTGCATGTGAGGCTGGCACTGGATAATTTTTCTTCCTATAGCCTCTGACACCAAAATTGATACATCCCAGAGAAAGCTTGGGAGTTTCTTTCCTCGAACTGATGCCACAACACCAAGTCACAGATATCCACTTCTTCCCCATGAAACTTTTTAAATCGGGAGACTATATCCTTATGTTCAAATCCACAGAACTTGAGTCCTAATTCATTGAGACAGTTTTTAATCTGCAGGAGAGTAAAACGATGCTCTTGCACGTGAAATACTAAGTCCCTAAATTCACTCAAAGAGAAGAAATCTGAAGATGTACTTAATTGTTTTACATCATGGATTTCAGACTCTCTTGACAACTCTCTGAAATTTCTGATTTCAGTTGCAGATGTCCCTAGTCCGAGGGAAGCTATTTCCTTTCGAGACTCTACAATAGATTGTCTTGCCAACTCACTATACAAACCTATCTTCATCAAACCACCAGGCTTTAATAAATCCACGAGAACTCTCCATCCAGCCATCGGTTCATCCATATGATGAAGAACACCCACACTTTCAATGATGTCGAATTCCTTACCCATTTGATGGAGATGTAAAATATCTGCTTGCAAATACTCCAGATTACCCAAACTCAACTCATTAGATTTCCTCTGTGCATAAGCGAGGCTTGCAAGACTTAAATCCACAGCAGTGACATGACAATTAGAAAAGCGATAAGCAGTTCCTATCGAATGCTGTCCCGTGCCGCAACCAGCAATAAGTATAGCCGGAGCAGTCACTTTTTTAATATTTTCGGAATAGATCTGAAGCTTTAACTCATCACAGACTGCAGCGATTGATTTTGCCGTTATCGAAACATCTAGTTTCACCCATCGTGGATAAGGATTCTCTTCATACTGCTCCCTAACTTTAAGCGACACATCGTTTGATATTTCTTCTAACATAGGGATGTCTTCCACTATCATTCTCTCGAGAAGTGATTCCTCTATCAGCCTCTTCTTCACCTCTTCTAAATTATCAAGAGATTCTAGCTTTTGACACCAATCATATTGGTGTAACGAACGATAAGACGCTAAACACAAAACTTTTATGGCTTCTGGCTGCTCTGATTGCGCCAGGGTTTGCGAAATCTCAGCTTGTAGTTCGCCAATCAAATGAGCCTCTTCATCACTTTCAATGTAAACATATTCATTAATGAAACAATGAAGAGAAAGCGTCGATAAAAAATAGATGAGTTCAGGAGATACCTCCATTTTATCGATATTTTTGAGAAGGAAAGTTCGTATCGCAACAAAGAGTTTCTCAAACTGAAGCTCGGGAAGTGGACATAAACGCATCAGATGATGAAGAAGTGGAAGTTTATCTAGACTTAAAATTATGGAAGTTACCTCGTTAAGACTCATAGCAGAATTTTTCTTAAGTAGTAAATCCTTGATTTGAGTATCTTGCTTTAAGAGACTTAAAATACTTTTAGCCACATCTCTAGGGTGCGTCAAATTTTCGGCAGTTAACAGTTCGGTTAATGGGGGATAGAGCTTAGGCTTTGATGAATTGAATCTTACGTTTTTGATAGCGATACCGAGATTTACAAGGGCTTCGGTAAAGTCAGGCTTCAACGCTATCGCTTGTGTATAGCTTGCTAGAGCTTCGTCTAATCTCCCT
>JAOLDG010000006.1 GCA_028339975.1 Hyphomicrobiales bacterium | reverse complement strand
ATGTTAATACAAACCCTTTCTCTCCATTCACATCATTTGTTTCCCCTACTATTCTCCCAGGAAGTTGTCTGACATATTTATTCTTTGTTGACATAAGACCTATGAAAGGACCGCCAAAATTAAGAGGGTTCCCCAATGATTGGCCCTCACAGGCGACTATGTCTGCCCCCATGGACCCTGGGCTCTTCATCATGCCGAGGGAAATAACCTCATTAATAACAACTATTAAAAGAGCGCCTTTCGAATGAATATACTCAGCTAGTTGATCTAAAGAGTGGCATGATCCAAAAAAATCAGGGTTTTGGATTACAACACAAGAGACACCTTCATCTATTTTTGAAATCAATGAGCTGATATCAAATTTTTCAGAAAACTCATAATCAACATAATCCTCATCTGAGCTAATTAGGGTGTTTATTACTTCAGCATATTGAGGGTGGAGTGTTGGTGAAAGAATGACTTTATTTCTTTTTGTAATTCTTTTAGCCATCGATACGGCTTCAGCAGTTGAGGTAGAGCCATCATACATAGATGCATTTGATACATCCATTCCCATCATTAATGAGACTTGTGTCTGAAATTCAAATAAATATTGAAGTGTTCCTTGTGAAATTTCAGGTTGGTAGGGTGTATAAGATGTTAAAAACTCTGAACGTTGTATCATATGATCAACTGTTGCCGGAATATGATGTTTATAAGCCCCAGCCCCTAAAAAAAAAGGAACCTTATTGGAGTTAATATTCTTATCAGCAATCTTTGATAATACTCTCTCAACCTCCATCTCGGTCTTGTGATTTGGTATATTAAAATTTGGATCCAACGAAACTGTTTCTGGAACATTTGCAAATAATTGATTGATATTTGATATACCAATAACATCCCTCATTTCAGCTCTATCTTCATTTGTAAGTGGTAAATATCTCATTTTCTATCCTTCAATTAATTTTTTATAATCTTCTTCATTCATTAAGTTTTTCAACTCTTCGCTGTTACTAATTTTTATTTTATAAAGCCAGCCAGCCAACAGAGGGTCATCATTTATAATTTCTGGGTTTTCTTCTAAAGACGAATTGATTTCAATAATTTCTCCAGATGTTGGGTTATAAATTTCACTTGCAGCCTTAACCGATTCTATAACGGCAACATCCTTGCCTTGATCAAAAATCGTACCTTTCTGGGGTAACTCGACAAATACTATATCCCCTAATTGTTCACTGGCATAAGCTGTAATACCTACTATTCCTTCATTACCATTAACTTTTATCCACTCATGGTCTTTAGTATAAAAAATATCAGACACTCAATCCCCCTTTTTAAAATAATTGTGCGGCACAAATGGAAGCTTGACTACGTCAGCAGGTATTTTTTTTCCACGCACGTCTAGAAAAATTTCTTTTTGATCTAATGACGGAGTATTGATGTAACCCATTGATATGGGAACACCAAGTGAAGGAGAAAAACCTCCGCTAGTAACTTCGCCTATTAAGTTATCATTAGAATCATATATTAAAGTTCCCTCCCTTGCAGGAGCCCTACCCTTAGGAAGAAACCCTAATAAACTTCTTACAGGTCCTTTATTCACCTCAACTCTAATTGCATTACCGCCAATAAAATCTGCGCTACTTACTCTGTCTTTACAAAGAGACCATTTAAGGCCCGCCTCTATTGGTGAGGTTTTTAAGCTAATATCATGCCCATAAAGGCATAAACCTGCCTCTAAGCGAAGGGAATCTCTTGCACCTAGGCCTGCCAATTTGACATCAGGATTCTTTAAAAGTGACTCAGTAAAAGATGTTACATATTTATTGGGAACGGAAATTTCAAATCCATCTTCGCCTGTATAGCCACATCTCGTTACTAGAATCTTATAGTTTTTATGGTTAGTCCAGTTACTAGACATAAAATCCATATTCAAAAGACTCGGAATTAATTTTAACAAAGATTCTTCTGCTTTAGGACCCTGAATGGCAATTAGGGATAGATCATTTCTTAAGTTAATATCAAAATTTTTATTTAAGCTTGCCCTTAGATGTTCAATATCTTTTTCCTTACAGGCCGCATTAACAACCAGCCAAACACTATTTTCATTATCAGTTCGGTGTACCATTAAATCATCAATAATTTTTCCTTCATGATTAATAAATTGTGTATATTTTACTTTACCGGGAAGCATTTTTGAAAAAGAAATAGGAAGAATTTTTTCTAAGGCCTCCATAATAAAGGGTCCATTTATTTCAATTTGTCCCATATGGGAAACATCAAAAATACTAGCCTTAGATCTAGTATGAATGTGTTCAGAGATAATACCGCCAGCATAATTAATTGGAAGATAGTATCCTCCAAATGATACCATTTTAGCATTCATTTGATTATGGAAATCAAAAAGAGATGTTTTTTCAATATGAAAATTTTCATTTAATAATTCAGACATACAAGACTCCAAGACAGATAAAAGGTTTATAAAAAACCTGCCCTCCTCTGTCTTTGGAACCTGAGAGATTTCGTATAAAAATACTTACCCCGTGGGTGAAATCATAACGATTTGCTTTCCAGAGTCTAATGTAACTGCGGTCCTTTTGCCTGAGAGTTTCCGAGGGCGGTTGCTCCTTCGGCGCTAAAAGTAGTCTCTCCCGCAGATACAGGAATAACTTTACTATGATTCTTTTATTAGCAAATTATTATTAATTATTTCTGAATACCGATCAAAACCTTATAAGAAGAGCCTGTTCTTCCTTCCATTATATCTGACTGAAGGTTTTCAATTCCTATACTGAATGAAGAAATTTCTTTGGAAGACACTTTAATGGTATTATTTTTAATCCATTTATCGATAACAACGTCATTTGGTCCAATAAAAGCTATAAAAAGAGGTATATCAATATTGCTAGCAATACCTTTATTTCCTCCAATTATATCACCGAGAATCCCTACATTGAAGTCTATTTTCTTTTTTCGAACATTGTATTCACAAATCATTACCGTACGATTTAATTCAATTTTTAAGCCATTAAATGAGCTGGATTCAGATCCTTCCATAATTGCAGCACGTGGGCAGGCCCCTGGATCAAAATCAAAATTTGATGAACTGCAGGATGAAACTGTAATAATTATTATGGCTAAGATAGTATATTTTAACATAATTAACTTTTCCCAAACTCTATATCAAACTATAAAGAAAAAATGTTTATAAGTAATAAAAGTGTACCGTAGTTTAACCTGTGAATAAAATGAATAAAAAAATTGAAAAAATATTATATTTACCAAATCCAAGAGGTTTCTGCGCTGGTGTTGAGAGAGCTATAAATATTGTAGAATTAAGTCTAGAAAAATATGGTCCTCCAATATATGTAAGGCATGAAATTGTACATAACCCATGGGTTGTAAAAGATCTTGAAAGCAAGGGGGTTATTTTTGTTGATGAATTAAACGATGTCCCTAAAGATGCTAGGGTAATATTTTCAGCTCACGGTGTAGCATCCTCAGTTAAGGATGAGGCTAATGATAAGAAAATGCCGTTTATAGATGCTACATGCCCATTGGTATTGAAGGTTCATATAGAGGCAAAAAAACATTATGAGAGTGGTGCGCATATTTTTCTAATAGGGCATAAAGGACATCCAGAAGTTGATGGCACAATGGGACAAATACCATATGATTCAATTACCTTAGTAGAGAATACAAATGATATTAAAAAAATTAAGCCTGAAGAATTTGATAAAGTAGCTTTAATAACCCAAACAACACTATCGGTAGACGATACAGCTAGGTTAATAAAGAATCTGAAAGAAAAATTTCCAAAACTAATCGAGCCACCAAAAGAGGATATTTGTTACGCAACTACAAATAGGCAAGCAGCAGTAAAAAGCATAGCAAAAAAATGTGATGCAATTTATGTGATAGGAGGAGAAAATTCATCGAACTCAATAAGGTTAGTTGAGGTGGCTAGTCAATCTGGCTGTGAAAATACTTTTCTAATTTCTGAGATTAAATCTATTAACTGGGATCAGATGGAGGACTTTCAATCAATAGGCCTTACCGCTAGCGCTAGCGCACCAGAAATATTAATAAATGAATTTTTAGATTTATTTAAAAGTAAATTTAAAGCTACAATTAAGAAAAATATTATTGCTGATGAGAATATTTCTTTTAAAATACCGAAAGAGCTTAGAGAATAAATGGCAGTTTTTACTCATATCAACGAATCTGATCTTAAAGAATTTTTAAAAAATTATAACTTAGAAAACCTTAATTATTTTGAGGGAATTAATGAAGGGATTCAGAATACGAATTATAAAATTGGAGTCGACTCAAAGGACTTTATTTTAACAATATATGAAAATATTAATGATATTGATGATATTAATTTTTTTTTAAATTTAATGATGCACTTGTCAAAAAAAAATATTATGTGCCCCACTCCAGTTAAAAACATAGAAAACAAATCCCTTGGTACAATCAAATCAAAATCTTCAGCACTTTTAACCTTTTTAAAAGGAAAATCAGTATCTTTAATTACAAAATATCACACTGAGGAGATAGGTAAGGCGTTAGCTGAATTGCATATGAGTGTTAAAGATTTTGATCCAATAAAGAATAATGACTTATCATTTAATGGTTGGAATAAAATGATAGAAAAAAACAAACTAAAACTTAATGTTATTGAAGATGGCCTTTACGGTAAATTAAAAAATGAATATACAAGAATTGAAAATCTTTGGCCTAAAGATCTACCGCAAGGAATAATTCATGCAGATTTATTTCCAGATAATGTTCTTTTTTTAGAAAATAAAGTATCTGGATTAATTGATTTTTATTTTTCATGCCATGATTTTTTTGCATATGACTTAAGTATATGCATAAACGCATGGTGCTTTGATGGTGACAATAATTTTTCAGAAGAAAATTTCAAAAGTTTAATAAAGGGATATCAGGGGGTTAGAAATCTTTCAGAGAACGAATTAAATTCATTACCAATTTTATGTTCGGGGTCAGCCCTAAGATTTTTATTAACAAGAGTGGATAATTTAAACAACTCTAATGATATAGATATTGTGCACTACCAGGATCCCCAGGAGTTTCTTAAGAGACTTCGTTTCCATGAAGAAATTAGTGATATTGAGGCCTATGGCTATGATAAATAAAAAAGTCGAAGTTTATACTGATGGAGCATGCTCTGGTAATCCTGGTCCTGGTGGGTGGGGAGCAACTATTAGGATGAATGAAGAAACTTTTGATATAAATGGCGGAGAGAAAAATACAACAAATAATCGAATGGAGTTAACAGCTGCAATTAGAGCTTTGGAGTATATTGATAAAAGTTATGAAATTACTCTTTTTACTGATTCTAGCTATGTCAAAGACGGAATAACTAAGTGGATACACAATTGGAAAAAGAATAATTGGAAAACAGCTTCAAAAAAACCTGTTAAAAATTCTGATTTATGGGAAGAGTTAGACACTCTTCATAATGATAGAAATGTCGAATGGAAATGGGTTAAGGGCCATGATGGTGACCCAGGAAACGAGCGAGCTGATGAGCTCGCCCGAATGGGTATAATTTACTAAAATTATCTAAAGTTGTTCAAGTATTTTTTCTGCACTGGATTCTGCAATTTCTCCAGGATTAGATTCTAAATTTAATTTTGTTATAGAATTATCATCTATAATCATTGAATATCTCAAGGACCGATTCCCAAGACCAAAACCTGATCCGTCCATTGCCAATCCTGTTGCTTCAGTAAAATCTCCGTTACCATCACCAACCATTAAAATCTTACTACCAGCACCTTTATCCTTACCCCATGCATCCATAACAAATGCATCGTTAACAGATAAGCAAACTATTTGATCAACCCCTTTACCGAGGATTTCCTGGGAATTATTTATAAAGCCTGGTAAATGCTGCATAGAACATCCCGGTGTAAAAGCACCAGGTACAGCAAAAAGAACAGACTTCTTTCCGCTAAAGAGTTCACTTGGAGTTATTGGAGTTGGTCCTTTTTCAGTCATATGGTGAAGTGTAACCTCCGGTAATTTATCGCCTTCTTGTATCGTCATAATCTTTCTCCTGAATATTTAATAATTATTTATATAGACAATCTATAACATTTATATAATTAAAAGATTATCATTTGTAAGAAATAATAAGAATTATCTTTTTTATAGGGAATAAAATGCATCAAGAAACATCTTTAATTGGTCAATTTTTAATAGCGATGCCAGGAATGGATGATGAAAGGTTCAAAAAATCTGTCGTTTTGATAACATCTTTTTCAGATGATGGTGCGAAGGGTCTTATTATCAACAAACAAACCGACATATTAAGTTATAAAGATATACTTGAAAAAAATTCAGAGAATCTTAACTTAAAAGAATTTAAATTTAATAAAGATATAAATGTGTTTTACGGAGGTCCTATAAATTGTGAAAGGGTGGTAGTTTTACATTCAAATGACTATTCTATTCCGGAAACTAACCAAATATTAAATACTGATTGCTCTATAACAGGATCAAAAAAAATATTACCTTTATTAGTGGATAATAAATTTCCCGGTAAATCAAAGTTAATTATCGGCTCTTCAGAATGGGAGGCTGGTCAACTAGAATCGGAAATAAAATCAAGTGATTGGCTAATATGGGGTGCATCAAATAGTATTATTTTTGAAGAAAATCCTGAATTGATTTGGTTAAAGGTAATTACAAGTATGGGTATCAATATAGGCTCTCTTTCTAACCAGAGGGGTTTTGCATAGAATTCTTTATTGGGTAACTTTCAACTGAGCTCCAAACTCTTAAAAGATTTTCAGACCAAATTTTCTTAATATCGTTATTAGAATATCCTCTTTCTATGAGAGCTGAGGTAATATTATTAGTCTGAGATGCGTCCATCCAGCCATTAATTCCACCACCGCCTCCAAAATCAGATGAAATACCAACATAATTTATACCAACTAAATTAACAATATAATCTATGTGATCGACAAAATAATTTACATCTGGCAAAGGAAACTCTTTATCAATTTCCGCCAATTTAATTTTATATTCAGAATATTGTGAATGTTTTTTATAAACAAAATCATTATCACCTGCTAAATTAACGATAGATTTTCTTAGATCATTTATTGCCCTATTTCTCTCTAAATTAACCTGCACATATGAAGAAAATGCAACAACTTGAATAACACCATTTTTTTGTGCAATTTGCTTAATTAAATCATCTGATAAATTTCTAGGATGATTTGCTATAGCCTTTACAGCCGAATGAGAGGCAATAACAGGCGTTTTAGATAATTTAATTACTTGTTTAGCAGCCATGTCGGAAATATGGCTAATATCAATCATTATTCCCAATTCATTCATTTTCGAAATTACTTGTTTACCAAAAAGAGAAATTCCTCCATGTTTTTTATATGAATCATTAAGTGATTTTTTAGGTATCGAGCTATCGGAAATTTGATTATGACCAATATGAGCTAATGTAATATATCGAGCACCTAAATCATAAAATTCTTTTATTAGATTTATATCGTTCCCGATTATGTATCCATTTTCAATGCCAATTGCAGCTGACATGAGTCCATCTTCTTTGGCTTTTTTAATATCACTCGGGCTTAATGCAAGTCTAATTTTATTTGGGTATGTGTTAACCATTTTGTGAATAGCGTTAAACTTTAACATGGCTAAATCTTTTGCCTTTTCATAACCATCGCTTGTTAGGGAGGATTGCTCGACATAAACAATAAAAAAACCTGCGTCTAGACCGCCTGATTTCATTTTAGAAAAATCAACCTGCATTTCAGTTAAATTACCAGGATCATTTTTAGGATTATCCATATAATCAAAAGGTATATCGATATGAGAGTCCAAAGTTAAGTATTGCGCTTGAATATTAAGAGAAAAGAAAAGAGAGATTAAAATAAAAAAATATTTGTAAACAATTTTTAACATCATTAATCCAAAAAATTAAACTATATTTGAACGAATAAAATCTTTAATTTTTTCTAAATCAATATTCATTTCAGAAAATCTCTCATCACCATTCATCACTTTTTTTAACCTATCAGGCATCTCTGGGACAGTTCCTAAACTCTTTTTAACAGCAGTAGGGAATTTTGCGGGATGTGCGGTTCCAAGAGTAATAATTGATCCCTCAGATGGTAAACTATTACTTGCAGCATATCCAACTGCCGTGTGAGGATCTAATACATATCCAGTTTTCTTGTAAACATCAGAAATACAGCTTGTAGTATCTTCCTCAGAAATGCTTTTTGCATGAAAATCTTTTTTTATAAAATCTAAAGCATAATCATCAATAGTAAATTCTTTATTATCCTTAAGGTTGCTCATAAGACTTTTAATTTTGGAGGAATCTCGACCATATGCCTCAAATAATAAACGTTCAAAGTTACTGGAAATTTGAATGTCCATGCTTGGCGACATTGTTGCCTTTGCCTTATCAATCGAATAAATTCCACTCTTCAGTGTTCTTGCTAAAATATCATTTTCATTTGTTGCAATTAACAGGTTATTGATTGGAAGACCTATCTTTTTTGCAACCCAACCAGCTAAAATATCACCAAAGTTACCTGTTGGTACTGAGTATGAAATAGGTCCATTTTCTAATAACTTAAAAGATGTAAAGTAATATACAATTTGCGCTGCGATCCTTCCCCAATTTATTGAATTAATAGCACCAAGACTAACTTCATTATTGAAACTTGAGTCATTAAACAAGGCTTTCACAATATTTTGGCAATCATCAAATGTACCATTAATTTCTATTGGAAAGACTCTATCTCCACCAGTAGTTGTCATTTGTTTTTTTTGAATTTCAGAAACTCTATCCTTAGGAAAAAAAATAAAAACATTTACATTTTTACTGTTTTTAAACGCTTCGATCGCAGCACTTCCAGTATCCCCAGATGTGGCTCCAATAATAGTAATATTCTTATTTCTTTTTTTAAGCGAGAGATCAAATAACTCTGCAAGGAGGAGCATTGCAAAATCCTTAAATGCAAGAGTTGGCCCATGGAATAGTTCTAAAAGATATTTATTATCATCAAGCTGAATAAGAGGTGTCATATTTTCTGTATTGAAAGATTTATATGCTTTTTTTGTTAGTATATTTAATTCTTTCTTATCAATAAAATCACCGAAAAATGGTTGTAATATTTCAGCAGCGCTTTCCCAATAAAATTGATTTTTTAATTTTGTAAAATCAATAGATGGCCATTCTGAAGGAACATAAAGCCCTCCGTCAGGTGCCAAGCCTCTTAAAAGTGCTTCCTCAAATCCAAGCTCCTTGGATTCTCCTCTTGTAGAAATATATTTCATAGTTAGTAATTATATCGTATCCATAGTAAATGGAATATTTTATTATGAAAAATATTAAACTAAAGTTTTTGAAGGAAATAATTAATGGATAATATGTTTGATGATATTGGGAGAGATCAAGTTTCTTCAATGGTTCAAAAAGCTCTTCATGGATCAGATGATGGGGAACTATTTTTTGAAACAACCCCTAGTGAATCATTTCTTTTCGACGATGGTAGATTAAAAAATGCAAATTTTGATATCAGTAGTGGTTTTGGTTCTCGTTTAGTATCAGGTGATATAACTGGCTATGCAAATTCTACGATACTCAATAAGCAGTCAATTAAGTCCTCTTTAGATGCAATTCAGACTGCAAGAAATGGTAAGGATATTTTTATTTCAGAGAGAAAGCATCCAGTAAAAGAGAGTAGTACTGATATTAAGAAGAGTTTGTACTCGGAAAGTAATCCTTTAAATTCTATTTCCTTTGATGAAAAAATTAAATTAGTTAAAAATATAGATGAATTTTTAAGAAGTTATGATAATCGAGTTCAGCAGGTAAGTGTAAGTTTGTCAGGTAACTTCCAGTCAATCATGATCTTTAATAAAGAAGGTGAAATAGTTACTGATGAAAGACCTTTGGTAAGATTAAATATCTCCGTTATAGTTAATAATGGCAAAAGACAGGAATCTGGCTCTTATGGAACTGGAGGAAGGTGGGATTACACAAGGCTAAATTCAAAAGATTTTTATCAAAATGCTGCAAAGAAAGCTCTTAGCCAAGCATTAACTAATCTTGATTCGATTGATACTCCTGCAGGCGAAATGACAGTAATTCTAGCTTCAGGATGGCCAGGGGTTCTTTTACATGAAGCTGTAGGCCATGGCCTTGAAGGGGATTTTAATAGAAAGGGTACATCCGCATTTTCAAATATGATGGGCCAAAAAGTTGCTGATGAACAAGTAACCGTAATAGATAATGGAACGATACCTGACAGAAGAGGATCCCTAAATATTGATGATGAAGGAACTTCAACTCAAGAAACAGTCTTAATTGAAAATGGGATATTAAAGGGTTATCTCCAAGACAATATGAATGCAAGATTAATGAATGAACAGCCCACTGGCAATGGTAGAAGAGAGAGTTTTATGCATCAACCAATGCCTAGAATGACAAATACATACATGACTAACGGAAAATATGAACCTGATGAAATAATTAAATCAGTAAAAAAAGGATTGTATATGGTCAATTTTGGTGGTGGACAAGTCGATATCACTTCAGGAAAATTTGTTTTTAGTTGTACAGAAGGGTACGAGATTGAAAACGGTAAAATATGCTCTCCAATAAAAGGGGCTACTTTAATAGGTGATGGACCGAAAGCACTAAATAAAATTAAGATGGTTGGAAACGATTCATCGTTAGATGATGGAATTGGCACCTGCGGTAAAGCCGGACAAAGCGTTCCAGTTGGTGTTGGGCAACCAACTTTAAGAATTGATGAAATAACTGTTGGTGGTACTTCTTAGTATGAATAAAGCTAACTCGATAGATTTTTCTTTTGAATATGGAGTTTGCGATCAAATTACTCCGCTGGTCAGGCGAGTAATTGCCAATAACCCTGGCCCATTTACTTATACAGGGACCGGAACATATATAATTGGGTCAAATGAATTAGCTGTTATAGACCCTGGTCCAGTCGATAATGACCACCTTGAGGCAATTTTAAGTATAACAAAAAATCAAAAAATAACTCATATAATAGTTACGCATACCCATAATGATCATTCACCACTATCAAAATATCTTCAGGAAAAAACAGGAGCACTCATATATTCCTTTAATGAAAATGATATAAATACCGGTGATGAAAATAAGTTTGAAGAAGGTTACGACAAAGAATTCAAATGTGATGTTGGCGTTAAGGATGGAGATATTATAAAAGGGAAGGACTGGACCCTTCAGGCTATCCATACTCCAGGCCATACGTCGAATCATTTATGCTACTCACTAGAGGAGGAGAAAATTCTATTCTCAGGTGACCATGTAATGGGATGGTCAACTACTGTTATTGTTCCACCTGACGGTAATATGGAAGAATATATGCAGTCATTAGAGAAACTATTACAAAGAAATGATAAGTATTACCTTCCAACGCATGGAAAAATGATAAAAAACCCTCAGGATTTAGTAAAAAAATATATCAGCCACAGAATAACCAGAGAAAACCAAATAGAAGAAGCTATAAAATCTGGTAATAATAAAGTTATAGATATCGTTAAAATTATTTATGCAGACGTTGATAAAAAACTTTATCCAGCAGCTTCAATGTCGACATTAGCTCACTTAAAGAGAATGATAGATAATGATCAAATAAAAGTTAGTGGTTCAAATTTAGAAGGTTTTTACGAAATAAACTAAGGAAAAAGATTACAGGAAATCCACTTTCCTTTTTTTTCTTCAAACAATAATCTTTCGTGTAGCCGATAAGCTCTATTATCCCAAAACTCTATAGAACTTGCCTTTATAATATATCCGCACCAATGAGATGGACGAGGTATTTCTTTATTTTTATATTTTACTGATATTTCATTATATCGCTTTTCTAACTCACTTCTCTTTGATAACTTTTTAGATTGAAGGGATGCCCAGGCACCTATTTGAGAATTCCTGTCTCTGGAAGAAAAATAATGATCTGATTCAATATCAGTTATTCTTTTGATTTTACCTCTTAGCCTTACTTGCTTTTCAAGAGATTTCCAATGAAAGCAAGCCGCTACTTTTGAATTTGATTCGATTTCCCTCCCTTTTTTACTCCTAGAGTTAGAAAAGAATACCAAACCATCTTTATCAAATTTTTTCATAAGAACTATTCTTACATTGGGAAAACTATTCAGGTTGGATGTAGATAATGACATTGCATTAGGATCAGAAATCTCATGTTTTGATGCTAATTTGAACCACTTATCAAACAAAACAAAAGGATCTTTTTCTTCTAGTTTTGATAACCCAATCTTCATTAAAAAATCCTATTTTAGAATTAACAAGTTTTGATTATACAATTCTCTTGTTAGACTGTATTGCTTAAATTTGATTTTTAATAAAAAATCACACACAATACTATTATAAACATACTCAAAAGAAAAAAAAATGGAACATAAAACAGATATTTTATCGGGTAAGCGTGGCTTAATAATGGGAGTTGCCAATAATCGATCTATTGCTTGGGGCATAGCTAAAGCATGCTCAAATAGTGGAGCAGAATTAGCATTCACTTATCAAGGTGAGGCTATTGAAAAAAGAATAATTCCTCTAGCAAAAGAGTTGAATTCTACAAATGTTTTTGAATGTGATGTTTCGGATTCTAAGAGTGTAGATAGAACCTTCAATGAAATTGAAAAACTATGGGGAAAAATTGATTTTGTTGTTCATGCAATAGGTTTTTCAGATAAAAATGAATTGGACGGAAGGTACATTGATACAACAGAAAAAAATTTCATCAACACTTTGAATATTTCTTGTTATTCATTTACTGCTGTCGCTCAACGAGCAGAAAAATTAATGAAGGATGGCGGATCACTCTTAACCCTTACTTACTATGGTGCTGAAAAAGTTATGCCACACTATAATGTAATGGGTATTGCGAAAGCAGGATTAGAAACAAGTGTTAAGTACCTTGCAAAAGATCTTGGATCTCAAAATATAAGAGTTAACGCAATATCTGCCGGTCCAATAAAAACTTTGGCCGCTTCAGGAATTGGGGACTTTAGATATATCCTTAAATGGAATGAATATAATTCACCTTTAAAAAGAACCGTATCAATTGATGAGGTTGGTAATTCAGCAATATACCTTCTTTCTGATCTATCTTCAGGTGTAACAGGGGAGATACATCACGTCGATTCAGGCTATAATATAATTGGAATGAAATCAGAAGATGCTCCTGATATTTCAACCGTTTAGGGTAAAAAAAAATGTCACATAATTCATTTGGTCGTCTTTTTCGTTTTACAACTTGGGGAGAATCTCACGGTCCCTCAATTGGTTGTGTTGTCGATGGAACACCACCTAGAATAGACTTAAGTGAAGATGATATTCAGGTCTGGCTTAATAAGAGAAGACCTGGTCAAAGTAAATATACAAGTCCAAGGCAAGAATCTGATCAGGTCAAAATACTTTCCGGTGTAATTGATGATGATGGCAAGCAGCTAACAACCGGAACTCCGATTTCCTTAATAATTGAAAATCAAGATCAAAGATCAAAAGACTATTCTGATATAAAAGATAAATTTCGCCCTGGTCATGCAGACTTTACCTATCTTTCAAAATACGGAATAAGAGATATTAGAGGTGGTGGTAGGCAATCAGCAAGGGAAACTGCAATGAGAGTGGCTGCAGGTGCAATTGCCAGAAAAATAATACCAGATATTCAAATAGAAGGTGCTTTGGTTCAACTGGGTGAACATAAAATAAATAAGGCTAATTGGAATTCTGATTATATCAACCAAAATCCATTCTGGTCACCAGACCCTAGTACTATTGACGTCTGGGAGGAATATATAGAAAAACTAATAAAAGATGGTGATAGCTGTGGAGCAATCATAGAGCTAAGAGCTAAAAATGTTCCAATTGGTCTTGGTGCTCCAATCTATGGAAAGTTAGATGCTGATATCTCAAATGCAATTATGAGTATTAATGCCGTTAAGGGTGTAGAAATAGGCAATGGATTTGAAGCAGCATCAATTACAGGAAGTGAAAACTCTGATGAAATGTTTATGGAAAACAATAATCCTTCATTTAAATCAAATAATTCAGGTGGCATACTTGGGGGTATCTCATCAGGCCAAGATATCATTGTTAGATTCGCAATAAAACCAACATCATCAATAAGAAATTTACAAAAGACAGTTGATAAAGAAGGTAAGGATACCGACATATCAACAAAAGGAAGGCATGATCCTTGTGTTGGGATTAGAGCTGTACCGGTTGGTGAAGCAATGATTGCATGTGTTTTAGCCGATCACTTTTTAAGGAATAGAGCTCAAAACGGATAATTATATTTACTTAGGATTAACTACCTTAAGATCTGGCGATTGTATTTTTAAAATACCTAAAACTTTTTCTACTATATCCTCACTTACTAACTTTGCCTCAACATACATTTCCTCGGGTGATGCGTGAGAGATAAATTTATCGGGAAGAATTAGGTTTCTTATCTTCAATCCATTATCTAGTAGAGCATTATTTGATAATAAGGATAAAACTGACGATCCGAAACCTCCAAATGAACCCTCTTCTATAGTTATTATTACCTCATGATTTTTAGCAGCAGAAATAATTAATTTTTCATCTAATGGTTTTGCAAAGCGTGCATCAATTACTGATGCTGATAAACCCATAGAGTTTAGTTTTTCTGAAGCTTTTTTAACTTCAAATAATCTGGCACCTAGGTTTATTATAGCAACCTTTGAACCCTCTGAAATTATTCGTCCTTTTCCTATTTCGAGAGGTTTATAGGATTCGGGTATCTTTACCCCCTCTCCACTTCCTCTTGGGTATCGAAAAGATATAGGCCCTTCATTATAGAGGGCTGAAGTTTTGACCATCCTTGCTAACTCTAACTCATCTGAAGCTGCCATAACAACAAAATTAGGAAGTGTAGAAAGAAAGGCTATATCAAAACTACCGGCGTGAGTTGGCCCATCAGCTCCAACCAAACCAGCACGATCAATTGCGAATTTTACTGGTAAATTTTGAATAGCAACATCATGAATAATTTGATCATAAGCTCTTTGAAGGAATGTTGAATAGATTGCTACAAATGGTTTAAGTCCTTCAGTAGACAAACCTGCTGCAAAAGTAACAGCATGTTGCTCTGCAATACCTACATCAAAAAATCTATTTGGAAACTTTTTCTGAAACTTATCTAATCCAGTACCGGATGGCATTGCAGCAGATATTCCTATTATATCATTATCTATCTCCGCCTCTTTAATAAGCGCCTCAGAAAAAATATTTGTATAAGATTTTTTAACGCTAGGTGATTTTTGTTGTTCACCTGTAGTGATGTTGAATTTAGAAACGCCGTGATATTTTTCATCAGATTTTTCTGCAGGTAAATACCCTTTACCCTTTTGAGTTACTACATGAATCAATATAGGCCCATGGTCAGAGTCTTTAATATTTCTCATAACAGGCAGTAAATGATCAAGGTTATGACCATCAATTGGGCCAACATAATAAAACCCCATTGCCTCAAACAGAGTACCATCACCAGACATAGTTCTTGTTATTTCATCAGCTTTTTTTGCACTTTTTTCAATAGTTTTAGGTAATTTTTCAACAATATTTTTAGCAAAATTTCTAAACTCTAGGTATTTTTCTCCTGATATAAGTTTAGCTAAATAAGCACTCATAGCTCCTGTAGGGGGAGCTATCGACATATCATTATCATTCAAAATTACGATTAATTTCGACTTTAAGGCACCGGCATTATTCATAGCCTCGTAAGCCTGGCCTGCGCTCATGGCTCCATCACCAAGGACGCATATTATATTGTTGTCTTGACCTTTTAGATCTCTAGCAATTGCTATCCCTAGCCCAGATGAAACTGAGGTTGAGCTATGACCTGCTCCAAATACATCAAATTCACTTTCATCTCTTTTAGCAAAACCTGATAGACCATTTTTTTGTCTCAACGTACCCATTGAATGGCGTCTTCCTGTTAAAATCTTATGAGGATAACTTTGATGACCGACATCCCAGATTAATTTGTCATTTGGAGTATCAAAAACACTATGCAAAGCAACTGTAAGCTCTACAACACCAAGTCCGGCTCCAAGATGGCCGCCTGTTTTAGAAACCGATTGAATAGTTTCTTGTCTAAGTTCATCCGCAAGAGATTTTAACTCTATATCTGATAGACTTCTCAAATCCTTTGGTGAATCAATTTTATCTAATAATGGTGTGTCTTTTATATTCATTTTATAATTTTCATATAATAAATTAAAATTCTCTTTCTTTAACAAAATTAACTACGTCAACTAGTGTTGAAGGTATTTCATCAAATACACTTAGAGAAGAAATAGAATAATCGCAATATTTATTAATTTCCAATCTTGACTGATCTATATCGTAATAATCCAAAAATGTTGTTTTATTGTTCTTAAGATCGCTTCCAGTCTTTTTGCCTATAATACCTGAATCACCTACTACATCAAGAATGTCATCTGTAATCTGAAAGGCTAATCCAAGATTATCTCCGAAATTCCTTAATGCTCCTCGCCTTAAGTCATCAGCATTTGATATAATTGCCCCTGCCTGGCAAGCAAAGCTAATTAAATTTGCAGTTTTCATTTTATACATCTTTAATAAATCATCCAAACTCAAACCCTTGTCTTGACTAGATCTTATGTCTATTGCTTGGCCACCAACCATACCTTTATTTCCAACCATATTTGAAAAAAGATTTACCAATTCAATTTGATTTTTTGGTTCGATACTTTTAAAGCTTCCGGAAAGAATTTCAAAAGCTAATGTCTGAAGTCCATCACCCACAAGTATAGCAGTTGCTTCATCAAAATATTTATGACTCGATGGCTTTCCCCTTCTTAAGTCATCATTATCTATTGCGGGTAAATCATCATGGACCAGTGAATAGACGTGAAGCAGCTCTATAGCGGAAGAAATTTTAATTATATCTTCATTGTCTATATCAAAAAAGGATGAGCACTCTATGGCAAGAAATGGTCGTAACCTTTTTCCTCCGCCTAAGACTGAATAGCGCATAGCATCATTCAAGATTTTATCAACTTCTGGCGAAGGAAGTAAAATTTCTTCAAGGGATTTTTCAATTATCTCAGCAGTAAACTGGAGGGATTTTCTAAACTTATCATCCATTAACTTTAAATTTCATCTAAAGGTTCGGAACTAAAATCACCATCAGGCTGAGTAATAATTTTATCAACCTTCATTTTAGCTTTCTCTAATTTTGATTCACAATGAGACTTTAAAGCCTCACCTCTTTCATAGATTGATATTGAATCTTCTAAATCAATATCACCTCTTTCAAGGCGACCAACTATTTCCTCTAGTTCAGTTAGCGCCTCTTCAAAAGATAGTTTTTTTATATCACTTTTAATTTCAATTTTTTTATTCATTTAATTAACCACCACTATTAAGCCTTTGTATATAATATTACCCCATTTATATCTTTTTTTGCTACAATTAATTCACGCATTAAAAGGCAATTCAAATGCGCAATACTTTCACCAGTAGCCATCAATAAAACATCATCAGAAATTTTCCTTTTAAATAAAACAGAAAAAACATCTATAGCTCGTTTAGGTTCTTCACATAAATCGAGAAGGCGATTAAGATTCCTCTCATGACCCTCAATTAAACTGTCAAGACGTTCGTGTAACCCTCTAAAGGGTTCGTTGTGTGCAGGTAAAACAAGAACATTATTCGGAACCCTTTTTTTTATATAACGGCAGCTTTCTATCCAATCTTCTAATGGATTGGATAATGGTTCAGTGGGAAAGACACTTACATTTGATGAAATCTTAGGGAGGACCTGATCACCTGAAATCAATATATTTAGATCTTTATTGTATAGGCAAGCATGCTCTGGGCAATGACCGCTCCCAACGACAATTTCCCATTCATATTCACCTATAGTAATTATTTCTTCATCGCGTATACGCCTGTAGTTATCAGGTAGTTTAGAAACAGCCCTACCAAAACCTCCAAAACGTTCAGCATAGGCATCAAGTTGATCCTCATTAAAGCCTGCACCTTTATATAAATCCCTTCCTTCCTTAGGAGCCTCTCTTCCTGTATCTGCCACTAAAACTCTACACATCAAATATTCTGACCTTGACATATACAAGGGAGCGGAAAACTTCCTTGAAATCCACCCAGCTAAGCCAACATGATCAGGGTGTAAATGAGTAACTATAACTTTTTCTACATTTTTTGACTTCATGTCCCCATCAAAGCATTTTCGCCAATTAGATTTAATTTCAGCTGAAGCAATACCTGTATCAATAATTGACCAGCCATCTCCATCTTCTAAAACCCACAAATTAATATGATTTAAAGCAAAAGGAAGAGGCATTCTTACCCAGTAAATACCATTTGCAACTTTTAACATTCTACCTGGTTCAGGAGTTTCAGAAAACGGGTAAACAATATTATGAGCCCCTTTTTCTTTACCCTCTTTTAATATCTCCATCTAGAAATCCTCAAATATACTATCAATTCTTTTCATTTCTAGTTCAGGAATTTCTGAACAAATTGTTTTTGATAAACCAATACTATTAGTTAAAATTTGTGTTGAAAAAAAAGTGGCCATATCTTTTTTGCTTTGATGAAATTCACTATTATTATTTTTTTTTGATGATAGTGCTCCTTTAATTAGATAGTGAGCTCCTGCGGTTATTCCGAATAAATCCAAGTAATTAGAAGCTACAAACAAAGCAGAGTAATTTTCATTGGATCGTATTCTCTCTGATAATTTATTAGTTGATAATCTTAGGTTCTCAATCGATTGTGAAAAAATTTCAGATATTAATTTAAAATCATTATCGGATTCTCTTAAGCACATTGACAACGTATCATCTAAATCAGCTATAAAATCTTTTATAGCCCTTCCATCTTCTATGAGTAATTTTCTCATAACTAAATCAATTGCTTGAATACCATTAGTACCCTCATAAATTGGGGCTATCCTTGAGTCTCTAAAAAACTGTGCTGCTCCAGTTTCTTCTACAAAGCCCATTCCACCGTGAACTTGTATTCCTAGCGATGCTACTTCAACACCGATATCAGTAGACCAAGATTTAGATACTGGAGTTAAAAGATCAGCTTTTAGTTTAAACTTTTCTCTTAATAATCTATCAGGATGTGTCTCTGATAAATCAATAGCAATTGCATTGTCATAACAAAGCGCCCTGGAGGCTTCAGTTAAAGTTTTCATTTTTAACAACATTTTAGAAACATCTGGATGATTAATTATTTCTACACTTTTGGGATCATCATTCTTAAAATGCTTACCTTGCTTTCTATCACGTGCATATAGCAATGATTGTTGAAGAGCTCTTTCTGCTATACCAACTCCCTGCATACCAACATTAAGTCTTGCATTATTCATCATGGTAAACATGCATGCTAGGCCGTTATTTTCTTGTCCAAGTAAGTAACCTGTGGCCCTATCCTTGTCGCCAAATGACATGACGCATGTTGGAGAAGCATGAATACCTAGCTTCTTTTCTATTCCAATACATTTCAAATCATTTCTTTTTATTTCACACCCTTCATCATCTTCTAAAAACTTTGGGACTATAAAAAGCGATATGCCCTTGTTTCCCAAAGGAGCACCGTCAATTCTAGCCAAAACAAGATGTATTATATTTTCTGACATATCGTGCTCACCAAAGGTAATGTAAATTTTAGTACCCTTAATTCCGTATGTTCCATCAATATTCTTTTTTGCACTTGTATTAAGAGAGCCTACATCTGATCCTGCTTGAGGTTCGGTAAGATTCATTGTACCTGACCACTCACCTGTTAAAAGTTTTGGAAGATATTTCTTTTTTTGAAGTTCAGTTCCGTGTTGATTTATTGCCTCAATTGCTCCCTGTGTAAGCATTGGACAAAGAGAAAAGCTCATATTAGCAGAGTTCCATAGTTCTTGCGTCATTACCGCTAAAGTTCGAGGAAGTCCTTGCCCTCCATACTCTGGTGAACCCGATATAGTTCCCCAGGATGAAGCAATAAATTTTTTGTAAGCTTCCTTAAATCCAGGCGGAGTAATAACATTATCAGCCTCTAACTTTGAACCTATCTTGTCACCAGAGTGATTTAATGGAGCAATGGTAGAGTCAGCAAGTCTAGCAGCCTCTACTAGCAAAGACTCAATAAAGTCATCATTAATATCTGGCCATACGCCAGAATGTTCTATTTCAGAAAAACTTGCCATATTCTTTAAAGCAAAAATCATTTGCTTAACTGGTGATACAAATGTCATAAGAACCCCTAGCTTTTCTTCACTAATTAACTTTAGATGTAGGATGTAGTATACACAAATTATATTAAATAAAGGATTTTTATAAAGCATAAGTTTTAGAAATGATAAAAATTAAAAAAACCAATATAAGTACTATTAACAGTGCCTGTCATGAATTAGCCAAAGGTAGCCTCATAGCCTTTCCCACAGAAACTGTTTATGGATTGGGTGCAGATGCTACAAATGATACGGCTGTAGCAAAAATATTCTCAAATAAAGAAAGGCCTTCTTTCAATCCTCTGATAGTTCATATCTCATCAATAGATCAAGCACAAAAAATCTCTATTTTTAATGAAAAAATTGAAAATCTTACCGATAAGTTCTGGCCAGGTCCTCTGACTATTATTCTTGAAAAAACTAAAGACTCTAAAATTAGTCCACTAGTCAGCGCTGGGTTAAAAACAATTGCTTTAAGGCAGCCAAATAATAAAACAGCACTTAGTCTTATCAAAAAGTTTAAAAAACCAATAGCAGCACCAAGCGCTAATAAATTTGGATTTTTAAGCCCAACTTCTGCATCTCATGTTAAAAAACAATTCACTAATAACGATGATATTTCATTCATAATTGATGATGGAAAAACAAATATTGGAATTGAAAGTACGGTTCTAGGATTAAATTTAGAAAATAAAGTAATTATTTATAGGCATGGTGGAATTACAAAAGAAGAAATTGAAGAAACAATAAATGAGAAAGTTTCAACTTTTACCATTGATGATAGTTCAAATAAAATAAAAATTTCTCCAGGAATGATTAAAAAACACTATGCTCCAAAAGTATCCTTAAGGATAAATGCTTTAGAGGCTCAGGATAATGAAATTTTTATTGGATTTGGCTCAGAGTATAGCGAACCAAACCTTAGTAAAAGAGGGGATTTAAATGAAGCAGCGGCAAATCTTTTTTTTCTATTAGAGAAATACGAAGACGAAGGAAAAAGTATTTGCATTGCGCCAATTCCAAATAAAGGGATCGGAGCGGCTATTAATGATAGATTAGAAAGAGCTTCCTCATAGTTACCTTAAAGATGGTAAAACATAATCTTTAAACTGCTCTCTTAGTGTTAACTTTTGAATTTTTCCAGTTGCTGTATGAGGAATTTCTTCAACAAAAACTACATCATCAGGCATCCACCACTTGGCAAGCTTATCCTCAAGATATGATAAAACTTCCTTAGTATCGGGAGTTCTATTTTCATTAGCCACACAAATCAGCAAGGGGCGCTCATCCCACTTAGGATGAACAACTCCAATTACCGCAGCCTCAGCTATATCAGGATGACCAACTGCAATATTTTCTAGCTCAATTGATGAAATCCATTCACCGCCTGACTTAATTACATCTTTCGATCTATCTGTAATTTGCATAAACCCTAGCTCGTCAATTGTAGCAACATCCCCGGTATCAAAATAACCATCCTCATCCAGGATTTCACCTCCCTCATCTTTCATGTACTTACTGGAAACAAAGGGTCCCCTTACTTTTAAATGACCAAAATCTTTTCCATTCCATGGTAGGTCTTTATTTTCATCATCTGTAATCTTCATCTCAACCATATAGGAGGCTCGTCCTTGTTTTAATTTAATATTAATTTTTTCCTCAAAACTTAAATCCTCCATACCATGTTTAAATGCTCCTATTGTTCCCAAAGGTGACATCTCTGTCATTCCCCATGCATGCATAACTGAAACATTGTAATCTTTTTCAAACTTTTCGAGCATTACTCTTGGTACTGCTGAACCCCCAATAGCTACTCTTTCTAAATAGGGTAATTCAAGATTATTAGCTTCTAGGTACTGCAATAGCATTAACCATACAGTTGGAACTGCAGCTGTAAAAGTAACCTTTTCTTCAGTAAGAAGTTGATAAATACTTTCACCATCCATATTCATACCAGGCATTACCACCTTACACCCAGCCATTGGAGCTGAAAAAGATAATCCCCAGGCATTTGCATGAAACATTGGCACTACCGGCATAACAGAATCAGTTGATTTAATTCCCATTGCGTCAGCATTATTTGCCACTAACGTATGAAGAACATTAGACTTATGAGAATAAAGAACGCCTTTTGGATTACCTGTAGTCCCTGAGGTATAGCAAAGTCCACATGCGTCAGTTTCTTCAACTTTTAACCAACTATAATTATCGTCCTCAGCGTTAATCATTTCCTCATAACAGAAAACATTTTTTAGCTTTGTTTCAGGCATATTTTCTATATCAGTTAAAAATATAAATCCTTTTACATTTGTGATTTTAGATTCAATCATTTCAAGAATTTTAACAAAACTTATATCTAAAATAATATATTTATTATCCGCATGATTAATAATGTACTCAAGCTGTTCAAGGAAAAGTCTTGGATTAAGTGTGTGATAAATAGCGCCTACGCCTGTAATTCCGTACCAAGTCTCTAGGTGACGGTGAGTATTCCAGGCTAAGGTTCCGATAACATCAGATTTTTCCACACCTATCTTAATTAATGCTTTAGAAAATTTACGAGCCCTGGAATGTATTTCAGAATAATTCGTTCTATGAATATCACCTTCAACTTTTCTAGTAACTATTTCTCTTTCACCGTGATGAAGGCTAGCGTGATCAATAAACGTATGAACAAGTAAAGGCCAATCCTGCATTAATCCTTTCATAGATAGCTCCTATTCTTTTTTTTAATTATTATAATATTCAGAAATACTTATTCATCAACTTTTTTAGAAACATAAACACATAACTGCGTATCACCTACAATTTTTTTCTTAGCAATTTCAAACCCAAAAATGTTATCAGCCTCATCTCTGGAGGAGGATTCTGCAATTAATATTGCTTTTTCATTAATCCACCCTTTTTTTAAAAAATCTTCAATAGCGATTTTTGTTTTAAATGAATCTTTATAAGGAGGGTCTGAAAATATAAGATCTACAGGACTTTGATTTTCCATGACATGTTTATCAATATTAATTACATCAGATCTTTTTACGTTAGATCTTTTTTCTAGTTTTAGTGATTTGATATTATTATTAATAGTTAAAATAGCCTGGCTTTCAATATCAACAAAATTACAAAAGCTTGCGCCGCGTGACAAGGCTTCGATCCCAAGAGACCCAGATCCAGAAAAAATATCAAGAACATTCAGTCCTTCAAAATCAACGCTAAACCCATGAATAAGGAAGTTAAATAAAGACTCTTTTACCCTTGCGCCCGTTGGTCTGGTATTTTTCCCTTTTGGAGAATGGATAACTCTTCCAGAGAACTCGCCGCCTATAATTTTCATCAAATTAATCCTTAGTTAAGTTATAAATAAAAGTGATCTTTAAAGTTGTTTTTTAAAAAAGTATCAGAAACCTCTCTAACTTCTTCTTTTTTTAAATCACCCAAGCTAAAAGGCCCGTAAGATAATCTAATTAACCTATTAACCTCTAGGCCGATATAACTACAGACATTTCTTATTTCTCTATTTTTACCCTCGTGTAGCTTCATAGTAAGCCAAGAATTAGCACCGGTCGCCTTGCCTACAGAAATTTCTATTGGCATATAGTTAACTCCATCAATTTTGGAACCTTTTTCTAAAATTTTTAATCTCTTTAAGTTTATTCTACCGTGAACTCTTACCTTATATTCTCTTTCAAAATCGCTTTTAGGTAACTCCATATATCTAGAAAAAGAACCATTATTTGTGAGTAAAATTAAACCCTCGCTATTCATATCAAGCCTACCAACTGCGATCACCTTCTTCATTTCTTTTGGTAAAATATTATAAATCGTTTTTCTATCTTCAGGATCGCTATTTGTAACCAAACAGCCAATCGGTTTATAAAAAAGCCAAACACGAAGATTTTTGGGCTTATAGATTTCTTTGCCATCAACTTTTACAACAGATCTCTCATTAACATTAATGGCGGGACTTGATATTGTTTCTTCGTCAATTTTAACTCTACCAGCAATTATCATTCTTTCAGCCTCTCGCCTACTAGAAAGCCCTGAGTTAGCTATGAATTTAGCAACCCTTTGATTCTCTTTTTTTGATTCATTTGTCATAATTAGTCTTATACTATCTTATTAAATAAAAATTAAAGGAATGAAATTGAAAAGTATTACTGAGAAAACAAATCATTTCATGAAAATTGCAATTAGCGAAGCACTTAAAGCAAAAAGAAGAGATGAAGTTCCGGTAGGATCAGTAATTATTGATAAACAAAATAATATTGTTTCAAAAAATGGTAACCGTATTATTGAGTTATCAGATCCAACAGCTCATGCAGAAATCTTATGTATCAGAGAAGCATCAGAAAAAATAAAAAATGAGAGACTTCTAGATTTTTCAATATTTACAACTTTAGAGCCTTGCTCAATGTGTGCCTCTGCAATATCATTTGCGCGCATAAAAACTGTTTACTTTGGAGCTTTTGATCCCAAAGGAGGTGCGATAGAAAATGGCATCAAACTTTATCATTCAAAATCTTGTAATTATAAACCAGATTTTTATGGTGGCTTTAAAGAAAAAGAATCTTCAGAAATATTAAAATCATATTTTAAAACAAAAAGACTATAATATTAATATTGATTTTAAGCTTCATCAAAGCTAAATAATTATAACAACTTAAATATTCAAAAAGGAAATAAAATGAATTTTGATCATAATGATAAAACCAAAGAACTAATTGCTCGTGTAGAAAAATTTATGGATAATTATGTTTATCCTAATGAAAAAGTTTATGAAGAACAAATGGCTGCTTTTGGAAATAATAGATGGCAAATTCCTCAAATACTTGAAGATTTAAAAGAAAAAGCTAGGGCTGAAGGCCTATGGAATTTATTTCTTCCTGAATCTGATAAAGGCGCAGGATTAACAAATGTTGAATACGCTCCATTATGTGAAATTTTTGGCAGAGTTGGATTTGCTGGTGAAGTATTTAATTGCTCAGCTCCGGATACCGGGAACATGGAAGTTATTGATAAATATGGTAATGAGGAACAAAAAGAAAAATGGTTAAAGCCCCTTCTTGCTGGAGAAATGCGCTCTGCATATCTTATGACTGAACCAGATGTAGCTTCTTCAGATGCTACGAATATCTCAACAACAATAGAAAAGGATGGCGATGAATACGTTATCAACGGAAGAAAGTGGTGGTCATCTGGTGTTATGGATCCTAGATGTAAAATCGCAATACTGATGGGCAAAACTAATCCAGAAGCTCCAAGACATCAACAGCAAAGTCAAATTTTAGTTCCACTGGATACTCCAGGTATTACAATAGTACGTCACTTACCTGTTTTTGGTTTTGATGATGCGCCTCATGGTCATTCCGAGGTTCTTTTAGAGAATGTCAGAGTTCCAAAAGAAAATCTTTTCCTTGGTGAAGGGCGTGGTTTTGAAATTAGTCAAGGACGTCTTGGTCCTGGTAGAATCCATCATTGTATGCGTGCAATTGGTGTAGCTGAAAGAACTCTCGCTAAAATGGCAAAAAGATTACTAACAAGAGAGACTTTTGGTAAAAAAATTGCTGAACATTCTGTTTGGGAAGAAAGAATTGCAAAAGCTAGAATTGAAATAGAAAGCTCAAGATTACTTACCATGAAAGCAGCATATATGATGGATACTGTGGGAAATAAAGTTGCTCGTGCAGAAATTGCTATGATTAAAGTTTTAGCACCAAAAATGCTTTGTAGTATTGTTGACGATGCTATTCAGGCACACGGTGGTGGTGGTGTAACTACTGATTTTGGTCTTGGTAAAACATATGCAGCTGCAAGAGTTTTAAGGTTAGTTGATGGCCCTGATGAGGTTCATAGTAGAACCATCGCAAGAATTGAGTTTAAGAAATACAAAGAAGAATTAGAATCTGCTTTAAAATAGTAGGTATTTAGTCTTAGGTAGTATTAAATTATTTAGATTCTAGATTTTCACTCTGAAAGATTATGTGATTGCTTTAGATTATTGGAAATAGATTTCTGGCTGGGTGAGATTAAAAAGAAAACTACAGCAAGATTTAAGTTCAATAATTACTATTAATCATAATAAAAAAGGGGAAATTAATGAGCAAAGATCCTATAATAGTTTCTCAAGATTCTTCTACCTCAATAATAAAAATTCATGAACATCAGTATGGTCAAATACTTCTTGATTTAACATTCCTAGAGATTGATGAAGGTACTGTAGAGTTTACAACAGTAGTGGATGGGGGGGTAACTTATGGTTACGGCCCTGAGGAAGTATATAAACGATTTTCAGCAGATAAAGATTCACTAAAACTTCAAGAAGATGCTTCATTTATTGGCAGAGATCTATCATCTATTTATGATGCCGAAGATAGCGATCCTTTTATAAATGAAGAACTTTTAACAGCTGTTACATTTAAATATAAATCAAATGGTATAGAAAAAAACCATACTTTAAAAATTGATGAAGTTATTGATGATATAGATCGTTCCGGTTCATTTGAAAATAATAATTATACTATTGATATTTACGGAAAAGAAGTAGGTCAATTAAATGAAGAAACAAAAAAACTTATTTTAGATAATACTGAATATGTCATTAAAGACTTATCAACTAAAATGTCATGGAAAGGTTCTATGGATTTTGGAATTAATGTTAATACAGACGCCAATAAAACTGATGGAGTAGTATCAGCTATTGCTTTTAATTTTGCAGAAAATTCATTAGGGGAGAGCGTACATTCGGCAACACATGAGCAAAGGACAGGAGAAGATCTAAATGGTATAACAATCGACTTAGGTTTTAATGTTTCTCTTCAAGATGATTACGATACAAATGACGGTAAACTAGAAGTTTATAATAGTACTCTTTGGTTTGACCCAGACCCGAATCCAAAATCCTTTACTAATAAACCAATAAATGATGGCTCCTCCGGAAGCCCAGTCGACTACCTTGATTTTATTTCTATAGTTTATCATGAGTTTTTTCATTCTATGGGTATTGCATTTAGTCCAAACATGCCAAATGAATATTCAAAAAATATTTTGCCCGTAGATACTGATGGGAATTATTATTATTTTTCTGATAGAGTTAAAGTAATCCTGGATAATGGAATTCTTCTTAAAGATTATAACAATATTGGTGGCGGTGATCATTTTAATTTAGAAGGCCCAAAAGATCATAATCATACAATTGAATTTAAAAATATTCTTAAGATTGATACGAATAATACAGAACCAGTTATTATTTCTCAATCTTTGTTAAATTCTAGTATTAGTGTTTATGAAGGTAGAACTAGTTCAAAAAATATTTTGGACCTTACTTTTTTAAATGCAGATAAAGGGTCGTTTGAATTTAAAAATGTAACTAGTAAAGGTGATACAACAATCTTTGCTTATGGATCTGAAAAAGTTTATCAACGCTTTGAAATTATTGATAATTCAATTAAACTTTATGATGCATCATACTTTGAAGTCGATAAAGGTCTTATTCATACTTACGATGCTGAAGGCGAAGACCCACGTTTGACATACCAGAATATTGAAACTGTTTCTCTAAATTATCTTGTTGATGGAAGTAAGGGTGAAATAACTTCTATCATGCATAGTAATGGATATTTTGATTATAGCTGGAGAGAACCAGTGGATATTGATTGGGCTGTTATTGAGGATATTGGTTGGAATAAAAAATCTGAAGGTACTTTATCTGAAAAAATAAATCCTTCAAAAAATATATTAAAGGCATTTTCCGAAACCTCGAAACCTGGAACTCAAAATTTTTCAAATGGAGATAATATTATAGTTGCTGATGGTCAGGCTAAAACACTTCGAGGACTTGATGGTGATGATACATATTTTATATCTAATCTTCTTCCAGAAAACAGTTCGATTGAAGTTATCGATATAAATGGAAGTAATATTATTCAAATACCTTCAAATACTTATATTGATAAGACAATATGGACTAAAGATGCAGCACGTATAACTTTTGAAGGATCCAGAACAATAACTATTAACGGCGCCGATGATTTCACTTTTAATATTGGGGGCAATGTTACTGATGGATCTTTAGGGGTCGACCTTTCTTATTCTGAGTTTGCTTTTTATTTTGGAGTTACTGATGTGTTAAATATATCATCGGGATCCGAAGCAGGTAATGTTTCAGATTTATATATAATTTAAAGTAAATTTATCATCACTAATTTAGGATTATAAACTTAATTATTTACCTTCATAATTCCATTTATAATGCGGAGGTGTAGGGCCTTTTATTCTTTCATCAGACTGCATTTGCTCCCAAGTATGGGAAAGGATTCCAACTGAACGAGATAAACAGAATAATCCGCGTGCAAGTGGAGGTGGGCAGCCTAACTCACCAAAAATAACAGCTGTTGCTCCATCAATATTCATAGGGATGGTATTTTTTTTATTCAATTCATTTTCAATTTCACGGCCTATTTGAACATAATTCCCACTAATTTCACCATCATCTACAGCTTTATCAACTAGCTTTAAAAGCCTTGGTGTTCTTGGGTCTTGTGGCTTATGAAATCGATGTCCAAAGCCTGGAATAAAGCCACCATTAGTTTTTTTATTTTCTTTTAATATTTTATTCAGATTTTCAATACCTTGACTTTCTACTTCAATATATAATTCAAGAGCTTGCTGTCCGGCACCTCCATGGACGTCACCCAGCATATTAATTCCTGTTGCTAGGGAATTGTTAATACCAACTCCACAAGTTGCTGACATTCGAGCAGCGGCTATTGAGGGAGCCTGTGGACCATGATCGACAGCAGCAACTAAAGCCGCTTCAAGAAGATATGATTTTTTTTGATTTAAGTTTTCACCAGTTGTCATAAGCCATATCATTTCAACAAAACTTTTATTACCTATTAAATTCTGAATAGGCTCACCTCTTAGAGATATAGACCCTGGTTCCATCTCAATAATTTCCGTACTCCACCAATCAGAAACATCACTCATATTACTCCCTCCTCCTTTAATTTATTAATTGCAGCATCATTAAGACCTAAACTATTGTATATTTTATTATTATCTTCTCCCAATAAAGGTGGATTACCTGCTACAGTAAGGTGTTTTCCATCGAATAAAGCTGCAGTTTTTAAAACATCAATATTTTTTTCTAACCCAGGTATATTTTCTAAATTTTCTAACAAACCTCTTTTGGTTATTTGAGGATGATTGAGAATCTCTGGTATAGTTAGAACTGGTCCAGCAGGGACACTTTTTTGATTAAGCTCTTCGATCCATTTTTCAGCAGGCCTAGTGGTTAAGACGGTTTCAAGTTCTGCTTTTAATCTAAAACGATTTTTCTTACGCTTTTCTCTGTTAGAAAAATCAGGGTTATCAATTAAATCTTCCCTACCGAGATGTCTAGCTAATAATTCCCATTGCTCATCTTTGTTTGCAGCTATATTTAAAATTCCATCCTTTGCTTGAAAAGATCCTGACGGAGCACTTGTAAAGTTTTCATTTCCTTGAGCTTTAGGAATAACACCACCTATCAGATAATTAGATACTACCCATCCCATAGTAACTAGTGTCGCTTCTAACATAGAAATATCAATAAAACTTCCACCTTCAGGATTGTTGAGTGCTGCAGAGACAGCCATAGCGGCTGTTAAACCTCCGATAGTATCAGATATTGGATACCCAACTCGAAAAGGATTATTTTCAGAATCTCCCGTAATTGTCATAACACCAGATAAACCTTGAACAATCTGATCATACGCAGGATTTTGAGCTAGAGGACCATCTTGACCAAAGCCAGTTATTGCACAATAGATAAGTTTAGGATTATCTTGTTTTAATTTTTTATAATCCAGCCCTAATCGATCCATAACACCTGGACGAAAATTCTCAACTAATGCATCACATTCTCTAACAAGTTTTCGAAAAATTGACTTACCTTTTTTTGACTTAAGATTGAGTGTAATAGACTTTTTTCCAGAGTTTTGAGCTAAAAAACTAATACCCATTCCCTTTGAGTTTAACTCTGGATTAGCACCAAGGTTTCTAGCAAGGTCCCCTTTTATAGGTGTTTCTAGCTTAATAACCTCAGCACCAAGATTTGCCAATTGATAGGTACAAAAAGGACCTGCCAAAACATTGGTAAGATCTAAAATACGCTTTCCTTTTAATGGTTTCATTATAATTTCTCAAAACATTCATTTTATAATTAATATTTTATAGATAAGTTAGTTTAATAATAAATTCATAAATAACTATTAATGTATACTTTTATGATTTATATAGATTTTCCTACATTTTGGAGATTAAAGTGACGAAAGATTGGACAAAAGACAGCTGGAGAAAGAAACCAATAGTTCAGGTTCCTGATTATGATGACCAAAAGCTTGTAAAAGATGTCGAAGGTCGTCTTAGCACCTACCCGCCTTTAGTATTCGCCGGCGAGGCTAGGAATCTTAAAGAAGATTTAGCAAAAGTATGTCGTGGAGAAGCCTTTCTTCTTCAAGGAGGTGACTGCGCCGAAAGCTTTGCCGAACATCTTCCTGATAATATTCGCGATACATTTAGAGTAATTTTACAAATGGCTATCGTTTTAACTTTTGGTGCTGGAAGACCAGTGGTAAAAGTTGGAAGAATGGCTGGGCAATTTGCTAAGCCAAGATCTTCATCGATTGAAAAACAAGGTGATATTGAGCTTCCTAGTTACAGGGGTGATATTATCAATGATATAGAATTTGATAAATCTGTAAGAAATCCTGATCCTGAACGTCAAATAATGGCATATCGACAAGCAGCTTCAACATTAAACCTTCTGAGAGCTTTTGCTCAAGGTGGTTATGCAAACCTCGATCATGTCCACCAATGGAACTTAGACTTTGTAAAAGAAAGCAAGCAAGGAGAGCAATATGAAGCGCTTGCCGAAAGAATTTCTGAGTCACTTAATTTTATGAATGCAGTTGGGATTAATTCAACAACTACAGCAAAACTTAGGTCTGTAGACTTTTATACGAGCCATGAGTCTTTGCTTCTTGGGTACGAAGAATCCTTAACTAGACTAGATTCAACTTCTGATGATTGGTATGATACTTCTGCTCATATGCTTTGGATTGGTGATAGAACGCGTCAACCAGACGGTGCTCACATTGAATTTGTTAGGGGTATAAAGAATCCCATTGGCTTAAAATGCGGACCCTCATTAGATCCGGAAGAACTAATAAGATTAATTGATATTATTAATCCTGATAATGAAGAAGGTAGGCTGACGTTAATTACAAGGTTTGGAGAAAATAATGTTGAGAAACATCTTCCCAGTCTTATTAAACGAGTAAAGTCTGAAGGACGAAACGTTGTATGGTCATGCGATCCAATGCATGGAAACACTATAACCTCTTCAACTGGTTATAAAACTAGACCCTTAGATAAAATAATTAATGAAGTAAAAGACTTTATCGGAGTTCATAATTCTGAAGGCACATATGCCGGTGGCATTCATGTTGAAATGACTGGTCAAAATGTTACAGAATGTACTGGTGGTACTCAAAAAATTTCCGAGGAAGATCTTGCTGATCGATATCATACTCATTGCGATCCAAGATTAAACGCTAACCAGTCACTAGATCTAGCATTTTTAATTTCAGAAAAATTAAAAGAAATAAGATCTTAATTCTTAAGAAATATTAACTACTACACGCCCTCTAACTTGGCCTTCGATTATAGCATTAGCAAATTTTGGAATTTCATCTAGTGATGTTTCAACCACCATTTCACTTAACTTTTTCATATCTAGATCTTTACTTAATCTACCCCAAGCCCTTTCTCTTTTACTAATAGGGGCCATAACTGAATCTATTCCAATTAATGAAACACCCCTTAAAATAAATGGCAAAACCGTAGCTGGTAAATCCATTCCTTGGGCGAGGCCGCAAGCTGAAACTGCTCCACCATATTTCGTTTGTGCCAAGACATTAACAAGGGTTTGGCTACCAACTGAGTCAATTGCACCTACCCATCGTTCTTTTCCTAAAGGCCTTGATGGTTCGGATAACTCATTTCTATCGATAATAGATTGAGCCCCCAAGCTTTTTAAATAATCGGTCTCTGATAAACGCCCTGTTGAGGCTATAACAGAATACCCGAGTGATGAAAGGATAGAAATTGCTACTGACCCAACACCTCCCGAAGAACCTGTTACAAGAATATCGCCATCAGTTGGTTTAATATTAGAATCTTCAAGACCTAAAACACATAACATTGCTGTATAGCCTGCAGTTCCAATTGCCATAGCTTGTTTATTTGAAATATTCTCGGGTAACTTTATTAAATGATTTGAGCTAACCCTTGCCCTTTCAGAATAACCACCAAAGTGGCTTTCTGATAATCCAAAACCATTTAAAACAACCCTATCACCAATAGAAAAATTTGAATCCTCCGATGATCTAACAACACCGCTGAAGTCTATCCCAGGTATCATTGGAAAAGTTCTTACAATTGGCGATGATCCAGTCATGGCCAATCCATCCTTATAATTCAAAGACGAATGAGTGACATCAACAACTACATTACCTTCCATTAAATCATTCTCAGAAATATCTACTAAGTTAATAGTTTGTTTATCGTCAACTTTTTCAATTTTTAATGCACGAAATAAATCAGTCATAAGCATCTCCTTTTTTATCTTACAAATTTCATTGGCTTTCCAAGAGGGTCGGCAATTACATCTTCCCTCATCACAATATTATTCCTAATGACAGTCATTACAGGCCATCCTTTGATATCCATATCATTATACGGCGTCCACCCACACTTACTTAGAATCCAATCATTAGTAATTTTTCTTTCTTTATTCATATCAACAATTGTAAAATCGGCATCAAAGCCAATCTTTATTTGACCCTTACCTTTAATTTTAAAAAGGTTAGTTGGGTTGAAGCTTGTTAATTCAACAAATCTTTGTAATGTTAATTTTCCGTTGTTAACATGATTTAGCATAACCGGAACAAGTGTTTGAACACCTGGCATACCAGATGGTGAATTAGGATAATCAACATCTTTTTCTTCTCTTGAATGAGGCGCATGATCTGAACCTATTATATCAGCTGTCCCATTTGTAATTCCATCCCATAATTTATTTTGATGGTCTAAATTTCTAATGGGAGGATTCATTTGGGCATAATTACCCATACTGTTATAACAATCAGGCGCACTTAAGGTTAGGTGCTGAGGGGTAATCTCTACAGATGCAATATCTTTATTTTTTGATAAAAACTCAATTTCTTGACCGCTCGAAACATGAAGAATATGTATATTTTTTTTATTCTTTCTTGCTATATTAACTATTCTTTGAGTTGCCTTAAGGCATTGCTCATCATTTCTCCAAACTTCGTGAGAATTGGTATCACCTTTTATTTGAAATTTTTTTCTTTGCTCAAGAAGGTCCTGATCTTCACAATGAAAAGATGCTCTGTTATTTATTTTTGATAAAATCTTATCTAAGTCTTCATCGCCCGATACCAATAAAGTGCCCGTACTTAAACCCATAAATACTTTTACTCCACAACAACCTTCAATTTTTTCTAATTCTGGTAGCTCTAGATAATTATCAGGAGTTCCACCAACATAAAAAGCGTAATCACAATGAAGTCTTCCTTTTGCTCTACTAAATTTATCCATTAAAGCTGCTTCATTTGTTGTTGAAGGTTCTGTATTTGGCATTTCAAAAACACCTGTTACTCCCCCCAAAACAGCAGCTTTAGTACCTGAACTTAAATCTTCTTTATGTTCACCGCCCGGCTCTCTAAAGTGAACCTGTGTATCAATAACACCTGGTAATAAATGTAAATCCTTAAGATCAATAATTTCTTTTGCATCAGACTTTGAGAAATCTCCAATTTCTATTATCTTGCCATCTCTTACGGCAATATCAGAAACATAAGTTTTATTGTGCGTAACTATGGTTGATCCTTTATAGATTGTATCAAATGACATTGCTTCCTACCTTAGTTTTTATAGATTTTATGAAACGACATTGTTTCTTTTACCTTAGTTACTTATAATTGATAACTATAATTACAGAAGATTATTATGGCTATGAAAAAACAATTAATTAAATTATCTGATCGCTCAGTAATGTCGATAAATGGCGCTGATGCAGAGAAATTTCTTCAGGGGATAATCACTTGCAATGTTTTAGAGATATCTAATAATTCTATTTATGGTTCAATTTTAACACCCCAAGGGAAATTACTTTATGATTTTATTATTTACAGATATGAAAGGGAATTTCTTCTTGATACCTCAAAAATAATTTTTGATGATTTAAAAAAATTACTCAATATGTATAAGTTAAGGTCAGAAGTTAACTTGGAAGATAGGAATGATTTATCTGTTTTTGTTGATTTAAATAATACAAAAGAAAATAGTAAGAATATTGATCCTAGGTATCATAAAATGGGGACCAGAGAAATTCTCAATTCTAACAATGCAATCTCAAGTACTAAAGAAACCGTTTATGAGAAACAAAAGATTAACCTTGGTATTGCGGAGATAGGAAGTGATATTAAGCCTGGTGAAGTTTTTCCTATGGAAGCTAATATTGATTATTTAAAAGGAATTGATTTTAAAAAAGGTTGTTTTATTGGACAAGAAGTTAGTTCAAGGATGTACAGAAAAGGAAATGCAAAGAAAAGAATAGTTACTTTTAGAAGCAACGATAACTTTACTAACAATGAAGAAATAGTCTATAATGATCGAATAATTGGTAGGATGATAAATAAAATAGATGATTGCGGCATAGCTTTAATCAAGATTGAAACAATTACCAATCTCAAAGTAAAGACACTCTCAATTACGTCTGAAAATGAAAAAAAAAATATGGTAATTAGTTTTCCAGAATTTTTTCCTCAATAAATCTTTATTTTAAAATTAATATGAAAAAACAAAATTTAAAAAATACACAGTATTTATCTGGCCCAGAAATTTTAAAAGAAATGAATATTTCTTGGTCAAAAGAAATGTCTAAAGAAACAAAAGATGATTATCAAAAGGTTTCTAGAGTTATTCCAGAAATAGAATGGCCCTTTTTTGCTCCTTATATTAAGGCAATAAATATCCTAAAAAAAGATATGAATGCAGTCATTCTTGCGCATAACTATCAAACTCCAGAAATTTTTCATTGTGTTAGCGATATAAAGGGCGACTCATTACAGTTGGCTAAGGAAGCTGGAAATGTTGAAGCGGATATAATTCTTCAATGTGGCGTACACTTTATGGCTGAAACATCTAAGCTACTGAATATGGATAAGACTGTTTTAATACCAAGCATGAAAGCTGGGTGCTCGCTGGCTGAATCAATTACGGGTAATGATGTAAGGAAACTGAGAGAGAAACACCCAAATATACCAGTTGTAACTTATGTAAATACCTCAGCTGAAGTTAAAGCAGAATCAGATATTTGCTGCACATCATCAAATGCTTTGGAAATAGTTAATTCGTTCGATAGTGAAGAAATAATTTTTCTTCCTGACGAGTTTTTAGCTTTAAATGTAGCTAAAGAAACAAAGAAAAAAATTATTATGTGGAAAGGACGTTGTGAAGTCCATGAAGAATTTACACCCGAAGAAATAATTGAATTTAGAGAAAATGAACCTGGGGTTAAGGTTATAGCGCATCCAGAATGTTCACCAGATGTACTTGAGGAATCAGATTTTTCTGGCTCGACATCAGCAATGATAAATTGGGTTAAGGATAACCAACCTGAGAAAGTTTTAATGGTAACCGAATGTTCAATGAGTGATAATATTTCAGTTGAAAATCCAAATGTAGAATTTGTAAGACCCTGTAATTTATGCCCCCATATGAAAACAATAAATCTACAAAATATACTCGAATCATTGTGGAATAAAGAACATGAAGTAACGATTGACCCTGAAATTGCTATAAAAGCAAAGCAAGCTGTTAATAGAATGATTGAATTATGATTCAAGGCACATTTACAAAAATCTCTATGGAAAAAATTATAAAAAATGCTCTTCTCGAAGATCTTGGTCAGAATGGTGATATAACGAGTGATTCAATCATTGACTCTGAAAATAGAAGCAATTTTTCTTTAGTGTCTAGATCAGATGGTATTTTATCTGGTTTACCTATAGCAAGTCTTACGTTTGAAACTATGGATAAGAATTTAGAATTTTCAACTGACTTAACTGATGGTGCTGAACTAAAAAAAGGTACTATTATTGGAAAAATTAAAGGAAATACTAGATCAATTCTCTCAGGTGAAAGAACTGCACTAAATTTTTTAAGTCACCTATCGGGTATTGCAACAGCTACAAACCAAATGGTTCAGTTAATCAAGGGTACAAAAGTAAAAATCGTCTCAACCAGGAAGACCACTCCCAATTTAAGAGTGTTAGAAAAAAATGCGGTGAAGAATGGCGGGGGAGTCAATCATAGGTTTGGTTTATATGATGGAATATTAATTAAAGACAATCATATCGCTATTTCTGGATCAATTAAAGAATCTGTTTTAAGGGCAAAAAGTAATTCTGGCCATATGGTAAAGGTTGAAATCGAAGTAGATAATCTATCACAATATAAAGAAGCTATAGAAACCAATGCCGATGCAATACTTTTAGATAATTTCAATTTAAAGGATTTAAAAAAAGCAGTAAGCCTTAATGAAAAAAATATTACTCTTGAAGCATCAGGAAAAATTAATAAAAATAATATTTCTGATATTGCGAGAACAGGTATTGATTTGATTTCATCAGGTTGGATTACCCATTCTTCACCAGCTTTAGATATTGGTTTAGATTACGAATAAAGGAAGTGAAAATGAAAGAACAAAAGGCTATTTTTATAACCGGTGCAGCAGGCGGGATGGGAAAGTCCACCGCAAAACTCTTTTTAGAAAAAGGATGGTTTGTTGGATGTTATGACATTGATAAAAATAACCTTATCAATCTAGAAAATGAACTTGGTAATGAAGGTATAATCTATGAACTACTTGATGTTACAAACAAAGTTCATTTTGAGGAATGTTTAAAAAAATTTTCAGCTCAAACAAATAGTAAGTTGGATATTTTGTTTAATAATGCTGGAATCACAGAAGGTGGTTTTTTTGATGAATTACCTTATGAAAACCATATTAAAATAATTAATATTAATATTATTGGCGTCATTAATGGCATTTATTCAGCCGCAACTTTGCTAAAAAATACAAAAAATTCACTCTGTATTTCAACATCGTCTTGCTCAGGTATCATGGGTATGGAAATGATTGCAACTTATTCAGCAACAAAACATGCTGTAAAAGGGCTAACAGAAGCCTTGTCAGCAGAGTTTTCAAGATTTGGTACTAGGGTTTCCGATATCGTACCAGGTGTAATTGATACACCTATGATAGGTAAGGAAATAAGAGATAACCTTCCAAAATCAGGAGTATGGAGATTAATCTCATCTGACGAAATAGCCAAAACAGTTTGGGAGTCTTATCAAAATGATCGCATTCACTGGTACGTACCTAGAGAACTTGAAGAATTAGAAAAAGAAGTCGCAAGTGACCCCATTGAGGCAAGAAATAAACTTAATAATTCAGGACCATTAAGCACAAATTAATTTTGATTATTTGCTCTTTTGTATAATTTTTTGAGTTTCAGAAAGAAAACTGACAAGATCATTATCCTTACCTTTATTGATTTCTTTAGACCATTTGATTATTTTCAAAAATGACTCCGGTAAGTTTGGTATTACTGTTGGAGCTTCGCCAAACAATACCTCACCAGTGCCTCCGTTTATGGTAATGATATCACCCTCAACAACAAATACACCACCGCAATGAAATCTTTTATTTTCAAAATCAATTTTTATATCTCTTGCCCCTGTAACGCATGTTTTATTTAACCCTCTAGCAACAACTGCTGCATGGCTTGTCATCCCACCCTGGCAAGTTAATACTCCAGTAGAATCATTCATTGCCTTAACATCATTAGGGCTTGTTTCCTTTAAAACTAGAATTGTATTTCTTTTATTTTTCCTAAAATTTGTTAATGTTAAATAATCAAAGACCACCTTTCCAGTCACAACACCTGATGATGCAGGAAGGCCTTTTGTTAAAATTTCATTTTTAAAGTTTGGATCTATTATGGGAGTTAATAATTTTGTAATTCTATCTACCTGAAGAGATAAAATAGCATCCGTCTTTGAAATTAAACCCTCTTTTTCCATATCAATAGCAATTTTTACTGCAGCCTTAATATTTACCTCTGCTTTTCTCGATTGAAGTATCCATAGCTTACCCGACTCAATTGTAAATTCAATATCCTGAATACAAGAAAAATAATTTTCTAATTTTTCTGTAAATTCATCTATATCCCTATAAACATCTGGAAGAAGTTCCTCTAGAGAATATAATGTTGATGGTGAATTCTTTTTATCAATAGTGCTTATGACCCAGGGTGTTTTAAATCCTGATACGATATCCTCACCTTGAGACCTAATAATGTATTCACCCTTAAGCTTTCTATCGCCATTTTCAGGATTCCTAGAAAAAACAACCCCTGTGGCACTATTTTCATCAAAGTTCCCGAAAACCATTTTTTGAATATTAACTGCTGTACCAATATCTTCAGGAATAGAATTAATCTTTCTATAATCAATCGCTCTTTCATTAAACCAAGAGTTCATGACTGCTTTGATTGCTAACCATAATTGATCGTTAACATTTTCAGGGAAAGGTGATCCAATTTTTTCTTCTATTAAATCTAAATATTGATTACAAATCTCCTCAATATCATCTACCTCAAGGTCTTTTTCAAATTGAAGTCCTGCTCCCAATAAGTAACTATCTAAGATTTCATCAAAATAAAAATGCTCTATTTTATAAACTACGTGGGAAAACATATGAAGAAAACGTCTCCATGTATCCCAAGCAAACAAACTCAAACCTTTATTTTCAAAAAAATCTAAAACATCCCTATTAAAACCAACATTCAAAACAGTATCTAACATTCCAGGCATAGATCTTTGAGACCCAGATCTAACTGAGAATAAGAGAGGGTTTTTTGATGACCCAAAGATAGCACTACTTGATTTTTCAACTATTTTAATATTTTTATTAAGCTCTTCAGTGAAGCCACTTGGAAATTTATCATGCTTTTGAAAGTAATGGTTTAGATTGGTAGTAATCGTAAAACCTTCAGGAACAGGTAAGCCTAAACTTGTCATTAAACTTAAACTGACACCTTTATTACCTATTAGTTTAGCTGGATCGTCTAAATCATTAATATCACTATCAAAACTGTAGATCCATTGATTCATTCTAAACCACTCTTATAGAAAACTATTTTGAAAATAATTAGAGACCTCTGAAATACTTAATCTTTCTTGCTCCATCGTATCCCTATCTCTTATTGTAACTGTATCATCTTCTAAACTCTGGAAGTCTATTGTAATACACATAGGGGTACCTATTTCGTCATGCCTTCTATAACTTTTTCCAATATTACCTGAATTATCAAGCAAAACCCTTCCTAACTTAAGCTTCTGTAAGGACTTTTTAAGTTCTAAAGCTTTTGACACAAGCTCCTCATTATTCCTTTTCAGCGGAATTACTGCAGCTTTTATTGGGGATAAGTGTGGTTTTAAAGTTAAGACTGTTCTCTCTTTACCATTTTCTAATTTCTCAACCCTATAAGCCTCATTAAGAATAGCAAGAACACCTCTGTCAACACCTGCAGATGGTTCAATAACATATGGTATTGTCCATTTATTAGTAATCTTATTTTGAATTGCAAGTTTTGTTACAGAGTCATTATTCTCTTTAACATTAGACTTAATATCATACTCTTTTTGGTGTCTGGTATGAGACCCGATATCAAAATCAGTTCTATTTGCTATACCTTCAAGCTCTTCAACTCCGTGAGGAAATTTATACATTATATCAACTGTCTTTTTTGAATAATGTGAAAGATCATCTTTAGGAACATCGATCATTTCCATACTTTCTTTTTCAACTCCCTGATCTACCCACCAATCCACTCTTTTTTGAACCCATTTATCATGCCAGTGCTCATCTTCGCCGGGTTCAACAAAAAACTCCAGTTCCATTTGCTCGAATTCTCTTACTCGAAAAATAAAGTTTCTAGGAGTAATTTCATTTCTAAAAGCCTTACCTATTTGAGCTATACCAAATGGTAATACTCTTGAGGTTGAGTCAATTACATTTTTAAAGTTGGTAAAAATCTGTTGAGCAGTCTCGGGTCTTAAATATGCAAAGCTAGTCCCATCATCTACTGGGCCAACATTTGTTTTAAACATTAAATTAAAAGGCCTTGGTTCAGTTAAATTACTTGATTCACAGGAAGGACATTTTTGATCTTCGATATGATCAGATCTCCACCTTGATTTGCAATCTTTACAATCAACAAGAGGATCAGTAAATGTTTCTTCATGGCCAGAATACTTTAAGACATTTGGGTGGGTTAAGATTGATGAGTCTAAGCCTTCAACATCATCTCGCTCATAAACCATTGAACTCCACCAAGCATCTTTAAGATTATTTTTAAGCTCAACTCCAAGGGGTCCATAATCATAGAGGCCTTGCAGACCTCCATATAGCTCATTAGTTTGATATATAAAGCCTCTTCTTTTACAAAGAGAGACTAAATCTTCCATACTAGATGCCGTCAAAATAAACCTCCAATTCCTAAATATTTAAATATAATTAAGAATTCTTTTTTTATAATAGTTTGAACCTAAAAAATAGCTTTAATCCACTAACCCCTTAAAGCACATCCCTTTCTTAGTATGCCCTCTACTCTTTTAGTCGAAATTCCCTTGCTGTTATTTAGAATTAAACCATCATTAAAAGTGATAGCTTTCTTCGAATCCCTAACGCCACTTATTATTACCCTTGAAGCAAGACTATTTCGTTTAGGAAAAATAGGCGTCACTTCAATAGCTCCCATTTTTTTTGAAAATAAATGAAGTAGCTTTGGTAAATTATTAATATGATTAATAAAAGTTATCTGTCCTCCTGATTTTGAAAAAGCTAAAGATTTTTTTATCCAAAGGTCCAATGTTTTTGCATTACCAATATTGGCTGCTTTTTTATTATCATTTTTAGGAGTAATTGACGATTCACTATTAAAGTATGGAGGGTTAGCATAAACATGGTCAAATGTTTGGCCCTTAGAATTTTGAATATCCTTAAGATCACCTTCAATATCAACCTTCAATATATTAATAATTTTTTGATATTTATTAAGTTCAATATTTTCTTTTGAAATTTCTATCATTTGCTGGTTATTTTCAAACCCAAGTATTGTTAAACCCTTAATTCTATGAGCCAAACATATTGAAACAACTCCTGAACCAATCCCAAGTTCTAAGCAATTATCACCTCTTTTTGCATTGATTGAAGATGCTAAAATTACAGCATCATGGCCCGCTCGATAGCCCTTTTTTAATTGAATAATTTTTAGCTTGCCGTCCAAAAAGCCATCTAATGTTTTTTCACTACTCATAAATCAACAGTAATATAGAAATCTATACCCCAAATAACTTTGTTTAAAGACTACCTAAGAAATCTGTGATACATAATTTATCAAGATTTGATTAAGGTAAGCATTATGAAAAAAATAAGTAAAGCAGATCTATCGATAAAAGAATTAGTAAGTTTAATTGAAGAAGACTTCATAAAGACTAATGACCTCATTAAAGATCAAATTATAAGCAAAGTTGAAAGAATACCTCAGCTATCTAGTCATATAGTGAGCTTGGGCGGGAAGAGATTAAGGCCAATATTGACAATTGCATGCGCAAAAATGTTAAACGTAAAAAGCGATCATCATATTACTTTGGCAGCCGCTGTCGAGCTACTACATACAGCCACTCTTCTACATGATGATGTAGTAGATGAAAGTAATTTTAGGAGGGGAAAGGAGACCTCACATACGCTATGGGATAATAAATCTAGTATCCTTGTGGGTGATTATTTATTAGGGAAAGCTTTTCAGTTAATGGTCAAAACAGGATCGTTAGAGTGCTTAAAAACACTATCAAATGCTGCGGCAATTATTGCTGAGGGAGAGGTTCTTCAACTAGTAGCAATAAACAATATTAACATCAAAAAAAATGAATACATGAAGATAATAGAATCTAAAACAGCAGCACTTTTTTCCAGTGCTTGTGAGGTTGGAGGAATTATTTCTAATTCATCAAATGAAATAAATAAATCACTTTTTTCTTTTGGCAAAAATTTAGGAACTTCATTTCAATTAATAGATGATGCTCTGGATTATTCAGGAAAATCAAAAAATCTTGGAAAAAATATCGGAGATGATTTTTATGATGGCAAAGTAACTCTTCCAGTAATTATTTCATATGAGGAAGGAAATCAAAACGAAAAAAAATTTTGGGAAGAAGTTTTCGAAAAGGATACTAGAAATGATCAAGATTTAATTAAAGCAAATAAAATAATAAATAAAAATCAAACTATTGAAAAAACATTGGAGCTCGCTAATGTGTATGGAGAAAAAGCAAAGGAAGATCTATCGATATTTCCTGACACAAAAATAAAAAAAGGATTAATTAATTTAGTGAATTTATCATTAATTAGAGATCATTAAGTAATGTTTTTTCTATCAACCACTCTGGGTGTTCTTTTTTTATACTATCAAAAGCTTTATCAATAAATTCACTTTCAAATAAACCAAAGCAAGCTGAGCCAGATCCAGTCATCCTTGAAAAGAATGAATTATTAATATTTAAGATATTAATTATATCGACCAAGCTTGGGTAGGCTTTAAAAGCATAATCTTGTAAATCATTGTCAAAAGTCTCTAGAATATTATTTTTTTGCCGACCAGAAAGTAATTCTATTGTTTTTTTTGCTTTCTTTGTATCCAGGTCTTTTGTTTGCATCGGACCTATAAGAGAAAATATTTCTTTAGTATATATTTTTATTTTTGGATAAATAATCAACATATGATAACTTTTCTTGAAATCAACTTTTAGTAATTTTTCTCCTCTTCCATAAGCAATAATAGGCTTGGAGACAATACACGCTGGAATATCTGATCCCAAATTTTTTCCAAAATTACACATTTCATCCTGGCTCATACCAAGATCAAGGAACTTATTCATTAAACGAATTGTTGCAGCGGCATCTGCAGATCCACCGCCTAGCCCAGCTCCTATAGGGATATTTTTTTGCAAAATAAGATCTATCTTGGGGAGTTCCTTTAGGTAATATTCTTTTTTTATTTTATTAATCACCCTTATAACCAAATCATCTTTGAGATGAGTATCACTAAGGGAGGTATTTACTTTATATGAAAATTTTTTAGATTTTTTTAGAATTAATTTATCTGAAAAATTACCAAAACAAATAAAACTAATTAAATTATGAAAACCATTAGCTTTTTTACCGCTAAGATTTAAGGAGAGATTAATCTTCGATTTAGCTAACTCAATTAATTCCATGACTGTAAATAATTTTTACATTCCACCATATAGAGGTCCCTCTCCGCCCTGTGGAGCAACCCAGTTAATATTCTGTGAAGGATCTTTAATATCGCATGTTTTACAATGAACGCAATTTTGAGCATTAATTTGAAGGCAAGGCTCATTTGATTCCGCTGATTTAATTATTTCATAAACGCCAGCAGGGCAATATCTTTGGGCAGGTTCGTCATACTCAGGCAAGTTAAAAGAAATAGGTATAGATGCATCTTTGAGAGTTAGATGTGATGGCTGATCCTCTTCATGATTTGTATTAGACAAAAATACTGAAGACAATTTATCAAATGAAAATTCTCCGTCTGGCTTAGAGTATTCAATTTCATTACACTCTGAAGCTTTTCTTAGTGTTTTATGGTCTGGTTTGTTATGACCTAAGGTAAATGGTATTGTTATTCCAAAAGTACTCAACCACATATCAAGCCCACCAAGTAAGGTCCCAATTAAAGGTCCATACCTTGCTTGATAAGGCTTAATATTTCTTACTCTTTTAAGCTCTTTTGCAATTCTACTATTTTCATATTTTTCTTGATAATTTATAAGATCTTTTTCTTGGCTACCAGAGACATAATTATCAATAATTGCTTCTGCAGCCAACATTCCTGACTCCATAGCATTATGTGTACCTTTAATCTTTGGATAATTTAAAAATCCTGCAGAACAACCAATTAATGCACCACCCGGGAAGTATAATTTAGGAACAGATTGATATCCTCCTGTAGTTATAGCTCTAGCACCATATGAAATTCTTTTACCTCCCTTTAGAACTTTCTTTACAGAAGGGTGAGTTTTGAATTGCTGAAACTCATCAAAGGGCGATACGTAAGGGTTAGTATAATTTAAATGAATAACGTACCCAATTGAAACTAGATTTTTATCAAAATGATATAAAAATGATCCACCATTAGTCTCATCAGTTAATGGCCACCCCATAGAGTGCTCAACTAAACCGTCTGTAAAATTTTCCTCCTTAATTTCCCACAACTCTTTAAGGCCAATGGCATATTTTTGATAATCACTATCTTCAGAAAGGCTAAAATTATCAATAAGAAATTTTGAAAGAGACCCTCTTGTACCCTCTGAAAACAGGGTATACTTAGCATGTAATTCCATTCCACTTTCCCAAGAATCTTTTGCTAAACCTTCTTTTGATACACCCATATCACCTGTTGCAACGCCTTTTACTCGTTGATTTTCATCAAATAGAACTTCTGCAGCACTGAAACCAGGATAGATCTCAACTCCTAACCCTTCCGCAACATCACCTAACCACTTACAAACATTTCCAAGACTTACTATATAATTTCCATGATTCTTCATTAGGGGTGGTAAAAGAAACTGAGGAATTGAAAAAGACCAATCTTTTCCAAAGTATGAGAGTTTGTCTTTTTTAACCTTAGTTTTTATTGGACTATCAAGCTCTTTCCAATTAGGTAACAATCTATCTAGCGCTATTGTTTCTATAACAGCACCAGAAAGAATATGAGTTCCAACTTCACTTGCTTTTTCCAATACACAAACAGACAGGTCTAAATCATTTTTTTGCGATAATTGCTTTAGTTGAATAGCGGCTGATAAGCCAGCAGGTCCTGCGCCAACAATTAGAACATCGTATTCCATTGATTCTCTTGATGATGAATCTAACACTTGTCCTTGTCTGGCGTTAACTTCATTAATAGGTATCTTTTCCATGTTTTAACATTTAACATAGTTTGATAATCAAATGAAACTGATATAATTAATAAATACTATTTATATTATAAATAATAAATTAATATACTATTTAAATAAATGATACTTAATATGCGTAAACTTTTAGATGATCTCAAATGGCAAATTGAAGCAGGTATTGATGTTACTATAGGAGATAATCCAAATAATAAGCTCTATCAAGAAGAGGGTAATAACCAAAATCATACAAATGAGAATTCCTCAAAATCTTCTGAGATATTTGAAAATAATTCTTTGAATGATGAATTAAAGACTATTAAAACATTAGAAGAATTAAAAAAAAATTTAAAAGAAAATAATTTCTGTAATCTTCAAAAATCATCAAAAAATTTAATATTTTCTGATGGGGATAGTAGTTCTAATATTATGGTCATTTCAAATATCCCTGATTCAATCGAGGATAATCTTGGAAAACCACTTGTTGAAAAAAATGGGGAACTTTTTAATAATATTCTTTCTGCAGCTGGTCTTTTAAGATCTTCAGTTTATATAACTCCGGTTATACCTTGGAAAATCCCTGGTGAAAGAAATCTCACTTTAGATGAAAAAAATACTCTATTGCCGATATTAAAAAAACATATTGAAATTATTAATCCTAAAATTCTCATTCTTCTTGGCTCAGACCCATTAAAGTATTTATTAGATGATGATGATGGAATGATGAAGAAAAGAGGAAAATGGTTAAATTATATATTGGGAGAACAGTCTTTACCTTGCTTAACACTTCTCGATCCAGGGTTCTTGATAAGGAGACCGGAGTATAAGAGGGAAACTTGGAAAGATGTTCTAAACTTAAAAGACAAAATTGAGGAATTACTATAGATGAAGGAAAATAATATATTGGAATTTAAAAAACTTAATATTTGTATACTGACTATTTCTAGTTCAAGAAATTTGTCAAACGATAAGTCAGGTGATGTGTTGGAGGAAAGAATTTTAAGTTTTGGTCATAAATTATTTGAGAGAGACATAACGAAAGATAATAAAGATTCTATTAAGAAAATTGTAACTCGCTGGTCCAGCAATAAAGAAGTTGACGTCATAATAACATCTGGAGGAACTGGTTTAACCGAAACTGATGTAACACCAGAGGCGTTAGAGGAGATTTTTGAAAAAACTATTTCTGGATTTTCAACAATATTCCATCAAATATCTTTTGGTAAAATAAACACATCAACTATACAATCAAGAGCTACAGCAGGGATCTTAAAAGAGACATTTATCTTTGCTCTTCCTGGGTCTCCTAGCGCTGTAAAGGATGGTTGGGATGAAATTCTTTTACACCAATTAGACAGCAGACATAAGCCATGCAATTTTGTTGATATACTTCCGAGACTTAAGGAAGATATCTAGTCAAAGATTTCTTTTTAATTCTTCAATACTATTATCTATCAAATCAGATGATATTTTATCATCAATATTTTCTTTAAGATATTCTCGAGCAATTATGACTGATAAATCAGTAGCTTTTGATCTAACTTCTCTAATAGCCTCGTCTCTTGCTTGTGAAATTTTTAAATCAGCTTGCTTTTGCTTTCTTTGAATTTCCTCTTTAAGAGCTTTCTTAGAATCTTCCGCTAAAATTAGGGCTTGATCAGAGGCTCTTTTTAAAATTTCTTGAACCTCTTCATCACATTTCTCAAGCTTTCTTTTTTCTTTAGCTAAAAGTGACTGGGCCTCTTCATGAAGAATTCTGGCTTCGTCAAGTTCCTTTTGGATAGCTTCAGATCTTTCATCTAATGCATTTAATACTAGAGTAGGAAAACCAGCCCAAACAACAAAACCTACAAAAAGAAAAAATGAAACGGCTACGAAAAAAGTTGCATCAAACATTAAAAGTTATCCTTAATTTAGATTTTTTGAGAACTTGCTTAAATCTTTCTTTTCAACTTTCTTTATAAAAAGATTATTAAGCATTTCTTCAGCAATATCTTCGGCAACAAGAGATATATCCTTTAATGCTGAATGCTTACTTTCAGTTATTGTATTTTCTGATGAGGTGATATCTTTCAAAGCCTTATCTTCAAATTCTTTTCTTTTTAAAGAAATTTTTTCTAAGCTTTTTTGTCTTTCAGTCATCAAATTCTTTTGCGATTGTAGCTTTGCTTCTTCAATTTTTATTCGCAAATCCTCTACAACACCCTCGGCCTCTAAAGAGAGGGATTTAGCCTCATCTAAATCATCTGTAATAGTATCTTTTCTTTCCTCAATAACATCTGAAATCCTTGGTAAAGCAATTCTTGATAGAACTACGTAGAGTACAGAAAGACTTAAAAAAAGCCAAAAAAGTTGAGGTAGAAATGTTGTAAAGTCTAGTTGAGGCATTAAATCTAGCCCTTACTAAACAACAAACAGAAGTATTAAGGCAACTAAAAGACCAAAAAGGCCAGTAGCCTCTGCTAAAGCAAACCCTAAAAGCAAATTAGGAAATTGTGCTTGTGCGGCGCTCGGATTCCTTAATGCTCCTTGCAAGTAACTACTGAATATTAGTCCGATACCAATACCAGCTCCTGCTAAAGCTAAACATGCTATTCCAGCACCTATATATTTTGCTGCTTCTGCTTCCATTTTATTCTCCTTAATTAAATTAGTTAATAATGTTTATAATAAAACCTAATGCATATGCAATGAATCATTTAAATAAATACATGTTAAAATTGTAAAAACATACGCTTGTAAAAAAGCAATTAGTATTTCTAAACCTGTAAATGCAACCATTACACCCAAAGGAAGCCAGCCGCCAGCAATTCCCATCGAAATTACGAAACCAGAAAAAACTTTAAGCATTGTATGACCCGCCATCATATTAGCGAATAATCTTACTGAAAGACTAATTGGTCTTGTAAAATATGAGATAACTTCAATTATAACAAGAAGAGGTAACATAAAAACAGGGACGCCCTTAGGAGCAAAATAGCCTAAAAAACCTAAGCCATGCTTTACAAAACCAACAACAGTTACTAGTAAAAATATTAAAAATGCTAATGCAAATGTTACGGCAATATGACTTGTAACAGTGAAGCTATAAGGCATCATACCAAGCATATTTAAAAAAAGAACAAACATAAATATTGTAAAAATAAATGGAAAATATTTTTTTCCTTCTTGTCCAACGTTTTGTCTTACCATATTTGAAACAAACTCATAAGAAAGCTCAACAAGTGACTGCATCCTTGATGGAATGAGAGCTTGTTTTCTAACAAAAAATATAGAGAAAAAACTTATAAGAGTTACAGCAATTACCATAAATAAAGATGAGTTAGTAAAAGACAAATCAAAACCACCGATATTAATATCTACATATCTAGCAATTTCAAATTGGTGCATTGGGTCTGCAGGAAAGGATCCTGCGCCATGATGACCATCTAAATTTTCTGCTGAAGCCATTTATAAACCTTTGAGATTAAGACTCACTATTCATACTCTTAGCAGTCTTAATAACATTTATAATTCCTGCTGCAATACCTAAAATAAAAAATATTAGAAGAAACCATGGTTTAGTTCCTAGCCACTTATCAATAGACCACCCCATAACACCTCCGACTACGATTCCTGAAACAAGTTCAGTGCTTAATCGAAATGCTAAACCTAGGGATTTTCCTCGTTTTTCTATATTATCTGATGTTCGAATTAAGCTTTCTTGAGACTTTATTTTGTTAACACGATCAATAACATCAGAAGTATTTTTAGAGGATTTATTTGCTTCATTTTCTAATTTCATATTCTTAGGATTCAAAATAATCACCTATAACGAAAATATATTACATATTATTAAGCTAGCTTTCGGAATTTCTCTGCTGTACTTAAATCAACTGAAACAAGCTTGCTAACTCCTTTTTCCTGCATAGTAACACCGAAAAGCCTATCCATCCTAGACATTGTTAAGGCGTGATGAGTTATTATAAGAAACCTTGTATTTACACTTTTGGACATCTCATCAATCAAGTCACAAAATCTCTCAACATTTGCATCATCTAGCGGAGCGTCAACCTCGTCAAGAACACAAATAGGAGATGGATTAGTTAAAAATACAGCAAATATCAATGAGGTTGCTGTAAGTGCCTTTTCACCTCCTGAAAGTGAGTCCATTGATTTTAATTTTTTACCAGGTGGCTGAGCTAACATTTCCAGGCCAGCCTCCAAAGGGTCATCAGAGTCTACAAAATTTAACTCAGCACTTCCTCCGCCAAATAATTTTTTGAAAACTTCTTGAAATTTAGAATTTACTTTCTCAAAAGCAAGCTTCATTCGCTCTCTGCTCTCTTGATTAAGTCCGCTAATTCCTTTCTTAAGCTCTGAAATTGCTTTATCTAAATCCTCTCTTTCTGATTTTGTTTCATCAAACCTCTCTTGAATATCATCTAATTCATATTCAGCTCTTAAGTTAACACCCCCCAAAAGCTCTCTTTCATTCTTAAATCGTTCATAATTTTGTTCAGCATTTATTTCACTAGGCCTAGGATTATCGTCAGAAAAATTAATGATTTTTATCAATTCATCAAAATTTATATTAAGTTCTTTATTGATTAGGGATTCAACTTCCTTTCTTTTATCGTTATTATTTTGTGAAAAAATCTCCAATCTACCCTCTGTTTCTCGAGCTTGCGCTTCTTTTTCAGCAGCATCTTTTGCCTTAATTCTAATTTCATTTAACTGATTTTCTAATTTAATAAAATTATCCTCGGAAGATGATTTTAAAATCTTTGATTTCTCTATTAGGGTTTGTAATGAATTTTTTTTGTTTTCAACTTCATCAGGTAGATCTATAATTTTTAATTTTTCATCCTTTAGGCTTTTTAAGCGAGTATCAAGCTCTAAAATTTGATTCTCAGTTTCAGGTATTTTTTTATCCAAATCATCTTTATTGCTGATCTCAGAATTTATTCTGTCTAATTCTATTTTGAATTTAGTAATATCATCTTGAATTTTTTCACTTTCGTCCCTTACGCTATCAATAGTTTTAAATTTTGCTTCAAAGTCAATAATTGAAGCATTAATAACATCTAACTGCTCTAGATTTTCTAAACTATCCTTATTGAAATCAACCAATCTTAAATTTAAGCTTGATAATTCCTCTTTTGAAAGAGATATTTTTTTATCCAGGTTAACTTTATTGTTAATCTCAGTATTAACCCTATCAAGTTCTATTTTTAGATTAGTAATATCATTTTGGATCTTTATACTTTTTTCTTTAATTATATTAATACTTTTGAATTTCTCTTCAAACTCATCAATCGTCTTAAGAATATCCTCAAGTTGATTTCTATTTTGAAGCCTTTCGGCAGCAGAGCTTGATGACTTTGAGGCAGCAACTAAACCATCCCAGCGCCATAAATCGCCTTCTTTTGAAACAAGGCATTGCCCATATTTAAGTTTGGAAATTAATTTTATTCCATTTTCTCTAGCTACAATTCCTGTTTGGCTAATACGCCTTTTTATTGCTGAGGATCCAGTTACATATTTTGATAATGCTTCGCTCCCATCAGGAAGATCAGCATTATCAACAAACTCATCGAGTGATTTCCAATATACTGGCTCTTTATCATTTATCGAATAATATAATTCATCGCCTAATAATGCGTCTAATGCATTTTCATATCCTGGCTTAACATTAAGCTCATCAATCAAAGAGTCGTTAGTATTAAAACTTGCCCCGATTACTCTACTTAGAGTCTCTTTTTGAGAGTAAATTGAAATCATTTTATTAACAAAATCATCATTTTCTTTTAAATGAGTAACTTTAGTTTCTATCTCCTCAGTAATGATCTTTTCTTTTTCCTTAATAGTATTTTTCTCAGCATCGCTATCGATTGATATACTTAAATCAGCCAGAAGATCGTTTTCTCTTTTAATTTGAGACAAAATATTTTGCTTTAAATCATTGCCTGAACTTATAATTTTTTCAATATTTTCTTTCTTAGAATAAATATTAGAGAAATCACTTAATAAGGTATTATTTTTAATCAAATCATTTGCTCTATTACTTATAGAGTTTTCTAAACCTTGCTTTCTTTTGATATTGATTTCATTATCGCCATGCCTTGAAAGTAAATCCTTTAAATCTTTTAAAATATCATTTTCTCTAGCTAGTTGAGAAGTTGTCGAATCTATGAATCTGCTCAGCTCACCAGATCGTTCTTTTTGTCTTAAAATCTCTTTGTCTAAACCCTCCATTTCAATTAGTAAGCGTTGTAATTTTGCGGAATCTACCGTTACCTTCTCTCTTAACGGTGCTAGCTCACTTTGAAGTGAAATTTCGTTTGAATTTAGTGAAGCAACTTCTTTTACCGCCTCTTGATGCTTTCTAATTGCATTATTAAATTGTTTTTTTGACTCATCTAGTTGTTCGTTGACAGTTTCATATTTTACCGCCAAAACAACTGATTGAGCATTCCTAATTTCTTCAGACAAGGATTTATATCTATTTGCTTCCCTAGCTTGTTTTTTAAGAGACCTCATTTGAGATGATAATTCCTTTAAAACATCATCTAGACGCTCAAGATTTGTATGAGCAGCATTTAGCCTTAACTCAGCCTCATGACGCCTAACATGAAAACCTGATATACCTGCTGCCTCCTCTAGAATTCTTCTTCTTTGCTCTGGCTTTTGACTAATTAACTCATCAATTTGGCCTTGTCGTACTAACGAAGGCGACCTAGCTCCGGTGGATACATCTGCAAAAAGCATTTGGACATCTCTGGCCCTTATATCCTTTCCATTAATTCTATATGCTGAACCAGATTCCCTTTCTATTCTACGAGTAACCTCAACAATATCGTCATTATTGTATTCATTTGGAGCATTTCTTTCCTTATTATCAAGAACTAATGAAACCTCAGCAAAATTTCTTGCAGGTCTATTTTCTGTTCCAGAAAAAATAACATCATCCATAGAAGATGTACGCATTGATTTATATGATGTTTCTCCCATTGCCCATCTAAGAGCTTCTACAAGATTTGATTTACCGCAACCGTTAGGCCCAACAACACCAGTCAATCCTTTTCCTATATTAACCTCAACAGGATCAACAAAGGATTTGAAATTTGAAATACGTAATTTTTTAAAATCCACTTTTTCCTCTTACTTAATTTCAGCTAACATTTCTTGATAATCCAAAGAGGATATTTTCTTTCCATTTACGAAGACGGATGGGGTACCGTTGATGCCGAAGCTATTCGTAGCTAAACTCATATTAGACTCAATTAATCTTATTAATTTTTCATTACTTAGGCATATTTCAACCTCAGAAATTGATAATCCAAAGTTTTTAGCTATAGATAGAAGTCCTTGATAGCCATCTTGCATCCATTTTTTTTGAGTCTTTAATAAAATATTTATAACATCAAAATATTTACTTTCGTCAACGCAGTTTGCTATTAATGTGCCAGCCATAGCATATTGATCCAAGGGGAAGTCTCTAAATATATACTTAACTTTTCCAGTATCAATTAAATCAGATTTTATTTTTGGAAATATTTCATTGTGAAAATCTGAACAATGAGGGCATGTCATTGAGGCGTACTCAATAATAGTATTTTTAGGGTTTCCCATGCTAATCACATGATCACCCTCTAAATCTCTTGAGACACCATAAGAAGATGTAACCTCTAGCTGAAGATCTTGATCATTTAAGATTACATTATTATTCATACTGGACAAAAGCATAATAAGAATGGCAAAAACGGCAGAAACAGAAATTAACAAAATTATATTTTTTCTTTTCATATTAAGATTCCTAACTGAGTCGTTCATATATTATAGTTCATTTTTTCTCTTAAGAACTGCCTTTTCTAATTTAAAAAGAGCTTTCTCTATAGGGCTTTTATCTTTGGAAGAAAAAAGTTCACTATTATTATCCGTAAAAGAGTTTTTCTTGTCACTCTTTAAAGCCGATTCTTCTTTATTATCATCATTTTCTATTTCTAATGGAAGATTTTTAAATTGGATTTTATTTACCGCTTTAAAACCATAGTATAAATTTATTTTTTCTATTACCTCTTCTTTCAAATATTCTAGTTCTGTGGCTACCCCGCCATCACAAGCAATAGTAAGTATTCCACCTGTTTTTTTAATATTTAATTTAATAGGCATAGAGTTATTAGAAAAACTTGAGCCAACTATTGTTTTCCAATTTTCCATTATGTGATTTTGAGCAAAGCCTTGTTTATTATAAAAAGATTTTGTAATTTTAGAGACAAACCATCCAAGTTGTGTTGCATTCCTAGGATGTGTATTATTTTTTTTCAATTTAGGTGTTTATCTCACAAAAGGTTTAAATGAATTATAGTAACTTTTCAAAAAATGTTCTTAATTGGTATAACCTAAATAAACGCGATCTTCCATGGCGATATAAGGGTAATTCAAAAAAAGATCCTTATAAGGTTTGGGTATCAGAAATAATGCTCCAACAAACTACTGTGACTGCAGTTATTCCTTATTATAATAAGTTTATAAAAAGATGGCCTAATATAAAAAAACTCTCTTCTACAAATATAGAAGATGTTTTAGATTTTTGGTCTGGTCTTGGTTATTATAGAAGGGCAAGGAATCTTCACTTAACTGCAGGTATTATAAATAATGAATTTAATGGAGTTTTTCCAAATAAAGAAAGTGAAATAAAAAATCTTCCTGGTATTGGCGAATATACATCGGCTGCTATTAGGGCAATAGCCTTCAATAAAAATGATACTGTAGTAGATAGCAATATAGAAAGAATAATGGCTAGAGTTTTTTATCTAAAAGATCCTATCAATAAGATAAAAAAGAAAATTAAAGAATACGCAAAAATGTTAACACCAAATAGAAAAAATGGCGATTATATTCAAGCTCTGATGGATATTGGATCCATGATATGCCTACCAAAAAACCCACTCTGCGAATCATGTCCCATAATAAAATTCTGCCAAGCAAAAAAAAGTTCTTCTGAAAATATTATTCCAATTAAAATAAAGAAAAAAATAAAGCCGATAAGAAAAGGTTCCGTATATTTAATAATATCCTCAGATAATAAAGTCTTGCTTAAAAGAAGGGAGGATAATGGTATACTTCCTGGCATGCTTGAATTTCCATCCTATGGATGGTCAAAAGATGGAAGTGAAGAAATTGACAAAAAAATTCTTTCTATTGATGATTTTAAAAGAAAAAAAGGAAGCGTGTCACATCAATTTTCTCACTTTAATTTGTTATTAACAGTTTATGAAAAAAAAGAATTTAATGTAAATGACATAAATGGTATGTGGATTGATAAGAAAGATTTAGAAAATTTAGGTCTCCCTACTTTAATGAAAAAAGTTTTTAATCACGTTAATATTTAATTATACTGGATAGAGAAATGGAAGATGACTATAAATCATTAGCCGACGACATTATTAAAAAATCACTCTCTAGGGGTGCAGATTTTTCAGACATAGTTATAGCTAAAAATTTATCAAAAAATGTTGGCTGTAGATTAGGTAATTTAGAAGAAATTGAGCAATCAGAAACTCAAATCTTGGGACTAAGAACATTTATTGGAGAGCGTAGTGCAATTATATCAACCAATAATTTCTCCAGGGACTCAATAATTGAATCAATCGACAGAGTTATTAATATGACAAAACTAGCCCCAAAGGACCCTATGGTGTCATTAGCTAGCCAAACCATAGAGAATATTCCAGATTTGGATTTATTTGATAGTCACGATCTTAAGCCGGATGACCTTAAAGACTTAGCCCTCAGAACAGAAGAGGCGTCATTAAAGATTAAAGGCATAAATAACTCAAACGGAGCGTCTTCGTCTCAAAGTAAAACTTCTTTTCATCTATCAACGTCAAATGGTTTTTCAGGTGGCTATAAGAAAAGTAACTACTCAATTTCTTGCTCTTCAATTGCAGGGGATGATTTAAATATGCAGACTGACTATGATTATGATTCAAAAGTTTTTTTTAAAGATCTTAAAGATGAGCTTTCAATAGGTGAAAAAGCTGCAAAAAATACATTAGCTAAGTGTAATCCAAAAAAAATCAAAACATGTACATCAGATATAGTCTTTGACCCGAGAGTATCTAGAACTATTCTGGCCCACTTTTCCTCACTTATTAACGGAGCTTCGATTGCAAGAGGCTCAAGCTTTCTTAGTGAAAAAATGAATACTAAAATTTTTAATAAAGATGTGAATATAATTGATGATCCATCTATACTTAGAGGTATAGCCTCAAAACCTTTCGATGATGAAGGCTGTGGTATACAAAAATTAAATATTGTTCAAAATGGTAATCTAAATTCTTGGATTCTTGATACAACAACAGCCAAACAGCTAAATCTGAATTCTAATAATAGAGCCTCAAGAGGAATGTCATCACCTCCAAGTCCAAGTAGTACAAATATGTTTATAGAGAATGGATCATTTTCAGTAAGTGAAATCATAAAAAATATTAAGGATGGATTCTATGTTACAGACCTTATAGGGCAAGGTGTAAATTTGATTACAGGCGATTATAGTAGGGGTGCTGGAGGTTTTAAAATTGAAGATGGGAATATTACATTTCCAATAAATGAAGTAACAATTGCTGATAATTTAAAAGACATGTTTAGCAGAATGATTATTGCTAATGATTTGGACTTCAAGTATTCAATAAATTCTCCAACAATATTAATTGAAGGTATGAAAATTGCAGGTATTTAATCCCTCATCAGAGCATATGATGATTAAAGATACGATCTTAAGAGCTGGCGATATAGCTTTAAAATGGTTTAGAAATGACCCAGAAAATTGGGAAAAGGAAGATGGTAGCCTAATATCAAAAGTAGATATTGAAATAAATAATTTATTAATGAAAATACTAAAAAAGAATAACCCAAACTTTGGTTGGCTTTCAGAAGAAACTGAAGATGATAAATCAAGGCTCACAAATGAAGTTACGTATGTTGTTGACCCTCTAGACGGAACAAAGGCCTTCCTCGAAGGAAAAAAAGAATTTTCTATTTCAATAGCACTTGTGAAAAATGGAGAGCCAATTTCTGGAATAGTTTATAGCCCCTCAACAAAAGAAATCTTTGAATCTGAAAAAGGTAAGGGGTCATGGAAGAACAATAAACAAATAAAGATAAGTAAATATAAAGAATTAAGCGGTTGTAGGATGGTAGCATTTAAACCAATGTTCAGCCACCCATCCTGGAAGAAGCCTTGGCCTGATATGTTGATAGAAAATAAAAATTCTGTAGCTTATAGAATGGCATTAGTTGCCTCAGGTGAATTTGATGCAATGATGGCTCTAAATTCAAAAAATGATTGGGATATTGCTGCTGGTGATCTTTTGATTACAGAGGCAGGAGGCATTGTTTCTCAACATAACAATACTAAAATGAAATACAACGATCTATCTACAAAAAAACCGTCTGTTATTGGATCTAATCTAAAAATTTATAATGAAATTATTAATAAAGTAAAAGACCTGAAGCTCTAGAAAAAAAATATATTTTAGTATAGAAAATACTAAAGGATAATATAAGTTTTATGAAATACATTTTTTTAACAATAAATACTCTTTTAGTAGTTTTTTTTATTAACTCTTACTCGTTTGCTATGGAAAAAAACGATAAGTATGAAGAAATAAATAGATCATTTCATAGCTTCAATGATTCAATTGATCAAAATATTTTAAAACCTAGTTCTGAAGTATACGGCCTACTTCCGGATTTTATTGAAAAAGGGATTACAAATATAATCTCCAATCTAAACGAGCCATCAAATTTTATTAATCATTTATTCCAAGGAGAAATTAATTATAGTTTTTCCTCTCTAGGCAGGTTAGCAATAAATTCGACAATAGGTATTGTAGGTATTTTTGATTTTGCTGACAGATTAGGAATTAAAAAATCATCTACTGATTTTGGTCAAACACTTAAGTCATGGGGTTTTGGCGAAGGGCAATACTTAGTCATTCCATTTATAGGCCCTAGGAGTACAAGACATTTTTTTGGAAGTATTATTGATGCAGGATTTAATCCTGTGAATTATGGAGTGCGAGACGAAGATAGTATAATAAGTATTTCGCCATCAATAATATTCGTCTTATCATCAAGATCATCTAATAGTGATGCGATAGACGACCTAAGGAATACATCGATAGATTATTACTCCAGTCTTAAATCAATTTATCTTCAAAGCAGAGGTGTATATTTATCGGATGATTCAGAGGATGACGATGAATTCTTTAATGATATTTTTAATGATGAAGAAGGTATTCTTCCAGAGGCCCAAAAGTAATGCTAAAAAAAATACTTCATAAAAATATATTAATATTTTCACTTTTAATTTTCTTCCAGAGTAATGAATTAATTTCTGAAAACCAAAGTGCATCAGAATGGGTTGAAGGCATTAGTAATCAAGCATTAGTGATTTTAGGAAACGATTCGCTTACAGATTTAAATAAAATGGAATACTTAGAAAATATTTTTATTAAAAGTCTTGATATAAAGAGAGTATCTCTTTTTATTTTAGGACCATACAGGAGAAATCTTAAACCAGCCGAATCATCTCAATATTTTGATGCTATTAAAAACTTTATTTCAAATGTTTATGCCAAACGTTTATCCTCTTATCCTTCTGGAAGTATTGAGATAACAAAAACAGAGGATAAAGGTAAAAGAGGTATAATTGTATCCTCTATTATAACATTTAATGATCGCCCAAATCCGATATCAATTGATTGGTGGATTATTCCTTCTTCAACTTCTCTTTATAAAGTTTTTGATATTAGAATATCAGGGATATGGATGGCACAAGAGCAAAGATCAACATTTACAAGCTTTTTAAGTAGAAACAATGGAAATATATTAAATCTTATAAAAAAAATAGAATCTCAGAAAAATTAAACTTAGCGGGAAAATTTTTTATACTTAATCCTACTTGGTATACCTGAATCATCTCCATAGCGTCTCTTGTAATCTAAAAGATAATCTGAATAATTCCCTTCAAACCATTCAACATGGCTATTTCCCTCAAATGCCAAAATATGCGTTGCCATTCGATCTAAAAACCACCTATCATGACTAATTATTAGTGCACTTCCAGAAAAATTTTCAAGAGCATACTCGAGAGCATGAAGTGTTTCAACATCAAGGTCATTAGTAGGCTCATCGAGTAATAATAAATTTGCGCCTGATTTTAAAACTTTTGCCAAGTGTACTCTATTTCTTTCGCCACCTGATAATTGTCCAACAACCTTTTGTTGATCGGTTCCTTTAAAGTTAAAAGCACTTACATAGGCACGAGAATTTATAATTGTTGAATTAACATCGATAATATCATTACCCTCTGAAATTTCTTCCCATACCGTTTTATTATCTTCCAAGGTATCTCTAGACTGGTCTACATAACCCATAACAACAGTATCACCCATCTTGATATCACCACTGTCAGATTCTTCAGCACCTGATAGCATTCTAAATAAAGTTGTCTTTCCAGCCCCATTTGCCCCAATAATTCCTACAATACCTCCAGGTGGTAGTCGAAAAGTTACATTTTCAATAATTAAATTATCTTGATATGATTTTGATACATTATTAATATCCACCACCATTTCTCCAAGCCTGGGGGCTTTTGGTATGATAATTTGCGGCTCTCCGTTACTTTCTTTAACCTCATTATCCTTAAGGTCTTCATAACTTTTAATTCTTGCCTTAGACTTTGCTTGCCTAGCCTTAGGTGAAGCTGAAATCCAATCCAGCTCGCTATTCAACCTTTTCAATCTCGAGTTATCTTGCTTACTCTCTAATTCAATTCTTTTTTGTTTTTGCTTTAGCCATGAAGTGTAATTACCTTCGTATGGGATACCTTTTCCTCTATCTAATTCAAGAATCCACTCAGTAATATTATTAAGAAAATACCTATCATGTGTAATAAGAATTATTGTTCCGTCATAAGATTTGAGATAATTTTCAAGCCACGCGACTGTCTCTGCATCAAGGTGATTTGTAGGCTCATCTAATAATAAAATATCCGGATGTTGTAATAATAACTGACAGATAGCTATCCTTCTCTTTTCTCCTCCAGATAAATGAATTACATCCTTATCTGAATCTGGACACCTTAAGGCTTCCATAGCTTGGCTGACCTTAGACTCTAAGTCCCACAAATCCTTACTTTCTATTTGGTTTTGAAGTTCGGAAAGCTCATCAGCATTTTCCTCAGAATAGTTAACTGCAAGCTCGTTATATCTAGCTAGCAAGTCTTTTTGTTCTTTTAGCCCTACGGTGACATTCTCATAGACGCTCATACTTTCATCAAGCTGTGGTTCTTGGGGTAAATATCCAATAGAAACACCTTCAGCTGCCCATGCCTCACCAGTGTAATCTGTCTCATGGCCTGACATTATTTTTAAAAAAGTTGACTTGCCAGAACCATTAACTCCCACAACTCCTATTTTAGCATTAGGAAGAAACGATAAGTTTATATTAGAAAATAGCTCCTTTCCTCCAGGCCAAGATTTTGATAAATCGTCAATTACATATGTGTACTGGTATGAGGTCATTATTTTCTCTTAATAAATTTTATTTTGACTGGTGGGCCCGGCAGGACTCGAACCTGCGACCAAACCGTTATGAGCGGTTTGCTCTAACCAACTGAGCTACGGGCCCGTTATAATAATCAATTACTAACTATCAAGAAAACTTCTAAGTTTTTTCGATCTAGTTGGATGTTTTAATTTACGCAATGCTTTTGCTTCTATTTGCCTTATTCTTTCTCTTGTTACTGAAAATTGCTGGCCTACCTCTTCTAGAGTATGATCTGTATTCATACCAATACCAAAACGCATTCTTAATACCCTCTCCTCTCTAGGAGTTAGCATAGCAAGTACTTTTGTTGTTGTTTCCCTTAAATTAGACTGAACAGCGGCATCAACAGGTAATAATACATTTTTATCTTCAATAAAATCGCCTAAATAACTATCCTCCTCATCTCCAATAGGTGTTTCGAGAGAAATTGGTTCTTTTGCAATCTTAAGTACTTTTCTTACCTTATCTAAAGGCATTTTTAATTTTTCAGACAACTCTTCGGGGGTAGGCTCTCTTCCTATTTCATGTAAAAGTTGTCGAGAAGTTCTCACTAATTTATTTATTGTTTCAATCATATGCACTGGTATACGAATTGTTCTAGCTTGATCAGCAATTGATCTGGTTATAGCTTGCCTTATCCACCAGGTAGCGTAAGTAGAAAACTTATAACCTCTTCGGTATTCAAATTTATCAACTGCCTTCATAAGACCTATATTTCCTTCTTGGATAAGATCAAGGAATTGAAGACCTCTATTTGTATATTTTTTTGCTATAGATATAACAAGCCTGAGGTTTGCTTCAACCATTTCTTTTTTTGCTACAGCAGCCTCTCTTTCGCCCTTTTGAACTTTTAAGACGATTTTACGAAATTCGCCAATCTCTAATCCAGTTTCCTCAGAAAGCTCAGTAATCTCATTTAGTAAACTTTTTATATCTTTTCGATTTTCTTGTACAAAGATCTTCCATCCTTTGCGCTTTAATCTAACAATTCTTCCTACCCAACCTGTGTCTAGCTCATTTCCATAATATTCAGTAAGAAAATCTTCTCTTGCGACCCCAGATTTATTTGCCATCTTCCAAAGTGATAATTCGGAGCCAACGAGCCTTTTGTTTATATCATAAAGATGGTCCAATAATGACTCTACTCTATTGTTATTTAGAGATAATCCCTTCATGAGATTTTTTAAATCATTTGTAAATTCATCATATTTTTTAATTTGAGAAACACTTAAATCCGAATTCTTTGCTCTTAGTACATTTCTTTTATCCTGAAGAGAACGCAACTTTTTGTACTTCACAGAAATTTCATCAAATATTAAAAACACCTCCGGCTTAAGATCAGCCTCCATGGCGGCCAAAGACACATTATTCTCATACTCATTATAATCACTATCAGAATCGTCAGATTCCGAAGATCCATCCGTATTAGAAGAATCTTTATCGTTTGGATTTTTTGCAACTTTTTTATTTTTAGCATCAGGGCCAGCATATGACGCCTCTAAATCAATAATGTCCCTTAAAAGAACCTGGCCTTCATTTAATTCATCTCTCCAAATTATAATGGCTTGGAATGTAAGAGGGCTTTCACAAAGGCCTTCAATCATTGCCTCCTTTCCAGCCTCAATTCGCTTAGCAATAGCGATTTCTCCCTCCCTAGACAAAAGGTCAACTGATCCCATTTCTCTTAGATACATTCTAACTGGATCGTCTGTTCTGTCTGTAGAAGTTGTTTTCGCAGGCTTTTCAACCTCTACCTTTTCATCACTAGGATTGTCTTCTTGATCTTCGTTTTCAACTACAGAAATGCCCATTTCAGATAAAAGTGACATTACATCCTCAATTTGTTCCGAGGTGTATTTTTCTGATTTTATGACTTTATTTAAATCTTTGTAATTAACAAAACCCTCAGCTTTTGCCGCTTTGATCATTTTTTTTACAGCACGATTAGACATATCAAGCAGGGAATTTTCTTGAGATGTATCTTCTTCTTTAGCTTTATTGATTTTCTTCTTTACCATATTTTTCTTCTATCATCCTAATTGAGCTATCCTTATCTTTTATAAGCTCAATAAAGCGCCTCTCATCATCTTCGTTATCAATTTTACCCTTATTATCCTGAATATCTTTCTCAAGACTCTTTATATGCTGATCATCTGACAAAATTTCAAGCCAAAGTTTAGAAATTTCTTTAAAATCTTTATTTTTTTGGTTTACCCAAAATTTATTAGCAAATTTTAAATTCTCTTCTGAGAAACTTTGGTAGTTACTTTTTATATAATCTTTTAGCAAGTCAACGCTAAGATCGTTATCATCTTTTTTCTCAAATAACAAAAGGTTATCACTTATTTCTTTAAGTTTAGAATTTTTAAAATTCGCTAACTCTAATTTTTCAAAAGATTTAATTACAAGCTCCGGGAATAAAAAAACACCTGAAATAATTAAGGCCTCGAGATCTGAAGGTAATTGCCCGCCAGATCCAAGTATACTTGTTTTTAAATTACTTGAAGCAAATCCTTTCTTAACAAAATTATCTTTATAGAAATTATTTTTGTTATATGAATTTACCGTATTTTTTTTATAAAACAATTCATCTAAATATTGCTTAAAAATCAAACCATAGTGTTTTTTTATACTTAAATCTTTGATTAAATTAACTTTTTTCCTTAATTCACTTTCGAAACCTGATCTTCCCTCGGGAGTATTAATATCAGATACATTCATACAGGAATCCCAAACTAAATTTGTTAGCGGAACAGCTTGATTAACTAATTTTTTGAAATTCTCTAATCCATAATTTTTAATATAATCATCCGGATCAAGATTATCTGGAAGGTTGATAAATTTAAGCGATTTATTTGGCTTAATTAATCTAAGAGCCAACTCGCTAACCCTAAATGATGCTGCTTTCCCAGCCCTATCACCATCAAAACAAATTACTGGATTATTATTTTCTTTCCACAAAATGTTAAGTTGATTTTCAGTTATCGCTGTACCTAATGGTGCAACTGAAGCATTGAAACCATTTGAGGCTAAACTAACAACATCCATATATCCTTCAACTACTATCAAATCGTCTTTTTCTTTAATATTTGGTCTAACTTTTGAAAAATTATATAAAATACTCCCTTTATGAAAAACTATTGTTTCAGGAGAGTTTAAATACTTTGGTTGATCCTCTTTCTTTATAACCCTTCCGCCAAAACCAACGACTCTGCTCCTTGAATCCCTGATAGGAAAAATTATTCTATTACGGAACCTATCATAAAAATTATTGTTATTATTTTCATTTTTAATGATCAGTCCGGCTAAAATCATAATTTCATGAGAAATACCCTTGGATAATAAAAACTTTTCCAATTGATTGCCTTGCGATGCAAAACCAATATCAAATTCTTTTATTATTTGATTATCTATTCCCCTTCCCCTTAGGTACTTAAGAGCAAAAGAATTACTTGTTTCATAAATTTGAGAAGAAAAAAATGATTTTGAAAGATCAAGGGCATTAAATACTTCTTTATTTTTTTTGAATTTTTCTTCTTCTTCGGGAGATAAGTCTTGTAACTGAACTCCCGCTTCTTCTGCTAACTTTTCAACAGCTTCAGGAAAGCTCAGCCCCCCAACCTCAACTAAAAATGTAAAAATATCTCCGTGATTGTTTGTTGAGAAACAATGATAAAATTGCTTTTCGTCGTTGACTGTAAATGAGGGTGTTCTCTCTTTATTAAAGGGCGAGAGTCCAACGTATTCTTTACCTTTCTTTTTTAATTGAACTTTTTTACCCACAACTTGTGAAACAGGAATTCTATCTTTAATTTCATTGAGAGTGTTTATAGAAAATTTCATTTGCTAGCTATTTAGTTTGGTCTTAAGCATACCCGAAACTTTTCCAAAGTCCATTTGACCTGAGTAATTTTCTTTAAGGAATGACATAACCTTTCCCATATCACGAATTTCAGATGAATTAGTTTGTTTAATAGCCTCTAAAATAATTGTATCAATTTTACTTTCATCAATTTGTATAGGCATATATTTTTGAATAATCTTAATTTCTTCATTTTCTTTTTTTTCTAAATCATCTCTATTACTATTTTTATAAATCTCAGAAGACTCTTTTCTTTGTTTAATCATTTTCGAGAGCAACTGAATGATAGAAGAATCATCAACTATTCCTGGGTTAGAAGAGCTTCTATTATTAATTTCAATATTTTTAATTTCAGATGTGATCATTCGAAGAGTTGAAACAACCAAACTATCTTTTGCTTTCATGGCAATTTTTAGGTCATCTTTAATGAGATCTAGTAACATAGTGTACTCCTTTGAGATAATTGAATAATAGGACATTATGATAGCTAAATATATTTATCCAATTAAATGTACGATTCAATAAAAATTAATTTATATCAAATGTTAACTTGACGAATGTTTATAGTATGAATATTTTTCGTCAGCTTAAATTTAAAAGAAATGATTCGTTAATATCTTTAAATAATATTAATATTTTAAACGAGGTAGTAATTATTATGATAATAAACATTATAGATTTTTGTTTATTAAAATCATTTAATCAACTAACTTTTCTTAAATTATATAGGTTTCAAAATGTCTGAATGGGCACCCCAAAAATCAACCGGCGCTCTTTTTCTTAAAGATGGGGAAAAATTTGAAGGTTTTGGCTGTGGTTTTGAAGGCGTTTCCATAGGTGAAGTTTGCTTTAATACTGCTATGACTGGTTACCAAGAGATAATGACTGACCCTTCATATACATCACAAATAATTACATTTACATTTCCTCATATAGGTAATGTCGGCATAAATTCTGAAGACATAGAAAGCAATCAAAAATCTAAAATAAGTGGAGCTATATTTAGTAGCCCTATAACATCGCCCTCTAATTGGCGATCAAAGGATAATTTAAATAGCTGGTTAATTAAAAATAAAATTGTTGGTCTTTTTGGAATTGATACAAGACAGTTAACAAGTCGTATAAGAGAAAAAGGATTTATAAATGGTTTAATTGTTAATGATCAAAATGGAATTAAGGATAATGATTCTCTTTTGAAAGATCTTACTAATTGGGAGGGAATCAATGGCCAAGATCTTGCGTTAACAGTATCAACTAAGGAAATATATAACTGGGAAGAAAAGGAAATTGAAAGTCTAAGTAATAAAATAAAGCAAATTAATAAACATATTGTTGTAATAGATTATGGAGTTAAGAGTAATATTCTCAGGTGTCTTTCTTCAAGGTTTAAAAAGGTAACTATTGTTCCATGTAAGACTAGTTCAGAGGATATAATGAATCTAAATCCAGATGGAATTTTTCTCTCAAACGGTCCAGGCGATCCTTTTGCAACAGGTAAATATGCAATACCAATAATTAAAGAGCTAATACCAAAAGAAATTCCTATTTTTGGAATTTGCTTAGGTCATCAAATCTTAGCCTTAGCACTAGGAGGAAAGACCTTCAAAATGCACCAAGGGCATCATGGAGCAAATCACCCAGTAAAAAATTTACAAAATGGGAAGGTTGAAATTACATCAATGAATCATGGTTTTGCAGTTAACTTTGACACCCTACCCTCCGATATAATCGAAACCCATAAAAGCCTTTTTGATAACAGCAATTCTGGGTTAATGGTAAAGGAAAAACCTATTTTTTCAATACAACATCACCCTGAGGCATCACCAGGTCCTTATGATAGCTTTTATATTTTTGATAAATTTCAAAATCTAGTTGGAAAACATTAATATGCCAAAAAGAAAGGATATAAAAAGTATTTTAGTTGTTGGAGCTGGACCAATAGTAATAGGTCAAGCATGTGAATTTGACTATTCGGGAACACAGGCCTGCAAGGCTCTAAAAAAAGAGGGTTATGAAATAATTTTAATCAATTCTAATCCAGCAACAATAATGACGGATCCAGATGTTGCAGATAAAACATATATTGAACCAATAACAGCAGAAATTTTAAAGAAAATAATAAAGAAAGAAAAGCCTGATGCACTTCTTCCAACAATGGGAGGTCAGACAGCTCTGAATGTTTCACTAGAGGTTTCTGAATCTGGTTTTTTAAAAGAATATAATGTTGAGCTTATTGGTGCAGATGAAGAAGCTATATCGAAAGCTGAAAATAGGGATAAATTTCGTAAAGCCATGAGTAAAATTGGTTTAAAAACACCAAAGTCTTTTGTTTCAAAATCCTTGGATCATGCAATGTCCAATCTTAATGAAATAGGGTTACCTGTAATAATAAGACCATCCTTTACCCTTGGGGGAACCGGAGGAGGTATAGCAACTAATCTTGATGAATTTAAAAAAATAGCTTCAAGCGGTATTGAAAGTTCGCCAACTAATGAGATTCTTGTGGAAGAGTCTGTAGCTGGCTGGAAAGAATATGAGATGGAGGTTGTAAGGGATAAGGCTGATAATTGTATAATTATTTGTTCTATAGAAAATATCGATCCTATGGGTGTGCATACAGGAGATTCTATAACTGTTGCGCCAGCACTAACATTAACAGATAAAGAATACCAAAACCTAAGAATAGCTTCTATCAATATATTAAGAGAGATTGGTGTAGATACAGGTGGGTCGAATGTACAATTTGCTATTAATCCAAAGAATGGAGACATGGTCGTTATTGAGATGAATCCTAGAGTTTCAAGGTCATCTGCCTTAGCATCTAAAGCAACTGGCTTTCCAATAGCTAAGATAGCTGCCTTACTTGCGGTAGGTTATACGCTTGATGAACTAAAAAATGATATTACTAAGACTACGCCTGCTTCATTTGAGCCAACAATAGATTATGTCGTCACAAAAATACCAAGATTTGCTTTTGAAAAATTCCCTGGGTCAGATCCAATGCTTTCATCATCAATGAAGTCAGTTGGAGAAGCAATGGCAATAGGTAAAAATTTTAAAGAATCTTTTCAAAAAGCTTTGCGCTCACTAGAGATAGGATTAAGCGGGTTCGATGAGTTCTTAATTTCTAAGGATATAGATGAAATTGAAGAAAATCTTAGAAAAACATCCCCTGAAAGAATTTTAATCATAGCTGATGCTATAAGGGCAGGAATAAGTCTATCAAGAATACACGAACTTACATTTTATGACCCATGGTTCTTAAACCAAATAAATGAAATTATTTCTACTGAAAAAGAGCTTCAGATAAAAGGTATGCCAGAAGATAGAGAAAATATTTTGCTTTTAAAGACACAAGGATTCTCAGACAAGCGATTATCAAAAATTACTAATAAAGAAGAAAAAGAAATAAGACTATTGAGAGAAAGCCTAGAAGTAACTCCAGTTTACAAGAGAGTCGATACTTGTGCTGCGGAATTTAATTCCAAAACAGCTTATATGTATTCCACATATGGCGATGCAATATTTTCAAGCGATATAGCCAATGAGGCGTTACCATCATCTAAGGATAAGGTTATAATTCTTGGAGGTGGGCCAAATAGAATAGGTCAGGGAATTGAATTTGATTACTGCTGTTGTCATGCTGCTTATGCTCTGGAAGAACTAGGCATTGAAAGTATAATGGTTAATTGCAATCCAGAAACAGTTTCAACTGATTACGATACATCTGATCGCCTATACTTCGAGCCATTGAACTTTGAAGATGTTCTTGAAATTATCAAAACAGAGTCATCTAAAGGAAATTTATTAGGAGTAATAGTTCAATTTGGAGGCCAAACTCCTCTAAAACTTGCCAGAGAATTAGAGGAAAATAAAATTGATATTCCAATACTTGGAACACCTCAGGATGCTATAGATTTAGCTGAAGATAGAGATAGATTTAAAAAACTTGTAACCGATCTTAATATTTTACAACCTGAAAATGGTGTAGCAAAATCATCCTCAGAAGCAATCGAAATTGTTAAAAAAATTGGTTATCCAGTTGTTATTAGGCCATCTTATGTTTTAGGCGGAAGAGCAATGGAGATTGTGCATTCAGATGAGCAATTAAAGAAATATATGAAGGAAGCCGTTATTGTTTCTGGAGAAAATCCAGTTTTAATTGATTCATACCTAAGAGATGCAATAGAGGTTGATATAGATGCTTTATCAGACGGAAAGGATGTTTTTATTGCAGGTATTTTAGAGCATATAGAGGAGGCAGGTGTTCATTCTGGAGATTCTGCTTGTTCAATTCCACCATTTTCTCTAGATAAAAAAATTCTTGACAAGCTTGAAAATCAAGTAAAGTTATTGGCTAAAAATTTGAATGTTATTGGGTTAATGAATGTACAATTCGCAATTAAAGATAATCAAATTTTTATACTAGAAGTTAATCCTAGAGCAAGCCGAACAGTTCCTTTTATTGCTAAAGTTTTGGGAAAACCGATAGCAAAGCTGGCAACAAAAATAATGTTGGGAAGTAAAATAGAAAACATGAATCTTAAGGAAAATGTAATAGATCATTTCGCAATTAAAGAAGCGGTCTTTCCATTTAAGAGATTTTCTGGGGTAGACACTATTCTTGGACCAGAAATGCGTTCAACCGGCGAGGTGATGGGAATAGATAAAGATTTTGGTATGGCATTTGCAAAAAGTCAGATTGCAAGCGGAACAATGATACCCGAGAGTGGTATAGTATTTGTATCAGTTAAAGATAGCGATAAAAATAAAATTTTAAAACCTGTTTCACAATTAGTCAATTTAGGATTTTCTATAATAGCAACTAATGGAACGGCAGATTTTTTTAATAAAAACGGTATTAATGCAAAAAAAATAAATAAAGTTTTAGAAGGAAGCCCTCATATTGTTGAGGAAATAAAAAATAATAAAATATCTCTTGTATTTAATACAACCGAAACCCCTCAAGCGATAAAAGATTCTAAATCAATTAGGCGATCTGCTCTAGAGGCTGAGACACCATATTATACAACTGTTTCAGGCGCAATCGCAGCTGTTCTTGGAATAAAATCAATTAAAAATAAAGAACTCTCAGTCAAAACAATTCAATCTTACGGTGAACTACTAAACTAAATCCAATTATTTCCTTAAAAATTTAAGTATACTAGGTTAAAGTCATATAATGAACAAAGTACCAATTACCCCAGAAGGAAAAAGCTTAGTTGAAAGCGAAGTAAAAAATCGAAAAGCTATAGAGCGGCCAAGAATAATTAATTCGATAGCTGAGGCTCGAGCGCATGGGGATCTATCTGAAAATGCTGAATATCATGCAGCAAAAGAGGAGCAAAGTCACAACGAAACAAAAATAATGGAACTTGAAGATACATTAAGTCGTGCTGAGGTCATTGATCCCTCCATGTTAGGAGGCGATGAAATAAAATTTAGCGCTACAGTTCTTATTGTTGATGAAGAGACTGATAAAGAGTCGGAATATAAAATTGTTGGAGAAATTGAAGCTGATTTTAAATCAGGAAAAATATCTATACAATCTCCATTAGCAAGAGCGTTGATAGGAAAATCTACTGGAGATTCTGTTGAAGTGAATACTCCAGGTGGAGGTAAATCTTACGAAATTTTAAAAATCAGATATATCTAATTATTCTATAAGCCCAATATTAATATATGAGTTTTGATTAATACCATGGAGTTCAACATGACCTCCTGGTATTTCGAGGGCAGCTTTAACTTTCAATTTAGATTTAATACTTTTCAAACTTAATGGTTCTAAGTTTTGATAGATTGAATCAACTTTTCCATTTTCTTTTATAAAAATTAAGTCTAAGGAAATTAATGTATTTTTCATCCAGAACGAAGCTTTTTTAGGAACCTTAAAAAGAAATAACATACCTTCATTTGAATTAAGGTTCTCACGAAACATCAAGCCCCTTTGTTGACTTTCCTGTGATGATACAACCTCAACAGTATACTCAACAAAACTATCGCTTGAGTTAAATATTTTTATACTACTTATTGAATCTGTATAACCAGGTGAAGCTAAAAAAAGAGATAAAAATATAATTCCTAAAATTTTTCTCATTTAATTGAATTTAATATTAAGTTTTTTAGTTAAAAATTTTAAAAAAGATTGCTCATCAATAATAATTTTTAATTTAGCAACTTTAGATAACAGAAATAGTTTTTCTCTTTGAGATCCTCTAGGTGAATCCCTTAATCTAAAGTAATCTTTTTCAGTGGTTACAATATCAGCACCTTCTAGATGAGATGTCTCGATAATATTTTTTGCTTTTTTTTCGTCTATTCTTTGATGATCAGCAAAGATAAAACTTTTTTTAATTCTACGTTTATTATTTTTAACTCCCTCTGAGAACTTTCTTGGGTTTGAGATACCAGAATAAAGCACTACATCAGATTTTATTTTTTCATCTAAAATAGTTTTATATTCTGCAAAAAAAGATGGTCCCTTCCATATTTTTTTTATTTCTTCTATGGAGCTATGCTCTTTATTGATGGAATTAATAAATATTATTAAATCAGTCTTTTGTATACCTTGGGTAAGAGTCTCCCTTAAGGGGCCAAAGGGAATTAAAGAACCATTACCAGAACCCTTTGATAAATCTATTAAAGCAATATTAATATCTTTTTTTATTGAAGCATCCTGGAGTCCATCATCGAGGATTGCAATATCAATGGGGATATTCTCTAAGGCCTCAAAAGACTTTTTTCTGTTTTTTGATACAATAGTTAATCCATCTGCGGCATGAAGTATTGACTCATCGCCAAATTCTGAAGGAGAGTCATTTTTATTAATAATTTTTGTAGTTTTATTAAAGCCACCATAACCTGTTAGAATAACACCTGATTTTACTCCTTTTGATTCAAGTATTTGCCTTAAAAACCTAACAAAAGGTGTCTTACCCTGCCCGCCAACAACAAAATTTCCAATGCAAATTACAGGTATTATTGGTGAGTACTTTTTAGTAAGAAATATTTTAAGAAAAATAAATAAACTTAAAAATTTATTCCAATTTAAAATAATTAATTTAAAAAAAAGATGAGAATTTTTAATCCACCAAAATTTAGGTTCTCTAATTTTCATTTAATAGTCCAACAATTTTAGAGGCTACCTTATTTGCACTACCGCCGACGGAATATGAATAATTTTTAGAATTCAAACCCATTTCTTTTATAGTTACATTATCGTTTATTATACTTAAATCCCCATAATCATAAATTACTTTTGCACCATTGCAATTTATCAAATTATTGTATTCATCTTCAAAGTTATAAAAATTAGGTCCAGTAAAAATTGCATTACTAAAATGTGCAGCCTCTATGGGATTATGGCCTCCCATTTTTTCAAAAGCTCCACCCAGAATAACAGAATTTGCTTTTTTATAAAAATAGCCAAGCTCACCTATTGAATCTAGAATACAAATCTTAGTATTATCATTTACCTTCAAAGAATTAGATCTAAGTATAAACTCATGGCTTGAGAATCCTGAACTTATGACTTTCTTAATAACATCAGCCCTTCTATCGGGATGGCGCGGTGCTAATACTAAAAATAGATTTGGTTTTGAGGTTAAAAGCATCGTGAAAGTTTCTAAAATTATTTCTTCTTCCCCAGGGTGAGTTGATGCGGCAACTAAAACAATTTTATCGGAAGAGCTCTCTTCAAATTCTTTAAAAACTTCCAAATCAAATGGAAGAATCTTAGAGTCATGTTTTAAATTACCATACATAAGAATATTCTTCCCTCCTAAAATTTCCAATCTATTTTTTGAGAGGTTATCTTGAGAAATTATTATTGAGAAAATCGAAAGGAGATATTCAATAGTCTTTTTAAATTTAATCCAGTTATTTTTAGATTTTTCAGTAATACGAGCATTTACAAGTAGTATTGGAATACCCCTTTTCTTAATCTGAATTAAATGGTTCGGCCATATTTCAGACTCAATAAATACCGAAATATCTGGCTTCCAGTGATCAAGAAATCTATTACAGTAAGATTTTATATCCCAAGGAAAATACTGATGAATAACACCTGTCAAACCTCTTTCGAGAACTAATTCTCTAGATGTCTTGGTGCCTGTTGTTAGTAAAATATTAAACTCAGGTAGAGAATCATTTAGTTGATCTATTAGAGGGAAAGAGGAAAGAGTCTCGCCAACACTTGCTGCATGAATCCAAATTAACTTCCCAGGTGGCTTTTTTATTTTTGAAAAACCCATTCTTTCGAATAGTTTTCCCTTTTGTTCCTTGTTTTTTAATAACCTTATAATAAAATAAATAAAAAAAATTGGCTTAATGAAGCTTGTTACTATCTGATAAAATTTTAAAGTTAGCATTTATTCGTTATCCACTTTATCTTTTGAATCTTCAAAGGTCTCGAGTAATTTTTTTTCTAATAATTGTCTTTTTTCTTCAATTTCTCTTTTCGATGCCCTTGAATCAATAAAAATAGGTTCTCCCCAAACAACAGAGCCTCTTCCAAACGGAAGATTAATTGAAAATTTATCCCAGTTACTGAGTTCATATCGCCTTGATGTTGAAGCAGCCACAGGGATTATAGGAACCCCCGATATTCTTGCTAATGTAATTACACCAAATCCAGAGATTTTTCCTGGGCCTGGAGGTTGATCGGCTGTTAAGCATACAGAATGACCTGATTTTAAAACCCTTAACATTGAGCGCAGAGCCATTGCTCCACCCTTTTCTTTTACACCAAGCTTTTTTGGATTCCCCGCGCCCCTAACTAACTTTATACCGAAATGCGAAAGCACTGATCCTATAAAATTTCCATCACCATGTCTTGATACTAAGGCGAATAAGTCTTGCCTCTTGTAATCCCAAGAATCTGGTAACATCAAACTTTGGCCATGCCAGTGAACCCAAATAAATGGCTTTTTTTTATTCCAATAATCTTGTGGAATGTTATAATTATAATATTCCCATTTATTAGTTAAACGGACAAACTTTAAAAAAATAAAAAAAATAAAAGAAATTGGGTGAAAAAATTTAATTTTACTCAACAATATTCTCCGAAAATTGAGTTTTAAATAAAAATGAATACAAACCATCTTGTTGAATCAAGGATGCATGATTACCTTTTTCAACTATTTTACCTTGATCTATAACATATATAATATCAACATTTCTTATTGTTGAAAGGCGATGTGCTATAACCAATGCTGTTTTGTTTTTAATTAATGCATCCAGAGCGATTTGCACCTTTTTTTCTGAGTCACTATCCAAAGAGGATGTTGCTTCGTCTAATAAAAGAATTGGAGCATTTTTAATCATAGCTCTAGCAATAGCAATTCTTTGTTTTTGTCCTCCAGATATTCTAACGCCAGACTCTCCTGCAACAGTTTCATAACCAAGCTTTAAATCTTTCACAAAATCATCAACCAAAGAATCCTTACAGACCTTTTGAAAAAAATCTTCAGTAACATAATCGTTTCCGAAAATAATATTTTCTCTAATTGAAAGATCAAATATTAAGGTATCCTGAGAAACTAATGCAGAAGATTCTCTTACATCAGATAAAGATAAATCTTTAATATCAATACCATCTATCTTAACTCTTCCAGACGAAACATCGTAAAATCTCGGAACAAGGTTTAATAAACTTGATTTACCGGCTCCAGATGGTCCAACAAAGGCAACTGTTTGACCAGAATTAATTTCTATAGAAATATTATTAAGAACAGTATTTTCACTTTCGGAGTATGAAAATGAAACATTCTCAAAGCTTATTGATCCAGATATTTTATCTAATTTTTTAAAATCTTTTTTATCATTTATCTTGGGTTTATTATCTAAAATAGGAAATAGTCTCTGAGAGGCGGCAATTCCTTCTTGAAGCATAGCTTGTAAGTTTGCAACAGCTTTGAGAGGATCATAAAGTAGCCCTGCAGCAGTAGTAAAGGCCATAAAACTTCCAACTGTCATCAGTCCATCAAGGGATTTATTTCCCGCATAATAAATAATACAAGCAATTGCAACTCCGGTTACAATTTCCATAATTGGTGCAGAAGCTGACCTAGCTCTTACTCCCTTCATAGAAAACTTTACTACCCGGTCAATTACTGTCGAAGCCTTTTTTATATGTATTTGCTCTTTTCCATAAGCCTTAATAATCCTAATTCCCTTTATTGTTTCAGAAACTAAAGCTGATAAAGTTCCAATTTCCTCCAAACTCATTCGAATAGCCTTCCTTAGACGTTTTCCCAAAAATTTTAATCCTATTGCGGCGGGTGGAATAACAATAAAGAAGATAGTAGCAAGCGTAGCATCTACGTAAAAAAGATAACCCACAAGGCCAATTACCATTAAAATATTTCTAGACAGATTAACCACAACTGATGACATTGTTTCTCTTAACTTTGACGAATCAGCTGTAAAACTAGAAATAAACCTAGCTGAATGAATGGAGTTAATATAAGACAAATCAGAATTTAAAATTGATTTATACAAGTCCTTTTGCAAAGACCCAACAATCCCTTGACCAATATAATTAATTGCTACATTTGCGCCATATGTTCCTATTGCCCTTATCAACATTATTGAAAGTGCAACAAGAGGAAGAATTGTGAGCATACTTCTGTCTGCATTAACAAAAATATCATCGATTACACGTCGAATCAATTCAGGAAGTGCTGGAGTTGTTAATGCTACTATTGCATTACAAGAAAGTGCTATCAGTAATAATTTTGTTGAACCTCTAGCGTAACTTTTCCAAATTCTTCCAATAGTTCTAAATGTATAATATTTATCAGTTTCTTTCATTTTATCCACTTAGCTAGACTTATACATAAAAACATTAACATGCACATCAATTATCATAAAGATTGAATAGCATATTGCTTGTTTTGTTAAATCATCATAGTTTAATTTTCTTCTTTTGTTTGGTGAAAATATGTCAATTAAATTATCTAAAAATTTAGAAAATATACCCCCCTCCGCCACTGTAACAATGACACAGTTAGCTAGAGAGTTGAAAAATCAAGGCAAGGATGTAGTAAGCCTCTCCGCAGGTGAGCCAGATTTTGATACTCCAGACCATATTAAGGAAGCTGCAATTGATGCAATTAATCGTGGTGAAACAAAATATACAGCTGTTGATGGTATTGATGAATTAAAGGAAGCTATAATAAAAAAATTTAAAAATGATAATAATCTTAACTTTCTAAAAGAAAATATATCTGTGGCACCTGGTGGAAAAACGATCATTTATAATGCTATGATGGCCACATTAAATCCTGGCGATGAAGTTATAATTGCTGCTCCATACTGGGTTAGCTATCCTGATATTGTTAAGCTAGCGAGTGGGACACCAATTATCATAAAGGCAAAAGAAGAAAATAATTTTAAAATTAGTGCGGATGATTTAGAAAAAAATATAACAAAAAAAACAAAATGGATAATAATAAATTCTCCATCAAACCCCACAGGTGAAGTTTACTCAAAAGCTGAATTAACATCCTTAGCAAAGGTTATTGAAAAGCACCCAGATCTGTATATTTTGTCAGATGATATTTATGAATATCTTCTTTATAGAGGTTCAGAAAAATTCTCTACAATAGCAGAAATTGATCCTGAAGTAGCCAAAAGAACTATAACAATGAATGGTGTTTCAAAGGCATACTCTATGACGGGTTGGAGAATTGGATATTGTGCAGGTCCAAAAAATATTATTGACGCAATGAGAAAACTTCAAAGTCAATCAACCTCTAACCCCTCCTCTATTAGTCAGTGGGCAGCTGTTGAGGCATTGAATGGTAAGAAAGAATTTCTAAAAGACTGGCTTTTGTCATTTGAGGAAAGGAGAGATATGGTTGTAGGCATGATAAACTCTGCTAATGGCCTTAAGTGCCTCAAGCCCAAAGGGGCTTTTTATGTTTATCCTTCTTGCAATGGTATTATAGGGAAAAAAACACCTGATGGAAGAATAATAAAGAATGACAAAGATTTTGCCATGAGCTTACTAGAATCTAAATCAATAAGCGTTGTTCACGGCGAAGCGTTTGGGCTGTCACCATATTTTAGAATATCTTATGCAACTTCTATGAAAAAATTAGAAGTGGCTTGTAATAGAATTATAGAATTTTGTGATGAGCTTGAATGAAAAACTCAGAATCTTTTCTAAATGATGAGTTAGGACCATTATTAGAATATCCCAAAAATAATAATAAACTTGAACCCAGCATACCGTTCAAACTTGTTTCAGAATTTAATCCAGCAGGTGATCAACCTCAAGCTATTAAAGAGTTAGTTGAGGGAGTGAATAATGGCGAAAGGTCCCAGGTTCTTCTGGGTGTTACCGGTTCAGGAAAAACTTTTACAATGGCAAAGATTATTGAAAAAACTCAAAAATCTGCACTTATTCTTGCACCAAACAAAACTTTAGCAGCCCAACTTTATTCAGAATTTAAAGATTTCTTTCCAGAAAATGCAGTTGAGTATTTTGTATCATATTATGATTATTATCAGCCTGAAGCATATGTACCAAGAACGGATACCTATATTGAAAAGGATGCAAGTATTAATGAACATATCGATAGGTTAAGACATTCAGCGACAAGGTCATTAATGGAGAGGGACGATGTTATAATTGTCTCTTCAGTTTCGTGTATATATGGAATTGGTTCTGTCGAAACTTATTCATCAATGATAGCAGTTGTTGAAAAAGGCAATAAACTTGAAAGACAGAACTTGTTAAATGAACTGGTCACACTTCAATATAAAAGAAATGATACAAATTTTATAAGAGGAACCTTTAGAGTCAGAGGGGATACTATTGAGATTTGGCCTGCTCACCTTGAGGGAAGAGCATGGAAAATATCCTTATGGGGGGATGATGTAGAAAGCATAAGTGAATTTGACCCTTTAACAGGTCAGAAAATGAGAGCTTTAGATAAAATAAAAATCTATGCTAACTCTCACTATGTAACCCCAAGACCTACACTACAGCAGGCCTCACAAGGGATAAAAAAAGAATTACTCAACACTTTAAAGCAGCTTGAAAAAGAAAATAAATTACTAGAGATGCAAAGACTTGAACAGAGAACTGTATTTGATTTAGAAATGATGGATGCCACTGGAAGTTGCGGTGGTATAGAAAATTATTCCCGCTACCTCACGGGAAGAAAGCCAGGTGAGCCTCCGCCAACATTATTCGAATACCTGCCAAGTGATTCAATAATATTTGCTGATGAAAGTCATGTGACTATTCCTCAACTTGGGGGAATGTATAAGGGCGATTTTAGTAGAAAAACAACTCTTTCTGAGCATGGTTTTCGACTTCCTTCATGCAAAGATAATAGGCCTTTAAAATTTGAAGAATGGGAATTAATGAGACCAACAAGTATTTTTGTTTCTGCTACACCAGGCCCTTGGGAGCTTGAACAAACCAGCGGGGCTTTCTCTGAACAAGTAATAAGGCCAACAGGTTTAATTGACCCCGTATGCATTATAAGACCGGCAATAAATCAGGTGGATGATTTGATTTATGAATGCAAGTCTGTAGCTAAAAAAGGGCAAAGAGTTTTAGTCACTGTATTAACAAAAAAAATGGCTGAAGATTTAACTGAATATATGAATGAACAGAATATAAAGGTTCGTTATCTTCATTCAGATATTGATACTCTGGAAAGGATTGAAATTTTAAGAGATTTAAGGTTAGGCGTCTTTGATGTGTTGGTTGGCATCAATCTTCTTAGAGAGGGGTTAGATATTCCCGAATGTACGCTTGTCGCAATACTTGATTCAGACAAAGAAGGCTTTCTTAGATCAGAGACATCACTAATTCAAACAATGGGAAGGGCTGCTAGAAATATAGAAGGCAGGGTAATATTGTATGCTGATAAAATGACTGGATCTATGGAAAGAGCAATCAGTGAAACTAAAAGAAGAAGGGAAAAACAAGAAAAATACAATCAAGAAAATAATATAACACCAGTAAGTATAAAAAAGAATATTAAGGATATTTTAAGTAGCATTTATGAGAGAGATCATTTTCAAATTAATGCACCAGACCATTTGGATGATGATTTATTTGTAGGAAATAATTTAGAAAAACACCTAGAAGTACTAGAGAGAAAAATGCTTACTGCTGCTGAAAACTTAGATTTTGAAGAGGCGGCTCAAATAAGGGATGAAATCAATAGACTTAACGAAACTTCATTGCTCTTATTAGAAAACCCTATGGCTAAAAAAGTAAAATAAAGGAAATTCAATTATGAAAGCAATACACTTACAACCAATGAAGCCTGGGGTTGCCTTAGTTACAGGTGGCTCAAAAAGAATTGGCAAAAGTGTAGTTAAAAAACTGTCTTCGCTAGGATGGAAAGTTGTCATTCATTATAACTCAAGTAACCTTGAAGCTTTAAAGTTAAAAAAAGAAATTATTAACGAAGGTGGATTTGCATCAGTAATTAGAGCAAACCTTGGCAATCCTAAGGCCGTAGAAGACTTAATTATAAAGTCGGAGAGGAAATTTGGAAAAATATCACTCCTAGTCAATAATGCTTCAATTTTTGAAAATGATAAAATAAACGATTTAACTATTAATTCATGGGATATTCATAATAATATCAATACAAGAGCGCCTTTATTCCTATCCCAATCCTTTGCAAAACTTTTACCTCCGAGAAAGCCTGGGGTAATTATAAATATAATTGATCAAAGAGTTTTCTCTACTCAACCAGACTTTATATCTTATTCATCATCAAAAAATTCACTATTTTGGTTAACTAAGGTATTAGCTCAAGCATTAAGCCCTAAAGTAAGAGTATGCGCTATTGGTCCAGGACCAACACTAAAGGGAGCAAGGCAAACAAAAATGGATTTTAAAAATCAAAGTGAATCTGTACCTCTAGGTAACGGCTCTTCTCCCGAAGAAATATCGAGAGCATTAGAATTCATTTTAGAAGCATTCTCTTTTACTGGTCAAATGATTACTCTTGATGGAGGCGAACACTTAGATTGGATAAGATCTGAAGATAAAAATTATAAAGATTAGAAGATTCTAAAATAAATTTATTAAGTATCATTATTAAACAATAAGTTAGTTATTTTTAATAACAAAATTACTAACTTGTACACAAGATAATTTATTAAAATTTAAAAAACTTAGAAAAATAAAAAATAATAAAAAAAAATTTCAAAGAGTATGAATTATATATTATTATCAATAACTTATAACAAAATTATTAATAAATTTTTAAGTAAAGAACCTTTATGAAAAAAAACTATAGCACTCTAGTTATCAACAATGTTATCCACAGGGTATTTATTGATTCAGAATTCTAGTATAAATACAAATATTGAAATGACAAATAAAAATTTAAATATAAAAAAGCTAGCGGGAAGAGAGATCTTATCTAAAAAAGTAAAAACTATGCCCGAAAAACCAGGCGTTTATAGAATGATCGGGGAAGAAAAAAATATTCTTTATGTTGGCAAAGCAAAAAATATAAAAAAAAGACTGCAGAGCTATGTAAGACCTTTAGGCAATAATAATCGTATAAGCAAAATGGTTAGCCTGATAAAGGATGTTGAAATAACAATTACAGAAAATGAAACTGATGCACTTCTGCTTGAATTAAATTTAATTAAAAGTCATAAACCAAAATACAATATAATGCTTCGAGATGATAAAACCTTTCCTTATATCCATTTAAGTAAAGGAGATCTTCCTTCGAGACTATCAAAGTATAGAGGGTCAAGAAATAAGCCTGGAGAGTATTTTGGTCCTTTCGCGATGGAGGGTTCTGTAAAAAAAACAATCAATATCATACAGAAAGCATTTCTCTTAAGAACTTGTACAGATAGTTATTATCATAATAGAGAGCGTCCATGTCTTTTGTTTCAAATAAAAAAATGCTCTGCACCGTGTACAAATGAAATATCGGAAGAAGATTATGGATTGTTAGTTAATGATGCAAAAAAATTTTTTATTGGCAAATCAAACTCAATACAAAATAAACTTTCCCAAAAAATGCAAAATGCATCACAAGACAAGAAATATGAAGTTGCCGCTCAGTATAGAGATAGAATAAGTGCATTAGCAGATATAAATCAATCAGATGCAATTAATCCTCAATTTTTAGAAGAATCTGATGTTTTTGCAGTTAATAAAGTTAATAATAAATCATGTGTCCAGGTTTTTTTCTTTCGGTCATGGAGAAATCTAGGAAACAAATCATACTTTCCAATAAATACGGAAGATGTTTCAGAGAGTGAAATTTTAGATTCATTTATTCCACAATTTTATCAAAATAAACCAGTTCCAAAATCAATCTTAATAAGTCATGAAGTAAAATCTAATTCACTTCTATCAGAAGTTTTCTCAAAAAAAGAAGGTAAGAAAATTACAATATCAAAGCCAACAAAAGGTGAGAGAAAGAAAATTATAGAGCATGCCTTAGATAATGCAAAACATGCTCTAAAACGTCATCAGATAAACTTATTGAGCAATGAAAAGAATCTCTTGGATATTAAGAATACTTTTAGCTTAAAAAAAATACCTAAAAGAATAGAGGTATATGATAATAGCCATATACAAGGATCCTTTGCAGTTGGTGCTATGATAGTTGCCAATGAGGAAGGGTTAATGAAAAGCGAGTATAGAAAATTTAATATCAAAGAAGCAGATACTAATGATGATTTCGCAATGATGAATGAGGTAATAAAGCGAAGGTTCGGTAGGTTATTAAAAGATAAAAATTTTGACTCATCCAAGTACCCTGACATCATTCTTATTGATGGAGGAAGGGGTCAATTTACTTCAACAGCATCTGCTTTAAAGAAACTTGGAATTGATGATGTTACGATAATATCAATTGCAAAAGGCGAGAAAAGAAATGCAGGAAGAGAAAAGTTATATACTTCGAGAAAAAACCCTTATCTTTTAAAGCCTAATGATTCATCTTTATATTATCTCCAAAGACTGAGGGATGAGGCGCATAGATTCGCAATAGGAACACATAGAATAAAAAGAAATAAGGAAATAACAAAAAATCCACTTGATGAAATACCGGGAATAGGATTAAAAAGAAAAAAAGCTCTACTAAACTTCTTTGGTTCGGCAAGATCAGTTGGTCAAGCTAAGGTCGATGAATTAATGTCGGTTGATGGAATATCAAAGAATACTGCTAATTCTATTTTTCATTGGTTCCATGAATAATATTGATAAATTTATAATTGAGAGAAAAATATGCCTAATTTATTAACAATAATGAGAATTATTTTCTCAGCACTAATTGCTTTAATTCTAATATTTTTTGAAAATAATATTGCTTATTTTGCAAGTTTTATTCTTTTTTGTTTGGCTGGAATAACTGATTTTTTTGATGGTTGGTTGGCAAGAAGAAGAAATCAGATCAGTGATCTTGGAAGAATGCTTGATCCTATAGCAGATAAAATATTGGTTATATCAACGCTCATAGTTCTTATGTCAAATAACGTAATAGAAGGTCACAATATAATAGCTGCACTACTAATCATATACAGAGAAGTTTTTATTTCTGGATTGAGAGAATTTTTTGGAAATAAATCATTTGTAATTCATGTTACTAAGCTTGCAAAATGGAAAACTGCAATACAATTCATTACTATTTTAAGTTTTTTTACAAGTCAGATAGTTGGTGACTATTTTATGTATACTCATATTATTAATATATTTATTAATTTTGCCTGTACTATTCTAATTTGGACAACATCTTTTATTTCACTTTTCACAGGGCTTAATTACATAAGAAGCTCTTACGATTATTTAAATAGTAAAAAGAAATGAAATTACTATATTTTGCAAAAATTAGAGAAGTTATAAATAAGAGTGAAGAAATACTCGAACTCCCTCAAAATATTAATACCACAGGAGATTTAATAAAATTTTTAACTGAGCTTGATGATATTTATAAAAATGCTTTTTCTGACAAAAATTTCTTTATTGCTTGCGATGAAGAAGTCGTGGAAATGGATTTCCTAATAAAAGATACTAAGGAAATAGCTATTTTTCCACCTGTAACAGGTGGATAATGATAGAGATAAAAATCCAATCTAAGGCCCTTAATATTTCAAATGAGATGAAAAAAATTTCAAAATTGAATGCAGATGGTGCAACCGTAACTTTTATGGGTTCCGTAAGAGACCTTGAATATGAAAATTTAGAAACTTTAGAAATAGAATACTTTCCTAAGATGGCAAAAAAAGTTCTAAATAAAACTGCTAAAGATGCTTATAAAAATTGGAATTTATCTAGGTGTATTATTATTCATAGATATGGAAAGCTAAAGATAGGTGATCCAATAGTTTTAATTATTACATCATCTCCTCACAGAAAAGAGGCTTTTAGGGCAAATGAGTATATTATTGATTTTTTAAAAACTAATGCTCCTTTTTGGAAAAAGGAAAATACTGAAAAAAAATCATACTGGGTTAGCCAAAAAAATTAATCACCGGACCAATTATTAACAAGCTCGTTATAAGAAGCTGATATCTTCTTTATTTCCTCTCCGACAAAAAATTTATTATTATCAATTTCTGAAACTGGTGTAACTTCTGCCGCAGTTCCTGTTATGAAGCATTGCTCAAAGTCTTTTATATCTTCTAAAAAAAGAACTCTTTCAATAACCTTCATACCAAGATCATCAGCTATCTTAATTACTGTTCTTCTGGTAATACCATCAAGAAAACAGTCAGGAATAGGTGTATGAATCTCTTGACCTCTTATAAAAAAAATATTTGCTCCAGTCGTTTCAGCAATTTGATCTCTATAATCCAGCATCAACGCATCAGAAAAGCCTTTTAGCTCTGCTTTTTGTTTTGCGAGAGAACAAATCATATATAGGCCAGCTGCCTTAGCTTTACATGGAATTGTTTCAGGTGATGGTCTTTTCCATTCTGAAAGTGTTACTTTTATTCCCTTTAATATCTCTTCAGGGGTAAAATAGGTAGGCCACTCCCATACAGCAATTGCGCAATGGACCTTTGCGTTTGGAGCAGATACACCCATTTCTGATCCTCGCCAGACAATTGGTCTTAAGTAGGCATCCGTTAGATTATTTAACTCAAGCGCCTTTTTTGAAGCATCGATAATTTCATCTATAGAGTAAGGTATTTTTAAATCTAGTGCCTTGGCTGAATCAAACAATCGTTCAGTGTGTTCTCTAACTTTGAATATCCTTCCTGAGTAAGATCTTTCTCCCTCAAAAACAGAACTCGCATAATGAAGACCGTGACTAAGTATGTGAATATTTGCATCTTTCCAGTCTACAAACTGTCCATCAAACCAAATTAATCCTTCACGATTTTCCATAGATGTAGATAACAAAAGACATTCTCCTAAAAAAACTAAAATATTATAGGAATGAGCGGTAGCATTGAGATTAAAAGTAGTCAATAAAATTGATTAATTCTGAAAATATATACTTAAATATTTTATAAAATATAAATAATAGACTATTAATGGATTATGAACGATAAAAAGAAAAATATCTCAAATATAAAAAATCTCCTTGTGGTTGATGACGATCAAAGAATAAGGAGTTTATTAAAAGAATATCTTATTAAAGAGGGCTTTATAGTATCTACAGCGGATTGCTCTAAAAATGCCCGCGAAAAGATGAAATATGTAAACTATGATCTCATTATTTTAGATGTTATGATGCCAGAAGAAGATGGTTTGGAATTTACAGCTAAAATACGACTTAACTCTCAAACTCCTATTATTTTATTAACAGCTAAATCTGAAATTGATTCGAAGATAAGGGGCTTAGAGACTGGCGCTGACGACTATATTACAAAACCATTTAGTCCAAAAGAACTAGTCCTAAGAATAAATTCAATTCTAAAACGTTCGAATAATAATAAAATACTAAGTCCAGAGATATTTTTTGGTGACTATACCCTGAATACAGAAACCAGAGATTTTACTAAATTTGGTAAAAGAGTCTATTTGACTGAAAGGGAGTTGAATTTACTAATTTTATTAGCGGAGAGTCCTGGGAAACCCCTTAGCAGGGAGGATCTGGCAGGAGTTGATGAGCCTGGAAGGGCAATTGATGTCGGAATTAATAGATTGAGAAAAAAGATTGAAGATGACCCAACGATGCCTATATGGCTTCAAACAGTAAGAGGCAAAGGCTATATTCTTAGGCCAGATTGATAATGAAGATTAATATACCAATTTTTCAAATACTTAAAAAAATTTTTCCAAGCGGATTATATACAAGGTCTTTAATAATAATTATAGCTCCAATAGTTATTCTTCAGGCAATTTTAACATTTGTTTTTCTTGAGAGGCATTGGCAGCTAGTAACTAAAAAACTTTCTTCATCTGTTGTGTCTGAGATAGGTATGATGATGGATATGCAAAAAAATAATGACCTCAGTGAAATATCGTCTAATGCAAAAAAATTTTATGATATTAATCTTAGGCTACTGACTAATCATAGAGTTGGGAACGACTTTAGACTTCCAGGTAATTTAGTTGAAAAAACCTTAAGCCAAGAATTGCAAAAAAACTTAGATAATAAATATTCAATCGAAGATATTCCAGAAGAAAAAAAAGTAATCATAAATATTGAAGTAGAAAATGGAATTTTGGAATTTGTAATTCCAAGAAGAAATGTTTATGCCACAAATAGTCATATTTTTTTAGTTTGGATGGTCATCTCATCAATCTTAATTTTATCAATTGCGATATTATTTTTACGGCAACAGATTAGGCCGATTGAAAAGCTTGCTAAAGCTGCTGAATCGTTTGGAATAGGTAGAAAAATTAAAAATTTTAAACCAACGGGTGCTACAGAGGTTAGGAAGGCCGCTGACGCATACATAAAAATGCAAGAACGAATAGAAAAATTCTTAGAGCAAAGAACATTAATGTTAGCTGGGGTGAGTCATGATCTAAGGACACCACTTACGCGAATAAAGCTTCAGCTCGAAATGTACTCGAATCAAAAGGGAAATAACGAGCTTTTAAAAGATGTCAATGAAATGCAGTATATGCTTGAAACATATTTAGATTTTTCTCAAACAGCATCTAGTGAAGAAGATACGGAGGTCGATCTTAAGGAATTAATCGATAATATTATAAGTACGAGCAAAGAGAAGTCTAAAATAATATCGCTTAAGCCAACTAATTTAAAAAACATAAAATATATCTGTAAGAAAATTGCCCTTCAAAGATGCATAATTAATCTAGTTAACAATGCTAAAGCATTTGGAGATGAAATATTAATTAGCCTTGATGAAAATAATAAAGAAATTACAATTACCATCGAAGATAATGGCCCTGGTATAGCCAAAAAAGACTATGAAAAAGCATTAAGGCCCTTTCAAAGACTGGATTCTTCTAGAAATCAGAATATTGCTGGGTCAGGACTTGGGTTATCAATTTCGCAAGAGATTATGAATAGTATTGGTGGAAATATCAAATTATCGAAAAGTAAATTAGGGGGATTAAAGGTAATTATGACTCTACCATTGAAAAGTAATATTTAGTTGCTTAATTCCTTGCTCTTTTTATAAGCCTTGTTCACCGCTCTCTTAAATATATTAAAAAATTCTTTATCAGGACTCATTAAAACTTCAAGCGCTGCCTCAGTAGTCCCACCCTTTGAGGTTACTTTTTCTCTTAAATTTGACAAACTATCATTCGAATCTTTCATTATGTCTGAAGAGCCTATCGCAACCTGCCTTGACAGTTTATCTGCATCAATAGGATTCAGACCCAATTCTTGAGCTACAAAAGATAAGCATTCTGTTAAAAAGAAATAATAAGCAGGACCTGATCCTGATGTAGCAGTAATTACATCCATAATATCCTCATTATCAACCCAAATTACCTCTCCTACTCCAGAAAAAATCTTATCGGCTACAGCTTTAAGTAATTTATCAGTCGACTCATTTGCATAAAGAGCTGTTATTGCGCTACCAACTGATGCAGCTAAATTAGGCATTGACCTAATGACCTGTGAATTCTCAAAATGGCCTTCAAAAGTCTTAGCTTTAATTCCGGCTAAAATAGAAATTATAGAAAAAGTCTTTCTTTGGATTAAGTTTTCTAAAACATCATTACAAACTTCTTCGATTACCTGTGGCTTAACGGCGAATAAGATTAAATCAAAATCGGGGTCTTTTATATTTTGAATGGAATCGTAATGTTTTATTTTATTTTTTTTAATTAAGTCAGCGTTATCTCTATTTAGATGAGGCTCTACAACAACTATATCGAAATCTAACTCAGTATTATCTATTAAACCCTTTAATAAACTTCCGCCCATTTTACCTGCGCCTAAGATTAATAATTTTTTAAGGTTTTTCATTGATATTTATTGTATTTAAGCTTCACCCTGAGTGTTAAATAAAACAGCCTCGAGAGCCTCAGACGGGCTCTTGTTTGCCCACAAAACATACTGAAAAGCAGGAAAAAATTGATCACAAGATGCAACTGCCTGAACCATAACTTCATCAAATTGATTTTGTGAAATTTTGCTTCTATTGAAAAGTGATGTATTTCTATATAAAACGACACCCTCATTTATCCAAATATCAAAGTGACCAAGCCACATTTGATTATTTATAGAAGACACTAAATGAAGAATACTATTTTTATTTCTTTCCTGAAATTTTAAATCAAAACCACAAACAATATTTATACCTTCAAAATCATCGACCCAAGTAACAGATATCTGATAATCAGACCACTGTCCTTTTGCAATAATTGAAACTTCATTTTCAGATCTTTCATATGTCCAATCTCTTATACTAGCAACCATCTCAACAGTATCTAGAGGATCTTCGAATAATTCTGTATTTTTTGCTAAAGCCATAAATTACCATATGTAGTGTTTGAATTTTATAATTATACTACAGATTGAAAAAACATAATAGATAAAATAACAAAAAATTTTAAATTAATTATAAAAGTATGTATAAATTTATATAGATGAAAAATTTTATTTTAAATATTAACCCAATAGCAATTTCAATAGGTCCAATAAATATATATTGGTATGGAATTGCCTATATGGTTGGAATGATTCTTGGACTATACTATGCATTGAGAATAGTGAGCTCTCAAAAAGTACGTTGTAATCTAGAAATCGAAAAAGAAAATATTGATGAAATTTTTTTATGGATAATTCTCGGAATAATTTTAGGCGCAAGAGTTGGTTATATTTTATTTTATAATCTTGATTTTTATTTAAATAATCCAACTTCAATATTCACGTTATGGGAGGGGGGTATGTCTTTCCATGGAGGTGCGGCAGGTGTAATAATCGCCATAGCCCTTTATTCCTGGAGGCATAACAAACCCTTCTTAGAGATAAGTGATATCATTTGTTCCGTAGTACCAATTGGTTTATTTTTTGGAAGAGTGGCAAATTTTATTAATGGTGAGCTTTGGGGAAAAGTAACAAATGTTCCTTGGGGTATTGTTTTTTCTAATGCTGGTGAATACCCTAGACATCCAAGTCAGCTATATGAAGCAGGGCTCGAGGGTTTATTTTTATTTATAGTGCTAGCCCTAATAATACTAAACAAAGGTTTAAGGAAAAAGGGATTAGTAAGTGGATCTTTTTTATTCATATACTCTTCTTCTAGAATATTTATAGAGTTTTTTCGCGAACCAGACCAGCATATTGGCTACATCTTACCAAATTTGACTATGGGAATAATTCTATCCATTCCCTTTTTAGTAATAGGTCTATTCTTGATACTTAATTCGTTAAAAAATGACTATTCTTAAAAGCAAAATAAAAAAAACTATTGAAGAAATGGGGCCAATATCTTTGGCAGAATTTATGAAAATAGCCCTTACAGATACAAAGAATGGTTACTATAGAAAAAAAATGCCTCTAGGATCAAAAGGTGACTTTATTACATCGCCAGATATTTCTCAAATATTTGGAGAAATAATAGGTATTTGGATTTTAGACTTATGGATAAAGCTTAATAAACCAAAGGATTTACAAATAGTCGATCTTGGGGGCGGAAGAGGAACACTTTTAAGTGATGTTCAAAGAGTATTAAAAAATAAAATACAAAATTATATAATTATAGATATTAATAATGAACTAATTAAACTTCAGAAACAAGCTGTTGAAAATGTTCTTCATTTTGAAAATCTAAGAGATATCCCTAGAAAACCAACCATTTTTATTGGTAATGAGTTTTTAGATACATTTCCTGTAAACCAATTCATTCTTACTGAAAGTTGTTTAAAAGAGGTTTGTATAAATCTTGATAATGAAGAATTAATATTTTGTCATCAAAGAACTAATTTATCAAAATCCCTAAGCGATAAGAAATCGCCTGAGTTAAAAGTAAACGATATTTTTGAAATAAATTTTGAGAGTAGAAAATTTATAAAAAAAATATCAAACTTTATAAAAGAAAATGATGGTGGAGCTATTTTCTTCGATTATGGTTATACGGTCAATAAAGGAGATACACTCCAAGCCATAAAAAAAAATAAATTTGTAAATCCGTTAGATGATCCAGGAAACGTAGATATAACATCACATGTAGATTTTACAGATATCACCAATCAAGCTAAAAAAAATATGGTTAATGTCTGGGGACCAGATACACAATCTTTTTTTTTAGAAAAAATGGGCGCTCGCGAGAGACTAAACTCACTAGAAAGCGTAAGTGACGACAGAGCAAAGGAAGAATTAAGATTAGGCCTAAACCGACTAACGAATAATGATCAAATGGGAGAATTATTTAAAGTTTTTGCTATCACTTCGGATAAATTCCCCTCGCCTGAGGGATTTACCTGTGTTACAAGAAGCACTTATAGAGTTGAATAATCCAAATTAGTGAGGCGGGATGAAATTAGTAACAGGAAATTCAAATTTAAAGCTAGCCAAAAATATTTCTGACTATGTTGGCCTTGATTTATCAAACTGCGATGTAAAAAGATTTGCTGATAAAGAAATTTTTGTTGAAATGCATGAAAATGTTCGAGGTGAAGATGTTTTTGTTATCCAGTCAACTTCATTTCCCGCAAATGATAATTTAATGGAGCTTTTAATAATTATTGATACCTTGAGAAGAGCATCCGCAAAAAGAATAACTGCAGTTATTCCGTATTTTGGTTATGCAAGGCAGGATAGAAAACCTGGCCCTAGAACTCCTATAACATCAAAATTAATAGCAAATATGATTGACAAGGCAGGAGCAAATAGAGTTTTGACAATGGACCTTCATGCTGGACAAATACAAGGTTTTTTTGATATTCCTACTGATAATCTTTTTGCAGCCCCTACTCTCACTTCAAATATTAAAAATAAAATAAAAGATAATAGCCCAATTGTTGTTTCTCCAGATGTAGGGGGCGTTGTAAGAGCAAGAATTATAGCAAGTAGAATTGGAGCTGATTTAGCAATAGTTGATAAAAGAAGAGAAAAAGCAGGTCAATCTGAGGTAATGAATATTATAGGTGACGTAAGTGGAAGGTCTTGCTTTATTATAGATGATATAGTGGATTCAGCCGGAACGCTCTGTAATGCCTCTGACGCTTTACTGAAGCAAGGGGCGATAGATGTTTATGCCTATGTAACCCATGGAGTGTTATCCGGTGAAGCTGTAGAGAGAGTAAACAAATCATCCTTAACAAAACTCATTGTAACAGATACTATTGAAGAGTCGGATTTAGTCATAAAGTCCGATAAAATTGAGGTTATCTCTATCTCATCTTTACTAGGAGAAGCAATAAAAAGAATTTCTGATGAAAAATCTGTATCAAGTTTGTTTGATTAACTTGATTTGATCTTAAAGCAGGGTTATAACCCGCCACAGGATAAAGTTTTAATTATAATTTTGGAGAAAGAGGATGGCAATAACCACCTTACTAAAAGCAGAAGAAAGAAAAGATACAGGAAAATCATTTGCCCGCGCAGTTAGAAAATCTGGCAATATCCCCTGCATAATTTATGGTGATAAGAAAGATCCAATTGCAGCTAGTTTAAATGGTATTGAAGCATTAAAACTTTATAATACTGGAAAAATGTTATCACAATTAATTGATGTTGAAACATTAGGTGGTAAAAAATTTAAAGCTATATCAAAAGAAATTCAACTTCACCCTGTTAAGGGAAATATTATACATATTGATTTATTGCGTTTAGGCGCTGATTCAAGAATTTCAGTTGATGTTTCGGTAAGCTTTATTAATGAAGAGGAATCACCTGGTATAAAAGCTGGTGGAATTTTAAATATTAGTCGTTATACAGTCGAGCTAGACTGTCCTGCTACTAATATACCAGAAGGTGTAGTTGTCGATTTAACAGGCTTAGAAATTGGAGCAACTATTCATCTATCAGACATTAATCTTCCTGAGGGTATTATTTCAGCTATTACAGATAGAGATATAACTGTAGCAAGTATTGCTGCTCCAATGAGTGAAGCTGAAATGGAAGCGCTTGATGCAGCAGATGCAGCAAGACCAGAGGGTGTTGAGGATTCAGAAGATTCAGGTGAAGATTCAGGTGAAGATTCAGGTGAAGATTCAGATACTAGCGAAGAAACTTCTTCTGATGATAAGGAATAATTAATTAAATTGGCTTTATCAAATGATACGATACTTTTTGTAGGATTAGGAAATCCTGGTGAAAAATATAAAAATAACAGACATAATGTTGGCTTTATGGCCTTAGATTGTCTTTCAAGCTTTCATAAATTTGGAAGAAGTAGAACTAAATTTCTTGGAAGAACCTCTATGGGGGCGATTGAAGATAGAAAGTTAATATCTTTCAAACCCCAAACTTTTATGAATGAATCGGGTCGAGCTGTAAGAGAAGCATCGAACTTTTATAAAATATCGCCTGAGAGAATTATTGTTTTTCATGATGAATTAGATCTTCCTTTTGGAGAAGTCAGAGTAAAAAAAGGCGGAAGTGATGCTGGTCACAATGGCTTGAAATCCATAGATGAAAATATTGGAAAAGATTATTTTAGAATACGAATAGGAATAAGTCATCCTGGTGATAAGGATAAGGTAACAAGTCATGTTTTAGGAGACTTATCAAAAGAGGATACAGAAACCCTTGATAAAATATTATCGCTTATTGCAAAGAATATTCCTATTTTAATAGATGGCGATGAAAAGAAATTTCAAAAAAATATAACACCATCAAAGAAATAACTTAAAATGGGCTTTCGTTGCGGAATAATTGGTTTACCAAATGTTGGAAAATCAACGCTTTTTAATGCACTAACAAGAACTTCCCTTGCTCAATCTGAAAACTATCCTTTTTGTACAATTGAACCAAATATTGGCGAAGTTGATGTACCTGACGAGAGATTAAATAAGCTTTCAGATATAAACCAATCCATTCAAATCCTTCCTGCAAGACTAACATTTGTTGATATTGCTGGTTTAGTCAAGGGAGCATCTCAAGGAGAGGGTCTAGGGAATCAATTTCTTTCTAATATTAGAGAAGTGGATGCAGTCGCTCATGTAGTCCGGTGCTTTGAAGATGAGAATATAACTCATGTAAATGGTCAAATTAACCCAATAGAAGATATAGAGATTATCGAAACTGAGCTGCTTCTTTCAGATATAGATAACTTAGAAAAAAGATCTAATTCCTTAGAAAAAAAAGCAAAGGGAAATGACAAAGAATCAAAAGAAAAACTATTGCTTATTAATGAGATTTTAAATGAATTAAATAAAGGATCATTATTTGATGAGTCTTCACTTAGCGAAGAAAACAAAAAATATTTTGCTGAATTTAGCCTACTAACAAACAAAAGAATGATTTATGTTTGTAATGTGGATGAAGAAAGTGCCAGCTCAGGGAATAAGTACTCAAAAATAGTTGAAGAATATGCTTTATCAAAAAATACTAAAGCGATAAAAATTTCAGCTAATATAGAAAGTCAAATATCCCAGTTAGATGATAATGAAAGAAATGAGTATATAGATTCTCTTGGATTAAAAGAGCCTGGACTAAATATTCTTATCAGCGAAGGGTATAGTGCCTTAGATTTAGTTACATATTTTACTTCAGGTCCGAAAGAAACCAGAGCATGGACAATTAAAAAGCTTACACTTGCACCTGAATCTGCTGGAAAAATTCATACAGATTTTGAAAAAGGTTTTATTAGGGCAGAAACCATAAATTATAGTGAATTAATAGAATTTAACAGCTATCAAAAAGCAAAAGATGCTGGGAAGGTAAGACTAGAAGGAAAAGAGTATGAAGTTCAAGATGGTGATATAATGAACTTTAGATTTAATAATTAATGAACATCCTTAAATAATCTTCTTACACTAAAAAACATTAGAAAAAGAAAAATTATTAAAAATCCCATAACTATTAAACCCAAACTTTTTCTCTCTTCCATTGTTGGCTCTGCTGCCCAAGAAAGAAAGTTGGATACATCATATGACATTTGTTTGATTGTTGCTTCTGTTCCATCTTCATATTCAACCATCTCGTCATAAAGAGGCTGGGTCATAGCTATAGCCGCACCAGGAAACCATGGATTGTAACTTAGTGAGTCATCTATATTCAAACTATCAGGCATAGGTTCTTCATATCCACTTAAAAGAGAATATATGTAGTTGGCACCATCAGAACGTGCCTTAACTATCAACGAAAGGTCAGGAGGGTAAGCACCATTATTAGATGCCTTAGCTGCATCCTTATTATCAAAAGGAGCTTGGAAACGATCACTAGGAACCCTACTTCTTTCAACAGGATCACCATACTCGTCTGCTCCATCTATAATAAAATAGTCTGCGGCAATCTCTTTTACTCTTTCTACAGAAAACTCTGGACCACCTTTTTGAGATAAATTTCTATAAGATAATTGTTTCATTCCATGGCAAGACGAACAAACCTCAGAATAAACTTTATAGCCCCTCTTTAAACTTTCACGGTCAAATTTTCCAAAAGGACCTTCAAAAGAAAAACCAGGTTTTAAATTTTTATAAGTCTCACCACCAGCCGCTATTAAATTTTCATTGCTTTGCATAAACAAAAGGCTAAAAAAAATAATTACTATTTGTGATAATTTCATAATAAACTTTCCTAAGTATTAGCTGAAGGGACTAAATCACCGTCAACCTCATCAATTTCTATACTAGTATCTATTGCGGGATTAGAAATACCAATAGGCATCGCCGATGGTTTTTCATACCGACTAAGAAGAGGCATCACAACTAAGAAGAAAGCAAAATAATAGATTGTACAAACTCTTGATAAAAATAAATAAATACCTTCAGGTGCTTGTCCGCCTAAATAACCCAAAAGAAGACAGCTAATTAAGAAAGTAAAATAAAATATTTTATAAACTGGACGATATCTTGCTGACCTAACTTTCATAGTATCAAGCCAAGGTAAGAAAAATAAAACAGCTATAGATCCGAACATCAAAAGAACACCCATCAACTTATCAGGGACAGCTCTTAAGATGGCGTAGAAAGGTAATAGATACCATTCAGGAACAATATGCGCAGGTGTAACCATTGCGTCAGCTTCAATATAATTATCCGGATGGCCTAATATATTTGGATTATAGAAAATGAAATAACTAAACATTAAAAGAAAAACAATATAAGCAAACAAATCTTTAACCGTATAATATGGATGGAAAGATATTGTATCATTACTATCTTTAACTGAAATTCCAGTAGGATTATTATTACCTGTTACATGCAAAGCCCATATATGAAGAATAACAACTCCAAAAATTACAAAAGGTAAAAGATAGTGAAGGCTGAAGAAGCGATTTAAGGTTGGATTATCAACACTGAAGCCTCCCAACAATAACGTTAGAATAGATTCCCCTACAACTGGTATCGTTGCAACAAGATTAGTAATAACGGTTGCACCCCAAAAACTCATTTGACCCCAAACAAGAACATAACCCATAAAAGCTGTAATAATCATAAGAAGAAAAATAACTACACCCAGTATCCACAAGATCTCTCTAGGCTCCTTGTAAGAGCCATAATAAAGACTTCTAAACATATGAATAAAGACTGCCAAAAAGAACATCGAGGCTCCATTTGCGTGGATATAACGAATTAGCCATCCATAATTAACATCCCTCATAATATGTTCAATACTGTCAAATGCCATTAAAACATGGGGAGTATAATGCATCGCTAAAACAATGCCTGTAATAATTTGTGTTACCAAACTTAAAGTTAATATGAATCCAAAAGTCCAAAAATAATTTAAATTCTTTGGTGTTGGAAAACTTAACATATTTTCATCTGCAAAGCGCATAAGGGGTAATCTCTTATCAAGCCACTTAGTAAAGCCGTTACTTGGGGTATATTCGTAATCGTGATTCATAACTCAACTATCCAATTTTAATAATACTTTCATTAACAAATTCATAAGGCGGAACTTCTAGATTTGTAGGCGCCGGACCCTTTCTAATTCTTCCAGAAATATCATAATGAGAACCGTGGCAAGGACAAAACCAACCACCAAAATCTCCTTTATCGGCAATTGGTATACAACCAAGATGTGTACAAACTCCAACTACAACTAACCATTCTTTATTTTTTACTCTTTCAGCATCTTTTTCAGGATGAGGTAAATTTGCAGCATCTTCATTTTCAGCAATTAAGATCTCTTCCTTAGTCCTTCTTCGAATAAACACAGGCTTACCTCTCCAAGCAACCTTGAGAGATCCACCCTCGGGTATCGATGAGATATCGGCCTCAACACTTGATAGTGCAGATACAGACGCATCAGGGTTTAATTGGTGTATTAGAGGCCAAGCAAGAGTAGCAGCTCCCGTGGCGCCAAATACTGCAGTTGTAATATATAAAAAATCTCTTCTTGTTGGTTCATTTTCATCGATTATATCAGTCATTAATCTACCACTTTTTTTAATTTATTTTGGTAATCTGCTTATTGATCTATATGTGATATCTTTGTGAGAAAGTAAAGAAAATATTTGGCTATGCGACATAATACAACACCTATTTTTTTATTAAACTTTTAAGGCAAGTATGTCTTTGAGCCTCTTAAGCAAAAAAGATTTACTCTCTGTAAAATGAGACGAAATCCAACAATCTTCAAGCTCCTTTAAAATTTCTCCAAGAAATGGTCCCTTCTCAACTCCTTGATTCATAATATCGATAGCCTTAATTGGAAAAATAGGCTTCTCCCACTTCTGAGTCTTTAATAATAACTCAGCCCACACTATGTCATTTTCAACCAAATCTGTTGACCAGCAAACCCTGATAACCTTAACGCAAATTTCCTTTCCGTAAAAATAAAGAGTCTCATTAAGTTGATTTATATTTGTGTTATTTGAGAAACTAATTTCCTGATCAAAAAATAATGACATTAATTTTTTTTGTTTATTTGAGAAACTAAACATTTTTAAATTATCATAATTAATTTCTTGAAGATAAATAATTGAAATAAGTCTTAAAAAGGGATCAGCCTCATATAAATTTTTGTTATCGATATCAATCATCCTAGATAAAAAAGAACACTTAACTTTACTACCAAAAATAATACTTAAAATATTAATACTCGAAAGTTCTTCGATCACAGTTTTTACACGTGGTGATATTAATATTTTAAAAAATTCACTTTGAATTCTTTCAGGGGATAACTTTTTTAATTCGAACTTAGATTCTTCACAGGCCTTAATAGCTTTGGAAGAAAATGGTACTTTATCATTACCATAATAAGCATTAAATCTAAAATATCTTAAAATTCGAAGATAGTCTTCCTGTATCCTTTCTTTTGGATTGCCTATAAATTTTACATTACCTTTTCTTAAATCAGAAAAACCATTTTGAGGATCAAAAATATCGCCCTCAGGTGTTAAATAAATAGAATTAATTGTAAAATCCCTTCTTGTTGAGTCTTTCTTCCAATCATCAGTAAAAATTACTTTTGCATGCCTTCCGTCAGTCTCAATATCTGACCTGAGAGTCGTTATTTCAAAATTATAAGTATCTGTAAAAACAGAGACCGTTCCATGGTCAATTCCAGTTGGGATAACTTTAATTGAATCAGATGAGAGAATATCTATTATATTTTGCGGTTTATGTGTTGTGGCGATATCAATATCATTTGTTTTAAGATTAATTAAAGAATCTCTGACGCAACCACCCACAAATCGAGCACAATCTCCACCTTCATTTAAAAGCCTCATTATTCTTTTACTCATTGGGTCGTTTATGAAGTCATTTTGAATAGAATTAATCATTTATTTTGTAAAAAAACCTTCCCTTAATTCGCCATTAATAACCTCGGGGTGATTATATTTTTTACCGATTGGATTTTCGTAAAATAATGCTGAAATAAATAAACTTGAGGTCATTAGAAAAAGACCAATAACGAGAGGCCAAAAAAATTTCATATTCATAATCTTACCTTTCGATAAAATTATCCATAAGGTGTAAATCCCAATAGGTAATAAAAAAATTAACAGATAGTATAAAATTCTAATCAAAGTTTATTAATCCTTTCATATAAATTCCTTATCATACCTGCTGTTGCTCCCCATATTTTATAACCCTCGAAGGGTATAGTATAAAACTTTCTAACCATACCTTTCCATTCTGCAGATTGCAGCTGGTGATTTTTAGAATCCATTAAAAATTCAAATGGAACTTTAAATGTCTCTGCTACTTCATTTACATCTATTTGCGGAATAAAATCAGATTTAATGAAAACAACAACTGGAAGTATTCTATATCCTGTGCCTGTTTCATACGTATCTAAATAACCGCATATTTCATAATCCGGAAGAGTTAAACCAACTTCTTCTTCTGCTTCTCGAATAGCAGCTTCAGTAAAGCTTTCACCCTCCTCTACCTTTCCTCCGGGAAATGCTATTTGTCCAGAATGCTGTTCTAATTGATCAGAGCGTTTTGTTAAAAATAATTGAGGTATATCACCATCCACTATCCCAACAATAACGGATGCAGGTTTTAAGCTTAGTGGATCTAACCGATCTGAGGGGTTATCGATTAAGTCAAAATCACTTCTTGATCCAGGTGCTTGGTTTAAACTATTTTCAGAAGGTGGTTTTTCATCAACAGCTTTTGTAACTTTATTCTTCCAATCAATCATCATGCTTAACCCTTTAAATCACTAACCTTCATAAAAGGAAAAAAGTTTCCTCCTGACCAAACACCGAAATCATCCTTCTCTTCACATCCTAAATTAACAAGCTCATAAAATACCGATCTTGATATCTTTGCCTCAAGATTACTTCTGACTAGTATATATGGTGCCGGTTCTTTAGTTTTAGAATTAATAACAATTCTTATAGGATAATCCTTTGATGCAATAACAGTATCACCAGTATTTGTAGTGAACTTTAGCATGGTATCTTTTTCATTACCTGACACCTCTACACTTGTAGCAATAAAAGGTGCATCGTGAACTTTGATAATAATTTTTTCTACTGGAGTAACTAAAACATAACTACCATCTTTTTCTTTTCTTAAAATCCTAGCAAACAAATTAACAATTTTTTTACGTCCAATAGGAGAATTCATGTAGTGCCAGCTTCCGTCGCTTTTTATTTCAAGACCAATATCACCGCAGTGATCAGGATTCCATTTTTCAACCGGAGGATAACCATCGTGAGATTCTTCATTTGCTGTTTGCGCGCTTTTTATAATATTTTTAAGATCAACCATAAAAAAAATATACCTGATTTGTATTTATTGTTTTATAACAATTTAAATTAATTTTAGAAGGAGATTTATAATGGGAGTTCTCGAGGGAAAAGTTCTTTTAATTACTGGGGCGGCAAATGGAATAGGAAGAGAGACTGCTCTACTAGCTGCAAAAGAAGGTGCACGTTTAGTAATTAATGATTTAGGTGGATCAGTAGCAGGTGGAGACGCAGGTGATCAAAAGCCTATTGAGATTGTAAAGAAAGAGATAGAGGCTGCAGGCGGTCAAGCTGTATCAAATACCGATTCTGTTACAGACAGAAAGGGAACTGAATTTATGATTCAACAAGCCCTTGATGAATATGGAGAACTTCATTCTATAATTAACCCCGCCGGAATTTTGAGGGATAAGATGTTTCATAAGATGGAAGAGGAAGACTGGGATTCAGTTCTATCAGTTCATCTAAAAGGAAGCTTTAATGTTTGTAGATCCGCAGTAAATTATTTTAGAGAAAAAGAAGAAGGTAATTTTGTTCTTTTTACTTCTACAACGGGCTTAATAGGTAATATTGGACAAGCAAATTATGCGGCAGCAAAACTTGGAATACATGGTTTATCAAGAATTATAGCAATGGAAAATGAAATAAAGAATATTAGATCAAATGTTATTGCTCCCTTTGCTTGGACAAGAATGATTGCAACTATTCCTATTAAGGATGAAGCCTCCAAAAAAAGAGTAGAAAGAATGAAAAACGCTATGAGACCTGATCAAGTTGCGCAAACTGCTGTGGCTCTTGCTGCTCCAAAATGCAAACTATCTGGACAAATTTTATCGGTAAGAGGAAATGAAGTTTCATTATTTAGCCAACCAAGACCAATCAAAAGTATTGCAGATACAGATGGATGGACACCTGAAAAACTTTTAGATTCAGCCTTTCCTGCTTTTGAATCAATAGCGCCAGATTTAGGAGCAACTGTTACAGTATTTCCTTATGAGCCTTTTTAAGATTATAAATAAATAAATATTGTATAAATAATATATGAAGCTAATGAAATAGAGCCAAATAACCTTGTGTTTTTTGGCTTATTAGTTGCAACGAATAAAACCCAAAAACTTGAAACCATAAGAATTATAGAGCTAAGACCCCTAAACTCCTCTGAAAAACTAATTGCTCCGCTTATCAGAGTAGAGAGGCCCAAGACCCCAATTATATTAAAGATATTAGATCCAACAATATTTCCTAAAGCAACACTGCCTTCTTTTCTAAAAAATGCAGCAATTGTAACTGATAATTCTGGAAGAGACGTTCCAATTGCAGCTAAACTAATTCCAACAACTGATTCTGGGATACCATAAAAATTAGAGATAACTATTAGACCATCGATAAATAATTTTGATCCATAAATCAAGAATCCAAAGCCCGTTATAAGATTAATAAAAATACTTAAATTTGAACTAGTGTTTAGATAGTCAAAATTATCATTATTCTTATTAAAAACCTTATAAGAGAGATACAAATATACTGGTAGAGAGACAATCATTGCGCAAGCCCAACTAACAGTAATTGATCCAGAGTATATAAAATAATAAAAAAGACTTGTTGCGATTATCATGACAAAAATATCCTTTGAGGAAATATCCTCAACTGATTTATCTTTAACTAACAAAAGCGATACACCTAAAACTAAGAGTATATTAGCAATGTTGGAGCCTAGTATTCCACCAATAGCAATATCTGAATTTCCGCTCTCTAGCGCCTGTATTGTTACAAAGAGCTCAGGTAGGGAGGTTCCAAACCCTAGGATAAAAATACCAATAATAAAAGGTGGGACCATTAACTTACTAGATATATCCTTTGCTCCTAGCACCAGCCTATCTCCACCAAAGGCTAATAATATTATTCCTAGAGGAAAAAGAAGGGTTTCTAAAAGCATTAGTTTTTTTAACAAT
>JAOLDG010000005.1 GCA_028339975.1 Hyphomicrobiales bacterium | reverse complement strand
ATAGAATACAATAAAGTGGAGAGAAAAATTGACTGATTATAAGTCTATTATAATTGATAACCCTTATGAAAAGATATCACGCATAACATTAAATAGGCCCGAAAAAAGAAACTCTTTAAGCTCAAATCTGAGATCTGAGTTATTTGATGCCTTAGAATCTAATGATAGGAATTCTGATATTAGTGTTACTATTATCAGGGGATCAGGAAAAGCATTTAGTGCTGGATATGATTTAACAAAAGAAATAGATGAAGAAGACCCCTATTATACAGCGGGTGGATTAGGGCATTGGCCAAGACATGTTGTCGAGGGATGCTTTAAGATTTGGGATCTAGCCAAGCCTGTTATTGCTCAAGTTCATGGTTATTGTCTAGCAGGGGGTACAGAACTAGCGCAATCATGTGATCTTATTTATGTAGCGGAAGATGCAACCATTGGTTATCCAGTGGTAAGGAATATTTCACCTCCTGATAATCAATTTTATCCATGGATTGTTGGAATGAGAAAATCAATGGAATTAATGCTTACAGGGAACTCAATGTCAGGAAAAGAGGCCGTTGAGTGTGGCTTTGCTAACGCCTCCTTTCCTAAAGGTGAGTTAGAAGAATCAGTCTTAAAAGTTGCAATAAATGTAGCGGGAGTTCCTCATGATGTTCAGCAATTTAATAAAAGAGCTATTCATCGACAGATGGAGATTATGGGAATTCGCTCTGGAATAAGAGCTGGAACTGAAATGCAGCAATTATCAATGCATACTAAATCAGCAAAAGACTTTTTTAAAAAAATTAAAGAAGAAGGTTTAACAAAAGCATTATCAGATAGAGATTCTAAATTTGGTGATTACAGAGAAGGAAAGAACAATAAAAATTCTGATGGGTAAATAAATGGACGACAAAGAGAGGGTCTTAACATTAGCTTCCGCTGCAAGAAAGGCTGGAATTGATCCAGACGATCTAAGGACAATGATTATTGATGGAAAGCTTGATGCTGTAGAAACTGAAGGAGGTAATCTACTAATAAGCGAAAATTCACTAAAGCTAGTTATAGAGGAAAGTCAGATTATAGAATTAGACCATGATAACCAAGGTTCTATAAATGAAGATGTTAAAAAATTATTATCCCAAGCTGCATTTTTTATTGAAAGACAGGAATCTGAACTAAAAATATATAAAGAAAGAGAAGGTAAACATATTTCTTTACTTGAGGGTGCTGAAATACATATTAATAAAGCTCTGGATCAGTTAAATGACCTTCATAAACAGAATTTGTTACTTTCGAATGAAAATCGAAGCCTTTTAAAAACATTATTAAAATTAAAAATAACTAAAAAATAGGGAAATATTATGATTTGTATACTTGCTACAATTAAAATTAAGGAAGATAAGGAGGAGTTATTCGAGGAAACTTTTGTTAAACTTTCGAAGGAAGTTAGAAATAATGAACCTGGTAATATTTTCTATCAAATATCAAAAGATAGGGAAAACCCCTTAACATATATCGTTATGGAGCATTACATAGACCAAGATAGCGTTGATCTTCACGGTAAGAGTGATCATTTTCGAGATGCAGGTCCAAGGCTTGGTGAGTGTATAGCAGGAAGACCAAATATTAAAATATTAGATTCTTTAACTTAATTAGTTAAAATAAATAGTATCATCAGCAAGTTCTGCTTCAGCAGCCTCTGCGGCTAACCTATCAACCTCTCTTCTTTTTTGCTTGCTCTCAATTACCTTCACCCATCTCCTGGCATCAGCTTCCATATCGTCATAACCAGTAGACCTTTTGAATGCAAATAAAGCAGAGTTTTCAAATTTAATACCTTTTTTATTTCTAGTTATGCCCAATAAAAGCCAGGCTCTTCCTGGATTATCAAGATCACCTTTTTTGATTGCATAACGTATAAATTTCTCAGCATTTTTCCAATCTTCTTCCTGCATATAAGTTTGACCTAAGCGAAGGAAAAGCCCTCCGTCTTCTGACATTTCAGCTGCTTTTGTAAGTGGTGGTATTGCTTTTGTCCACTCACGAGCAGAGAGCCATGCATTGGCCAATTGTTCCCAATTCTTTTCTTCATCTTTAATTCTTTCCGCCTCAAGCTCTTTTTCTAATATTAAGGCTGCTTTATAAGGAACCTCATAATAAAGATATAATTGGGCTAATCTTAAAAGTTCAGCATGCTTTTCAAGCATGTCCTTAGAATACATAATTTGCTGAATATAAAATGAATCATCTTCTCGCTTTAGTTCAGCATAAAGAGCAGCAAGTTGTCTATGATAAGTTTTCTTATCAGGAAATCTGTAAACCATTGCTTCTAGAAGCGGAACTGATTCTTCATATCTATCATCAAAAAGTAGAACGGAAAGGTAGATTTGATACCAGTTCTCTCTAGGTTCTATGGCCTGTAAAATAGCTATTTCAGCATGAGGCTCAGCTTTTCTATAGAATTGCTTTTCTTCAGGAGAATCTTTTTGCGTTTCAGATGCAAAATATAAATATATTTGCGCCAGAAGTGCGTGTGCAGATGGTCCAGGAGGATTCCCCATAGCCTCGGCATTGTCAAACCACTCTAAAAGCTCACTCAAACCTTTGTCCCATTGATCAATAGCCAAATAAAGTTGAGCAATTCCAAATTGGAGATCAAGTTGTGCTTGGGGTTCTAATGCGTTGTATGAGAGAGCCTCTTTAAGAAAAAACATTGATTGTGGATAATCTTCTTTTTCAGCATAAACATAACCTTTTAGGCGAACGATTGTAGCCTTTTCAAAATCCTTTAACTCAGAATCTCTTAATAAGTTATCTAATATTTTAAGAGCTTTATCACCCTGCTCGTCTCCCAAGGCTTCTTGAGCTTTAATAAAATCAGCACCTACTTTTTTTGACATAGTTTGAGTTCGTCTAGCTTTTGGTGGCTTTTTTCTTTCCTTTTTGGCAGCATAAACATCACTAAGCATTACAGCATCAAATAAAGCTGATACTGGTAAAGCCAAGGAAAATATTAGAAAAAAGTATATAAATTTTCTTGAAATTATATTCATAATTACCTTGCATCCTCTAATTCATAAGTAATCAAATGTTGTACACCAGATCTTTCAACTGCCTTACCGCCTACAATTCGAGGCTTATATTTCCACTTAACAATGGTTCTTAAAGCGGATCTATTAAAAATACCAGGGGGATCTGCATCTATAACTAATGGGTTAACAACAGCACCAGTATCAGTAATAGTAAATTGAACTAAAACCCATCCCTCAATTCCTCTTTGAGTAGCTCTTCTTGGATATTGAGGTGGTACTTTGACAATTGGCAACACATCCGCATCTGTCGAAGCTGAAAAAGCTCCAAATTGAGGACCACCAAAATCTGGAGTAGAAACACTTTCTGAGTTCATTTCTGGTCTTGGTGTTTCTGGAATATCCATCTCAGGCGGATCGGGTTCTTGCTCTTGCTCAGGTCTGTTTGGTTTCTTTTTAGCAGTTTGTGTTTCAGTATCCTGAAGCTGTCTTAGAAAACTAATATTAATACTGTCCCCTTGATCTCCAAGGTCAAATTCATCACTAGTCACTAATGCTTGCATAACTAAAAATAAAAAAACAGTTATTACACCTGCAATAGGGATTGCAGAAGCTCTACTGTCAATTTGACTTAACGAATTCCTTAGAGTTAAATCTCCAATTTTAAGGTCTAGAATACTATTAACTTGTATTTTAATTTTATTTATAAGCTCAGACAATTTTATACCCTACTTTTCAGATGCTGCAATTGAGTACTGGTCAACACCAGCCAACCTAACAGCATCAATAACTTGAACCATTAAACCAACTTCAGATTTTTGATCAGCCTGAATAACCGCTCCACCTTGAGGGTTTTCAGCGTGAAGCTTTTCAACATTGGCTTGAACAGCGTCCATATCAACCATACGTCTATTAATCCATATTTCATTTTTATCGCTTATCGCAATTAGAATACCCACTCGATTTTGCTGCTGTGCTGTTTCAGAATCAGGTCTTGTAACATCGATACCAGATTCTTTGACAAAAGTTGCTGTAACAATAAAAAATATAAGCATTATGAAAACAATATCGAGTAGTGGCGTGATATTTATTTCACTCTCTTCTTCAACTCTAACTCTGCGTCTCATTGTATTCTCCTTATTTCTTTATACTTTATGATAGAGGTAGCTCATCCTCAACATTAGCTATAGCTTTTCTTGATTTTGTTTCAATCTGAGCAATAAAAAATATTCCTGAAAGCGAGGTTACCATTCCGGCCATAGTAGGAAGAGTGGCTTTAGAGATACCTGCTGCCATTGCTCTGGCATTTGAAGAACCAGTTATGGCCATAACATCAAAAACCTCAACCATACCTGTTACGGTACCTAAAAGACCAAGTAAAGGAGCTGCGGCTACAAGAGTTTTAATATAAATTATACCTCTTTCACTTGACTGTTTAACTTTACTTATAAGTCCTTCTCTTATTCTTCTAGCATACCATGAATCATGATCAGATCTTTTATTCCAAGATTCTATAGTAGAGGTTGCAATGTTTTTATGTGCAGTAGCAAAATGCCAATAACGTTCAATTATAAGTATCCACATCACAAATGTTGCAAGCATTAGAGCCAGCAGAACATCACCACCAAGCTCCAAGAAGTCCCTGACACTTGTAAAAGCAAGATCCGGTCTAATTAATTTTAAAAGGAAATCTCCCATTTAAACCCTCGAAGTTAAATAAACTATACTATTTAGATTCTGCTCTAGCAGCAATTAATCCAGCGCTTTGCTCGTCAAGAACTTGTTGAATTGATCTACTTCTTGTTTGAGCAATCGAATGCAATAAAACAAGAGGAATAGCAGCTGTTAAACCTAAAACCGTTGTAACCAATGCCTGAGAAATACCACCAGCCATTAATTTAGGATCACCTGTACCAAACAAAGTAATTGCTTGGAAAGTTACGATCATACCTGTAACAGTACCCAAAAGACCTAGTAAAGGCGCAACAGAGGATAATAGTTTAATAAAATTAATACCTCTTTCTAAAGATGGCAGTTCTTTTAAGATTGCATCATCCAGTTTGAGCTCTAATGTTTCAACATCAGCAGACTTGTTAGAATGATAAGCACCTAAAACTCTACCTAGAGGATTACTATCGCTTGGATTATCAACATCTTTAGATTGCGCACTAACAGCTCTAGCGGTAAGAGTTAATCTAACAATTCTTTCTATTGATAAAACTAAGCCGACAGCCAAAAGAGCAAGAATTATATAACCAACTAAACCACCTTGACCGATACGCTCAGACAAACCTGGTGTTTGAATTAATAAACTTAAAATAGCTCCGCGTGAAGGATCAATGGCACCTTTAACAATGTCGCCTGCATCTCCATCAACAATATTATCACCTAAATCCAAGAATCTTGCTTGTGGTTGACGACCAAGAACACGGAACCTTTCATCATCAGGTAAGTAACCTAAAAAATTACCTTTACGATCGAAAGCTGTCCATGGACCAACACGGATAACTTCTTCTTCTGAAAAGTTTCCGTCTGTATCAACAATTGTTCCTGTGAAATGTTTAACTTCCCCTTGAGCATTCATTTCTTGAAGGAGTTGAAACCATAGCATTTCTAATTCTTCATTTGAAGGAAGTGCTTTTGACTTGGCTAATTCAGTTAATGTATTAGCACGACCCTGAAGCTCTCCACTAATGATAGATTCTTTAATTTGAGCACCCATTTCACTTGCAGTTCCTCTAACAACCCCAAAGAGTTCGCCAAAAGCCCCAAGTCTCTCAGCCTTAAGATCCTCGAGTTCACTTAATTTTACATCATTCTCATCAAATGCTTTTTCTAAAATAACAGCTCTATCTTCTTGAACTTTTAGATCAGCTAAAGTTTTTTTAAGAACCTTATCTTGAGAATTTTGCTCAGCCATAAACTTGGCAACCCTAGCTCTATTTTCTTCGCTATCATATAAAGCTTCTTCTTGAACGCTCATAAGGAGTTCATTTAGAGAAGTTATTTCTTTTGGAACCTCAATTTCTTCGTCTTTTGCTTGAAGTGGTAATATCGATAAAGCAAAAAGTGCTAAAAATACAAAGCCAAATTTACTAGAGTTTTTAATTAATTTTTTCATTTTTTCACCCTTACTCTGATGTTATTTCAAGAGGTACAACCATTAAGTCTGGTGCAGCCTGTTCATTAGCTATACGAATGCCCATTTGGATAGGCGTTCTGTAAGAACCGCCAAGCTTCTTCCAATCGCCCTTCTTTCGACTCCAAACAGCAGCCTTATCGCCATCAAGAGTTTGATAAATATATGAGTTTCTTCCAATTCTTAGGAAATTAACTGTTCTATCATCATCAGGACTAATTTTTCCGGTGTAAGCCTCAATAGTTCTACCGTACTCATTTTCAATCTCATATGCTTCTGATATTTTGCGATACTTCTCAGCAGGAGAGGCATCAGGGTTATTCATTAAGTTTCTTAATCCAGCAACTCTTTGACGTCTTTCATTTAGTAGAAAGGGAACATCAAGCTCAACAAAGCTATCTAAAGCATCAATCATTTTAAACATTAAAGGCATAACAGACCTTGTGAGACTGCTAATACTAGCAATATCTTTCTCAACTCTAACCATTTTTCTTTCTTGGCGATCAATAAGAATTGCAAGCTGATCATTATATAGTGTTAAATCTTGCAACTGTTGAAAGTTCTGTCTGAATTCTTGAACAATAGAATTGGTAGAATCATCAATAACATCAATTTGTGTCTGAACCTCTTTTCCAGATTTATTGGATTGAGCGAAAAGTGATTTTACTGGATCTAACTGTCTAGTTGGATCAATCTCTTTTTGTGCGCTCAAAGGTAGCGTTGAAATTAAAACCAAACCTACTGCCGGTAAAAAAGACAGCAGAGCTGTTTTTGTAAAACGAAAATTTAAAGTCATTTCAGTCCTCTCTAAAAATATTTATTTTATGTACTCAAGAATTTAGTCTTGAATTATAACAATCATAAAACATAAATTACAAATTTTATTAAATAAACCCCTCGTAATTAACTTAATAATTATTATAAACCCCATTTGCTAGACTAATATTTATTCCCAAAAAAGACTAGCGCAAAAATTATTAGCAGTCATATGTATTATAATCAAACCCCAAAATAAATTTTTTTTAATTTTTATTAAGATAATCCATAAAGGCCTTGAATTACTGTACTTATAATAGTATATATTTTTAAAAATGACGGATGCGTCATCTTTAATTTTTATTAATTTTAGTGAGATTAACTTATTTATTTTATAGAATCATGAACAAAACCGTCAAAACAGCAATATTAGCATTATCACTTTTAGTGTTATGGATGATCTCTGGTTTATTTTTTAATAAACCCAAACCTTTTAATCTAGCCTCTATAGATATAAGTGCTGAAAAAAAATTACTCAATGTTAAGGCAAAAGAGTTTTCATCAGAATTGAGACTTTCTTCTGTAGTTATTCAAGGAAGAACCGAATCAAATAGAAGTGTTTTAATCGCATCAGAGACAAATGGAATAGTTGAAAATATTTTAGCAGATAAAGGTGACCAAGTAATAAAGGGTCAAATTATTTGCAAGCTATCGATAGATTCTCGTATGGCTAAACTTGATGAAGCTGAGGCGCTTATGAGACAAAAAAAACTTGAATGGGAGGCCTCTAAAGTTTTAGTTGAAAAAGGTTATAGGTCTCAAACAAAAGCAGCAGGATCTAAGGCGGCGTTTGATGCTTCCAAAGCTTTAGTTGTTCAAATGGAAAAGGAGTTGGACAATATCAATATCCGAGCACCATTTGATGGTTTTTTCAATGATAATATATCTGAAGTCGGTGATTTCCTATCAATAGGGATGCCCTGTGGTCAAGTAATTGATTATAATCCCATACTTGTAACAGGACAAATATCGGAACAAGAGATAAGAAAAGTCAAAACTGGTGTAAAATCTCAAGCTATACTTTCTACAGGTGAGAAAGTTAGTGGTTTAGTAAGTTATATTTCAAAAACTGCTGATAAAAAAACTAGAACCTTTAGGGTTGAAGTTAAAATTGAAAATCCAGATTTTAAAATTAAAGACGGAATAACTACAGAACTATTTATTCCTACTCAAAAAGTCATTGCACATTTAATACCCCCATCATCATTAACTTTAGATTCCGAGGGAAGGATTGGAATAAGGCACATAAATAAAGATAATAATGTACTTTTTTCTAGCGTAGAAATAATTGGTGATGAAGGTGAATTAGTTTGGGTCACAGGGTTGTCGGAAAAAGTAATAATTATTACAGTTGGTCAAGAGTTTGTAGTGGAAGGTCAAAAAGTTAATTATACCTTAGAGAGATCCTAAATTGATTAATATTATTGACTATATAATGGCTTCAAGAAGAACTGTTGTTTTTCTAATGATAATAATAATTTCTATCGGTCTTTTAACATACGCAAATATAGCAAAAGACGCAGAGCCGGATATTGATATTCCGTTAATTTATGTTGGCGTTGCGCATCAGGGGATTTCACCTGAGGATGCCGAAAGATTGATAGTAAAGCCTCTTGAAAATCAACTTAAAACTATTGAGGGACTGGAAGATATGATGGCAACAGCTGTCAATGGCTTCGGCTCAATCTTACTGGAGTTTGATGTTAAGTTTGATAAAGATAAGGCCTTGGGTGATGTAAGAGAAAAAGTTGATATGGTTAAATCTAAACTACCTTCAGGTGCAGAGGAGCCAGTAGTACTAGAGTTTAATATGGCTGAAATGCCAACTTTAGTAATATCTCTATCTGGCGATATTCCTGATCGAACATTATTCTATCACGCAAAAAGACTTCAGACAAAAATCGAAGCTATTCCAGGAATTCTAGAAGCTCCAATAACTGGTGATCGAGAAGATTTAATGGAGATATTAGTAAGTCCATCTAAATTAGAAAATTATAATATATCCCTAATGGACTTAATTAAATCTATTACTGGCAATAATCGATTAGTTGCCGCTGGATCAATTGATAAAGGACAAGGTAAGTTTTCAATTAAAGTTCCGGCAGTTTATGAAAGTGCTCAAGATGTTTATAATTTAGTTATTTTTTCTTCAGGCGAGGGAACTGTTACTCTTGGCGATGTGGCGGATATTAGAAAAACCTATAAAGATACTGAATCCTACGCAAGAGTTAATGGAAAGCCTGCGGTGGCTTTACAGATAAAAAAACGTATTGGTGAAAATGTTCTAGATATAAATAAAAGAGTTAGAGAAGAATCTGAAAAATACAAAAGTAGTCTATCAGAAAATATCAAGATCGATTTTACAAGCGACAATTCTGATTATATTTTAGAGATGCTCAAGTCACTTCAAGCAGCAGTCATTAATGCTATTGTATCAGTAATGATACTAATTATCGGAGCCTTGGGAATACGATCCGCCCTAATGGTTGGTATTTCAATTCCAACTTCATTTTTGCTTGCCATAACAATATTGGGTGCCACAGGTGGGTACGTGAATATGATGGTTATGTTTGGTCTCCTTGTTTCTGTTGGTCTTTTAGTTGATGGCTCTATAGTTATGGTTGAATATGCTGATAGAAAGATGGCCGAGGGCTTAAATAGACTTGATGCCTATACTCAATCTTACAAACGAATGCTTTGGCCCATTGTATCGTCTACGGCAACAACATTAGCAGCATTTCTTCCTTTGATATTATGGCCTGGAGTATCGGGTGAGTTTATGAAGTGGATGCCATTTATGGTTAGCCTTGTTTTAATATCATCATTGTTTTCAGCTTTAATATTTATACCTGTAATGGGATCATTATTTGGTAAAACTGAAAAAATAAACGTTACAAAACTAAATGAAAATTTTGATATTAAAAAACTTACAGGGTATACAAAAATTTATGTTAAAATATTAAGTAAATTAATTAAATCTCCTATAATTACAGTTGTTTCTTCGGTAATAGTTGTTGCCATACTTTTTAATTTATATACAAAGTTTAATGCTGGAGCCATGTACTCAGTCGAGGGTGATACCAATCAAATGACTGTGCATGTAATTGCCAGAGGCAACCTATCGCCATCACAAAAATTATCAATAGCACTTGAAGTTGAGAATACTGTTAGATCGGTTAAAGGGATTAAAACAGCTTCCACTATAATAGGTGGGGGCGGTGATATTGGTCAAATGATGATGACTGATGGAGGTGGTCGTAGCGATGAAATTGCCATGATGATGATTGAGCTTAATCCTGTTCATGAAAGACAGCATGCAGATATACTTCGACAAGAAATTCTAGACAAAACATCTTCAATACCCGGAGTATTTGTTGAGGCTTACAAGGTTGAAAGAAAACCAGAATCAGGAAAAGATATTCAAATAGAGCTTACATCTTTAAATAATTATAAACTTAAGGAAGTAACAGAAAAAATTTCAGAAAAATTAAAAGTAATGGACGGGGTAATGGAGGTTGACGATACAAGGTCTCTCCCCGGTATTGAGTGGATTATAAAAGTTGATAGAGAGTTAGCTGGAAAATATGGAGTAGATGTTTCGATAATTGGTGCAATAGTTCAGCTAGTCACAAATGGAATTTTAGTTGATAAATATCGGCCTAATGACTCAGAGGATGAGGTTGATATTCGAGTAAGATTTCCGAAAGAATACCGTCAATTAGAGCAGTTTGATCAACTTAGAATTCCCACACCAGACGGAGCAATCCCGTTATCAAATTTTGTTAAAAGGATTCCTCAACAAAGGGTTTCGTCTATCGAAAGAGAAAATGGTAGTAGAATACTTAAGATAAGAGCGAATACAATGATTGACCCTTCAACAGGAAAAAAGATATTACCTTTTGATAAAAATTTAGAAATTAGCAATTGGATTGGAAAACAAAAATTCTCAAATGAAGTAAATATTAAATTTGGAGGAACAAACGAAGACGGTGAAGAATCTGCAGCATTTCTTGGACGAGCTATGCTTGGTGCATTATTCCTAATGTTTGTAATATTGTTAACTCAATTTAATAGTTTTTATCAAGCAGCAATAACCTTATCAACAGTTGTTCTTTCAACAGTTGGAGCCCTAACAGGTCTTTTAATAACGGGACAGGTTTTTTCTGTAATAATGAGTGGATTGGGAATTGTATCTTTAGCGGGAATAATTGTTAATAATTCAATTGTCCTTATTGATACATACAATAGGCTAAAAGATGATAATATTGATCCAATTGAAACAATTATTCAATCAGCTGCTCAAAGACTTAGGCCAATAGTTCTAACTACAGCAACTACAATGATTGGTCTAACACCTGTTGCACTTCAAATAACAATAGATTGGTTCGGACGAAGCATTGAGTTTGGAGGCTTAATGTCCGCATGGTGGGTTCCTTTTTCAACAGCTGTTATTTGGGGATTAGGATTTTCAAGCTTATTAACTTTATTTTTAATACCAACTCTATTAGCTCTCCCAATTTATCTGAAAAATAATAAAGAAAATCTAGAAAAAAGATTTTTCAAAATTACAGAATCAGCGAAATAAGTGATAATGAAAACTGTTTGTTTATTTTGCGCATCTCTAAATGGTAAAGATCCTCTTTACTCAGAAGTAGCAAAAAATTTTGGCTCGGTCCTATCTAAGCATAAATATTCATTACTTTATGGAGGTGGAGCTCTTGGCTTAATGGGTATTGCAGCGCAATCAGCAAAGGAAAATAATGTAAATGTAATTTCAGTGATCCCAAAATATCTGAATAAACCAAATATAATTTATTCGGAATCTAATGAAATTATAGAAACAAAAACATTAACTGAAAGAAAAGAAAAAATGATTCAAATTTCAGATATATTTGTCGCCCTGCCAGGTGGGATTGGAACTTTAGACGAAATTACAGATGTCCTTTCTGGTGCTGCTTTGGGCGAACATGAGAAGCCTATTTTTCTAATTAATTCTAATAATTTTTGGAACCCTTTTATTGATATGCTTGAGCATATGAAAGCTAATGGTCTTGTAAGATCTAAGGGTGATGATAACCTGAAGCAATCAAGTCTAAAAAATTTATTTGTAGTAAACGATCTCGAGGAACTATCAAGACATCCTGATTTTATTAGCTCTTAGGTAACGGAGCATTGTCTTTAATAAGTTTATATTGAATGGAATCCATTAAAGCCATCAATGATGCTTCAACAATATTTGGACTAACCCCAACAGTAAACCAACTTTTACCGTCTTTATCTATACTCTCAATAACAACTCGCGTAATAGCTTCTGTTCCACCATTTAAAATTCTCACTTTATAGTCAACTAAAACAAGGTCTTTTAAATGGCTATCGTAAATACCTAGATCTTTTCTTAATGCTTTATCTAAGGCATTGACAGGTCCATTACCTTTACCGCTAGACTGAATTTGTCTTCCCTCTACATTAACTTTAATAAATGCTTCTGAAGTCAGATCGGAAGCAATATCAGAGCTTTGTTTTTTTATAGAAATTTCATAATCATCGACAGTAAAAAAATGAGGTACTTTATTGAGAATATTTTTTGCCAATAATTCAAAAGAAGCCCCCGCCCCATCATAGGAGTAACCTCTAAATTCTTTTTCCTTAACAGCCTCAAGGAGTTCACTTAATCGCTGATCATTATTTTTAATTTCAATTCCTACAGACGATAATCTTGATAAAAGATTAGATTTACCAGCTTGATTAGAAACTAAAATTTTTCTTATATTTCCAACATCTTCAGGGTTTTCATGCTCATAGGTTGACGGATCTTTCATTACAGCTGAAACGTGAAGCCCTCCTTTATGTGCGAAAGCATTATCGCCCACATAGGGCTGATGCTTATTGGGCTGCCTATTTAAAATGCCATCCAAAAGAATGGAGATATTTTTTAAATTCCTCAAATCTTTTTTTGATATAGATAATTCGTAATCTCTAGCATACCTATCCTTTAGTAATAATGTAGGTATTAAAGAAATAAGATTTGCATTACCGCATCTCTCTCCTAGGCCATTTAATGTTCCCTGAACTTGTCTAGCACCGGCGTCGATCGCAGCAAGAGAGTTAGCAACTGCATTTTCAGTATCATTATGACAATGAATACCAATATTTTTTCCTGAAAACTTTTTAGACACCTCACTTACTATTTCAAAAATTTCACCTGGTAAGGTCCCACCGTTTGTATCACACAAGACCACCCAATCAGCCCCCGCCTTTAAAGCAGATTCAATGCAAGATAAGGAAAAATCAGGATTCGATTTAAAACCATCAAAAAAATGTTCACAATCAATCAAAGATTCGAGTTGATTTTTTTTAACTGCATTTACAGATTCTTTTATGGAAAGAATATTTTCATCGAGTGTAATTCCAAGGGCGACATCAACATGATAATCCCAGGTCTTTGCGACTAAACAAATACTCTCAGCGCCGGAGTCAATTAAAGCCCTTAACTGAGGATCATTATCAGCAGAACGACCTGAACGCTTGGTCATACCAAAAGCAGTGAATTTAGAGTTTTTAAATTTTGGCCTTGATTCAAAAAAATTAGTATCGGTGGGGTTAGCTCCAGGCCAACCTCCCTCAATATAGTCTAAGCCAAAACTATCCAAGGCTTTTGCTATTGAAATTTTATCCTCAACACTAAAATCAACACCTTGAGTTTGTTGCCCATCCCTAAGGGTAGTATCAAATAAATATAGTTTTTCCTTTGCCAACTACTTCCCCGAAAGTCTATCTTTGATCTTATCGTAACCCATTAATAAAATAATATTTTTTAATTCAGGACCATTACTTAATCCAGTTATTGCTCTTCTTAATGGTAAAAATAAATCCTTACCTGTTTTATCTGAAGATTCTTTAATTCTGGCAATCCAATCTCCCCATGTTCCATCTCCCCATGGCTCAGGGGGTAATAGATTTTCTGCTAACTTCATAAAGCTACCGTCCAAATTATCTACTTTTATTGATCCTTTTATAATTTTGTCCCAATCTTTATATTCAGATATATTCTTAATATTTGATTTTATAACATTCCAAATTCCCTCATCAAACATAATGCCATCCCCTTTTAAGCGTTCAGAAATTATCCTTATATCCAATTGAGTTAATATATCAGAGTTCAATCTAGAGAGTTGATTAATGCTAAACCGTGCAGGAGCTCTTGCAACCTGACCCATATCTATCTTATCAGCAATGTCGTTTAAGGACTTAAATGTTTTAATTTCTATAGATGTTCCAATAGATACATTCAAAGAGTTTATTGCCATTGGCTCATAATTTTCTTCCATTAAACCTTTTATCGATGCAGCAGAATTCCTTTTTGAAAAGGGCTCTCCATTTTCATCTACCAAGAGTGGGTGATGTCCAAAGATAGGGGCTTTTTTTCCTAATGCTTGGAACATTTCAACTTGGATACCAGAGTTCGTAACATGATCTTCGCCACGAATAATATTTGTTATACTCATTTCAATATCATCTATAACACTAGGAAGGTTGTATAAAAAACCACCATCGGCTCTAACGATAACAGGGTCTGATTGGGCTGATGTATCAACAGAAACATCACCTCTAATAAGGTCTTCAAAATTAGTCCTTTTCCCAGAAAGCTTAAATCTCCAGTAGGGCTGCCTCCCATCATGGATATAATTTTTAATTTCACTTTCTGATAAATATAAAGATGAACGGTCATAGACAGGAGGCATTCTTCTTGCAACCAATCTTTTTCGTTTAATATCTAACTCTTCTGCTGTCTCAAAACATTTATAAACAAGTCCATCGTCTACTAATTTCTGAAAATATTTAGTATAAATTTCAAGCCTATCAGATTGTTTATAAGTCTCATCTATTTTGATACCTAGCCATTCCAAGTCTAAAAGAATTTGATTTGTAAACTCCTCAGTACTCCTCTCAGAGTCAGTATCATCTATTCTTAATATAAATTTTCCAGAATCTTTTAAAGAAAAAAGATAATTAAAAAGGGCTGTACGAATATTACCTACATGCAGCAAACCGGTTGGGCTAGGAGCAAATCTTGTTATAACTTTTTCTATCAATTTTCATCTCTAAATAAATTAGTTATGGGGTACCTTCTGTCTCTTCCAAAGTTTTTCTGGCTTACCCTAACACCTGGCGCTGATTGTCTTCTTTTATACTCAGAAACATATAAAAGATTCTCTATTTTTTTAACCAAAGGTTTTTCATATCCTTTTTTTACAATATCCGAGACACTCATCTCATAGTCTATTAAAGATTCTAGAATATCATCTAATTCGCTATACGGAGGAAGAGAGTCTTGATCTTTTTGATTATCCCTTAGCTCAGCTGTAGGTTCTTTTTCAATTATTGATAAAGGTATAACCTCTCCTGAAGGACCTAAGCTACAAGAGGTAGTATTTGAATTTCTCCATTTTGCAAGCTCATAAACTTCAGTCTTATAGATATCTTTAATTGGATTATATCCTCCGTTCATATCACCATATAGTGTTGCATATCCAACCGATACCTCAGATTTATTCCCTGTTGTAACAACCATACTCCCGCCTTTATTTGATAACGCCATCAAAAGAACACCTCTAATTCTTGATTGAAGATTCTCTTCGGTTACATCTTTTGGTAGCCCTTTAAAAAATGGATTTAAAACATCCTCAAGGCTTTTAAAAGAATCTTCTATATTTAAACTCCCAAGAGAAATATTTAGATTTTTTGCACATTCCTTTGCATCTACAAAGCTTTGTTCCGATGTATATCGAAAAGGAAGCATAAAACATGAAACTCTATCTGATCCAAGAGCATCGACAGCAATTGCCGCACATAATGCAGAATCTATTCCACCTGATAAACCTAGAATGATACCTGGGAAGTTATTCTTATTTACATAATCTTTTAGACCAAGAACCATTGCAGAATAAATATCACTTAATTCATTATTATCACTTAAATTTAAAGCAATATCTGATTTTAAACCCTCACCCTTTTCATAATTTATTTCCAACAATGACTCTTCCCATGCTGGTGCTTGAGCCAAAATTGATTGATCTGAGTTAATGGCAAAACTTGATCCATCAAAAACCAGCTCGTCCTGACCACCAACCTGATTTACATATATTAATGGAATTTTATTTTCTTTTACTCTTGCTATTGCAGTTTCTAATCTCAAATTACTTTTATACCTATCAAAAGGAGACCCGTTGGGCGTTATAATAATTTCACTACCATCTTTTTTTAAGTCTTCGCAAACTTCTTTACTCCAAATATCTTCGCAAATTGGCATACCAATTCGAACGTTACGAAAGTTAAAAGCTTTTGACGCTTCTCCTGGGTAAAACACTCTTTTTTCGTCAAATACACCATAGTTGGGAAGGTTTCGTTTCTGGCTAAATCCAAGAATATTTCCGTCATCAATTAAAACCGAACAATTATAAACTTTGTCATTTTCAATTAAAGGTACACCAATAATTATGCCTGCATTGGTATTTTTTGAGTAATCTACTAGTGAATTGAGTCCTGTTTTGCAGGCATCTATAAATGAATTTTTTAAGATAAGGTCCTCAGGCGGATAACCTGAAATAAATAATTCAGAAAAAACCACTAAATCAGATTGAGTTGTTTTTTCGTCTGATAAAACCTTTATAGCCTTATCAATATTACCCTGAATATCTCCAACAATATTATTTAACTGTGCAACAAGAATTTTCATTTTTACATCCGTTATAATTCATAACTTGATTAAACCTTATGGACAACTTAAAGATTAGTAACCTAATAGACTAAAAAATTATTACATGGCAATTTATTTAAAAAAAATAGTGAGATCAAATATGAATATAGTAAAAAGTAAAGAAATCCATTTAATTTCAAGGCCTGATGGTGAACCTACAAATGAAAATTTTCTTGTTGAAGAAATAGAAATCAATCAAGTTACAGAAAATGAAGTTCTTGTAAAAAATCTATGGATGTCCGTTGACCCTTATATGAGAGGAAGAATGATTGATAGAAAAAGCTATGTTCCGCCCTTCGAATTAGGAAAAACTCTCGAAGGTGGTGCTATTGGTGTTGTTGTTGAATCAAAATGCCCTGACTTCAAAGAAGGTGATTTTGTTAACTCTAATTTTGGTTGGAGAGAGTACTTTACCTCAAAAGGAAAATATCTTAAAAAAATAAATCCTGATATAGGGCCTCTACAGGCCTATCTAGGCACTCTTGGAATGCCTGGAATGACAGCTTATGTTGGATTATTGAGAATTGGCGAACTAAAAGAAGGTGATAAGGTGATGATTTCGGCCGCAGCAGGTGCTGTAGGAACTGTTGCATCGCAGATTGCAGTAGCAAAAGGTTGTGATGTATATGGGACAGCAGGTTCAGATGAAAAATGTGCATTCTTAGAACAAGACCTTGGCATTACAAAAGCCATTAACTATAAAACTTGCGGCCATTTAATAAAATCATTTCACAATGCATGCCCTGATGGTGTTGATGTATATTTTGAAAATGTAGGTGGCTCTCACTTAGAGGCAGCTTTAAGTATAATGAGACCAAATGGAAGAATAGCCTTATGCGGTATGATTGAACAATATAATGATACGTCTCCCAGGCCTGGTCCAAATAATCTAATGGCAGCAATTGCAAAATCATTAAAAATAGAAGGATTTATTGTATCAAATCACTCAGACCTCTCTGAAAAATTTTTAAGCGACATGAAAGCGTGGATTGAATCAGGAAAAATGCAATGGAAAGAAACAATTGATGAGGGAATAGAGTCAGCTCCAGGGGCTTTTATAAAATTATTCAAGGGTCAAAACTTTGGAAAAATGCTAGTTAAGATTTCAGATTAATATACTGTTAATTTAATTAATTCCAGAAGGGAAATCTCATGGAACTAAAAGAAATCATTGAGGATTTTGAATTTATTGATGAATGGGATGACCGTTACAAATATATAATGGATATCGGGAAATCGTTAGATCCAATGTCTGAAGGTGACCACAACGATAAAAATAAAGTTGACGGTTGTGCAAGCCAAGTATGGTTAATTACTGAAGAAAAAAATATTAATGAAAAATCTATACTAGAGTTTAAGGCAGATTCAGATTCCTTCTTGGTAAAAGGTCTTCTCGCCATTATAATTGCTATATTTTCTATGAAAACTCCCGAAGATATTCTAAAAATAGATCATCTTGCCGAACTAAAAAAACTTAACCTCCAAGAAAATATCTCCCAACAAAGATCGAATGGCTTACGGGCGGTAATTACCAGAGTGATTAGTGAGGCGCAAAAAAGAGTCTAGCTTTTATTATTATGCAAAAATCATCTCTGAAAAATCTTTTGTTCTATATGACAGGCCAAGCATCTTGGTATTTTGTAAATGGTTTGCAGATGGTTCTATTTCCTACGGTCCTAATATTAATGCTTGGAGTAACCCCCTCTAATTATGGGTTAGCTCAAGTATCCTTATTAGCTCCCTCCATTTTTTTAATTGTCTTAGGGGGAACTATTGCCGATAAAACTGATACTCGTATTTTATTATCTATTGTTCATTTTTTAGCATCCCTACCCTTATTATTAATTTTACTTGCTATACAATTCAACTTCCTAAGTTTTGGAGTAATGATTATTTACGGTCTTGCCATGGGAAGTATATCTGCTTTTGCTATTCCCTCGAGAGATGCTCTTCTAACCACGATTTCCCAGGGTGACATTCAAAAAACAGTTGTTATTGCAATGCTCACCCAATTTGGATTTCAGTTAACTGGAATGGCTGTAGGTGGATTAGCGGATATTGTTGGGGTTATACCACTAATTATAGCTCAAGGATTTTCTTTAATTATAGGAGGTTATTTTGCCCTTAGATTACCTAAGCCAGCTATTGCAAAGGCTCCTCTTAATATAAGAAAAATCAAAGATGAAATAATTGAAGCATTTATAGAAGTAAGAAAATCAAAAGAGATTTTTCCAGTCTCAATCTCAATGATAATGGTTGGATTGTGTTTTATGGGAAACAATCTTGTCACACTGCCCTATATTACAACTGAAAGGTATGGTCTTGGTGCATCTGGTTTTGCTACTGTTTCAACTTGTTTTTGGCTCGGGACTTTTTTTTCAAATAGTATTCTTGCTTTAAACAAGAATTTAAAAAACTGGGGAACAGCCCTTATGATTGCAATGACAAGTGGCATTCCTATCTTAGCATCCTTGTATTTTGATATGCCCTTTTACGGACTGTGCTTAATAATATTTATGTGGGGAGGAGGTGCAGGAATAGTTATTGCAATGGGAAGAACGATTACGCAAACTTTTGCTAAAGAGAGCCACAGAGGAAGAATGCTGTCAGTTTATACACTAGCTTTTATGACTTCAGGACCAATAGGGGCAATTATATCAGGAAATATAATTGAAAACTATGGATTAAGAACCAACATTATTACTTCTTCTATAGTCGGAATTATATTCTTAACTGTACTAAGTATTAAGACCGATATTTGGAAAATAAAATCTCCAAAATAATTTTACGAATATTTTTCTTCATCCCACCAAGGATAATATTCAGGTAAATCGTTCTTAACACTATCTTTAAATTCCGCAGGTCTTTTTTCAAGGAACGATTCGACCCCTTCCTTAGCATCAGACATTCTTCCTCTGGCAAAAATTCCTCTACTATCAATTTTATGAGCATCCATAGGGTGATTAGCTCCAGCCATTCTTAATATCATCTGTCTCGACAAGGCAATAGAAACAGGGGCTGTATTATCAATAATTTCTTTAGCAATACCACGGGCTGTTGGAATTAAATCATCTGCTTTATGAATTGAACGAATTAACCCTCCCTCTAAAGCTTCCTCTGGACCAAAAACTTTGCCAGAATATATCCATTCCAAGGCCTTTGAAATTCCAACAATTCTTGGAAGAAACCATGAAGAGCATGCTTCAGGAACAAGCCCTCGTCTCGCAAAGACAAATCCATATTTGGCATCTTCTGACGCAAGTCTAATATCCATCGCTAATTGCATTGTAATTCCAACGCCAACTGAAGGACCATTGCATGCAGATATTATTGGCTTAAGGCATTCGTACATTTTTAAGGTTACGCGTCCACCTCCATCTCTAACGGCTGAGTTAGACCAATCAATATCGCCATCATCTGAAATAGCACCTTTTCGATCTTCTCTCGCATCCATATTAAAAGTATCTTTTCCAGCTGATAAATCTGCTCCTGCACAAAACCCTCTTCCTGCCCCTGTAACAATAATAGCTTTAATATTATCATCCTTATCGGCTCTATCGATTGCATCAATTAGATCATCTTGCATATTTTTATTAAATGCATTCAGTTTCTCAGGTCGGTTTAAGGTAATTGTTAAAATATTTTCTTCTACTTCATATAGAATAGCGGTGTAATTCATCTCATTCTCCAAGTGTATTGCAAATAAAATAATTTTTAAGTTGTATTAATACATATATAATTTTTAATTATTTAAAAGAGGAATTCAATGCATCCATATATACATGCTAAAAATACCCCTGATAAAGCTGCTTTCATTATGGCTTCTTCAGGAAAAATAACAACCTATAAAGAGCTTGATGAGCGGTCCAATCAAATTGCTCATTTGTTTAGGCAAAGAGGTCTCAAGGCAGGTGATGGTATTTCAATTTTTATGGAAAACAATTCAAGATTCTTAGAAATATGTTGGGCTGCCCAAAGATCTGGGCTTTATTTTACCCCAATATCATCACGACTAACTGCAGGTGAAGTTGAGTATATCCATAGGGATTGTAACTCTAAAATGATAATTTCATCTAGTTATTTAGGCCAGATAGCAAAAGATCTTGTGAAAATAACAAAAAATACCCCCGACCATTTCATGATAGATGGTGTTGAGGAGGGATGGAAGTCCTTTGAGCAAGAAATGGAAAAAATGCCAAAAATTACAATTAACGATGAAGAAATGGGACAAGATATGCTTTATTCATCAGGAACAACAGGCAAGCCAAAAGGTATAAGGATACCTTTAAAACATATATCTATTGAGCAATCAGAAGGTCTCATGGCTTTAGTTACAACGTTATATAAGACAAATTCTAATACAATTTATTTATCACCAGCCCCTCTTTACCATGCTGCACCATTAAGATTTACAATGGGAGTAAATTATCTTGGTGGAACAAATATAATAATGGAAAATTTTGATGCAGAAGAGTCTTTATCATTCATTGAAAAATATAAAGTTACAATGAGTCAATGGGTTCCAACTATGTTTGTTAGAATGTTTAAACTTCCAAAAGAGATTAGAGGTAAATATAATCTTTCATCTCATCAATGTGCGATACATGCGGCGGCACCGTGTCCTATTGATATAAAAAGAATGATGATTGATTGGTGGGGAAATATTATCCATGAATTTTATGCAGGATCAGAGGCAAATGGTTTTGTTGCATGTAATTCTGAAGAGTGGCTTGCCCATCAGGGAACTGTTGGGAAACCAGTAGTTGGAACACCTCATATATGTGACGAAGAAGGAAAAGAACTTCCTGTTGGTTTAGAAGGAACTATATGGTTTGAAAGTGATGTAAAATTTACATATCATAATGATATTAAGAAAACACTTGAATCGAAACACCCCGATAATCCAACCTGGTCAACGCTTGGTGATATAGGAAAGCTAGATAAGGACAACTTTCTTTACCTTACTGATAGAAAAGCTTTTATGATAATTTCTGGCGGTATAAATATTTATCCCCAAGAGGCTGAAGATTTAATTATTACACATCCAAAAGTTTATGATTGTGCAGTAATAGGGGTTCCTAATGATGAATTTGGAGAAGAGGTTAAGGCAGTTGTTCAGCCAATGAAGTGGAGTGATATTGGATCAGATTTCGAGATTGAAATAATTAATTTTTGTAAAAAAAATCTGTCTAGTATTAAATGCCCAAGAACAGTAGACTTTGAAAAAGAACTTCCTAGACATCCAACTGGGAAGCTTTACAAAAGACTTTTAAAGGACCGCTATTGGGGTAATAAGAATTCTAAAATTGTTTAATAAGGAGAGTAATAATGAGAGTTTTTAATGATGTTAATGAATTAACAAAATGTATTGGTGAAGAGATTGGTGTAAGTGATTGGCTTACAATTGATCAAAATAGAATTAACGATTTTGCAGATTCTACCGGCGACCATCAATGGATTCATATTGACCCAGAAAGAGCAAAATCTGAATTAGGAATGCCAACTATTGCTCATGGCTTTTTAACGCTATCACTTGTTCCAATGCTTACATCGCAAATAAGTAAAATCTCAAGCGTTACTCGCGGTATTAACTATGGAACAAATAAAGTACGCTTTACTAATATGGTACCAGTTAACTCAAAGGTAAGGGCTAAATCTAAACTTCTTGAAGCTCAGCCAAAGGCTGGCGGGACTCAGTTAATTTCTGAAGTAAGTATTGAAATTGAAGGTCAAGATCGACCAGCCATGATAGCTGAAACAGTTTCAATAGTTTTTGAATAATATTTTAAAATGAATAAAATTAAGAAAATTGGTCCGCCTAAGGCGAAAAAAATACCTTTTGAGTCAAATCATCACAATAATAAATTAGTCGATCAGTATCATTGGATTAGAGACGATAATTGGCAAGAAGTTCTTCACTCGCCTAAAGTTCTAAAAAAAGAAATTAGAGAATATATAGATAAAGAAAATCAATGGACAGATAGCCATCTATCAATTCTATCCTCCGATAAAGAACAAATTTATAATGAAATTAAAGGAAGAATAAAGGAAGAAGATTCCTCGCTTCCTCAAAAAGATGGATCTTGGTTTTATTTTTCAGAAACAAAAAGGGGACAAGAATACTCGATACTGAAGCGCTATAAAAATAAATTATCTATAAATGAAAGTAAGATTTTTCATGACTGGAATGTTGAGAGCAAAGGTTACGACTACTTTAAACCTGGCGGAGCATCCTACTCACCTGACCACAGCCTTTTATCTTGGAGTTTTGACTCAAAAGGATCTGAATTTTTTTCTATAAAAATAAAGAATCTTGAAAACAATAAAAGCTTTAACGACATAGTAAATAATACAGACGGTAGTATGGTTTGGTCTCTTGATGGGGAGGGTTTTTATTTCATCAAGATGGATGACAATCATAGGCCATCGAGCTTATGGTTTCATAAGGTGAACACTAAAGAAGATGAAGATTATGAAATCTATAGCGAAGAAGATACAGGATATTTCTTAAGTATAAGCGAAACTTTGAACAAAAGATTCCTAATACTATCAATTCACAACCATGAGACTAGCGAAGTAAGGGTTATAGATCAAAAAAAGGTAATAAAAGAATTAAAGCTTTTCACAAAAAGAAGGCATGGCATTGAATATAGTATTGAGCATGATCAAGAAAATTCAAGGTTTATAATTCTAACTAATATTAATAATGCAGTAGATTATAAGATCATGGAAACAGAAGAAAATTCTCTTGGTCATGATAACTGGAGTGATTTTATTCCTCACCAAGAAGGTGTTCTAATTACTGATTTCTCATGCTTAAAAGATTTTATTATAGTTCAGGAGCTTGAGGATGGGATACCAAGTATTTCATCAATAAATAAAAAAGATAATTCGCGTAACGTTATTAAGTTCAATGAAGAAGTTTATGATTTAGATTTTAATGAGGGCTGCGAATATTCATCAAATACAATTCATATTTATTATTCCTCAATGACTACACCCCAAGAAATATATGAGTATGACCTCGAGGAAAAAAAGAAGGTAATTTTAAAAAAACAAGAAATACCATCTGGTCATGATTCAAGTAATTATATTACAAAAAGGGTATTTGCAGAATCGAAGGATGGCAAAAAAATACCTATATCATTAATAAAACGAGTTGATACGGCAGAAAGCTCACCAACACTATTATATGGTTATGGATCCTATGGAATGTCAATTTCTCCTGGTTTTTCTGCATCACGACTCTCACTTGTAGATAGAGGAATGGTTTATGCGATAGCTCATATAAGGGGTGGCATGGATAAAGGGAAAAAATGGTACCAGGATGGTAAAAAAAGAAATAAAATGAATACCTTTGAAGATTTTATTGCATCGGCATTATACCTAAAAAAACAAAATATTTCAGGTGATATTTCGATTCACGGAGGAAGTGCTGGCGGTCTATTGGTAGGGGCCTCATTAAATATGAGGCCGGATATCTTTAAGTCTGCTGTTGCTGAGGTTCCCTTCGTAGATGTTCTGAATACGATTTTAGATGATACTCTTCCACTAACTCCTCCTGAGTGGGAGGAGTGGGGAAATCCAATTAAAAATATTGAAGATTATCAATATATTGCTTCATACTCACCATATGATAATATTAAAAAGCAAGACTACCCGACTCTTTTAGTAACATCAGGCCTAACAGACCCTCGTGTCACTTATTGGGAGGCAACAAAATGGGTGGCAAAAATTCGTGATAAAAAAACTGATACAAATCCATTATTCCTCAAAACTTATACAGAAGCAGGGCATGGAGGTATGGCAGGTAGGTATAATCAGATAAAGGAAATAGCCTTCACATATGCATTTATTCTATGGAGTCACGGATTACTAAAAAGGTCTGCTTCCAGCTAAAGTTATTCTATGAAGCAATCTTTTATGGCCCTGGTATCCACCTTGGGCGCAGTGATTAACTGTTCTATTATCCCACATTATTAACATATTTTTTTCCCATTTATGCTTATAAATATATTTTTCTTGGCCCATATGAAAAAATAAAAACTCCAACAATTCATTTGAATCTTTTTCATTCAAACCGTTAACTGTAATACTATAAACTTGGTTTATAAAAAGAGACTTTTTTTTAGTTTCGGGATGAGTTCTGACTAATGGGTGTAAAAAAAACTCTTTTGCCTTAGCGGAAGGTTTTATTGCCATAGACCTATCCTTATCTTTCTCTAAAGCATAAAATCCATCGTCAGCGTATGGACGAATTGCACTGTGGGAAACCATCAAATCTTTTATTTTTAATTTTATTTTACTTGATAGGTCATCGTAAGCAGCCTGAGTATCAATAAAAAATGTCTCTCCTCCTATTGGAGGAATAATTTTTGAATGGAGTAAGGTGGCTGATGGAGGGCACTCCTGAAAAGACCAGTCAGAATGCCAAGAGCCCCCGAAAGGTGGAGCTTTTTCTTCTGCACTTCTTTTTACTTCAATAATATTCTTATATCCACTTATTGAGTCTATGTATGGGTCATCTCCAAAAACACCAAAAGCTAAACTAAAATTTTCAAACTCCTCGTGAGTTAATTTTAAGTTCCTAAAAACTATTACGGAATTCGCTAGCCAAAGATCTCTTAAATCATTAACTTTTTGTTTACTGAAGATATCGTTATATTCAAAATTAAGGACCTCAACACCAAGAGAAGATTTATTATTTATTATTTATTATTTTGTATCCCATAATCTTATTATTCATTTAAAAAAGAATGTTTCAATTTTTTAATTAATGATTATTATGCATAAAAAATTTCAGGAGAACATTTATGTCACTAGTATCAACATTAGAAGGAAAATTAAGACTTCCAGTAGTTGGAGCCCCTTTATTTATTGTATCAGGGCCAGAATTGGTAATAGCACAATGCAAAGCTGGAATTGTTGGCTCATTCCCTGCCCTTAATGCAAGACCTCAAAGTATGTTGGGCGAATGGTTAACTAGAATAAAAGATGAGCTTGCAGAATATGATGAACAGAATCCCGACTCTCCCTCTGCGCCATATGCTGTTAATCAAATTTGTCATGCATCAAATGATAGGCTAATGGATGACATGGCAACATGTGTTGAACATGAAGTACCTATTATTATTACTAGTTTAAGACCTCCTCAAGAAATTGTAGAAGCTGCTCATAGTTATGGTGGTGTAGTTTTTCATGATGTTATTAATGTAAAACATGCAAAAAAGGCTGCAGAGCAAGGTGTAGACGGATTAATTCTAGTTTGTGCAGGTGCTGGAGGACACGCAGGTAGTCTCTCTCCTTTCTCACTGGTTCGTGAGGTAAAAGAATGGTTCGACGGAACTATTTTATTATCAGGATCTATAGGTGACGGGCACTCAATAGCTGGGGCTCTAGCAATGGGAGCAGATCTTGCTTACTTAGGTACTAGATTTATTGCTACAGAAGAGGCAAATGCAGATAAAGGATACAAAGATATGCTTATTGAATCTGCTGCAGATGATATTGTTTATTCATCGTTATTTACTGGTATTAATGGAAATTACCTCAAACCATCAATTGCTAAAGCAGGGTTAGATCCTGATAATCTTCCTGGAGCTGATAAGTCTAAAATGAATTTTGGTTCTGGTGGTAATATGAAAACAAAGGCATGGAAAGATATATGGGGTTCTGGTCAGGGAATAGGCGGTATCAGCGATGCTCCGTCAGTAGAGACACTTGTTAAGACTTTAAAGAATCAATACGACCAAGCCTTCAATGAGATGGTAGAAAAAAGATAGTTAGCTAAAACCAAACTAAACCTTTTTCAACACGCTTTAAATCATGATCAACCATCATCTCAACAAGAGATTCAAAGTTGACAGTTGGCTTCCAATTAAGTTCTCTTTCAGCTTTAGAGGCGTCACCTAAAAGGTGCTCTGTCTCCGCAGGTCTATTAAAAGAAGAATCAACCGAAATAATAATTTTTCCAGTTTTTTTACATATCCCTCTCTCAGCTAAACCATTTATATCCCACTCAATATCGATTCCAACTGCTTTTGCGGCTAGTTCTGTAAAATTTCTTACACTGTGAGTTTGACCAGTTGCTATAACATAATCATCAGGCTCTTTTTGTTGTAACATCAACCACATAGCCTCAACATAGTCTCCCGCAAAACCCCAATCCCTCTCTGCAGATAAATTTCCTAAATTAATTGTATCTTTTTTTCCATTTTTTATCTCAGCCATACCCAATGAAATTTTTCGTGTTACAAATTCAGAACCCCTAAGCGGAGATTCATGATTGAATAAAATACCAGAGCAAGCATGAATATCCCAAGATTCTCTGTAATTAATTGTCATCCAGTGTGAATAAAGCTTTGCCACACCATATGGGCTTCTTGGATAAAAAGGCGTCTTTTCATTTTGAGGGCTCTCTTGTGCTTTTCCAAACATTTCAGACGTTGAGGCTTGATAAAACTTTGGGCTTCCTCCCATATTTCTGATAATTTCAAGAATCCTTGTAACGCCAATTCCATCTATATCGGATGTATAAATAGGTTGCTCATAAGATGTTTGAACAAAACTCTGAGCTGCTAGATTATATATTTCATCAGGTTCTGTTTTCTCAATAACTCTTTGAATATTTGTTATTTCACTAAGATCCAAGGTAACAAGCTCAATCTTATCCAAAACTCCAAGGTCGGATAATCTCGCCGTATTAATTGATGACGTCCTCCTAACAGCTCCATAAACTTTATAGCCCTTTTTCAAAAGGAAGTTGGATAGATAAGCTCCATCTTGACCAGTAATTCCTGTTATGAGAGCTTTTTTTGTCATGAAGTTAAAATAATTAAATAAAGATAAAAGTATATATAAATCTGACCAAAGATTAATTGTATCAACCAAATTAATCAAGGTGAGTTAAAAAAGACTCATTTGGACATCACTTTTTTTTAATTTATTTTTTGATTTGGTTTTTTTTGATCTAGGTTTTCTACTTCCATGTTTAATATAAACTTTATTTGCCTCAAGCTTATGTATTTTATCTTTTCTTAATTTGTATATTTTACTTGCAGCACTTGTTCTTGCTTCGGATTCGTCAACTATTGGATGAGGGTAACCATTCATATTTTCAGCATCCTTCCATGGCATATGAATATTTTCTTTTGAAACTTTTTTTAACTCAGGCAGCCATTTCCTAATAAATACAGCGTCTGGATCTTGATCTAAACCCTGTTTTATTGGGTTATATATTCTAACGCTATTAATTCCAGTTGTTCCCGATTGCATTTGAGATTGTGAATAATGAATTCCCGGCTCATAATCAGTAAATAAAGTTGCAAGATATCGGGATGTTATTTGCCAGGGTAGCCAAAGATGATAACTTGCAAAACTCATTAACATTGCTCTCATTCTAAAATTTAACCAACCTGTTGCTATTAAAGATCGCATAGATGCATCGACCATCGGATAACCAGTCTTACCAGTTTTCCATTTTTCAAAAAAAATATCTTTAAAGTCATTAATTCTAAGAGCATCATATGAGGTGTGCATATTCTTAAATTCTATTTCAGGTTCGTCCTCAAGTTTTTGAATAAAATGACAATGCCATCTAAGTCTTCCTAAGAAGCTATTTAAGGATTTTATCCAATTTCCTTTTAATTCCTTAGGAAGTTCCTTAAGTTCTTTTTTTTTTGCCTCTGTAGCTTGAAAGACCTCTTTTATAGACAATGATCCAAAAGATAAATGTGCTGAAAGTCTCGAACAACTATTAGTCGCAGTTAATGGCGATGACATTTCTCTAGAGTAGTTCTTGCCTCGCTTTAATAAAAAACTATCTAGTAATTTTAACCCTTCCCTTCTTCCCCCTTTTTGGATATTAACAAAATCAATCCTATTAAGACTAATATCCTTGGGTTTAGGAATTTCTTCAGTTTTAATATTTAATTTGTTTAATTTTTCTGGAGGTAAAAAATTATCAACCTTCATTTTAGTATGCCAATTTTTTGACCAGCCATCTCTATCTTTTAGAGCTCTTATTACGCCATTTTGGGATGGCTCGTTCCATTCAATATTATTTAAATCAGTCCATTTCCGAACACTGCTATCTCTCTTAAATGTCCAATAATTCCATGTTTCCTGATGGGACCATAATTCAGAAATATCAAATTGTTGATTAATGTCTTGAAAGATTTCAAGAGCGTTGCCAGATCTGATAATAAGTTCTTGACCAAGTTTTTCAATATCATATTTTAAATCATCGAGACATTCTATTAGAAATTGATAATGACGATAGCTTAGATCATTTTGAGACCATAGCTCTGGTTCAAAGATATATAATGGGATAACTGGTCCGCTCTCACAAGCTTTTGAAAAAGCTTCATTATCCCAGACTCTTAAGTCTCTTTTAAACCAGATAACATTCATGTCTTACAGAAGCCTTTTTTATGAGATTTATTATATTAAAGGATATAAAAATTGGCTGGGGCGGTAGGATTCGAACCTACGCATCACGGGATCAAAACCCGTTGCCTTACCGCTTGGCTACGCCCCAACATCTGGAATCAAAATTATTGATACATCCTATAACCTTCGTATACCAGTATTGACAAGATTAAAAGTCTAGAAAAATTTATCAAAGAACCTTTAATTAGATCTTTTTTAATTTCTTAAATAATCCAGTAGTTATTAAAATCTCAGTAATTACTTGTAATTTCAATGATATAATTTATAAATAAACAAGAATATATTTTATTCTTAAACATAATAAAAATAAAAATCAAAAAATCATTATTAATAAACAATCCTCGGGGAGGAATTATATGTCTATATTTAATAGATTATCAGTATTTTTTGCATTTTTTGCTCTAATACTAACATCAAATACCCTGGTATCCGCTCAAGACCAAGAAGATGTAGCGAGCTTTGGTATTGAAGAAATCATTGTTACAGCTAGAAAAAGAGAAGAATCTCTTCAAGATGTTCCAATTGCTATCACTGCAATTACAGAAGCATTGAATGATTCTACTATTAGAACAGTTGCAGACTTAAGTGGTTTTGCACCTAATGTTGTTATTAGTACAGGCTTAGGAACCAGAGGTCGTGGTTCAGCTATTTCACTGAGAGGTATTAATTCGAACGAATCAGACAAATCATTTGATCCAAAAATTTCAGTAGAGATTGATGGAATTACAATAGGAACTAATTCAGGTCAAGTCATTGAGAATTTTGATCTAGAAAGAGTAGAAATTCTTCGTGGTCCTCAAGGAACACTATTTGGTAAAAATACAAATGGTGGTGTTATACGCGTAATGAGATCAAAACCTACTGGTGAATTTGGCGGTAAGGTTCAGGTTGATGTTGGTGAATGGGGACAAAAAGAATTTAGAGTCCTTTTAAATACTCCTATAGTAGAAGATGTTTTAGCAGTTAAACTATTTGCTACCTCAATTAAATCTGATGGTCACCTTTACAACACTTATTTAGAAACTGATGTGCCTGCAAAAGATTATGTAAATACTGGTGCAACTTTTCTTTGGACACCAAATGATAAATTTGAAGCTTTATTCACAATGGAAACATTTGATGATTCTAGTGATCTAGGTGCTTGGACAAATCAAAATGCAGATACTTCAAGAATTTGTACTTCTTTTGATCCAGTAGATATTGCAACTGGCCTTCCTAAAACTGGAGCTGCTTTATCACTATCCAGAGCATTTAACCCAAAAGGCTTTTCAACATGTAAGAAATTCGATACTGGCTCAAGTGACACCACGACAAGCGCTGATAATACCAACAAAGGTCAGTTTGATACAGATGCATACACTTTGAAAATGACTTATGATTTAAATGAAAATCAAAGTATTACTTATATAGGTGGTTTTCGTGAAGAGTATGAATCTACTGACTGGGAATATGATGCAACATCAATGGATTACATCAATATATATGCTGATAATTATTATGAGCAAGAAAGTCACGAACTAAGGCTTGAAACTAATTTTGATAATGCAACCTTAACAACAGGTTTATATATGTGGGAAAGTACATATCACCAAGATTGGATTACTCAAGGACAATTCTGGTCAACTTTAGTTCCACCTTCATTATTTGATGCTTGTTTAGCTGGTGGCTTAGGGGCAATTCGTTGTGACCCAGGTGCAACTGAACTTGGAGCATCTTATGTTCAAAAACTTCTTCAAGAACAATTAACAGAATCTACAGCACTATTTGCTAATCTAGATTATCAAGCAACTGATAAGATGATGGTTACTCTTGGATTACGTTACACTGAAGAAGAAAAAACATTTACTGCAGGTCAGTCATACTTAGCTCCTAAATCAAGACAGTTTGTAAATAACTTTGCAGCTGTTGGTATTGATACTTTATCAAAAAAATATGATGAATTATCAGGTAAAATTGGTTTATCCTATCAAGCTAGTGATGATGTAATGTATTATGGTTCTATTTCTAAAGGCTTCCAAAGTGGAGGTTTCTTTGGACGTAACCAAAATCTAAAAGATTTTGCTAATACATATGATCCTGAATTTGCTACAACTACAGAAATTGGCGTTAAATCTTTCTTAATGAATAGAAGAATTCAATTGAATGCTGCTCTATTCAGAAATGAGTTTGAAGATATGCAACAACAAACTATCAAACAAGACCCTACAACTTTAACAGTTGTGACGGTTATTGATAATGTTGCTGGTATTATCTTTACTGGTTTAGAAATTGAAGTCTTAGCTCTTGTAAATGAGAACTTTGAAATCTTTGCAAACCTAGGGTTACTTGATTCTGAGTATGATGGCTTTATTGCTGATCTAGATGGCGCTGTTGGCGGTTATAACCCAACTAATAACGACAATCTTACTCCTGTAAATACTCCTGAGACTACTTTCTCAACTGGTGGTACTTACACAATTCCAATGGGTGAAGGTGATTTAAGTGTATACGCTAAATATACCTTTATTGATGAGCAAGAAACTATTACTACAAACACACCTGACTACTATAGTTTCCAAGAATCATACGAAAGAGTTGATGTGTCTGTTACATATGCAATGGAAAATTACTCAATCGCACTATCAGGAAAGAACCTAACTGATGATATCACTACTGTAATCAGAGATGTCTCAGGCTTAATGGCTTATGGTAATAAGTCACCAGGTAAATCTTGGACAGTAACGCTTAAAGCTAATTTCTAATTATTTAAGCTTTATATAATATTAAGGGCTGGTTTTTAACCGGCCCTTTTTTTTGTCTAACTCCAATATAACCATCCCTACTATTTATGATTAAAATAGATATTATTGATTAATAAGTTTGACTTAATAACATTATTAAAACTATAATTTGGTAATTCTAATTAAATTTACCTAGAATCCTAACAACAATAAAAATGATAATAATAAATAATAACGGGAGTACTTTAAAAATGAGTTTATTTAAATATTTTAATATGGGCTTTGCAGTTGCTGCACTTCTTCTAACAGGCAGTTTTAGCAGCGTTTCAGCTCAAGAAGAGCAAGCTGAAAGAACAGCAAGTATTGAAGAAATAATAGTAACAGCAAGAAAATTTGAGGAATCATCTCAAAAAGTTCCAGTAGCTATTACTGCAATTACTGGTCAAGATCTTGCAAGATCACAGATTAGAGATCTTAACGATATAAATGGTTTTGCACCAAATGTTCGTATTTCTGAAGAAGGAAGTCGTTCTGGCGGAGCAAATATTAATATCCGAGGTATCAGCCCTACTAGAGCTGATGATAATTCCTTTGATCCACCAATTGGCATAATGTTAGATGGAATTTATCTAGGTTCGTCCGCTGGTGCTATTTTAGAAAATTTTGATTTAGAAAGAATTGAAATCCTTCGTGGTCCTCAGGGAACCTTGTTTGGTAAAAATACTGTTGGCGGCGTTATTAATGTCGTACGGAGCAGGCCAACAGGAGAGGCTGGAGCTAGACTTCAACTTACCCTTGGCGAGGATGGTCAAAATGAACAAAGAGCAGTTATCAATTTACCTTCTTCTGGTAATCTAAAAACTAAACTTTTCATGACACAAATGAAAGATGATGGCTGGTTACCTAATAAGACAACAGGTAATAATATTCCTAGAAAAGACTATAGTAATTACGGGGTAACATTCTTGTATGAAAAAGAGAAATTTGAAGCTTTATTTACTATTGAACAGATTATGGATAAAAGTCAGCTAAACGCCTATCATACAAACTATAATTTTGCTCCGGGCGTTATGCCAGCTCCTCCAGCAGGAAGCTATGATAAGACTTTAGCCTTAGGAACTAGAACTTGTGCTGAATATGCTTACACATGCAGAACTAGCGTTGGCGTTCCCACTGAATCAGAAATGGATACTGAGAATGATGCTGAGAATGATATCAAAGCTTACACACTAAACATGAGCTATGATCTTAATGAAAACATAACTTTAAGAATGATTTCAGGCATTAGAGAACAAGGCGAATATCGTATTTATGACTATGATGGATCAGCCGCTCCTTTTATTACAATTGAAAGATGGAATGAGTATGAGCAAACAAGTCATGAGTTCCGTTTTGAAGGACAATGGGAAAGATCATCTCTTATAGCAGGTGTTTACCTCTGGGAAAGTGAATTTACTCAAGATTGGGTTACTGGTGGTGAATTTTGGAAGACATTATTTGGCGGAGTAGCTGGTAGTGATGACCTATGGAAAGCTTGTCAGGGTACTAATGGTCTTGATGGTGCTTTTGCTCCTATCTCTTGTGATCTCGGAATTGAAAAAGGTTTCTCAACTAATGTGACGCAAATTCTTTACGAAACACAAAAAACAGAATCTACAGCTGTTTTTGCTCAGTATACATACGATGTAACTGACAAGCTTTCGTTGGAAGCTGGTGGTCGTTGGACAGAAGAGAAAAAACATTTCATAGCTGGTCAAGCTTATTTATCTAATGAAGCTAGATCAAGGGAAAGAAATTTTGCTGGTTATGCTGATTTGAATAATACATGGGATGAGGTTTCATTACACTTTGGTGCATCATATGAGATTGATGACAGCAAAATGATATATGCATCTTTTTCTGAAGGATTTCATTCTGGCGGTTTCTTTGGTGTAAATCAAAATATTCGTGATTATGAAAGAGATCAATATGATCCTGAATTTGCTACTTCAATTGAGGTTGGTTTTAAAAGTATGTTAATGGATGATCGTTTAAGATTAAATTTAACAGCTTTCCATAATGAATTTGAAGATAAGCAAGAGTCTTATTCAAAAATTGATCCTGATACTAAAACAGTTGCATCTGTTTTTGATAATGCTGCTGAAGTTTTATACGAGGGTTGGGAAGCAGAAATTCTATTTGCTGTTACTCCTGATTTAAAGGTATTTTTAAATGCAGGCTTCTTAGATGCTGCATATGAAGAATTTGAAACTGATCTAAATCCAGGTGATAATGTAACAATAGTAGAGGATGCTACTTTCTTAAAACCAAGAAATGCTCCTGATTCCACTATTGGTGTAGGCTTTAACTTTACCACTAGAATAGGTAATGGTGAGCTTGATATCTTTGCTAAGTACACCAAGATTGATGATTTTGAAACTGATGTTCTTAACCTTAATGCTGGGCGTGTAACAGGTGGTAATGCTGATGATCTCAGTGCTACCGTTGCATACTACTTCGATAACTACAGCATTAGTCTTTTTGGTAAAAACCTTACGGATGAAAGAGTTGAGTTTGCCACACTATTGGGTGGTAGTAATGTTTCAGCGTCACTATTTAATGTTGGAACAGTGACTAGACCAAGAAGTATTGGTTTGGAATTTTCTGCTGAATTCTAAAAATCGAGATAAAAAATAATAATTAAAAGGGCCATAATTTTATGGCCCTTTTTTTGTTTATTAAAATAAAACTTCAAAAGGGCTATACTTGTATAGCCCTTTTTTATTATGTGACTTATAATGTGATCTTGCTAAATGGGAGAAAAAGTTATGGAAGAAATGTCACAAAAACCTGATGAAAAAACTTTAGATTATATTTTCAATCAAACAATGCTCAGAATTAAAGATCCTGAAAAATCATTAGATTTTTATACTAGAGTTTTAGGAATGACTATCTTAAAAAAATTAGATTTCCCAGATTATAGTTTTTCTTTATTTTTTTTAGCCTATCTAAGACCTAATGATGGTCCAGTTCCGGAAAATAAGCAGGATAGATTTGCTTATGCTCTTAATCAGAAAGCCGTTCTTGAATTAACGCACAATTGGGGAACAGAAAAAGATGATACTTTTTCTCATCATAACGGTAATTCAGACCCCAGGGGGTTTGGTCATATTGGTATTACAGTTCCTGATGTTTATGAGGCTTGCGAAAGATTTGATTCTCTTGGGGTAGAGTTTCAAAAAAAACCTGATGATGGGAATATGAAAGGCTTAGCCTTTATAAAAGACCCTGATGGATATTGGATAGAAATTTTATCGTCAAAAGGTTTAGCTAGTACCATTTAAAGTAAATTTAAAAGGAAGGAAAAAATATGTCGATATTAGATTTATTTAAACTTGAAGGTCAAGTTGCAGTTGTTACGGGATCAGGAAAAGGCATTGGGAGAGGAATAGCTATTGCTCTTGCTGAAGCAGGAGCAGATCTCGTTCTTGCCTCTAGAAGTGAGGATGAGTTAAAAAAAGTTGCAAAAGAAATTGAAGCTGTAGGTAGGAAAGCTCTAGTAGTCCCAACAGATGTTACCGATACAAAGTCAATGGAGAATCTTGGTCAAAAAGCTGTTGATGAATATGGAAAACTATCCATATGGGTTAATAATGCCGGAGGTCTTCCTGATGGGACGCCCAGATACCTAACAAGAACCTCTCCCGAACAATTTAACGCTCAGCTTGACCTTAATATAAAGGCAGCATGGTCAGGTTGTGTAGTTGCAGCAAGCCATATGAGTACTGGAGGAGGATCAATAATCAATATTTCATCAACCTCATCAAAAAATATGGGTCCTAATATAAAAAATGGTCCATACGGTGCATCAAAAGCTGCGATAAATAGCCTAACATCTACATTCTCACTTGAATTAGCGCCACATATAAGGGTTAATGCTGTAGCACCTGGTCCAATACCGACAGAAAATTTTATTGATTCGATGAGCATGGATACTCCAGAAAAAGAGGAACAGCTAAAAAAACAAATTAATATTCCTCTAAAAAGATGGGGTAAACCAGAAGATATTGGTGCTGCTGTTGTCTTTATGGCTTCACCCTCTTCGGGTTGGATAACAGGACAATGCTTATTTGTTTCTGGTGGGCTTTAAAAACCTTTAGGAATTTTTAATTTTACTATTAGACCTTTTGGATTTGAATCTAGTAATTGAATAGTTCCCTTGTGGAATTTTATACTTGATTTAACTAGGCTCAACCCTAATCCAGTGCCCTGAGTATTTCTACTGGCATCAAGTCGGGAAAATCTTTCTAAAACTCTCTCTTTATCCTTTTCGGGAATACCGGGACCACTATCTGATACCCAAAGAATAACATTTTCTTTTTCAAATTTAGCACCAATACTAATTTTATTTTCAAGAGGGCCGTACTTAATTGCATTATCAATTAGATTAGATAGGGCTTGAGATAATAAATTCATATTACCTTGTAAGTAAATATTTTGAGAAGATTGATTTGTTAGAGTAATCTCCCGCTCTTCAGCCAGCGGTTCCCATAAATCAATTATATTTTCTATTAAGCTATTTATATCTATTCTTTCTTTATCAAGAGATAGTGAGCCAGAATCAACTCTTGATATAGCTAATAAAGAATTAAACGTATTAATAAGAATATCAATATCCTGAATAACCTCTTCAACAGAATTTTTATAACTTTCAGTCGTTGGGTTTGACATTAAGGTCACCTCGAGATTTGTTCTTATTTTATTTAAAGGTGTTCTTAAGTCATGAGCAATATTATCGCTCACATCCTTCATTCCAGTCATTAGCTTATTCAATCTATCTAACATATTGTTTAAATTGATAGAAAGTTGATTTAATTCATCGTTTGTTGGTCCCACAGGAAGTCTTTGAAGTAAATTACCATCCATTATTTCGATACTTGTTTTATTTATAGCAGATATTCTATTTAGAATATTTCGACTTAGAATATAACCACCAAATAGGCCAAGAATGAGAATAAGCAAAGTTGCACTTATAATGGTATTTAGAAACCTCTCCTTTAAATAAATTTCATTACTTACATCTCTTCCTATTATAAGGTTATAACTACCCCTAACAATAAACTCCTTTCCTCGATAAAATTGTTTTCGAAGAGGTAAATTCGCGCTAACAGACTGGCTATTTCTAATAGAGGAAAATGATACCCAGTTATCATCAAACCTTTCTAAATTCCACAATGAATCCTTATCGGTAAAATTACCTACCACAATATCATTTTTATCATTTCTAAGGGCATAAAGATTGGCATTAGGTATTTGTGACAGCTGCGAAATGACTCTTGCAAGCTCTTTGACACCACCCCTTTGATAGACTCGAACAAGCATTTTACTCTCTTGAACTATGTCTTGGTCAGCTCTATTTTGAAGATCCCTAGCTGTAGACCAATAAAGATAAAAGGTAATCAAGCAAATCGAAATTACTAAAAGAATAGTATAGATAAAAATTAATCGAAAACTTGTTAATCGAAATAAGTTAATCATTACTTCTCAAGGCATATCCTGCCCCTCTCTCTGTAAAAAGCATTTCATTTTCTTTAAAAGGTTTATCTATTTTTGAACGTAGTCTTGAAATATGAACATCTATAACATTTGTTTGAGGGTCAAAATGATATTCCCAAACACCTTCAAGCAGCATTGTTCTAGTTACTACTTGATTCGACCTTCTCATCAAAAACTCTAAAAGCCTAAATTCCCTGGGCTGTAGATCAATTTTTATGTCGGAACGATGAACTTCTCTTGTAAGAAGATTCATTGATAAATTCCCAACTTTTAATGTTGTCTCTTTCGTATCAGGGTTAGTTCTTCTATGAAGAACTTCAATCCTAGCCAAGAGCTCTGAAAAAGAAAAAGGTTTTGCTAAATAATCATCTGCTCCTGCTTTTAGACCTATTACCTTTTCATCAACTTCACCCAAAGCAGAAAGAATTAGTATTGGGGTGTTAATATTTTCTTCCCTTAATTTTAAGATAAGCGATAATCCATCAAGTTTTGGAAGCATTCTATCAACAACCATTACATCAAAATTAGAAGACAAAGCTATATCAAGACCAATATCTCCGTCAGAAGCGTGATCTACAATATGACCACTTTCTTTTAGGCCTTTGGTCACGTAACGCGCTGCATTCATATCATCTTCAATAAGCAAAATATGCATTTTTATCTCCACATATAAGATAATCTATATATATAAGAAAAGTTAGTGATTAATTTGACTGTACCTGTTATTTTTTTTGGGGAGTTATGATAAAACAAGTACAGTCAAATATTTTCGTCTAACAAATATATAATGCAGTAATAATTTTACCATTTCATGTCTGTATGATTAATTATTTGTAATGTTTAGTAATTTAGCGAGAGGTTAAAATTGAATATATTAGAAGATATAAGAGTATTAGATTTTGGTAGATATATTGCTGGTCCATATTGCGCAGCTTTACTTGGCGATCTTGGTGCAGAAGTCATAAGGGTAGAAAGATTAAATGGATCAGAAGATAGGTTCGTTCATCCATTAAAAGATGATGGAGGAGAAGGGGCAATGTTCATGCAAATGAACCGTAATAAGAAAGGAATGACTCTAAACCCCACCAAGGAAGGTTCAAACGAAATTGTTAAAAAATTAGTTGAATCTGCCGATGTTGTGGTAGCCAATCTCCCACCTCAAACACTAAAAAGAATGGGAATTGATTATGAGACAATCTCAAAATATAATCCGGGAATAATATTAACGACGGTATCAGCTTTTGGAGCTGGCGGTCCATACTCTGAGAGAGTTGGATTTGATGGCGTTGGCCAAGCAATGTCTGGTGCTGCATACCTTACTGGTAATGACGATGAACCAATAAAAGCTTATTCACCCTATATTGACTATGGGACAGCTTCGCTTACAGCGATGGGGACCCTTGCTGCTATAATTGAAAAACAAAAGACTGGAAAAGGTCAAGTTGTAGAAGGAGCTCTTTTTGCAACCTCATTAGCCTTTATGAATACCCACCTAATTGAACAATCTATTACTAAAAAAAATAGAAAAGCTATCGGAAATAGAAGTCCGTATGCTGGACCAGTTGATATGGTTGAAACAAAAGATGGTTGGATAGTAGTCCAGGTTTTAGGTGATACATTATTTAAAAGATGGGCAAATCTTTTAGGAGAAGAGGATTTATTAAGTGATGAAAGATTTAGTACAGATATTAATAGAGGAATTAATGGTAAAATTTTAAGTAAAAAAACTAGCGAATGGGCTTCTCAATATACTAATGAAGAAGCCTTAAATCTTCTTGCAGAGGCAAGTGTTCCTGCTGGTCCGGTCAATGATCTGCAAGATGCATTAGACGATCCACATGTTAAAGCAATGAATTTTTTTCAAGATATAGAGTATCCCGGAATACCTGGTAAATCTCCAGTTATGGGCTTACCTGTAAAATTATCTAATTCTGATAATATAATTAAAAAACGCCCTCCGTTGCTAGGAGAAGACACAGACGAAATACTTGGAAATCTTGGGTTTAGCAAAGAAGATATTAAGGAATTTAGGGATAAAAGAATTATTTAGAAGCCAATAAATTTAGTAAACCCTTCAACTTCCTCTCTTTCACTCCTAAAGGAGTTAATTGGACTTTCTGGATCAGCATACCCTATTCCCATTCCACAAAAGAGCATTAGGTCATTAGGTATTTCTAAAAAATTACCAATAGTTTTATGCCATATTGCCCAAGCTTCTTGAGGTGCTGTATGCAAACCATCTTCCCTAGCTAAAAGCATAATTGATTGAATAAACATACCCAAATCAGACCATTGACCCTCTTGCATATTTCTATCGATAGCAAAAAATAAAGCCGAAGGAGCGCCAAAAAATTCAAAATTCCTCATAAACTGCTGAATCCTTCCTGATTTATCCTCTCTAGTAATGTTTAAAGCATTGTACATACCTTCCCCAACAGCTCTTCGTCTTTGTTCATATGGATTTTTAAGGTCGGGAGGGTAAATTTTATATTCAGTTCCCTCTCCCCTAGGGTTTTCTATCGCTTTTTTTTTAATATCTTGTTTAAATTCCTTTAACGGTTCTCCAGAAACAGCCCAGACCCTCCAAGGCTGAAGATTCCCTCCAGAAGGCGCTCTTCTCGCCTTATCTAAGATATTAAAAATAATATCCTTATTAATTTCTTTATCTAAAAAATCTCTACAAGTTAGTCTCGTATCTAAAGCTTCACTAACACTTTTCGATTTGCCAAAAATATTATTCATAATTTAGACTCTCCCATTATATATTTGAGCTATCATGCCATCTTTTAAGTACTATTTTTTCTATATATGAAATTAAAAGAAATAAAAATATCCCTAAGATGACTAATAATATTAATGCGGCAAATAACTTTGCTATATCCAGTCTGTTTCCCGCCTCGATTATTCTCCAGGCTAATCCAGTTGATGTTCCAGAGCCTGCAACAAATTCAGCCACAACCGTCCCAATAAGAGATAGGCCAATCGATGTTTTCATTCCGGTAAGAATAAAAGGAAGTGCAAATGGTATTTGAAGCTTAACCAATCTTTGGTATCTCCCCGCACCATATAAACTAAAAAGCTCATGGAGATTTTCATTAACTGATTTAATTCCTAAGTTCGTATTAGCCAATACTGGAAAAAAAGCTACAATTGTTGCAAGTATCAATATTGCATACTCAGCGTTATCAAAGCCAACCCATATTAATATAAGAGGCGCAATCGCTACAACAGGAGTAACCTGAAAAATCACAGCAATAGGATAAAGTGATAATTCAATAAGCCTTGATTGCGAAAATAGTATTGCCAACAATATCGCTAATGAGGATGCAATACTGAACGCAAAAAGTGTAATTCTTAGGGTTATAAAGGCTGACGAGAAAAGATCTTTATAATTAACAATTAAAGATAAAAAAATATCTGATGGAGCAGGTAAAATATAAAGCGGGACTTTATTATAATTAACAAGAAACTCCCAGAAAATTAGCAAGACTAGAAAAGTTAATAGAGGGGCTATAAATGACAGATATCTATACATTGTTAAATACCTTCATTTCTGAGAATATCAGTTAAATGTTTAACTTGGGATAAGAATTCGTGAGTACCTTCAAAGCCAACATCAATTTTTTTGTTAATCAATAAATCCTCAATTATAACCCCAGGACCTGATGACATTACCAGAACTCTCTCTGATAAATAAACAGCTTGCGTTACAGAATGAGTAACAAATAAAATAGTTATATTATTTGTTTTCCATATTTCCAAAAGATCATCCTCAAGCCTTCTTCTGGTAACCTCATCTAATGCAGAAAATGGTTCGTCTAAAAGAAGTAAAGACCCCTCTTGAACCATCGCTCTTGCGATAGATACTCTCATTTTTTGACCACCAGATAACTCATTTGGAAAAGAATCTTCTTTCCCCCCAAGACCAACTCTGGAAATCCATTTAAGAGATTTTTCTATTGATTTAGATTTATCTTCTTTAGTTAGCTCTAATGGTAAAAGCACATTATCAAGGACAGTTCTCCATGGAAGTAAATTTGAATCCTGAAAAACAAATCCCATTTTTGGTTTAAGATTATCATTATAACCTATCAATCCAGAGGATTGTTTTATTAAACCAGATGCTAACCTTAAAAAAGTCGATTTTCCTGAGCCAGAAGGACCAATAATTGATACAAAACTTTTATTTTTAATATCTATGCTAATAGGCCCCAACACGTCCTCTTCATAGCTCTTAACAATATCCTTAAAAGTTAACATTAATTTTCCTTACCAATAAACTCTAATGTAAAAGACTCTTGCCAATTTAGATCGGTTTTATAAACACCATTTTCAGACATGATTTTAAAAAAATCTTCCCACTGTTTATTCGTCATTTGACCGATATTATTTCCTTTTGAGACTTCATCCGAGATTAATTCGTAATATCTTATTTTTTTAATAGCTTGTAGTAAAATATCTTCTCTCATTTCATTATTTACAGATAATATTAACTCGTTACCTAAGCTTGGATCTCCGTAAATATATTGCTCCCAACCCTCTATACTAGCCTCTACAAACCTTCTAACAATATCTGGGTTATTTTCAATTATCTTGTTAGAAGATAATACCATTGCGCCATAGCTAGGATACCCATAGTCAGACAGAAGGAATACTTTAGGCTTCTGTCCTAATTCTTTTTCAACTAAATATGGCTCTGAGGTCAAGTACCCTTGTTGAATAGAAGATTTATTGCTTAAAAAAGGGGCCAAGCTAAAAGTCTTTTTTCTAATCTGGCTATCTTCAAAGCCATATTTCGATTTCAGCCAAAGCCAAAAAGCACCAATACTTGCATCTGAAATCATTATAGGTAGGCCAATCATATCTTTAATATTTTCTATACTAGAGTCAGAATGAGTCATAATAATTTGAGGGTCTTTCTGAAAAACTGCCATAATCGCTTTCCCAGGAATATTATTTTCAACCATATTTAAAGGTATAAAGCTATTAGACCCTATACCAAATTCAACAGAATTTGATGCAATTAATCTTGGTACATTAACATTAGAGTTTCCTTGAATAATCTCAACATTTAATCCTTTTTCTTCATAAAGTCCTGAGGCTAGAGCTTGATAAAAGCCGCCTTGTTCTGCCTGAGCTTTCCAGTCAGTTGCAAAAGTTACTCTCACAAGACCGTCGTCATCTTTTTCAATATTATTTTCCTCAGAGCATGCACTTAGGGTAATTATAAAAATTATCAATATTTTTTTTATCAAGAAATTTCTCCGTCTAAACCTATTAAAATTGCTGGAATACCTAATATAGGATCATTTAATGTTGAAACTAATGTCCCGGGCTTTCTTCCCTTTCTAATTTCAGAAAAACTAAATCCTTTTTGGGTTAAATCTTCATAGCACTCAGTAAAATTATCTGAATGCCATCCAATTCCATAGTATTCATTTAAATTATTCAACCCCTCCTCCTCAATAACCTCCAGAGTAACTCCGCCAACTCTGAAAAATAACATACGTCCAGACCACTCCTTAAAAGTTTTATCAAGAGCTAACCGTATTTTTAAATTTTTTTCAAATAAGTTAACTATTCCATCGGGATTATTTGTTTTAATAACAACTTGATTGATAGATTTAATATTTGTATTAGGATCATGATTTTCTTCTTCTATAGAAAAATTAGTATTATCACTAACCGTAATATTTAAATTGGAAACTAAACTTTCATCAATAGAAAAAGAATTATGGGTGTAGATATTATCTTTTAAATCCTGAATAGTAATTTTTTCAATTTCGCCAACGGGTATTTCTAGTTTTTTTAAATTCTCATAATCATTAATAATTACGTCAGACATCAGCTCTAAGCCAAACAACCCTTCTTTTCGCTTTTTCTTAAAATTTAAAATTTTTTCAGACCATAAACCCTCACAAAATGAGCTAATTATATTTATACTAAGATTACCTATACTAAAAATTTGAATTTCTACTCCGAGTTGATTAGAGAACCCTTTAAAGTATGCTTCTTTAGAAAAAAACAAAGAAAACTCCTTACTTGATTTCTCAATATCATCTGTAACAAAAAAAATATTTTTAATCTGACTAAGCATTTGTTTCACATAATACATTAATTTATATTTCTTAATGCTTTTTCTTTTATAAAAAGAAAGCAATTGCTATTGTATAAATATGGATAAAGAAATTTTAAATAAACTTATAAGAGTAGTTGGATCAGACAATATTATTTTGAATAAGAGCGAGATGTCAAAATATCTTATTGAATGGAGGGGAGTTTATACTGGAAAAGCTGGAGCTATTATAAAACCAAAGTCTACGAAAGAGGTTTCGAAGATTTTAAAAATTGCATACTCAACAAATACTCCGATAATAAGTCAAGGTGGCAACACAGGACTTGTAGGAGGACAAATATCATTTGATGATAATCATATAGTTCTAAATCTTACTAGGCTAAATAAAGTTAGAGAAATCAATACTTTAGATAAATCTATAACAGTTGAGTCAGGACTAACTTTATTAGAATTACAAAATGTATGTAAAAAAAATAACACGCTTTTTCCTCTATCTCTTGCATCTGAAGGAACGTGTACAATTGGTGGAAACATATCAACCAATGCGGGAGGTGTTGGAGTACTATATTACGGAAATACGAGAAATTTAGTTCTTGGTCTTGAGATTGTTACTCCAGAAGGAAAGATAATTAATACCCTAAGTACACTTATAAAAGATAATACAGGTTATTCGCTGAAAGACCTCTTTATAGGGTCTGAAGGAACTCTTGGGGTGATAACTGCTGCAACATTAAAGGTATTTCCTCTTCCGAAAGAAAAATATACTGGCATTCTAAAGGTAAAATCACCTCAAAAATCTATAAAAGTCCTAAGGTTTATTCAAGAAAATATTTCTACACCACTTACCGCTTTTGAATTAATGAATAAATTTTCAATTAATTTTGTAAAAAAAAATATCCCAGGTACAGTTTCTCCATTTAATGATTTTAAATGGATAATTTTAATTGAATTTTCATCACTAGAAAGTAGCAATGAAGAAGAAGAGAAGATACAAAATCTTCTAGGTAAACTAATTAAAACGGATTTAGTTGAGGATGCTGTCATTGCAGGCTCTATAAGGCAGTCTAACGAAATGTGGAAATTGAGAGAAAGTATATCTGAAGCTCAGAAAGCTGAAGGTGGAAGTATTAAAAATGATATATCTGTTCCTATAAAGTTTATTGATAAATTTATTAGAACAGCAATATCTATTATTAATAAAATTATACCCAATTCTCGTTGTGTTATTTTTGGTCATATTGGGGACGGTAATATTCATTTTAATATCTCCCAACCAATTAAATTTAATAAAAAAGATTTTCTAAAAAAAGAAGGGATCATTAGAAGAGAGATAGTTAAATTAACTATGAAGCTTGAGGGATCCTTTAGTGCCGAACATGGAGTTGGTGTTGCAAGAAAAGCGGATCTAAAAAGATATAAAAAAGATGAATTAATCATCATGAAAGGTATTAAGGAATCGATGGATAGAAAAAATATTATGAATCCAGGAAAAATTATTGATTGCTAATCCATTAAATCAATTGGAATACCAGGCATCTGCTTTGATTGCCTTATGGTTAAAGATGTTTTAACGCTAGCAACATTAGGGGCAGAAGTTAGCTCTTTGGTCAAGAAAATTTGAAATGTTGAAAGATCAGGTGCAACGCATTTTAAAATAAAATCAATTTCACCATTAAGCATATGACATTCTCTAACATAGGGTAGCGATAAAACTCTCGCCTCGAATGATTTTAAGTCTTGCTCCGCTTGATTATGAAGACCGACCATAGCAAAAACAGTTACCTCAAAACCTAATTTTTCAGGCTGTAGGTCTGCATGATACCCTTTAATAAAACCATTTTTTTCAAGAGACCTAACTCGCCGTAAACACGGAGGTGCTGATAAATCAACTTTATCCGCTAGGTCAACATTTGTTATTCGCCCATTCTCTTGGAGGAGTGAAAGAATCTTCATATCAATATTATCTAAATTATCTCGTTTCATATAAATTATGTTATACATTGTGATATAATCACGCAAGATTATTACAAGGATAAATTAAAATGGTTAGTAATACATTACCTGATTGTTGGATAGTCTCATCGGGCTTAAAAGGTTGCGAAAATCAATGCATCGGAGTTGCAGAAGAGTTAAAGCTAAAGTATGAAATAAAAAAAATTAACCCCTCATGGCTGCTATCAATCATAGCACCTTATGGAAAACCAAAAAATAATAAAAAAATTACCGCTCCATTTCCAAAAATTATTATAGGAGCTGGTCGAAAAACTATTCCATATATAAAGCACATTAAAAAAATTTCTAATAGCAGATGTTTTACTGTTTACCTTCAAAATCCTAAAATTAAGACTAATAATTTTGATCTTGTTTGGGCTCCCAACCATGACAATATTAAAGGAAAGAATGTAATTTCGACATTACTCACCCCAGGCAGGGTTTCGAGTGAGCTTTTGGAGCTAGAAAAAAATAAATGGAATAATAAATTCCAAGATATCCCTAAACCTTATTTATCAGTGCTGATAGGAGGAAAAAGTAAGGCCTTTAATTTTTCTGATAAAGAATGCTTAAATATTTTAAGTTCAATTACTAGGGCGATTGATTTGGGCTGGACACCACTTATTTCTTCATCGCGAAGGACTCCAAAAAAATTAATACTAGGAATACAAAATTTAATAAAAGGTAAGCCACACTATTTCTATGACGGTAATGGAGAAAATCCATATTACGCCTTCCTTGCGATATCGGATGCTGCATTAGTAACACCTGACTCAGTCAATATGATTAGTGAAACTCTAATTGCAAATCTACCGACCTATATCTTCAATCTAAAATGCAAATCAAAAAGAATTAGTAGTTTTTTATCAACCCTAGAAGATGAAAAATATATAAAAAAATTTGATGAAACTATTGAAATATATGACTTTAAAAAAAATAATCCTACAAAATACATAGCCGAACATATAAAAAAAATTAAAACACCACTAAAAAGTATTAATTAAAATTAAGAATCCTTTATAGTAGAAAAAATTTTAGAGAGTTAAATATGTCAGATACTATTCATTCAAAAGTTTTAATACTTGGTTCTGGTCCTGCAGGATATACAGCTGCTATATATGCATCAAGAGCTATGTTAGAGCCAGTTTTGCTTACAGGAATTGAGCCTGGAGGCCAAATGACAATTACTACAGATGTAGAAAATTACCCAGGATATTCTGATGTTATCCAAGGTCCTTGGTTAATGGAGCAAATGCGTGAGCAAGCTGAAAAAGTAGGTACTAAAATTATCCTAGATACAATAATTGATGTCGACTTATCAAAAAGGCCATTTATTTTAACTTCTGATTCTGAAAAGAAATACTCCTGTGACTCTTTAATAATATCTACCGGTGCTCAGGCTAAATGGCTTGGCTTAGAGTCTGAAAATAAATTTAAAGGCTATGGAGTATCAGCTTGTGCAACATGTGATGGTTTTTTCTATAAAGAAAAAAAAGTTGTTGTTGTAGGAGGCGGAAATACCGCGGTAGAAGAAGCTCTATTTTTAACAAATTTTGCTTCAGAAGTAACACTTATTCATAGAAGGGATGAATTAAGAGCTGAAAAAATACTCCAGAAGAAACTATTTGATCATCCAAAAATTAATGTGATATGGGATTCAGAGATTAAAGAAATCCTAGGTAGTGATAGCCCTCCAAGTGTAGAAAAGATAATTGTAAAAAATATAAAAAATGATGAAGAGATTAATCTCGATGCAGATGGGGTGTTTATAGCAATAGGACATAGTCCTTCTTCAAAGATATTTAAAGATAAGTTAAATATTACAGATACTGGCTATATAATAACTGAACCAGATTCAACAAAAACATCATCGATAGGTGTTTTTGCTGCTGGTGATGTAACTGATGATAAATATCGTCAGGCTGTAACAGCCGCAGGAATGGGTTGTATGGCCGCCCTAGAAGTAGAAAGTTTTTTATCTTCGAATAAGAGTTAGCTTACTTTAAAACTTTTGAAGTCGAATTTAAAACTTGGCTTTCAAGATTTGGGCTAACCTCTTCAACGTCCCTCATTTCTGAGTCTAAAACCTCTTTAATATTCGGTATTGCCTCGGCAACGTCTGAACCTGTCATTAAGCTAACTTCCGAAGGACTGAAGTCGTCTGTTTGATTTTGACCAAATAAAATTGACTGTAGCTGTCTGTTAGGTTGTTGAGCATTAGGTCTTATTTCACCTTCAGCGGGGGGTCTTAAGTTGTACTCAGGAGGAACTATCAATGGAGGTTTTGTAAGAATTGTAAATTCATCTGGAGGCATTTTATTAGTCCCCAGAACATCAGATAATTCACTTCCGCAACCCGAAATAAGAGATATGTTAAGCAGAAAAATTAAACTAAAAAATAATCGAAAAAACATTCAACCCTCACTAAGAATTTCTAAAAGAATCTTTTGTAGAAACCATTAAAACAGATAATCCACCAGAAACTATTGCTATATCAGCTATATTAAATACATACCAGTAATAATCAAAAACATGAAGAGAAATAAAATCAACAACCTTTCCGTATATAATTCTATCAACCATATTTCCTAAAGCTCCGCCAATAATTAGACAAAGACCGAAGGATAAAAATTTTGAGGTAGAGCTCCTTATCCAATAAATCAAATAAGCTATTATTATTACTGATAAGACTATTAAAAATATTCTTTGTATCTCCCCTCCGTTACTAAAAATACCATAACTAATGCCGGGATTATAAACCAAAACTAGATCTAAAAATCGTGTAACAAAAATCCTGCCTTTGTTTTCTAACTCAAAGAAATTTAATAAAAAATATTTACTAAAAAAATCAATCAAAAAAATATTTAAAATTATTATAAAAAAATTAAAATTAAATCCTTTTTTAGCCACTTATTTCCCTCATTACATCTGCATCTCTTATACTTAAGTCGGGATAATCCGGATCTGTTCCAACCTCAGGAAGAATTTTCCATGAACGATTGCACTTTCTGCCATTTGAAAGGTTACACTCTACTGAAACCATTTTCATTTCATCTAATCTAAACGCATCTGAAGGTCCATCACCCTCTTCTAAGATAGCTTGAGATGTTATAAAAATTTCAGCCAAATCAATATCAGAAAAAATTTTCAAATACTCTTTGTCAGAAATAAAAACAGTAGGGAATGCCTCAAGGCTTGATCCAATTCTTTTTTCCTGTCTTTCCAATTCAATAGCACCGGTAACTACTTTTCTTACAGATCTTATCTTTTCCCACTTCGCAAAAAGCTCTTTATTATTCCACTCCTCATTAACTTCAGAAAAACTTGATTCATGAATAGAACTTTTATTATTAGGAAATCTAGAGCTCAATACTTCCTCGGTCGTAAAGCACAAAATAGGGGAAAACCAAACAACAAGGTAGTTAAAAATAATATCGAGAACTGTTCTTGTCGCTCTTCTAGACAAGCTATTTGGGCTATCGCAATATAAGGTATCCTTTCTTATATCAAAATAAAAAGAAGATAAATCAAGGTTTGAGAAATTTAAAAGATCCTGAAAAACAGATTTTAAATCATACTCTCTATAATTCTTTTTAACTTTCTCATCAATAATTGATAGCTTATGAAGTATGTATTTTTCAAGTTCAGGCATTTCATTATAAGGAACAATCTCTTCATCCTTAAATTCATGAAGGTTTCCTAAAAGAAAACGGAATGTATTCCTTATTTTTCTATAAGACTCAACATTGGCTTTCATTATTTCTTGTCCAACCCTAAGGTCTTCAGTAAAATCAGAAGAAACAACCCATAATCTAACAACATCTGCACCGTATTGGTCTATCAAATCGTCTGGTAAAATTACATTACCTAGAGATTTTGACATTTTTCTTCCATCCTTATCCATAACAAATCCATGAGTAAGAACCTGCTTAAAAGGTGCTTTACCTCTAGTACCACAGGATTCAAGCAGAGATGACTGAAACCAACCTCGATGTTGATCGGAACCCTCTAAGTATAAGTTAGCAGGTGATCCTAGGCCGTCCTCACCCTCTAAAACAAATGCATGCGTTGACCCAGAGTCAAACCAAACATCTAGAATATCATTAACCTTTTCCCACTCATCAGAATTATATTTATCACCTAGAAAATGATCTGATTTAATATCAAACCAAGCGTCAGAGCCTTTTTGCTCAAAGGATTTAGAAATTCTATCGTTTACATCTTGATCTTTTAGCGGCTGACCAGTTTCTTTATTTACAAAAATCGCTAATGGAACACCCCAGGCTCTTTGCCTAGAGACAACCCAATCAGGTCGTGACTCAACCATTGATTTAATTCTATTTTTACCTCGCTCCGGAATCCACTGGACCTCTTCAATAGCTTTTAGAGATTTATCTCTTAAGCCATTTTTCTCCATAGAAATAAACCACTGCGGTGTATTTCGAAAAATAAGCGGTGCTTTTGATCGCCAGCTATGAGGGTATTGGTGTCTTAGTTTACCTTTGCCAAACAAATTTCCTGAATTTATTAATTCAGAAATTACTGAACCAGTGGCATCACCAAGCGTTCCGTCTGAATTATAAACTCTTTTACCGGCAAATAATTTTACATTTTCTAGATAAACCCCTTCATCATTTAAAATAAAAGGTGGTTCAATTCCATTTTTAATTGCTAGTTCATAGTCGTCCTGACCGTGACTAGGGGCTATGTGAACAAAACCTGTTCCCGCGTCTTCTGTTAAAAAGTCACCTTCTAAAATCGGTATATCAAAATCATAGCCACTTTCTTTAAATGGATGACTACATAGCATATTATCAAATGAACTTATTTCCTTAACAAAGGTTAATTCTGACTTTGAGGCTTTCTCAACATTACCTTTAAGGGCAGAATTAATTATTATCTTTTTTCCTAAGGTTGCAAGACTTCCCTCCTCAGTACTAGAAACCTTATAAAGTCCATATTGAAATTTAGATGAATAAGCAACTGCTCTATTGGCTGGAATAGTCCAAGGTGTAGTTGTCCATATCAAAATACTTGAATCAACCAAATCATCATCATTACTTTGAATTGGAAAATTAACCCATATAGTTGGCGATGCATGCTCTAAATACTCAACTTCTGCTTCAGCAAGGGCTGTTTTTTCAACAACTGACCACATAACAGGTTTGGACCCCCGATAAAGGTCACCACTCATTAGGAACTTATGAAACTCTCTAACTATTATACTTTCTGAAGAAAATTCCATTGTAGTGTATGGATTCGACCAATTTCCTAAAATACCTAAACGCATAAATTGTTTTTTTTGAATTTCTATCCAATTTTTTGCAAAAAGACGACATTCATTTCGAAAATCATTTATAGGAATTTCTTCTTTATTTTTTCCTTCATCACGAAATTTTTCTTCTACTTTCCATTCAATTGGTAGACCATGACAATCCCATCCAGGTCGGTACTCGGCATCAAATCCATCTAACTGCCTAGACCTTACAATCACATCTTTCAAAATTTTATTTAACGCAGTACCCATATGAAGATTTCCATTTGCGTAAGGGGGGCCATCATGAAGAATAAACTTTTCTTTGCTAGTTGAAGATTCTCTTAATTTTGAAAATAATTCATTTTTTTTCCACACCTCAAGAAAACCAGGTTCTCGTTCAGGTAAATTAGCCCGCATAGGGAGATCTGTTTTTGGTAAAAGAAGTGAATCCTTATAATCTACCTTATCTTTATTATCGTCTGACATAATTTTCCTATTAAGAAAGTAACAATTTAATTTTTATTAATTAATTCAATCGCTTTTATTGAATCAACTGATATTTGTTTTTTTAATGAATCAATTCCATCAAATTTCTTTTCTTTTCTAATAAAGTCAATAAAAGAAATAATAATATCGTTTCCATATAGATCACCTGAGTAATCAAATAAATGAACCTCTAAAATAGGAGAAGACTTACCAAATGTTGGACGAGTACCTATATTCGCAACTCCACCATAAGACAGGCCATTAAGCTCTACATTTACCGCATAAACACCAAATAAAGGCTCAATCCATCCCTCCATAAGAATATTTGCAGTTGGGAATCCTATTTCCCTTCCCCTTTGATCACCTTTTATGACTTCGCCCTTTATAGTCCAATTACTGCCTATAACTTTATTGGCACTCTTTAGGTCGCCATTTCTTAAGAGCTCTCTTACGCTTGAGGATGAGAAAATATAATTTTTGTCCCCAACTTTATCAATAATTGATAATTCAATTTTTAATTTTCTACATATATCGTTTAATACCTTAACATCGCCAGCTCTATCTTTTCCAAATTTAAAATTATAGCCAACAATTAAATGTGACACTCCAATTGCGCTATGAATAATCTTTTCGACAAAGTCTTCGGGCGAAAAATTGGACATTTTTTTATCAAAATCTAAAATACCAAGAAAATCTAAGCCACATTTTTCTAATAAATGAGCTCTAGTTTTTAAATCAGAAATTAAGAAATTTTCATCCCCTGGTCTAAAAAACTTTCTTGGATGTGGATCAAAAATTAAAACTCCAGAACTACTATTTTTTTTTGTACTAATAGCTTTAGCTTTTGCAATTATTTCCTTATGGCCTAAGTGAACGCCATCAAAATTACCTAAGGCAAAAACGCCTCCTCTGGCGCTTTCTAAATCTTTAGTAGAATTTCTAAAAATTTTCATCACATCATTACCGTTAAATAACCTTTACTATAACATTTATTATACTAATTCGTTGATATAGTAAGTTGGGAAAACACTCTTTTTATTAATTGATTCCATTATATCCTCTGTTTTTTGACCAGAGAAAAGGCCACCTAAGGTCAATAAACTATCAAGATTATAGTTATTTGCTCCCTTTATATCTGTATCAATTCCATCACCGATAACAATTGTGGAGTTAGCATCTCTTCCAGAAATAAGTTTAATTTGCTTAACAGCTTCATCAAAAATAGGAGCAAATGGCTTGCCAATATTTATACTATTTCCTCCAATAGATTGATACTTTTGAGATATTGCACCTGCACAAGGAATTAAATCTTTTCCACGTTGAACCCAAATATCTGGGTTTGCGCATAAGAGTTTAAGGTTTCTTTTTTTGGCCTCTTGAAGCAATGGTAGGTAACTCTCGTCATTCTCATTTTCATCATCATATAGGCCTGTTACAAAAATAAAGTCTGCGCTATCAAAATCTACCCTCTTAACATTAACGCCATCGAATACATTAAGATCCCTATCTGGTCCAATATGATAGCAATTAGAGCCTAGATTTCCATCATTTAAAATTTTTTGAGTTAAATCACCTGATGTAATGATTTTATCATAGCACTTTTCACTAAGACCCATTTTTTTTAAAATGATTTTAATTTCACTACTGGGACGTGGCGCATTAGATACCAGTATTACTGGGTAACCGATATTTTTATATTTTAATAAACATTCAATACTTGATTTAAATAATTCTTGACCATTATGAATAACGCCCCAAATATCACAAATTATAGAATCATATTTTTCATCTATTTCTGAAAAATTATTAATTTTAATAGGTTTTTTTATTTCAATCGTCATTAAGGATTCACTATTATACTGTTGCGTATTCGTCAACTATTGGCTTCATTTAGTTTTAAACTCTGTTATTCTTATCAGATATTAAAGGAGAAAAAATGAATTTATTTAATTTATCTGGAAAAAGAGCTCTAATTACTGGTTCAACCAAAGGTATTGGCAAGGCAATAGCAGAAAGGTTTGCCGAGCATGGGGCTAAAGTTGTTATTTCAAGTAGAAAAGAGGATATATGTATTCAGGTAAGAGATGAAATTAATAAAAGTTTTCCAGATCAGGCTATTTCAATTCCTTGCAATATTAATGAAAAGAATCAGCTCGAAGATCTTGTTGATCAAGCAAATAGGGTCTTTGGAGGTATTGATATATTAATTTGCAATGCGGCTTTAAATCCATTTTTTGGCTCATCGATGGATATCCCAGACGAAGCCTTTGATAAAATATTAAGTGCTAATATTAAATCCAATCACTGGCTGTCCAACCTTGTTTTACCTCAGATGAAAAAAAGGAAAGATGGTTCTATCATCGTAATTTCTTCAATAGGTGGATTGAAAGGCTCTGAAATGCTTGGCGCCTACTCTATCTCAAAAGCAGCAGATATGCAGTTAGTCAGAAATATTGCTGTTGAGCATGGTCCTGATAATATTAGAGCCAACTGTATTTCGCCAGGTATTGTTAAAACGCGTTTTGCAAAAGCACTTTGGGATAATCCAGAGATTTTACATAATACTACATCCCGGGCTCCATTAAGAAGAATTGGAGAACCTGATGAAATAGCTGGAGCCGCAATTTACTTAGCTAGTAATGCAGGAGCATTTACTACAGGCCAAAATATTATTATTGATGGTGGCGTAACAATTTCTTAGGCAAAAAATGAATCTTTTAATTCTTGGAAAAAAAGGTAAAGCTGTTCAAGACGATCTTGAAAAAGGTCTTGATAAATCCTGGCGTATTTATAATTGGAATCCATCTGAAAGCTCAGAAATTTTAATTAAACTTCTTAAAATTGCAGATGTTGCAGTAATAGGCTCAGATGCCTTAATTTATGGTAATATTTTTAAATATATATCTTCGTCTAAAAATCTTCAATTACTTCAAATTCCCTTTGCTGGTGTAGAATGGCTTAACCCAGAATTATTACCAAAAACATTAATGGTAGCTAATGCTGCAGGACATGAGCAGGCAATGGCTGAATATATTATTGGAACAGTATTAGCTTTAAGCTTGGATCTTATATCAACTCATAATAATTTTAAATCTGGTTCTTGGGAAAAAACTGGAACATTATCTGATCCAAAAAGTATGCATAATGAAGTTTCTAAAAAAACACTAGGGATTTTAGGTTATGGACAAATAGGCGCCGAAGCCTCCAAAAGAGCAAAATCACTTGGAATGCAGACATACGGAATCAATAGAGAATTAAAAGTAAAAAAACCTAAATATTTAGATTGGCACGGTGGAATTAGTGAGTTGGATATTATGTTAGGTAAAAGTGATTTTTTAGTTCTTGCTTGCGACCTTAATGATACTACTAGAGGCATTATAAATAAAAAGTCTCTCTCTAAAATGAAAAAAGAAAGCTTTATTATTAATGTTGCTAGAGGTGATGTTTGTAATGAGGAAGATCTATTTAATTGTTTAAGAGAGAAAGTGATTGCTGGTGCTGCAATAGATACTTGGTGGATTTATCCAGATAGGCCTAAACCTGGATCCAAACCCAAGAAGAGTCCTCGGCCATCAGATTTTCCTTTCCATAAATTAGATAATGTTATAATGACTCCACATAATTCTGCGCATACAATGAATTCAGATAAAAGACGATCGAATTCAATTTTAAAGAATTTAATAGAATTTAAAAAAGGAAAAAAACCACCTGGTTTTGTTTTTTACGGAAAAAAATAAAATTTTATGGTATTGTAATTTTAACAAGAGAGATAAAAATGAACTCAAATAATGATAAAAAAACAGAAAGAATAACCGTTTTAGCTAAAGATTTTACTCCTGCAGCTATGGAATTTCATAGAAAAAATATGAGCGCTAGAGGATATAGAATGGAAGGAACAATCGTTCCAAGAAAGTTCCAAATGATCGAGGGTGTTGAAGAGGCTAAAGATTTGTTTGATGGTAAAGAATATTATGCTGTTACTTTTGTTAGGGAAGAATAACTTATTCCAATACTCTTTCTTTTATGGTGTCTATTGTTTTAACGTCAATACCTAGCTCCTTAATAACAAAATCTTCAACTTTGTCATATTTATTATAAATTTCATTAAAAGCAGCGTTTATATAATTGGTTCGTGCCTCAAATAAAGGTTTAAGAAGTTCGGAACTGTCATTACGCCAAGATTCATTTATTCTTGGGCCTTTGAAAAATTTATTAGTTAAAAGATAATCTTCAATTATTGTTTCTTTTTTTACTCCAATAATACTTAAAAAGAGCAAAGCTCCATATCCAGTGCGGTCCTTTCCAGCAAAACAATGAAAAACTATAGGTATTTCTTCATTAGCAATCATATTGATGAATTTAGAATATGTATTTTTATGCTGATTTACATACAAAGTATAATGATCTTGCAGCTCATCAGCTAACTCTTGGCTAGTTACATTTTCTTTTGTTGCCAGCTCTTTTAAGTCCTGGGTACCAAGTGTTTTAATAGGTAAATGAAATAAGCGAGGTGAAGTTTTAGAACTAAAAGGCGAAGGAGAATCTTTCATTTCAATTTCGCTTCTAAAATCACATACAGTTTTAATACCAATTTTTTGAATTTTTTGAAAATCGCTCTGCGTTAAGTAAGAAAGGCTATCAGATCTATAAATAAGACCTTTTCTTAATCTCATTCCATTGCCTGTTTCATAACCACCTAAGTCTCTAAAATTCGAAGTACCTTCAAGATTCAAAAGTCTATCATTCATCTTTTATCCTTGGTGCATAAGTTAATTTTAATATCCCAGTATTAATGCTTTTGAATACGTTATTTGGTAGCGGGGGAGGGATTTGAACCCCCGACACGCGGATTATGATTCCGCTGCTCTAACCAACTGAGCTACCCCGCCACAAAGTTTATATAGTTCAATAATGCTGTTAAACATGAGATGTCAAGATAAACGATTATCATAAATCCAGCCTCCTCCTAAAACACGAGATGAATTTTGATTATCATAAAATACGCAAGCTTGGCCTGGAGAAATACCTTCTCTTATTCCAGAGTCTAATTTTACACTCACACTATCTTTAGTAGAAACAAGATCAGCACCTTCAAGATTGAGAGTTGAACCAATTTTAACTTTAACTTTATAGGTTTGATTAATAAACTCATCATCACCTATCCAATTTACATCACGCAGATGCAGAATTTCTTTTTTTAAGTCTTCCTTGGATCCGACGGTCACATCCAATGTAATTGGATTAATATCTATTACATACAATGGTTCTCCAACAGCAAGGCCTAAACCTCTTCGTTGTCCAATTGTAAAATTAACAATACCATTATGCTCAGCCAGGAAATCGCCGCCTTTTGACACAACGTTACCTTTTTTATAACCCTCGGGTTTTAATTTTGATAAAACACTCGTGTATTTACCATCTGGAACAAAACAAATATCTTGGCTATCGGGCTTCTGCGAAACCTCCAAACCTATTTCTTCAGCTATTTTACGTATCTCTGGCTTGGTAAAACTTCCCAAAGGAAACCGAAGGAAATCGAGCTGCTCTCTTGTAGTTTTAAATAAAAAATAGCTCTGATCTCTTTCAATATCCTTTGCTCGATACATTGCTCGTCCCATTCTTCCTTTATGCGAAGATATATAGTGTCCTGTAACAAGTGCATCTGCATCAAGGTCTTTAGCAACCTTAAAAAGATCATCAAATTTAACCTTTTCGTTACACAATACGCAAGGAATAGGAGTTTCACCTCTTTCATAGGAAAGAGCAAAATCATCAATTACTTTTTTTTTAAAAATCTTCTCATAGTCTAGGACATAATGCGGAATATCTAACAATGAAGCTACTTTTTTAGCATCATAGATATCCTGGCCAGCACAACACGACCCCTTCTTCTTTGGTGACGATCCAGAATCATAAAGCTGAAGAGTAATTCCAATGGTTTCATAACCTGACGACTTGGCAAGAGCTGCTGCCACAGAAGAATCTACTCCACCGGACATGGCCACAACCACCCTTCCTTTCTTTGAAGGATTATGAATATCAAGATCAATTTTTGGTATCATATAATCTAAATATAAAATTTATGCAATTAATGCAATGAATTAAGAAAACCTTTTGTAGATAATATCATTATTTATTTCATTTAATTATTAAAATTGATAATAATCCTTAAATGAAAGAAAAAAATATGCCGGCAGAGTTAGTTAAGATTGCCTATAAAGCTGGACTATTGATAATGGATATTTATCAAGAAAATTTTGATGTAAATACTAAAACCGATAATTCACCTGTAACAATTGCTGATAAAAATGCTGAAGAGTTAATTCTCAATGACCTATGTAATATTTTTCCCGACATACCTGTAGTCTCAGAGGAAGCATATTCAAACGGAATACTTCCTGATTTTAATGATAAATTTTTCTTAGTAGATCCATTGGATGGAACAAAAGAGTTTATAAAGAAAAATGGTGAATTCACTGTTAACATTGGATTGATCAAAAATGAATTACCAGTCATGGGTGTTATTTATGCACCAGCAAAAAATATAATGTATTTCTCTGATGAAAAAAATAATGCTTATGAATTAAAAATTGATAAGAACTTTTCTGGTTCATTAAAAAATGCAAAAAAAATAAATACAAACTCTTATGATATCAAAAATTTAATAGCGGTAACAAGTAGATCGCACAATAATAAAAAAACCAATGAATTTTTAAGAGACTATAATATTCAAGAAACTCTTTTACTTGGTTCATCCTATAAATTTTGTTTATTAGCGTGTGGAAAAGCAGATATATACCCAAGACTTTCTCCTACATGTGAATGGGATATTGCCGCAGGTCATGCAATTTTAAAAGCTGCAGGTGGAAATATATATACACTTGATGGAGATGAATTGCGATACGGACATAAAGATAATAATTTTATTAATCCGCATTTTTTAGCAAGACATTATTAAAATAAATTACTAGATTTCAATTTTCGTTTCTATTAGCATTAAAAATTATAAGGATAAAAAATGAATCATCCAACTTTAGATTCTAAAGGTGCTGCCACTATAAATATAATCTTAATTTTGGTGATATTTTTTAGTGTTTTAATTCAAACATCAAACATAAATAAACCTGAGGTAAAAAAAGATATTCCATTACCTAGTATTAATAAAGCAGCAATAAAAGAGAGGGTTTTTGGGGATATTAATACTCAGAGAATTATTAATGCCGATAAGGAACCACAAAATTGGCTTTCGCATGGAAGAGATTACAACGAGCAAAGATATTCACCTTTAAATAAGATTAATAAAAATACTATAAATAAACTTGAACTTGAGTGGTCCATCGATATGGACACAACAAGGGGACTTGAGGCAACTCCAATAGTTGATAATGGTATAATGTTTGTAACAAGCGCTTGGAGTATTATTTATGCAATTGATGCTAAAACAGGAAAAAATCTTTGGGTTTACGATCCTGAAGTTCCAAAAGTTTGGTCGAAAAAAGCATGTTGTGATGTTGTAAATAGAGGTGCAGCAGTTTGGAAAGGGTTCGTTTTCTTAGCAACACTGGATGGACGACTATTAAAGTTAAAAGCTAAATCAGGTGAGGTGGTCTGGGAGATAAATACTATAATCGATAGAGAGCTTGATTATACAATTACTGGTGCTCCAAGAATTGCTAATAATAAAATTTTTATAGGTAATGGCGGTGCTGATATGGGTGGAGTTAGAGGCTATGTTTCAGCTTATGATACTGAAAGTGGAAATTTGATTTGGCGTTTTTATACCATACCTGGGGACCCTTCTAAACCCTTCGAACACGAGGAATTAAATGAAGCAGCAAAGACCTGGAATGGTCAATGGTGGTTAATGGGAGGCGGTGGAACAGTTTGGAATTCAATCGTTTATGATCCTGATTTTAATCAGGTTTATCTCGGAACAGGAAATGGTCAACCATGGAATATTGAAATACGATCCCCTGGTGGAGGCGATAACCTTTACTTGTCATCAATTGTTGCATTGGACGCAGATAGTGGGGAAATGAAATGGTACTATCAAACTACCCCAGAAGATAAATGGGATTACACGGCTACTCAAGACATCATGCTAGCTGAAATGAATGTTGATGGAGAAGATAAAAAAGTGCTAATGCAGGCTCCAAAAAATGGTTTCTTTTATGTAATAGATAGAGAAAATGGAGAACTTTTAAGAGCTCACAATTATGTACCCACAAACTGGGCGACTCATATTGATTTAGAGACCGGTAGACCAGTAATTAATGAGGACAAAGATTATATTCAAAAACCTGAATGGGTTTTACCTGGAAGTTACGGGGGTCATAATTGGCAAGCAATGTCATATGATCCTAATTTAGGTTTAGTATATATTCCAACGCATGAGGTTGCGGGAATTTTTGTACCAATAAAAGGTTACTACAAAATGAAACCAGGTACTTTTAATACTGGTACTGATTTTTATGTAAATGATGCAGCTGCAACAATGTCAGGAATACCTCCTGTAACTGGAGCTATAAAAGCTTTTGATCCATTAACGGGAGAAACTAAATGGTCAGTTGCACATAATCATTTCTGGAATGGTGGCACCCTTTCAACAGCAAGCGGTATAACATTTCAGGGAAATTCATCAGGAAGATTTGTAGCCTACGACTCAGAAAATGGAACTATATTGTGGAGTAAGGAAGTACAAACAGGAATGATTGCTCCCCCTATTACGTATGAAATAGATGGCGAACAGTATGTTGCAATACTTGCTGGGGATGGTGGTGCAGGAAATTCTGTAGGAGATAACTTTGGTGCAGATAAAGAAATAGCTGCAGTATTATATGGAAACGAAGGAAGGCTTTTATCTTTTAAAATAGGAGGGAAATCAAAATTACCTGTATTAGAAAGAAAAAATAAAATAATCCCAGAACAACCTTTAATAAATGCAAGTTCAGAAGATATCTTAATGGGAGAAAAATTATATTCAAATTATTGTGGGGCTTGTCATGGTGCTGGTGTAAGAGGAAAGACAATTATAGACTTAAGGTATTTAAGTAAAGATAAGCATAAAAATTTTAATGCGATTGTTTTGGAAGGACTCTTAGAGGAGAATGGAATGGCAAATTTTTCTAATTTAATTAACCAAAAAGAAACCGATCAAATTCATTCATTTATAATAAGTACGGCAACTAAAGCTAGGGAAGAGCAAATACAAAATTAATTATTTTTTAGGTAATGAATTTTTTCTAATTTCCTCAAAATTTATATCGATTTCACCAGAAAGTGAGTTAAACTTATCGATACCATCTAACGAATACTCTAATATATCGCTATTAGAATTTTTAATATTAAGATTTGTGAAGCGTACTGATATAGGTACGCCATTTCTAGTAATTTTTTTAATTTCTTCCATTTTCTCATACAATGAAGAGCCAAAAGGAACCTCGACTAGCCGAGGTTCGTTATTTACAACGCCCATCTCATCAATTGACTGAAGTAAGATAAAAATTTTTCCTTTAGTACCTTTTATTTTATTGGGCTCATTTACCCCATGCCATAGAATCTTATAGGGTCTAGCATCACTTACTAAATTATTATCCTTGTATGGTCTTCCCTGCATTTCTCTAACGGAAATATAGGTTGTTATAAAAAATAAGAGCGATAAAACAGTAAAAAATATTTTTATCTTAATTGAAAATTTAGTAAAAAAATTTAAACTCAATAAAAGTGAAAACAAAACAGCATAAGAAACTCCTATCATTAAAGAATTAAGCATTGCTATTTTACTCCTCCAGAAATAATTGGTTTTTGTAATTGGTTTAAATCAATTACATTACCTTTATTGTCCAAAAGAAATCTTACAGCAGTTATTTCTTCACCCGTTTTTTTTAAAAAATAATCGCCAAAAAATACAACTTCTAATTTTGGATTAATTTTTTCAATTTTTACTTTTACTTTTAAGGGGATTACGAAATTTGATTTATAATATAATAAATTAACGACATATTCTCCTGCCATAAAACCTCTGATTGTGACAACTTCTTGATTTGAAGGATTCTCTAATTCGACTCCGTCAATAACAATTCTATCGGCAAGAGTCCCTCGGTCATCACGGTCCAAGTGCATTAATCCAGCTTGTTGTTTTTGAAAGTAGACTATATTACCCCTGGGATCCTCCACAACAAGATCTATATCGTCAGGATGATAATCTTCCCACTCTGCTGAAATTATAAATTCCGCCTTAGATTCAATATTTCCTCCATCTTGCGGACTTTGAATTAAAGCAAATGATATAAAAAACATAAATGCAAAACCTAGTAATGCATTGAATAAAAGATCTGTAAAAGCATCCCCAGATGAATCTTCATTAAATAATATTTTTTTACTCAATATTATCTTCCGTATAAAAAGCTAAGTTATTTAATAATGTTGTGATTGAAATAGAGCTAATATGAAATTGAATACGAAGTAATGTATTAACGACTATCCCAGATAATGTTGTATAAAGGGCAACAGCCATTCCAGAACTCATTGAAGCTAGTGCAATTTTTAAATTTTCTGGACTTGTATTATCCAAGTTTGCAATAGGTTGGAGCATTAAAATAAAGCCAATTATCGTTCCCAATAGACCTAGCTTTAATGAAATTTCAGCTGCTATCATTCCATAGCTTAATTTCTTTTCAAAATCTGACTCAATTGCATTTAAAAGAATTTCTTTTCCTTCTCCGCCCTCTAAGCCATCGAAAAATTTAGTAGTTGATAGATTCTTGTTATGGAAATTAAAGTTACTAAAAGAATCTTTTTCATTTGAAATGTTTTTTGATAATAAAATCCAATAAAGACTGGTTATAATCCATAAAAAACCAATAATTTTTGAAATATGACTTTTATCGCCCTCTAAAACAATCAAAAGCAAGTTTCTTTCATTTAAAAGCCAAAATCCAAAAATAATAACTACTAATACCAGAAGAGCTCTAAGCAGACCTATTGACTGAACTGATGATTTTGATGACATATTTTATTCCTTTGGTTATTATTCTATAGTAAGTAACAATAGCAAATTAATATTTAGATTGTGAATATAGACTAATTTAGTCATTATAAAAGCATGAGGTACTAATATGAAAGAAAAAATCCTTATCGAGAATGGAATGATTATTGATGGAACGGGCTCAAAGGAATATTTTGATACTGTTTTATTGGAAAATGGTTTAATCGCATCGATTGGAAAAGAAGCTGAAAAATTTTCAGGTGATAATGAGATAAAAAAAATTAACGCACTTGGTAAAACTGTTATGCCAGGTCTTATAGATGCTCACTGTCATATAACCTTTGATGAACCTTCATCAAATGATGAGCTTTTTTTTCATCGAAGGCAGGCTTTATCTGCAATTATAGCAGGCCATAATGCCCATAAAGTTCTTTTGGCAGGTGTTACAAGTTTTTGTGATCCCGATAGTCTTTTTGAAATTGGAATAGATTTAAGAGATGCAATTAATAGTGGTTATATTGAAGGTCCTAGAATGTCAGTTGGCGGAAATGCACTACTGACATCTGTTGGAGGTACTGCAGGAAGACTTATACCTGATGAGGGATTGAGAGGTTATGCAAAAATCGTTCAAAATAAAGATGAAATTATAGCAGAAGTTAGAAGACAAATTAAGAATGGCGCCGACTGGATTAAAGTTCATGTTACTGGCTTAATTCCAAATCAACGTGAGTCTGGTGAAATTTCAGTCTGGTCTTATGAAGAATTAAAATTAGTTTGTGACTTAGCGCATGACTTAGGAACGCCTGTAGTTGGTCATGTTAGAAATGCTAAGGGAGTTAAGGATAGCATTAAAGCTGGTATGGATATGATACTTCATGCAACCTATATGGATGAAGAAGCTATAGATATGGTTTGTGAGCATAAAACACCTATAGTCCCCACATTTACATTCCAAGCAAATCTTGCTGATTTTGGTGAGGCCATTGGTGCTTCTGACGACTATAGAGAAATCTTTAAAAGAGAAATTGAAGAAAATTCTGAAATTCTTAAAAAAATTCATCAAGCTGGTGTCCCTCTTTTATGTGGTACAGAGAGTGGTTTTTCAATGACACCTTATGGAGAATGGCATTACAGGGAGTTAGAGGTTTTTGTAAAAGATATTGGAATGAGTAATATGGATGCGATAGTTTGCGCAACAAAGAATGCCTCCAAGTCAATTAAGATGGAGGGTAAGGTTGGAACTATAGAAGAAGGTATGCTTGCCGATATTCTTGTTGTTGACGGTAACCCACTGGATGACATAACAATTTTAGGCGATAAGTCGAAATTATCACATATATTTCTTAATGGAAGTGAAGTAGAGCAAAATAACCCTATTAAGGAAATTACTCCACCACAGGGTTGGAGATTATCACCCTACTCAAATCAAATTTTAACCCAAAAAATTGCCAAAATAGATAATTAAAATGGTTGAACATATATTTACAGAATACAATGACGCCACCCAAGCTTTAAGAATAAAAGACTTAAAACAATCTCTTTATGATGATGGCGAAGTGATTATGGATAAAGTATTGGTTTGTCTTCATGGAGATGAGCATAAGAAAAGAAGAAAACTAGAAAATAAAATCTTTACAAGGGAAATTTTTCAAAAATATGAAAATATCATATTCCCAAAAACAATAAATCAGACTTTAGATCCATATAAAGAAACTGGTGAAATGGATCTTGTTGATTTTGGGTTTAGAGTACTTTTAAATCTTACAGCAGATTTTTCTGGGATAGATAGACCGCTCAAATCAAAAAAAGAGACTGAGACTCTTCTGCGATTGTTAAAAATTTTTGCTTCTGGAGCAACTCTTCATCACTCCACAAGGGATCATGATGAGGTGAAAGAAGAAGTCAGAGAGGCATTAAAGGAATTTGATCGAGACTTCCTTACCCCATCAATAGAGCGAAGAAAATCAATTATAAGTCAAAATTCAAATGAAGATCTTCCAAATGATATTCTTACTGTACTTTTGGTTAATGATGATCAGCTCAATATGCCGTATGACGTCTTGCAGAGAGAAATCGCCTTTTATCTCCTGGCTGGAGCACAAACATCAATTCATTCTTTAGTACATGCATTTCACGAAATACACACCTGGTTAGAAAGCAATCCTTCAAGAAAAGGTGATATTACAAATGATCCAATATTTATCCAAAAATGCTTTTTGGAGAGCACTCGCTTACATCCATCAAGTCCAGTTGCATTGAGAAAACCAGTTTGCCCTGTTCAGCTTCCAGGCAACAAGAGTGCTGATGTAGATGATAATATAGTAATAGATTTATATAACTCCAATCGTGATAAAAAAATATTTGGCGACGATGCTGATAAATTTAACCCAGACAGGGAAACACCTAATGGACAAAATTTGTATGGTCTTTCGTTTGGGCTTGGAATGCATTCGTGCATAGGTAGAAATTTAGCTGCAGGAGTTAACTCAAAACCCGATACTGATCCAAATAACCATCACTATGGAACTGTGACAATGATAATAAGAAAATTAATCTCATGTAATGCTATTCCAGATATTAACAACCCCCCTCGAATGGATGAAAAGACTAAAAGACCAAATTGGGGGTATTATCCAATTACTTTTAATTCTGAGGAAACTCAAAAGTGAATAAATTTAAGACTTCTGATTATAATACGATAAAATCAGCTTTAGTTAATCGAAATCTTAAACAGGCTCTTTATGATAAAGGCAAAGTTATTATGGATGGAGTTCTTTTAACTCTTCATGGTGACGAGCATAGAAAAAGAAGAAAGCTAGAGCACAAAATATTTCAAAGGAATTTTTTTAAATATTATGAGCATGAGTTATTCCCTAAAACCCTAAACGAGACCATTCAACCATTTTTAAAAAAAGGTACCGCAGATCTGTTAGACTTCGGTTATAGAATAACTATGAATTTAACAGCAGATTTTGCTGGGATAGATAGACAAAAGAAATCACCTAAAGAAACTGAAGATCTTTTATCGCTGGTAAAAATATTTAGTCAAGGAGCAACCTTGGTCCACTCTAAAAGACCTCATGATGAAGTTAATAAGGAAGTATTAGTTGCTTTAGATAAATTTGAAAGAAAATTTTTATTACCCTCTAAAGTAAGAAGAGAAAAGCTAATAGAGAGATTTAAAAATAATGAAATAGCAAAAAGTGAACTGCCAAGAGATGTTCTTACAATTCTTTTATTAAATGAAGATGAAATAAATCTTAGTGAAGATTTAATAAAAAGGGAAATAGCATTTTACCTTCAAGCTGGATCACATAGTACCGCGAATTCAATGACACATGCTTTGCATGAAATTTTTATATGGGGAGAAAATAACCCAGATGAATTCGAAAGAATTAAAAATGATACTCTTTTTCTTCAAAGATGTGTTCATGAAAGTATGCGCCTCCACCCTGCAAGTCCAGTTGCTTGGAGAAAATCTGAATGCCCTGTAGTTTTAGATAATAATATACAATTAAACAAAGACGACCTAATAATAATGGATCTTCATAAGGCCAATCAAGATAAAGAGATTTTTGGAGATGACTCTGATATTTTTAATCCACATAGAATTATTCCCAAAAATCAATTCCTTTGGGGCCTTACCTTTGGAATAGGACTTCACATGTGTTTCGGAAGAGATCTCGATGGTGGAGTTGTTTCCAATGAAAATACAGATCCTAATAATCATCAATATGGTATAGTTACATTGTTGGTTAAGAAAATTTTAGATGAAAAAGGTTTACCGGATTCTAAAAATAAACCTAAGGTTGATATTAATACAGAAAGACCAAATTGGGGATCTTACCCAATAATTTTCGGAGAAAGGTTATGAAAAGTGCAATAGTTACAGGTGCAGGTGCTGGAATAGGCGAGGCTATATCAAAAAAATTAAGTGAAAATAATTATCGAGTGGGAATGTTAGACTTAAATAAAGATAATGTTATTGAGGCATCGAAAAAAATTAAAAATACCACTCCTCTTTATGCAGACGTTACAGAAGAAGAATCGGTTAATGAGGCATTTAAAGAGTTTGGTGAGACACCAGATCTATTAGTAAATAATGTTGGGATTGTTCTTTTTGGTCCTCTTGAAGAACACTCAGTAAATGATTATAGCAAAAGTTTAAATATAAACCTCTTGGGATCCTTTATAACTTCTCGAATTTTAATAAATGATATGATTAAAAGAGGAAGTGGTTCAATTATTAATATGTCGTCAGTAAATGGAGTAAATCCTGGTATTGGTATAGGAGCTTATCCAGCATCAAAAGCTGGGGTTATATCAATGACACAACAAATGGCTATTGAGTGGGGTAAGCTTGGAATAAGAGTTAATTGTATTTCTCCTGGATTTATTGACGCCGGTATGTCGAAACCAATTTATGAAGATAAGAAGGTGGCAGCATTAAGAGGTGGAGCTGTTCCAGTTGGTAGACTTGGAGAGGCGAATGATATAGCCAATGCTGTAATTTTTTTAGACTCTGAAAATGCCTCATATATTAACGGTCATAATTTAGTTGTAGATGGAGGTGTTATTAGTAGTGTAATAGCTCAACTTCCTAGAGAATAATGAAAAAAAACCTAATAATAACAGGTGGAATTTTTCATCCCTTTTCTGAAACGTCAGACACCTTATCGGAAATCCTTAATACCTTAGGTTATGATTCGGAGATAACAATAGATTTAGAAAAAGGTATCAAAGATATTAATAATTTCGACTTAATAACATTTAACGCCTTAAGGTGGAGGATGTTAAATCATGAAAAATATATTCCGTATCTTGATGAATGGCAATTTAGCTTATCAGTAAGTTCAAGAAATATACTTGATTCCTACTTAAAGAACGGTGGCGCCATGATTGCGTTCCACACCTCATCAATTTGTTTTGATGATTGGGATGGCTGGTCAAAATTATTAGGAGGGAAATGGAATTGGGATAAATCATTTCATCCACCCTTGGGTATGGTCGAGGTAAATCCAATAAAAAACCATTTCTTGAATAATAACTTGGATAAGTTTGAAATAGAAGATGAAGTTTACCATAACCTACACCTGGAACCAGAATCAGAACCATTTCTTTTAGCAAAAACTAGAGAAACTAATGAAGAACATATTGTTGGATGGACATATAAGTATGAGGACGGAAAAGTTGTTTACAATGCTCTAGGTCATGACGCAAAATCATTGCTACAGCCTGAGATGGTTGAAATTATTAAAAAATCTGTAGAATGGGTTTCTGGAGAAAATAATGCTTAATATAAATGATATGTCGGTAATCATTACCGGAGGTTGCTCTGGTTTAGGTTATGGAATGGCTAAAAAATATAGTTCTCAAGGAGCCAAGGTTACAATATGTGGAAGAAGAGAAAATAAAGTCAAGGAAGCCCAAAATAGTTTAGGAAGTAATGTTGAGGCTATAGTTGCAGATATTACTGAAATTAATGATAGAAAAAAACTTATTGAGACCTCGCTTAATCACGGAGGCAAGATTGATGCACTTATAAATAATGCAGGAAATATGTATAGAGGACCAATAGATGAGTTAAACCAAAGCGAGCTTCTTAATATTTTTAATACAAATGTAATATCTGGAATGATGCTTCTAGGTGAATCTAAGAAATACCTAGCCAAAACTAAGGGTGTTAATATTTTCATTGGATCTGTTCATAATCGAAGGGCTTTTCCTGGAGCATCACCCTATGCAGCAACAAAAGGCGCACTTGAAACTCTTACAAAAGTTTTAGCTGCGGAATTAGGTGGTGAAAAAATAAGAGTTAACTGTGTTGTTCCAGGTGGAGTTTTTACTGAAATAAACCAAAGAGCTGGTATTTTTGATGACGATTCTGCTAAAAAAAGACTAGATGAAATGGCTTCTATTCATGCACTAGGAAGAATAGGAACTGCGGAAGAGATTGCGGAAGCAGTAGAATATCTGATTTGCTCAGAATGGACTACAGGTGCTATTCTTGATGTTGACGGGGGATTAGGCTTGGGCCTAACAAACGCATAACTTAAATTGGTAAACTTGAAACACCACCATCTACTGCAATTGATTGCCCTGTTATATAGCTTGATCTCTCGGAAGATAAAAAAGCAACCAGGGAAGCTAATTCCTCTGGGTTTCCAACGCGCTTAGCAGGGATATTACTTGCAATTGATTCTACAATTTTTTCTTTAGTCATGTCTAACTCTTTGGCCTGATTGGCAACCAAATCATCAACTCTTTCAGTTTTTGTAAAGCCAGGGCAAACATTGTTTATTAAAATATTTTCAGAAGCTAATTCATTAGATAAAGTTTTGGCCCAGCCATGAACGGACATACGAATACCATTTGATAAAATTAAATTATCAATAGGTTGTTTTGCAGAAACTGAACTTATATTAACAATTCTTCCCCACCTATTTCTTTTCATTGAAGGGAGGACAGCTCGAGTCATTCTTACGGCTGATAAAAAAGTATTCTCAAAAGTAGAAATCCAATCTTCATCACTTAAATCATCAAAAAATCCAGCTTTTGGACCACCTGTATTGTTTACTAAAATATCAACTCTTCCGTGCTTTTCCATGACTTTTTTAATCATAAAATCAATATCTTTGGAGGAATTTAAATCAGTCTCAAATGAAATAACATCTGCACCTGTTAATTCTTTAATATCTTTTTCAGCTTTATTAATTTTACTTTTATCTCTAGAGCAAATAATTAATTTTACACCCTCATTTGCCAAAGAAATAGCAGACGCCTTACCAAGTCCTTGGCTAGCAGCAGTTACAATGGCAATTTTATTATTAAGTCCTAAGTCCATTTTCTCTCCAATTATTATTCTTTATTATATATAATACACAATAATTATTATAAGCTTTAAATTATAAGAACTTATATTTATTTTTACTTTTAAGGAAATTAAATCATGTCAGATAAAGGAATGGGGTCCTCAGTATTAAGAAAGGAGGATTTTCGATTTATCACTGGTAGAGGGCAATATACTGATGATATTTCTCAACCTAATCAATTATATGCTTACTTTTTAAGGTCGCCTGTTGCACATGCAAATTTAATCTCTGTAAAGACAGATCAGGCAAGTAATTCTCCGGGTGTTATTGCTGTTTATACCAGTAATGATATTGACGCATCACTTCCATGCGGATGGGAAGCACCTACAAAAAAAGGAACGCCTCCTATGCATGAGCCGTCTTGGCCTATTTTAGCAAAAGAAAAAATTAGGTTTGTAGGTGAGTTAATTGCTGTAGTTATTGCTGAATCAGTCAATCAAGCTAAGGATGCATGTGAGCTTATTGATATTGAATATGAAGATTTACCTGCAGTAGTTTCGCCAAAAAAAGCAATACAAAAGGATTCGCCAAATATCTGGAAAGATATTCCAAATAATATTTGTTTTGAATGGGAGCTGGGAAATAAAGAAGAAACAGAAAAAGCATTTAAAAATTCAAAACATCATGTGACAGTTAACCTAAAGAATAATCGTTTGGTACCCAATGCTATGGAGCCGAGATCCTATATTGGAAATTATGAAGCAGGGAAGGAGGAGTATACTCTTCATACGACAACACAACTCCCTCATATTATTAGAATGCTTGTATGCACTGTTTTAGGGCTGGAAGAACATAAGGTTAGAGTTATTTCATTAGATGTTGGCGGTGGTTTTGGGTCGAAGGCTTTTCATTATGCTGAAGAGGCTATAGTCACGTGGGTTGCAGGAAAATTAGCGCGCCCAATTAAGTGGACATCAGAGAGAAGTGAAGCTTTTATTAGTGATAGGCATGGAAGAGATCATATTACTAAAGCAGAGCTAGCTCTAGATGAAGATGGAAATTTCTTAGCTATGAGGGTTGATACTTTAGCATCTTTAGGTGGCTATTTATCAGGATCAGGGCCAGCTATTCCAACTTTTTTTTATGGGCCATTAATTCCTGGACCATACAAAACACCAAATCTTTACTGTGATGTAAAAGGAGTTTTTACAAATACAGTTCCAGTTGATGCCTATAGAGGAGCTGGTAGACCGGAGGCTACTTATGTAACTGAAAGGTTAGTAGAGGCCGCAGCATTACAGACAGGCATTGATTCAATTGAACTTCGAAGAAAGAATTTTATTCAACCAAGTCAATTCCCTTACCCCTCCCCTGGAAAACTTACTTATGACTCAGGTGACTATGATGCAACTTTAACATCCGCACTTTCAGCTATTAACTATGATGATTTTGAAACACGAAAGAATAATTCAGAGCTAAGTGGTAAGATAAGAGGCTTAGGAATATCATGCTACATTGAAGCTTGTGGAGTAGCTCCCTCAAAAATGACTCTAGAGGCCGGTGGTAGAGGCGGATATTACGAATCCTCGACAGTAAGAGTAAATCCAACTGGATCAGTTACAGTATTTACTGGATCTCATTCACACGGACAGGGTCATGAAACTGTTTTTGCTCAAATTGTTCATGATACATTGGGTATTCCATTTGATTCTATTGATATTGTTCATGGTGACACAGGAAGGGTACCTTATGGAGTAGGTACTGTTGGTTCAAGATCTCTTGCAGTCGGTGGTCCAGCATTAATGAAATCATTGGATAAAATTATTTTAAAAGGAAAAAAAATTGCTGCCCACATCCTCGAGTCGCAAGAAGATGAAATAAACTTTGAGAATGGAGAATTTTCGATAAAAGGAACTAATAAATTTATATCAATAGCAGATATTATTGGAGCCGCTTACGTTCCAGGAAATTATCCGCTTGATGAATTAGAGCCCGGATTAGAAGAAACCTCATTTTATGACCCCCCTAATATGACTTATCCAGCAGGGGCACATATCTGTGAAGTTGAAATAGATCCTGCAACTGGCAAAATTGAAATAGTAAATTATGCAGTTTCTGATGATTTTGGAATTATAATGAATCCAATGATTGTAGAAGGACAAGTTCATGGTGGAGTTGCCCAAGGTATAGGTCAAGCCATGCTTGAGCATTGTATTTATGAGGAAGATACTGCTCAACTAATAAATGGTTCATTTATGGATTACACAATGCCAAGAGCTGATAATATTCCATCAATGATAGTAAAAACTGAGGTTACGCCATCCGTTCATGGCTTAGGCGTAAAGGGATGTGGCGAGGCTGGTGCAATCGCAGCTCCACCAGCAGTTATACATGCCATTCTTAATGCTTTAGAGCCGTTAGGTGTAAAAGATATTGATATGCCCGCAACACCAAATAAAATTTGGGGAGCCATTCAAAAGGCTAGGTAAAATTAAGTTTATAACCAAGGTTTTAAAACTACCAAAATAACAATAAAAACCATTAAAGTAGTTGGCACTTCATTAATAAAACGAAAGAATTTTGAGGAAAACTTATTATTATCTTCATTAAAATTTTTAATACATTTCTTTAAAAAGATATGAAACAACGTCATGAGAAAAACTAGAAAAATTTTCAAAAGAATCCATACTTGAATGCCGGAACTATAAAAAAGCGCCAATCCTGTAATCCAAACAACCATCATTGCGGGTGACATTATAAAGCGAAATAATCTGTATTCCATAGCCTTAAAAGTAGCATTTAATTGTTCTTCACTAGTCTTTTCTGAATGATAAACAAATAATCTCGGAAGATATAATAGTCCTGCCATCCAAGAAATTACAGCAACTATGTGTATTATTTTAATCCAGAGAATCAATTCTATTCCCACTTTGCTGAGGGTGGCATGGACATTAAGATAGCCTCAGTTGATCCACCTGTCTTTAATCCGAACAATGTCCCTCTGTCCCACAAAAGATTAAATTCAACATATCTTCCTCTTTTATACAATTGAATATCTTTTTCTTGATCTGACCATTCTTTATTCATTCTCTTTTCAATAATTGTTGAAATTGTTTGAAGTATATCCTCTCCAAAATCATGAATAAAATTGAAATCAGAATCGAAATTATTGTTATTCAGGTGATCGAAGAATATTCCTCCCTCTCCTCTTGCCTCATCTCTGTGAGGAAGATAAAAATACTCATCACATTGCTTTTTGAAATCTCTATAATAATTTTCATTGTGCTTATTACAAACATTCTCAATTGAGTTATGAAATATTGATACATCTTCTTTATTCGTTATAGCAGGTGTCATATCTGCGCCACCACCAAACCATTTTTTTCCAGTGACAATAAATCTAGTATTAAAATGAAAAGCTGGAACATGAGGTGATTTCATGTGAGCAACAACACTAATACCACTTGCCCAGTAATTAGGGGCTTTTTCTGTACCAGATATTTGGTCGCGAAAATCCTCTTTAAACTGACCTTTAACTGTCGATATATTAACGCCGACTTTCTCAAAAATATTTCCTTTTAGAGTGCTCATCTCTCCACCACCCTCACCTGAATGCTTCCAGTTTTTCCTAGAAAATTTCTTACCATCAATTTCTTCAAATTTCTTACAGAAGCGATCTCTTAGCTCACGAAACCAATTTTTTGCTATTTCCTTTTCATTATCTATAAGTTCTAATTTCATTTAAAAGTTTCTCTGATAGTTTTAATGAAATACTTTACATTTTCCTCAGGAGTAGTTTTAAGAATTCCATGACCTAAACCACAAACCCAACCAGCTCTCTCTTCAATACTAAGATTAATGATTGGTTCAATATATTTGTCTAGAGCAAACTTAAATTCATCAAGCGGCTTTGCTAGATCATTTTGATTAAAGTTACCCTGTATAAATCCGCGGTTTGTTTTATTCAGCCAATTACAAATTGGTTGTGTATGATCAACCCCTATACCTGATATGGAAGACACACCATCCGAATTAATTTTTTCAGTAAAAAAATCATATTCAAAAGGATGTTTTGCAAAATAACCAACTTTATTGTCAAAAGGCAGCATCAGTTCATTATAAAGAAATTCAGAATATTTTTTATAATCTATAGAATTTCCTATCCTAGAAGCATCAGTATCAAAAATCATAACTACCTCAGCTCCAGATTCTATTTGTAATGCAATATTCTTTTTTAAAAGTGGAAATATTTTATTTTCTAAAAGTTCTTGAATAAATTTATTATTTATACCGCCTTGATAATTTATTCCTTTATTCATTCCAGTCCCATATGAGGCAACTGTCCATGGACCACCAATAAACCCAATAAGACTTTTATCTTTTGGAAGTAACTCACGAGTTAGCTTCAATGCATCCGCTTGGAACATTAGCTTTAAAATGGCATCGTCAACTGAAATAAGTTCATTTACATTACTTGGATCTATAAATTTACTAAAAATAGGACCAGGATCGTATTTAAGACTCATTCCAAGCGCCTCAAGAGGAAAAAGTATATCACTAAACAAAATAGAAACATCAAAATCAAAATCATTTATCGGCCCTAAGGCTGTTTCAGCAGCTAGATTAGGATTTTTACATAACTCTTCAAATGAGTAATTTTTTTTTAAGTTTTGATAATGAGAGTGATATCTTCCTGCTTGCCTCATGAACCAAATTGGAGGAGTATTTTGAGGAACCCTATTTAAGGCATTTTTAAAGAGTGAATTAGTCATTAAAAGCCTATTTGTTTCGCAAGTCTGGCGCCATACGTAATAATAAATTGTGCTTCAGCCCTTCTCATAACATGCCAAGTTTCTTTAAGGGCCTCCTCTAAGTTTAACAGCCCTTTTTCTTCTGATAAACAAATTCCTGCATATTCACCGCTAACTTGATAAGCCCCAACCATTAAATTAGTTTTATCTTTTATATTACTAATCAGATCAATAGATGTTATTCCAGGTTTAACCATTAACATATCGGCACCTTCTTCAGCACACCTTATACTAGCCCTAATAGCCTCAGATTTACTTCTATAATCTAATTGATATTGCTTTCTATCACCGAACGAGGGTGTTGATTCTGCTGCATTTCTAAAAGGACCATAAAAATTACTAGAAAATTTTGTGCTATAACTAATAATAGGCGTCATAGAGAGGTTTGAATTATCCAAGACCTCTCTGATTTTTAATGTTCTTCCATCCATCATATCACTAGGAGCGATAACATCGGATCCAGCCTCTGCATATATACGAGCAATATTTGAAATTTCTAAAAGAGTTGTATCTAAATTTATTGAATGATCATTGTTGAAAAGACAACAATGGCCATGATCTGTTAAAGAACAAAGACAAACATCCGTCCAAAGATTGATATCATTCTTGAATTCATCCTTAACTGAACTGATAACTTGTTCATGGAAACTTAAATTAAATGAATTCTGAGCTTTATTTTTAGGTGAAATAAATAATAAGAAATTATTAACACCATTAGAAATATCAACATTAATTTGCTTAAGAGTGTCATCTAAATTCATAACAAAATTGTCTTTTAGGCCTAATATCTCTTCTTTATTCGTTATGGTTTCATTCACAAAAATTGGTTGAACAAAATTTGATCTTGTAAAATCTGTTTCTGAACATAAGTCCCTAAGAAACTTATTACCCTTTAAACGATGAAGTTTTTTATCAACATTATTCATTGGTAATCTCATTTTTCCAATCATTGTAACTTAAAAATATCTTAATACGATCTTCCGTAACATTCTTTTTAATAATTTCATAGGTATTACCTGGTCCACAAGAATGATATTGACTAGAAATATCTGGAAATTCCTCTAAAGCATATAAAAATGCCGATCCACTCATCCAGTAAAAGTGTGTTTTTTTAGATAAATCTTCATTTATTTTATTTCGAATCAATCTGTATGTCGGTAATTTTTCTTTAATAAAAAATTCTTTAGAATCTTCATGTGTTAATTTTAACCACTTCTTATTTTTTGAAAGAAAGTTTATTGATGGATCTTGATCTTCTCCAATACTATCAAAAGTTCCATTAACCCAAAAACCTCTACTTGCAAGTGTAAACCATGTTTTGACACCACTAGACCAAAGGTTATTAGAGGAATCTAATTCAGACACTTTATTAAGAACATTCCCCCTAGTTGCCAAAATATTATAGTTTTTTAAATGTGAAACTTGCTCAATATTCTCATTAATTTCATTTCGAGTAAAAATATTATATGTCTCAAGGTTTAAAGGAAAAATATTGGAGGGGTTTATAGATTTCCATGAAACTTCTTTTTTATTCTTTCTATTTATTTTTCTTGTATCCAGAATAATATTGTCATCTGTAATTCCTCTAATTGTTAAAATATCACCAAATGAAGTTTTTTCATTACTAACACCAATTTTTTGATGGCACCCACCTCCAAATTTTTCAAGGATATCTCTTTCTATTTTAACACTTTCAAAGGTATCAGAGTGATTAATACTTTTTACTAAGTCTATTATATCACCCCTGCTTTCGTTAACTTCAATGGCGACAGCACCCTGAGCTGGGGCGCACGGGTTTTCTGATAAAGGCAAAACCATCCAAAGGGTTTCTTGGAGAATATTTATAATTTTTTGTGCTAGATCTTTATTGCTATTCTCTAAAATTCTATCAAGCGCAGCCTTAGCAAGAACAATACCATCTGACTCACCATCAATAAATTTATTTAATCTTGTTGGAATATTTCCTCTAATATCCTTAAAAGATACTGTATTTAAATCAAAGGGAGTGGCTTTGATCAAAAAAGAAGAAATATTGTAAGATCGTCTAGGAGAAGAAGTGGATACCTCTATAGATTTACTTTCCTTGATTAAATTAATACGATTTTTTTTAATTAATAGTATATCCCTCATATCTGCGCGAGCCAGAGTTCCTACAACAATAGTACCTTTTTCTAACTTTATTGGTAAATCTTTCCAAGAATGAACTGCTATATCAGCATCATTATCAATAAGGCTTTTTCTTAAATCTGTAGTAAAAACTCCTATTTCTGGTAGCTTACTCAAGGGTGTAGAAAGGTCTATATCACCTCGTGTATCTTTATAAATATATTTAATATCTAAATCAGGATGGGAATTAGAAATTGCATTACCAACTAATTTAGACTGAATAATAGCTAAATCACTTTTTCTAGAAATAATTTTAATCATTAACTAATTTCTCACGAATTTATTTTAAAGTATCGACTTATTTTATCCTTCTTGATAGAAATATGCGACATAATGTCTAAAATATTATTTAGCATGTTAAGTCTTGATATTTTATCATATCAATATTAACACCTATGATAATACTTGAATGTGGGGAAAATGAATTGAATTACGATGATTTCTTTAATGATAAGCTTAATGATCTTAAGGATGAGGGTCTTTATAGGACCTTTCGTGAAATTGATCGTCACCAGAATCTTTTTCCCAAAGCCTTAGAATATAATAATGGAAAAAATAGAGAAGTAGAAATCTGGTGCTCAAATGATTATCTAAATATGAGTCAACACCCAGAGGTTATGCAAACTTGTATAGATGTTATTAATGAGCTAGGTACTGGTTCAGGTGGCACCAGAAATATTTCAGGTACATCTTCATACCATGTAGGATTAGAAAAATGTCTTGCTGACTTACATAAGAAAGAATCGGCTTTAGTTTTTCCCTCTGCCTACACTGCAAATCAATCTACAATTTCAATTCTTTGTAAAAATATTGAGAATATAGAAATTTTTTCAGATCAATTGAACCATGCTTCCTTAATTGAAGGAATTAAAAACAGTAAAGCTAAATATTCAATTTTCAAACACAATGATGTTGATGATTTAGAAAGGCTTTTAAAGGAATCAAGTATAGATTCTCCTAAGTTAATTATTTTCGAATCTATTTATTCAATGGAAGGAATAAGATCCCCCTTAAAAGAGATTTCAGAACTGGCCAAAAAATATAATGCTCTGACATATTTAGATGAAGTTCATTCTGTAGGTCTTTATGGACCAGGAGGAAGTGGTGTTGCTGCTGAACTTGGAATATCAGATCAGATTGATATTATAAATGGAACACTATCGAAAGCATTTGGGCAAATGGGCGGTTATATTGCGGCTAATAGTCAAATAATTGATTATATAAGAAGTTTTGCACCTGGCTTTATATTTACATCATCAATTAACCCCTCCGTTGCTGCTGCTTCACTAAAAAGCATAGAAATATCTAAAGTAGCAGAAACCTTAAGATTAAAAATAAAGCATAATTCCTCTTTAATACGCGAGGGCTTGAGATCAATCAATGTTCCTTTTATCAACAATGATAGCCATATAGTGCCTATTCTTGTGGATGGACCCTTAGAGTGTAAAAAGATATCAAAACTTCTATTGGATGATTTTGGAATTTATATTCAGCCTATTTTCTATCCTACCGTTCCAAAGGGTGAAGAGAGACTGAGAGTAACAATAACCCCGAAACATAACAAAGTTGATATAGACAATTTTATTGAATGTATTGATAAGGCTTGGAGTATTTTAGAGTTTAAGCGAGAAAATAAAGATAGTATTCATTCTCTCGCTTAAAATTAAAATTTCTAAGAAGATATTGTAGTTAAGATTTGAGCAAGTCTCTTTTTGCTTTTACCGCCAACTCTTGTAGCTGAAATTGCTTCAATATTATCTTTATTTCCATCAACAATAACAACGGCAATCATTCCCATACTTTTATGCGGAGTACACTGATAGAGATAAATACCTGGAACAGTAAATGTATATTCTGTATCAACACTTAATTTACTTTTAAACGATGCAACTCCATCAGGTGCTGTTAAGAATTGAACATTATGACCTTTACTAGAGGCAAGCCATTTCACAGTATCGCCTTGTTGAACATTTATAATATTCTGAGAATAAACCATACTTTCCTTACCTAGCCTATTTAACATTTCAATCTCAACAGTTGCAGCCACTAAAGAATTTGATGAAAGAGTTAGACCAATTAACAACAAAATTTTATACATTTTCACTCCATAGATAAGTAGTTATAATACAATAATAATATTAGTGTTTTAACCTAACAATTTGTACATTTCATGCTTTAAATATTGTTTAGACAATATGTCGCATTAAGAATTTATAATTTATAAAATTAAGCAGATTCTTGAATATATTCTTCTATTTTAAATGTTTGTAGATATTCTGAAGCGGTAATAGATGCCTTAGCCCCCTCACCCATTGATATAATAATTTGCTTGTGAGGAACTGTAGTTACATCACCACAAGCAAAAATCCCAGGGTAGGAAGTTTCCCCCTTCTCACTGACAATAACCTCTCCGTAATTATTTAAATCTATTACTCCTTTTAAAAAGACGCTGTTGGGAATAAGACCAATTTGAACAAAGATACCCTCTAGATTAATTTTTTTTATTTCATTACTTTCTCTATCTTTATAAGAAATCCCTGACACCTTACCATCAGTTGAATGAATTTCCTTACACTCTACATTACAAAAAGTTTCAATATTTTCTCTAGAGTTAGCTTGGTCAATAAGAATTTTATCTGCTTTCAAGTTAGGTAAAAATTCAAAAACTTTTACTGATTTTGCAATACCTGATAAATCAAGTGCAGCTTCAATACCTGAATTACCTCCCCCGACAACACAAATATCTTTATTCTTAAAAAAGGGACCGTCACAATGGGGGCAATAAGCCACACCATTACCTAAGTTTTCTTTTTCACCAGGAATATTCAATTCGCGCCAATTTGCTCCAGTTGCAATAATAATAGTTTTACTTTTTATATCTTCCCCGGATGATAATTTGATATTTTTTATATCACCCTTAGATATTTCTAAGACACGGTGATGCTCTTTTACAGAAATATCATAATCGTTTAAATGATTATACATTGCGCCTGTTAGCTCAGGACCTGTTGTACTAGAGACAGACGTAAGATTTTCGATACCCATTGTATCTTTAACCTGACCTCCCATAATCTCAGCTACTAGCGTTACCTTTAAACCTTTTCTAGCACTATATATTGCCGCACTGATACCTGCTGGACCACCGCCAATTATGACGACATCCTGAAGAGGGAGACTTTCAGATTTACTATTTGTGAGGTAGGGATATAATTCTTGCAACTTGTTAATTATTTTTGCCAAATCCACTCTTCCATTTAAAAAGAGTTCTCCATTCAAATAAATGCTTGGGACACCTTGAATATTTCTTTTGTCTATTATTTCTTGAAATAAACCACCATCAATCATCTCATTACTTATATTATTATTTATAGAAGCAAATTTATTAAGAGCTTGAACAACTTCAGGGCAGTTTTGACAACTTAAACTTATAAAGACTTCAAATTTTAAGTCGTCTTTAATATTAGAGATTAACTCTATTATTGAATTATCTAATTTTAGATCTGATCCACCGCATTGGAGTAATGCTAATATAAATGAATTAAACTCATGACCACCTGGTATACCAGAAAATATTATACCAGATAACTTACCGTTTACCTCAAGTGTAAAGCTTATTGGACTTCTTAATACCTTATCTAAATCCTTTTCTTCAAAAGATATTTTATCAGAAATGCTTGAAACTGATTTTAGAAAATCGACAAGTTCATCTCTTTTAGAGTGACTTCCATTTTGCAGAATAAACTTAACTTCATTTTGTATATCTGCTGTATACCCTTTTAGGGTATTTATGATGTCGTTATTTATTATAGAATTCATAATTTATACTTTCAAATTCAAGGCACCCCTAGGTGCCTTGATAAATAAACTAAATTTTTCCAACTAAATCTAGTGATGGAGCTAATGTAGCCTCACCTTCTTCCCACTTTGCTGGACATACTTCATCTGGGTGAGCTCTTACATATTGAGCAGCCTTAACTTTACGCATAAGATCAGCAGCATTTCTTCCAATACCTTCTGCAGTGACTTCCATTGCCTGAATAATTCCATCAGGATCAACAATAAAAGTTCCTCGGTCAGATCTACCTTCATTCTCTCTTAATACTTCAAAGTTAGATGAAATTTCAAAAGTATTATCGCTAATCATAGGATATTTTATCTTATTGATAGTTTCAGATGAGTCGTGCCATGCTTTGTGACAAAAATGACTATCTGTAGAGACTGAATAAATCTCAACTCCCATAGATTTAAATTCATCATAGTAGTCCGCAACATCCCCTAACTCAGTTGGGCAAACAAATGTAAAGTCTGCAGGATAAAAAAAGAAAATAGACCATTGTCCATTTAAATCTTCACTATCTATAGTTATAAATTCACCATCTTTAAAGGCATCTGCCTTAAAAGGTTTAATTTGTGTATTAATTAGTCCCATAAGTATTCTCCATGATTTCGTATATAAATTTCTAATATCGACTTTTAGAATTATTAAAATTTATTGTCAATATAGTTTAGATTTAATCTAATCTGAAGTTTATTGTCAATATAGTTTAGATTTAATCTAATATGAAGTGATGAAAGTGGGGGCCAGAAGTTGGAATCCTGACCCCCGAGCGTTGTACATAATATACAACTTATCTTATTCTGTTAGCGTCCTTGGGGGGGGGGAGTATAGGACCACAGAAATCAGATATTTAAATTATTGTTTTAGGCACTTTTGAGACAAATAAGAATCTCGGTTATTAATCTTTTTTTATTATTGAAAGGGATGCATGAAATTTTTAATATCTATTTTCATGCATCCCTTTCTATACATTTTTATAATTAAAATGCAGCCCTAATACCAACAAGTACTGTTTGTGGTTTACCAGGACGTTTACCAGCTGGGTGCCAAGAAACACTATATTCTTCGTCAAAAAGATTCTGAATATTGATAGTTAAATCGATTTCTGGCGTAGTAGAGTAATATCCACTTAAATCAATAAGAGTTCTATCTTCGATTTGATATGGATCGTATCCAGAGCCACCGCTCGTACGCATTTTATCTTTAAAGTTAAGTGTAGCGTCCATGCCCCAATTAGCAGCTCTTAAGCCAACATTAATGTTAAGAACATTTTCAGGCATATAAGCAAATTCATCACCACGCTCAACTTCACCCCATAAGCCATATCCACTTTTGAAACTATCGGAAAATTCAGTTTCTTGATATGTGTATGCGATTGAAACTGGAGCTTGGATACTACCAAGATCAACTAACCAAGCAGCAGAAACTTCTAAACCAGAAACTTCAGCTTCACCTGCTGAGAATGAATCACCAATATCACCTGCGCAGCCAGTAGAAGCAGTACAAGTACCAGTAAGATTCTCATAATCACTTAAAAAGGCAATTGCAGATAAACTAAATCCACTTCCGATATAACGGAAGCCAAATTCAGAATTAGTAGATTCTTCAAAAATATCAGATTTAACTGATGTAGGTGAAAATCCTTTGTAGATACCAGCAAGAATTTGAAGTGTATCATTTACTTGATATGTAACACCAACACTTGGCATAACTTCATCATATGAAACTCCACTTATTTTTGGATCAGTAGCTCTACTAGGATCACTCTTACCATAATCAACTCTTCGGCTTTCAATATCTTCCATTCTTAAACCAAGCAGTACAGAAGTTTTACCAATAGTGATTTGATCTGAAATATACATTGATGTAGCTTCAGCTTGCTCTAGACGGTTTGAGTCTGAGCCTGGAGCACCTGGTTTAACTTTTGTAGGATTGCCAGAAGAATTTACATGATAGTAATCAGCAAACTGAAAACGATCCATTTCATCTTCATGCTCTCTAAAGCCAACCTCAATATCATGTGTGGCTGAACCAGTCACGATAGAAGTCCTTAAGGTCATTTGAAAACCTTTAGTGAAGTACTCCCGATTATTAGCCTTTACTTTCCATGCACAATCATCTGAGCTACATACACCACCTTTTGCTGAAAGCATTTGTGTGGGATATGAAGCAGGATCTTTAAGAAGAGAGCTAATTTTTGCACTTCCAATTTTATCTAATTTATACCAATTTCTAGCAGTCTCTGTATTATAAATAGCAGTGGTTAAAGTAGTATTTTCACTAAACTTAGCGACATGAGTAAATACACCTTGAAGATGCTCATTATCCATATTGTCTAACTGACTAGCAGCATAACGAGAGTAAGGATTAAGATTATAATCAGCCTCTGTTAGACCTAAATAAGTTTCATTTGAATTCTCATCAGTCCATTCAGCTTTAATCTGAAAAGATTGCTCAACACCCATTATAACATCTTGGTATCTTAGTTTAGCAACATAAGATTCAATCTCATAACCTACATCTGTTCCTGATGATATACTCTTAAAGCCATCACCTTCTTCTTGAAGTGTTTCAACTAAGAAACCCCATTTTCCAGATGTTCCACCCATTGTCAAATGAACAATAGATTGAGCGTCAGTTCCAAATCTTGCCTTAAGAGTTCCACCGAATTCTTCAGGGATTCTTGTTGAGATCATATTGATTGAACCACCAACAGTTCTAGGACCATACTTAATTGCAGCAGGGCCTTTAACTATTTCAATTGATTCCATTCTTGTTGCCCTTGGAAAGTAATAAGCTGATGGAGAAGCATAAGCAGCTGGAGCGATAAGAATACCATCTTCCATAACTGTTATTTTACCATTTCTTTCTGTTTGAGCGCCACGAAGGCCAATATTTGGTCTTAAACCAAGACCATCTTCTTCTTGAAAATTAATACCTGGAACTTGTTGAAGCATTCTTTGAATGTCCATGTAGTTGTGTGCAGCTAAATCTTCTTTATCTAAAAAAGATACTGACCCAGGAACTTTAAATATATCACTTTTGCTACTAACAACTAAAAGTTCATCTACAGCATCCAATGGAGCTGAAGGTGCGTTGTCTTGAGCAAAAACGTTTAATGGCATTGATAAATTAAATATCAATGCTATCGGTAAAAACTTAGTTAGGTTAGTTTTTATCATAGCTTTTTTTCTCCAATTTATTTTTTAATTAGGATTAATAGTTTTTGTTAATAATAATTAATCGCACTTATAATGTAATTAATAATCATTCGCAACTAAATAATTTAGGTTTATTTTAATTCTATTTATTTTTAACTAAGAAGAAAAAAATGAGGGCCAAAAGTTGGAATCCTGACCCTCGTACATTGCAATAAATATACAACTTATCTTATTCTGTTGGCGTCCTGGGGGATAGGACTAGAAATCAAATAATCTAATTTATTGCGTTGAGTTGTTCTGTACTGCCATAAAAAGAATAAATATTGTCTTTATATTTTTCATTTATGATGAGATCACTGCTCATAAACTTCTTTCCTAAATTATATCCAGAATTAAAAAAATGCTCTGCATCGGCTTCTGGGAAGTAAGGCCCAAAAACATTATAAAGATCTTCTTTTAGGTCTTTTTGAGCCAAAGTAACAATTTCTATCAATAAGTCTTCTGTTTTACTAGTGGATGGAGATGTCATAAAATCACGTCTTAAGTGTGATTTATTCACATGAGAAAGACCCATCATTAAGGTATGAAAATCTCTTATACAATTATCAAGCTTAGCTGCCTTAAAAGTATGATCTATTAGTATCAAAGGAGTATTACATCTAAATACGTGAGCCTTAAGCCAAAATCTTGAACACAATATCAAAATATTTTCAGCAGTTCCTAAATCCTTGATATTTCTTTCCATGGTATCCCTCATATCCCTCTCCTAATTATAATAAATTATTTCTTAGTTAATAATGACTCGCAATATTAATGTAATTAAGAATCATTCGCAACTAAATAATAGAAAAAATATGAAAGTTTTTTATTAGTGCTTAAGTAATTAATATATATGTACTATCGTCTTTTTAAATTAACAATTCTTTTAAAATTTTGATCTTTATATATAAATATTTCTTTTGAAATTAGATTGTTATTCACTTTCTGCATCCAGTCATAATGAAAACCTACATCTCCCCTAGCTGGAGGAGATATTGTAAAAACAATAGTATAATTATCATCTTTACCGCCAGGTAATTTCAAATTATTGGCATAATGAAAGTTATCCGACATATTTAGATGCGGAATTAAATTGTAAACACCCTCTTTTTTAGTACTTTGGTTAATAATTTTTATCTGAATTTTTAAGTAAGGTATAAACCCCCCCTCAACAGATCCTATTGGTCCATCGGAAGACCATGTTACCAAAGCTTCAATATGAATATCAGAATCATTTTCTTTTAAATAAAATTCTTTAGGTTCAACGCTATCTTTTATTGCCCCTTCGAAAATTATATTTATTCCAGGAGAAATTTTTTCTTCCCCTATAATTAATTCCTCGGAATATAATAAACTACAATTTGAACAAATTATTATAGCCAAGAAAAATTTTAGGTATGTTTTCATAGCTCCCTCTTAAAAAATTCAAAAATTTGCCATAACTATTATATTGATAATTATGCATTGATAGATTATTTAAATAGTATAATTGAGAACGATTATCAATATAAATACATAGGAGCCTATAATGAATGAATTTATTATTACCTTTAGGGAGTGTCTTGAGGCATCCCTAATAGTTGGAATAATTTATACAGTTCTTGATAAGAATGATCTATCCCAGGAAAAAAGAGTTCTTTGGTATGGAGTATTATCATCCTTAGTTGCAAGTATAATCGTAGGGGTAATCTTGGCATCAATTAATAGTGCCGTTGGAAATACCTCTTATGAAAAATTATTTGAAGCAGTTTTTATGTATATGACTGCAGGTATATTATTTTATGTTATTTTCTGGTTAGCAAGACATGTTAGCAATCGAAAAGAAATAGAAAAATCAGTTAAATTAGCTGTTGCTGGATCTAGTTTAGCATTATTTTTATTGGTATTTTTTGCTATTCTACGTGAAGGATTTGAAACTGCTTTATTTATTATTGCAAGCTTTACAAGTACTGGAGTTTTTTCATACTTTGGATTTGCAAGCGGAATGATTCTTGCGATTTTAATTGGTTACCTTGTTGTAATTCAAGGGAGAAAAGTTGACCTTAGATCTTTTTTTAAAGTAACAACACTTCTTTTAGTTTTCTTTGCTTCTGGAATGGTAGCTTATGGAACACATGAAGCTGAAGAATACTTTGTAAAAAGTGGAAAATTAGAAAAACAAACTATTAATAGAGTCTGGGACATTCACCAGCCTTCGCAAGCATTAAATTCGAATGATAAAGAAATTTTTTACACATATAATACTGCAAGTAAAAAGTACTACCACGTCCTTCATGATAAAGGTTCTGTTGGTGTTTTTTTAAAAGGGTTTTTTGGTTACAACAGTAATCCCAATTGGATAGAGTTTATTCTATGGCTGGGGTCTATATTATTTGGATTAAAGATGTGGTCCTCTTTTTATAGAATCCAAAAATAAAGAAGTTAGTAAACTGTTATAGAATTAAGGATACAAAATTCAAAAATAGAATTAACCCTTAAGATAATGACAATTTTCTCGAAAGAGATATAGTCATTGTTTAACTCTACTTTATTGTTGTGAAGGTTCCTTGGAAAAAATTTTATCATATAAAGCATCAGGCGATGATACTGGAAAACGTATTGACCAGTTTTTAGCTCAAATTGAAAAGGACATCAGCAGAACAAGGATAAAAAATCTTATTCTTGAGGGTTCCCTTAAGTTATTTGATGAAATAATTATTGATCCATCCCTCAAGGTTAAGGAGGATGACATTTATACACTTCTTATTCCTGAGGCTAAAGATCCAAAACCTAAAGGTGAAAAAATTGACTTAAATATTATATTTGAGGATAAGGATTTAATAGTAATTGATAAGCCTAAAGGTATAGTTGTTCACCCAGCCCCAGGAAATCACAGTAAAACTCTTGTTAATGCTCTCATTAACCATTGTGGGTCGAGTTTATCTGGTATTGGTGGAGAGAAAAGACCAGGCATCGTCCATCGATTAGATAAGGATACAAGTGGATTAATTGTTGTAGCTAAGAATGATAAGTCACATAATGGTTTGTCAGAACAATTTAAAAATCATGGCAGAGATGGAAAATTAATTAGATCCTATCAAGCTATTGTATGGGGTATACCAAAATTTTCTTCCGGATCAATAACAACATATCTCGGAAGATCATCTAAAAATAGAAAAAAAATAGCGATCTATAAAGATGAAAAACCTGGAAGAAAAATAGCTATAACCCATTGGAAAACTCTAAAAAAGAATACCTTGAATGATATCTCTTTAATTGAATGTAAGTTAGAGACAGGAAGAACTCATCAAATACGCGTTCATTTAGACCATATTTCTCATCCAGTAATAAGTGATCCTCTTTACGGACAAAGTTATAAGACCAAAATAAGCATGCTAAATGAAGAAATGAAAATATTAGTAGAAAAGCTTGATAACAAACAAGCTCTCCATGCTAATCTCTTGGGTTTCGAACACCCTTTAACGAAAGAAACGCTAGAGTTTAAATCCGAGCCAACAGAAGAAATGTTAAAAATTATTAATTTAATATAAGATCTCCCTCTTTACATACAGAAAAATGTAACCATATATTAACTATAGATCGATTGAGGAACTATTATGAATCTTCCTGTTTTATCAGGCGATATTGGATTAAAAAACTATCTTGAAGAGATAAAGAAATTCCCAATGCTTAGCGCCGAGGAGGAATATACATTAGCGAATCGATGGCAGGTTCATAAAGATACTAATGCTGCTCATCAGTTAGTGACTAGTCACCTTAGATTAGTAGCAAAAATTGCAATGGGTTATAGAGGTTATGGACTACCAATAACGGATATTATCTCAGAAGGTAATATTGGCTTAATGCAAGCAGCGCAAAAGTTTGATCCTGAAAAAGGTTTTAGACTTACTACTTATGCAATGTGGTGGATAAAGGCAGCAATGCAAGAATACATACTTAGATCCTGGTCTTTAGTAAAAATAGGAACAACAGCAGTTCAAAAAAAGTTATTTTTTAACCTTAGAAGTGCAAAAAATCGAATCCAAGCTTATGAAGAAGGCGATTTAAAGCCAGAAAATTTAGAAAAAATTTCTACCCAGCTAAATGTTCCTGAAAAAGAAGTGATTAATATGAATAGAAGACTTTCTGGAGGCGATCCGTCATTGAATGCTCCAATAAATTCTGATGGAGAACAAACAGGTGAATGGCAAGATTGGCTTGAATCAGATGAACCAAGCCAAGAGGAAAGCTATTCAGAAAAGGAGGAGGATGACCTTAGAAAAAAACTGATAAATGAATCCCTTCTTGTCCTAAATGAAAGAGAACTAGATATTATACAAACCAGAAAGCTTAGCGATAAACCAACAACGCTTGAGGAATTAAGTGCAAAATACGATATTAGTCGAGAAAGAGTGAGGCAAATAGAGGTAAGGGCATTAGAGAAGGTAAAAGAGGCCCTTGAAAAAGAAATGAGTGAACGAAAGATTATAGATATTTAAATTTTATTTATCATAACCCACATCTCATCAAGTATTTTAAAAAATTCTTCAAAAAAACTATCTTTAATTTCCCAAAAATCGGAGTAACATCTATCGAAATTAGAATGTCCATAGGCCGAATACTCCCAATCAATAATCCTTAATCCATTATTAGATTTAATTATATTTGATGATATTAAATCATGATGACACAAAACAGGTTCCCATCCTTGATTTTGAAAATCGTTTAAATAAGGATAAAAATTGTTTAATTTTTTCAATAATTTTTTATTAATAACTAAATTCTGAGAAATAAAATTTTCGTATTTTTTTAAATGCTGAAAGTAATTAAACTTAGGAAGAATAATCTCAATTTTTTGATATTTCATTATTAGATCATTCAAATTTTTCTTATCAAGGTTGGATATATTATTAGGTAATAAGCGCACCCCTTCGATAAACTCAGTTATTAAAAAATTATATTCAGTATCACAATAAATAATTTTCGGTCCAATAGATATTTCTTGGATTGCCTTCAAAATTTTTAATTCTCTTGAACGATCAATGCTGTAATCATTAGATTTTTCTGAATTTAACCGTATAATATATTTTTTGAAATCATCCTTAACCAGGTAACTTTGATTTGTTTTCCCTGAGACTAACCTTTTAATTTCGATCTTATTAAGATTTAGGTCAAGAATAGAAATATTTCCTATAATTTCTCTAATATTGGGATAATTGCTCATTATAAGATTTTTGCCATTTTAAATAACCAACGATAGAAATTACCTGGTAAATAATTAATAATAGTGATGTTAGATACAACTCTCTATCCAAATTTAGAAAAATACCAACACTATTGATCACAATCCAATAAAGCCAATTAGACAATACTTTTTGAGTAACCATATATGTTGTAACAACAGAGGCCCAAGTTGTAAAAGAATCTAAGTATGGCCTTACTGCATCAGTAGTATTTAAAAAATAACCTGACGAAAAAGTTAAAAGAAAAATCAAAGTAATAACAAGTAAATGCACCCTCGACGACCATATTGTTATTAGTGATGAATTTTCGTTTCCTTTTTTATTCCACTGCCACCAACCAAAAATAGCCATAGACAAGTAATACAAATTTAATATGGACTCCATATAAAGAGAAACATCCCAATACAGAAATATATAAATGCTAGTACTAATAAATGCCGCGTACCAGCATGCAATATTTTGCTTCGTTGCCAAATAAAGATAAGTTAGAGCAAAAACTACTGCCAGTATTTCTAAAAATATCATCATAAAAATTATATACTAAAAACTCTTCTTACCACTAACTCCTATAACTCTTGGTGAAGCATATTGATCGTATGGTTCAGTAACGAAAAATTTTCTTGGATCATTACCGAAGCTTCCAAAACCTCTAGTTGCATAATCTTCATCTGTTAAATTTTTACCAAATACATTTATTTCCCAAGAGTCTAATTTATAACCAATAAGAAAATTTAAAAGAGTATAGCTATCTGATTGAGCACTATGTCTATCAGAGAAATAAAATTTATCCTTCGATTCAACATTAAAATTAATAAATATATTTTCATTAATTTTATAATTAAGGAAAAAGTTAAATTGGTAGTTTGGTGCATGAGACTGATCTCTTCCCGATAAATCAAAAGCTAATCCATTGGATGGATCAGCTTCAATATGAGAATAGCTTTGGAAATTTTTAAACTCAGTTTCAAGAATTCCTAGCGATGAAGAAATTTCAAGTCTGTCGGTGATTAGCCATAATATTTCTAACTCAAGGCCTTGGTTACTTCCTGATGCCGCATTCCCAATATAGTCTGTAAAAGAGCATGGACATTCTCCGCCTTCAATCCCACTTTTGATTGAAGCTATAAGACTTTGTTTAGTTTGCACATCATCCCGATCTTGGTAAAAAACTGATGCTTGTATGAATAAAGTATTATCCATTATACTAGTTTTTACTCCTGCCTCATAATTCCACATAGTTTCAGAATCATAATTAAGATTTTCTTGATTAACTTTTCCGCCAATATTAACTCCACCAGGTTTGTAGCCTCTTGATAGTAATGCATAAATCATTGTTTTTTTGTTAATCTGGTTTTGAATTGCAATTTTACCGCCCCAAAAATTCTCAGAATTAGAATAGCGATTGTTAAATAAGCAACTTTCAGGTCTAGGATAGATAGCTATACAGAAAAATCCCTCTGGGGCTGGCCCATTATTGTCTATATAGTCAGCTTTTCTTTTTTCAAATCTTAGACCAGTTGTGACTTTAACTTTTTGGTTAATATTGGTATCTATTTGACCATAAATAGCTGAGTTTTTTGTATCAAAAGAGCTTTTAAAGTTATTTTCAAGGTATGTATATTGTCGAATTAAATTCACATCCTGATCTCTATTATAAACGCCTATAACCCATGGAAAAATTTCTGAATCAGAGATGTACCTAATATCAATTGAATGATTCTTATTATCACGTTCGAAGCTATCAAAAGAAGAGTACCACCAATCAAAACCGTAAATAGATGAATCGCATGATGTATTGTTGCAAATCCCTGTATTACTCCAGTCTTCATCATATGCATATTCGAGATCAGAGTTTGCATAACTCATTAAAAGCTCTATACGATTATTATTTTGTAGCCTTTTCTCAAACTTAAAAGATGAAGCGGAGGTTTTTTGTCTATCATACCCCGGCTCATCAGAATAGGTTTCCCTTGTGTTATCAAGACTAAAAGTATCATACCCATTATCAATATCTGCATAAAATATATTAAGAACTAATTCAGTATTATCCACACTTTTAGTAAACTTAGCCTTTGCAATTGTTTCATCTAAATTATTTGTATCGTCTTTATTTAAATAAATATTATCAATATAACCATTACTTTTAGAGTTTTTTATTCCAACTCTATAACCAAATTTATTATCGGATGTTCCACTTATAACTGCACCAATATTTCTTCCGCCATATTCCGAAATTAGCCCTGTCAATTCAGAATAAAAAACTTCAGTAGGATCGTTACTTACCATATTAATCAGCCCTGCAAGAGCGTTTGCACCATATAATGTTCCTTGTGGTCCTCTTAATACTTCAACCTGCTTAATGTCGAAGGTAGAGGCTCCAAGAGCAATGCCAGTAAAGTCTATACCATCAATAACGATACCAACAGAATAGTTAACTGGCTCAGAAAATTCACTTCTTTCTCCAATACCTCGAATTTGATAAAATTTTCCTCTTGAGGATCCTGTAGAATAATTAACATTTGGAGTCATAAATAACATATCTTCAAGATGACTGGCATTCCTTTGATTAATATCATTAGAACTTAAAACTGAAACACTTAGGGGAAGATTAAATGGATTAATTTCGTTGAACTCAGCTGTAACAATTATCTCACCTATATCATTTTTTGATTGGTCTTCTTCTGCTTGAGACTGAAGACAACTAAAAATTAAAAAAGAAAAAAGAAAAAAATACTTCATTAAAAACTCCTACATAATTTATTTAGCAGAAACAGTTAATAATGTGGCGTTAGAGAAATTTAATCCATTCCTACGCCGGCATTAACCGGATCAGGTTCAAAGGGATAGGTAAATCCATCTCAGCCTTTAAGGCACCCCTTGGACAGACAGATAGTTACATCTGTTTAAAATTACATGCAAGTAGTTTTTTAATCCTCAAATGGATCTTTAACTAAAATAGTATCTTCCCTTTCAGGACTTGTAGACAAAAGAGATACCGAACAACCAATAAGTTCCTCTAATCTTTTGACATACTTTATTGCCTCGGCGGGCAAGTCATTCCATGTTCTTGCACCATATGTTGAGTCACTCCACCCTTTTATATCTTCGTAAATAGGAATAACATTAAATTGATCTTCCGATGCTATAGGAAAATAATCAATTTCTTTACCATTTAGCGTATATCCAGTGCATATTTTTATTGTTTCAAATCCATCAAGAACGTCTAGCTTTGTAAGAGCTATTCCATCTATTCCTCCGGTTTCAATTGCGTGCTTCACCATTACGGCATCTATCCAACCACACCTTCTTTTTCTTCCAGTATTAGTTCCAAATTCATGACCTTTTTTTCCTAGCTCCTCACCTATCTCGTTTTCTTGCTCTGTAGGGAATGGGCCCTCTCCAACTCTTGTGGTATAGGCTTTAGTTATTCCTAAAACAAAGTTTAAGGCTTTCAAGTTTTGACCAACTCCGGATAGTGCGGTAGGTGAAATTGTATTTGAAGAAGTTACATAAGGGTATGTTCCATGGTCATTATCAAGCATAACGCCTTGTGCGCCCTCAAATAAAATTCTTTTTCCTGCTTTTCTTACCTCAGATAAAACAGATGAGACTCTTGCCATATAAGGTAAAATCTTATCGGTAATAGAGACCAGCTCCTTAAGGACATCATCAGAAATAAGTTCTTTTTCTTCCATACCCCTAAGAATAATATTATGATGGTCTACAAGTTTATTAACTTTATGAGATAGACTTTTTTCATTAGCTAAGTCTGTTACACGAATTGCCCTTCTTCCAACTTTATCTTCATATGCTGGCCCAATACCCCTTTTAGTGGTTCCTATTTTGTCATCACCACTGAGCCCCTCTCTGAGTGAATCAAGTCTTTGATGGAGGGGTAAAATTAAAGTTGCATTTTCAGCTATCTTTAAGCTCTCAGGGCTAACCTTTATTCCAAGATTGGTAATATATTTAATTTCTTTTGCTAAAGCCCAGGGATCAATAACGACACCATTACCAATTATCGATAACTTTCCACCTCTAACTATTCCAGAAGGTAATAAGGATAATTTATAAGTAACACCATCGATAACTAATGTATGACCTGCATTATGTCCGCCCTGAAATCTGACTACAACATCAGCTCTATTTGAGAGCCAATCGACAATTTTACCTTTTCCTTCATCCCCCCACTGGGATCCGATAACAGCAACGTTAGCCAATTTTTTACCTTATTAAATAATTTTAAAATTTAGACACTTAACTTGAACTACAGACTTGAGTTTTTCAACTTCTTTTATTACTTTCTCACTAACAGGTTTATCAACCCCTATCAAGGCTATTGCATCCTCTAGTGGCCCTGTTCTTCCAAGATTAAAACTTGCAATATTAATTTCTTCATCGCCAAGTATATTGCCCAAGCTTCCTATTAAACCTGGTACATCTTTATTCGTTACGTAAAGCATATTTTGCATCAAACCGGCTTCTAGGTTAATCCCATTAATCTGAACTATTCTTGGATTACCATCAGAAAAAGTAGTTCCGCCTATTGAGAATTTTTCTTTTTTAGATGTTAAGGTTATTCGAATATAACTCTCATATGCACTGTGTTCATCCTTCTTTGTTTCAGTAATTGCAATACCCTTATCACGAGCAATAGATGGTGCGCTAACCATATTGATATCAGGTAGTGTAGAACTAAGGATACCTGCAACAGCAGCAGCAGTTATCGGAGAACAATTATAGTCTGAAACATTGCCAACATAATCTATTGCTATTTCATCAAAATCTGATGGCATTAACTGTCCAGCAAATAAACCAAGTTGTTCTGAGACTTTAGCAAAAGGTTTGAGAATTGGTGCTTCACTTGCAGATATGGAAGGCATATTGATAGCATTTGAAACAGCTCCAGTTAATAAAAAATCAGACATTTGATCTGCGACTTGTAATGCCACATTTTCTTGAGCTTCTAGAGTAGAGGCACCTAAGTGAGGGGTGCATACAACATTTTCCATTCCAAAAAAGATACTTTCTTTAGCTGGCTCAACTTCATAAACATCAATAGCCGCTCCAGCAACTTTCCCAGAATTTAAACTTTCTTTTAAATCTTTTTCATTAATGAGACCACCTCTAGCACAATTAATTATAAAGACACCATCCTTGCAGGCCTTAAGAGATTTATCATTAATAATGTTGGAAGTTTGATCTGTCAGAGGGACGTGAAGTGTAATAATATCACTCAACTTTAGTAACTCATCTAATTCAACTTTCTTAACTTTGATTTCTAAGGCCTTTTCTTTGGTAAGAAATGGATCATAGGCAATTACCTTCATTTTTAACCCTAAAGCCCTATCAGAAACAATTGACCCAATATTTCCGCATCCAATAATTCCAAGAGTTTTTCCTGTAATCTCAGTCCCCATATACTTAGATTTCTCCCAACTACCAAGATGTGTTGATTGATTTGCTTGAGGTATATTTCTAACTAAAGACATAATCATTGAAATAGCATGTTCTGCTGTTGTAATTGCGTTTCCAAAAGGAGTGTTCATAACGGCTACGCCTCTTGATGTTGCAAAAGGTATATCAACATTATCAACACCGATACCAGCCCTTCCTACGACCTTCAAATTATCTGCAGACTCAAGAACTTTTTCAGTTACTTTTGTAGAAGATCTAATTGCCAAACCATCATATTTATTAATTATCTTAATTAAATCATCTCTTTCAAGGCCAGTTATTACATCAACCTCAATTCCTCTATCTAAAAAAATTTTTTCAGCCTTTGGACTTAATTTATCGGATATTAAAACTTTTGGCATCGTAAACTCCTTTTAATTAAGAATCTTATTAAATGCTTGATTATAAGCCCAATCAATCCATGGTAACAAAGCCTTTACGTCAGTTGATTCTACAGTTGCACCTGTCCATATTCTTAAACCTGGAGGAGCGCTCCTATGATTAACTATATCGTAAGCCACACCTTCCTTTTCCAGCAACACTCCAATTTCTTTTGCAAGAGCTCTCTGGGTTTCATCATTTTGACTAACAACTCGATCATCACAAAATTTTAAACAAACCGATGTATTGGATCTGTTAATTTTTTCTTGGCAAAGAAAATCAATAGCATCAGATCTATCAACCCAGTCATTTATTAAATTGAAGCTATCGTTAGCCCTACCAAAGCAAGCATTAAGCCCGCCAATCCCCTTAACCCAACTTAGAGCATCTAAATAATCCTCTACGCATAACATTGAAGGGGTGTTAAGTGTTTCACCTTTGAAGATACCTTCAATAACTTTATTGGATTTAGTTAATCGAAATATTTTTGGTATTGGCCATTTAGGAGTATAGCTCTCGAGATGCTCTATGGCTTTTGGACTTAAAACTATAATACCATGAGCAGCTTCACCCCCTAGAACTTTTTGCCAGCTAAAGGTAACTACATCTAATTTTTTCCATTCAACGTCTTGTGCAAATACAGCAGATGTTGCATCACACAAAACAAGGCCTTTTCGATCCAGAGGAATCCAATCAGCATTAGGAACCTTTACACCTGAAGTTGTTCCATTCCATGTAAAAATAACATCATTATCAAAATTTATTTTTGAAAGATCTGGTATATCACCAAAATCAGCTACATGCGTATTTGAGTCATTTATTTTTAATTGCTCAAGAATATCTTTTTTCCAATCATTACCAAAGACTTCCCATGCTAAAATTTCCACAGGTTTTGAACCAAGAAGATTCCACATAGCCATTTCAATAGCCCCTGTGTCAGAACCAGCAACAATACCTACTTTATAGCCCTCAGGAATTTTTAGTATCTCAATAGTTTGATCAATAGATTTTTGAAGTTTTTCTTTACCTAGCTTACTACGATGGCTACGGCCTAAAAGAGCTCCATCAAGTGAATTAACACTCCAACCTGGTCTCTTTGTGCATGGTCCAGATGAAAAATTAATACATACTGGTTTATTGTTTGGTTTTATATCATTCATTTTTAATCTATCCTTCCAGATAGTTGCCCCCCGTTGGGGAGGGGTAACCCACATAAGGAGATATAATTTAATAAAGTTTTAGTCAAACTAAAACTTTTAAATTTACTATCTTAGTCTTTCTTTTTAATTAAATGTTCGATTGAAGAGCTTATTTCGTTAGCAATATTAAGAGATAATTTATCGTCTAAACTTTCCACCATAATTCTTATAATAGGTTCAGTACCACTTTTCCTAACTACAATTCTTCCTGATTCTCCAAGGATATCAGTTTGCTTCTTAATAACCTTTTGAATACCTTCATTAGACAAAGGATCTTTACCTTTTAAAGGAATGGTAATATTTTTTTGAGGATATAACTTAAATAAATTAACTATCTCACTTATTGGTCTATGATCTAGGCACATAATAGATAAAATCTGAAGTGAAGCAATAAGACCATCTCCTGTTTTACCAAAATTACTCATAACAATGTGTCCTGATGGCTCACCACCAATATTAGAATTATTTTTTCTCATTCCCTCAACTAGGTATCGATCGCCAACATTTGTTCTAATTAACTCTAATTCAATTTCAGATAAGTACTTTTCAAGAGCCATATTTGCCATAATTGTCGAAACAACTATTTTATTTTCAAGTAACTCATTTTCTTTTAAATTTTTTATTATCAAGGCAAATAATAAATTCCCATCAACTTCGTTACCTTTTTCATCGATAATAACTATTCTATCAGCATCACCATCTAGGGCAATTCCGATATCAGCATTTTCAGATAAAACTCGTTTCTTTAAAATATCTGTATTTGTAGAACCGCAATTTAAATTAATATTTTTTCCATTTGGTTGATTTCCAATCACAACAACATTAGCCCCTAGCTCCCATAAAGTTTCTGGTGCAACCTTATATGATGCGCCATTAGCACAATCTAAAACAATTTTAATATTCTCAAGCTTCATATCTTTTGGAAAAGATCGTTTAGCATATTCAATATATCGCGCTTGGGCATCGTCTATTCTTTTTGCTTTACCAATATATTTAGACTTTGGAAATTCCAAAAGATTATTCGAAAGAATTAGTTTTTCAATTTCAATCTCGCTTTCATCTGAAAGTTTATAACCATCAGGACCAAATAATTTAAAACCATTATCCTCATATGTATTGTGAGAAGCAGTTATCATTACACCAAGATCAGCCCTTAGCGCCTGTGTAAGGAAAGCAACTGCAGGTGTTGGTAATGGACCAAATAAAAGAACATCCATTCCTACAGAAGTAAAACCTGATGTTAAGGCTGTTTCAAGCATGTAACCAGAAACCCTAGTATCTTTTCCGATAACAACTCTATGAATATGTGGGCCACGAGTAAATAGCTTTCCTGCAGCTATCCCCAATTTTAGGGCAGTTTCAGCGGTTAAATAAGATTCATTTACCGTACCTCTTATACCATCAGTACCAAAGAATTTTTTTATCACCCATTTCCCCCTTAATTAGGCTAAAATTAAGTACCTTGGAGACCAGGCTCTGTTTTAAGAGTGCTTTTATTTCCTGTTTTAGGAACGGATCCTGACAAAGTGGTGGAATCTGAATCATCATCAGAAGGGTTTTCTCTGATTGGATCAATCCCTTTTAAAAGATTTATAATTTCATTACCGGTCAGTGTTTCGTAATCAAGAAGGCCATTTGCAATAATATCTAAATCTTTTCTTTTTTCCTTAATAATTTTTTCAGCGTTTACATATGATTTATCAACAATAACTTTTACTTCAGCATCAACTTGTTTTTGGGTTTCTTCAGACATACTCTGAGTTCTTGCAACTGATCTTCCAAGGAAGACTTCTTCCTCGTTATCACCATAAGATAAAAATCCCAGTTTATCAGACATGCCATATTGCATTACCATTGCCCTAGCTAATTGTGTTGCTTGCTTGATATCTGAAGAAGCGCCAGAAGTTACCTTTTCGTAACCAAAAATCTCTTCCTCGGCAATTCTTCCCCCCATAGCAACTGCTAAATTAGCAAACATTTTTTCTCTTGTTATAGATATTTGATCTCTCTCAGGTAATCGCATAACCATCCCAAGAGCTCGCCCTCTAGGTATAATAGTTGCTTTGTGAATTGGATCGGACGAAGAGTAATTCAATGAGACCAATGCATGACCAGCTTCGTGATATGCTGTTAGTTTTCTTTCCTCATCTGTCATTACCATAGACCTTCTTTCTGGTCCCATCATTACCTTATCCCTAGAATCCTCAAACTCTGCATTTGAAACTGATTTCAGACCTCTTCTTGCCGCAAGCAATGCAGCTTCATTAACAATATTTGCTAAATCAGCTCCTGAAAATCCTGGTGTACCTCTGGCAATTGCTCTAATATCAACGTTAGAAGAAATTGGAACTTTTCTAATATGTACTTTTAAAATCTTTTCTCTACCAATAATATCTGGATTAGGAACCACTACTTGTCTATCAAATCGTCCTGGCCTCAATAAGGCTGGATCAAGAACATCTGGTCTATTTGTAGCTGCAATGAGAATAACACCCTCATTTGTTTCAAAACCATCCATTTCAACCAATAGTTGATTTAAGGTTTGCTCCCTCTCATCATTACCGCCTCCTAAACCTGCACCTCTGGATCTTCCAACTGCATCAATCTCATCAATAAAGATAATACACGGAGAGTTTTTCTTTGCTTGTTCGAACATATCCCTTACTCGGCTTGCTCCCACTCCGACAAACATTTCAACAAAGTCTGATCCAGAAATAGTAAAAAAAGGAACATTTGCTTCTCCAGCAATAGCTCTAGCAAGAAGGGTCTTTCCTGTCCCTGGAGGGCCTATAAGTAAAGCTCCTTTAGGAATACGCCCACCTAATCTATTAAATTTTGAGGGATCTTTAAGAAAATCAACAATTTCTTGTAAATCATCTTTGGCTTCATCAACTCCGGCTACATCATCAAACGTAACTTTACCATTTTTTTCTGTAAGAAGTTTTGCCTTAGACTTTCCAAAACCCATGGCTTTTCCCCCACCACCTTGCATCTGGCGCATGAAAAATATCCAAACAGCGATAAGCAATAGCATTGGGAACCAAGAAATTAAAATATTTAAAAGAACTGATCCCCCTTCGTTGGATGGTTTGGCTGAAATTGAGACACCGCGATTGTAGAGTCTTTCAATAAGCGAAGGATCAGATGGAGCAAATGTTTTAAAAGCCCTTCCGTCTGAATAATGACCTGAAATATTGTCACCGGAAATTTCAACATCCACAACATTTCCAGAGTCAACTTCTGCTAAAAGCTGAGAAAAAGTAATCTCAGATTGACTATTAACGGCCATCGGATTGTCTATAAGATTGTAAAGTCCCAATAAAGAAAAAGCCAATATGACCCAAACAATTAAATTTCTTAAATTTCCATTATTCAATTTTTTTACCTTTGATTTATATATAATTATTAAATAATTACTTTTTTTTAAATTACTAGGGTTGTCGAACAGATTTTAAATAAATTTTAAAATCATCAGCGACACAATAACCTAAACTTGGCACTGAAATAAGTCTTTTTTTTGACCATAAGCTTGGTGCGCTCTTCCAGGCGGATAATGGAATATTACTTAATCCTTGTTTTTTAAGAATTTTTTTTGATTTCATTATACTCACACCTTCATCACCCAAACAACGTACTTCTAATTTTTTTGATTTATTTAATTTAATATAAAATCGATTATCCCATGTTAAATAACGACTTGTGAGTGGATAAACAATTTCTGAGGTTTGACAACCTTTAAGCTCTCTATAAAAAATTACATAATCTTTTCTTTTCCTTATGACCACACCGCCCAAAGTTTTAGCTCTTATAGTATTCTCTGAAGATAACCAGGAGAGTATACCCTCTACTTTTGTTCGTTTCGCAGGATAAACAGACCCAGATGCTACCATAATAATTCGTTCTAATATTCTTAACAAAATTTCAGGACTTAATTTATTAATTGCCTCATAGGACAATGAATATGAGATATCATTCATATTCTTTACAAATTTAGATATATCAATATCAACGATATCTTTTAAAGCCTGTTTTACCGAATCCATTCTTTTAATAACAAGACTGATATGGTGAGAATCAATCCCTTCTTTGGATAGAGAAGGCATTAATTTTCTCATTCTAGATCTTTGATAGGATAAATTTAAGTTACTCGGATCAGAGACCCATTCCAATCGTGACGAATTTGCAATTTCAATTAATCTATTTTTTGAAATTTCTAAAAAAGGCCTAATTAAGTTTAAGTTTGAAATAATCGTATTCTTACTCATTGATGTTAATCCATCAACTCCTGAACCTTTGGAAAGCCTCATTAAAAAAGTTTCAACTTGATCGTCTAGGTGATGGGCAAGAAAAAGTTTCTTAATATTATTTTTTTCACACCAAGAAAGCATTAAATTATACCTTGCTTTTCTTGCAGCCTCCTGAATCCCGCTGGAGGGTTTTGCACCATCCCATTTTAATATCTTACATTTAAAACCAATTTTAATTGCATTGCGCTTTACCAAATTAGCTTCATCCGATGAATTCTTTCTCAGGCCATGATCAACAACTAAAACTGTTACATTATCTTTTTTAATTTTTTTTGACTTTGAAACAATAAACATCAAAGCAGTAGAATCAGGTCCGCCAGAAACTGCTAATGCTATAGATTCTTTATCAAAATATTCTTCAATAATTTTAATCTCAGCAAATTTTTTATTTTTTTCTTTCTTGTATTCCATTGAGATTGCCGATTATATTTAAAGAAATATTATCTAAATATTAATCCCTCTAGATCTATCTTTAATTTTATTAATATTATATTCACTCCAGAAGCTTTCATGTGAAGTAAAATTCCACCCTCTTGAGTATGTTATAAAATTTTTAACACGAAACTTTTCGCTTTTTTCATAGGCAACATATTCACCAATATTATTAAATTTCATAAAAATAATATTTAAATCATCTTCGTTGGCTGTAGCTAATGTCTCATCAATCCAGCCATCGAGAACTTTTGACTCGTTTAATAGTAAGTGAAATTTAAAATCTTTATAAAACTTACATTCACAATTAAAATATTTCCAATCATCAGGAGGAATAATGTCTCCTTTAAAAGCCATAACCTGGCCTTGCGTCATGGAGTGCCTTCTATCATAATTTTGTCCGCCTAAAAAAGCTCCTGAAGTTGGAACCCTTATAAACTTCTCGCCAAAAACTTCTGTTAGAAATTTTGCTTTAGCATTTTCGAAAGACTTGCCTTTAACTTTTTGAGGTGATGGCATTTTAAAAAGTAACCTTAAGATATCTCATCGAAAATTTCCTCGGGTAAATCAAAATTAGCAAAAACTTCTTGAACATCATCATGATCATCTAAAACATCTATCATTCCAAGTACTTTTAAACCCTTTTCTTTATTTATAGGAATTTGATTTGAAGGCTTCCATGATAACTGTGCTGTAATAGGAGTTTTAATATTTTTTTCAATTATTTCAGCAACTTGATGAAGGTCACCAGTTGAACAGGAAACTTCAAAACTATCCTCCATAATATCACAGTCCAATGCTCCGGCATCAGTTGCGATTTCAAAAATTTCTTCGAAACTACCGGCTTCACTTGAAAATTTAATAATACCTAGATGGTTAAACATAAAACTAACTGACCCAGTCTCACCAAGATTTCCGCCGTGTTTTGAAAATATTGATCTTATGTCACCAGCTGTTCTATTTCTATTGTCCGTTAGAGATTCAACAATAATACCTATTCCTTCAGTGCCAAAACCTTCGTACCTTACTTCTTCATAATTTTCGGCATTCTCATCAAAACTTTTTTTAACTGCTCTTTCAATATTATCCTTCGGCATATTTTGAGCTCTGCCAAGGGCAATTGCAGATCTAAGCCTGGGGTTTGCGGATGGGTCAGGTAAGCCTAATTTAGCTGCAACTGTAATTTCCTTAGAAATTTTTGCAAAAAGTTTTGCCCTTTTTTTATCTTGAGCGCCTTTTCTAAATTGGATATTTTTAAACTTTGAATGCCCTGCCATTTTCGAATCAACTTTTCTCTATAATTTTATTATACAATATCATCACAATATAACTAATTTTACTTTTGTGTTTGTGATAAAATTCCGCCCAATCTAAATGGCTCAATTGATTCACTAAGGCCGTCAGGAGATGTTTCAACTATAACTCCACAAAGTGTTGGGCTTCCCTGAGCCGGATTAAACCTCCCACCAGGAGTTTTCTCTACAAATCTTCTTATAGGCTCAGTTTTTTCCATGCCAATAACTGAGTCATAATCACCACACATCCCTGCATCTGTTTGATATGCAGTTCCATAAGGTAAAATTTGAAAATCTGCAGTGGGTATATGAGTATGAGTTCCAACCACTAGACTAGCCCTTCCATCACAAAAATGTCCCATTGCAGTTTTTTCTGAAGTCGTTTCAGCATGAATATCAATAATAATTGCTTCACAAGTTTCGCCTAATGGATTCTCCTCTAACACCTTTTCAATTGCTGTAAAAGGATCATCTAAAGACTCCATAAATAACCTACCCATAACATTTACAACCAAAACTCTTCCAAGCTGGTTTGGAAAAATATGAGAACCTTTCCCAGGTGTTTCATTGGGATAGTTAACTGGCCTTAACAATCTATCCTCATTCTTAATGTAGTCAAACAACTCTTTCTGATCCCAAACGTGATTTCCAGTAGTTATACAATCAACACCAGAGGAAAAGAAATCTTCACAAATTTTTTCGGTAATACCAAAGCCTCCCGCTGCATTTTCACCATTAACAATAACAAAATCTAATGAAAAATTTCTACGAATTTCCGGTATTTCCCTTACAACCGTCTCTCTTGCTGACCTTCCAACAACATCTCCTAAAAATAATATTCTCAAATCTTTTTCCCCTTAAAAATAATTACCGCCTTTTCTGTAATTACACCATCAATAGGGAAATCATGATTTTCCCTATGAATTTGATTTGCTTGTTGACCAGAAAAAGCCAACCCGAACTTATCA
>JAOLDG010000004.1 GCA_028339975.1 Hyphomicrobiales bacterium | reverse complement strand
TAGATATCGGCATTCTATTTGTTGGATATGTTTTATTGTCTCCAAGTCCATAGGAATCACCAGCACTAATTCCATCGATAATAAAACCAACAAGCCTTGGCATTCCTCCGGCAAATGATAAATCACCATCAGTGCTAACAGTCACAAAAGGATCTAGCTTAGCGATATCTTTTATATCTCGATCAATTGATGCAAATTTAGAAATATCTTCAGCAGTAAATGTAGATCCTGGACCGACACCTAGGCTATTAAAGTCGATTGATTTAGCGGTAACAACAATTTCATCTACCTCGCTACCACCAAGCTTAAAATAAACATTAGATTCGCTACCAAGAGTGGTATAAATATTTACCTGGGAGGAAGAGTCACCTGACTTTGTAACTACAACTTTAAATGGTCCTCCTAATCTAAGCCCACGTGAATAAAAAGCACCTGTATTACCTGATGAGGTAGAAGATTTACTTCCAGATGGAACATGAACTATCTGAACAGATGCACCTGAAACAGGGTTGCCCGAATCATCAACGACAGAGCCTCGAATGACTCCAGTTGTTTGTTCAGCTAAAACATTCGAAGAATTTATTGTAAATGCTAAGAAGGCAAAAGATACTAAAAGAGACAGCTTGATTAATTGCTTGGTGTATTTCATTGGGATCCCCTGAATTTATACAGACATTTTTTTAAAAATATATCGGCACATTAATTAATTTATATAAATTTTATATTACAGATATTTTATTTTTCTTAATTAATAGTATGAATTAGTATTATTTATACAAGAAATACAATATATACTGCGTTTAATAAAAATATTTTTTTTAATTTGATTTTTTAAAAGAAAAAATAATATAAGAAGCTGAAAGGATTACCTTTATGTCACATAGATTTTGTGTTGCACCAATGATTGATGTAACAAATAGACATTGTCGTTTTTTCTTTAGAAAATTTTCTCAACATTCAAGACTTTATACTGAAATGATTGTTGCGGATGCTATTACCCATGGCGACAAAGATTTCTTATTAGGTTTTGATGAGGTAGAACATCCTGTTGCGCTTCAACTTGCTGGATCAGAGCCTGTTTTATTAGCAAATGCAGCAGTTATTGGCGAGCAGTATGGCTACGATGAGATTAACTTAAATATTGGGTGCCCATCAAAAAGAGTTCAAGCTGGTAATTTTGGAGCTTGCCTTATGGCTGACCCAGGACTTGTTGCAGAGTGTGTCGAACGAATTAAAGAAAAGGTCAAGATACCGGTAACAATTAAATGTAGAATTGGCATAGATGACTATAATCCAGGCGAGATGTTGCCTGAGTTTATTGAGACATTAGCTAAATCAGGCGTTTCAACCTTTATTATACATGCCCGTAAAGCAATGCTTGAAGGTTTAGACCCTAAACAAAATAGAGAGATTCCCCCGCTAGACTACGACATGGTTCGAATGATAAAAAGAAGATGGCCAGAGTTGAATATAATTTTAAATGGCGGCCTTATGACTCCCTACATCGCTAAAAACGAAATATCCGCATCAAAAGGTATTGAACTGGACGGAGTTATGATTGGTAGGGCGGTTATGGAAAATCCTTACTCTATTATTGATGTTGATAAGATATTTTATGGGGATAATAAAATAATGCCTTCAAGATTTAAGATTGCGGAAGAGATGGTTCATTATCTTGAGGTCTGTGTTAAAAAAGGTGTTCCCATAAATATAACTACAAATAATATGTTAGGTCTTTTTCATGGTTGTCGTGGTGCAAAAATATGGAGAAGCTATCTAAGCCATGAAGCTCCGAGAAGAAGAGAAGACCCTAGGGTTCTATCTGAAGCTATAAATTTAGTGGTGGAAGCTCAAAATGAGGCAGCTTAATGGGTGATGAGATACTCTCTTTGCTACCTTTTGCTTTAATTATTTCCTTATCGGGTTTTATTTCTGGATATATGGCCGGCCTTTTGGGGGTTGGAGGTGGAATAGTTATAGTTCCAGTCCTTTATTACTTCCTATCATTAGTTGGCGTTTCTCAAGACATTGTTATGCATATTTCTGTTGCTACTTCATTGGCCGTTATAATTCCAACAGGCTGGAGGTCTTATCAATCTCATAAGGCAAACGATGGAGTAGATGCGGCTACGCTAAAACTTTGGTTATTGCCCACAGTAATTGGCTCTATAATTGGTGCTAATATTGCAGGTATGATTTCTGGATTTTGGCTAACATTAATTTTTGCGGTAATTGCCTTTCTGGTCTCTATCAACCTATTTATTAGTAAAGAAAATTTTAAATTAGGAGATTCTATTCCAAAAGGTATTTTAGGTCAGGCTATACCTTTGTCAGTCGGGACATTGTCAGCAATGCTTGGAATTGGAGGTGGGACTTTTAATGTAAGTCTTATGACGTTATACGGAAATTCAATTCATAAGGCTGTCGGAACCGCTGCAGGCCTTGGTTTTTATTTAGCTATTCCTGGAACATTATTCTTTATAGTTACAGGGTTAAGAGTTGAAGGTCTTCCTCCCGGATCTTTGGGATATGTTAATTTGATTGGTTTAATTTTAATTGCCCCTATCTCAACTTTCGCAGCCCCAATAGGTGCTAGATCAGCCCATAGTTTAAATAAAAAAGTACTATCAAATATTTTTGCAATCTTTTTATTATTTACATCCATAAGGATGTTTTTAGAAATATTTTAGATAGATTGGTCGTAGGCTCCAATATCTTTAAATTCTTTTAAAATTTTATCTATAAATTGAAATATTTTTTTTAAAATATCTTCAGATGTTTGACTCTCACATACAACAACAAGATTTGGAGTATTTGATGAGGCCCTTACTAAACCCCAGCTTCCGTCTTCTAACGTAAACCTTACTCCGTTGACCTTGAGAATAAAAGCAATCTTTTGGCCGCCAATAATTGTATTATTTTTAGATTTCTTTTCAATAATCTTTGTAATATCTTCTACTATCTTATATTTTTTGTCGTCTGGACATTCTGGTGACATAGTGGGTGAATTATATGTTTTGGGCAGCTCCATTTTTAAATCAGAAATACTTTTATCAACATTTTTATCTAAAAGTTTACATACTTCAATAGCAGATAGACAAGCATCATCATAACCTCTGCCAATAGGGCTATTAAAAAAGTAATGACCAGACCTCTCAAATCCTGCCAGAGCATTTAATTCTAAAGTTTTTTGTTTAATATAGCTATGTCCTGTTTTCCAAAATTTTACAGAAGCATTATTAGATTTTAATTCTTTATCTGAGCTATATAATCCAGTTGATTTTACATCAACAACAAACTTTGAATTTTTGTATGAGCTTGATAAGCTTCTTGCAAGTAAAACTCCCATTATATCTGAATAAATTTCTATCCCATTATTATCAACATAACCGCACCTGTCTCCATCACCATCAAATGCAAAACCAATATCTGCATTATTTCTAGTAACCTCTTTGCTAAGATCCTTTAGCATAACTAGATCTTCGGGGTTTGGATTATAAAATGGGAAATTATAATCTAAGTCGCAATGAAGTTTGATAACTTCAACTCCTATTTTCTCTAAGACCTCCGGAGCAAAAATACCAGAAGTTCCATTTCCACACGCAACAACTACTTTAATTTTTCTTTTAATTTTTACATTCTTTGTTAGATCTCTTATGTATTCTTCATTAATTCCATTAATATGCTTATATTTTCCTTCAGTTTTTTCTAATACTTCTTTATCTAAACTTATTTCTTTTAGTTTTTTCATAAGATCTGGCCCAAACGTCAGCGGTCTATCGATGCCCATCTTAAAACCAGTCCATCCATTTTTATTATGACTTGCGGTAACCATAGCCACAGACTTGCACCCTAGATAAAACTGAGAAAAATATGCGCCAGGCGATACAGTGAGGCCAATATCGTATACATCTACACCAGATAGTAATAATCCTGAGATAAGTGCTTCTTTTACCTCTTCTGAATAAGACCTATAATCATGACCTACAATTATCTTTGGAGGAATTTTTTCGTCAGACATTAAGACGCCTAAACTAGAACCAATTTTTTTTATACCACTTAAATTTATTTGGTCTGGATAAAGCCATCTAGCATCATACTCTCTAAATCCAAATTCAGAAATTTTTGGAGATTCTAAATAATTTTGAATTTTGAATTTATTTTCCTTCATAAGACTTACAATTACTTATTAATTGTCTCCATGGCTTTTTCAAAAACTTTGCCTGTTTGTTCACCACCTGAATTAAATGCCTTTGCTTTAGAAAAATCAGAAATTTTATCCCAATTTTCAAGAATATCCTCAGCTTTTGCGTCTAGTCCTAGACTTAATCCATCGGATTCCATAATTTTTGATACTGAATATACTCCCGCTCCCGCGCAAAGAATGGTTCCGTTCGGTGCATTTTCAGAAACTAAATATATAGCTGCCGGTGTTACACTTTCTGGTGTTAATAGTTGTTCGGCTTCTGGGGGCATTAAATTTGAAGTCATTCTTGTATAAGCAACTGGAGTCAATGCGTTACAATGCACATTATATTTTTGTCCTTCAAGTTTGAGTGTATTCATAAACCCTACTAAACCTAATTTAGCTGAGCCATAATTTGTTTGACCAAAGTTGCCATAAAGACCAGATGAGGACGATGTAACAAGTATTCTTCCATAATTTTGTTCTTTCATAATTTCCCAGACTGCCTTTGTGGGTTTGACTGATCCAATTAGATGAACTTCTAGAACTTTTTTAAAATCATCAATTCCCATTTTTGAAAAAGATTTGTCAATTAGTATACCGGCATTATTAATTAAAATATCAATACGACCATACTCATCAATTGCTTGATCAACCATTAATTTAACGCCTTTATCATCTGTAACGGAAGAGCCGTTTGGTATAGCCTCCCCGCCTAACTCTTTAATTTCTTTGACGACTTGATTTGCGGATTCTGACGACCCACCTGAACCATCCACTGATCCACCAAGATCATTAATAATAAGTTTTGCACCTCTTTTGGCTAGCTCTAATGCATGACATTTTCCAAGACCGCCTCCTGCACCTGTTACAATTGCTACTTTATCTTTGAAATCAATAGTCATTTTGTTCTCCGTACCTTTACTATTTATTATTAAATATTTAATGGTTAAATTAACAATTAAAGATACAATGTCATCAAGTTTATTAATAAGTTTTTTCAAAAGGTGAAATTATGCTTTTTTTTGATGGGGGAGGCGCTCCAAATGCTCGTCGTGTAAGGATATATCTTTCTGAAAAAGGTATAGATATGCCAATGAAATCTATTGATATAATGAAGAGTGAACATAAAACTGATGAGTATAAAAAAATAAGCCCACTTTCTCAGGTCCCTGCTTTGGAGCTAGATGACGGAAGTTTTATTACAGAGTCTATTGCTATCTGCAGATATCTTGAAGCCCTTCATCCCGAACCAAACTTGATGGGGTTAGATCCAAAAGAAATTGCACAAATTGAAATGTGGCAAAGACGTTTGGAGCTTCTTTTGATGATGCCAATTGCAGCGGTGTTTAGGCACGGCCATCCGGCTATGGCGCATCTTGAAAATCAAGTAACTGAATGGTCTGAAGCAAATAAGCCTCGTATACTAAGTTTTTATAATTGGTTGGATAAACAACTAGAGGGAAAAAATTTCATTTGTCTCAATAGATATACCTTGGCTGATGTTACAGCCCTAACTTGCTTTGAATTTGCTAAATGGCCAAAAATTAATATTCCAGATAATTGTCATAATCTTAAAACTTACTATCAAATGCTATCAGATAGACCTAGTGCAAAAGCATAAAAAATTCTTAAGTTCTTGACCTGTAATACTTTTTTAAATAGAAAAAAAATGTCAGATGGTTGGATGATCGCTTTTTAAGAGAGGAAAGTCCGGGCTCCATGAGACACGGTGCCGGGTAACTCCCGGCGAGGGTGACCTTAGGGAAAGTGCCACAGAAAATAAACCGCCTTTATGGTAAGGGTGAAAAGGTGCGGTAAGAGCGCACCGCGTATATGGTAACATGTATGGCAGGGTAAACCCCACCGGGAGCAAGACCAAATAGGAATAACGCTGGTTATACCAGGAATTTCTCGTTCTAGTTATTCGGGTAGGTTGCTAGAGATATGCGGTAACGTATATTCCAGATGAATGGTCATCACCTTTAACAAGGACAGAACCCGGCTTATAGACCATCTGACAATTTCTTAAAATTATATATAATTTTTTCAATGCGTTATAAGATATTATTAACTTTTTAATTATTTTTCCCATTGACTCCCATAATATCCCATGATAATTCATATAGGTCTTAGTTAATAAGATTTGGGTATCGCTTTGCTTAGATTGAATAAAGGGATTTTACTTTGAAAATTTTTATGTCCAGCGCAATTAATAAAATAGATTCTAAGGGAAGAATTTCTATTCCCGCCCCTTTTAGATCTGCTTTAGAATTCCAAGGTTATCCAGGTGTTTATCTTTTTCCTTCATTTACATCAAAGGCAGTTGATGGTGGGGGGCAAGATTTAATTGATCAAATATCATTGAGTGTTGAGAAAATGCAGTTATTTGCAGAAGAGACAGATGCTTTATCTACTGCGTTATTTGCAGACACTTACAGTCTTTCTTATGACCAAGATGGGAGGATTTCTTTACCTGAAATTCTTATTGAGCACGCAAATTTAAGTGAGAAAGTTATTTTTGTTGGTCAAGGTAGAAAATTTCAAATGTGGAATCCTGATGACTTTAATGAATTTAAAAGAGAAGCAAAAATTAAAGCGTTGGAGAATAGAAATTTAATTGGACCTTCCCCTGTAGGCAAAGAAAACAAAAAGGTTGATGACTGATGAAAGAACAAAACCCTCTTCATAAATCAATTATGCTAGACGAGGTTATTGATATTTTAAAACCTTCTGAAAATGAAATTTATGTAGATTGTACGCTTGGTGCAGGAGGTCATACTCGTGAAATTTTAAAAACATCTAACTGTAATGTTATAGGAATTGATAGAGATCCATCGGCACTATCATTGAACGATGATGAGTACAAGTCATATGCCAGTAGACTCTCTCTTGTGGAAGGGAAATTTGGCGATATAGAAAATCATATTGCAAACCTTGGAATAGAAAAAGTAAATGCAATATTTTTAGATCTAGGCGTTTCCTCAATGCAGCTTGATAATGCTGAAAGAGGTTTTTCATTTAGATTTGATGCTCCGCTCGATATGAGGATGGGAGCCGATGGTCAAACTGCATTTGAAATAGTTAATAAATACCAAGAGAAAGATCTAGCAAATATTATTTTTCGTTATGGAGAAGAGAGAAAATCAAGAAGAATTGCTCATGGAATAATTGAAGGAAGGAAAATCAAAAAAATAGAAACTACTTTTGAATTATCTGACATTATCAAAAAATCTGTTGGAGGTAAGTATTCAAAAATTCATCCTGCAACAAAAACCTTTCAAGGGTTAAGAATATTTTTAAATGACGAATTAAAAGAATTATATAGGGTTTTAATTGCCTCAGAAAAACTCTTACATGAAGGCGGTAAGTTGATCGTAATTGCGTTTCACTCTTTAGAGGATAGAATTGTTAAAAACTTCTTAAGATACAACTCTACTTCAGAAAAAAAATACAAGAACGGAGAATTATCCCATCCATTTTTTTATAAAAATAGAAGAGCTACTAAGCCAGGTGATGTCGAGATAAAAAATAACCCAAGAGCTCGATCAGCTCGCTTGAGATATGCATATAAAACAGAGCTAACTAGCAATAAATCAGATCATAATTATCGGAAGTATGGTGGGGTAGATGTTTAAGGTATTTGTTTATAGCCTGCTTTTAACTTTTATTAGCCTGATAGTTTCTAATCAAATAATTAGTCATGAAATAAAAAATCAAACTAGAAAACTTAATAATATAAATGCTGTTATTCAGCATGAGGAAAATAAAGAAAATCTTTTGAAGACTGATTGGGTTGTTAGAACTAGTCCAGCAAGGCTTAAGATTTTATCAGATAAACATCGATCGACTTTAAAGCTTTCGCCTGCAAAAGGAAAAAATATAAAATTTATAAAATTAGAAGAAATAAGATAAATGGGAAAAATTTTTAAAAATAAACTCAAGAAAACAAAAATTATTGCAGGGGACGACTTGGGAGTATTCTTTAAATCAGAAAAAAATAGTCATCAAGAAAGCTATGTAAGTAGAAATTCTCCTCACATTAGCAAAGAAAGAATTCATTTAGCTAAATTCTCTTTTATTTTTATTTTCTCCCTTTTCATTTTAAAGAGCACTTCTTTGGCGCTATTCCCCGGGGATATCAGGGGTATTCCTAGAAGTATTGTATCCAAAACGGTTAAAAGCCCTGTCCCAGAAATTTTTGACCGAAATAATAAGCTATTGGTAACAAGCGTTAGAACAAAAAGAGCATCCATAAGAAACCCTGTTAATCCAATTGAAACAGCAAGATTAATTAAGGCTGTACTACCTTTGTGGGATGAAGAGAGGTTAGTAAAAAAATTAGAAAAGAGAAGTTATGTAGAGTTAGCTGATGATATTAGCGATGTTGAGCATTATGATATATTAAATTCCGGAGTTGCTGAGGTTGAATTCCACCCAGTTTGGAGAAGAATATATACAAATAAAGAATTAGCTTCTCATGTAATTGGTTATTCAGGAAGAGATTTGGTTGGCTTATCTGGAATTGAAAAAACTATACCAAAATCTAAATTACTTCAAAAGGATATTAATTTAAGTATTGATATTACCGTTCAGTTTCATTTGGAAGATGAAATAAAAAAAGGTATTGATCTTTATAATGCTGATAGTGGTTTTGGAATAGTAATTGATGTAATTAGCGGAGAAATTATTGCTTCGGCATCATTGCCAACATTTGATCCAAATATCATAAATAAAAACTATTCTAAGGATGAGTTCAAAAAAGCAACTTTTAATCAAGTTATGCAAGGTAGTTATGAACTAGGTTCCGTTATGAAGATCATGACTTTAGCAATGGCGCTTGAGGATAAAAGCATCAATCTAAATGATACTTTTGATGATACTATTTGTATTAAAATAGCAGCCAACAGATGTCTGAAAAATTACAATAATGACAACGCATCTAAACCAATAAATCCTGTTGAATGCCTTGTTAGATCTTCAAATAGATGCATGGCTCAAATAGCCCAAATTGTTGGTAGATCAAAGCAAAAATCTTTTCTTCAAGAAGCCGGTCTGCTTGATGAGTACTTTCTTGAAATATTTGAGACAGGTTCGCCTTTAATTCCAGAAAAGTGGTCAGATAATTCAATGATTACAATATCTTTTGGTCAAGGCCTAGGTGTTGTTCCCTTATCTTTTGCCTCTGGCGTGGCATCAATTGTAAATGGAGGATACAGAATAAAGCCAACTTTGTATTCATTGAATAAGCGTGATCAAAGAGGGCATTCCATAATTCGTGAAGAGGTTAGTGAAAAATTACGATACGCAATGAGACAGGTGGTTAAGAATGGTTCGGGAGCACAAGCTGATATTCCTGGATATGCTGTAATAGGAAAAACAGGAACTGCAGATATACCTTGTAATGGATCTTATGGGGGATGTGGAAATAGAACAGCATTTGTTGGCGCTTTTCCTGGATGGGAACCCCAGTATGTTATCTTAGTGAGCTTTGAGAGACCAAAGGCAAATATTAATAAGGGTGTTAAAAGGAATAGTTCTTATTGGAATGCTGGGCCTACAGCTGGAAATATTATTAGATTAATAGCGCCAATACTTAACGTTGAGTATGATGAAAAAAAAGAAGTTGAGCTTTCTACCTATAGTGAATTTAAAAAAGAGACTCTGTAATGATTAATTTAAATCATATTGATAGCTCACTTCCTAAAGATATTAATATTTCCGGTATTCAAGATAATAGTAAAAAAGTAAAGAAAGGAGATCTTTTTGTAGCAATTAATGGCTCTAAAGAGAATGGAGTACATTTTATTAATGAAGCAATTAAACTAGGCGCATCAGCAATTTTAACATCCGAAAAGATATTGGAAACATCTGATGTTAAAATTCCAGTTATTATCAATGATAGCCCTAGAAAAAAATTATCTGAAATATCAAAATTATTTTTTCCAAATTCACCACCTATTATTTGCGGTGTTACAGGTACAAATGGGAAAACTTCTACAGTAGATTTCTTGTATCAAATTTGGAGCTTTTTGGATATTAATGCCGCAAGAATAGGAACACTTGGCGTCAAATCAAGTGATATTAATTTTAAAACTGAGAACACAACACCTGGACCAATCGAATTACATAAATTAATAAATGATTTATCATTATCAGGTGTTTCACATTTAGCTTTAGAGGTTTCGAGTCACGGAATTCAACAGAGTCGAGTTGATTCAATTGATTTTAACTCTGCTTGCTTTACTAACTTAAGTTTAGACCATTTGGATTATCATGAAACATTTGGAGAGTACCTAAAAGTTAAATTTAAGCTTTTTGAAGAGATCCTTTCAAATGATAAGCCTTCAGTTATATGCGTCGACAATGAATACGGTAGTTATTTTTCAAAAAAATTAAAATTATTAAATAAAAAAGTTCTTGATATCGGAGAAGGTGCTGAATTTATAAATATAACATCTGTTGAGAGGTTAAAAGAGGGAATTAAGGTTAGTATTATTTATCAAAAAGAGACTTTTTCATTTTCTTTAAATGTTAGAGCTTATTTTCAAATCTTAAATATTTTATCAGCAGCCGGATTAGCGATTGCCTCAGGATGTAATTATAATGAAGTTTTTTCTGTTTTAGAAAAATTGAAACCTGCCCAGGGTCGCCTTGAGCCTATAAGTAAAAATAATCATTCTAATATCATCATTGATTATGCTCACACACCTGAAGCCTTATCTTGTACGCTAAGAAGTATTGAGCGAGAAGATAAGGGAAAGTTGATAATTATTTTTGGTTGTGGGGGTGATAGAGATCAATCAAAAAGGTCAATAATGGGCCAGGTTGCTCAAGAGTATTGTGATGAAATAATTATCACAAATGATAATCCTAGAAGTGAGGATCCATTGAGTATTGCCAATGCAATCCTTAAGGGTTGTCCAGAAGCCACATTAATTCTTGATAGGACTAAGGCCATTGAATTTGCTTTATCAAGAATGAAAAGTCAGGATATTTTATTAATAGCCGGAAAAGGGCATGAGGAAACTCAAATTATAGGTAATACTCACACCCCTTTTTCAGACCGTAAGACTGTAGAAAATTTTCTTGAGGCTTCATATGAGTAAATTTTTATGGAAAGGTGAGCAAGTTATTGGGATTATAAATGGTCATGGGCCTTCAGATTGGAGCGCTTCTGGAGTTTCCATTGATACAAGAACATTAAAAAAAGGAGATATATTTTTTGCCTTAGCTGGGCCTAATTATGATGGCCACCAGTTTATCTCATCAGCAATAAAAAAAGGTGCATCTATTGTAATTTCCAATGCTCCTTCATTGGCATTTAAAGATAAAGTCATAATTGTAAGCGATGTTTTTAATGCCTTAATATCATTAGGTAGATTCTCGAGAAAAAGGAATAAAGGAAAAATTATTGCTATTACAGGTAGCTCTGGAAAGACTACAGTTAAAGAGATGTTAGCCTTATCACTAAGTAAATCAGGTAAGATTCATTATTCTGAAGCTTCGTATAATAATAAAATTGGCGTCTCCCTCTCGCTATCTAGAATGCCTATTGATTCAGATTTTTCTATTTTTGAATTAGGAATGAACAATGCTGGTGAAATTTCTTATTTAAGTAATTTAGTAGAACCACATATTGCTCTCATTAATAATACTGGGAATGCGCATATCGGAAATTTAAATTCAAAAAAAGAAATTGAAAAAGCTAAAATGGAAATAGTCAGCGGGATAACTTCCAACGGAAAGCTAATTATTAATGAAAATATATCCTTAAGCTCATACTCTAAAAAACTTTTTGAAAATAAAAATTTAAAAATTTTAAAATTTGGATACAAGAAAAACTCTAATTTCATTTTAGAAAAATATTCATATTCCTCAGGTTTATCCCTAATAGATGCAACTATTAATAAAGCTAATATATCTTATAGTTTAAAAGCTCCTGGTAGTCATATGGCAATGAACTCAATTGCCGTCATTGGAGTATGCTTTTTATTGGGAGTTAGTCCAGATGTTTCCAAACAGACCATTTCAAATTTTGAGTCAATGGATGGTCGCGGAAAAATCCATGATTTATCAATCATAGGAAAAAAAATAGAAGTAATTGATGAGAGCTATAATGCTAATCCAGAATCAACAAAATCATCTATTAACCTATTATCAGAAATTGATTTTTTAAAGTCTAAAAGAAAAATTTTAGTTTTTGGTGATATGCTAGAGCTAGGTAATTTTTCTAAAGAAATGCACATTGAAATAGCCTCCTTCATTAATGAATCTGATGTTGATTTAGTTTTCTGTATTGGAAGTGAAATAAAGAATTTATGGGATAATTTAATCCTCAGTAAAAGGGGCTATCACTCAATAGATCCAGAAATTTTAATTAGTAGTCTAAAAAATAAATTAAAAGAAAATGATTTAGTTTTAATAAAGGGTTCTTCAAAAAGTGGAATAAAAATAATCTTTAATGCCTTAATGGAAGAGCAATTAAATAGGAATATAGCCTAGTGATTTTATATTTTTTAAATACTTTTTTTTCGGACACCTCAGTTAATAATATTTTCAGTTATATTACAGTTAGAGTTTTTTGCGCAGTTCTTACCTCACTAATTATTTGTCTTATATTAGGTCCAAAATTTATTAATTTTATGTCAGAAAATCAAAGAAAGGGTCAACCAATAAGGCTTGACGGGCCACAATCACACCTTCTAACAAAAAAAGGAACACCAACAATGGGTGGAATTCTAATCCTCCTCTCTTTAGTTATAAGCTCTTTAATTTGGTCAGATTTAGGAAATAATTTTGTTTGGATTACTCTTTATACAGCTCTTAGTTTTGGTATTCTCGGTTTTGCCGATGATATGAAAAAGATTTTAAATTCATCATCTGATGGAATTTCTTGGAAATTAAAAATTTTTTTTCAAATTTCAATCTCTCTTTCTAGTATATTTTTAATTCTTAATAATTTCTCTGAAATAAATAATTTTTCAATTGCAATCCCATTTATAAAGGATCCATTGTTAGTCTATGGCTGGTTTTTTATAATATTTTCTTTATGTGTATTGGTTGGTACCTCTAATGCTGTGAATCTTACCGACGGTCTTGATGGACTTGCCATTGTTCCAATTATGATAGCTTCATCATCTATGGGGCTGATTGCCTACTTAGCAGGCAATTATATTTTTTCAGATTACCTATTTATTCAATTTATTCCAGGCGTTGCAGAGCTAACTATTATATGTGCTGCTTTATTTGGTTCTGGGTTAGGGTTTTTATGGTTTAATACCCCGCCCGCAATGATTTTCATGGGAGACACTGGCTCACTTTCATTGGGGGGATTAATAGCATCGATCGCTATCTCTGTTAGACATGAGATAGTTCTATTTATAATTGGTGGTCTTTTTGTTTTAGAAGCAGGATCAGTGATTATTCAGGTTTCATCCTATAAAGTCACAGGTAAAAGAGTTTTTTTGATGGCCCCATTACATCATCATTATGAGCAAAAGGGGTGGTCTGAATCCACTATTGTCGTAAGGTTTTGGATTATTTCTTTAATTTTTTCAATTATTGGTCTAGCAACCCTTAAGTTGAGATAAAATGATTGATTTCAATAAATATAATTCAAAGAAAGTTGGTATTTTAGGTCTTGGAATAACAGGTGAATCTATTTTTAAATCAATAAAAGATAGTAATGCTGAAATATATTTATGGGATGATGATATATCCTTAAGAGAAAAATATTTCAATAATAAGGAAAAATTAACAAAATTAGAGGAATGGCCTTGGGACAATCTTGATTACTTTTTTCCATCACCTGGCGTAGATCTAAAAAATAAAATTTTCTTAAATAAACTTAATAAAAATAAAACAAAGCTAATGAGCGATATTTCTCTTTTTGAGGCTGAACGAGGAAATACTTTTCCATCAGGTACTATGATCGCTATCACTGGAACTAATGGCAAATCTTCAACAGCAACAATTCTTTGTGATATTTTAAAAAAAGAGGGATTCGATACAAGGCTAGCTGGTAATATTGGTATACCTATTCTTAGTCTAGAACCCGGGAATGAAAAAACAATATATATTATTGAAGTATCGTCCTTTCAAATTGAATTAACAGAAAATATCAAACCAGAGATAGCAGTCCTATTAAATATATCTGAAGACCATCTTGATAGACATTCTTCAATTGAGGAATATAGAGAAATTAAAAGTAGGATTTTTTTAAACCAGACACGTGATGATTTTTCAATAATTTATAACAATAATGAGCATACTGATTTTATCTCAAAAAAGAATTTTTTATCAAAAAAAATAATCCTAAGTAATTCTGGAAATTTAGATGAAAAAAAATATTATTCCAAAAATTTAACCTCCATTAAAGAGATTTTAAAAATTTTAGAAATTTCTGATTTTATTCCTAGTAATTATTTTGAAAATTTCAAAGGCCTTAATCATAGACTTGAATTGGTCTGTGAAAGCAATGGAGTAAAGTTTATAAACGATTCTAAGGCAACTAATCCTTCTGCCACGAATATGGCATTTGATTTAAATCAAAATATTTTTTGGATTGGAGGAGGTGAATCAAAAGGAAACGACTTATCAAAGATCAACCTTCTTTCTAAAAACCTTGAAAGGGTATTTTTAGTTGGATCATCTTCTGAAGAGTTATTTAATTTAACTCCAAAACTAAAGAATCCTTTGATCTTTCAAAATCTAGATTCCGCTGTAAGAGCAGCATACAGTGAAGCAAAAAAATCTGGTGGTGGGAACATCCTTCTTTCACCCGGCTGTAGTTCTCATGACCAATTTAAAAGTTTTGAAGAAAGGGGTGATATTTTTTCTGATATCGCCTTATCCTTGATAGGGCTGGAGAAAGGATGTTAAGGGTTTCAAGAACAAACATTGGGCCATTGGGTTTATGGTGGTACACAGTTGATCGTTGGATGCTTTTTGGATTAATTGTTCTTGGTTGTGTTGGTCTGTTCTTCTCTTTGGCAGTTAGCCCTGCTGAAGCTATAAGTATTAAAACAAGTACTTATTTTTTTCTTACTAGGCATTTTATATATTGCTGTATTTCATTATTTTGTCTTATTTTTATTTCTATTTTACCACCGGATAAGACAAGAAAATTATCTTTACTAATTTTTTTATTTAGTTTGGCCGGAATATTTTTAACATTAACTATAGGAGTTAATAGTGGCGGTGCGTCAAGATGGTTGCCCATTTTTGGTTTTACTATTCAACCATCAGAGTTTTTAAAGCCATCTTTAATTATGATAGTTGCTTGGTTTTTAGCTAGGTCACGTATTGAAAGGAATAATACACTTCAAATTATTCCTATTCTTTTGTTATTTTTTTCAATTATTCTTTTATTACTTCAGCCAGATGTAGGTCAATCAATACTTCTATTCATCAGCGTTATAGGTTTAATGTTTTTTAATGGCTTACCCTGGAAAGTTGTTTTTGGATTAGGTTCGTTTTCTATAGTAGGTGCGGTTTTCTTGTATTTTAATTTTAGCCATGTATCTCTTCGTGTAGATAACTGGTTAAATGCTTGGTTTAATCCGGAGCTTTTAGATAGTAGGCCTACACAAGCTTCATCAGCAATTGATGCTTTTGAAAATGGTGGTCTTTTTGGGCAGGGTATAGGTGAAGGTTGGATGAAGTATAACCTTCCTGACGCTTATACTGATTTTATTTTCGCAGCTGTTGCTGAGGAAGGTGGCCTATTAGTTATTTTATTAATTATTCTAGTTTATGGTTTTTTAATAATCAGGGGTTTCTCAAAAATTCAAACTCTTAACAATTACTTTAATCAACTTTCTGCTTCTGGATTACTATTAATATTTGGTCTTCAAACACTTTTTCATATGGCTGTTAATTTAAGCTTGATTCCGGCCAAAGGAATGACATTGCCGTTTATTTCTTACGGTGGTTCATCAATAGTTGCCTTAGGAATATGTATGGGTATGTTTTTGTCTTTAACAAAAAAAGACGACCCTAGATCAAGATCTAAAAATTCAGAATTAAATTATACTGGTATACAATTTTAAAAATGATAAAAAGAATTAATAATAATATCTTACTCACTGCCGGAGGAACTGGTGGACACCTTTATGGTTCTGAAAGTCTTGCTTCTGAACTTTCTTCTCAGGATTACAACACCTTTCTTTTCACTGACGGTAGGGTCGAGTCCTTAGTAAAGGGTTTTGAGATTGGGAATGTAAAAAAAATCCATTCTGCTACGTTTACTAATATAAATTTTTATAAGTGGCCTTTTGTTTTCATAAAATTGATTTTTGGGTTTCTTTCTTCATTAATATGGATAAATAAATTTAAAATTAAAACTGTTGTAGGTTTTGGTGGGTACCCAACTATACCAGTCATTTTTGCAGCAAAATTATGCGGATTAAAAATTATTATTCATGAACAAAATATGGTTTTAGGAAGGGCTAACAAACTACTTATCCGCTTAACTGATAAGCTCTCACTTGGCTTTAATGATACTGCTGGTATTCCAGATGGATATAAAGAAAAAATATATTTTTCAGGCAATCCTATTCGTTCAGATATTTTAAAATATAAGAGTGCTTACAGAATTTTCGAAAAAAAAAATAAGTTTAAATTAGTTATCTTTGGAGGTAGCCAAGGGGCTTCATTTTTTTCTAATACAATTCCGCTTTCTTTAAGTATGTTGTCTGGTAATAAAAAATCAAACCTTGATATTTATCACCAAGTAAGACCTGAGGAGGTTCAGGATATAGAAAATTTTTATGGCTCAGAAAATATTAAAGCAAAAGTGAGTTATTTTTTTGATGATTTACCTGAATTATTAAACTCCTCTCATTTGATAATATCTAGATCAGGGGCTTCTACAGTAAGTGAAATTGCAGCCATTGGAAGGCCTGCTATCCTTATACCTTTGTCGCATTCAATTGATGGTGATCAAAAACTAAATGCCCTTAGATTAATGAAAACTGGTCAGGTTTTAGTCAGTGATGAAAGTCAGGCTAATTCAGATTGGTTTTATAAAAAAATTAATAAATTTATGAACGATCCAAGTATACTTAAAGATATGAGCAACAGAAATATTCCAAGTATCCATAAAGATGGTGCAAAAAATATTATGAATCTTATCAAAAATTTTGAATAGCAAGGCGTTTAAGTGATATGAAAAATATAAAAAATATTCACTTGGTTGGTATCGGCGGTATCGGTATGAGCGGAATAGCTGAGATTATGAATAATCTTGGTTACAGTATTACTGGTTCTGATCAAAGAAATAATCTCAATGTAGAGCGTTTAAGAAAAAACGGAATAAAGGTTTTCTTAGGTCATAAGGAATCAAATATTTTTAATTCATCTTTAGTTGTTTATTCCTCGGCAATCGATTTTGATAACTGTGAGCTTAAAGCTGCTAGAGAGAAGAAAATTCCAATAATAGGTCGGTCGGAAATGTTAAGAGAGCTTATGAGGATGAAAAAGACAATAACTGTTTCTGGCAGTCATGGTAAAACAACAACAGTTTCAATTATCGCTGAGATTTTTGACTATGCAAAACACGATCCAACTGTAATTAATGGAGGTATTATAAACTCCTATGGGTCAAATACTAAATTAGGTTTTAGCGATTTAATGCTTGTTGAAATAGATGAATCTGACGGTAGCTTTTCTTTTTTACCATCTTTTGCCGGAGTTATAACATCTATTGATAATGAACATATTAATTACTATGGTAGTAAAAAAAAATTACTCAACGCTTTTCTTTCTTATTGTAAAAATATTTCACCTTTTGGTTTCTTGGCTATTTCAGAAAAAGATAAAAATATTAGTAAGCTCATAAAAAATCTAGAATCATTAAATATTATTAAATATGGATTTAAAAAAAGTTGTGATGTCAGAGGAAAAATTCTTCGTGAAGATAAGAATGGTGTTTTGTTTAATGTTTTAATAAATGAAGGCAGTATTGAGGAAGAGAGAATTGAGAATATTTTTTTTCCAATGCGTGGAGAGCATAATATAGAAAATGCGTTGGCGGCAATAACAATCGCTTATAATTTTAATATTAAAAAGGAAATAATTAAAAAGGGACTTGAATCTTTTAAAGGTGTAGGTCGAAGACTTAGTAAGATTTATGAAAATAATAATATAACTTTTTATGATGATTATGCTCATCACCCCACAGAAATTAAAGAAACAATAAAAGCTTTAAAATCAAAACCTGGAAGGTTGATTTCCGTTGTTCAACCTCATCGCTATTCAAGACTAAGGGATACCTATAAACAGTTTTCAAAATGTTTCTTTAATAGCGATATTGTTTTTATTCTTCCGATTTACCAGGCTGGTGAAAGTAAAATAGATGGTATCAGTTCAGAACTATTGGTTCGCGATATAACTAATAGTGGTCACCCTAAGGCTTTCTACTCAAATAATTTTTCTGAATTTAAAATTGAAATTTTAAAAATTCTTCAGCCAAATGATACTTTAGTTTTTATGGGTGCTGGCTCTATTTCCTCTTGGTGTAATTTATTTGCTAAGGAAATGATTCTTATGGATCAAAATAATGAATAAAAATTTTTTAGACATATTAGATCGACCCGAAGTTTTCACTGATTTAAAAGGAAAAAGTTTTTGTAATAAGTCTATTGGAAATATGTCTTGGTTAAAGGCAGGAGGTTCTGCTGAGTTTTTATATATACCTTCTGACGAAGATGATCTCTCGTTAATCCTTGGATCGCTTAACCCTGATGTTAAGTTAAATACTTTTGGAAAATTATCCAATACATTGGTTCGTGATGGAGGTCTGCCTGGCTTATCTGTTATAATACCATCAAATTTTGAGGGTATTGAGGTCTTAAGTGATACTCAAATAAAGGTTGGATCTGGCTTATCCGATAAAGTCCTTGCTGAAAAGTGTCTTGAGTTAGGAATTGGTGGATTAGAATTTTTGATAGGAATACCTGGAAGTATAGGGGGAGGTATTTTTATGAATGCTGGATGTTTTGGGTCTGAATTTAGTGACATTATTGTAGATGTTAATTTTTTAACAAAAAATGGAAAAAAAATTAATAAAAAGAGTAATGAAATTAATTTATCATATAGAAATTCTAATATATCTGAAGATCTAATTATTACATCCTCTGTGGTACAAGGTTTTTTAAAAAAGGAATTTAAGATTAAAAATTTAATGGATGAAATTGTATTAAAAAGAAATACATCCCAGCCACAAGGCTACGCAACAGGTGGAAGTACTTTTAAAAATCATAATAATTTTAAAGCTTGGGAGTTAATTGTTAAGTCTGGAATGTCCAATGCTTCTTTTGGCGAAGCAATGGTTTCAGATATTCATAGTAATTTTTTAATAAATAAAGGTAGCGCATCGGCAGGTGACTTCGAGGCTCTGGGTAATATGATTATTGATAAAGTAAAATTTGAATTTGATATTTTACTAGAATGGGAAATTAATATTGTTGGTGAATATGAATAATTCATTATTAAATAAACATATTGCTGTCTTAATGGGGGGAAACTCTTCTGAGAGAGAGGTTAGTCTGGCCTCAGGAAAAAATGTATTGAATGCTTTAGTTGATTCTGGTTTCAAGGTAACAGGTATAGATTGTACTGGAGATTTTGTCTCTCATCTAAGGGTTGTTAATCCTGATATCTGCTTTAATGCATTGCATGGTCAAGGAGGAGAGGATGGAGTAATTCAAAGCCTTCTTGAGCAAGAGAAAATTCCCTATACACACTCCGGAGTAAAATCATCTATTTTAGCTATGAATAAACTATATTCAAAAAATTTATTCATCAAGAATAATATTAATACACCAGGGTATCAGATAATTAAAATTAATAAATTATTAGAGATAGAGTACAATCTTCCATTTGTTATCAAACCAATAAATGAGGGCTCAAGCAAAGGTGTTTATGCTATTTTAAGTGAATCAGATAAGAGTAATCTTATAAATATCCAAGATTCTTGGATTTATGGGGATGAAGTTTTGATTGAAGATTATATTAAGGGTAAAGAAATTACATGCTCTGTATATGAAGGTGAGGCAACCGAAGTTATGGAAGTTGTAACTAAGAATAGTTTTTATGATTATGAGGCAAAATATACTAACGGCGGATCTCAACATATTGTTCCTGCTGAAATACCATCTCCAATATATAAATTAGCCCAAAAAATTTCACAAAAAGCACATAAAATTTTTGGGTGCAAAGGTGTGACTAGGTCAGATTTTAGATTCAATCAAGATTTAGGATCTGAGGGTTTGTTTATATTAGAAATTAATACTCAGCCAGGAATGACTCCGACATCCTTAGTTCCAGAGTTACTGGGTAAAAATGGAATAACATACTGCGATCTTGTTATTTCATTACTGGAGGACGCATCTTGCAATCGTTAAAAAGAAAAACATATTTTTTTATCTCCAGTGTTATTATTCTATTCTTATTTTTTGCCGTTATATTCTTTTATAATAATGGCAGCATAAAAAATACCATCATTAAGAATACAGAATCTTTTTTTGCGATAACTAGCATTGAAACATTAGGTAGAGAAAGATCTTCAAAAAGTGATATTTCTAAAATTTTAAAACAGTACCAAAAAAAATCACTTTTGAGTCTAGATCTTAATTATATTCAATCTGAACTTGAGAAAGTTACGTGGATTAAAAGTGTAATTATTAGAAGAATTTTACCTAATAAATTAAGCTTAACCATAGATGAGTTTTCTCCTCAAGCAATATGGGTTAGGGGAAAAGATAGGTTTGTTTTAGATAAAGATGGAAATGCAATTGAAAGAATATCAAATGATCAATTTCAGAATTATTTTACCATTAAGGGAACTCAAGCAGACCTTAATTTAATGAAACTTCTTGAAGACCTTGAGAATTTTCCAGAAATTTATAATCAAATTGATTATGCAAGTTTTATCGGAAGAAGAAGATGGGATTTACACTACCAAGGTGGTGTTAGAATAATGCTACCTCAAGATAATGTAATTGATTCACTGTCTATCCTAGAAACATATATAAAAGAAAATAGACTTATTGAAAAAGGTCATAAAAAAATAGACTTAAGAGTTAGTGGGAAAATAACAACTGATAGAGTTAATTCCAATGATTAACTTTAAGGAGATCTTTTAATCAATGGCTGAAAATAATATTAGTCAACATGATCTGTTTTCTTACAGGGAAAATAGTTATCAATCAGATGATATAATTACGTCGATTGATATTGGGTCTGACAAAATTATTTGTTTTATTGCTAAAGTTGATAAAATTTTAGATAAAGAAAAGCCTCGAGTAGTTGGATATGGTTATTCTCAATCAAAAGGTATGAGAAATGGCGCTATCACTAATATTTTAGAACTAGAAAAATCTATTAGAAGAGCTGTTGCTGAGGCAGAAAATTTAGCTGGAGTGGAGGTTAAAAATGTCTCAGTAAATATCTCTGGCAACTATATCAAGACTGAAAGAACATTTGCTGAATTAATTATTGATGGAGATATAATTAATCAGCAACATGTTGTGGAAGTGATTGATATAGCTAAAAAGAAATTTACTCCTAATAATAAAAAAATTCTTCATGTCATTCCGTCTAATTTTATAGTTGATAATATTAAAAATATTTCAAATCCAAACGGAATAAGTGCTAATAAGCTTGCTGTAAAATTACTCTTTATTTATGGAAAACCAACCCACATAAATAATCTTGAAACTATTATTAATAATAGTCATCTGAAGGTTATTAATTTTACAGCTAAACCTTATGTTTCAGGTTTATCAACCCTAACCAATGAAGAGAGGGAATCCGGAGCAGTATGTATTGACATAGGTTCCGGGAGTACTTCAATTTCTATTTTTGTTGACGGGTCAATAGTGTTTGCAAAATCAATTAATATTGGTGCTTGGTATATTTCAAGTGATATATCTAAAGTATTATCAACACCATTTGAGCAGGCTGAGGGATTAAAAAATCTATATGGAAGTGCTTTGAGAGGTCCAAATGATGGAGATATTATTTATCAAACCCCTTTAATGGGAGGTGATTTAAGTGAGGGATCCACTTTGTCCAGATCAAAGTTAATTTCCATTATTCAGCCTAGGTTCTATGAGATACTTATGCATGCAAAAAAATGTATTGAGCAATCTGGTTATTTTGATATAGCGAAAAGTAATACTGTTATTACGGGAGGTGGATCAGAATTAATTGGAAGTGTAGAGTTCTCTGAAAGGACTCTGGATTCAAGAGTTCATATAGGTAGGCCTCTAAATATTAACGGACTTAATGAGCAAATATCTGGCCCAGTTTTTTCATCATGTGCTGGAATGCTAATTCACTCAATTCTATCAAGAAAAAAAGAGATGGATATTCAATTAAAGGAGCCAAACTTTGCATACAAATTCTTTCAAAAAATTATGGGTTCTGGTTTTTAATCAATAACTTATTGTTGTTAAATGGATAGAATCAGTTGATTATTCTTTTGTATTCTAATTGAGGTGGTTTATGTCTACTTATGATGAAGAAAATTTTGTTTCAAATAGTAGTATTACTCTTGAAACACCAGAGGTTGAAAAATTAAGACCTCGTATCTCATTAATTGGTGTTGGCGGTGGCGGTGGAAATGCCCTTAAAACTATGGTTGAAGAAGGCTTAGATGGTGTTGAGCTTTTTGCAGTTAATACTGATGTTCAGGATCTAGAGAATTTAACTGGTGTTACATCTATTCCAATTGGATCTCATGCAACCCAAGGTATGGGTGCAGGTGCTGACCCTAAGATAGGAAAAAAAGCAGCAGAAGAATCACAGGAAGAAATTCGTAGGTACCTAGAGGGTACTCATATGTTATTTATAACAGCTTGTCTTGGAGGAGGGACGGGAACTGGAGCGGCTCCGGTTATTGCTCAATTAGCTAAAGATATGGGAATTCTTACTGTAGGCATAGTCACTACACCATGGAGATTTGAAGGTAAAAAAAGAATGCTTTCTGCTAAGAGCGGAGTTGATGAGCTTTGCTCAATTCTTGATACTGTTATAGTTATACCAAATCAAAATATTTTTAGAGTTATTAATGAAAAAACTCCAATGAAAGAATGTGAGGATCTAGTTAATAAAACCTTGCATGACGGTGTATCAGCCATAAGCGCCTTAATAATGAAGAATGGATCCATCAATATTGACTTTGCTGATGTAAAAACAATTATGCAACATAAGGGCAAGGCTGTATTTGGTGTTGGAACTGCTTCAGGAGAAGATAGAGCTATTTTATCTGCGGAAGCGGCTATTTCTAATCCGATGCTAGATGATCTATCTCTTAAGGGAACAAAGGGGCTGCTTGTGTCTTTAACGGCTGGATCAGATATAAACCCTTTTGAAATTGATAGCGCATTATCTCTCATTCAAAAAGACGTTGGTGATGATTGTGAGGTTATTTTTGGCGTTTTCCCTGATGATGAAATTGGTGATAGCTTTAGAACTGCTGTAATTGCAACTGGAATGGAGCAAAACGCTGAAGAGACTGTTGTAGATCTTAATATAGATAACAATCCTTCAGGGCAAAACTTTGTTGATATACTTGATGAAAATAATTTATCATCGGTTATAAATGAAGATAATATAGAGCTGGAAGTTAAAAAGATTACTCCAGATGTTCCTCACAATATAAGTTCAAAGGAAGATTCTAATTTTGATGAGGATTTCTCTCAAAGCATTGAATCCTTAGCTGACGAAAATATATCTTCACTTCCCGAGGCTGAAGACTGGGAGAATGATGATGGTGTTCCGTTATTTAATAATGATAGATTTGATCCTTCTCAAGAAGATAAAGAGGATGAGTCTCAATTAGAAATACCAGCTCTTCAAAGATTTTTTGGAAGAATTAAAGGTAACTAGAGCCTTTGGTTACATTAAGTCACAATCATTTACTCGTTATATTTTCTATTCAATGATAATAATTACTTTGATAGTTGATAATTTGAAAAATGACCTTAAACAAAAATAATACAAATATAAATCAAGAAGTGGGTTATCAAAGAACAGCTCAGTTTAGCAATCTTTGTGACGATATTATAGATCCGTCTTTTGCTACAGGAGGTAATTGCTGGCAAACAACGCTATTTAGGGTTCAGGATTTCTCTGGGGTTGGACTTCACTCAGGCAATAAGGTTAAAGTTTCAATTAGACCAGGAAAAGAAAATACTGGGATTGTGTTTGTTAGGACTGATTTAAAAGGTGATATTGAAAAAAGAAGAATACAAGCTAATTATTCTTTTGTTTCCGATACTAGTCTCTGTACTACTATAGAAAATAAAGATGGTGCAAAAGTTTCAACAATTGAACACATAATGGCGGCATTTAATGGAAGTGGTGTTGATAACGCTATAGTTGAGTTAGATGGACCTGAGGTTCCTATAATGGACGGAAGCTCTTTACCCTTTTTATATTTAATTGAGGATGCTGGTATAATTCAACAGTCATCAAAAAGAAAAATACTAAAGATTCTTAAAAAAATTGAAGTTCACGATGAAAATAAAATTTGCTCTATAAGTCCTTCTAACGGATCTGATTTTATTGCTGAGATTGATTTTGAGAGTCCTGCTGTAGGAAGACAAAGTGCCTCCTTATCTATTAAAGATTACGGATTTAAAGATTTTGCTGCAAATGCTCGTACTTTTGGTTTTATGAAGGATGTTGAGTATATGAAATCTTTAGGCCTTGGCTTGGGCGGGAATCTTGAAAATTGTATCATTATTGATGATGATAGAGTTATTAACCCTGAAGGATTAAGACACTCCAACGAATTTTCAAGACATAAGCTTCTTGATGCCGTTGGTGATATATATACTGCAGGATATAGAATTCAAGGTTGCTACAAGGGTACTCGATCTGGTCACCATATGAATAATCTTTTATTGAGAGAGCTTTTTAGGTATCCCTTTAATTATGAAATAATTAACCTTTAAGTATCCTCAGAGGAAGAGATTTTCTTAAATGAAAAATCTAAAATTTTAAGAAGTTAGTTTTATAAAGACATATTGTTTTAACGGGTTTATAATAATTTCTTTGTTATATTAATAATTATTTCCTAATAAGAAGAAATCTCTTGAGAAAAAAAAACTTAAATAAGATTTTAATATTTGCTACTCTTTTCCTTGCTGCTTGCTCGAGCTCAGAAGAAAGACCTGAGTATAGAGAAAGATCTTTAGCTGCGATTTATAATAATGCAGTTTATAATCTTGAAAGAGGGAGGGTTCAACAAGCCGCTTTTGAATTTGATGAAGTGGAAAGGCAACATCCTTACTCATCTTGGGCGAGAAGATCCATGCTGATGTCAGCTTACGCTTATTATTTACAAAATAAATATGATCAATCAATCTCAACCGCACAAAGATTTATTTCCTTACACCCTGGGAATAAACATGCTGTTTATGCATACTACCTTATTGGGCAATCATATTATGAAAGAATTCAAGATGTTGCTAGAGATCAAAGAATTACGGAGTTAGCATTGGAGTCGTTTGTCGAGGTTATCAGGAGGTACCCTGACACTGACTACGCAAGAGATTCTCAAATGAAGATTGATCTTACTAATGATCATTTAGCCGGTAAAGAAATGTATATTGGAAGATATTATCTAAAGAAAAAGGCTTTTCTTGCTGCCATCAATAGATTTAGAATTGTAACTGTTGATTATCAGACAACGAGTCATGTTCCTGAGGCACTTCATAGAACTGTAGAGGCTTATCTATCTATGGGGCTTATTGACGAAGCTTATAAAACAGCTTCTGTATTGGGTCATAATTTCCCTAACAGTGATTGGTATAATGATAGTTATAATTTGATAAAAGGTAATACTGAATAATAGGCAAATGACAAAATCTAACAATAGGGATGATGTTTCTTTAGTATCTAAAGCAAAAAAAGAACTTTCCAAATTATATTCTGAAGTAAATAAGCATGACGAATATTATTATAGAGAGCATAATCCTAAGATTCCTGATAATGAATATGACGATCTAAGAAGGTCTATACTCAAAATCGAAGCTAATTTTCCTTCTCTAGTTCTAGCTACATCACCATCTCTTAGGGTGGGTGCGGAGCCATCTGAAAAATTTGGTAAAGTTAAACACTCGCTTCCAATGCTTTCTATACAAAATGCAAAAAACAGAGAAGAGGTTGTTTCGTGGAATGATGGTATAAAAAACTTCCTTATGATTAATGACAATACAGTTATTGAGTACGTTGCAGAACCAAAAATTGATGGTTTATCTGCTAGTTTATTATATGAAAATGGTGAGCTTACGGTTGCAGCAACAAGAGGCAATGGATTATTTGGTGAGGATATAACTGAAAACATTAAGACAATCAAAGGTGTCCCCTTAACTATCGACAAAAAGAGAGCACCAAAAGTTTTAGAAATTAGAGGCGAGGTTTATATGTCGCATGATAATTTTTATTCCCTTAATAAGATTCAGGTGGAACAGGGTAAAGAACCTTTTAAAAATCCTCGAAATGCGGCGGCAGGATCTTTAAAGCAATTGGACTCAAAAGAGACATCAAAGAGGTCGTTAGAATTTTTTGCTTATGCCTGGGGAGATTCAAGTTCATTACCATACGATAATCATTATGATTTAATAAATTTCTTTAAGGATCTTGGTTTCCCTATTAATAAAAATTTTGGAATTTTTAAAACTATTGATGATTTAATTATTTTTTATAATGATATTTTAGAAAAAAGACCAGATCTTGGCTACGATATTGACGGTATTGTTTATAAACTCAATAGGCTAGACTTAAGAGAGCGATTGCAATCAACTGAGCACCACCCTAGGTGGGCAATAGCTCATAAGTTTCCAGCAGAAAGAGCTGTTACAAAAATTATTGATGTTGAGATACAGGTTGGAAGAACAGGTGTCCTCACTCCTGTTGCTAGGCTTCAGCCTATTGCTATTGGGGGAGCGTTAATTTCAAATGCTAGTCTTCATAATTTTGAAGAAGTTTCTAGAAAAGACATTCGTATTGGCGATATGGTTTGGGTACAAAGGGCGGGTGATGTTATTCCTCAAGTCATTAAGGTTATTAAAGAAAAACGTTTAAAGAATATTGAACCAATAGTTCCGCCGGTTAATTGCCCTGTGTGTGGAGCAAAAGCTGAAAAAGACCTTATTTTATCTGGTAATATAGAAAAAGAAGAAAAGTATATTCGTTGTACTGGCGGACTTACTTGCTCTGCACAAGCAATCGAGAGAATTAAGCATTTTGTATCAAAAGGCGCATTTGATATTGAAGGGTTAGGACAAAAGCAAATCGATGATTATTTTGCTGAAAAAATTATTGAATCACCAGTTGATATTTTTTATATTGAGAGAAGATATAAAGATAACCCACCATCTTTCTGGCGCTACACGTCAGGATCTCCCAATAAGATTGGCACAATAAAGGATAGCGCCCTAAAATTATTTAAATCAATCAATAGTAAAAAAGAAATTGAATTGGATCGCTTCCTTTTTTCTTTAGGTATAAGGCATTTGGGCTTAACATCTGCTGGTCTTTTAGCGGGACACTATAAGTCGATAGAAAAAATGTTAGATATTTTTTCAGCTGATAATTCTATAGACGCATTAAGCGATATCCTGTCGCTTGACGGAGTTGGAAAAAAAGTAGCGATATCAATAATGGACTTTTTTTTAAATTTAGAATCTAGGAACTTAATTTATGACTTAATAAAATCAGGTGTCATTATTAAAAACTTTGATAGGGAAATAAAGGATACTAAGATTTCTAATAAAACAGTTTTGATAACTGGAAGTTTAGAAAGTATGAGCAGAGCGGAAGCTAAAGTTAAAATTGAAATTTTAGGTGCAAAATTATCCTCATCTTTATCCAAAAAGACAAATTTTCTTATTGCTGGAAGTAAGCCAACATTATCAAAGATTGAAAAAGCAAAAGATTTTGGTATAAAGATATTTTCCGAAGAAGAGTGGAATACTTTCATTAGTGAATAGGATCACAATTTATTTTTAACCATTTTTTTTCTGTAATATTTAAAAATGGAGACACTTTATTAAAGACTTTAGTGTGATAATTATTTAACCAAGTTTTTTCTTTTAAGTCTAAAAGCTTTATATCTATTAATGATTTATCAATTGGCGACATTGTTAATGTTTCAAAATATAAAAATTTCTTATCATCCTCTTTCTCTTTTACAAAAATTAAGTTTTCAATTCTAATACCGTATTCATTTTCTTTATAAAACCCTGGCTCATTAGAGATTATCATTCCTTCTCTTATTTCTTCAGAACCTAGAGGTGAGATATTTTGTGGACCCTCATGAACGCCAAGAAAAGATCCAACGCCGTGTCCTGTTCCATGGTTATAATTTAGTCCAATTTCTAATAAATATTTTCGAGCTAGAGGGTCTAAATCTAAACCTTTCGTACCTTTTGGAAATATTGAAGTAGCTATAGCAATATGACCTTTCAGCACCCTAGTAAACCTATCTTTTATTTCTTCGTTTATATTATTTTTAGAAAAAATAGCTATTGTTCTGGTAACATCGGTTGTTCCGTCAGCATATTGACCGCCTGAGTCCAATAAAAAAATATCCCCAGATTTTAATATTTTATTTGTTTTTTTATTTGCCTTATAATGAACAATCGCTGCATTACCTCCGGTTCCTGCAATTGTACTAAAAGATAATGATTTTAACTCCTTATTCTCTTTTCTAAAATCTAGGAGTTTTTCTTCTACCGTTAATTCATCAATTGAATTTTCTTCAGCCTCCTGATCAAGCCAGAATAGGAATTTAGTTAAGGCAACCCCGTCACGTATATGAGCTTTTTTTGAACCTTTTATCTCAATAGGGTTTTTACAAGCCTTCATTAGGCTGCATGGGTTAGGTTTTAAAATAAAAGAAGAGGAATTTGATTGAATTATTTCTGCTATTTCTAGGGGAGTTGTATTTGGATCAAATAATGTTTTTTTATATTTTGCACTTACAATAAAATCTTTAATATCTTTTAATGGTAATATTGTAATTTCATTTTTCCTAAAATATTCTTCTATTTGCCCTTCCACGGTATGGTTGGAAAAAAGAAAGACCTTTCCATTTTTTTCAAAAATAGAAAAACATCTTAATAGTGGAGTGTAATCTAAATCACTACCTCTAATATTTAATAACCAGCATGTATTGTCGGATTCAGATATAAAAAGTGAGTCTGTATCTTCTTCTTTTAGCTTTTCTATTAGATTTATTTTTTTTTCTTTAAAGCTTTTACCAGAAAATTTTTCTTCATGATGTATTACCTTTCCGTTTGGCTCCTTTGGTCTGTCAGTCCATATTTCATCGATAATATTTTCACTTTCTATTAGCTTTATATTTTTTTCTTCAGTTAATTTTTTAAGAACCATAAATTTATTTAATGATAAAAGTTTTGGACTGAATCCCAATTTAAACCCATGGCTAGTATTATTTTTCATCCATTTTCTCTGACCATCAAGAGTAAAATCCTCAAAATTAAAAATATCTGAAGGACTCTCCATTTTAACCTGGGTTGTATATCTCCCATCAACAAAAATAGCTGCACTATTTTGAGTTATAATTGACGAACCAGCTGAACCGGTAAATCCACTAATCCATTTTAATCTGTCTGATGATGTGGGTGTGTATTCCGTAAGAAATTCATCTTCATGCGGAATAATAAAGCCATCTAATTTTTCTATTTTTAGATATGATCTAAGTTTTTTAATATTATGACTGATAGAATTTTTCATAAATTTTTATAACACATTATAGCTTGCCTAATAAAGAAATAGAAAATTAGTTAGCCATATCGATAAAATTTTCCATTACCTTTCTTGTCCCGTTACCTCCAAAATTAATTGTTAATTTTTTTCCATCAACGGATTCAATCTTGCCCTGACCAAATTTCTTATGATAAACAAGAGAACCTATAGAAAATTTTGAGCTCGTATCAACTGAGGTAACAGTAATATTTTCTGGTGTTTTTTTATTATTTGAACTCTGAATTTGGGCCCTTTCCCAGCCAGGAGTGCTATAGTCTGACTGATCAAAGATATCCTCTTTTATATCTGTAAAACTACCCTTATTCCCTGAAAAATGTGATAAATTAACTTCAATATTATCCTCGGGAAGTTCACTTACAAATCTTGATGGTATGCTAGAGAGCCATTGATTATGCATTTTTCTATTTGCAGCATAAAATATTGATGACTTAACTTTTGCTCTCGTAATTCCAACATATGCAAGCCTTCTTTCTTCCTCTAGTGACTTTATCCCTCCTTCGTCCAATGACCGCTGGTTTGGAAAAACCCCTTCTTCCCAACCAGGAAGGTAAACATAATCAAATTCCAACCCTTTTGCCGCATGGTAAGTCATCAGACTTACTTTATTTCCTTCGGGATTCTTATCAATCTCCATTACTAAGGATATATGTTCGAGATAAGCATTTAGACTTTCAAAAGGTTCAATTGATCTAAATAATTCCTTTATATTATCTAACCGACCTGCTGCTGTTATTGAGTCATCGTTACGAAGCATTTCTAAGTAACCAGAATCCTCTAAAATTATTTCAGCCATATCGTAATGACTTCTTTCCCCTATGAGATCATTCCATCTTTCTGTAAGTTCTACAAAATGTTTAAGAGATACTTTAGTCTTTGGTTTTATTTCAGAGGTTTTGATTAGGTCTCTAATAGAATCTATAGTTGATATATTATTGTTCTTTGCGTATTGCTTTATTTTTTTCAGCGTAGTCTCTCCTATTCCTCTTTTCGGAGTATTTAGAACTCTCTCGAGAGCAAGACTATCATTTGGTTGAATAGCTAAACGAAAATAGGCATTTGCATCGCGTATTTCCTTTCTTTCATAAAATCGGGGTCCCCCAATTACTTTATAAGGTAGGCCAACAGATACAAATCTATCCTCAAATTCTCTCATTTGAAAACTTGCGCGAACTAAAATAGCAACTTCATCTAAGTTTTTTTTATTTAATGAATGTTGTTCTATTTCATCGGTTATTATTCTTGCTTCTTCTTCACCATCCCAGGTGGATGTTACTGAAACTTTTTCTCCTCCGCTAGATGAAGTCCATAAAGTTTTTCCAAATCTTGATTCGTTAGATTCAATTAATTTTGAAGCTGCAGCAAGTATATTTCCAGTAGATCTATAATTTTGTTCTAGTCGAATAATTTTTGCATTAGAGAAATCCTTCTCAAATTTTAATATATTTGTTACCTCAGCCCCTCTCCAAGAATAAATGGATTGATCATCATCTCCTACGCAACAGATATTCATCCATTTACCAGAAAGTAATTTTAGTAATAAATACTGTGATGTATTGGTGTCCTGATACTCGTCAACAAGCATATATTTAAATCGGTTCTGAAAATTTTCTAAAATATCTGGATTTTCGTTAAACAATCTGATGCATTCAAGAATAAGATCACCGAAGTCAGCGGCATTAAAAAATTTTAATTGTTGCTGGTATTTTTTATATAAAACCTTACCTTTGCCATTAGCAAAATAGTCACCATGGTCCGAATTGATTTGATGGGGACCTAAGCCTTTATTTTTCCATTTATCAATTAGGGATAAAAGACCCTTTGCAGACCATTTCTTATCATCAATATTTTCATCTTTTATAAGTTGCTTTAATAGCCTTAATTGATCATCGGTGTCTAAAATAATAAAACCATTTTTTAGTCCCACCTTCTCTGGGTATTGGCGTAAAATTTGTGCCCCAATTGAGTGAAAGGTTCCTAACCACTTTAGTCCAGTTACCATATCCCCTATAAGGCCTCCAACCCTATTTTTCATTTCATTAGCAGCTTTATTTGTAAATGTTACAGATAATATTTCGCCTGGTAGAGCCATATTTTCCATAAGTATTCTAGCTAATCTTGTTGTTAATACACCTGTTTTACCTGTTCCGGCGCCAGCCAGAACTAGTAAAGGTCCGTTATCATGAAGGACTGCTTCTTTTTGGACATCATTTAATTTTTTGAATGCATCTAATTCATTTATTTTTAGCATAATTTATCTTTATTTTTAAGAGAGGCAAAAGGTTTTAGAAAGCTTATTTATTATTTACTACTCTTTCGTACAATGATTCATCATTTTTTCATCTCAATAAAAAAATTAAGAATAAAAACTCTCAATGCAGATGCTAAACTTCCTTTTCTTTCATATTTATCAATTTTCTGAATAATAGAATCTACGCTTGTGTTTTTATTCTTTGCAATACTATCTAGAGCAGTCCAGAAATCTTCTTCAAGGGCAACACTTGTCTTATGGCCAGATAAAATCAGAGATTTTTTTATTTGATTGAGCATTAGTTAAGAAGGTGAAATCATTTTTTCAGGTTTTACTATTTTCTCGTAGTCAGATTCATCAATAAAGCCTAGTTTAACAGCTTCCTCTTTAAGTGTTGTACCATTTTTATGAGCAGTTTTCGCTATTTTTGAAGCGTTATCATAACCAATTACAGGAGCCAAGGCAGTAACTAACATTAAGGAGCTATTTAGAAGTTCTTTAATTCTTTCTTTGTTAGGCTTTACTCCATCGATACAGTTGCTTGTGAAACTTAAGCATCCATCACCTAACAATTTAATTGACTGAAGAATATTGTAAGCGATCACAGGTTTAAAAACATTTAATTCAAAATGACCCTGACTTCCTGCCATACTTATTGTTGAATGATTTCCCATTACTTGAAGGCACAACATCGTCATTGCTTCGCATTGAGTTGGATTAACCTTTCCTGGCATAATTGATGATCCAGGTTCATTTTCAGGTAATTGAATTTCTCCTAGACCAGATCTTGGACCTGAGCCAAGTAATCTAATATCATTAGCGATTTTAAAAAGTGAAGTTGCTATAGTATTAAGACTCCCTGAGACTTCAACCATAGAATCGTGAGTTGCCAAAGCTTCAAATTTATTTAATGAAGTTTTAAAGGGAAGCCCGGTTATTTTTTTACATTCTGCTGCGAATTTTTTATCAAAACCTTTTTTTGAATTTAGGCCAGTTCCTACAGCAGTTCCTCCTTGAGCTAAAAAATAAAGCTCTTCTGATGATTTTTTAACTCTCTCAATCCCTTTGTTTATTTGTGTATGGTAACCAGAAAATTCTTGCCCCAAGGTAACAGGCGTTGCATCTTGAAGGTGTGTACGACCTATCTTAATAATTTTATTAAATTCTTTTGATTTTTTTTCTAATGAAAGAGCAAGTTTTTCCATTGCAGGAATTAGGTTATTAGAGATTTCTAGCGCAGCCGCTATATGCATCGCTGTTGGAAATGTGTCATTTGATGATTGAGATAGATTGCAATGGTCATTTGGGTGAACTGGATTCTTTGATCCTATTTTACCCCCCAATATTTGAATTGCCCTATTTGAAATGACTTCATTAGCATTCATATTTGATTGGGTCCCTGAACCTGTTTGCCAGACTACTAAGGGAAAGTGATCGTCTAATTTTCCATTAATTACTTCTTTAGAAGCCCTTCCTATTGCATTAGCAATTTTAGGCTTAAGAGTACCCATTTCTTTATTTACAGAGGCGGCAGCTAACTTAACAACTCCTAATGCTCTGACTAACGGTAACGGTATCACCTCACCACCAATTTTAAAATTCTTTAAAGACCTTTGTGTTTGTGCTCCCCAGTATTTATCATTTGAGACACTTATCTTACCAAACGCGTCAGTTTCTTCTCTTTTGTCTTTCACAGGTTATCTCCAAAGGTTTGTTTAATGAGAATTAAACAAGGAGCTTCTGTTGCCAGGTGCCCCTCAAACCCCGCCTAATTATGCAAATAATTAGGAGTTAATTTGAGTTACTCACACATTAAGCTGCGAGAGCATACTCTGCATAGTCGCGTTTTGCTTCTATATAATAGCCCGATAACGGCGGAACAATGCCGAGTAAAAAGAAGATCTTTACGCTCTCGTCGATCCTATTTCACCCCCATAAATTATTTAAATGGTGGAGGTGCCGGGTACCGCCCCCGGGTCCGAATAGTTTATTACATCAACCGTTTATCACTATATCTGGTAAACCAGAACTTCCTTTATACATTCGATTAATAAAAATTTGAAGAGACAAAAAAATAGTTTAGAATTAAAAGTAATAATTGGAGATTTTTTTGAAGCAATATCATAATTTATTAAAACATGTTTTGGATAACGGTTCTGACAAAGACGACAGGACTGGAACTGGTACACGTTCTGTTTTTGGTCATCAGCTTAGATTTGATCTTAAGGCTGGATTTCCTTTATTAACAACAAAAAAAGTTCATTTAAAATCAATAATTTATGAACTATTATGGTTTTTAAAAGGTGAAACAAATATACGCTATTTAAAGGAAAATGGTGTTAGTATTTGGGATGAATGGGCAGATGAGAATGGAGAGCTTGGACCAGTTTATGGGCATCAATGGCGCTCTTGGCCAACTCAAGATGGGGGTACTATCGACCAAATTGCCAACCTTATAAATCAGATTAAATCTAACCCTGATTCGAGAAGGTTAATTGTTACGGCATGGAATCCTGCAGATGTTGAGAAAATGGCCTTACCACCGTGTCATTGCCTTTTTCAGTTTTATGTATCTAAAGGCTCTTTGTCATGTCAGCTTTACCAACGTTCCGCTGATATTTTCCTTGGAGTGCCGTTCAATATTGCTTCTTACGCTCTCTTAACAATGATGATTGCAAAAATAACTGATCTCGAGGTAGGAGAATTTGTTCATACTTTTGGTGATGCTCATTTATATTCTAACCATTTTGATCAAGCCAGAGAGCAGCTAGGCAGAGATTTCAAAAAAATACCAAAAATGAAAATAAATTCAAATCCAGACTCAATTTTTGGTTTTGAATACAATGACTTTATCTTAAAGGATTATATTTCACATCCTCACATATCAGCGCCCATAGCAGTTTAAGTATATGAAAATAATTAGTTTAATAGTCGCTGTTGCCAAAAATAATGTTATCGGAAACAAAGGGAGCATGCCTTGGGATCTACCTTCTGATCTCTCAAACTTTAAAGATATCACAATGAATAAACCAATGATAATGGGTAGGAAGACGTTTGAATCAATAGGCAGGCCTCTTCCTGGAAGAGATAATATAGTAGTTAGCAGAAACTCTAATATTATACATGAGGGGGTTATTCTTTGTAGCGGTATTAAATCTGCATTATCTGAAGCTAATAAGTGTGCTGAGTTAAGAGGTGTTGATGAAATCATGGTAATAGGTGGCGAGTATATTTTTAAATCATTTATTAATGATGCTCATAAAATATACTTGACTGAGGTTGATTCCTCACCAGATGGCGATGTTTTCTTTCCGGAACTAGATTTTAATAACTATAATGAGATCTCTAAAAATAAATTTTCACAAGCAAGTGGCGATAGTTGCAGACACCGTCTTGTAATTTATGAGAAAAAGAATGCTTAAAGTTTGCTTTCTAAAATTTTTTCAATCTTTTTAGCTGATGAGGTGAAAATCTCATTAATTTGACCTTTTAATTCAGTAAAGACAAAGGGAACTCCATTATCAGAACTCTCTCTTATCTTTTTATCTAAAGGAATTTCATTTATGAATTTAATATTTAAATTTTTTGACATTTCTTTTGCACCGTTTTCTCCAAATATATTTTCTTTTGTGCCGTCAGCAAGAAGCAAGTAAGACATATTTTCAATTATTCCAAGAATATCAATATTTACCTTTTTAAACATACCTATCGCCTTAATAGCGTCGTTCAGAGCTACTGGCTGAGGTGTTGATACAATTATCGCGCCATTTAAAGGAAGGTGCTGAGATACAGTTATTTGAGCATCACCTGTTCCTGGCGGCATATCTATAATTAAAATATCTAAATCACCCCAATCTGTATCAGTGGCCATCTGTTTTATTGCAGAGTGAACCATCGGTCCTCTCCAAACTACAGGCTGATCCTCATCAACCAAGAAACCAATAGACATAACTTTCATACCTCTAAATTCAAATGGTACTATTTTTTTTTTACTATTTAATTCTGGCTTTCCTTTTAAGCCAAGCATATGAGGGATGGATGGACCATGAATATCCGCATCTAATATTCCAACCTTCTTACCGATTAATGAAAATGCAGAGGCTAAATTAATTGATACAGTTGATTTCCCAACTCCGCCTTTACCGCTGGCTATTGCAATAATATTTTTTACACCTTCGATTTTATTAACAGATTTATCTTTCGATAATTTTTTTGATTTTTCTTCTTTTGTCGGTTCATTTGTTAGAACAGCAGTAATACTCATTACACCCTTTATGGTAGTAAATTTTTTTTCTATGATTTTTCCAATTTTTTCAATTTCTTCTATGTTGCTTTTATTGGCGTATAGAGAAATTTGTATATGACCATCTTTGTGGCTAATTCCTTCTACTATATTTGCCTCGAGTATACTTTTTTTATTACCTAAAGTTATTTTAGCTAATTCATCTTCAATCATTTCCTGTGTAATATTTGTCATCGAATTAATTAAATTTCGTTAATGTTGTTGAATTTCGTTTACTCATGGGTTGAAGATGGCATATAAGGACAAATAGAGGAAATAGAAAGTAAAAAAATGAAACAAAATATTATTAATAAAAATAACGGTTGGAATGACAATAATCAGAATCCTTGGGGCAAAAATAACCCTGGTCAAGATTTTGATAATGTCTTTAATGGATTTCAAAAACTATTAAGTAAATTCCTTCCAGGTGGCGGAAGAGGCTGGAGAGGTTTTTTCGCTATACTTCTTATACTTTTTGGTTTGTGGTCTTTAAGTGGCATTTATAGAGTAAATGCTGACGAACAAGGTGTAGTTTTACGATTTGGAAAATTTACCAGTCAAACTGGACCAGGCCTTCATTATCATCTTCCATTTCCCATTGAAACGGCTCTTACTCCAAAAGTTACAACTGTAAATAGAATAGACATAGGCATGAGAGGTCCAAACGGATCTGGTTTTTCTAATCCCTCAAGATCCCTTAGAGATGTTCCCGAGGAAAGCCTGATGCTGACCGGCGATGAAAACATTGTTGATATTGATTTTTCTGTTTTTTGGGTAATTAAAGATGCCGGAGCTTTCTTATTTAAAATACAATTCCCTGAGAGAACTATCAAGGCGGTTTCAGAGAGTGCAATGAGAGAAATTGTTGGGAATTCTGATATTCAACCAATTCTTACTGGAGCACGTCAAAAGACAGAGAATGATGTCAGGGCTTTAATGCAGTCAACTTTAGATTCCTATGGTTCAGGAATTCAAGTTAGTGAAGTTAAAATGCAAAAAGTAGATCCCCCTTCAGCAGTAATTGATTCTTTTAGAGATGTTCAAGCTGCAAGAGCAGACCAAGAAAGGGCAAGGAATGAAGCAAACGCATACTCAAATAAAATTGTTCCAGAGGCTCAAGGTGAAGCATCTAAAATTTTAAGAGAATCTGAAGCTTACCAATCTCAAACTGTTGCGGAGGCTGAAGGTCAAGCAACTCGATTTGTTTCTATTTACTCGGAATATATTCAAGCAAAAGACGTTACACGACAAAGAATGTTTTTAGAGACAATGGAAAAAGTTTTTGGAAATATGAATAAAATTATTGTTGATAATGATTCTTTAGGTGGGCAGGGTATTGTGCCATACCTTCCATTGAACGAGATAAATAAAAAAGGTAGAAGATAATGAGTATTAAACAAACAGCCTTAGTTGTTTTTGTCGGAATATTTGTATTGTTAGTTTTTAATACTTTTTTTTCAGTCCATGAAACGCGTCAAGCAATAGTTCTTCAGTTTGGTAGACCAGTTGGTGCGCCAATAACCGAGCCTGGCTTGAAAGTAAAAATGCCTTTCATTCAACAGGTTAAATATTTAGACAAAAGAATTTTAGCTCTAGACTCTCCTGCGGAAGAAGTAATTGCTGCCGATCAAAAAAGATTAGTTGTTGATTCCTTTACTCGTTGGAAAATAGTTGACCCTCTTCAATTTTACATAAGTGTAAGAGATGAAAGAATAGCAAGATCTAGGTTACAAGCTATTGTTTCATCAAGCTTAAGATCCATTCTTGGCGCAGAAGAGTTTGTTACGGTTGTAAGGGATAATAGAGACGATCTTATGAAGCAAATTACCGAAAGAGCAAATGAAGAATCTCTTGGTCTTGGTATTAACATTGTTGATGTAAAAATTAAAAGAGCTGATTTACCTGATGCAAATAGTCAGGCTATCTATAGAAGAATGCAAACAGAAAGACAGCAAGAAGCTGCGGAGTTTAGAGGAAAGGGTCAAGAGATATCAAGGGGAATTAGAGCAGAGGCTGAAAAAACAGTTACTGTTTTACTTTCAGAAGCCACTCGTGATGCTGAAATTAACCGAGGTATTGGTGATGCATGTAGGAATAGAATATTTGCATCTGCATACGGTTTGGATAAAGACTTTTTTGCTTTTTATAGGTCCATGATGTCTTATGAAAATGCTTTAGATGATGAAACAACAATTGTCCTATCTCCTGATAGCGAGTTTTTTAAATTTCTTAATAATCCCAACGCCTCCTCTATTGTCACTAATTCAACTGAAAAGTTGAGTGAGAATAGTAAAAAGCTTATTAAGCTTATCAATAATAATAACAGATTAAGAGATGCTTTGTGTCCTGATTTATCTAGCGAAAAGTAATAGAGAATATGAAAAAACTTAAATCTATTGCTCTTGTATCTTTTCTACATGTGTTTTTATTCATAAGTACTCCTGCACTTGGGTTATTGCCTGATTTTACAGATCTTGCTGAAGAGAATTCATCTTCAGTTGTTAATGTTGCAGTTGTAAAGAAGGTTAAAGAAAAAGAAGAATCCAATAGAGCTAGACCAAATAAAGATCAGGATGAGTTTTTTGAAAGATTTAGAGATATGTTTCCTCAGCAGCCTCGAAAGAGAGCTCCTCAAAGAACTGGTGGATCAGGTTTTATAATTTCAAGCGATGGATTCATTGTTACAAATAATCATGTTGTCGAAGATGCTGATACCATAAAAGTGACCTTGAGTAATGATGAGGTTTATGATGCGGAAGTAATTGGGCTGGACCCAAGAATGGATTTAGCGTTATTAAAAATAGATTCTAAACAGGAATTCCCTTTTGTTAAGTTTGGAAATAGTAAAGAATCAAGGGTCGGTGAATGGGTAGTGGCAATAGGAAATCCTTTTGGTTTAGGAGGAACTGTTACAGCAGGAATTATATCTGCTTTAGGACGAGATATTCGTTCCGGTCCATATGATCGCTTTATTCAAACAGACGCGCCTATCAATAAAGGTAATTCTGGTGGCCCATTATTTAATATGGATGGAGAAGTCATAGGCGTTAACACAATGATATATTCCCAGTCCGGAGGTTCAGTCGGTATAGGTTTTTCAATACCTTCAGAACTTGTTGTGCCTGTAATTGAGCAACTAAAAGATTATGGTGAAACAAGAAGGGGATGGCTTGGTGTAATGATTCAAAATGTAACTGAGGAATTAGCAAAAGACATGGACCTCGAGGAAGCCAGAGGTGCGTTAATTCAGAAAGTTGCAGAAAATGGACCAGCTGATAAAGCTGGTATTGAAGAAGGTGATGTTATTATCTCTTATAATAAAGAAGATATTAACGACATGAGAGACCTAACAACAAAAGTAGCTAATACTGATATTGGTAAAAATATTAAAATTAAAGTTATTCGTTTTGGTAAAATAATTGATTTAAAGGTTAAGATAGGAAGACTTGAAGGAAATGAGAGCTCATTAGAATCAAAGCCTTCTGGTAACATTAAAAAAATATTAGGCTTAGGGTTAAGTGATTTAACTGATGATTTTAAAAGAGAAAATCGAATACCACAATCTCTTAAAGGTGTTGCAGTTTTAGAAGTTGATGAAGAATCAGAAGCTTTTTCAAAGAAAATCACCAAAGGAAGCGTCATTGTTAGTTTGACCCATCAAAGGATTTCTGGAAATGTAACCCTTCAATCCACTGTTAAAGCCAAAGACTCAAATCAAGTTTATGAACTTCTTATGGAAAGAAAAAAGGCTGGCGATGAGAGAATATTACTCAGAGTTTGGCGCCCTGAGCTTGGGTTGGTTTCTTTAGTTGCTTTATCATTTGATCTAGAAAAATCAAACTAAAAGCTCTAGATTTTATGTGATAAAAGACCGTCTAATAATTTTGGTTCGAACCAAGTAGATTTTGGTGGCATAACTTTATTAGCATTTGCAACATCTATGAGAGCCTCTATTGGAGTTGGGAAAAGAGAGAATGCAATTTCAAAGTTTCCATCGTTAACTCTTTTTTCAAGCTCGCCCAGACCTCTTGCCCCACCAACAAAATCTATTCTTTGATCTGTTCTCTCATCTTCGATTCCTAAAATAGGTTCAATTAAGAAATCATGAAGGATTGATACATCTAGGGACTTAACAGGATCGTTAGTATCAATTTTCTCACCTTTAATCTTTAGGCTATACCATTCCTTTTCTAGGTACATACCAAACTGACCTTTTTGAGTTGGCTTATATTGACCTTGATGTTTATCTATCTCAAAATTTGATTCAATGAGCGCGATTAAATCAATTTTTGAATGTTTGTTTAATTCTTTAATTATTCGATTGTAATCGAGAATAGTCATTTCTGAATGTGGAAAGGCAACCGAAAGAAAAAAATTATAATCTTCTTCACCAGTATGATTTTGATTATCTTTTGACATTTTTTCTTGAACTCTAGCTGCGGCCGCTGACCTGTGATGCCCATCAGCAATAAATAGAGACTCCATTGAATTAATTTCTTTTAAAATTGGATCAATTATATGCTCTTCATTAACTAACCATATTTTATGTTTTGAGCCATCTGGAGCATCAACACTGTAAAGAGATTTTCTTTCTTTAGTTTTATTCAAAAGGGCTGAAATTATTGAGGTATTTTGATATGCTAAAAGAACTGGTCCAGTTTGAGCTTTTAGCTCAGTTATATTTTTTACTCTATCATCCTCTTTTACAGGCTTAGTAAATTCATGTTTTTTGATTTTATTTTTCTGATAAGCCTCAACTGAAGCCACGCATGCAATTCCAGTTTGCGTTGTTCCATTAAGTGTAATTTCATATATATATATTGCGTTAGTTTCTTCTTGAATTAAGGTTTTGTCATTTATCATTTTTAATAAATTTTCGGAACCTTTTTTGTAAACCTCTTGGCTATCTAGCTTAACCTCTGGATCTAAGTCGATTTCTGGCTTTGAAATATGTAAAAAACTATAAGGTTTATTTAAGGACATTTTTCTGGCTTCTTCAGAGTTTAAAACATCATAGGGTGGAGCAATAACTTGACTTGCTTTTTCTGAAGAAGGTCTTAGGGCTTTGAATGGCTTAATAAGTTGCATTAGAGGTCCTATTTTTAAATTTAATTCATTTTAATTAACATATTTAATTATTAATGTTGGATAATAAATTTATAATATTTTAATTATGTAAAAATAAAAGTTTGTGAATTTAAACCTTATGAAAAGTAAAATTATTTTAATATCTGGTCCAACTGCTAGTGGAAAATCTTCACTAGCATCAGGGATTGCGGAAAAAATAAGCTCCGAGATTATTAATGCAGATTCTATTCAACTATATAAAGATTTAAGAATTCTAACAGCAAGGCCTCTTGTTGAAAAAGAAAAAGCTAAGCACCATTTCTATGGATTATTAAGTGGAGATGCTAAATGGTCGGTTGGAAAGTGGGTCGAGGAAACGACAACACTGTGTAAAAATATTATCAAAAAAAATAAAACTCCAATAATCGTAGGTGGAACAGGTTTTTATTTTAAGGCAATTACAGATGGTTTATCGCCAATACCCGATATTGATTATTCGATAAGAGAAGATTTAAATGCATTAGCCTCAGAAGAAGGCCTTGATTTTCTTTATAAGGATTTACAAAAAATAGATTTCCCTGCATCTGAGAAAATTAATCCCAATGATAAGCAGAGAATTATTAGAGCTCTTGAGGTCTTTAGAGGTACAAAAAAAAGAATTTCTGATTACTGGGAGATGAAAAGAGAAAAGCATCTGGAAGGACAAACAGTAAATTTCAGAATCGAGGCTGATAGAGAATGGATATATAATCGATGTGATTTAAGAATCGATAAGATGTTTGACGATGGGGTTATTGATGAGGTTGATGAATTAAGAAAAAAAAATTACTTGAAAGACTCACCCATAATGAAAGCCATTGGTGTTGACGAAATACTTTCTTTAATAAAGGGGGAATCTTTAATTGAGGAAGCTTCCAAGCTTATCAAATTTAAAACTCACCAATATGCTAAACGCCAATCGACATGGATAAATAATCAGATGATTACGTGGAATAAGGTAAATGCGCAATATTCAGATAAAAATATAGATGATATTATAAAAAAATTATAAAAAAATATTGACCTTTTCAATAGAAGTGGCTAATTTTCAGCATATTTTAATATTTTTGTTAATCTATTGTTAATTTTTTTTAATTTTAAGGAATTTAAATGACCAAAATGACTGGTGCTGAAGTAATTGTTAAGGCGTTGAAGGAGCATGGTGTTGATCATATCTTTGGATACCCTGGTGGAGCAGTTTTGCCATTATATGACGAATTATTTAAGAGCGATGACTCTCCTGAGCACATATTAGTTCGACATGAGCAAGGGGCTGTTCACGCAGCTGAGGGTTATGCTCGTTCTTCAGGAAAGCCCGGTGTTGTTTTAGTTACCTCAGGTCCGGGTGCAACTAATGCTGTGACAGGATTAACAGATGCACTTATGGATTCGATTCCTCTTGTTTGTATTTCCGGTCAAGTGCCAAGTCACCTTATTGGAACTGACGCCTTCCAAGAGAGTGATACTGTCGGAATAACGAGGCCTTGCACCAAACATAATTGGTTAGTTAGGCGCCCAGAAGATCTTGCAAAAACAATACATTTGGCTTTTTTAGTTGCAACAACTGGAAGACCAGGTCCTGTTTTAATAGATGTTCCTAAAGATGTTCAGTTTGCAGATGCTGAATACTGTTCAAAGGATGAGGTTGAGCACCCTAGCTATAAGCCGGTTGTTAAACCTGAGATTTCTGAAATTGAGGAAGCTGTTGAGTTAATGTCTAAAGCTAAAAATCCAGTTTTTTATACTGGAGGAGGTGTTATTAATTCTGGTCCAGAAGCAAGTCACCTTCTTAGGGAGCTTGTTTCTGCAACTGGCTTTCCAATTACCTCAACATTAATGGGGTTAGGCGCTTTTCCCGCAGATGATGAAAAGTGGCTAGGTATGCTTGGGATGCACGGGACATACGAAGCAAATATGGCTATGCATGGCTGTGATCTGATAATTAACGTTGGAGCAAGATTTGACGATAGGGTGACTGGTCGGCTAGATGCTTTTTCTCCTAATTCAAAAAAAATTCATATTGATATTGATCCTACATCAATTAACAAAACAATTGATGTTGATGTTTCTGTAATAGGAGATTGTGCTCATGTCTTAGAGAATATTCTTATTCTTTGGAAATCAAAAGGGTTGAAAATTAATACACTGAAGTGGTGGGATCAAATTAATGAATGGCGAAAGAAGAAATCCCTAAGCTACTCTAAATCTAAGAAGACTATTAAACCTCAGTATGCAATTGAGCGCTTATACGAATTAACAAAAAATAAAGACACTTATATATCCACTGAGGTTGGACAACATCAAATGTGGGCAGCCCAACACTATCATTTTGTTGAACCAAACAGATGGATGACCTCTGGTGGCTTAGGTACAATGGGTTATGGATTGCCCGCGGCTATTGGAACTCAAGTAGCTTTTCCAAAAGCAACTGTTATTGATATTGCCGGTGAAGCGTCAATCCTTATGAATATGCAGGAGCTTTCTACTGCAGTACAACACAAGCTTCCCGTTAAAGTTTTTATAATAAATAATCAGTATATGGGGATGGTAAGGCAGTGGCAGGAACTTCTTCATGGCGGAAGGTATTCACATTCATATAGCGAATCCCTTCCTGATTTCGTTAAATTAGCTGAGGCTTATGGGGCTCATGGTGTGAGAGCTCAAACTCCCGATGAATTAGACGCTAAAATAAATGAAATGCTCGATTCAGATTTACCTGTTTTATTTGATTGCGTAGTTGATAAGGATGAAAATTGTTATCCAATGATTCCTTCTGGAGCTGCACATAACGAGATGTTATTTAATGATGATGGTATTGATATGGAAGTTGGTGATGAAGGTAAGGTATTAATATGATTGCGATTAAAGAGGGTGCTCAAGAGACACATACTTTTTCTGTTCTCGTAGATAATGAAGCGGGTGTTTTGGCAAGAGTAATAGGACTTTTTGCGGGACGTGGATATAATATTGAAAGCTTAACTGTTGCTGAAATTGATAAAGATTCTCATACTTCAAGAATTACAATAGTTTCATCTGGTAGCCCCAAAACAATTGCTCAAATGAAAAGCCAATTAGAGAGGCTCGTTCCTGTTCACAAAGTTACCGACCTTACGATTGAAGGTCCATCTGTTGAAAGAGAGATGGCTTTAATAAAAGTTTTATATTCAATGGAAACTAAAGAAGAAATATTAAGGCTTTGCGAGATTTATAGAGCTAAGGTTGTTGATACAACAGAAAATTCATTTATTTTTGAATTAACGGGAGCAATGGATAAAATAAATTCATTTATTGACCTTTTGCGTCCATTAGGGTTGAACGATATATCTAGAACTGGTCTTGCTGCTATTTTAAGAGGATCAAAAGAATAAATTATTTTTATGGAGATGATTAATGAAAGTTTATTATGATAAAGATGCTGACTTAGAAATAATTCAATCTAAAAAAGTTGCAGTTATTGGCTACGGAAGCCAAGGTCACGCACATGCGCTAAATTTAAAAGATAGCGGAGTTTCTGAAGTTTGTGTTGCGCTAAGGGATGATTCATCCTCTGTGGAAAAAGCTAAAAATGCAGGTTTTAATGTTATGAATGTTGCAGATGCAGCTAAGTGGGCAGACGTAATGATGATGCTAACTCCAGATGAGCTCCAGGCTGATATTTACAATGCAGATATTAAGGACAATTTAAAAGATGGATCTGCTTTATTGTTTGCGCATGGTTTAAATATTCATTTTGACTTAATTGACCCCAGAGAAGATCTAGATATTCTTATGGTTGCTCCGAAGGGACCAGGACATACAGTTCGGTCTGAGTATGAGAGGAATGCCGGTGTTCCATGTCTAATAGCTGTTGATCAAGATTCAACGGGTAATGCTACAAATCTAGGATTATCCTATGCATCTGCAATTGGTGGAGGAAGAGCTGCAATAATTGAGACTACTTTCAAGGAGGAGTGTGAAACCGATTTATTTGGCGAGCAAGCCGTTCTTTGTGGAGGTGTTGTGGAGTTAATTCGAAATGGTTTTGAGACCCTTGTTGAAGGAGGGTATGCTCCTGAGATGGCCTATTTTGAGTGCCTTCATGAAATGAAGCTTATAGTTGATTTAATGTATGAGGGTGGAATTAATAACATGAATTACTCTATATCAAATACAGCTGAATATGGTGGCTATGTATCTGGACCAGCTGTTGTTGGAAATCAATCAAAGGAAGCTATGAAAAAAGTCCTTGAAAACATTCAATCTGGAAAATTCGTTAAGGACTGGATGAATGAAAATAAATCAGGATCAAATAAAGAATTTCACTCCATGAGAAAAGAATCTAGTGATCACCAAATTGAAAAAGTAGGCGGTGAATTGAGAAATATGATGTCTTGGTTAGGTGAAAATAAATTAGTTGATAAAGATAAAAACTAATTTTTACTTGATCCTTGATGAAAATTAAGGCATCTAGCATGTATTATGTATAAAAACAGTTCAAATATTATGTTCTTTGGAAGCAATAATTATTTGCTTAATACTGTTTTTTTGACTTTAACTCTTTTATCACTGCTGCTTATTAGCCTCTAAGATTGTCTTTTGGCGATATGTCTTAGGGGAGAACTTTTAAGCCAAAAATAATTAATTTTTTGGAGATAGTGATGAGTAAAAATAATAATTACGTTAAAATTTTTGATACGACATTGAGAGATGGTGAACAATCACCAGGTGCCTCGATGTCTTTAAGTGAAAAAATTCAAATAGCAGAAATTTTTGATACAATGGGAATTGATATCATTGAGGCTGGGTTTCCTATTGCGTCCGAAGGTGATTTTGAAGCTGTTTCAGAAATTTCTAAGATTGTTAAAAATGTTCAAGTATGTGGCTTAGCTAGGGCAGGACAAAAAGACGTTGATCGAGCTGGTGCAGCAGTCAAAAATGCTGTTCACCCAAGGATACATACTTTCATAGCAACCAGCCCAATTCATATGAAATTTAAACTTCAAATGGATGAGGAGCAAGTTTTAGAGGCTATTAGTGACTCTGTTTCTAGAGCTAGAAATTTAGTTGAGGATGTTCAATGGTCTGCTGAGGATGCAACCAGAACTGATCGTGAGTTTTTATTTCGTTGTGTTGAAACAGCCATATCTTCTGGTGCCTCAACTATTAATATTCCCGACACTGTTGGTTATACAACACCTGAAGAATATTATGAGATTATAGAGTCTTTAATTAAGAATATTCCTTCATCAGATAAAGTAACTTTTTCTACGCACTGTCATAATGATCTAGGCTTAGCTGTTGCAAATTCCTTATCTGGCGTTAGAGCAGGGGCTAGACAAGTTGAATGCACAATGAATGGTATAGGAGAAAGAGCGGGTAATGCAGCTCTAGAAGAATTAGTTATGTCAATGAAGGTTAGGAAAGATATTTTAAATTATGAGTCCAATGTAGACACCAAGTTATTTACTAGAGCTTCAAAGTTGGTTTCATCCGTCACATCTTTTCCTGTTCAGTTTAACAAGGCTATTGTTGGGAAAAATGCTTTTGCTCATGAATCTGGAATCCATCAAGACGGAATGCTTAAAAATAATGAAACATATGAAATTATGACACCTGAAAGTATTGGCTTAAGCGAATCGACTCTTGTGATGGGCAAACACTCTGGTCGGCATGCTTTTAAAGAAAAAGCCCGTGAGCTAGGATTTGAATTGGCTGACAATCAGTTGAATGATTCATTTTATAGATTTAAAGATCTTGCGGATAAAAAGAAAGAAATCTTTGATGACGACATAATCGCTATTATCGATAATGAGTTCTCATCAGGTGTTGACCAAGTAAAGCTTGTTTCTCTTAAAATTCAAGCAGGTACATCAGGTCCTCAAATCTCTGAACTTGTTTTGAATATTGATGGTGAAGAAAAAAAATCTATCTGTGAAGGATCTGGTCCTGTAGATGCTATTTTTAATTCTATCCGAGAGTTGTTTCCTCATACAGCCGATCTTCAACTTTATCAGGTTCACGCAGTTACTCAGGGAACAGATGCTCAGGCCGAGGTAAGCGTTCGCCTTCATGAAGACGGAAAGACAGTTGTTGGAAGAGGTGCTGATACTGATACGCTCGTAGCCTCTGCAAGAGCTTATATAGGAGCTCTTAATCGATTAATTATTAAAAGAGAGAGAGCAAACCCGGACTTAATTAATAATTAGATTTAATGGAAAACTATGCATCCAATTGATGAAATCATGGAAGAAAGATGCCCTAATCTTATGAAAAATAAAATTTTTTGGTCTTTCTTAAGTCCTTCGATTTATAAAATTTTTAAATATAAGGATGCCAAGAAAATTGTTGACGATATAGAGGGTAAATCTGGTTTTGATTGTTTTACTTATCTTACTGAATTTTTAAAGTCAGACAATCAAGTTAAGAATCTCTCTAATGTTCCTAAAGAAGGGCCTATTATTTTGGCAGGAAATCACCCCACTGGCTTAACAGATGGTATTGTAATGTTTGATGTTCTCAAGGAGCATAGGCCTGATTATACTCTTTATGCTAACTCCGATATGATTAAAATTGCCAAAGGATTTCAAGATATAATTATACCAGTTGATTGGAATCAAAATAATAAAACATCTGAAAAAAGTCGGATGATACTAAAGTTAACCAGAGAAGCTCTAGAAGGGAGTAAGGCTCTCCTTGTTTTTCCTTCTTCTCGGCTCTCAAAAAGAAAAGGTATTAAATTATACGAAAGACCATGGCTAACAACAGTTATAAAGCTTTCTAAAAAATTTAATATTCCTATAGTACCCTTTCATATGGATGGTTCAAACTCTCTACTTTTTTATTTTTTAGAGATTGTTAATAAAGAATTAAAGGATGTAAGTCTTTTTAGAGAGTTAATTAACAAAAAAAATTTTCAATACAAAATTAATTTTGGAAAAGCAATTAATCCCTCTGATTTAAGTAGCAATATTGAAAGTGATACTCAATATCTCCAAAACCTTGTGGAGTTCGATTTGGGACAACCACCATCTATTGTATAATAAATTATTTTACTTTATCTATGATCAAAATGATTATAATTTACTTATAATTTTGGAGAAAAAATATGCGCATAGCCGTTATAGCTTTAAGTCTTTTTTTATCAGTGCAATCGCTAGCCCAAGAAGACGATTGGTCTTCTTATGGCAAGGATTCTGGTGGAGGTCATTACTCTAAGGCTAGTGAAATAAATCCAAAAAATGTTAAAAATTTAGAAAATATTTGGACTCATCGATCTGGTGATTATAAGGGCGGAGGAAATGCTGCCGGAAGAAAGGGTGATGGTTTGCAAACATCATTTCAGGCAACACCTCTTTTAATTGATGAGACCCTTTTTTATTGCACCTCATACAACAGAGTTTTTGCTTTAAATCCTGAAACAGGAGAAGAAAAATGGGTTTTTGATCCAAAACTTAAGAAGGAAGGTAGAGCTATTTTAACCTGCAGAGGATTGAGTAGCTGGAAAGATTTAGAAAAGTCTCCTAATGAAAAGTGCTATCACCATATTATAGGTGTGACTGTAGACGCTGAATTATTTTCTATTGATGCAAAAGATGGAAAGCTATGCGAGGATTTTGGGAAAAAAGGTAGGGTTGATCTTAGAGACGGTCTTGGAGAACATCCGGATTTGTATTATTGGAGCACATCTCCGCCAGCTATAATTAATGAAAAAATTGTTGTTGGGGGTAGTGTTATCGACAATTTATCAACTGACATACCGGGTGGTGTAGTAAGGGCTTTTGATGTTAGAACGGGAGAACTAAAGTGGTACTGGGACCCAATTCCTCCAGAGGAAGCAACGGTAATAGATGATAATGGTAATCCTTTGTATAGAAGGGGTACAGCAAATGTCTGGTCTATTATATCTGCAGACCCTGAGCTTAATATGGTTTATCTCCCTACTGGTAATGCATCGCCTGATTATTACGGTGGTCACAGAGAAGGCTTGGAAGAATACTCCAGTTCTGTTGTTGCTTTAAATGCGGATACAGGAAAATTAAAGTGGAGCTTCCAAACTGTCCATCATGATATTTGGGATTATGACGTTCCATCTCAACCAACATTTTATGAATTTAAGCGTGATGGTAAATTGATTAAGGCGTTAGCCCAAACAACAAAAACAGGTCTTGTTTTTTTATTAAACAGAGAAACAGGCGAACCTATTTTTCCAGTGGAAGAAAGGGAGGTTCCTCAAGGTGCAATTGAGGGTGATTATGTTTCTAAAACTCAACCTTTTCCAACTAAACCAGCTCCTCTCAACCCAACTTATTTTGACCCTGATAAGGCATTTGGATTTACTTTTTGGGATCGAGGTCATTGCAAAAGAACTGCTAAAAAATTAAGAAACGAAGGTCTTTTTACCCCACCATCACTTGAAGGAAGCATTCATTATCCAAGTGGTGTTGGTGGAAACAACTGGGGTGGGCCGGCGATTGATCCTGAAAGAAATATTATGATTGTTAATACGAATAATATGGCAAGCCTTATCGTTATGGTTCCTCGTGAGGACTGTAATAAACCTCTTAAGGAACTATCGATTAATAAAACCCAAGAAAGATTTACAAACATAGAACCAAATGAGGGTGCACCATATTGCAATTTACGCTCTATGGGTTTTTTCTCTCCTTTGGGAGTACCTTGTACCGAGCCTCCTTGGGGTACTTTAACAGCAATTGATTTGAACACAGGAGAGCATTTATGGAATGTTCCCTTGGGAACATCAAAAGATCTTGCTCCTTTTCCATTTCATTGGATTAAGGGTGCTCCAAATATTGGAGGTCCAACAGTCACGGCATCCGGGTTAGTGTTTATCGCAGCGACAAGCGATCATTATCTAAGGGCGTTTAGCACCGAGACTGGTGATGAGTTAGCAAAATTTAGACTTCCGACAGGTGGTCACGCAACACCCATGACATATAAAAATAAAAATGGTCGTCAATTTGTTATAATTGCAGCCGGCGGGCATTGGGCTATTGGCACACCTGCCTCTGATCACCTTATGGCATTTGCCCTTCCTGATGAATAAAACTGTACTAATAACAGGCGCTTCTTCTGGCTTAGGTAAGGATTTTGCAAATCTTTATGCCGAGAAAGGCTACAATTTAGTCTTAACGGCAAGAAGAGAGGCTAATTTAAAGTTAATTGCAGCCGATCTTACTGAACAATACAAAGTAGATATTTTAATTATTTCCGCTGACCTTGGTGAACAGGATGCTCCGTCTAAAATTTTTAATTTCTGTAATAAAAATAATGTGAAAATTGATATTTTAATAAATAATGCAGGTTATGGACTGGTTGGAGAATTTGATAAATTATCCTGGGAAAAACATAATGCTTTTATTAACGTTTTATCAACTTCAGTCATAGCTCTAACAAGACTATTCTTACCCAATATGCTTGCAGAAAAGTATGGAAGAATTATTAATATTTCATCTGTTGCCGCATTTGCTCCTTATACAAATTCAGGAGGAATGTATATTGCAACTAAACTGATGATTCTTAAGTTTTCAGAGATGATACATAATGAATATAAATCTAGGAACATATATTCATGTGCAGTATGCCCTGGCTTTACGCATACTGAATTTCACAAAGATATGGGTGAATTTAAAAGCTCTATTCCGTCTTTTATGTGGATGGATTCAAGAAAAGTTGTTGAGCAATCTTATGCTGCCTCAATGTCAGGAAAAGACATTATTATTAATGGTTGGTTTTATAAAGTCTTAGTCTTTTTTATGAAAATAACTCCTAAATGGCTTGTTAAGTTAGGATCAAATTAGTAAGTTCTTGAAAATAAGCATAACTAACTAAAGGGAATTTTTATGACAACAGTAACAGTTTTTGGCGCTTCAGGAAGAATGGGGCAAGCTCAAGTAAGGCAACTTTTATTAGCTGACTATAAAGTAAGAGCGATTACTCGAAAAAAAGGTGTATTTTCTGATAGTAACGTAACAGAAGTTTCTGCAGATTATAACGATCCACAAAGCCTCGATGATGCGCTAGTTGGTTCAGAGGCTGCTTTCTATAATAAACCATCCTTCGAACAAGTAACCAAAATGATAGATTTTTGTGCTGCTGTTGGCGCAGCTGCAGCTAGGGCCGATGTTCGTTTAGTATATCAGACTGCGGCTTATGCTCCTGATGAAGAAATAGGGCAGTATAATTATGACCGTGTTTTAGCTACGGAGAGGGCTTTAAAGCAAGGTGGAGCTCGAACAACTATTTTTAGACCAGTGTTATTTATGGATAATACTCTTACAAAATGGGCAAGGAACGATATTTTAGAAAAAAATGAATTTGCTTATCCTCACAAGGCTGGACTTGAAGCAAACTGGATTTGCCTTGATGATGTTGCTAAATTTATGGTAGCAGCCTTAAAGCGTGATGACTTAATAGGAAGAGCAATGGTTATTGGAGGCCCTGAAGTTTTAACACCGCAAAGGATTGCAGATACTTTATCAGGACATCTTGGCCGATCAATCAAGCAAAAAACCTTAACTCCAAATGAATTTGCTATTCGAATGGCAGATATTTTTGATGGGGTTAGTGATATTGGAAGAGAGGATTATATTGCTGCTATGCAGGGGTTTTATGAGTATAATAATGACAATACTGATGATTTAAATCCTTTTGAAGTTGATATGGATGAAGTTCTTAAAGAGATTCCAATAAAACTAACAACATTTAGTGAGTGGGTTAAGCAACAGGACTGGGTTCCTATTGATGATGACGATATTACAACTCCATCAGGTGGCTAATTATAAAATTTTTGGAATAATTGCCTTACGTTCCTTTGGATAACCATCGAATTTTTCTTTGTACCATGAGTGATGCTTAAGGGCTCTTGGAAGAAGGTTAAAGGTTGTCCATAGAGCAAATACAAAACCTGAAAAGCTCCACGTCATTATTGCCCATCCAATCCACTCTATTATTTCACCAAAATAATTTGGACTTGATATCCATTTATAAAATCCTCCATAAGGAATCTGATAACCATTTTTTTGTTTGGATAATTTTAATAAGATTTTATCGGAATGAATATTGATAATCATACCAAAAAGAAAAACACATAAGCCTATTAAGAAAGCTGGAGTTAGAAACCAAGAACTATCATATTGATTGTCCATCAATAAGAACCAATAACCATGAAAAGATGCATTAAAGATATTGAAAATAAAGGCTAGAAGGGCAACTACTAATGGCATAGATCCATTTTTATCAATTAAGAAAGGCCATATAATACTTCTGTTTGTATAGTGAATGGACCAAAGAGCCAGAAAGACAATAAGAACAATATTATTAAACCCGCCATAAATAAAATAAAACAACCACATGACATAAAGAGCAGGGGTTTCCATGAGTATCCACCCAAGTCTTTTTGGAAGAAGAGGGCCCCATCCAGACCTTAAGTGTCGTCCATAAGGTGCGCTTATAAAAAGAAGAATAAAAAAGGTTATAACACCAATACCAATCCAAGAATTTATAAGAATTTGAAACATAATATTTTTAGGTTAAGTTAAAATTTGATTCTTAACGAAGGGGAAAGTATTTGCAAAGAAAAATTTGGATGAATGGAGATTATGTTAACTGGGAAGACGCTCAAGTTCATATCCTTTCTCATTCGCATCAACGCGGATCACTTATTTTTGGATTTATTCCGATTTTCGAAAATGAAGGGGTAGTTTCTCTTTTTCGCCTTAACGATCATGTGGAAAGACTCTTTACGTCATGTGCAACAGCAGGAATTCCTCTCGATTATTCGCCTGACGATATTCAATTAGCCATAAAAGATACGGTAAAACAAAATCCAGGAAGTATATACGTAAAGATAAGCGTCTATATCGCATCCATTGAGATCGATGTTGTTCCCCAAGACCCGTTTTCAACTGTCGCTATTGCAGCCTATGAGCCTCAAGAGGATATTATATCGAAAAATACACAACCTTTTCATGTATCAAAAGAATTAAGTGTCTGGATAGAGAAAGAAAAGCATCAAAGACGACCCGATATCATTCCACCACAAGTAAAAATAGCTGGAAACTATACATCCTCCATGATGGCAAAATGGAAGGCAAGAAAAAATGGCTACGATGAAATCATTCTAACAGACGAAGAGGGTTTTATTACAGAAGCACCAACCTCTAATGTATTCATTGTTAATCAAGATGATTGTCTTTTAACGGCACCTGAGGATGAGGTTCTTTATGGTATTACTCGAAAAAGTATTATTGAAATTGCTGGTGCCGAGGGTATTAAAATTAAGGTTGGTCGCATTCCTTTTGAAGAACTTGAAAATGCTCATGAAATTTTTATAACTTCGTCTTCTCACCTCGTGTGTCCTGTTGTTAAGATTGATAATAGACTTGTCGGGGATGGTTTTGTAGGTAATCTTACATCGAGACTTAAAGAAATATTTTTAGATATTACATCAGGAAAGGACGCTAGATTTTTACATTGGTTAACATCAATTTAAAGATTTAATTATATAATTATTGCCTGTTTCTCTATTCCCTTTTTAAAATTAAAAATGTTTTTCTGTAATAATTTGTTAAGATATATTTATGTTTATTAAAAAAAATTTAAACAAACTATTAGAAGAGTAAAATAAATATAGATTTAATAAAATTTAATCTTAAAGGAGTTAAAAATGAAAAAATTAGGTTTAGGTTTAGGTTTAATTTTAATAATTCTTATATCGGGTAATGCTTTTGCGCATGTAAAAACTCTTTATTCTGATAAAGGCATTACTACTTACTGTGTTGATGGTCTTAAATTTGCTGTTGCAGGTGGTGAGAGTATTGTTCAGGTAATGGAAAATGTTGATAACCATGCGGTTCCTAAAAGCTGCTCCATGAAGTAATGAAGAAGATATTCTTAGCAATTATTGTATTGATAATAATGGGGGCATGCCTGTCGCCTATTATTTTCTTAGCTATCAATTTATTTTAGAGAAAATTATACTTTAAATACAAGTATATATTTGCCTAAAACATCAAAATATGACAGAAATGTTGTGTTATTTTATATTTTATTAATTCTTGGGGAAAAATGATGAATCATTTCAAACTATTTACAATGAGCTTAGTTAGTTTATCTCTTCTAACTTTTGCCAATGCTGATGAAGCAGTAACTGGCAATATGTCTGGTCAAGAGGCTAATAGTCTTGGTCTAGAAGAAATTATCGTAACAGCTAGAAAAAGAGAGGAAAGTCTTTTAGATATTCCTGAAACTGTTGTTGCTATTTCTGGTAAAACTATCTCACGTCAAAATATTAAGAATTTAGATAAAATTGGGATGTCCATTCCAAATCTGAATCTAAATACTAGAGCAGATGGATGGCCAAATGTTACTATGAGAGGGATGGGGGCGTTTAGTCTTACCCAAGGTGTTGGATTTTATCTTGATGATGTTCAGCTTTTTGGTGATGCATCTTCAAGATTTGGTGACCTAGATAGAATAGAAGTTCTTAAAGGTCCTCAGGGCGTTTTATATGGTGGAAGTAATATTGGTGGAGCTGTTAAATTTATTAGCACTAGACCGTCACCTGATGAGACAACTGGACACTTTAAAATGATGGTTGGTGAACAAAATTCTACTGATATCGAAGGTTCAATTAATATGCCAGTAGGTGATGGTTGGGCAGTACGTCTTTTTGCATTTACAAGAGAAGATGATGGTTTTATGTACAATCCAAGTACGGGTGACGATAGCGTTGCTGGTTATGAAGAAAGTGGCGGAAGAATTGCAATTGCCGGACCTTTGTCTGATAATTTATCACTTTATGCCTCTATAAGATCTAATCAGTATGATGGACCAAATAATAATTGGGCTATGGAAAGAGGAACTCCTCCAAATTTTGAATATCCATATATCAATAATATTGAGACTCCTTCAAACAATGATAAAGAAACTTTTGGAGCTCATTTAGAGCTAGTATGGGAACTTGATGGATACGATATAACAAGTATAACATCTTATACTGATACTGAAGCAGACAGATTAACAGATGTCGATCTTGAGCCTCAATTATGGCTTAATGCTTTTCAAAATGAATCATTTGAAGCTACTATTCAAGAGATACGTTTTTCTTCAAACACAGCCAATGACCTTCAATGGCAGGCAGGTTTGTACTCTTCGAAAATGGAGTGGGTCGAGAGATCTACAACTAGGTTTGGTCCACAAATATTTGGTGTTGATTTAACCGTTCCAGCTAAACACGATAATACGGAAACATCCCATTTGGCTGCCTTTGGTAACCTTACTTATACTACTGGTCCATGGGAAATCGGATTTGGTTTAAGAGTTGATTCTTGGGAAAGAGAAAAACTTGTTCCAGCCGAAGTTACTGAGAGTGGTCTAGATCATGCAAATAAAGTTGATGGAACAGAAGTTCTTCCAAGACTTTCAATATCTCGAACTATGGATGATGACACAATGATATACCTTACTATCTCTAAAGGTTATGAGCCTGGTGGATTAAGACACGAGCCAGTAACTTTTGATTCTGCAGGTAATCCATCTCTGTCTACATATACTAAAGAAGAAGCTGTACAGACTGAGATTGGTATAAAAGGTTCATTTATGAATGGTAGAGGTAATTTTTCAGCTGCGGCCTTCATGATTGATTATGAAGATAGACTGTTTACAACTATTATCCAGTCAGCGACAGGTCCTTTTGAATCCATTGGTAATTCTGGTAATTCAGAGAATGTTGGTTTTGAATTAGAACTTGCTTTCCAAGCAACAGAAAATCTTTCATTGGCAGCTGCATTTGGTACTTTAAATGCTGAGTGGGATGCTGGAACTGTTATTAATGGTGTTGATATGGGTGGAAGAACTCCTTCAGGATCTATTGATAATGGAGCTTCTATAGCTATCAATTATGAAAAGCCTCTTGATAATGGTATGGAATTCATTGCTGACGTTCAGTATAACAGACGTGGGTCAAGTACAAGTATGCCTGCGCACAGTTATATAGATGTTCCTAGTTATTATACTTTAAACCTAGCAACAGGTGTCAGGTCAGGTAATTGGGAGTTTTTGATTCATGCGGAAAATCTAACGGATGAGCAGTATTATACTGACTTAGAAAACTGGGTAAACCTTGGATCAGGCGGTGCATTAGATCCAGTTAGTCCAATGTCAGATCCATTCTATATTATTGGAACACATGGTCACCCAAGAATGCTTTCTGCAAGTCTATCTTATAGATTTTAATTCTTGAAAAGATACTAAATTAAAAGGCCCTTTCTGAGGGCCTTTTTTTATAGTTATTATTTAGAGCTGAATTCCCTTTTTATATCTGTGGACATTTTTCTTGATCCATCATGACTCCACCCTGGGGGAGCAAAAAGATAAAAAAACTTTTGTTTAAGAGAGATATCACCCCTAACCATATCCTTAAAGATATTCCAATATTCGTGGAATGCTATTCGTATAGGATTAAAGGTTTCTAAATCCTTAACTAGTCCATAATCAGGGAACTCATTCTTATTTTCTTCTGCAAAGGTGTTAAACAGTTTGTCCCAAATTATAAGCGTTCCTGCATAATTTTTATCCAAATATTGAGGGTTCTTTCCATGGTGCACTCTGTGGTGAGAAGGTGTATTGAAAATAGCTTCGAACCAATTTGGTAACTTTTTAATAGTCTCTGTATGAATAAAAAATTGATAAACTGCATTTAATGCGCCACAAAAAATAACTAAAACAGGATCAAAACCAATCAGAATTAAAGGAATTTTAAGATACATTGTTCCTGTAAAATGTTTTGTCCAACCCTGACGCAATGCTATAGCTAAAGATATTCTGTTACTTGAGTGATGAGTAACATGCATAGCCCAGCCCCATCTAACTCTATGAACTATTCGGTGATGCGTATAGTACCTTAAATCATCTAGAATAAAGCAAATGACTATAGCTCCAATGGTCAGTGGAATATTAAATAATTGATACTGCTCACACCAAAAAAGAACATTTATAGTTATGAATGCGGCTAACCCATTAACAACTACACTCATAAGGCCCATAAAAATTGATACGGAATTATCTTTTGCATCTACCGAGCCATTAGCATTAAAAAATTTAACAACAATTATCTCAATAAGAATAGCTAAGAAGAAAAAAGGAATCGCTACAAGAGTTACATCTGCATTTATTATTTTATCTAAATTCACTTTATATCCTTTTTTATTCTTATTATTTGGTGGGCCCGTGGGGATTCGAACCCCAGACCCGCTGATTAAGAGTCAGCTGCTCTACCAACTGAGCTACAGGCCCTTTAAAATATATATTGCTAGAATATACGGATATTATTACTACAGTAAATAAACTTTAATTATATTTAATTATATGAGGAAAAAATGACAACTGAACTTTATGATCTTTTTTTAACTATGGCTATTATTGGTTCTGTAACAGGTATTCTAGGTTTTTTATCGGAAAGATATGAAAGCAGTAAATATGGAAGAGTTTTGATGTCCCTTACCATAATGTCTGGATTAATTATGCTTTATATGATGTATCGAACATTTGAAGCTTGGAGTTTAATGTAAGAATTTAGTGTATTAGAAAAAAATAGATTAATTATTATTCGTTTATTAATTTCTCCCGTAATGCCCTTGATACTCTATCAATAACAGCTACCATAATAAGAATTAGAAGAATTATAAAGAAGGCTTGGTCCCAATATTGAGCTTTCATCCTCTCTGATAGCTGTAAACCTATTCCTCCTGCCCCAACAATTCCAAGGATAACAGCAGATCTAGAGTTTGACTCAAAGAAATACAAACTTTGCGAAATAAAAATTGGCATTACCTGAGGTATTAAGCCAAATCGAAGAGTTGATATTTTGGTTGCTCCGGATGAAACAAGACCTTCAATAGGCTTATTATCACTATTATCAGCAGCTTCAGAATAGAGCTTTGATAAAGTTCCGGTATCTGCAACAAAAATAGCCAAGACACCTGAAAGGGGTCCTAGGCCAAAGGCTCTTACAAAAATAAGAGCCCAAATTAAGATATCAACCCCTCGAATAAAATCTAAGAATCTTCTTATAATAAATCTTGGAAGAGATATTTTAACAACCTGCCTTGATGCCAAAAGACCTAACGGTATCGACACAATAGAAGCTGCAATAGTTCCCAGGAATGCCATTGATAAGGTCTGTAAAATACCTATTAAAATAGAATTGAAATTCCAGGTAAAAAAATCATTCCAGGTGACCATGGATATTAAAATAGGCTTCATTTTAGAGAAGCCATTTAAAAGATCATTAAGCGAAAAATTAAAATAATTTATTGAAAAAATTAAATACGTAAAAATGGATATAAGGGTCAATATAAAAAGAGGTGACCTCTTCCATAAAGGATAAAATACCTGCGGATGAAGATTCATAATATCTTTATCAGTCATTACTCTGCCTCAATGATATTTTTTCTAAGATATCCTGAGAGTATATCAATAGAAATAACGGTAAGGATTATTAAGAAAATAATAGCACTCACTTCTTCGTAATAATTAAAATTAATCACTAGGTATAATTCTTGTCCTATACCTCCTGCTCCAACAAAACCTAGGATTGTTGAAGCCCTAATATTAATTTCAAATCGAAGAAGTATATACGAAATGAGATTAGGAAGAACCTGAGGAAGTAATCCAAATTTCATTTCTGAAAACCAATTGCCTCCCGATGCCTTTAAAGCCTCCCTTGGTCTAACATCAGAGTTTTCATGAACTTCTGAGAATAGCTTACCTAGGGATCCTGTTGTATGAAGCATCATAGCAATAATCCCAGCAATGGGACCAATTCCAAGAGCCCAAACAAAAAGAATGGCAAAGATTATCTCTGGAACACCTCGAAAGAACTCTAGAGTTCTTCTTGTTATAAAATAAATTAAAGAATTAGGTGCTGTATTTTTTGCGGCAAAGAAGCTTAGAAAAAGGGCTATTGAAGATCCAATTATAGTTGCAACAAGCGCCATATTAAAAGTTTCAAAGAGTAAGTGTAAGTATTTTGGTAAATTAAAATACCAATAAGAAATTGATCCTTCAGTTTTGGAGTCAAGAAACAAGGAGTTAGTCTCTAGCGATGGAAGAATTTGAGCAACATAATCTCCGAGGCGCGGAAGTCCACTAAGTAATCTTGAGGCATTAATATCTATTATTTTGGAGGAGAATATTAGGCCGAGTAAAATACCTATTGATAGAAAAATATTCCAAAACCGTCTTTTACGGATGAGGCCCTTCAATCTTTCGTTATGATTTTTAATTAAAGACTCACTCATTATCTAAATCATAAAGTTCTTTTGATATTTCTGTTGTTAGTTCTTCCGGATTACCATCAAAAACAACCTTTCCATCTGATAAGCCTATTAAACGATCGCAATATTTTTTGGCAACCTCAAGTGAGTGAAGGTTGCAAATAATTGTTATTCCATCCTCTCGATTAATTTTAAGCATATCATCCATGACTCTCTTAGCGTTTTTAGGATCTAGGGATGAAATTGGCTCATCAGCAAGGAGAATTCTAGGTTTTTGCATTAATGCCCTTGCAATTGCCACCCTTTGTTGTTGACCTCCTGACAAAGTGCCTGCTTTTTGAAGTGCTATTCCTGATAAATCAAATCTGTCTAAGTTTTTCAAAGCATTAATTTTTTCTTCTTTTGAAAAAATTCCAAATAAATTTAATAAATTATAATTTCTTCCAAGGCTTCCTATTAGAACATTCGTCAGAACGTCTAAACGCTCAACAAGATTAAATTGTTGAAATATCATGGCACATTCTGAGCGCCACTTTCTTAAGGCTCTTCCTTTAATCGAGCTAACTTTTATATCATCGAACTCTATTGACCCTTCGGTAGGGTCTACTAATCTATTTATCATCCTTAATAAAGTTGATTTACCTGCACCCGAACGACCAATAATTCCAATAATCTTACCTTCGTCAATCTCAATATTGATACCATTAACCGCAATAGTATTTTTAAACTTTTTCTTGAGATTTTTTATTCTGAGTGACTTCATGATTTCTCATCTATGATTTGTGGATTTACAGACTCATTATAATGATTAAACTAGTCTTATATTAGCTATATTCAAGCTTGGATCTAAAAAAAATGAAAAATTTTTCTTTTAAACTTTTAATAACCTTAGCAATATTTTTTTTACCCACTAATGCTTATGCTAATATTGATCAAGGTATAAATGATTTCTTAGCCCCTATATCAAAAATGATTTCTAGTATTGTTTTTTATTCCCTTCCTCTTGGCAGTGCAAATGTAGAGCTAATAGTAATATGGCTAATTGCCGGTGGTCTGTTTTCAACATTATATTTTAAATTTATTAATTTTACAGGATTTAAGCATGCGATAGAACTTGTTTCAGGTAAGTTTTCAAATAAGGAATCAGAGGGTGAGGTGTCTCATTTCAGAGCCCTTGCAACAGCTTTATCTGGCACTGTTGGCTTAGGGAATATCGGCGGTGTTGCAGTAGCGATTTCTCTTGGTGGACCTGGTGCTACATTCTGGATGATTTTGTCAGGACTTATAGGTATGTCCTTGAAGTTCTGTGAGTGTACTTTAGGCGTCAAGTATAGAAAGATTAACCCTGACGGAAGTGTCTCTGGCGGCCCCATGTATTATCTCTCAAGAGGCCTAAAGGAAAAAGGGTATGAAAGCTTAGGAAAAATTCTTGCCTGTATGTTTGCCGTATTCTGTATTTTTGCTTCTCTTGGCGGAGGTAATATGTTCCAAGTTAATCAATCTTTGGATTTATTAATTTATGTTACGGGGGGAGAGGGAAGTTTTCTTGATTTACACTCATGGGTTTATGGGTCGGTTATTGCCGTATTGGTTGGGCTTGTAATTATTGGTGGTATAAAAAGAATTGGTTCTGTTACATCGAAATTAGTTCCCTCAATGGCTATTATATATTTAATATCATCATTGATAATTATCCTTTCAAACTATGATCAAATACCCGCAGCTTTCTCTTCTATTTTTACAGGAGCATTTTCACCTGAGGGAGTAACAGGCGGTTTTATGGGTGTTTTAATTCTAGGATTTCGTCGAGCAGTATTTTCAAACGAAGCAGGTATTGGCTCTGCTCCAATAGCACACGCTGCAGTTAAGACTGATAATCCAACAACCGAAGGACTGGTTTCCTTGTTGGAGCCTTTTGTGGACACAGTTGTTATTTGTACTCTGACTGCTTTAGTAATTATCACAACAGGAGTTTATTCTTCTGGTCAAGAAATTGAGGGGGCAAGACTTACATCACAAGCCTTTGGTTCGGTTCTTCCCTCATTTCCATATATATTAGCACTTGTTGCCTCACTTTTTGCATTTTCAACAATGATTTCGTGGTCTTACTATGGAGTGAAATCAGTAACATTTCTTTTTGGGGAATCGAAGAAAATAGAAGTACTTTATAAAATTATTTTTTGTATGTTTGCTGTCGTAGGCTCATCCCTTGATTTGATTAAGGTTATAGACCTCTCTGATGCCGCTTTGTTCTTAATGGCCATTCCAAATCTTATAGGTGTTTATATTTTGGCGAGTGTTGTAAAAAAAGAATCTACAAATTATTTTTTAAAATTGAGTGAACGTGAAGCTTCCAAATAATTTTCATTTAGTAAAAGGTTTTATGGAGCCTGAAGAGGGCCAGTGCCTTTATGAAGTAGCCAGTATTGCCTCAAAAAAAGCTCCTATTGTCGAAATTGGATCTTATTGTGGAAAATCTTCAATTTATATCGGTAACGCATGCAAGGAAAACAACTCAGTTCTTTATGCAGTCGATCATCATATGGGGTCTGAAGAAAACCAAGTTGGGTGGGAACACCATGATCATGAGTTATTTGATGAAGAAAATGGAACGCTTAATACTTTTCCTTCATTTAGAAAAAATATTAGAAACGCTAGCTTAGAAAATGTTGTAGTACCAATTGTATCCAATTCATCATTAGTTTCAAAATTCTGGACAATAGAGCTATCGATGGTTTTTATTGATGGTGGGCATAGCATGGAAGCTGCAAGAGCTGATTATGATAATTGGAATAATAAGGTTATGAAGGGAGGATTTTTAGCAATACACGATGTTTTTCCAAACCCCGATGACGGAGGAAGGCCTCCTTATGAAATATATAAATTAGCTATTAATTCAAAGAAATTCAAAGAAATAGAAGCTGTAAAATCTTTAAGAATTTTACAAAGAATTTAATAAATTATTATTTAAAAATAATTCTGAACCTTTGCTTATTTTAAAAATTGAATCATAGGCTAAAATTACTGAAGCAGAGGTCCAGGGTGGCTTTTCTTTGGGCCAAAAAACATTTTTTTCATATTGCCTTCCCATCCAGTAGGCCCCATCGTTATCTCGCCACTTATGAGCCCAAGATAAAATTTCTTTAGCATCTTTCTCTCGCCCCATTTTTAATAACGCTATTGATAGTTCCGCAGTTTCTGCAACTGTGACCCAAGGTTGATCAGAAACGCATTTGCATCCAATGCCATCAACTACAAAAATGTTCCATTTTTCATTTAGCCTTTTTTCAGCTTCATCATTACAAATTACTCCTGATAAAATTGGATAATACCAATCCATTGAGAATCGGTCTTTAGATTCCCAAGTTCTATCAAATAGCTCTGGTTTATTTTTAATAGCACTCCCAAGCTCAACCAAAGATCTTCTCCAGTCTTTCTTTTCTATATTTAGTATAGAAGCACAATTAATTGCGCATTCTAGACTTTTATATATTGAGCAACAGCCTGTAAGCAATGCGTCATCATCAGGCGCGGAATCATCTTGTGCTGCCCACCTTACTTCACCATTCTTAGACTGATAGCTAAGAACAAATGTTATTGCCATTTCAATGGTTGGCCACATTTCTTTTAAAAACTCTTCTGATTCATTTATGAGGTAATCATGCCAGCAAGCAGTAGCAATATAGGCAGTAAAGTTTGTGTCTCTTATTTTCTTTTCAGCACTCTCGTTACCTTTAAACCTTCCCTCTATTTCATCAATCTCAACATCACTTCCAAGCTGTCCATTCCAGGAACCATCGCTAAGTTGAGTATTTTTTAAGAACTGAAATCCAATTTTTTTTTCATTTTGATGCTTAAGGATATTTAGTGCCATTACCGATTCAAGATGATTCCAGGGATCAAAAATACCATTCGAAAACCATGTTATTGATCCGTCTTTCCTTTGAAGGTCAAGGATTCTTTGAATTGATCCTTTGAAGTAACTGGTTGCATCTTTGAAGTGTTTCATCTCAACCATTATTATTTTTTTTGAAATACAGAACTAAAGATTTTCCTATTAAAGGATCGAATATTTTTTCTAGTAGCTTAGTTAAAATTGGTCTCTTCATAATGTCCCATTCAAGAAATTTTTGGTAAAAGTTAACGAAAATATTTTTTTCATTTTTTACTCCTACGAAACACTTTAGCCACCAATATGGTGAATGAAGGCCATGCTTATATGACCTAAAGAGATACAAGAAACCATTTTTGGTAAAAGATTTTTTTATATTTTTAAAAGTAAAAATATGTACGTGACCACCAGGCTCGTTATGATAGTCATCTGAAAGAAACCAACATATTTTTTCTGGTAGCCATCGCGGAACTGAAATACCAATTTTAGCATCTTTTTTTGCTACACGAAATATCTCTTTTATAACATTTTCATAATCAGGAATATGCTCCAATACTTCTGAGCAAATAACCCTATCGAATGTTTCATCCGGGAAGGGGAGTTTATGAGCATCACCAGCCATTAAATTAAATTGTCTTTTTTTATCACCCTCAATATCTGGATATTTTTCAAAACCTTCGTGAGTTATTTGAAGGTCTTCATATGATAGATCCAATCCAATGACATGGCATTTCTTATAATAATAAAGTTTATGAATATGACGACCTTTTCCACATCCTAAATCAAGTATAACTTGATCATCTTCTATATTAATTCTTTCAAGGTCTATTGTTAGCATTTTCTATGGCCTCTCTGTAAACCTCAACAAGTTCTTTAGCAGCTCTACTCCAAGTAAAATTTTCTAAAACTCTCCGCCTTCCTTTTTTTCCAAATTCAATTCTTATTTCTGGAGAATTTAATAAAGATTTTATCGCACCTTTCAATGCTTTGGGGTCAGAATGAGGAACAATAATTCCGGCATCACCAACAACTTCCGGAAGGGATCCTCCGTTAGTTGAAACCAATGGAATTCCACAAGACATAGCCTCTCCTGCAGGAAAGCCAAATCCCTCATAAACAGATGGAGAAACTGCAATTGTTGATTCAGCATATAGTTCGGCTATTTGTCGGCTAGTTAAGTTAGAAACAAATTTTACCTTTTCCTTAATGCCTTCTTTTTTTAACTCCTTTTCAGTCGGGCCTTCTCTTAGCCTTCCAATGACAATTAGTTTTAAGTCAGGGAATTCTTTTAAGAGGCCCGCATAAGCTCTTATAAGGTAAATTAATCCTTTTAAAGGTACATCCGCGCTGGCGGTTGTTATTAATTGATTAGCCTTTCTTTTAATAGATGGAATAGGTTGAAAAGTTTCATGATCAATTCCATGTAATACTTTTCTAGTTTTTTTTGTGTCAATCTTAAAATCCTTGATAAGGTCCTTTCTCGTATTTTCAGAAACAACGATGATGGGGTCTAGCTTCCTTGCAACCCTTATTTGCATTTTTAAAAAGCTGTACCACCTCCACTTAAGGATTTTTAACGAAATTGTATCAGCGTGCTTAATGTCTATTCTTTTATCCATAGTGATTGGATGATGAATAGTACCAACAACTGGAAGGCCAAGTTTTTTTAATTTAAGTAGTCCGTATGCTAGCGTTTGATTATCATGAACGACATCAAAATTTTTATAATTTTTTTTGCCCCAAACAGCCATTCTTTCTCCAAAAGTATAAGGTTCAGAAAATCCTCCTGATAAATGACTTAACCATTCATAAAGATTTATAGGCTCTCTTAAAAGACTTAACCGAAAGGCTTCCAATGGACTGTCATAGGAGTATAAATCAAGAGAGGGAAGTTTGGTAAGACCTACGCCCTTATCAAGTATTGGATATGGCTGACCTGACAACACTTCAACGGTATGCCCTAGATCAATCATCGCTTTGGTTACCAACCTCATATAAATACCCTGACCACCGGTATAAGGATGACTTCTGTAGCTGGGCATTAAAATTCTTAGAGGTTTATCGTTTATTTTATTCATTGAGCCTTGTATCATAATTTATGTTATTTTTATAAATTTTTAATGTTTGCTGTTTTTTAAAATTTTTTATAAATAATTATAATTGAATAAATTCTAAGAACATTTATAAACGTTCATTATACATTTTAATCATTCAACAACTATTAATCTAAATAAGGAAAGTAATAGAAAAATGACAAAAATAAATTTTATTGAATTCAATGGATCAGAGCATTCTGTTGACGTAGATGATGGAAATACCGTTATGGAAGCGGCTATACAAAATAATGTTCCTGGAATTGATGCGGATTGTGGGGGCGCATGTGCATGTGCAACTTGTCATGTATATGTCGACGCTGATTGGCTTTCTAAAGTTGGCGAAGCTGAGGAAATGGAAAAGGATATGTTGGATTTTGCTTTTGATGTTGCAGACAATAGCAGACTCTCTTGTTGTATAAAGGTTTCTAGTGAATTGGACGGCTTAATTGTTAGGCTTCCTGAGAAACAATTCTAAGAATGTACAACTAATAGAAAATTATGAAAAAAGAATTTTTTGAAACAGATGTAGTTATCATTGGCGCTGGTCCTGTTGGTCTTTTTGCAGTTTTTGAACTAGGGCTTCTAGACATGAAGTGCCATGTCATTGATATTTTGGACAAACCTGGTGGACAGTGTTCAGAGCTTTATCCCGAAAAACCTATATATGATATACCTGGCATGCCTTCAGTTCTTGGTATTGAGTTAGTCGATTCTCTTATGAAGCAAATCGAACCATTCAATCCAAACTTTCATTTATCTAGCATGGTTCAAGAGATAAAAAAAATTGATGATACTTTTTGGGAAGTTAAGACAGATAGTAATGAGGTTTTTAAGACTAAAGTAGTAGTTATTGCTGGAGGAGGGGGGAGTTTTCTTCCAAAAAAACCACCAATTAAAGAAATTGAAAATTTTGAAAATAATTCTGTTTTCTATTCAATAAAAAATAAAGAGAAATTTACAAACAAGAATCTTGTGATTGTTGGTGGGGGTGATTCTGCTTTGGATTGGGTTCTTAATTTAGAGCCAATTGCAAAAAGAATAACTCTTATTCACAGAAGAGATCAATTTAGAGCAGCCCCAGACACTGTTAAAAAGATTTTTTCTTTGATAGAGGGGGGCAATATAGATTTTGTAATTGGTCAAGTCTCATCTTTGATAGGTAAAAACGGTTCACTTGAATCATTAAAGTGCAAAACTTCTGATAATGAAGTCGAGTTAAATTGTGATGCTTTGCTTCCTTTTTTTGGACTCACAATGAAACTAGGACCAATTGCCAACTGGGGTTTAAATTTAAGTGAAAATCTCATAACTGTTGATACAGAAAAATTTGAAACAAATGAAAAAAGTATTTTTGCTATAGGGGATATAAATACTTACCCAGGTAAGTTGAAATTAATATTATGTGGATTTCATGAAGCAGCTTTAATGGCTCAACAAGCTTATAAGTATGTCTATCCAGGCGAAAAACTTACTTTTCAGTACACTACCTCTAGTAGTAATTTAAAAAAGAAACTTGGAGTTTCTTAATTTTACCAGCAATAGAATCTATTACAAAACCTATTGTTGTCTAAACCGTTTCTTCTTATTGCATCTGCTGTTCTGTTCTGAGCTCTAATAGACTTAAGGGTTAAACGACAGCTGCCATAAGCCTCTGTTCCCTCTATAAATCCTAAAGAAACACATTCTTCATGATCAATCTTATCCCTTAACATCGCTCTTTCTTCAAGCTCCAATTGAGACGCACAGGAAGAAAGGAAGAGTACAGCTATTAAAATAAAATATTTTTTCATTTTGACCTCATTTGTTTCGGCTTAGTTCTTTCATTCCGTTATCTAAGCCTTCTAAAGTTAACGGAAACATTCTATTGGAAATTATTTGATTAACAATTTGCGTCGATGGTGTGAATTCCCAGTGTTTTTTATCTACAGGGTTTATCCATATAACATTCTGATAAATATCAGAAATTCTTTGTAACCATTCTGCTCCAGCTTCATCATTCCAATGTTCAACACTACCACCTGAATAAGTAATTTCATAAGGACTCATTGACGCATCTCCAACAAATATTACCTTATAGTCAGATGCATATTTATGCAAAATATCCCATGTATTAATTTTTTCTGTATGTCTTCTTTTGTTATCTCTCCAAACAGACTCATAAAGACAATTATGGAAATAAAAATTTTCCATATTTTTAAATTCTGTTTTTGCTGCTGAGAATAACTCCTCACATAACTTTACATGCGGATCCATTGACCCTCCTACATCAAAGAATAATAATACTTTGGCATTATTTCTTCTTTCCGGAACTAATGATATATCAAGATAACCTTTATCAGCAGTATTCTTAATTGTTCCGGGGAGGTCTAGTGTATCTGCTGCGCCTTCTCGAGCAAATTTCCTTAGTCTTCTTAAGGCCACCTTTATATTTCTAGTTCCAATTTCAACATCTTTATCTAGATTTCTGAATTCTCTTTTATCCCAAACTTTTACAGCCTTAAAATTTTTATTCTCTTTTTGGCCTATTCTTACTCCTTCTGGATTATAGCCATCTGAGCCATAAGGCGAGGTACCCCCAGTTCCAATCCACTTAGAGCCTCCTTCATGCCTTTTCTCTTGCTCTTCTAATCTTTTTTTTAATTCTTCCATAAGCTTATCCCAGCCGCCCATAGATTCTATTTTGGCTTTTTCTTCTTCAGTTAAAAACTTCTCATTTAGAGACTTAAGCCACTCTTCAGGAATTTCAGCAATTTCATCTGACTCAAGAGATTCAAGACCTTTAAAAACATGACCAAAAACTTGATCAAATTTATCAAGATTTTTTTCATCTTTTACAAGTGTAGATCTTGAAAGATAATAAAAATCTTCAATTTTTCTATTTGGTACACCTTTATCCATTGCCTCTAAGAGAGTTAAGTATTCTCTTAGAGAGACAGGCAAGTTGGCTGTTTTTAGTTCATGAAAGAAATTTATAAACATTGATTTATTTAATTACCCTCTCTTCTTGCTAGGAATGCCAGTCTTTCAAAAAGATGAACATCTTGTTCATTTTTCAACAAAGCTCCGTGCAAAGGAGGAATTAAGTTATTAGCATTTTTTTCTCTTAGCATTTCAGGCTTAATATCCTCATTCATTAATAGCTTTAACCAATCAAGAAGCTCAGAAGTTGATGGTTTTTTCTTAATTCCAGGAACATCTCTTAGCTCATAAAAAACCCTAAGGGACTCTGAAACTAACTTAGATTTGATATCAGGATAATGAACATCAACTATTTTTTCCATTGTTGGGGTATCTGGAAATGAAATATAATGGAAGAAACACCTTCTCAAGAAAGCATCAGGAAGTTCCTTTTCATTATTTGAAGTGATTATCACGACTGGTCTTTTTACAGCCTTAATTGTTTCATTGGTCTCATAAACAAAGAATTCCATTCTATCTAATTCTTGAAGCAAATCATTCGGAAACTCAATATCGGCTTTATCAATTTCATCTATTAAAAGTATTGGCCTTTCGTCACTTTCAAATGATTCCCATAATTTCCCTCGTTTTATATAGTTTTTAATATCCTTAACTTTTTCATCACCAAGCTGAGAGTCTCTTAGTCGAGTTATAGCGTCATATTCATACAACCCTTGCTGCGCCTTTGTTGTAGACTTTATATGCCAAGTTATTAGAGGCATTTTAAGAGCCTTGGATATTTCTTCCGCTAAAACAGTTTTACCTGTTCCCGGCTCTCCTTTTATAAGAAGTGGTCTTTCTAAAGTAATCGCCGCATTTACTGCTATACGAAGATCTTCCGTAGCAATATAATTTTCTGTACCTTCAAACCGCATTTTTTCACCTCAAATATATTTTTTAATTAATTAAGCCGCTAATCTAATCAGCAAAATATTTAATATCAATAACGATTATTACGAATCTTACTTGAGGTTTTAATTTATATGTTCTAAAAACCATCCTGATATAAAGAGGATTTAATGGCTACACGTTTACCAAAGGATTATACACCCTCAGAAAAAGAACCTTTTATGAATGCAAAACAAAAGGAATTCTTTAAGCGCAAACTGCTTGCGTGGCGTAGTGATATTATTCAAGAAACTAAAGAAACATTAAATAATCTTCAAAAAGAAGTAGTTAATTTTTCTGATATAGCAGATAGAGCTTCATCCGAGACTGATCGCTCTCTTGAACTTCGTGCTCGTGATCGTCAAAGAAAGCTTATATCAAAAATTGATGAGGCCCTTCTTCGCATTGAAGACGGTGCATATGGATACTGTGAAGATACTGGCGAAAGTATTGGCTTAAAAAGACTAGTTGCTCGCCCCATTGCCACCCTTTCGATAGACTCTCAGGAGCGCCACGAGAGAAAAGAAAAGGTTTATCGAGAAGATTAGTATTAGTCGAAACGATTCGGTAATTATATAAATGATCATTAAATATTAGATCAAATCAATAAAAGAACTTAATTTATCCAATATTATCAGCTACTTAATTTTTATTGCAAAATAAGAACAAAAGTAGTACAAAGTTACTATATTAACCTTCTAAAATTGGAGTAACAAAAATGAAAGAATCACTTAAGGCCGTATCTAAACAAGACATTGCAGGTATAGATAAAACAAAGTCATTAGAAGCAGCCCTTGGGCAAATTGAAAAGCAATTTGGTAAGGGATCAATAATGAAACTAGGAGGCGATAAAGCAATCGCTGAAATAGAAGGTGTATCGTCTGGATCATTAGGTCTTGATATAGCACTAGGTATAGGTGGTTTTCCCAAAGGAAGGGTTATTGAAATTTATGGCCCAGAGAGTTCAGGTAAAACAACTCTCGCGCTCCATGCAATAGCTGAAGCTCAAAAAGCAGGTGGTACTTGCGGATTTATAGATGCTGAGCATGCTCTTGACCCAATATATGCTCGTAATCTTGGTGTAAAAATTGAAGATTTGTTAATTTCTCAACCAGATCATGGTGAGCAAGCCCTTGAAATTGCTGACACTTTGATCAGGTCTGCGGCAGTTGATGTTATTGTTATTGATTCGGTTGCTGCCCTAACTCCAAAAGCTGAGTTAGATGGGGAGATGGGTGATAGTTTGCCCGGGCTACAGGCTAGACTAATGAGTCAGGCTTTAAGGAAGTTAACCGGTTCTATTTCGAAAACTAACTGCATGATAATTTTTATAAATCAAATTAGAATGAAGATAGGCGTTATGTTTGGCAGTCCTGAGACTACAACAGGTGGAAATGCCTTAAAGTTTTACTCAACTGTAAGACTTGATATCCGTCGTATTGGAGCTCTTAAAGATCGAGAAGAAATTGTTGGTAATCAAACGAGAGTTAAGGTCGTGAAAAATAAAGTAGCTCCACCATTTAAGACTGTTGAATTTGATATACTTTACGGAAAAGGTATTTCGAAAAAAGGTGAGATTATTGATATTGGTGTAGAGGCTGGTATCGTTGAGAAGTCTGGAACTTGGTACTCTTATGAAGGTGAGCGTATGGGTCAGGGAAGAGAAAATGTAAAAACGTTTTTAGAAGAAAATCCTGATATATCAGACGCAATAGAGATTGCTGTTAGACAAAGCGCAGGATTAAAGATAGATCAAGCGTTAATTAAAAGTAAATCAATTGCAAAACCTAAGAAAGAAGATGCGGCTCCATCAGAAGGAGATATTGCTTTAACACAGTAAATTATTGCAAGAAGCAACAAATCGTCTAATTATTGTGCTAAGAAATAACTTTACTATTATCTTGGCACAATATGAACGAATTAAATGAAATAAGATCAAATTTTTTAGATTTTTTTGAAAAAAATAACCATCAGGTAACAACATCTAGCCCTTTAATACCTCATAATGATCCGACTCTTATGTTTGTTAATGCTGGTATGGTACCGTTTAAAAATTATTTTACCGGAAACGAATCCCCTGAAAATAAAAGGGTTACTAGCTCTCAAAGATGTGTAAGAGCTGGCGGTAAACATAATGATTTGGATAATGTGGGGCATACAGCAAGACATTTAACTTTTTTTGAAATGCTGGGTAATTTTTCTTTTGGTGATTATTTTAAAGAAGAGGCGATAAAATTAGCTTGGGATCTTTTAGTCAATGAATTTGATATTCCTAAGGATAGATTATTAATTACTATCTTTAAGGAAGATGAAGAAGCAGGTGAATTATGGAAAAAAGTTTCAGGGTTTTCCGATAGTAAGATCATAAAAATTTCAACAGATGATAATTTTTGGTCTATGGGCGAGGAGGGTCCATGTGGACCGTGTTCAGAAATATTCTTTGATCATGGTGAAAATGTTTTTGGAGGTCCACCTGGAACAAACGACGAGGATGGAGATAGATTTGTAGAAATTTGGAATCTTGTTTTTATGCAATTTCTAAAAAAATCTAATTCTGAAAGAATTGACCTTCCTAAGCCCTCGATTGACACTGGCATGGGCTTGGAGAGAATATCAACAGTGTTACAAGGTAAAATTAATAGCTTTGAAACAGATCTTTTTGTTTCCCTAATAATTGGTATTGAGAATGAATTAAAGATCAAAAAAACCACTGATAATATCTCTAATTTTCGAGTAATTGCTGATCACTTAAGGTCTATATCCTTTCTTATAGCGGATGGTATCCTTCCCTCGAATGATGGAAGGGGTTACGTCTTGAGAAGAATAATGAGAAGGGCTATGAGGCACAATTATTTATTAGGAATAAAAAAACCTGTTTTGTTTAAGCTTTCTCATTTAGTTGTTGCCTTAATGGGGGATTCTTATCCTGAATTAAATCGAGCAAAAGAATTAATAAAGTTAACACTTTTTAACGAAGAGGAGCGTTTTCTTTCAACTCTATCAAGAGGTATTAAGATGCTAGACGAAGAATCAAAATCCTTAGTCCCAGGGGATACTTTTGATGGTTTGTCAGCTTTTAAGCTATATGACACTTTTGGATTTCCATTAGACCTAACTGAGGATTTATTAAGAGATAAGAAGCTTAAATTGAATAAAAAATCATTTGATAACGCAATGAAAAAGCAAAAAGATGATGCCAGAAAGTCATGGTTGGGATCTGGTCAGGAAAAAACTGAAGAAATTTGGTTTGATATTTCCGAGCTATCTAAGCCAACTGAATTTCTTGGCTATTTAAAAAATCAGTCCATGGGCGAAGTTAACGCAATTATTGTTGGTGGAAAAGTTTCTGATAAGATTATTGAAGGTGACGACGCTACTATTGTGTTAAACCAAACACCCTTTTATGCTGAAAGCGGAGGTCAAATAGGGGATAGAGGTCAAATATTTTCTGATAGTGTAGACTTTCGAGTAACCGACACTCAAAAGAAAATTAATGGATTACATGCTCATGTAGGTAAATTAATTAAAGGAAAAGTTTTTGTAAACGACATACTAAATTTACAAATTGATATTGATTACCGTAAAAAAATTATGGCCAATCATTCTGCCACCCATCTTCTTCATGAGACATTAAGAAGAGTTTTAGGTGACCATGTAACTCAAAAAGGTTCCCAGGTATCTCCTCAAAAACTTAGATTCGACTTCAGTCACTCGAAGGCTTTAAGTAAAAGTGAATTAAAAGATGTTGAGTTAACAATTAATCAAATTATCTTAAGAAATTCACCTGTGAGTACTGAAATACTATCTTATGATGAGGCTGTTAAGAAAGGGGCGTTGGCTCTTTTCGGAGAAAAATATGATGATGAAGTCAGGGTTTTATCTATGGGTGAAGATTCATTTTCAACGGAACTATGTGGTGGAACGCATGTTAAATCTTTAAATGAAATTGGCTCATTTAAGTTAACATCTCAAAGCTCTGTAGCCTCAGGTATAAGAAGAATTGAAGCAACAACTGGTCCTGAAGCCCTAACATCAATTTCCATATTAGATAAATTAGAGTCTAATTTAAAAGAGAAAAAAGAGAAAAACTCTAATAAGGCCAAGCCTGAAAAAATTTCAAAATCTATTTTAGATGGAAAAACTATAGAGATTAATGGGTTTAAATTCTTTTATGATATTCTTAGTGATATTGATGGAAAAAACCTTAGATCTTTAATAGACGATTGTAAAAAGGATCTAGTTTCAGGAATTGTTTGCTTAATTAGTAAGGATACAAAAAAAGCAATTATAGCTGTTGGTGTAACGGAAGATCTTGTTGAAAGTTTTGATTCAGTTCAATTGGTAAGAATTGCATCAGAAAAAATGTCTGGTAAAGGCGGAGGGGGAAGGCCAGATATGGCTTTGTCAGGAGGATCTGAACCAGAAAAGGCTCAGGAAGCTATTAATGCATTAATTGAAAGCATTAATAAGAAAAATTAACTATTTTCCATCTTAATTTGAAGGTTACTGTCTACTTTATCTAAAAATTGTTCAGTTGTTAGCCATTTTTGTTGAGGCCCTACTAGCAATGCTAGATCTTTTGTCATAGAGCCTTTTTCAACAGTACTAATACATACTTCTTCTAAAGTCAGAGCAAATTCTCTTAGTTTATCATTATCATCTAATTTAGCTCTATGAAGCAATCCCCTTGTCCAAGCAAAAATTGATGCAATAGAGTTTGTTGAGGTTTCTTTGCCTTGTTGATGAAGTCTATAGTGACGTGTAACTGTTCCGTGAGCTGCCTCAGCTTCGACTGTATTACCATCTGGCGTCATTAATACACTTGTCATGAGGCCAAGAGATCCAAACCCCTGAGCAACAGTGTCTGACTGAACATCGCCATCATAGTTTTTGGTTGCCCAAACAAATGCTCCAGACCACTTCATTGCGCAAGCTACCATATCATCAATTAGTCTATGTTCGTAGGTTATGTTATTTTCATCAAACTTTTCTTTGTACTCTTCTTCAAAAACTTGTTGAAAGAGATCTTTAAAGCGACCATCATAAGCCTTAAGAATTGTATTCTTTGTTGATAAATAAACTGGCCAATTTCTGTTCAAGCCATAATTCATGCAAGCCCTAGCAAAATTCTTTATTGAATCGTCTAAATTATACATCCCAAGTGCAACACCGCCTCCAGGAAAATCATAAACATCCCTTTCTATAACATTGCTTCCATCTTCAGATTCCCATTTCATACTAAGCCTTCCTTTACCTGGAACGATAAAATCTGTTGCTCTGTACTGATCTCCAAAGGCATGTCTCCCGACGACTATTGGTTGTGTCCAACCTGGGACAAGTCTGGGTATATTTTGACAAAGAATTGGTTCCCTAAAAACAGTACCATCAAGAATATTTCTTATGGTCCCATTAGGGGACTTCCACATTTTCTTTAAATTAAATTCCTCAACTCTTTCTTCATCAGGGGTAATTGTTGCGCATTTAATTCCAACGCCGCATTTTTTTATAGCTTCTGCGGAATCAATAGTTATTTGGTCATCTGTATCATCCCGGCTTTCTATGCCAAGGTCATAGTATTGAATATTAATATCAAGATATGGAAGAATTAGCTTTTCTTTAATTAATTTCCATATAATCCTAGTCATTTCATCGCCGTCAAGATCAACAACAGGATTTTCTACTTTTATTTTCGACATTTATATTCCCAAAAGAAAAATTATAAATTAATGGTACTGAATAACATATAGGTTTATTTTTTCAACATTAATAAATTCAAATCTTATTTAAAAATAATATTATTAATAAATTTAACGAAATATAGCACAATGAATCAAGAAATACTTAAAAATAAAATATCAATTATCCTTGTTGAGCCTCAGTTAGGTGAAAATATTGGTACGACCGCCAGGGCGATGCTAAATTTTGGTTTTGAAAATCTCATATTAATTAATCCGAGAGATGATTGGCCTAATGATTATGCTATCAAGGCTGCTGCGGGTGCTAACAAGGTAATTAACAATGCTATTATATTTAAAACTCTCGAAGATTCTCTAAAAGATTTTAGTTATGCTTTTTCTACGACCATAAGGCCTAGGGATATGGTAAAACCTGTATTTGGACTTGAAAAAATGTCAGCAAAAGTCGAAGAGAAGGTAAATAATAATGATAAGGTTGCCTTAGTTTTTGGAAGAGAAAAATCTGGATTAACAAATCATCAAATTTCTTTAACAGACGCTATTATTGAAATTCCAACAAACAAGATGTTTTCATCACTTAACCTTGCCCAAGCTGTAATTCTGGTTGTTTCTGAAATTAATAGATTGACGATAAGTTACTCAAAAAAAGATCTACCAATCCCAGATAGTTATCCTGTAAAAAAAGGTGACCTAATAAGTTTTTTTAATCATCTTGAGAGAGCTTTAGACGAAGCTGGCTTTCTTAAACCATTAGAGAAAAAACCAACGATGATGATGAATATAAGAAACATGTTTAATAGAGCTAACTTAACAGACCAAGAAGTTAAGACACTTAGGGGAATTATCACTGCGCTTTTAAGGTGGCCAAATGATTTTAAGGATATTGATTTAATCAAAAGAATAAAAAAAATTGCAAATGGAAATGATAAAAATAAACATGATAAAGAAGATTGACTTAATGCTCCAATTTCTTTACTTAATCGCCAATACTAATAGTTAAAGTATTTGTTTAATAATTTGAGGTTTTAATGACTAAAAGAATTCAGGCTAAATATAAAATTGATAGACGTATGGGTGAAAATATATGGGGTAGACCTAAAAGCCCTATAAACCTTAGATCTTATGGTCCTGGTCAGCATGGTCAAGGTAGAAAAGGCAAATTATCAGATTTTGGTCTTCAAATGAGAGCAAAGCAAAAGCTTAAGGGTTATTACGGTAATATTACTGAGAAACAATTCAAGAAGATATTTAAAGAAGCAGAAAGAATAAAAGGTGATACTTCAGAAAATTTAATAGGTCTTTTGGAAAGACGTTTGGATGCTATTATTTACCGAGCTAAATTTGTACCTACTGTTTTTTCAGCCAGACAGTTTATTAATCATGGGCATGTCAAAATTAATGGAAGAAGGGTTAATATTTCTTCTTACAGAGTTAAAACTTCAGATGTGATTGAAATTAGAGATAAGTCCCGTGGCTTAGAGATCGTGCTTAGAGGTACTGAAAGTTCCGAAAGAGATATTCCTGAATATATCGAAGTTGATAGCAAGAAAATGACAGCAAAAATCACAAAAATTCCAAATTTGGGTGAAGTTCCTTATCCTGTTCAGATGGAACCTAATCTTGTTGTTGAGTTTTACTCTAGAAATTAGTTAATTTGAAATTAGATCTTCTTCTTTAAAGATTTTTTTAAGTTCTCCAGATTCAAACATTTCCTTGATGATGTCACATCCGCCCATTAACTCACCCTTAATGTAAAGTTGGGGTATTGTAGGCCAGTTAGAATACTCTTTTATTCCTTCTCTTATTTTTTCATCCTCAAGGACATTGGTGCTTGTAAAAGCAACTTCTAAATAAGTTAAAATTTGCACTACAGTGCTAGAAAATCCGCACTGAGGAAACAATGGTGTTCCTTTCATAAATAAATGAACATTGCTTGATGTTATTTCTTCAGATATTTTTTCTTTAGTGATTTCTTCCATTTAATTTAATCCTTGGGTAGTTCTGTTTTAATTGATAAAGCATGCAGAGTATATCCCATCTTTTCTCCTAAAGCATCATATACTAACTTATGCTGTTGTATTCTATTTAAACCAATAAATTCTTTAGAAATAATTGTTGCTGCGTAATGGTCTCCATCACCAGCCAAGTCTTCAATTTTTATATCTGCGTCTGGAAGACCAGAGGCTAGGATTTCAAAAAGCTCGTCTTTTGTCATGCTCATAATTCAGTTATCCTTTAAGGTATTCGTTAAACCAATCTTCGTGTATTTTTTTCAAGGATTTTATTTCTATTTCCTCAGAGTCATTAATTATAATTTTAGTACCAGATGTTTTTCCAATTTTCTGGAAGAAAATATTTTTTAATTCTAGTATTCTCAATATATCTGATATCAGCTCATCCGGAACGGATATAATATATCGGCCCTGATCTTCTCCAAAAAGAAATTTAGGGCTTACATCTTTTTCATCTAAATGTATTTTAACCCCAATACCTCCTGAAATAGACATCTCGGTAAGTGCAACAAGAAAGCCACCGTCCGATATGTCGTGAACTGTATCAAGCTTATTTATATTTATTAAATCTCTTATTGTATCACCAATTTTCTTTTCATTTTTAAGATTTACTTTTGGAGGAAGCCCAGAGATTATATTTAAAATTTCTTTTGCATAAATTGACTGACCAAGATAACCATCAGTTTTTCCAACTAAAAGAACAGTATCATTATCTCTTTTCAGATGTGGGGTTGAAAAATGATTCAAATTCTCTATTAAGCCAATGCCTCCAATAGCTGGAGTTGGATTAATACCCTTTCCATTTGTTTCGTTGTACAATGATACGTTACCAGAAACTACAGGGTAATCTAATATTTCACATGCTTCTATCATTCCAGTAACAACGCCTGCGAATTGCCCCATTATTTCCTCTTTTTCCGGATTTCCAAAATTCATGCAGTCAGTTATTGCAATTGGTAGCGCTCCTACTGAAGTAATATTTCTCCAGGATTCAGCAACTGCTTGTTTGCCCCCTTCCACCGGATCTGCAGAACAATAACGCGGTGTTGAGTCCGTACTTATCGCCAAGCCCTTATTTGTTCCATGGACTCTTACAATTGCAGCATCACCTCCCGGTCTTAGAATTGTATCGTTCATAACCATATGATCATATTGTTCCCAAACCCATTTTCTACTACATAAATTTGGTGAATTAATTAAGCGCTTTAAAATATTTATTGGACTTTCAGCTGTTTCTTTGACAAGGCTCTCATCAAAAGCAGACTCTTTTATAATCTTATATGGTCGATCATAGGAAGGTGCTCCACTTTCTAAAATATCAAGTCGTATTTCAGCCTTTAACTCATCATTATGATTGATCACTAGATGATTTGTATCTGTTAAAATCCCAATTGTTGCAAAATCAAGTCCCCATTTATCAAAAACAGCTTTTGCTTCTTGTTCTTTATCTGGCTCAATAATCATCAGCATTCTTTCTTGGCTTTCAGAGAGCATTATTTCGTAAGCACTCATCTTTTTCTCTCTGCAAGGCACCATATCGAGATTTAAATTAATTCCAACACCACCTTTGCTCGCCATTTCAACTGCGGATGAAGTCAAGCCTGCAGCACCCATATCCTGAATTGCTATAATAATATCCATAGTCATTAGTTCCAAGCAGGCTTCCAGTAGAAGTTTTTCTGCAAAGGGATCACCAACTTGGACTGTAGGTCTTTTTTCATCTGAATCATCGTCAAATTCAGCTGAAGCCATAGTGGCGCCATGTATTCCATCTCTACCAGTTTTTGAACCAACATATACAACTGAATTTCCAATACCAGATGCCTTTGAGTAAAAAATTTTGTCAATTTTTGCTATTCCGACGCACATTGCGTTAACAAGGATGTTATCATTATAGCAAGAATTAAATTCAACTTCACCACCTACAGTAGGCACACCCATGCAATTACCATATCCACCAATACCAGAAACCACTCCAGTAAGAAGGTGTTTGGTCTTAGGGTGATCTGTATCACCAAACCTTATAGAATTTAACAGAGCCACTGGTCTAGCGCCCATAGTAAATACATCCCTCATTATACCGCCGACGCCTGTTGCAGCACCCTGATATGGCTCTATAAAGGATGGGTGGTTATGGCTTTCCATTTTAAAAACAGCAGCATCACCATCGCCTAAATCTATTACACCTGCATTTTCACCAGGTCCTTGAATTACTTTATTATTCTTTGTGGGTAGTTTTTTTAACCATGTTTTGGAAGATTTGTAAGAACAATGCTCAGACCACATTGCTGAAAATATTCCTAGTTCAGTTATAGTGGGTTCTCTTTTTAATGAACTTAAAATAAATTCATATTCCTGATCATTAATTCCATGTTCCTCAATAAGTTCTTTGTCAATTTTAATCATTTTATTGACTCAATAATAGAAGTGAAGAATTTTTCACCATCGTTTAATCCAGTTATATCGTCTGTTGCCCTTTCCGGGTGAGGCATCATCCCAAGAACATTCCCTTTTTCATTTATAATGCCAGCTATATTCTTTAAAGAACCATTCGGATTCGTTTCTTCGTTAATATCACCATTTTTATTACAATACCTAAATGCTACAAGATTTTTATCTTCAATATCTTTAATAACATTTTCATCAGCAAAGTAATTTCCTTCGTTATGCGCAATGGGAATATTTACTATTTCATTTTTATTGTAGTTGTGGGTAAAAAAAGATTTATCATTCTCAACTCTTAAAGATGTATTTTTACAGATAAAGGATAATCCTTGATTTCTAATAAGAGTACCTGGAAGCAAACCAGACTCAGTTAAAATTTGAAAACCATTGCAAATTCCTAAAATAGACGATCCCTTTTCAGCGCTTTTCTTAACTTCTTTCATTATTGGGCTATTAGCAGCCATTGAACCACATCTAAGATAATCACCATATGAAAAGCCACCTGGAAGCACAATTAAATCAGAATCTGGAAGGGAAGTTTCTTTATGCCATATCATTAAAGGACTTTTATTTGAGAATTTTTTCAGAGAGACAGCCACATCTCTATCACAATTTGAACCGGGAAAAACGATTACCGATACTCTCATTAATCTTCCTTTAAAAAAGTAATCTCATAATCCTCTATAACTAAATTAGCTAAAAGTTTATTACTTGCATTTGTTATGATCTCTCTGGCATCACTTTCGTTATCTGCATCAATTTCAATTTCAATAATCTTACCTTGCTTAACTTTTTTAATTTGAGGGAATCCCAATTGCTTTAGGGAATTTTCTATTGCCTTTCCTTGTGGGTCAAGAACACCCTTTTTTGGCATTATTTTTACTAGTGATTTCATAAAATTTCTTAATAGTTTGTTTTTAAAAGTTAGAAAGATCTATTCCTAAACGAGTCGCAACTTCTTTGTAAGCCTCTATTAATCCTCCAAGATTTCTTCTGAACCTATCCTTGTCGAGTTTTTCATTTGATTTTATATCCCACAATCTACATGAATCGGGACTAATTTCATCCGCTAGAATGATCTCTACTTTTTTACCAGAGTTAAATCGACCAAATTCAATTTTAAAATCAACCAATATAATATCTATTTTATTAAAAAGTTCACTCAGTAGCCTGTTAACAACAATAGCTTTTTCTTTAATTTCATCTATTTCGTTTTGATTCGCCCATTTAAAAACCTTTATATGTTCGTCTGAAACAAGAGGATCATCGTGCTCATCGTCTTTTAAGTTAAATTCTATCAAGGTTTCAGGAAGATCCTTTCCCTCTTCTATTCCAAACCTCTTAGTAAATGTTCCAGCCGCTTTATTTCTAACAACAACTTCTATAGGAATTATTTCAACTTTTTTTATTAACTGCTCTCTTTCGTTCAACCTTTTAATAAAATGATTTGGGATTCCATTTTTACCAAGGTAGTTGAAAATATTTTCACTTATAAGATTATTTAAGACGCCTTTACTATCAATTATTTCATGTTTTTTCTTATTAAAGGCTGTAGCATCGTCTTTAAAAAACTGAATAAGCTCATCATCTTTTTCTGTTAAAAAAAGTTGCTTGGCTTTGCCTTCATATAGAACTTTATTCTTTGACATTTTCTCTGACTATTTAATCAAAATTTAGAGAATTTTTATTAAGAAATTCTTTAAATTTATTTACCGACTTACTAAGCTTATCTTTATCTACTGATTTTATAACTACATTAACACCAAAATCTACTTTTGAATTAAAGAATGGGTAGCTTCCAATCCTTAAGTCACTATCCTCAGAATCCATAAGGCTTAGTGTATCGGCAATATCACCTTCAACTGCATCAACCTTAACTGATTGAGAATGAACTATACTCCCTTTATGAAGGAATTCTAATGAATTTTCTAGCATAGCAATCATAATTTTTGGTATACCGGCAAAAACAAAAACATTTTCAATTTTAAATCCTGGGGCTTTTGATACAGGGTTTTCAATTAGGGTGGCTCCAACTGGTATTCTTGCCATTCTCTGTCTAACTTCGTTAAATGGCGAACCAATTTCTTCGTAATATTTTTTGAGAACACTAAAGGCGCTTTCGTTTAATTCAATCTTAACACCAAAGGCTAGGGCAATGCTTTCGGCTGTAATATCGTCATGCGTTGGGCCTATTCCTCCGGTAGTAAAAAGGTAATCATTTTTTTCTCTTAATTCATTAACGCTTTCAATAATAACTTCTTTTATATCAGGAATGACACGAATCTCAGAAGTATCAATTCCTATTTCTGCCATTTTTTTGGCAATATAATTGGAGTTTGTGTCTTGTGTTCGTCCCGATAGAATTTCATCGCCGATTACAAGTACTGATGCAGAGTATTTTGCTTTTTTAACCATATGATTTTATATCAGTATATTTTCATGACAACAATACTAGAAGCTCTTACTCGCTGTTAATTTTAATTTTATATGATATACGTATTAATGTTTAATAAAATAGGGGTTTTATTATTTATTCAGAACAAATAAAATTACATGACAGTCAATCATATGAAGGTATGAGGGCTGTTGGACGACTCGCTGCAGAGCTTTTGGATTTATTTGCGAGTGAAGTTAAGCCTGGTATAACTACTAACTTTTTAGATTCTTTTGCATATGATTTTATTTTAGATAATAAAGCTGTTCCTGCTCCATTAAATTATAGAGGTTTTACTAAATCTATATGTACTTCAGTGAATCATGTTATTTGCCACGGCATTCCTGGTGACCGTGTTCTTGATGATGGTGATATTATTAATATTGACGTTACTTTAATCTTAGACGGGTGGCATGGCGATACATCAAGAATGTATTGTTCAGGAGAGCCTTCAGTAAAAGCTAAAAATCTAATAAATAATACATACGAATCTATGATGAAGGGAATTGATTTGGTCAAACCAGGAGTAAAACTTGGTGATCTAGGATTTATTATACAAGACAATGCTGAAAAAAATAATTATTCAGTTGTCCGCGAATTTTGTGGTCATGGACTTGGAAAGGTATTTCATGATGAACCAAATATATTGCATTATGGTAATAAGGACACAGGTTCTGAGCTAAAAGAAGGTATGTTTTTTACTATTGAGCCAATGCTCAATATAGGGAGGGCAGATTCTAAAATTTTATCTGATGGCTGGACTGCGGTAACGAGAGACAGAAGTCTTTCAGCTCAATTTGAGCATTCAGTTGGTGTTACTGAAAATGGTGTTGAAATTTTTACCAAATCTTTAAATAATAGTGGTAATCCTATAAACGTTTAAAAATTCTAATTTTATATAATAAGGCTTATAAATGGTACCTAGATATTCAAGAAAAGAAATGGTTGATATTTGGAGTGATGATTCAAAATATTCTATCTGGCTAGACATTGAGGTTTATGCTTTGGAAGGAATGGAAATTGTAGGAATTGTCCCTAAGGGTACAGCAAAAATAGTTAGAGAAAAGGCTAGCTTTGAATCGAAAAGAATTGATGAGATTGAATCAGAGATAAAGCATGATGTTCTTGCATTTTTAACTAATATATCCGAATCAGTCGGTCCTGAGGCAAGGTTTATTCACCAAGGAATGACATCATCAGATGTTTTAGATACTTGTTTAAATATACAGCTGAAGAAAGCAGGTGAGCTTATAATTAAAGATTTAGATAATCTCTTAATTTCCATTAAATCCCAAGCTTTAAAGCATAAAAGAACTATTTGTGTGGGAAGAAGCCATGGTATTCATGCGGAACCAACAACCTTTGGTTTAAAAATGTTGCAAGCTTATGCTGAGTTTTCGCGTAACAGGGATAGAATGAAAAGTGCTGTTGAGGAGATAAGCTCTTGTGCAATTTCTGGATCAGTTGGAACTTTTGCTAATATTGATCCTAGCGTTGAGGCCTATGTAGCGAAAGCTTTAAATTTAAAAATTGAACCTATTTCTACTCAAATTATACCAAGAGATCGACATGCTGTATTTTTTTCAACTCTGGCAGTTGTAGCAAGCTCTATTGAAAGAATATCAACAGAGATTCGACATCTGCAAAGGTCTGAAGTACTTGAGGTTGAGGAATTCTTTTCTTCAAAACAAAAGGGATCATCGTCTATGCCTCATAAACGTAATCCAGTACTTACAGAAAATTTAACTGGATTGGCAAGAGTCGTTAGAAGTTCTGTAATTCCTGCTTTGGAAAATATTTCTTTATGGCATGAGCGCGATATCTCTCATTCAAGTGTTGAAAGGTTTATTGGACCAGATGCCACTGTAACATTGGACTTTGCCTTGAATCGTCTAAATAACGTTATTGAAAATATGATTGTTTATCCAGAAAATATGATGAAAAATTTAGAAAAATTTAATGGTCTTGTTTTTTCTCAAAGAGTTCTCTTGTCTTTAACGCAAAAAAATATAAGTAGAGAAGACTCTTATTCCATGGTTCAAAGAAATTCAATGAAAGTATGGAATGAGGAGGGAAGTTTTTATGATTTGATTAAGGCTGATGAAGAAATATCATCAATTCTTACTGAGGATGAAATAGAAGATATTTTTGATCTGAATTATCATTTAAGACAAGTTGAAACGATCTTTAGTCGAGTTTTGAAGTAATATATGCGGCCATGGTGGAATAGGTAGACACAAGGGACTTAAAATCCCTCGGCAGATAATGCCATCCCGGTTCGACTCCGGGTGGCCGCACCACTTAATCTTTATATTTATATAATGTTCCGCAGTATGGACAAACAATTTCTTCTTTTCTTCCAATATCTAAATAAGTATGAGGGTGGTCATGTGGAGGCTTTGCACCAAGGCAATTAAATTTTTTAAAATTAATTGAAATAATTTTCTTACCATCATCATTGGTCATCTTTGGTATTTGTTCATTTTTCATACTTAATTTCCATTTTATCTAGGAAGTGATAAATGCATTCCTGCATCTGAAATCAATGTTTCACCAGTAATATGCTCTCCACCCTCAAGGCAAAAGAAAATAACTGATTTAGATATATCATTTGGAGTTCCTGCTCTTTTTAATGGGGTAATTTCTTCTTGATCTTTAATTATTTTATTAAATTTTTCTTCACCAAACCTATCTAAAAACCAACCTGTTCCAATAAAGCCAGGGCAAACAGTATTAACTCTTATTTCTGGGCCTAAGGCCTTAGCTAAAGATAGAGTCATTGTATTTAATGCTCCTTTTGATGCGGCATAAGCAATGGAAGAGCCAATACCTGTAATTCCAGCGATTGATGAAACATTGACAACACTTCCAAATTTATTTTTCTTCATATGAGGTTCTACCGCCCTTATCATTTGATATGGGCCAATAACATTAACTTTATATATATTAATAAAGTCTTCATCTGTCAGCGCATCAAGTTTTTGATGGTTGGCAAATTTAGTTGTACCAGCATTATTTACTAATATATCTACCTTTTTAAATTTTTTAATAGTTTCGCCAACCAGATATTTACAATCTTCGTCAATTGAAACATTTGCTTTCAAGCAGAGAGTCTCAACATTATGTCCTTCACAAATTTTTTGAACCTTTTTGGCTTCTTTTTCATTTTTTGAGTAATTAATTACAACATTAATACCCTTTTTAGCCAAATCTATTGCTACAGCTGCACCTAAACCAGAAGACGAACCTGTTATAATTGCTATTTTATCTTTATTTGCCATGAGAATCCTTTATTTTAGTGTTATATACGAATTTATTATATTTAACTTTAATTATTTTTAGAAAATTGGGGTATAATTCTGAATATTTTAATCCTTTTATCTAGTTGTATTTATTTAATGGTGTTTCATGTCTTCCTTAAGAGCTAATAAAAGAAATTGTTTAATATGGGATAAGCTTGTTAATGAGGCAATGGATGTTATTAAGCGCGAGCCTCATTTAGAAGATTTTTTTCGAAAGGCAATACTGGGTTTTGAAGATATAGAATCATCAATTTCTTATGTATTAGCAGATCAACTTCAGCAAAATGATTGCAATTTAGAAAAAACTCAATCAATTATCTTTAATGCACTAATCTCTGAATCAGATATTTATGAAAAGATAATTTGTGATATAAATACTGTTATTGATAGAGACCCAGCCTGCATAACTGTTTATCAGCCTATCTTATTTTTTAAAGGATTTCAGTCCCTACAGGTTTATCGAGCAGCAAACTATTATTGGAAGATAGGCAATACCGCCACTGCTTTTTATTTGCAGTCTAGGGCATCTCAAGTCTTTGATATTGATATTCATCCTGCTGCAGATATTGGTATGGGTGTTCTTATGGATCATGCAACAGGTTTGGTTATAGGGGAGACATCAAAAGTAGGAAATGGTACCTCTATTTTACATGGGGTTACACTTGGCGGAACAGGAACAGATAATGGAGACAGGCATCCTAAAGTTGGAGAAAATGTAACCATTTCTGCAAATGTGTCTATTCTAGGTAATATTAATATAGGTGATAATGTAAAAATAGGGGCGGGGTCTTTAGTCCTTGAGGATTTACCTGCTGGATGTACTGCCGTTGGAGTACCTGCTAAAATAATTAAATAATATGGATAATATTTAATGCAAAATGACGAAATACTTATAGTTCAAAATTATTTGAGACAAACATTTTCCAATGATGAAATACAAATAAGAAAATCTGATTCAGAAACAGGATTTTGTAATATCTTTATTAAAAATATATCAGTTGGTCATATTTTTCGAGACGAGGACCCTGAAGATGACGAAACCTCCTATTCTTTAAATATCCCAATTTCCCTATCAACAGATAGCGATATAACCCACAATCAGTATTTAATTAATCTTCTAGGCAATAAAAACATCATTTTAAGTGGAAGAGGATCTATTGATGATTCTCAAGAAGTCTATTTAACTAAAGATGATGAAAATGAATATATTGGTATAATTTATAAAGATGATAGCGCTTCATTTACTTTTACAATGTCCATTCTCGATTTTGATTTATAGGTAAGATTAATGGCAATATATAAATTAGATGATAAAAAACCAAGATTACCCTCTAAGGGTAATTATTGGATTGCTCCTAATGCGAGTGTTATAGGAAATGTAATTCTCCACGATAAAGCAAGTGTTTGGTTCAACACTGTAATTCGGGGTGATGCCGAGCCAATCATTATTGGAAAAAAAACTAATATTCAAGACAGTAGTGTACTTCATAACGATTATGGCTTTCCATTGACTATTGGAGATGGAGTTACGATTGGCCACCAAGTTATGCTTCATGGGTGTACAATAGGAAATAATTCATTGGTTGGGATTGGCGCTGTAGTTTTAAACGGAGCAAAAATAGGTAATAATTGTTTAATTGGCTCCAAGGCTTTAATTCCAGAAGGAAAGGTTATTCCTGATAATTCTATGGTGGTTGGAATACCAGGGAGAATAATTAAAAAAATTGACTCTGATATGGAGTTATTTTTGAAAGCTTCGGCTGATCATTATTGTGATAATTGGGAATTATTTTCTAATAAATTAGAATTAATAGAGGAGGAATAATTATGAATTACGAATACTCAAAAGTTGAAAAAGATGGAAAGCTATGGATTATAACATTAAATAGACCTGAGAGAATGAATGCTCTCCATTCACCTGCTCATTTTGAACTTGAGGAAATTTTTAATAATTTTTCTAATGACAGCGATGCTTGGGTCGCAATCATAACTGGCTCAGGCGATAGAGCATTTTGTGCTGGAAATGATTTAAGGTATCAGGCAGAGGGTGGTAAACTTGAAAAAAATCCAATGGGTTTTGCTGGATTAACATCACGCTTTGACCTTAAGAAACCAGTAATTGCAGCTGTAAATGGAGTTGCTATGGGTGGAGGTTTCGAAATAGCTCTAGCCTGTGATTTAATTATTGCTTCTGAAAGTGCTCGATTCGCCCTTCCAGAACCAAAGGTTGGTCTAGCTGCTTTAGCAGGAGGAATGCATCGTCTTCCAAGGCAAATAGGCATGAAAAGAGCTATGGGTATGATGTTAACAGGCAGAGTTGTGGAGGCTGCAGAAGGTCTTTCACTTGGTTTTGTTAATGAGGTCGTTAAGCATGAAAACCTTCTTGAATCCTCTATCGGTTGGGCAAAATCTATTATGGAGTGCTCACCAACATCTGTTAGGACAACAAAAGACGTAGCAATGTCAGGGTTGAGTTTTTCTAGTGTAGAGAGCGCGATGGAACAAAAGTATGATTCCGTTGTTGAATTATTTACTGGTGAAGATTTTATCGAAGGTCCGTTAGCTTTTTCAGAAAAAAGAAAACCAAAGTGGACTGGTAAATAACCCTTAATGAAGAAAATTGAATTTTTTTTTGATTGTTCATCTCCCTGGACTTATCTTGCCTTCCATAAAATTCAAAATATAATCAAAGAAACGGGAGCTGATATCGATTGGAGACCTATTCTTGTTGGGGGAGTTTTTAATGAAGTAAATCAAGATGTATATAATAATCGACTCAACCCCAACCCTTTAAAATTTAAGTATTCTAGAAAGGATCTTCAAGATTGGGCTAATTTTTATCAAATATCAATTAAATGGCCAGCTATTTTTCCATTAAATGCAGTCAATGCAATGCGATCCATTATAGTTGCAGGAAGCCTCGATAAGCTAATTCCATTCAGCTTTTTATGTTTTGAGTCTTATTGGTCAAAAGGTATTGATATTTCTGATTTAGATATTTTAACTGAAATGGCTGATTCAATTGGTATTGATAAAGAAAAATTTAAAGAAAAAGTAATACACAAGGATACTAAAGATCAATTAAGGTCTAACACTGATGAATTGATTAGTAGGGGTGGATTTGGATCTCCTACGATTTTTATTGATACTGAAGATATGTATTTTGGAAATGATCGAATAGTTCTTGTAAGAGAAAAAATTCTGGAAGAAAATAATGAAAATAAATAATTCTCAAAAATACTGGAGGGCTAACCTAGGTATTGTTTTTCTTCTTCTTTTATTTTGGTTTTTATCATCATTTGGTGCTGGAATATTATTTAGCGATTATCTAGATAAGATCAAGATTGGTGGCTTTAACTTAGGTTTTTGGTTTGCCCAACAGGGATCTATTATAGTTTTTGTTTTTCTTATTATTATATACTGCATCTTGATGAATAAGCTGGATGAAAAATTCAACAAAGAGAAAAACTAAATGGATTTGCAGATACTTACATATCTAATGGCTGGAACAACTTTTTCTTTATATATAGGGATTGCTCTTTGGTCTAAGGCATCCTCAACCAATGAATTCTATATTGCAGGTGGAGGTGTTCATCCAATCGCTAATGGAATGGCAACGGCTGCAGACTGGATGTCAGCTGCTTCATTTATCTCAATGGCTGGAATAATTTCATTTATGGGAAAGGATGGATCAGTTTACTTAATGGGCTGGACCGGTGGCTATGTTTTGTTAGCTCTTCTTCTTGCGCCTTACTTAAGAAAATTTGGAAAATTTACTGTACCGGACTTTATTGGTGACCGTTATTATTCAAAGATTGCTAGATTTGTAGCTGTTCTGTGTCTAATTTTTGTATCGTTTACTTATATTGCTGGTCAAATGCGTGGTGTTGGAATTGTTTTTTCTAGATTTTTAGAGGTGGACATAAATACTGGTGTTATAATTGGTATGGCGATAGTTTTTATTTACGCGGTTCTTGGCGGTATGAAAGGTATAACATATACTCAGGTTGCTCAATATTGCGTTCTTATTTTTGCTTATATGGTCCCAGCTATTTTTATTTCGATATTAATAACGGGAAATCCCATTCCTCAACTAGGATTTGGTTCTAAAGTCCTGTCGGAGGATATATATTTATTAGAAAAGTTAAACAATGTCTTAACTGACCTTGGCTTTGATAATTATACAGATTCTACTAAGTCAAAAATAGATGTTTTCTGTATCACTGGTGCTTTAATGGCGGGAACCGCAGGATTACCTCACGTTATTGTGAGGTTTTTTACTGTACCTAAAGTTCGTGATGCGAGAGCCTCAGCTGGATGGGCTCTTTTGTTTATTGCTATTCTATATACTACTGCACCAGCAGTTTCTTCATTTTCTCGTTTAAACTTTATTAATACTATTAATAATTCATCGTATGAAAAAACTCCGGAGTGGTTTAAAAATTGGGAAAATATAGGATTAATATCTTGGGCTGATAAAAATGAAGACGGTATTATTCAATATGGCCCTGGGAATTCCCATGAACCAGTAAAGCCAATTTTCTCTAAGCAAAGAGGCATTAATGGCGAGAGAATTGTCTCAAATACATTAACAGAAAATGAAAATGAAATTTATATTGATAGGGATATAATGGTTTTAGCTAATCCAGAAATAGCAAATTTACCAAATTGGGTTATAGCTCTTGTTGCGTCTGGGGCATTAGCGGCAGCTTTATCTACTGCAGCAGGTTTGTTGTTAGTTATTTCGTCTTCAATTAGCCATGATTTGATGAAAAAAATCTTTAGACCTTCAATAACGGATAGACAAGAATTATTTCTAGCGAGACTTGCCGCAGCTGTCGCAATAGGAATTGCGGGTATTTTTGGGATTTACCCTCCAGCCTTTGTTGCTCAAGTTGTTGCTTTTGCCTTTGGTCTGGCCGCTTCATCAATTTTCCCAGCATTAATTATGGGTATTTTTTCAAAAAGAGTAAACTCTATTGGTGCGATTACTGGAATGATATCAGGTCTCTTATTTACCTCGGCTTATATTGTCTTTTTTAAATTTATATCCCCAGAGCTTAACTTGCCAGATAATTGGCTTTGGGGGATTTCACCAGAAGGTATAGGCGTAATTGGAATGATGATCAATTTTATTTCTGCAATAGTTATTTCCTCCTTAACTGAGCCACCTCCTGATAAAATTATTCGACTTATAGATGATATTAGGACGCCTGAGTAAAATTCTTTTTAAGGGTCTTTCGATAAAATTATTGCTATAATACTCTATATGATTTAATTAATAATTTATTATGGTTGAAAAAAAGAAATCAAAAAATTTAGATATTTCTGAAGAAAAATCTCAATCTTCAGATGATAAAATTGCACTAGTAATAATGAATTTTTTTATAGATGTTTTTTATAGTATATTTTTTATTGTTCTCGCTTACATGAGCTTTTGGATAATTGTGGTTCTTTCAGTTTTAGGGTTTGTAGTTAGAGCTGTAGGATCTGAGCAGCCAGATGAATTAAAAATTTTTACTAGTCGGTTAACAGAATATATTTCACAATGTTTAAATTTTTCTTCAAATACCAATAAGGAAAAGCCTTTTCCATTTGGAAAGTTTCCAGACTAACGTTTATAATTTAGTTGGATTGGGGGCGTCACCATAAACTTCAATTGGATCAAATAATTTTTCTTTTTCTTCCCATTTTAATTCTAAATTTTGACTTACTTTATTTTTTAAAGGAATAGACCTATAAAAACAGGACTTATAGCCAACGTGACAACTTGCGCCTGTTCCTCCAACTTCAACAGATAGCCAGATAGAATCTTGATCATCGTCAATTCTTATTTCTTTTACCGTTTGAACTAACCCTGATGTAGAGCCTTTGTGCCAAACCTTTTGCCTGCTTCTGCTGTAGTAATATGCTTCAGCATTTTCAATAGTTTTGGTTAATGCTTCTGCATTCATATATCCAACCATTAATACTTCATTTGTTTTACTATCTGAAGTTACGCATGGAATAAGGCCATCTTGATTAAATTTTGGGGAGAGGCTAGATCCTTCCTCTACTTCTTCAACAGAAACTCTGGGCTGAAATTTTTTTTGATACTCTTTAGACAAAACTACCCCTTTGTGAGTTGCATAAACCTAGATCGTAGCTCCTGATCTTTTTGAAAGCTACCAGTAAATTGAGTTGTTACTGTTGAAACATCGGTTTTATGAATTCCTCTTGTAGTCATACACTGATGTTTTGCATCGATCATTATTGCTACACCATGAGGTTTTAATGTCTCTTCAATAGTTTGAGCAATTTGAGCCGTCATTGTTTCTTGAGTTTGTAATCTTTTTGCAAATATTTCTATCACCCTGGCTAGCTTAGATATTCCAACTACTTTTTTATTTGGCATGTAACCAACATGTGCAACACCAAGTATTGGAGCCATGTGGTGCTCACAATGAGATTCAATGTTTATATCTCTGAGAAAAACTATATCCTCATAACCGCCCACTTCATCGAAAGTTCTTGTTAGGGCTTCATTGGCATCTTCTTTGTACCCTGAAAAATATTCTTCATAGGCTTTTACAACCCTTTTTGGAGTATCCAATAATCCTTCGCGATCAGGGTTATCACCGGCCCAAGAAATCAGTGTTTTAACTGCATCCATTGCCTCTTCTCTAGAGGGTCTTTTGACATCTTCGTTAATTGATTCAGTATGAATAGCTTTATCTGAAACTTTTACATCCATCAGTAATCTCCTAAATTAATAGCATAGCTTTACCTTCGCTGAGACGATAGAGCAATATTTTTTTGATTTTATTTAATAATTATTTAAAAAATCTATATTAAATTATCATAAATTAGTGATATTTAGTTAATTATGGAATTTAAATTATACAATTCATACTCACGAAAGAAAGAAACTTTTACTCCAATCAATCCTAAGAGGGTAACCATGTATGCATGTGGTCCAACGGTTTACGGACCAGGTCATATTGGCAATGGAAGATCAGCTATAGTTTTTGACTGCTTAAATCGAGTATTAAGATTTAATTATAATGACTTAATTTATGCTAGAAATATAACTGATATTGATGATAAAATTATTAATGTTTCAAATAATGAGGGGGTTGACCCATCTGTTATTGCTAAAAGATATACGGAACAATATCACCTGGATTTTAAGAAACTTCATATTCTTCCCCCGGATATAGAGCCTCTCGCCACTGATCACATAATTCAAATGATAGAATTTATAAAGAATTTGCTTGAGAGGGGAAACGCTTACTTATCCGAATCCCATATTCTCTTTGATGTAGAAAAATTTTCTAACTATGGGAGTCTTTCAGGTAGAAAAATAGAAGAAATGATACCTGGTGCAAGAATTGAAGTTGCATCTTATAAAAAAAATCCATCAGATTTTGTATTATGGAAACCTTCACTTGAAAATGAAGTGGGCTGGGAAAGTCCATGGGGAAAAGGTAGGCCTGGGTGGCACTTAGAATGCTCTGCAATGATTAAAGAGCATCTAGGTGAAACAATTGATATTCATGGTGGTGGGGAAGATTTGAAATTTCCTCATCATGAGAATGAAATAGCTCAATCTGTTTGCTGTAATGGAAGTAAACCACTAGCAAATTATTGGATACACAATGGACTCTTAAGAACAGACAAAGCAAAAATGTCCAAATCGCTTGGTAACTTTGTTCTTATTAAGGACTTGTTAAAAGAATATGATGGTGAGGTAATACGACTCGCTATTTTAAGCTCTCATTACCGCCAACCCTTAATTTGGAGCAATGATTTATTGGATCAATCTAAAAAAACTCTTGATAAATTGTATTCATCTCTTTCTGAATATGACAAAGAGTTATCTACAGATGAATGTATTCCAGACGAGGAGGTGATAGGGGCACTTAATGATGATTTAAATACCCCAAAAGCTCTTGCCAGAATATTTTCTCTTTCTAAGCTTATAGCTAAGTCTGAAAATAAAACTGAGATTGTTAAGTCTTTAATTGGCTCAGCAAACTTGATTGGTTTATTAAATTTTCGATCAAATCATGAAAAATTTAAAAAACGACCAAGTGGGAACAGTAATGATATTAAAAACCTTCTTTCTGAAAGAAAGATTGCTAGGGATATCAAGGATTACGAAGAGTCAGATAGAATAAGGGATAAACTAATTGAATTAGGTGTAGAGATAAATGATAATTAAACTTTTGAAATATTTTATATTAGGCGGAATTAATGATAAATAATCTTTATAATGATAAAATTTTAAAATTATCTTCAAATATTTCAAGAAATGGACGTCTTGAAAATTTTGATTTTACCTCAGTAGCTGTAAGCAAATTGTGTGGATCAAAAGTAACTGTAGATATAAAGATAGCCAATAACTTAATATCGGATTTTTCTCATGTGGTTAAGGCATGTGCGCTTGGGCAGGCATCCTCATCTATAATGGCAAATAATATAATTGGTTCAAGTTTAGAAGAGCTAAAAAATCTTCAGTTAGTAATGAAAAAAATGTTAAAAGATAATGGCCCACCTCCTCAGGGAAGGTGGTCTGATTTAATCATTCTTGAGCCAGTTAGAGAATATAAGGGTCGACATTCTTCAGTTATGTTAACGTTTGACGCTGTAGTTGATTGCATAAATCAATTTGAGTTAATTGATTTTAGTAAATCGGATAAGGTAAATTAGTGGGAATTTTTCTTAAATTAAGTGTTCTTCTTATAAAGTTATACAAGAATTTAATTTCCCCCTTTTTATTAAAGTCATGTAGGTATGACCCAAGTTGCTCTTCTTATGCTTTAGAGGCATTTAATACATTTGGCTTTATGATTGGTTTGAAATTAACTATTAAAAGGATTATACGTTGTCACCCTTGGGGTGGTGAAGGTTATGATCCTGTTCCAAGTATTGAAGATTATATTAAAATAAAAAGGGATTTATAGTTAAAATGCCAGTTATTACACTTCCGGATGGAACAAAAAAAGACTTTAAAGAAAATCTCACAATAGATGATCTTTCTAATTCGATAGGCGCTGGTCTTGCAAAAGCAACAGTTGCTGGAAAAATTAATGGAAAATTAGTTGATGCATCAGAGATAATTTCGAATGATTCTGATGTTATTATAGTAACAAATTCTGATCCAGAAGGTTTGGAAATTATAAGACATTCTTGTGCTCATCTTTTTGGTCATGCAATAAAGCAAATGTTTCCAAAAGCTAAGATGGCCATTGGTCCAACTATTGATAGTGGATTTTATTATGATATTGATTTGGATGTTTCATTGAATGACAAAGACCTAGAGTTAATAGAAAAGAAAATGAAGGAGTTAGCAGAGACTGATTATCAGGTTATTCGAGAAGTTGTTGATAAAGAAAAAGCTTTAAGTGCCTTTAGGGAAAGAGATGAGGATTATAAAATTCAAATTCTCAATGATATTCCAGATGATGAAATAATAGCCCTTTATTACCACAATGAATATACGGATATGTGTCGGGGGCCACATGTTTCCTCTACAAGACATTTACGTTCTTTTAAATTGATGAAAATTGCTGGAGCATATTGGCGTGGTGATTCAAAAAATAAAATGCTTCAAAGAATATATGGAACGGCATGGGCAAACGATAAAGATTTAAAAAAACACCTTAATTTACTTGAAGAAGCAGAAAAACGAGACCACCGGAAGCTAGGCAAGGAATTGGATTTATTTCATTTTCAAGAAGAGGCTGTTGGTATGGTTTTTTGGCACCCAAAAGGCTGGAGTATATATAGAGAGCTTGAGGAATATATTAGAAGAAAAATAACTAAAGGTGGCTATTCGGAAATAAAAACTCCGCAACTAATAGATAAAAAATTATGGGTAGCATCTGGTCATTGGGATAAGTACTCTGAGCATATGTATACATCAGAGGCCGATGAGAGAGAACTGATGCTGAAGCCTATGAATTGTCCTGGCCATATTCAAGTATTTAATCAGGGAATAAAGAGTTATAGAGATCTCCCACTTAGGTTATCCGAATTTGGATCATGTCACCGATATGAACCGTCTGGAGCTCTTCATGGCCTAATGCGTGTAAGAAACTTTGTTCAAGATGATGCTCATATTTTCTGTACTGAAGATCAAATTGAATCAGAAACAATCCTTTTTTGTAATATCCTTAAAGAAGTTTATGAACAACTTGGTTTTGATAAAGTCTCAATTATGTTTGCTGATCGACCTGATGAGAGGGTTGGTGATGATTCTATCTGGGATAAAGCTGAGTTTGCTTTATCAAAGGCCGCTAGGGCAACAGGACTTCCTTTTGATGAAAATAAAGGTGATGGTGCTTTTTATGGCCCTAAATTAGATTTTTACTTACACGATGCCATTGGCAGAGTATGGCAGTGCGGCACATTACAGGTTGATTTTAATCTACCTAATAGGCTTGGTGCTTCATATGTTGGTGAGGATAATAATAAACATATTCCTGTAATGCTTCACCGAGCAATTCTTGGGAGTCTTGAGAGATTTTTAGGAATTCTTATTGAAAATTATGAAGGGAAATTTCCTTTGTGGCTTTCACCTGTTCAGGTTGCATTAACAACTATTACATCAAATTCAGATGATGCTGCAAAAAAAATATTAGAAAAACTACAAATGAATGGTTTGAGATCGATAATTGATTTAAGAAATGAAAAGATTAATTATAAAGTTAGAGAGCATTCTATAAATAAGATTCCTTACATTCTAGTTTTAGGTGATAGAGAAATCGAAGAAAATACTATAACACTTAGGCGCCTTGGATCTAAGGAGCAGAGAACATTAGATGTCGATGAATGTATAAAACTAATAAAAGAAGAAGCTCTTCCACCTGATCAAAGGTGAATTTATTTACTGGGCTTTCCAACTACTCCTTCATCAATTAAAGAATTGATTTCATTATTCCCGATCCCTAGTTCGTTAAGAACCTTAAAATTATCCTGTCCTAACTTAGGAGCAGGTCCTTTTGGGCCATCATCGGAGTTATGAAATCTAACTGGAGATGATACCGTTTTGTAGCTTTCAGAGCAATCTTGGTCTTCTACTTCAGAAAATGCTCCACTGGCTATAGCCTGAGAATCCATTGAAACTTCCTTTAAGTTTTGAACAGGCGACCAAACTAGGTCTTCTGCATCTAGCTTATTGCCCCATTCACTAAGGGTATGATTGCTAAAAGCTTTATCCATTTCTTTTATAAATTCACTAGCATTTTCTCGTCTTGCCTGATTAGAATTAAATTTATCATTATTTAGCCATTCCTCTTTTCCTATAGCCCTTACAACCTTTGGCATATCATAATCACCTCCAGCTCTTGGACTTAAGCATATCCATCTATCATCCTTTGTTTTAAAGAAATTAAATAAAGGATTTATTTGCTGATCTCTATTTTTTGTTGAAGGTACTCTTCCGAATTTTAATTGAAGAGCCATATCTGAGCCAATTGAATATATTCCAGTTCTTACAAGTGATGTTTCAACTAGCTTGCCTACACCAGTGTTTTCTCTCTCGTATAAGGCTGCTAAAATGCCACTAACAGTTGATATAGCAGTTATGTGATCACCTGAAGCCGTTCTTATGGGAAGGGGCTCTTCTCCCTTTCTTTGAGTTAAATGAGCCATTCCTGATCGAGACCAATAAGCAGCTATATCAAAACCAGGTTTATTTTTCTCTTCTCCCTCAAGCCCATAACCAGTTAATGAACAATAAATTAACCTTGGGTTTATTTTCATAAGTGTCTTGTGATCTAGTTTTGCACTTTCTAAAGATTGAGGTCTAACATTAGTAAGAAAAACATCAGCATCATTTATCATTTTCCTAACAATATCAGCTCCTTTTTGATCACTAGTATTAATTGTTATTCCCTTTTTTCCCCTATTATCCAAAGTAAATATTGGATTCCCCTCTATAGGAACATTAGATTTCATTCCTTCAAAAAATCTTCTCATAGGGCATCCGTTCAATGGTTCGATTTTTGTTACATCTGCTCCCCAATCCCTTAACATTGCTCCAGCCGCAGGTGCAGCAACATAAGTTGCCATTTCTATAACTTTAAGTCCCTCAAGCATGGTTTACCTCATTAACTTTATCAAATTTAATCAATTTTAATATGATTTTTATGATATAGCATTACTACATGAGAACTAATAATGAAAATAAATTAATACCCGCTTCAACGGTTTTAATGATTCGTGATGGTATTGCTGGTTTAGAAGTTTTTATGGTTGTTAGAAATCACCAGATAGACTTTGCTTCAGGTGCCTTAGTGTTTCCGGGGGGAAAGGTTGATAAGGATGATTATGATGAAAGGCTGAGTCAAAATACCTCCCTTGATAATACAAATGATAATTTTTTACCTTTTAAGATTGCTGCAATTAGGGAGAGTTTCGAAGAAGCAAATGTTCTCTTTGCAAAAGAAAAAAATAATGAAAAAAACATAAACTCAAAAAGATTATTGGAATTAAATAATTGGCGTGAAAAATTCAATAATAGAGCTGGATCAATGTATGATTTTTCTATAGCTGAAGGTATAACATTTTCAACAGAGAGTTTAATCCCATTTGCTCATTGGATAACTCCAGAAATGATGCCCAAAAGGTTTGATACTAGGTTTTATATTGCTCAAGCTCCGGAAGGGCATGAGGGCGAGCATGATGGAAATGAATCTGTTGATTCTTTATGGATAGCTCCAAAAGACGCTCTAGAGGATTGTTATAATAAGAAAAGAACTATTATATTTCCTACAAGATTAAATTTAGAAAAACTTAACCAGTCAAGAACTGTTGAAGAAGCTATAGCTAACGCAAAAGAGAGTAATATTATTACCGTAATACCTGTGATCGAAAAAGATGAAAATGGTTCCTTCTTAACAATTCCTAAAGATGCTGGTTACGGAGATATCAAGGAACCAATAAACGAATTTTCAACACCTGGTGCTAGCGCAAAATAATTAGAAAAATTTAGTTAATAAATAAACTGTTCGTTAATAATTCTTTCTTCCAAATTAGTTTTTGGATCAAAAAGCATTTTTAATTGAATATCTTTATTTTCAGATATCTCCACATACTCTATATTCCTAAATTCTGAATTATCAGCAACCGCACTGACTGGTCTTTTATTTTTTTCCAATATAACAATCTTTACTTTAACATTTCTTGGAAGAAGAGCTCCCTTCCACCTTCTAGGTCTAAATGCTGAAATAGGGGTTAACGCTAGTAAGTTTGATGTAAGCGGAAGAATTGGACCATGTGCTGATAGATTGTAGGCTGTGCTTCCTGCAGGGGTTGAAAGAAGTAATCCATCGCAAACTAACTCATCAAGCCTTTCTTTACCGTCAATGTATATTTTTAATTTTGCTGCTTGATAAGTTTCCCTTAAAAGGGAGACCTCATTAATAGCCTGAGCTGTATATATTTTGCTTTTACTTTTTGCTTTCATTTTCAAAGGATAAAGGTTTGTTGATGTAGATTTTTCAATTCTTTTTAATAAATTTTTCTCATTATAATTATTCATTAAAAAACCTATTGAGCCTCTATTCATGCCGTATATAGGCAATTCTCTCTCAATATTATCATGGAGAGTTTGCAGCATCAGGCCATCTCCTCCAAGCGCAACTATTACATTAGCTCTGGAAATAGGGTAATTTTTATATAGCTTTGAAAGGTTACTTTTGGCTTTTTTTGCCTCAGGATTATTGCTTGCAACTATATGTATTTTTATTTCACTCATAAAAATCCTTTAAGAATAATTATTATTTGATAAGTTATTTTACTATGAATATAAATATTTATCTACGGGGGTTTTTTGTTTCTTACTATTGATCAAGGTACGACTTCAAGTCGAGCACTATTATTTGATGAGAATTGTCATGTAATTGATAGCTGTCAAAAAGAATTTAATCAAATTTACCCTGATAATGGCTGGGTTGAGCATAGTCCTGAAGAAATTTTATCCTCTACACTTTTTTGTTGTGAAAAAATATTAGAACGCAATTCTGAAAGGGATATTAAGTCGTTAGGAATAACGAACCAAAGAGAAACAATTCTTGTTTGGGATAAAAGTAATGGAAAGCCTCTCTATAATGCCATTGTTTGGCAGGATAGAAGAACATCTATTTTCTGTAATAATCTTAAAGAAGATGGTTTGGAAGGAATGATTAATAAAAAAACGGGTTTGCTATTGGATCCATATTTTTCTGCCTCGAAAATGTCATGGCTTATAAAAAATATAGATGGCTTAAAAGAAAAGGCAAGTAAGGGCCAGGTTTGCTTTGGAACTGTCGATACTTGGTTGATTTGGAATCTTACAAAAGGGAAAGTTTTTGCAACAGATGTAACAAATGCATCCCGTACCAGCTTATTTAATATTGAAAAAATCAAATGGGATGATGATTTACTGAAGCTTTTTGATATACCAATTCAAAGTCTTCCAGAAGTAAAAAACTCTAATGATTTATTTGGAGAAAGTAGTCTCTTAAGTAGATCCTTAAAAATAACAGGAGTTATGGGCGATCAGCAGTCATCAGCATTTGGTCAATTTTGTTATAATGAAGGTGACGTTAAGTCTACATACGGAACCGGCTGTTTTGTTCTTGCTAATACCGGTGGTAAAATTATTTATTCAGAAAAAAAATTACTATCAACAATATTTTATAAAATTGATAATAAGATCAACTATGCCCTTGAGGGATCAATTTTTATGGCTGGTGGAATAATGAATTGGATAAAATCAAATTTAGGAATTTTAAATAATATTTCTGATAGTTCAAAAATTGCATCATCAGTAAATCCTGAATCTAAGGTTGTTTTAGTTCCAGCTTTCAGCGGTCTAGGTTCCCCTCATTGGTCATCAGAATCCAGAGGCGCTATCTTTGGTATGTCACAAGATACAGGAAAAGATGAATTAATTCATTCTTCACTTCAGTCGATATCGCTCCAAACATTAGATCTAATGAATGCTATTAAGAGTGATTTTTCTCAAAACAATATAGAATTATCTTCCCTATTAAAGGTTGATGGAGGAATGATAGAAAATCAATGGTTTATTCAAAATTTATCAAGTATTTGTAACTATCAAATATATAAAGCTAGTATGAAGGAATCAACAGCTCTTGGAACAGCTTTAATGTCTGGTATAGGTGTAGGTTTTTATTCTGGAGTTGATGATTTGCAAAGTTTATCAATCAAGCGTGATCAGATTTCACCAAGCATGAGCTCTAACTTGAGAAATGATATAATACTGAATTGGAATAAAGCTGTTAAATTAACTATTGAAATGGCTAAACAGAATAATGTTTGATTTTTGATTTATTGTGAATATTTATTTTTTTAGTAGATTTATTATATATAGTAATTAATTGTTACATTTAGGGGATTTCGAATGACTGACAGTTTAAAAAAATCTGTTTCTGAAGAGGAGTGGCGGGCAAGAGTTGATCTTGCTGCTCTTTATAGATTAGTTGCTTTATATGGTTGGGATGATTTAGTTTTTACTCATATATCCTTAAAAGTACCAGGCGAGGATAATAACTTTCTTTTAAATCCATACGGCCTGTTGTTTGAGGAAATAAAAGCTTCTGACTTGGTTAAGATTGATTTGGAAGGCAATATTGTTTCTGATACTGACCATTTTGTAAATGCAGCAGGATTCACTATTCACTCAGCAGTTCATGGTGCTGGACATCAGAATCATGCTGTTATTCATACTCACTCAAGCGATGGTGTTGCAGTTTCAGCTCAAGCTCAAGGTCTTTTACCAATATCCCAAACAGCAATGGTTATAAGAAATGAATGTGCATATCATGACTATGAGGGAATAGCATTGAATCATGATGAACGTGAGAGACTCATAGGTGATCTTGGTGATAAACATTGTATGATATTAAAAAATCATGGATTAATGGCTACTGGGGCAAATTGTCCAGATGCTTGGCTAAGACTATTTTTTTTAGAGAGAGCTTGTACTATGCAAATTAAAGCTTTATCTGGAGGTTCTGAGCTAAATATGGTTTCTGAGGATGTGATTGAGCTTGTAACTGATCAAGGTCAAATGGCATCAGAGAAAGGAATAGGTAATTTAGCTTGGCCGGCATTGATGAGAAAGTTAGATAAATTAGATAGTAGTTTTAGAGATTAGATTAGGAGTTTTTTATGAAATTTGCAGTTGGACAACCGGTAACAAGAATTGAGGATACAAGGCTTATAAAAGGTGAAGGTAAGTTTACAGATGATTTAAAATTACCAAATATGGCAAATGGAGTTTTCCTAAGGTCTCCATATGCGCATGCAAATATTTTATCAATTGATATTGATGAGGCTCTAAAAATGTCTGGCGTTATTGATATATTCACTGGTGATAGATTGAAACAAGAAGGTCTTGGCCATATGTCAGTGATTGATTTCTTGGAAAATAAAGATGGAACTCCTATGAATGCCAGTAAAAGACCTATTCTAGCCATTGGAAAGGTTAGGCATGTTGGTGATCCGGTAGTTTTTATAGTTGCGGAAACAATCAATCAAGCTTTAGACGCATCAGAATTAGTTGAAATTTCTTATGAAGAATTACCTTGTGTAACTGATACAGCCAAAGCCCTTAACAAAGAATCTCCTATATTATTTGAAGAGTTTGGAACAAATTCTGCTGTTGATTGGGAATTCGGTTCGGAAAAAGAATGGCAGGATGTTGAAGAAAAAGCCGATATTGTTTCAAAAGTTGATTTAATAAATAATAGGATTGTCGTGAATCCAATTGAGCCGCGATCTGCTACATCAGACTTTAACAAGGAAAAAGATAGTTTTACAGTTTATGTAGAGAGCCAAGGAGCTCATGCAATGAGGGAGAGGCTAGCTGGTTCGCTTGGCGTTGAGGAAAAAAAAATTAAAGTAGTTACAAATGACGTAGGTGGTGGTTTTGGTTTAAAAATGATGTGTTTCCCAGAATATGTGGCCACTATGTTTGCTAGTAGAGCTTTAAATAGACCGGTAAAATGGACATCGACTAGGTCCGAAGCTTTTTTAAGCGATTCTCATGGAAGAGATCATGTTACAGAGGCTTCAATTGCTATGGATAAGGAAGGGAATTTTCTAGGTGTAAAAGTTGATACTATTGCAGCAGTTGGAGCTTATTTATCTCAGTACGGAATTTTTATTCCCACACTGGCAGGAGCTGGCATGCATGTAGGAGTTTATAAAATACCTGTCTTATACAATAAAGCTAATGTTGTTTATACAAATACTGTTCCTGTTGATGCTTATAGGGGTGCGGGAAGACCTGAGGCAAGCTATGTTATTGAGAGGCTTGTTGATAAAGCCGCATATGACTTAGGTTTAGACCCCATAGAACTAAGAGTTAAAAACTTTGTTCAGCCAGATGAGCTAGGTAAACACGAAGGTGCAATTTTGCCCCTTGATAGCTGTGATTTCCAGAGAACTACAGAAATGTCCTTAATTAGCTCATCTTATTCCGATTTTTTAGAAAGAAGAGAAAAATCTAAGCTTGAAAATAAACTCAAAGGTATTGGGATTTCATATTATATTGAGAGAACTCAAGGCGAGGGTGCTGATAACTCTAGGGTTGTTATTTCTAGTGAAGGATCTGTAAAGGTATACGCTGGAACACAATCCACAGGTCAAGGTCATGAAACAGCTTGGACGCAAATTGTAGTCGAGAAGCTGGGTGTTAATCCTGAAGATGTTTCAATTCACTTTGGTAATAGTGACGACCTTCCAGCCGGAGGAGGAACAGGGGGTTCTAAATCTCTATACATGGCGGCAGGTGCAATTAATGACGCGTCAGATGTAATGTTAAAGAAGGGAATTGAAATTGCGGCAAATGAGCTTGAAGCATCCTTGGATGATATTGAGTATACAACTGACTCTGGGCCGTTATTTCAAGTAAAGGGTACTAACAGAAATATTGATTTATATTCAGTTGCTAGATTGGCAGAGGGACAAGCAAATACTCAAATTCTTGATGGTGAAAGTACTTATGAGCATAAGGATCCAACATTTCCTAATGGCTGCCATATTTGCGAAATATCAATTGATAAGAAAACAGGAAGAATTGAAATTGATAACTATTCTGCAACAGATGATTTTGGAAAAATAATAAATCCACTTTTAGTTGCCGGACAAGTCCATGGAGGAATAGTTCAAGGCTTGGGTCAGGCTATGGGAGAGCACGCGATTTACGAGGAGGAAACAGGGCAGTTAATAAATGGTTCTTATATGGATTATCATATGCCCAGGGCTGACGAGTTTCCTGAGTTTGATTTAGAGTTTAATCAAGATGCTGAGTGTACTACTAATGTGCTTGGAGCAAAGGGTTGTGGAGAGGCTGGAACAGTCGCTTCAACAACTGCTTATGTTAATGCAATTTACGATGCATTGTCTGACTATAATTTTGATGAGCTGGATATGCCTATAACACCAATGAAAATTTGGAAGATTATCAATAAGTCTAATTAAAGGCTGGTCTAATTTTTTTTTTCGCTTAATATTGCTATATTAACAATAATAACAAAAGGTTAAAATGGATAAGAAAATTGAAATACCTGATGCATACTCAGTGCCTCTCAGTGAAATAAACCCTGCTGATCCAGCTTTATTTAAAAATAACGTCATGTGGTCATACTTCGAAAGACTCAGAAAGGAAGACCCTGTTCACTATTGTGAGAGACCTTTTGATATAACAGATGGTGTATTTCGTGATGAGGAAATAGGGCCCTTTTGGTCTATCACAAAATACAAAGACATTATGGATGTCGACACCAATCATAAAGTTTTCTCATCCGAGCCTGCAATTACTCTTTTTGATCCAACAGAAGATTTTACTACACCTATGTTTATTGCCATGGATCCACCTAAGCATGATATTCAAAGAAAAGCTGTTAACCCTGTTGTTGCTCCAAATAATTTAAAAAATATGGAGGGCTTAATAAGAGAAAGAACTCAAAATGTTTTGGATAGCCTTCCTATAAATGAAACTTTTGATTGGGTTAAAAGTGTGTCTATTGAGCTAACAACCCAAATGTTGGCAACGCTATTTGATTTTCCTTTTGAGGATAGATCGAAATTAACAAGATGGTCTGATGTTGCAACTGCTAGACCAGGTGATGGGGTAATAGAAACTGAAGAGCAAAGGTACGAAGAATTATATGAGTGTCTAGAGTATTTTACTAAATTATGGAATGAAAGAGTTAACTCTGAACCGAAAACTGATCTAATTTCTATGTTAGCCCATAACCCTCTAACTAGAAATATGGAGCCTATGGAGTACCTAGGTAATTTAATTCTTTTAATAGTTGGAGGAAATGATACCACAAGAAACTCTATGACAGGTGGTATTTTAGCCTTAAATGAAAGCCCTGATCAGTATAAAAAATTAAGAGAAAATCATGATTTAATTTATTCCATGGTTCCCGAGATTATACGTTGGCAAACACCACTAGCCTACATGAGGAGAACTGCACTGGAAGACGTTGAGATACGTGGAAAGAAAATTAAAAAGGGTGATAAAGTTGTTATGTGGTATGTCTCAGGTAATCGAGATGAAGAGGTCATCGAGAATCCTAATTCATTTATAATCGATAGAGAACGCCCAAGAAATCATTTATCTTTTGGTTTTGGAATTCATCGATGCGTCGGCAATCGTTTAGCCGATATGCAGCTTGAAATCTTATGGGAAGAAATAATGAAGAGATATAAAAATATAAAGGTTATGGGAGAGCCAGAAAGAGTTAACTCATCTTTTGTAAAGGGATACCTCTCACTTCCTGTTAAAATAATAGAATAAATTAAACTTATTTATTTTAATTCGAAACTAAGCTAAACCATAGCAATGAAAAATCAAATCGATGAAAGTCGCATTATTAGAAATCTGTTTGGTAAATTTGCTACTGGAGTTTCAGTAGTTTCTTTTTTGGATGAAGTTAATAAACCCTTTGGAATTACAGTCAATTCATTTACATCTGTCTCCTTAGATCCACCTATAGCCTTATGGTGTATAGGCAAGAAGTCGGAGTTATGTGAGAGCCTAATCAATCAAGAAAATTATGTATTTAATTTTTTAGCCGATCATCAAATTGACCTTGCAGTTAAATTATCAGAAAAAAATAATCATAACTTAGATGTCGCAAATTGTAAGATTGAGGAATATGGGCCTACTATAAATGAATCTCTTGGATGGATGGCTTGCTCTAAAAGAAATGTTGTTGAATCCGGAGATCATTTTGTAATATTTGGTAATGTTGATAAAATCAGTTCCCTTGAAAGCAAAAGAAGTCCCCTCATTTTTTGGTCAGGTAAGTTTGAAAATTTAAAGTAATTGACGATTTTTAAAATTAACATTGCTTGTATTTTAGCTAAATAAGACCTCTGGGAAGCCTTTATCCACAGACTCCCTGAGCCTGTCATAATACACCCCAGCACCGCCGAAATAAATTAAAACCCTCGAGCTTTTATTTTCTATATTAGCTCCCATCATCCAAGAATGAACTTGATCCCCAACATCCATCAATGTTTGTTTATGGATTTCAGACACATGTGCTGACCACTCCTCTTCGGCTTCTAAAATTGGACTACATAGAGAATGTCCTTCATCTTCCATTTTTTTTATACAATCAGAAATCCATAAAGCATTCTGTTCAATTGATGTTGGAAGGTTGGCAAATGGGGCTTGTGGACCGGTTATTGTAAATAAATTAGGAAAATCAGAAATACATACGCCCATAATAGATTTTGATTCCTTCTCCCATTTATCTTTTATTGAAGTTCCGCTGGCACCTTTGATATCGAATGCCTCTAGAGCACCTGTATAAGCTTGAAATCCTGTTGCCAAAACTATGATGTCAAAATCATAATCATTGTCTATTGTTCGTACTCCTTTTTCTGTAATCTCAGAAATGGGTTCTTTATTTTTTATATCAACAAGTTTTACGTTTTCTCTGTTAAATGCTTCGTAAAAACCATGATCTAGAGGTGGTCTTTTTGCAAATAAAGGGTATCCCTTTGGTGTTAGTAGCTCAGCAACCTCAGGGTCGTTGACTTTTTCTTTCATTTTTTTAATGACAAAATCTGCCGCCATTTTGTTTGCCGCAGGATCCGCTAAAAGATCATCAAAAGTTTCGAAGACCCACCGAAAACTTCCTTGCCATTTTTCTTCAAATATTTTTTCACGTTCTTCAGGTGATGTGTCAACAGCATTTCTACCCACAGGACTATCAAAAGCCATGCCAAATACATGATTACGACATTTATCAACAATCTCATCGTAATTTTCTTTTATTTCCTTCTCCCATTCGGGCGTCATTGGTTTTTGCATTGCAGGTAAAACAAAATTCGGAGTTCTTTGAAATACAGTAACACTTTCAGCAGTTTTGGCGATAATAGGTAGCATTTGAACTGTAGAAGCCCCACATCCAATTATACCGACTTTCTTTCCCTTGTAATCCAGCCCCTCTTGAGGCCACCTTGAGGAATGAAAGCAAGGACCATCGAATTTCTCTCGTCCTTTAATGCTAGGAACTACAGGCTGAGAAATCATTCCCATAGCACTTACAAAGTACTTGGAAGTAAACTCTTTTCCATCTTGAGTTTTAACTAACCATATACCGCTATCATTTTGAAAGTCTGCGCTAATGATTTCAGTATTAAGTTGAATATTTGGCCACATATCACACTTATTTGCAACAAAATGAAGGTATCTCTGTGTTTCTTCTCTACCCGGGTATCTTTCTGACCATGTCCATTCCTGCATTATTTCTTTGGAGAAAGATAAACAGTAATAGTACCCCTCACTATCAGTTGCTGCACCAGGATACCTGTTCCATGTCCACGTACCACCTATATCTGTGGCTCTATCAAAAACTTTTACAGAAATACCTATTTTTTTTAGATGATGAATCAAAGCTAACCCTGCAAATCCAGCTCCAACAACAATAGCATCGTAGTCTACCTTTATTGACAAATCACAATCTCCTTAAAAATTAAACTATTTATTTCTTAAATAATAATATGAAATAACCTTTCGATATAAATTTTACCATACCATGTAGCTTTAATCTTGCAATATTGAAAGTTATTCAAAATATTCGACTTTTTTAATTTTTTCTTTATTATTTATTCCTTCTTCAAAGGAAATTTATTATGCAAGTATTGTCAGCTAAACATCGGAGGGCTGTAAATGTTCCTCAAAGTTATTTTTGGAAAAGGTTAGTTGCATTTAAGGATGTTGGCAGTCTTCTTCCTCCTCCAATAATTGATAAAGTTGAGTGTGACAGTAATAATATAGGTTCGCTCAGATATTTGACGCTTGGAGAAAAACAAAAGTTTCCGGGAAAAATTATTGAGCGCCTAGAGGCTAAGTATGATGATAGTTTTTTTGTTTATTCAATTGTTGATGAATCTTGCTTACCTGTAAAAAATTATATTGCCTCAGTCGCCCTTAAAGCTATCTCAGATAATCAAGTAGACATTGCTTTATCCAGTCATTGGATTGATAATGGAGCTGAGCTAGGTGAAATGAAACTAATGTTTGAATCGCTTTATGAGATAATGTTTTTAAATGCAGAAAAGCAATATAAAGAACAATTATAAATTTTCCTATGGATATTGAAAAAAAAGATTTCATTAAAATTGTAAACTTTTCAGCTTTGAATGGATTACATCTTAATCTGAATTTTGCTCCCAAACCAATTGGAATCGGTCAATCAAATCCAACTTTTTTAATTCAAGACAATAGTTTTAATTTAAAGGTTTTAAGAATGCAGCCTTCTGGTAATCTTGTTAGAGGGGCTCATAGGGTTGATAGAGAGTTTTTTGTTTTAAATGCCCTTAAAGAAAAGCAGTTCATTGTTCCTGAGCCAATTCTTCATTGCCCAGATGAAGCCATTATAGGAAGGCAATTTTATATAATGGAATTTGTTGACGGTGATATTTTCGCTGATCCATTTATTAGTGAAAAATCCATTTCAGAAAAAACAAAAATATATAAATCACTGGCTGAAAACCTTGGAATCCTGCATAGCTTTAATATTGATAACTTGAATTTACCTTTTAAAAAAAATCACGGATTTATGAAAAGAAATTTATCTGTTTGGTACTATCAAATTTTTAATGAAAATAATAAGCCTGACAAAGACATTGAAAGAATATATGAAGAAATAATTAAAGATCTACCTGACGATGCCGATTTATCTCTATTACACGGTGATTATAAGTTAGACAATGTTGTGGTTAATAAAAATAATGAATGTGTTGCCATACTAGATTGGGAGCTCTCTTCTTTTGGCGAGCCTATGGCAGATATAAGCTTTCAAATGATTAATTGGCTTATTCCTAGGGGGGTTTTGTATGGGCTTGGTGGTGAATGGGAGGCTAACGGAATTCCATCATCTGAAACCTTTTTGAAATGGTATGAGGAATCATATGGAAGAGAGGTTGATGTAGTATCCTTACGAAATGCATGTATTTTTTCTCTAATTAAGCTTTTTTGTATTCTCAAAGGAATTGAAAATCGAATTAATCAAGGAAATGCTTTTTCAGAGGATGCCAACTTAATAGCTCAAGCAGCTCCTGCAATAAAAGATGTTTTAATCAGAGCTTTTGAAGCAAATTCAAAAGATTTAATACTTTCTTAAGTTTATAGCTTTATCGCATTTGTTTTTTATGATTTTATAGATAAAAAAAGGGGATTAATATGACTAAATATAGATTTTCTGAAGGAGCAGCAATTGTTTTCGGAGGCTCTGGTGGTTTAGGTACTGGAATCGTTAATTTATTAGCCGAAAGTGGAAGTGATGTTGCTTTTTCTTACCATAAAAATAAAGAGAGCGCAGAAAAGAACCTAAGTGGTATAGAAAAAATTGGCAGAAGTGGCTTAATAGCTAGTGTAGATCTTTTAGATATGAAAAATGTTCAAAACTTTGTAAATGATGCAAAAGAGAAATTTGGCCGTATTCATTCTGTTATTTTTGCAACAGGACCTTTCTTACATATTATGCCTGTATTAGAAGCCAAACCTGAAGATGTCTATAAAACTATAGACACTGATATAAAAGGTTTTTACCATGTTTTGAGAGCTGTTGTTCCTGTTCTAAAGGAAGGAGGGGGAGGCTCGATAACTGCTCTTACAACTGCTGCAATTCATAAGTATATTAGTACAGATGGATTGTCGTCGATTCCAAAAGCCGGTGTTCAGCATTTGTGTACTGCAATTGCAAGGGAAGAGGGGCATCACGGTATAAGAGCTAATTGTGTTGCTGTCGGACTGATTGCAGTAGGCCTTTCGCAGGAAATAGATTCTCCTCCTGGGGGAATTTTGGATCAATGGATGAACCAAGTACCTTTGGGGCGCGCAGGCGACCCTAAAGAATTATTTGATGCAGTAGTTTTTCTTGCTTCAGATAACGCTGGTTATATAAGTGGTCAATCTCTCCCTGTTGATGGCGGTTACTCAGGTTAGGATTTTTTAAAATGAACTTTGAATCAAAAAATATAATTATTATTGGCGGTAGTAGTGGAATTGGAAGGGGAATAGCATCATCTTTTATCGACAAAGGCGCCAATGTTTGTATAACCGGAACTAGAGAGAATATAGAGGATTATGAGGAAGATATTACAGAGAATATAAAAAAATGTATTTATAGAAAACTTGATCTTTCAGATGATAAAAATTTACAGAACATCTCTCTTCCTTTTGAGGATGTTCATACCTTGGTTTGCTCACAAGGAATTGTTGCCTATGACCGTAAAGAGTTTGAAATGGATACCTTTAAGAGAGTTATAGACCTTAATCTTAATTCTGTAATGGCATCATGTAGTTTTTTTCATGAAAATTTAATTAAAAATAATGGCTCAATTGTGATTATAGGTTCTGGTGCTAGCTATCATGCAGTTAAAGGTAATCCAGCTTATTCAGCATCTAAGGGTGGATTGTTAACCCTTATTAAGACTCTCGCTGAAGCATGGGCTATTAATGGAATAAGGGTAAATGGAATAGCGCCAGGTTACGTTGCTACAAAATTAACTGAAGTTACTTTTGGGAATAAAAAAAGATATGAAAATTCATTGAAAAATATTCCATTAAGAAGGTGGGGATCACCCAAGGATATGGGTGAGGTATGCTGCTTCTTGTGCAGTGAGGGAGCTTCTTATGTTACCGGCCAAATGATCACAGTAGATGGCGGCATGAGTCTATCATAACTAAATATGGGAAAATAAAATGAGTTCAGATGAAAGTAAAATTGTATTTAAACATCAGCAAGATTTAGTAAAAACATTTTTCTCTATTACCGATGAAAGTATTGGTATGAAGCATTTTAGATATACTAATGATGATTATTTTTCAGCAGATAAAAGTATCAAATCCTGCGGAATATCTTCACCAGTTGTTGCAAACGGTATATACGCCCAATGGGTAACAACAGAAAACTCTGATCCAAATAAAAGGATTTTATATTTACACGGAGGAGGTTATGCAATTGGATCAATAAGGGGTTATCTATCTCTATCGAGTCATATAGCCAAAGCAACCGGTTGTTCTGTATTAGTTATAGATTACGGTTTAGCTCCAGAAGAAAAATTTCCCACCGCAATTAATGATGCAAAAACAGCCTATAAATGGATGTTAGAAAATGGACCTAATGGAAATAAAAGGTGCAATAAATCTTTTATTTCGGGGGATTCTGCTGGTGGTGGTTTAGCTATTGGGGCAACATTAGCACTTAAAGATGAAAATTCTGATTTACCAAATGCTGTAATACCTCTGAGCCCTTGGGCTGAACTAGAGCCGGTGTCAGATTCTTATAAGATTAATGAAAAATTAGATCCGTATATCTCTAAAGATGCTATTTCTGCCTTTAAAGATCTTTATATAAAAAATGAATCAGATGCCAAGCACCCTTATGCATCACCTGTTTACGGAAATTTTGATGGTTTCCCTCCAATGTTAATACAAGTAGGAAGTAGAGAAGTTTTAATAGATGACTCTAAAAAAATTGCAGAGAAAGCAAAGAAATCTGGATGTAATGTTAGTTTAGAGATCTGGGATGATATGGTGCATGTATTTCATGGCTATGCTCCATTTCTTCCCGAGGCTAACGAGGCGTTAGAGGCGATAGGTTTATTTATTTCTGATAAATGACAAATATCTCAGTTTTAAATTAGATAATGGTATTGTTATAGCAGATTTAAGGATAATAAAATAAATGGAAAATACTTATACATATTCACCTCTAGATAGAGTTATTTGGGACACTCAAGCAACTGATGCAATTTTAAATGAGGTTGAAAGATTAAGTGTTAATAAAGTTTATATTGTTGCATCATCAACCTTATCAAAAAAAACTGATGAAATTTCAAAAATTAAAAATATTTTAGGTAATAAATTTGTTGGGTTATTTGATAGTTGTATTCAGCACTCACCTCTTGAGAATGTTATTGATTGCGTTAAGTCTGTTCAAGAAAAAAATCCTGATATCATAATTACTGTTGGAGGAGGTACACCTATTGATACTGTTAAGGTTGTTCAATTATGCCATTCACTTGAAATAAATACAGTTGATGATTTAAAAAAGATTTCTAATAAACATCAAAATAAAGCTTCGAAAATTCGCCAGATAGCAGTTCCTACTACCTTATCAGGTGGTGAATATTCTATAATAGGTGGTGCTATGGATACCAAAACTCAACTAAAGGAAAGGTATACAGGTAATGATATTTGTCCTCAGGTAGTTATTTTAGATCCAAGCTTAACTCTTCATACTCCTGATTGGCTATGGCTTTCAACTGCAATTCGATCAGTTGATCATGCTGTTGAGGGGTTATGTTCATCATCAACAAATCCACTTATGCCTCCGATGGCATTAAACTCACTCCAGCTATTTGCTCGATCTTTAAGGGAGACCTTTAAAGATAGGGAGGATATTTTTCCAAGATCACTTTCGCAAAAAGCGGTTTGGATGATAGCAAAAAATTTAGGAAACACATCCATGGGTGCTAGTCATGGAATAGGTTATTTACTTGGATCAATAGGCTCTGTTCCTCATGGTTATACCTCATGTGTAATGTTGCCAGCTGTTTTAAAATGGAATGAATCTTTTAATAAAGAAAAACAAAAATGGATTTCCAATGCCTTGGGAAGGCCAAAGTTATCAGCTGCAGAAGCAGTTGGAGAATTAGTTTCTGATCTTGGGCTACCTACAACACTTGGAGAGGTGGGAATTAAAGATGATCAGTGGGATAAGATTGCTGATTATGGCCTTAAGCATCCAACAGTTTTATCTAATCCAAGGCCTATAACTAAAAAAAATGATATTATTGAGATATTAAAGTTAGCCAGCTGATTAATGTTTCTTGAGTTTTTTTTTAATTGGTTTCTAATAGAAATTTATAAGGAGTATTTTTATTGATAGGTTTTTTACTTTCTATGTTTGGCGTTATTGTGGCAATTGGCATTCTTCTTTTAATGGCAAAGCTTCTTGATTCATTGGACGGAAAATGAGTAGAATAACAAAATTATCAAGGTCTTTGAGGGGAAGCGTAGTTCTAATTACTGGTGCAGGAAGCGGAATGGGAAAGGCCACAGCTGAGTTATTTTCAGATGAAGGCGCAATAACAATAGTAACAGATATAAATGAAAATAATATTAATGAAGTGGTTTCTGTAATAACTAAAAGTGGTAATCAAGCTGACGGTTTTGTTTTGGATGTTGGCAGTAAAGTTAGTATTTCAGCTGCTATAAATAATATAATTAAGAAATATGGTAAAATTGATATCCTTGTTAATAATGCTGGTATAGCAATACCAACCGTTATTGATAGTGATGATTATGAAATATTTTGGGATAAAACTCATGATATTTTATTAAAAGGCCAGGTTCGCCTTATAAGAGAGTGCTTGCCTTTTTTAAAAAAATCTCTTTCCCCCAGGATTGTTAACATAGCATCTACAGAAGGGCTCGGAGCTTCACCAAGGCACTCCCCTTATACGTCAGCTAAACATGGTGTTATTGGCTTAACTAGATCTTTAGCTGTTGAGCTTGGTATCCATGCGATAACAGTTAACTGTATTTGTCCTGGACCCATAAATACCGCAATGACAGAAGGTATACCCCAAAAGGATAAAGAAATTTATTCAAAAAGAAGGGTACCATTAAGAAGGTATGGTGATCCTGAGGAAGTTGCTCACGCAACTTTAAATTTTTGCCTTCCGTCCTCTTCTTTTATTACGGGAGCAGTTCTTCAAGTGGATGGAGGTTTGACAGTAAAAAGAGCTTAGCATATTGATTTAAGTTCTCTTTTTTTATTTTATATGTTGAATTTTATAAAATAAATGAGGTAGATTCATCTTAACTTTATTTTGGGGGTATTTTATAAAATGAGTAAATCAAAATTACTTGAAATTGCTCGCAATAATAAAAGTCATGCTGAGGCTGGGACTATGGTTTTAGTTGATGAAATTGTAAAGATTCCTGCCAAAAATTACTATGATCCTGATAGATGGCAAAAAGAAGTTGATCTAATTTTCAAAAGAATCCCTCTTGTTTTATCTGTATCTAGTGAGTTACCAAACCCTGGTGATTATAAGGCTATGGATGTCGTGGGGGTACCTGTTTTATTGCTTAGAGATAGCGATGGTGAAATCAAAGCATTTCTTAATGCTTGCAGTCATCGAGGAGCTGCATTAGTAGAAAATGGAAATGGAAATAAAAAAAGATTTAGCTGCCCTTACCACGCCTGGACTTATAATGATAAGGGTTCATTAATTGGTATTTCATCTCCTCATGAATTTGGAGAAATAGATAAGTCTTGTCATAATCTAATTGCGTTACCGGTCTTAGAAAAAGCAGGTATTATATGGGCTACATTAGATCCAAAATCAAAATTATGTATTGAAAAATTCCTTTCAGGCTATGACTCAATGCTTGAGCTCTTTGACCTTAAAAATTGGCATGTACATTCTCAAAGAACTATAAAAGGACCAAATTGGAAGGTTGCATATGACGGTTATCTTGATTTGTATCATTTACCAGTTTTACACAGTGAAACTTTTGGAACAGATATATCAAATCAAGCAAATTATTATGAATGGGGTCCTCATCAAAGAGTTATATCCCCATATCGGTCACCTGACAGAAATGGTAAGAGTGAAGATTTTGATGAGCTATTAGTTGAAGATTGGCCAATGGATGTTTTGATGGCGGGGGTTTGGACAATTTTTCCTCATGTCTCTATCGCATCATTTAATGGAGGAGGAAGAAGTATACTCCTTTCTCAGTTGATGCCGGGCGATAATCCAGAAGATTCATATACAAATCAATATTATCTGATGGAAAAAAAACCTAATAAGAAACAAGCAGAAGAGGCTGACAAACAATTTGATTTATTAGAGTATGTCGTTCGTGAGGAGGACTATGCGACCGGTCTAAGACTTCAAAAAGGACTAAAAACAGGAATGATCGATAGCGTAATGTTTGGAAGGAACGAGGGTGGAGGACAGAGTTTTCACGCATGGGTTGATAAGATATTGAAGGCTAATGATAAAGATTTAATATCACTATTTGGTTAATTAATTTGGAGAATTATAAATGAAAACTCGAATAACAGAACTATTGAATATCGAGCATCCGATTATACAAGGAGGAATGCACTTTGTTGGATTAGCGGAAATGGCTGCAGCTGTTTCAAATGCTGGGGGGTTAGGTATCATTACTGGTTTAACTCAAGGAACCCCAGAAAAACTTGCTGCAGAAATAGCAAGGTGTCAGGAAATGACTGATAAACCTATTGGCGTTAATATGACTTTTCTTCCAACCCTTACTCCTCCAGATTATCCAGCCTTATTTAAGGTAATTATTGATTCTGGTGTAAAGGTTGTTGAAACTGCAGGTAATAATCCTGCTCAGTATTTACCAATGCTTAAGGAAGCCGATGTTAAAGTTATTCATAAATGTACAGCTGTTAGACATGCTTTGAAAGCTCAATCAATTGGCTGTGATGCAGTTTCAGTCGATGGATTTGAGTGCGGAGGTCATCCAGGTGAGGATGATATTCCAAATTTTATTCTTTTACCAAGAGCAGCTGAAGAATTAGAAATTCCTTTTGTTGCTTCGGGTGGTATGGCTGATGCAAGAAGTCTTGTAGGGGCTTTATCTATGGGTGCAGAAGGAATAAATATGGGTACAAGATTTATTGCTACAAAAGAAGCCCCGGTTCATGAGAATGTAAAGCAAGCTATTTTAAATGCTAGCGAGTTAGACACTAGGCTAGTTATGAGACCTTTACGCAATACCGAGAGAGTTCTTAATAACCCTGCGGTAGAACGGTTACTTCAAAAAGAAAAAGACTTAGGGTCAGACCTAAAATTCGAAGATATTATTGATGAGGTTGCTGGAATATATCCAAAGGTTATGATTGAAGGTGAGCCTGAGGCTGGAGCCTGGTCTTGTGGAATGGTTGCGGGTCTTATTAATGATATTCCAACGTGTAAAGAATTAATTGATCAAATTATGAAAGAATCTGAGGAGATTATTACCAATAGATTAAGTGGATTCTTAAAAAATTAATTTATCTTCTTGCCTTGAATATTGAGTAAAAAGTCTTCATCATTTTAATTCTTTTTAGGAAGTAAGGAAAAATTAAAAGATTTAAAATCGGAATTATTCTAATGTAGTGGGATGGGGATAGTCTTTGGGCAATTTCCATTACCTTGGCATCTAGGCCAACAAAAATTCTTCTCTTATTTTTCTTCACTCCTTTGAGAATAATTTTTGCAGCTTTATTAGGATTCATTCCAGTTTCTCTAAATGTTGAACCAACATCCTCGACTGTAAGGGGTTTACCATTAGAATCTTTTGCATATTCACCGTTTGTCAAAAGAATTTCCTTTTTGAATCTTGCATCCAGGACAATATTTGTTCCTATGTGACCAGGGTAAACACAATTTATTTGAATTGGGTCATCTCTCAATTCCATTGCCAAGCTCTCTGTAAAACCTCTTACAGCAAATTTAGTAGCATGGTAAACAGTATTATTTGGAGTCGTAATGATTCCAAAAATTGACGATGTATTAACTAAAGCAGATTCTTTTTCTTTCATTAGGTGAGGTAAAAAAGCCCTAGAGCAATAAACCAAAGAGTTGTAATTAAGATCATTGCACCAATCCCAATCAGATTCCTTCATTTCTAAAAAAGGAGAAGCCGTAACGACACCTGCATTATTAAAAAGTAAATCAACTTTTCCATGATTTGAGATTGTTTCTTCGACTAAGGTATCAATATTATTTTTTTCTCTTAAGTCTAGATTGAGTGATGAACAAGATACATTGTATGCTTTAATTAAATCTTCAGTTTCATTTAAAGCTTTTTGATTGATATCACATATAACAACATCAGATCCCTCTTGAGCTAAATTTAATGCTAAATACCGTCCCATGCCTGACCCTGCACCAGTAACAACAGAAACTTTATTTTGGAATGTTTTCAACTTAAGGCTCTCTAAATTTTAATAAATACCAAGAAGGTTAAAATTTTAATGGTGCCGAAGAAGGGACTTGAACCCCCAACCCCCTGATTACAAATCAGGTGCTCTACCAGTTGAGCTACTTCGGCAACTAATAATTTATGAATCGAATATTTGATACACTATACATATTGAAAGGTAAACCTAAACAAAGAAAACCAAGTAAATAATAAAATTTAAACCTTTTTTATTGAGATAATTTTAATATCTAAAATTGTTAATGATAATCATTTGCAATTATATTTTATCTGAATTAAAATATTCTTGTACTTAAAGGTGCTGAAAAAAGGTAATTTTGTAATTATGCTGTTCCCCGTGTAAAAATAATTACCTTTTTTTAACTCTCTTTTTCAAAATTAATCTTCAACTCTAACGCTCCCAGCATAATACCTGGCTGATGTTCAAAGCTTGCATCTGGAGAAAATTCAATACTTTTAATTCTATCTAATAAAAGGTTCCAAGTGATAGTCTGCTCTAGTCTTGATATTCCATTACCTGGACAAGTTCTGTGTCCTTGAGAAAATGTAAGGTGACGAGTTAATGCCTTTCTTTCTAAATTAATTTGATGAGGGCAATCAAAGGTTTCTTCATCAACATTCGCAGCTCCATAACGTAGATGTAAGATTGAGCCAGCAGGAACTTTTATTCCTTGAAACTCTTCGTCCTGAGTCGTCATTCTTGTGGAAAGCCCCTGGGTTGGAGACCTGACTCTGAGAGTTTCTTCAACGAAAGGTCTTATTTTTGATCTGTCTTCTTTAAGCTCTTTAAATAAAGAAGGGTTCTTACATAGAATTTGGGCTTGTTCAGATATGGCATATTGAGTTGTTTCTAATCCACCAATTATCATTGCAAAGGCAACACCTATAATTTCAGTATCCGTTAGTTTACGATCATATGGCTCATAAATAACTTCAGTTAAAAATGAGAGCATATCATCTTTAGGATTTTTCTTTTTTTCATCTAGCTGATTAATTACATATTCACCAAATTCAGCTAATAGGGCTTGCTGTTCATTGGATTGCTCCTTTGTAAGAAGGTTTCTATGACCCTGACCATACACAAAAGGCATCACCATGGCATCTCCCCATTTTTTTAAAAGAGGTATATCATCTATTGGAAAACCTATAACATTAGCCATTACAATCTGAGGTAATGGCATTGCAAATTCTGAGATAAATTCGACATTTTTATTATCTATCCATTTATCAATTAAACTATTAGCTGCCTTTATAATCATTTCTTCATTTTTTTGAGCTCCTGTTCCAACCCATGGATCAGTTAGCTGACGCTTGTGTGCTTTCCATAACTCTTCATTTGGCCTTAGGCTCATTATAGATACCTGAAGGGCGTTCATTAGACTTGGGTCTTGACGTGTTACCATTTTGTTAGAAGAATTATCGTCAACGACAGAATCATTCTTATCATCTGCATTAAAGCCACTTATACCGCTCTTTTCTAAGTCAGAGCTTTTCATTGAAGGCGGAGGGAAGCGTAAAATATCTTTGACTACGAAGGCAATATCTTCATACTTTGATAGGATAAAACCATCTGTATCTGGAGATGTTCCTTCACCGGGAATACGATGAACAGGTGCTTCCTTGTGAAGAATTTCATATGATTCATACCAGTACTTTTGAGCACCAGGAGCAAAAAGATCTACATCCTCTATTGAAAAAGGACATTTTGCTGAATCACTAGTTCCACCTTTATTTTCAATAGCCATTTTAAACCCCATTTATTACTAATTTTGATATTATATTAATATATTTTTAATTTTACTAATTTCAAGATTTAATATTCAAATTAACCTCAATCTATATTTTTTATAATCGCTTTTCACCATAAAGATCATCCAGTAACTCTCCATACATTTCTTTTACCTTATGACGCCTTACTTTCATTGTTGGTGTAAGAAGACTATTATCGGTAGAAAATGGATCTCGGACAATAATAAACTTTCTTATCTTTTCTATTGATGAAAGACTCTCATTTGCTTTTTTAACTTCTAAAGAAATTATTGTATGAACTTGTACATCGCTTAGATTTGATGTTTTCTCAACTTCAGGAATGATTATTGCTACCAGATAGGGCCTTCTCTCACCTTCGACCATTGCCTGAAATATTGTTTCTTGAAATGTTAAGGATGCCTCTGGTCTAGCTGGAGCTATATTATCACCTCCAGAGTTAACTATTAGTTCTTTTTTTCTTCCGGTTATAGTGATAAATCCATCTTCATCGATACTGGCTATATCTCCAGTGTGAAGCCAGCCATCTATAATTGTTTCGCCTGTAGTTTTCTCGTCTTTCCAGTAACCTTTCATTACACAATCGCCCCTTACTAGCAATTCTCCATCATCACCAAGCCTAGCCTCAACTCCTTTTACAGCAGGTCCAACAGTCTCAATTCTTATTTTATCAGGACGATTGGCGCTTATTAAGGGGCTTGATTCTGTTTGGCCGTAACCTTGTAATATTTTTATGCCAAGAGCTAAAAAAAAATTACCTATATCTGGATTGAGAGCTGCTCCTCCAGAAACAAATGCCCTTAACTTTCCACCAAGTTGTTTATTAATTTTTTTTCTAATTAATACCCCGTATGAATAATATTCGATAGTTTCAATTATATTCATTTTGCTATGAATTTTTTTAATTCCAATTTTGATTGAACGGTTAAAAATACCTTTTACTAAAAAGTTTTTACTCTTCATCTGAATTTTAATTCTGTCATGAATTACTTCAAAAATTCTTGGTACGGCAGTTGTAAGTGTAGGTTCTATTTCAAGTAGATTAGATGAAAATTTTTCAGGGCCTTCACAGAAATATATTTCTGACCCTAAATCAACTTGAAGATATAAACCTGCAGTATGCTCATAAGAGTGGGATAGGGGAATGAGGGATAAATATTTATTATTTTTTTTACCTATTATTTCTAGTAAATCTGAAGCCCCAAGAAGGTTAGAGTAAATATTCTTATGAGTAAGCATTACACCTTTTGGTCTGCCGCCCGTTCCAGAAGTGTATATTATACATGAAGTATCATCAGGTCGAATACTATCAAGGTATTCTGTAGCATTTTCTATTGTATTTTTGCCAAAATTACTGACTTCATTAAAGTTTAAAACATTAAGATTTTCAGGCTCAAATCCATTATACTTATCTATTGTAATCAATATTTTACAGTTTTTTGTTCTAGTGGTAGCTAGAGCCAACCTGTTAGCTAAAATATTACTTGAGGTTATTACTGCTTTGGCTCCCGAGTGTTCTAAAATATAATGATGGTCGTCTTCAGTATTAGTTGTGTAAGCAGGTACTGTTATGCCTCCAAGTAATGTAATTGCAAGATCTGCAATAATCCATTCCGGCCTATTTTCTGAGACAATAACAACTCTATCACCCGATTTAATGCCATGGGCCTTCAAACCACTTGAAAACCCTTTGACTTTTTCTGATGTTTCTTCCCAACTTAGACTCTTCCATTCTTTATTTATTTTTGAAAAAAGAAACGGTTTATCTGCATTTTCTTTTGCACGTTCAAAGAAAATTTCATTTAAAGATTGAAAGGTCATTTAATGGACAATTGATAGAGCGAAATAGCAGCGCTTGCGCTAACATTTAATGTTGAAAATTCATCATTTGTTTTATTTTCAATAACAGCCATAATATCACATTTAGTTTTTGTTAATCGTCTCAAACCTTTTCCTTCTGAGCCCATTACTAATACTCTTGGTTGATCATCATCTAATTTTATATCACTCATTTTAGATTCCCCAAGCTCATCAAGCCCTATAATTATAAATCCTTTTTTTGATAATAGGGTTAAAGTTGCTGCTAAGTTAGTAACCTCAACTATATCTATGTATTCTAGCGCACCTGATGCTGCTTTTGCAAGTGAACCAGTTTCACCTGGGCTATGTTTTTTAGTTGTTATCAATGATGTGGCTCCAAAAACTTTGGAGGACCTCATGATTGCTCCTATATTCTGAGGATCAGTTACCTGATCAAGAGCAACAAGAAGAGTAGAGTTTGTAACCTCGTTAAGACTCTTTTTTTGAAGAGGTAGAGTCTCCAAAACAAAGCCCTGATGAGTAACCATTTGTTGATGAAATAATTTATCAATTTCATTTAAATGCAGAATTTTAATTGGATGGTGAGATAAAATGTTAAGTTCATCCATATAGGATTTGTTTTTTTCAGTTAGATATAATTTCTTTATAATTCTTTTAGGATTTCTTAATGCAGACAAGACAGCATGATTGCCCCATAAGTAGTAAGGTGGTTTTTTGTTCTTATTATCGTTGTTTTTTCTCATTATTTCACATTTTTTTAATTAGATGAGTTTATAAAATTTCTTATTAATAATAACAAGTGGAAGATATTCTATCGATCTTTTTAGAATTTAATATATTATTTTTTTTAATAAATGAAATCTAGGTATTGACTTTCATTGCAGAAGGCACAATAAACCAGTTCTGCTTTGGATTAAAGCGCTGGTAAGCTCTCTTAAACTTTGGAGGGGTGCCCGAGTGGTTAAAGGGGACGGGCTGTAAACCCGTTGGCTATGCCTACGTTGGTTCAAATCCAACTCCCTCCACCAGTTGAAGAGCTAGCAGGTGGTGAGTGATAGGCGGGTGTAGCTCAACGGTAGAGTAACAGCCTTCCAAGCTGATGATGAGGGTTCGATTCCCTTCACCCGCTCCATTTTAATCCAAGGAGTATAAGTTGGCGTTGCCAATTTTAGTTTAATTTTGTGGAGTATAAATATGTCTAAAGAAAAATTTGAACGTAACAAGCCTCATTGTAACATCGGAACCATTGGTCACGTCGATCACGGAAAAACTACCCTAACAGCTGCAATAACGAAAGTTTTGTCTGATATTGGTGGTGCAGAGTTTTCTGCCTTTGATCAAATTGATAATGCTCCCGAAGAAAGAGAAAGAGGAATTACAATTGCAACATCTCATGTTGAGTATGAAACTGATGCACGTCATTACGCTCACGTTGATTGCCCTGGTCATGCTGACTATGTAAAAAATATGATTACTGGTGCTGCTCAAATGGATGGTGGTATTCTAGTTGTTTCTGCAGCTGATGGCCCCATGCCTCAAACAAGAGAGCATATTCTTCTTGCAAGACAGGTTGGTGTTCCAGCTTTAACTGTCTTTATGAATAAAGTTGATCAGGTTGATGATGAAGAGCTTCTTGAGCTTGTTGAAATGGAAATAAGAGAACTATTAAATGAGTATGAATTCCCTGGTGATGATATTCCAATTGTTAAAGGATCAGCTTTAGCTGCGCTAGAAGGAAAAGACGACGCTATCGGTAAAGATGCTATAATGGAACTTATGAAGCAAGTTGATGCATATATTCCTCAGCCTGAAAGACCAGTTGACCAACCCTTCCTTATGCCTATTGAGGATGTTTTCTCAATTTCGGGACGTGGAACTGTTGTTACAGGTCGTATTGAAAGGGGTGTCATTAACGTAAATGAAGAAATAGAAATTGTTGGCGTTAAAGAAACTCAAACTTCAGTTTGTACTGGTGTTGAAATGTTCCGTAAACTTCTTGATCAAGGAGAAGCCGGTGATAATGTTGGTATTCTTCTTAGAGGTGTTGAACGCGAAGCAGTTGAAAGAGGGCAGGTTCTGTGTAAACCAAAATCTATAAATCCTCATACAAAATTTAAAGCAAGTGCTTATATTCTTACTAAAGAGGAAGGTGGAAGACATACACCTTTCTTTACGAATTATAGACCTCAGTTTTATTTTAGAACAACAGATGTCACAGGCGTTGTAACACTTCCTGCGGGAACTGAAATGGTTATGCCTGGTGATAATATTGAAGTAGATGTAGAACTTATTGTTCCAATCGCTATGGAGGATAACCTTCGGTTTGCTATCCGTGAAGGTGGTAGAACAGTTGGTGCTGGTGTAGTTTCGGCAATTATCGAGTAGTTAGCTTTTTTGGAGGAGTGTAGCTCAATTGGCTAGAGCACCGGTCTCCAAAACCGGGGGTTGGGGGTTCGACTCCCTCCACTCCTGCCAAATAGGTGCAATTCGAAAATTTTTTTGGTGAGTAAATCGGAGAAGTAAAATGGCAAAAGTCGGTCCTTTACTGTTTATTCAGCAGGTAAGAAACGAAGTTTCTAAGGTCACTTGGCCTTCAAGAAATGAAACTACTCTTACATCTATAATTGTTATAATATTTGCTATTATAGCATCTATTTTCTTTTTTTTAAGCGATCAAGTTATGAGTTTTTTTATAAAGCTTATTTTAGGTTTAGGAAGTTAATTTATGACCAAGCGTTGGTATATAATTCATGCATATTCTAACTTTGAAAAAAAGGTAGCAGAATCTGTTCAAGAGAGAGCAGCACTTTCTGGTATTGAAGATCTTATTGAAGAAATAATTGTGCCAACAGAAGAAGTTGTTGAATTAAGAAGAGGAAGAAAAGTTACTTCTGAAAAAAGATTTTTTCCTGGATATGTTTTAATAAAAATGAACTTAACTGATGAAGCTTTTCATTTAGTGAAGAATACTCCTAAGGTTACTGGTTTTTTGGGATCAGATCATGGGACAAAACCTCACCCAGTTTCTCAAGAGGAAATTGATAGAATCACCAGTAGGGTTCAAGACGGTATCGATAATCCTAAGCCTTCAATAATATTTGAGATTGGAGAGCAGGTGAGAGTATCAGAAGGTCCTTTTGCATCTTTCAGTGGATTTGTCGAAGAAGTGGATGAAGAAAAAACTAGACTTAAGGTTGCAGTTTCTATATTTGGTCGTCCTACACCTGTTGAGCTTCAATATGGTCAAGTTGAGAAATTATAAAGGTAATTAATTATGGCAAAAGAAATTCAGGGTTATTTAAAATTACAAGTTCCTGCTGGTGCAGCAAGTCCATCACCACCTATTGGTCCTGCTTTAGGGCAAAGAGGCTTAAATATAATGGAATTTGCTAAAGCCTTTAATGATAGAACAAAGGATGAGGAAAAGGGGACTCCTTTACCAACGATAATAACTATCTTTGTAGATAAATCATTCACCTTTGTAGTTAAGACTGCCCCTACAAGTTATTTGTTAAAAAAAGCTGCAAATATAGAAAAAGGTTGCGGAACTCCTGGAAGGGATACCCTGGGATCTGTTACTGTTTCACAATGCAAAGAAATTGCTGAAATAAAAATGAAAGATTTAAATGCAAATGATTTAGATGCTGCAGTAAACATAGTAAAGGGGTCTGCAAGGTCTATGGGAATGGAAGTTAGGGATTAAAATGACAAAAAATGGAAAAAGACATATAGCAAATAAAGAAGGTATTAACCCTGATGAAACGGTTGAGCTTCAAGAAGCTATAGCTTTGATTAAAAATAAAGCAAATTCTAAATTTGATGAGACAATAGAGGTTGCTCTAAACTTAAATATTGATCCTTCTCAGTCAGACCAAACTGTTCGTGGAGTGATTAACCTACCTAATGGTATTGGAAAAGACGTCAAAGTGGCTGTTTTTGCAAGAGGAGATCTTGCCGAGAAAGCTAAAAAAGCTGGAGCTGATATAGTTGGCGCAGAAGAGCTGGTAGAAGAAGTTTCTTCAGGAAAAATTAATTTTGATCGTTGTATTTCGACACCAGAAATGATGCCTTTAGTTGGAAGACTAGGAAAGGTCTTGGGGCCTAGAGGCATGATGCCTAATCCCAGAACTGGAACTGTTACAAATGATATTGAGGAAGCGGTTAAGTCAGCTAAATCAGGTGCTGTTGAATTTCGTGCAGAAAAGGGTGGCGTTGTTCATGCCGGTATTGGGAAAGCTAGCTTTTCTGAAAAAGAAATTTCTGAGAATATCATAGAATTTATTGGCGCTGTTCGTAAAGAAAAACCGAGCGGTGCAAAAGGAACGTATATAAAAAAAGTTTCTCTGAGCTCTACTATGGGGCCTGGAGTTAGTATTGATACAGGGGGAATTTAATTTCCTTTGTTTCAAGCATGCCTTTGGTATGCAAACTGTCCTAGATTATGGGTGTTTTTACTTAAAGTGTTTTTTACACTCCTATATGAGGCAGGTAGAGAGACGAATAAGAATTTTTCTTAATCGGTTCAATATCAGGACAGCTAGTTATTCTACAAGTAAAATTTTATTTGTAGGATTTTTTGTTGGTAGACCTTACTAATTAATAAGGTTTGTTTTGGAGAAAGTTTGTGGATAGAGCCAGTAAAGAAAAGATTGTTTCATCGTTAAATAAAGCATTTGATGAAGCAAATTTTTTAATAGTAACTCAAAATGATGGTTTAACTGTTGAAGAGATGTCCTCTTTAAGAGGGAGCCTCCGAGAATCTAATACTTCTTTTAGAGTTGCTAAGAATAGCCTTGCTAAGATTGCAGTTAACGATACGGATGCTCAATCTTTGCAGGAATTATTTAATGGCCCGACTGCAATAGCCTTTTCAGACGAACTTTCATCCTCTCCTAAAGTTATTGTTGATTTTGTTAAGACACATGAAAAATTATCAATAGTTGGCGGTTTAATGGATGGAAAATTAATTGATGCTGATGTTATTAAGGAGCTTGCAACTCTTCCATCAATGGATGCCTTAAGGTCTATGATAATTGGTGTTTTAAATGCTCCGGCGACGAAAGTTGCTGGTATTTTAAACCGTCCAGGAGGTCAATTGGCTCAAGTTCTTAGTGCAAAAGCCCAACAAGAAGAAACTGCTTAGTTTATTAAAAATATTAAATCGATAGGAGATTAAAATGGCTGATTTAGAAAAAATAGTAGAAGAATTATCAAGTTTATCTGTTCTGGAAGCTTCAGAACTGTCAAAATTACTAGAAGAGAAGTGGGGCGTTTCTGCTGCTGCACCAGTAGCTATGGCTGCTGCGCCTGCCGCAGGCGGAGAAGCTGCTGAGGAAGAGCAAGACTCTTTCACAGTTGTATTAACCGCAGTTGGCGAGAAAAAAATTAATGTAATTAAGGAAGTTAGAACCATAACTGGTCTTGGTCTAAAAGAGGCTAAGGATCTTGTTGAAGGTGCGCCAAAAGATGTTAAGGAAAATGCCTCAAAAGAAGAAGCTGCTGAAATTAAAGAAAAGCTTGAAGCAGCGGGCGCTACTGTCGATCTTAAATAATTGATTTATTTACTTTAATTACTTTATTAAATAACCGTAAGGCTGAATTAATATGTCGCAAACTTTTCAAAACCGAAAAAGATTAAGAAAAACATTTCAACGAAATGAACAAATTGCTGAGATGCCAAATCTCATTGAAGTTCAGAAATTTTCTTATGAACTATTTTTACAAAGATTTATTAAAAGTGAAGATAGGTTAGATAAAGGTTTGGAGAATGTTTTTAAGTCAGTTTTTCCAATTAGTGATTTCAGTGAAACATCAACTATAGAATATATATCTTATTCATTTGATCAACCCAAGTTTGATACTGAGGAATGTATTCAAAGAGGTCTGACATATGCCGCTCCGTTGAAAGTAACCTTAAGGCTTATTGTTTTTGATGTTGATGAAGAAACCTTAGCTAAATCAGTTAAAGATGTTAAAGAGCAAGACGTGTATATGAGCGATTTACCGTTAATGACTGAAAATGGTACATTTATAATAAACGGAACAGAAAGAGTTGTTGTCTCTCAAATGCATAGAAGTCCGGGTGTATTTTTTGATCATGATAAAGGAAAAACCCATTCCTCTGGAAAGATATTATTTGCTGCTAGGATTATACCTTACAGAGGATCTTGGATGGACTTTGAATTTGATCCAAAGGATATAGTGAATGCTAGAATTGATAGAAAGAAAAAAATTCCGGCAACAACTATACTTTATAGTCTTGGTTATGACTCTGAAGAAATCCTTGCAATGTTTTATAAGGCTGAAGAGCTTAAAAGGCATAAAGATGGCTGGAAAAAGGATTTTCTTCCTGATAATATAACAGGAGGTAAATCTCTATTTCCTTTGGTGTCTAAGGGTAAAGTAATTGTTGAGGCTGGCAAGAAATTCACTCCAAGATTGCTCAATCAATTAGCTGAAAAAAATATAAAAGAACTAGAATTAACTAATGAAGAAGTTCTTGGTAAATTTGTTTCTGAAGATATTGTAAATATGGAAACAGGTGAAATATTTGCAGAAGCAGGTCAAGAAATTACCGAAGAACTAATGGCAGGCCTTGATCTAGCTAAAATTAGTTCTATCTCAACCCTTGTTATTGATAATATAAGCGCTAGCCCATTTTTAAGAAATACTCTTGCGCTTGATAAGTCGATTGATAAAGAAACAGCTTTATTCGAGATTTACAAAATATTAAGACCAGGTGAACCACCTACGGTAGAAAGCGCTACAGCGCTATTTGATAGTTTATTCTTTGATTCTGATAGATATGATCTATCTGATGTTGGTAGGGTTAAGTTAAATATGAGATTAAACTTAGACACTCCTGATACTGTAAGAGTTCTAACAAAAGAAGATATATGTTCAGTTTTAAAAACTTTAGTAAATCTTCGTGATGGTAAGGGTGATATAGACGATATTGATAATCTAGGGAATCGGCGTGTAAGATCTGTCGGTGAATTAATGGAAAATCAATTTCGTATTGGTCTTTTGAGGATGGAAAGAGCAATAAGAGAGAGAATGAGTTCTGTTGATATTGATGCAGTAATGCCTCAAGATATTATAAATGCAAAACCAATAGCAGCCACAATTAGAGAGTTTTTTGGTTCATCTCAACTTTCACAATTCATGGATCAAACAAATCCTCTTTCAGAGATTACTCATAAAAGAAGAGTGTCTGCTCTAGGGCCGGGCGGTCTTACTAGGGAAAGAGCTGGATTTGAAGTTAGAGACGTTCACCATACTCATTACGGAAGAATTTGTCCTATCGAGACACCTGAAGGGCCAAATATTGGATTAATTAATTCATTAGCTACTTATTCTAGGATTAATAAGTATGGATTTATTGAAAGCCCTTATTTAAAAGTGGTTGATGGTAAAAAAACAAATGAAATTGCCTACCTTTCTGCAGTAGAGGAAAGTAGGTATAGAATCGCTCAGGCGGATGAACCGGCGGATAGCAAGGGTAATCTCCAGTCTGAATTATTAAATTGTAGGCATGACGGTGATTTCGATCTTGTTCCACCTTCTTCTGTAGATTTTGTTGATGTTAGCCCTCAGCAAACAGTATCAGTTGCTGCTGCACTAATTCCCTTTTTAGAGAATGATGATGCTAATAGAGCCCTTATGGGATCAAATATGATGCGTCAAGCAGTTCCGCTTGTTACAAATGAGGCACCTTTTGTTGGAACTGGTATGGAAGCAAAAGTTGCAAGGGACTCAGGCTCCTCTGTTGTTGCTAAAAGAGATGGTGTTGTCGATCAGGTTGATGCTCAGAGAATTGTTATAACGTCAGATGGAAATCTTGAATCTGGAGATCTGGGTGTTGATATTTATAATTTGAAGAAATTTCAAAGATCAAATCAATCAACATGTATGAATCAACGACCCCTTGTTAGAATAGGTGATAAGGTATTTAAAGATGATATTATTGCTGACGGACCATCAACTGATCTAGGTGAATTAGCACTTGGTAAGAATGTCTTAGTAGCATTTATGCCCTGGAATGGTTATAATTTTGAAGATTCAATTCTGATTTCTGAAAAAATTGTTAAGGATGATGTCTTTACTTCAATTCATGTTGAAGAGTTTGAAGTTATGGCTCGTGATACAAAGCTTGGATCAGAGGAAATTACCCGCGATATACCTAATGTGGGTGAAGAGGCTCTGAGAAATCTAGATGAGTCTGGTATTGTTTATATTGGTGCTGAAGTGAGACCTGGCGATATACTTGTTGGAAAGGTTACGCCAAAAGGCGAAAGCCCTATAACACCTGAAGAGAAGTTATTAAGAGCTATTTTTGGTGAAAAAGCATCCGATGTTAGGGATTCATCTTTAAAGCTTCCACCCGGAACAAATGGTTCTGTTGTTGATGTTAGAGTGTTTAATAGGCATGGTATTGAAAAAGATGAGAGAGCCCTAGCCGTCGAAAGAGAGGAAGTTGAAAGACTTTCTGTGGATCGTGATGATGAGCTTTCAATTCTCGACAGAAATATTTATTCAAGGTTAAAAACTACTCTTATAAATAAATTAGCCTCCTCTGGACCTTCAGTAAAAGCTGGTAAAAAAATCGAAGAAGCTATTTTGGATGATATTCCCAAAAGTTCTTGGTGGGATTTTGTAATGCAAAATAATAGCATTCAAAAAGATATAGAAAATCTTAGAGATCAATATGATGAAAATAAGAGTCAAATTGAAAAAAGATTTGCCGATAAAGTTGAAAAAGTAAGCCGTGGCGACGAATTACTTCCTGGCGTAATGAAGAGTATAAAAGTTTATGTTGCTATTAAAAGAAAACTTCAGCCAGGCGATAAAATGGCTGGTAGACATGGCAATAAAGGAGTTATCTCTAGAATTGTGCCTGTTGAGGATATGCCTTACTCAAGTGATGGAAGGCATGTTGATATTGTTTTAAATCCACTTGGTGTTCCAAGTAGAATGAATGTCGGGCAGATACTCGAGACTCATCTTGGAGCCGCTTGTGCAGGTCTTGGAAGGCAAATTAATGCTGCATTAAAAGAATACGAAAGTAGTGGTGAAATTTCTAATGTTCGCTCAACCTTAGAGGGTATATATCAACCATCAGAAATTAAGAAATATGAAGATGGTGATCTTATTGAGCTTAGCCACTCTCTAACAAAGGGTGTTCCAATAGCGACCCCTGTTTTTGATGGTGCTCAAGAAAACGATATCAACGATCTTCTTAAAAAGGCTAACCTAAATACAAGTGGTCAGATTACTCTTTATGACGGAAGAACGGGTCAGAAATTTGATAGGCCTGTTACAGTTGGTTATATCTATATGCTTAAATTACATCATTTAGTCGACGATAAGATTCATGGTAGATCTGTTGGACCTTACAGCCTTGTTACCCAACAACCTCTTGGCGGTAAGGCGCAATTTGGTGGTCAGCGTTTTGGTGAAATGGAAGTGTGGGCGCTAGAAGCTTATGGCGCAGCTTATACCTTGCAAGAAATGTTAACTGTTAAATCAGATGATGTTGCTGGACGAACAAAGGTTTACGAGTCTATTGTTAGGGGTGAAGAAAACTTTGAATCCGGGGTGCCTGAGAGTTTCAATGTTTTAGTAAAAGAGATGAGATCTTTAGGCCTAAATGTTGAATTACAAGATTCAGTTGATTAATTAATTGCAAGTTATTAGCAATATTTAATTATATTAAAATTATGAGGATATAATGAACAAAGAAGTTTTAAATCTATTTAATCAGCCTAAATCTAATCAAACTTTTGACCATATTCGTATAGGAATAGCTAGTCCTGAAAAGATTCTATCATGGTCTTTTGGTGAAATAAAAAAACCTGAAACTATTAATTATCGAACCTTTAAACCTGAGAGAGATGGATTGTTTTGCGCTAGAATTTTTGGACCAGTAAAGGACTATGAATGCCTTTGCGGTAAGTATAAAAGAATGAAATTTAAGGGCATTGTTTGTGAAAAGTGCGGCGTTGAAGTTACCTTATCAAAGGTAAGAAGAGAAAGAATGGGACATATTGAGCTTGCCTCCCCAGTTGCCCACATATGGTTTTTAAAATCCCTACCAAGTAGAATTGGTCTTATGCTAGATATGATGCTTAAGGATTTAGAAAAAGTCCTTTATTTTGAGAGCTATCTAGTTCTAGATCCAGGTCTTACCCCGCTAGAAAACCTTCAACTTTTGACAGAAGAGGAATATTTGGACGCACAAGATGAGTATGGTGTAGATAATTTTCGGGCTGAAATTGGCGCTGAAGCAATTAGATTTTTATTAGAGAATATAGATTTAGAACAAATAAGCGAAGATATAAGGGCTGAAATAAAAGAAACAAAGAGTGAGTTGAAGCCTATTAAGCTTGCAAAAAGACTTAAGTTAATTGAAGCATTTAAGGAATCTGGTAATAAACCTGAATGGATGATAATGAAAGTTATACCTGTCATTCCCCCTGAATTAAGACCTCTTGTACCATTGGATGGAGGTAGATTTGCTACCTCAGATCTAAATGATCTTTATAGAAGGGTTATTAATAGAAATAATAGATTGAGAAGGTTAATGGACCTTCGCGCTCCTGATATTATTATTCGAAATGAAAAAAGAATGCTTCAAGAATCTGTTGATGCTCTTTTTGATAACGGAAGAAGAGGAAGAATAATTACAGGGTCTAATAAAAGACCATTAAAATCTTTATCTGATATGTTGAAGGGAAAACAAGGTAGATTTAGACAGAATTTATTAGGAAAAAGAGTTGATTATTCAGGTCGTTCAGTAATCGTTGTTGGACCAGAGCTTAAACTTCATCAATGTGGACTTCCTAAAAAATTAGCTTTAGAGCTATTTAAGCCATTCATATATTCCAAACTTGAATCTTTAGGCTTTTCTTCAACCGTCAAGCAATCAAGAAGAATGGTTGAGAAACAAACACCTGAGGTCTGGGATATATTAGAAGAGGTAATAAGAGAACATCCTGTTTTATTAAACAGAGCTCCAACTCTTCATAGACTTGGTATTCAAGCCTTTGAGCCTGTTTTAATTGAAGGAAAGGCAATACAGTTACATCCCTTAGTTTGCGCAGCCTTCAATGCGGACTTTGATGGCGACCAAATGGCCGTCCATGTTCCTCTTTCTTTAGAGGCTCAACTTGAAGCCAGAGTTCTAATGATGTCGACTAACAATATTCTTCACCCAGCAAGCGGAGAGCCAATAATTGTTCCGAGTCAAGATATTGTTCTTGGGTTATATTATCTTTCTCAAATGAAAAAAGGCGAGCCTGGTGAAGGTAAAACCTATGACAACATCAATGAATTAAATTTTGCTATTGAAAATGGTTCAATAACCTTGCATTCAAAAATTAATTATAGATTCTCAGAGGGTGAAAGTGATAGACGCACTATTGAAACTACTCCAGGTAGAGTAATAATATCGAAAGAATTACCTGACAATGAAAATGTTAAGTTTGATATAGTTAATAAGCTTTTAACTAAGAAAGAAATATCCAGGATTATTGATGATGTTTACAGACATTGTGGTCAGAAAGACACTGTTATTTTCTGTGATCACATAATGAGACTTGGTTTTCAAAACGCCTTCAAGGCAGGAATATCATTTGGCAAAGATGATATGATTATTCCAGAAGAAAAAGTAAAAATGATAGAGGAAACTCATTCCCTAGCCACAGAGTTTGAACAACAATATATAGATGGCTTCATTACTCGAGGTGAAAAATATAATAAAGTGGTTGATGCTTGGGCTAAGTGTACAGATAGAGTTGAAACGAAAATGATGGAAAAAATTTCCACCACCTCCATGAACGAGAAAACTAATAGAGAAAACGATGTAAACTCTATTTATATGATGGCGCATTCCGGGGCTAGAGGGTCTGCTGCACAAATGAAGCAATTGGCTGGTATGAGGGGTTTAATGGCAAAACCTTCTGGTGAGATTATTGAAACTCCAATTATTTCAAACTTTAAAGAGGGTTTAAATGTTCTTGAATACTTTAATTCAACTCATGGTGCTCGTAAAGGTTTGGCTGATACAGCATTAAAAACTGCTAATTCTGGCTACCTTACTAGAAGACTTGTTGATGTTGCTCAGGATTGTATAATTACGGAGGTTGATTGTAAGACTGACAAAGGTATTCAAATGACTGCAGTTATAGATTCTGGTGAAGAAATTGTTCCATTATCACAGAGATTGCTAGGAAGAGTTCCATGTGAGGATATAGTTGATCCTGGAACAAGTGAAGTTATTGCTAAAAAAGGTACAATTATTGAAGAATTTCAAATTCCCCTTTTGGATACCGCTAATTTAGTATCGGTTCAACTTAGATCTGTTTTAACATGTGAAACAAAACGCGGAGCTTGCGCAACATGTTATGGACGAGATTTGGCTAGAGGTACTCCTGTCAATATTGGAGAGGCAGTGGGTGTTATAGCGGCACAATCAATTGGCGAGCCAGGAACCCAACTTACCATGCGAACGTTTCATATAGGTGGTACAGCTCAGGTGATGGATAATTCTTATGTAGAATCCAATAGTGATGGTTCGATAAAAATTGAAAATCTTAATATTTTGAAGGACTCTGATAATCGTAATATTGTTATTGGTAGAACAACATTAATTAATGTTATTGATGAAAATGGAACTGAAAGAGCAAGTCATAAATTACCTTATGGCTCTGAATTAATGGTAGGTGATGGCGATAAGGTGAAAAAGAATCAAAGGCTAGCCCAATGGGATCCTTATACGATTCCAATTATAACTGAAACTGCTGGTGTTGTTGCTTTTGAGGATTTGGTTGATGGTATTAGTATTGGTGAGGTTTCAGATGAGTCTACTGGAATAAGTCAAAAAGTTGTTATTGATTGGAAAAATTCATCTAAATCAGCTGATTTTAAACCTTCAATGGTTGTTAAGGGAGAAAATGGTGAAGTTGTATCCCTTGAAAATAATAGAGAAGCTCGATACTTAATGTCAGTTAATGCTATTATATCTGCAAACGATGGAACTAAGGTTGGTGCTGGAGACGTAATAGCTAGAATACCAACAGAAGGTGCTAAAACAAAAGATATTACTGGAGGGCTTCCTAGGGTTGCCGAGCTATTTGAAGCAAGAAAACCTAAAGATCACGCTATAATTGCTGAGGTTACTGGAAGAGTTGAGTTTGCCAGAGATTATAAAAACAAAAAGAAAATTGTTATTCATCCATCAGATGAATCTGAATCCGAGGTTAGTTATCTTATTGCTAAAGGCAAACATATTTCTGTCCAAGATGGAGATACTATTGAAAAAGGTGAGTATTTGATTGATGGTAATCCTGCTCCTCATGATATTTTATCAATTTTAGGGCTGGAGGCTTTAGCTAGCTATCTTGTAAATGAAATTCAAAGTGTTTATAGACTCCAGGGTGTTACTATTAATGATAAGCACATTGAGGTCATTACTAGGCAAATGCTTCAAAAAGTTGAAATTTCTAATCCTGGTGATAGTGCATTTATTGCCGGTGAGCAGCTTGATAAATTAGAGGCGGAAGAAATAAACGAGAAACTAATTGCTAAAAAACAAGATCCTATGGAATTCAAACCAATTCTTCTTGGTATCACAAAGGCATCCTTGCAAACTAGATCATTTATTTCAGCTGCATCATTCCAGGAAACCACAAGAGTGTTAACTGATGCCGCTGTTTATAGAAAATCCGATTACCTAGTAGGTCTAAAAGAGAATGTGATAGTTGGGAGACTTATTCCTGCTGGAACTGGGGCATCTATAAGAAGATTAGAAAATGATGCTGCTGTAAGGGATGAGGCTCTAATTGCAGAAAGAACGAAAGATGCTGAACCGGGGGAAATAGAAGCGTCAGAATAAATTAAAGAAATAGTGTTTTTTTCTTGACTGAAAACGAATACAAAGCTACTAAGACAACGCTTATGACAGGTCGTAGGATTATCCTAAACGCTGCCGCGCCATTCGCAAAAAATTTAAGTAAGTATTCATTCTTTATGAATGAATAATTTATATTGGGAAAAATATTATGCCTACAATTAATCAATTAGTTCAAAGAGGCGGAAGAGCTAATATAGCAAAGAGAAATAAAGTACCTGCTATGGAAGCTTGCCCCCAAAAAAGAGGCGTCTGTACGCGCGTATACACAACTACTCCAAAAAAACCAAACTCTGCATTGCGTAAGGTTGCAAGAGTAAGACTAACAAATGGTTTTGAAGTTACTAGCTATATTCCAGGTGAAGGTCATAATCTTCAAGAGCATTCTGTTGTTCTAATTAGAGGTGGAAGAGTAAAAGATTTACCTGGTGTAAGATATCATGTTTTAAGAGGCGTTCTTGATACCCAAGGCGTCGCTGATCGTAAACAAAGAAGATCAAAATACGGTACAAAAAAACCTAAATAATTAATTAGTAGAGGAATAAAATGTCCAGACGACATAAAGCAGAAAAGAGAGAAATTTTTCCTGATCCAAAATATAGGGATGAGGTTGTATCCAAGTTCATGAATAATCTTATGGTCGATGGTAAGAAATCTACAGCGGAAAGAATTGTTTATGGTGCCTTCGATCAGATTGAAGGAAAATTGAAGACTGATCCAATTAAGGTTTTCCACGATGCAATTGATAATGTTATGCCATCTGTTGAAGTTAGATCCAGAAGAGTTGGCGGTGCCACTTATCAAGTTCCGGTTGAGGTAAGGTCTGAAAGAAGAAAAGCTTTAGCAATTAGGTGGATAATTGCTGCTGCAAGATCAAGAAGCGAAGACACCATGGGAGAAAAGTTATCCTCTGAGTTAATCGATGCATCAAATAACAGAGGTAATTCTGTTAAAAAAAGAGAAGATACTCACAAAATGGCCGAAGCTAATAGAGCTTTTTCTCATTATCGTTGGTAATTTATTAAAGGTTTATTATGGCACGTGCAACAGCATTATCAGATTATAGAAATATTGGTATTATGGCTCATATTGATGCTGGTAAAACTACTACAACGGAACGTATTTTATATTATACTGGTAAAAGTTATAAAATCGGTGAAGTCCATGATGGCGCAGCTACAATGGACTGGATGGAACAAGAGCAGGAACGAGGAATAACAATAACCTCTGCTGCGACAACATGTTTTTGGAACGAAAAAAGAATAAATATTATTGATACACCTGGTCATGTTGATTTTACTATTGAGGTCGAAAGATCATTGAGAGTTTTGGATGGCGCCGTAGCTGTCTTTGATTCTGTTGCTGGTGTCGAGCCTCAATCCGAAACCGTCTGGCGTCAAGCAAATAAGTATGATGTTCCTAGGATGTGTTTCGTTAATAAGATGGATAGGATAGGAGCGGATTTCTATCGATGTGTTGATATGATTAAAGATAGATTGGGATCAACTCCTTTGGTACTGCAATTACCAATTGGTTCCGAGAGTAACTATGAAGGTATTGTTGATTTAGTCTTAATGAAAGAAGTCGTTTGGAAAGATGAGGACTTAGGCGCAGAGTTTGAATATAGAGATATCAGGGATGATTTAAAGCAAGATGCAGAAAAATATAGATCTGAGCTTATAGAAACTGCTGTTGAACAGGATGATGAAGTAATGGAGGCCTACCTTGAAGGTGTTGAGCCAGATATCGATACTATTAAGAGATGTGTTCGTACTGGTGTCTTAAATCAGTCCTTTGTTCCAGTGTTAAATGGAACTGCTTTCAAAAACAAAGGAGTTCAACCACTTCTTGATGCTGTTGTTGATTTTATGCCTTCACCTATCGATGTTGAGGCAATTAAGGGTGTTCATCCAGACACAGATGAGGAAATGAAAAGAGAATCTTCTGATACCGAACCTTTATCCCTTCTAGCATTTAAAGTTATGAATGATCCGTTTGTTGGAAACTTAACATTTGCAAGAATATATTCCGGTGTTTTAGAGACAGGCCAGACTCTTGTTAATACTGTAAAAAATAAGAAAGAGAGAATTGGAAGAATGCTAGAGATGCATTCTAACTCAAGAGAAGATATTAAAGAGGCGCGCGCTGGTGATATTGTTGCTCTTGTTGGATTAAAAGATACAACTACTGGCGATACATTGTGCGGTACTGATAACCAAATTGTTCTTGAAAGAATGGAATTCCCTGAGCCTGTTATTGAGGTTGCGGTAGAGCCAAAAACAAAAGCTGACCAAGAAAAAATGGGACTTGCGTTAGCACGCCTAGCGAAAGAAGATCCATCTTTTAGAGTTTCCTCTGACAATGAATCTGGGCAGACAGTAATTAGTGGTATGGGTGAGCTTCACCTTGATATTTTAGTCGACAGAATGAAAAGAGAATTTAAGGTAGAGGCAAATGTTGGAGCACCTCAAGTTGCTTACCGGGAAACTTTTTCAAGAGAAGCGGAAATTGATTATACTCACAAAAAACAAAGTGGTGGTGCAGGACAATTTGCGCGTTTAAAGATTGTTATTACTCCAAGCAAGCCTGGCGAAGGTTACGAATTTAAAAGTGAGATTGTTGGTGGAAACATTCCTAAGGAATACATACCTGGTGTTGAAAAGGGTATTGCAAGCGTAAAAGAAACTGGGGCTTTGGCTGGTTTTCCTATCATTGATTTTAGCGTAAGACTTATTGATGGCGCTTATCATGATGTAGATTCTAGCGTAATGGCCTTTGAGATTGCTGCGAGAGCGGCTTTTCGTGAAGTTTGTAGAGATGCAGGAATAAAATTATTAGAGCCAATAATGAAAGTTGAAGTTGTAACTCCTGAAGAACATCTTGGAGATATTATAGGTGATTTGAATAGTAGAAGAGGTCAAATTTCTGGGACAGAAACACGTGGACCATCAACAGTTATAGATTCAATGGTACCTCTTGCAAATATGTTTGGATATGTAAACACACTGAGATCTATGTCTCAAGGGAGAGCTGTCTTTACTATGTTATTTGATCATTATCAGGAAGTGCCAAAGGCTGTTTCTGATGAAGTTATAGCTAAGCTAGCTTAATTGATATTATTAAAAGGGTAAGTAAATGAAAGAGCAAAATATAAGAATTAGATTAAAAGCATATGATCATAGAACTCTTGATACATCTGCTAAAGAAATTCTTGATACAGCTAAAAGAACTGGAGCCGATGTTCGTGGTCCAATTCCATTACCTACTCGTATAGAAAAGTTTACAGTTCTTAAAGGGCCTCATATTGATAAAAAAAGTAGAGAGCAGTTTGAGATAAGAACTCACAAAAGATTAATGGATATAATAGACCCTACACCACAAACTGTTGACGCACTAATGAAGTTAGATTTAGCAGCCGGTGTTGATGTTGAGATTAAATTATAGGAATTGAGGTTAGTAAAATGAGAACCGGATTAATATGTAAAAAACTTGGAATGAGTCGCGTTTATACCGATGATGGTATTCACATACCCGTTACCATACTGCACCTAGATAACTGTCATGTTGTTTCAACAAAAACTAAAGAAAAAGATGGTTATTCCTCTGTTCAACTTGGGGTTGTAAACGCTAAGGAGAAACATGTATCAAAGCCTATGAAGGGCCACTTTAAGAAGCATAATTCCCAACCTAAAGTTAAGTTATCAGAATTCAGAGTTAGCGAAGAAAATTTACTTGAAAATGGTTCTGAGCTTTCTGCCTCTCATTTTGTTGATGGTCAGTATATAGATGCATCAGGTATTTCGATTGGTAAGGGATTTGCAGGGGCTATGAAGCGTCATAATTTTGGAGGTTTAAGAGCATCCCATGGTGTTTCAATTAGTCATAGAAGTCATGGATCTACAGGACAATGTCAAGATCCTGGCAAGGTGTTTAAGGGTAAAAAAATGGCAGGTCATATGGGTGCAGCTAATGTCACCGTCCAAAATCTTAAGGTTGTTAAAACCATGTCTGAAGATGGGTATATTTATATAAAAGGAGCAGTTCCGGGACCTAAGGGTGGTTGGGTTTTATTAAAAGACTCTGTTAAAAAATCTTTACCGGATAATATTCCTTTGCCTGCTGGCTTAAAGACTAATAATCATGAGGATTCTGCAGATGTAGCGACTTCTGAAAATACTAAGGATGATCAGGTTGTTGATACCCCTGATGTCTCAAAAAAAGAGGGAGATTCAAATGAAAGTTAGTTTAGTAAGCTTAAGCTCAGATAAAAAATCCTCTCAAGAGTTAAACGACTCAATTTATGGTCTTGATCCAAGGCGCGATATCCTACACAGAGTTGTAACTTGGCAGCTATCAAAAAGAAGATCTGGAACCCACAAGGTAAAAGAGAGAGGCGAGGTTACCGGTAGTACAAGAAAGATTATGGCTCAAAAAGGCTCGGGCGGAGCAAGACATAGTACAAGAAAAGTTAACCTTTTCCGTGGTGGTGGTGTAGCGTTTGGTCCTAAGCCGAGAGATCACTCTACTAAGCTTCCTAAGAAAATTAGAACACTTGGGTTAAAGCATGCATTGTCAGCAAAGGTTAAGAATAATGAGCTAACCATTCTTGATGAGGCAAAGCTTTCATCACCAAAAACTAAAGACCTGGTTTTGAAAATTAAAGAATTAAAGCTTGAGGGTGCTCTTTTTGTAGATTTGAAGGAATTTGATAAAAATTTTGAGCTAGCCATTAAGAACGTTAAAGGGCTTGAACTTATTAATATTGAAGGAATAAATGTATACGACATACTTCGTAAAGAAAAATTAGTTCTTACAAAACGATCTGTTGAAATGTTAAACGAGAGACTTCAATGAGTGAAAAAAGTTATTTTGATATCCTGGTTAGTCCAGTAATTACTGAGAAATCTTCAATGCTTTCTGAAAGTAATAAGGTTGTTTTTAAAGTTGGTATGAATTCTTCTAAAACTGAGATTAAGAAGAGCGTTGAAGAGCTATTTAAAGTCAAAGTTAAATCTGTAAATACCCTTAGGCGTAAAGGTAAGACAACTAATTTTAAAAATATTAAAGGCAAAAGAAAAGATTTTAAGCATGCGATTATTACACTTGAAGAAGGTCAATCAATAGACGTTATGGGCGGAGTATAAGTAAATGGCATTAAAAAAATATAAACCTACTAGCCCCGGTCAAAGAGGATTAGTGCTCGTTGATAAATCTCATTTATCAAAAGAAAGGCCGATAAAGGCCCTAACCGAAGGCCTATCAAGTTCTGGTGGTAGAAATAACAAAGGCAGAATGACTGCAAGGAGAAGAGGTGGTGGTCATAAACGACTTTACAGAAAAATTGATTTTAAGAGAAATAAGCTTGATATTTCCGCAACTGTTGAAAGACTTGAATATGATCCGAATAGATCAGCATTTATTGCTCTTTTAAAGTATGATGATGGGGAGTTAAGCTATATTGTTGCTCCTCAAAGATTATCTGTAGGAGATAAAGTTATTTCCAGTGAAAAGGCAGATATTAAACCAGGCAATACAATGCCGATGAAAAAAATGCCTATCGGAACCATTATTCATAATATTGAAATGAAACCAGGAAAAGGCGCGCAACTTATTAGATCTGCAGGTACCTTTGCCCAACTTGTTGGTAGAGATCAAGGAATGGCGATACTAAAATTAACATCTGGGGAACAAAGATTAATTCCTGATATTTGTAAGGCTACAATTGGAGCCGTTTCAAATCCAGATAATTCTAATACAAAACTGGCGAAAGCCGGAAGAAATCGATGGAAGGGAAAAAGACCTTCAGTCCGAGGTGTCGTTATGAATCCGGTTGACCATCCTCACGGAGGCGGTGAAGGTAAAACGTCTGGAGGTAGGCATCCAGTTACACCATGGGGTGTTCCAACCAAAGGTAAGAAAACTCGTTCAAATAAAGAGTCTGATAAATTTATTATTAGAACTCGTCATCAAAAGAGAAAAAGAAGGTAATTATGGCTAGATCAGTTTGGAAAGGTCCATTTGTGGATCAATATATTTTAAAAAAAGCAGATGCAGCAAGAGCATCTGGGCGAAAAGATGTTATTAAGATATGGAGTAGGAGATCTACAATTCTCCCGCAATTTGTTGGCCTTAATTTTGGTGTCTATAATGGTCAAAAATTTATTCCAGTATTAATTTCTGAAGATATGGTTGGTCATAAATTTGGTGAATTTTCTCCTACAAGAACATATTACGGCCATATGGCTGATAAATCTGCAAAGAGAAGTTAATTATGAATGAAGCTAATAAAATAAAAGATTCTTCTGACGATAGATTTTCTAAAGCAATTGGAAAGATGATTAGAACGAGTCCAATCAAGCTTAATGATGCTGTAAAAAATATTCGAGGAAAAAAAGTCGGTGATGCACTATCTTTTTTAGAGTTTTCTAAGAAAAGAATTTCAAATGAAGCTAAAAAAATTCTTGAAAGTGCTATTGCTAATGCTGAAAATAATCATTCTCTTGATATTGATAAGCTATATGTTGATGAAGCATTTGTTGGAAAAAACCTAGTAATGAAAAGATTTAGACCTAGGGCTCGCGGAAGAACTGGTAAAATACTTAAGCCATTTAGCCAACTAACTATTATTCTCCGTGAAAAGACTTTAGAGGAAAAGAAATAATGGGACAAAAAGTTAATCCAATTAGCATGAGGCTTGGTATTAATCGTACTTGGGATTCTAGATGGTACGCTGGTAAAAATGAATATAGCAAGCTAATTCAGGAAGATATTCAAATGAGGGCAATGATTTTTAAGGATCTTAAAAATGCTGCAATAGCAAATGTTATTATTGAAAGGCCTCATAAGAAATGCTTAGTTACTATTCATGCAGGACGGCCTGGATTAATTATTGGTAAAAAAGGCGCTGATATTGAAAATTTAAAAAAGAAATTACAAGGAATAACAGCCTCTGATGTAGTTGTTAATATTGTTGAGGTTAGAAAACCTGAGGTTAATGCAACACTTGTTGCCGAAAATATCGCGCAACAACTAGAAAGAAGAATAGGCTTTCGAAGGGCTATGAAAAGAGCTGTTCAGTCCTCTATGCGTCTAGGAGCTCAAGGTATCAGAATTAATTGTGCTGGACGTCTTGGAGGAGCAGAAATTGCAAGAACAGAATGGTATAGAGAGGGTCGTGTTCCTCTTCACACATTAAGATCTGATATTGACTATGGTGTAGCCTCAGCTCATACAACTTATGGGATATGTGGAATTAAAGTTTGGATTTTCTTAGGTGAAATAATGGAGCATAATCCTAATATAAAAGATGAAAAGAGTGCTTCAAAAGAAAATAATAGCCCTAGGCTGAGTAAGCAAGGATAGTTTTTATGTTACAACCTAAAAAAACAAAATTTCGTAAAGCCCACAAGGGAAGAATAAAGGGTAATGCCAAAGGTGGCACTACTCTTACATTTGGTTCATATGGTCTCAAAGCCCTTACTGCTGAAAGAATTACTGCTAGACAAATTGAGGCAGCGAGAAGAGCTATAACAAGGCATATGAAAAGGGCCGGTAGAGTTTGGATAAGAATTTTTCCTGATGTTCCTGTATCAAAAAAGCCTACAGAAGTTAGAATGGGTAAGGGTAAGGGTACCCCAGAATATTGGGCAGCAAGAGTCAAGCCAGGAAGAATTATGTTTGAGATAGATGGTGTTACACCTGAGGTTGCTAAAACAGCCTTAGACTTAGGATCCTCTAAACTCCCTGTTTTAACTAAGATTATTACTAGGCCCGGTGAAGGAATTTAGATATGGCTAAGAAAGAAAAAGATATTAAAGACATGAGTTTTGATGAGTTAACAGATTCTTTAAATTCCTTGAAAAAAGAGGTTTTTAATATTGGTATTCAGAAAATGGCTGGTCAATTCGAGGATACTTCTCAGATATCTAAGAAGAAGAAAAATATTGCTAGAGTAAAAACAATGATGAATAAACATAAAAAAGAGGTGAGTAATGCCTAAAAGAATTTTAAAAGGCGTTGTCGTAAGCGATAAAGCAGATAAAACAATAACTGTTTCAGTAGAGAGAAGATTTACGGATCCCCTTTTCAAAAAAACTGTTAGAAGTTCAAAAAAATATATGACACACGACGAGAGTAATAAATTTAAAATTGGTGATTTGGTTCAGATTAGAGAGTGTAAGCCTCTATCCAAGTCAAAAACATGGGAAGTGATAGACGAATAGTCTACATTGTATAAGGTTTTAATATGATACAGATGCAAACAAAACTAGATGTTGCCGATAACTCTGGAGCAAAACAGGTCCAGTGTATTAAAGTTTTAGGCGGCTCTAAAAGAAGGACAGCTTCTGTTGGAGATATAATAGTTGTCTCTGTCAAAGAGGCTATTCCACGTGGTAAAGTAAAAAAGGGTGAAGTTCTTAAAGCCGTTATCGTCCGTACAAAAAAAGAGATACGTCGTAACGATGGAACCGCTATTCGCTTTGACTCCAATGCTGCTGTATTAGTCAATGCTAACGGAGAGCCTCTTGGAACGCGAATTTTTGGACCTGTGACAAGAGAGCTAAGAACTAAAAAATTAATGAAAATTGTTTCATTGGCTCCGGAGGTTATTTAAATGTCTGCAAAAATTAAAAAAGGCGATAAGGTTTTTGTTATGTCTGGAAAAGATAAAGGCAAAGAGGGTGATGTCTTAAAGGTTATAAAGATTTCTAATTCTCAAGATAAAGCTCTTGTTCAAGGTATTAATTTGGTCAAAAGGCATAAAAAACCTTCTCAGGAAGATGCAGGTGGAATCGTTTCTGAAGAAAGACCAGTTCAAATTTCAAACCTTATGATTTCTGATCCTAAAACAAAGAAACCTACTCGTGTTGGTTTTAAGTTAGATAAAAAAGGTAAAAAAGTTCGATATGCAAAAAAATCAGGGGAGATTTTAAATGGTTGATTCAGTAAGTTACACCCCCAGACTTCAACAGAAATACAAAGATGTAATTCAAAAAGAACTATTAGGGAATTTAAAGCTCAATAATATTTTTGAGGTTCCTAAGATCTCTAAAATTGTTATTAATATTGGCGCCGGTAGTCAATCAGTTTCCGATAGCAAAAAAGTAAATGACGCTGTATCTGCCCTTGAATTAATTGCTGGCCAAAAACCTATTAAAACTATTGCAAAAAAAGCTATAGCTGGTTTTAAATTAAGAGAAGGAATGGCGGTAGGAGCAAAAGTGACTTTAAGAAAAGCTGTAATGTATGAGTTTATTGACAGACTTGTTACTATAGCTCTCCCAAGAGTAAGAGATTTTGATGGATTAAATCCAAAGAGCTTTGATGGCAATGGTAACTATGCTTTTGGTATTAAAGAGCATTTAATCTTCCCTGAAATTAATTATGAGTCTGTTTCTGAGATCTGGGGTATGGATATTATTATAAATACAACAGCAAAGAATGATGATGAGGCGTTAGCTTTATTACAGAGTTTTAATTTTCCCATTAGAAAAAGATAAGGATATTAGATGGCAAAAGTAAGCATGGTGCAAAGAGATTTAAAAAGAAGAAAATTATATTCTAAATATAAGACTAAAAGAGAGGATCTTTTGACAAAATCGAAAGATAAAAATCTTTCAGCCGAAGATAGATTTGATGCACGTTTAAAACTTGCTCAACTTCCAAGAAATTCTTCAAAAAATAGAATAAGAAATCGATGTCTTTTGACTGGGCGTCCAAGGGGTGTTTATAGAAAGTTTGGTTTATCAAGAATTGCTTTTAGAGATTTAGCTTCAGACGGTAAGTTGCCCGGTGTAGTTAAGTCAAGCTGGTGAGGTTGTAATGAATATTAATGATCCAATTGGAGACATGATTACTAGAATTAGAAATGCTCATATGAGAGGAAAAGAGCTCGTCGAGTCGCCTTCTTCAACTCTCAGAGTAAATGTTCTTGAGGTTCTCAAAGAAGAAGGCTTTATTAGAGGCTTTTCAGAAAGTGAGAGAGATACTGGTCAATCAGAGATACAGATAGAATTAAAATACCATGATGGTGATCCCGTAATTAAAGAAATTACAAGGGTGTCAAAACCTGGGCGAAGGGTCTACTCTTCAGTTAAGAGCATGCCTTTAATAAGAAATGGTCTCGGTATTTCAGTTATTTCTACACCAAAGGGAGTTATGTCGGATTCTTCTGCTCGTAATGAAAATGTTGGTGGTGAAATTTTATGTACAGTTTTTTAGTCTATTGAGGTTTTAAATGTCTAGAATTGGAAAAAAGATTATTGAGATACCTGAGGGGGTTAATGTAACCATTAACGAATCAGAGATATTCACATCCGGTCCTAAGGGCGAATTGTCTTGTGAGAATTTTTCTGGAACCTCAGTTGTTCAGGAAAATAATAAGATAACAATTACACCAATCGATGAATCTCAAGCTAGTATTCAATATTGGGGAATACAGAGAAGTCTTCTAAATAATAACATTATTGGTGTTACAGAGGGTTATAAAAAAACATTACAGATTAATGGTGTTGGTTACAAGGCTCAAATGAAAGGTAATAATATTCAATTATCTCTTGGCTTTAGTCATGACATAAACTATGAAACTCCAGAGGGAATTAAGATTGAGGTTGCTACTCCTACAGAAATTACTGTTAGTGGAATTGATAAGCAGAAAGTTGGTCAGGTAGCTGCTGAATTGAGAAGTTATAGACCGCCTGAGCCCTACAAAGGTAAGGGCGTTAAATATAAAGATGAATTTATTTTTAGAAAAGAAGGTAAAAAGAAGTAATTAAAATGGTAAGTAGATTAGAAATAGAAAAAAGAAAGACACGAGTTAGAAATAAACTAAAGAAGTCTGCAACTGATCGAATGAGACTTTCGGTTTTTAGGTCTTCTAAACATATCTATGCCCAAGTGATTGATGATAATAGCGGTATAACTATAGCTTCAGCATCTTCGTTAGAAAAGTCATCTTCTGCCCTTGGCTCAAATATTGCGTCAGCATCAAAGGTTGGATCTGAAGTAGCCAAGAAAGCTATTAAGGCAGGAGTTAAAGAGGTTTATTTTGATCGAGGTTGTTATAAATATCATGGTCGAGTTAAAGCATTGGCAGATAATGCAAGAGAAGCCGGATTAAAATTTTAGGAGAATTTATTGTCTATACAAGAAAAAAATCACAGAGACGAGAGAGATAGTGAATTTATTGATCGTCTAGTATTTATTAATAGAGTTTCAACTGTTGTTAAAGGTGGTCGTAGATTTAGTTTTGCAGCACTTGTTGTTGTTGGTGATCAAAAAGGTCATATAGGATTTGGGCATGGTAAAGCTCGTGAAGTTCCTGAAGCTATTAAAAAAGCTACAGACTCTGCAAAAGCGACGATGATTAAGGTTCCCTTAAAAGAAGGAAGAACCCTTCACCACGATATTGAAGGTCGTCATGGGGCTGGTAAAGTAATTATAAGATCTGCACCTCCTGGAACTGGAATAATTGCCGGTGGTCCAATGAGGGCAGTTTTTGAAGTTCTGGGAATTCAGGATGTTGTAGCTAAATCGATTGGTTCTTCAAATCCGTACAATATGGTAAGAGCTACAATAATGGCTCTAAAAAAAGTTAATAGCCCTAGGCAAGTTGCTGCTAGACGAGGAAAAAAAGTAAGTGAAGTTATTAACCAACGTCTCGCTGATAACGAAGTATCTCTATAAGGTAAGAAAATGGCATCTAAAAAAATTACAATAGAACAAACTGGAAGTGCTTTGAGAAGAAGCCCTGATCAGAGAAAGACTTTAATTGGTCTTGGTTTGAATAAGATGCACAAAGTAAGAGTTCTTGATGATACAAGTTCTATAAGAGGTATGATTAATAAAGTCAGTCACCTTGTTAAAATTGTTGATGGGGAATAATTAAATGAGATTAAATGAACTTAGAGATAATCCTAACGCAAGAAAGACGAGAACTCGAGTCGGACGCGGAATTGGATCAGGTAAAGGAAAAACTGCTGGCCGTGGTCACAAGGGTCAAAAATCAAGATCTGGTGTTGCTATAAAAGGTTTTGAAGGTGGTCAAATGCCTATTCATATGAGACTGCCTAAAAGAGGATTTAATAATTTTACTAGGAAAGAGTTTGCTGAGCTAACACTTGGTAATCTTCAGAATGCTATAAAAAAGGGTTTAATTGATGTTTCTAAACCAATTACGGAAAAAGAAATAAATGAAGCTGGGATTGTTAAAAAAAGTAAAGATGGGATAAAGTTACTTAATAAAGGTGAAATTCAAGAAAAAATTGAAATATCTCTGTCAAAAGCGACTAAGTCCTGTGTAAAGATTATTGAAAGTCTTGGTGGTAAAATTGAAGTTTTAGAACAGCCAAAAGTTAAGAGGGTAAGAAAGAAAAATATCTTACCCATTGAAAAAAAAGAAATAAAAGCTGAAACAGAATCTCCTTCTCAAGATAACAAGGAAATTAAAAATAAAGAGGTTGCTGAATCTTCAACGCAAGAAACGGCAGATAAATAATAATGGCTTCAGTTGCCGAACAATTAGCTTCTAATATAAGTCTCTCAGCCCTTAAAAGTGCTACTGAGCTTCGTAAAAGGATTTGGTTTACAGTCCTAGCTCTTATTGTGTATAGGTTTGGAACATACCTGCCCTTACCTGGGATAGATATTGATGCTTTACGTCAAATATTTGAACAAAATCAATCTGGAATAATTGGAATATTTAATATGTTTTCTGGGGGTGCGGTAGGTCGTATGGCTATCTTCTCTCTTGGGATAATGCCTTATATTACTGCCTCAATTATTATACAATTAATTGTACCGGTTGTACCCTCGTTGAATTACTTAAAAAAAGAAGCTGGTGAGCGAGGTAGAAGACAGATCAATCAATACACTCGTTATGCTACAGTTTTCCTTGCGACTATTCAGGCTTGGGGTATTGCTGTCGGCCTGGAAGGTGCTACTGGAGTTGTTGTAGACCCGGGAGCTTTCTTTAAAGTCTCTGCAGTTATAACCCTTGTTGGGGGAACAATTTTTCTTATGTGGCTAGGGGAACAAATAACATCTAATGGACTTGGAAACGGAATATCATTACTAATTTTTGCAGGAATAGTTGCGGAATTACCAAGTGCTTTATTTGGTACAATAGAGTTAGGTAGACAGGGCGCTCTATCAATAGGCCTAATGTTCGGTCTTTTATTGCTTGTTTTAGCTACGATTACTTTTGTTGTCTTTATAGAAAGAGCTCAGAGGAGACTTTTAGTCCAGTATCCTAAGAGGCAAGTTGGCAATAAAATGTTTGGAGGCGATAACTCGCATCTTCCTTTAAAACTTAATACATCAGGGGTTATTCCAGCAATATTCGCCTCCTCATTACTCCTAATGCCTATTACAATTGCTAATTTTTCTGCCGGTCAAGGACCTGATTGGGTTAATAGTGTAACTACTCTCCTTGGAAGAGGGCAACCATTATATATGATCATTTATGCAAGTCTTATTGTTTTCTTTTGTTATTTTTATACTGCAATAGTATTTAATCCTGAAGATACAGCTGATAACCTTAAAAAACAGGGTGGCTTTATTCCAGGTGTTAGGCCAGGCGAGAGAACCGCTCAGTATATTGATTATGTTTTAACTAGACTGACTGTTGTAGGTTCTATTTATTTAGTTCTAGTTTGTTTGTTACCTGAATTTTTAATTTCTCGTTATGCTGTACCTTTTTATTTTGGTGGAACATCGATTCTTATCATAGTTAACGTTGCAATGGATACCATGACACAGTTTCAGGGGTATTTATTTGCTCACCAATACGAAGGTTTATTAAAAAAATCTAAACTGGGAAGTAGGAAAAGATAATGATAATTATCCTCTTAGGACCTCCTGGGGCAGGGAAGGGAACTCAAGCATCGTTCATAAAGAATGAGTTTAATATTGCCCACATATCAACTGGGGATATGCTGCGTGAGGCCGTTAAGAATGAAACAGCTCTAGGCCTTACTGCTAAAGAAATTATGGCACGAGGAGATTATGTTCCTGATAACCTTCTTTTAGAAATAATCAACGAAAGAGTTAGTGAGAAAGATTGTGAGAATGGTTTTATTTTAGATGGATACCCTAGAAATGAAGTTCAGGCTAAATCCTTAGATATTATTTTAAATGAAACTAATGATTCCATTGACGGGATTATACAAATCGATGTTGATTTTTCCGTTCTTCAAAAGAGAATTGAGGGAAGAGCTAAGGATGACAATAATGAAATAAGGGAAGATGATAATTTACAAGTAATGAAAAAAAGATTACAAGTGTACATTGATCAGACTGAGCCTTTGATATCTTATTATTCAAACAATAAAAACTTCATTGTTATCAATGGGATGAATGATATATCTAAAGTTTCAGAAGATATAAAAAATAATTTAATTAAACTGAAATAGTCTGTTGACTGTTTGGTTTTCAAGCATATAATCCGCGATTCTATATAGTTTCGCTTTTTTAGGAGGTTTTTTTGGCACGTATCGCAGGTATAAATATACCAACCAATAAAAAAGTATTCATAGGTTTGACCTATATCAGAGGCATTGGTCCTAAAATTGCATCTGATATATGTGAAAAGGCCAACATACCTTCAGAGAGAAGAGTTAACCAGTTAACTGATTCTGAGGTCATACAAATTAGAGAAATTATCGAGGGTAACTACAAGGTTGAGGGTGAGCTTCGAAGGGAAGTATCAACAAATATTAAAAGACTTATGGATCTAGGTAATTACAGGGGTCTTCGTCATAGAAAAGGGTTGCCCGTTAGAGGCCAGAGAACTCATACCAATGCAAGAACTCGAAAAGGACCTGCTAAATCAATAGCAGGTAAGAAAAAATAAATATTACAACTTTAGGTTTAAAATAATGGCTGATGATAAAAAAAGAGTAAAGCGTCGTGATAAGAAAAACATCCCAAATGGCGTTGCTCACGTAAATTCTACCTTCAATAACACAATGATTACTATCTCTGATGAGAAAGGCGATGCTATAGCATGGTCATCAGCAGGTTTAATGGGATTTAAAGGTTCAAGAAAATCAACCCCCTTTGCTGCTCAAATGGCTGCCGAAGACGTTGGAGCAAAAGCAAAAGATCAGGGTGTTAGAACATTAAAGGTCGAAGTTCAAGGGCCTGGGTCTGGAAGAGAGAGTGCTTTAAGGGCCCTTCAATCAATAGGATTTACAATAACATCTATTAAGGACGTTACTTCTATTCCGCATAATGGTTGTCGTCCCCCTAAAAGACGTCGTGTATAAGATATAAATCTAAGTAAGAATTAATTAAACTGTGAGGTTAATGTGATTATTGAAAAAAATTGGCGTGAACTTTTAAAACCAAGTGAAATAAATCTTAATCCAGGTAAGGATCCTGAAAAGTTTTCTAAAATAACCGTTGAACCTCTTGAGAGAGGTTATGGGACAACACTAGGTAACGCCCTAAGAAGGGTTTTACTATCATCTCTTCAGGGTGTTGCTGTTTTTGGAATTAAAATTGATGGTGTTTTACATGAATTTTCTTCAATAAATGGTGTAAGGGAAGATGTTACAGATATTGTTTTAAGTGTTAAGAAAATAATATTCCGAGCAGATTTTTCTGGAATAAAAAGATTAACTATTGAAAAAACTGGCCCAGGTGTAGTTACAGCTGGTGATATTAATTTAACTGACGATATTGAAGTTATTAATTCTGATCTGGTTTTGTGTACCTTAGATGAAAATTCCTCTATTCGTATTGAATTATCTATTAAGACAGGAAATGGTTATGTTCCTGCTGAACAAAATCGTGATGAGGATAGTCCTATTGGAATGATACCAGTTGATAGTCTCTTTAGTCCTGTTACTAATGTTGCATACAGCGTTGAGAACGCAAGAGAGGGTGAATCACTTGATTATGATAGATTGACACTTGAAGTTGAAACTAATGGCTCTGTGGCTCCAGAAGACGCTGTAGCATTTTCAGCGAGAATACTTCAAGATCAGTTGATGCCTTTTATTAACTTTGATGAACCAGAAGAAGAAATTATTGAAGAAGATGAAAATGAACTTGAATTTAATGCCGCTCTTCTTAAGAAGGTTGATGAGCTAGAACTGTCAGTTAGATCAGCAAATTGCCTTAAAAATGATAGTATAGTTTATATTGGAGATTTAATTCTTAAAAGTGAGAATGAAATGTTGCGAACACCAAACTTTGGTAGAAAATCTTTAAACGAAATTAAAGAGGTCTTAACCGAGATGGGATTATCACTTGGCATGGATGTGCCTACTTGGCCTCCGGAGAATGTTGATGATCTTGCTAGAAAAGCATCCGATAAATTTTAATTAATAGGTAAAGAAATGCGCCATAAAGTATCAAAAAGAAAACTAAATAGAACATCAAGCCATAGAAAGGCTCTCTTAGCAAATATGGCGGTTGCCCTAATTAAGCATGAGCAAATTAAAACAACGCTCCCTAAAGCTAAAGAACTTGCTCCGTATGTTGATAAATTAATCACTCTTGGAAAAAAAGGCGATCTTAGCGCAAGAAGAAAGTTATATTCGATAGTACCTGAAAATAAATGGGGTTCCAAAGTTTTCGATACCCTTGCTGAAAGATACAAAGAAAGAAATGGTGGGTATACCAGAATAATGAAAGCAGGCTTTCGTTATGGAGATTCTGCGCCCATGGCAGTTATAGAGTTGGTTGATAGGGATCCAGAGGCTCTTGGTCAAGATTCAGGGCCTATTATTGAAAAAGATTTTGAAGAATTGGAAGCTTAAGCTAATTTAATTATTTTTTGCACAACATCAATTTTTTTAGATTGAAAGCCAGCCTTACAATAAGAGAAATAATATCTAAAAATCCTTTCTAGCTTAGAATCAAAACCTAATTCTCTTATAAGTGAAATAGACCTATCGAAATCTTTGTGCCAAATACCTAATGTCTTTGCGTAAGATTGTCCAAATGAGCTAGAGTTAACTTCCTTTAGCCCTGTTTTCTTATAATTTTCATCTAGCTTATTTTGAGAAGGAAGCATTCCTCCTGGAAATACATACCTTTGAATAAAATCTACTGACTTACTATATCTTTCAAAACTTTTATTGTTTATTAGAATTACCTGAATACCTGCCATTCCGTCTTTAGTTAAGACTTCTTTTATTTTCTTAAAATAATCTATCCAATATTTTTCTCCAACAGCCTCAATCATCTCTATTGAGACGACACGATCATATTTTCCCTCTAGGTCACGATAATCGCATAGATCGAGAGAAACCTTATCGGCTAATCCTTGTTTTTTAATACGCAATTTAGCAAATTTAAGTTGGCTAGGGCTAATCGTAATACCCCTTATCTCACATCCAATAGTTTTTGCTGCGTATTCAGCAAATCCTCCCCATCCGCATCCTATCTCAAGGATTTTGTGATGCTTTTGAATATCTAGCTGATCAATTAAAAGCTGGTATTTATTTTCCTGAGCCTTACTAAGGTTATCTGTTTCTTTTTTAAATAGAGCGCTAGAGTAGGTCATTGTCTTATCTAGCCAAATTTTATAAAAATCATTACCCAGGTCGTAATGATACATAATATTTTTCTTTGCTCTGGTTTTTGTATTTTCTCTAAAAAAATGAATAATTTTGTTATAAAAAACAAACAATCTGCTTCTCGGATTAAAAGAATCTGGAAGATTTGTAACCATTATTTCTAAAAAAGATTCTAAATTTGAGCTAGTCCATTCACCCTTCAAATAGCTTTCCGCAAATCCTAGATGACCACCAAATACAGTTCTTAAAACTGGCATATATGAGTTTAATTTAAGATCAGATTTTAATCCCTTCTCTCCTGAAAATAGAAGAGTTTCGCCATTAGGAAGAATCACTGTTAGAGACCCAACTTTTATCTCATTACCAATTTTAGATAAATATTTTTTAAATATCGCTTTCATCATCTCTTAATGTGTACTCTTTTTTATAGGAAATTTTATTATATTTTGATTTCTTATGTTTAACATATTTAATATTTTTTAACCATAAAATTAACGCTTGATAGTGAATACCAAAGATAACTTTAAATGTTAACATTGGGTAGAGAATAAAATTTAAAAAAAGATTTTTATCATTAAATGATTTTGCCTTTCCAATGAAGGAGGCTGTCAAAAGGTGTTTGTTATTTGAAATTTCTTTAATAATTACCTTTACTTGATCAGAGCTTAAATCAGTAGAAAATTCATACCTTCCGTCCATATTTATAAATGGTGATACGTGAAGTAACTTTTTACTTTTGTGATTAAGTTTCTCAGATTCATTGATTAAATTAAAAACATATGAATGATCTTCACCAAATGTATTTCTAACCTCGTAAATAATCATTCTGAGGGTATTTTTACTATAAATAAACCAAACACTGATTGGATTAAAAACATAGCCAAGGACCCTAGGGTAGCATAAACAAAAAATTTTTAGACCTAAGGGGTTAATACCTTCTTTTTTTGCTATCTTTAAAATCCATTCTTTAGGATTGGATCCATCCTTTTCTCCATGATCTTTGTAATAAAATGAAAATAGATTAAACTTATTATACGAAAAAAATTTACATTCCTTTTGTGTCGTTTCTAGCTCATCAATATTAAATAACATTGAGTAAACTTTGTAAGAGAAATTGTGTACTTTCGGTAAAAGCCTTGAGTGACTAACTATTCCATTAAATATTGAGCTTTCTATTCCCATAATATTTTTGTATCAAATTCTTTTGCTAAATTTACACTTGATGTAATCCCGTCCTCATGGAAACCATTTCCTGACCAAGCACCACAATGCCATGTATTCCTATATCCTTGAATATTTTTTAGTAATTTCTTTGAATTAATCGCCTTAATATCAAAAATAGGATGTTCGTATTCAATGACTTTAAATATACTGTTTTCTTTCGGAGGCATAATTGGATTTAGACTAAGAAAAAGGGGTTTACTATTTTTAATATTCTGAAGTTTATTCATCCAGTAAGTAACTGAAATATTTTTTAGTTTTTTCTCAGGAACAACTACATTCCACGAAGACCAAACCTTTTTTAGTTTTGGCATTAATGTTTCATCATTATGAAGGTAGGCTAAGTTTGTGTTTGTTGAAAACTTATCTAGAATATTTTTTTCTTTTTCATCAACATCCTCTAAAATTTCTAATGTCTTTGTTGGGTTTGTGGAAAAAATAATATGATCAAATTTATTTTGATTATTATTTGAATCCTCTATTAAAATTGTGTTCTCGCTTCTCTTTATCTTTAATATTTGAGTATCTTTATAAGTTTCAACTCTTGGGTTTGCTCCTAAGAATCTTATTATTTTATTCACATAGTTTATACTTCCCTTTGAAACCGTTAACCACTGGGGCCTATCATTTTTACTGTGAAGTAACTTATGATTATTAAAAAAATTAAAAAGAGATGTTATTGGATAATTCATTACATCCTCAGGGGGCATAGACCAAATAGCACCTGCCATTGGAAGGAGGTATAGCTCAAGGAAACCTTTTGTATAAGGTTTGTTTTCTAGCCATTCTCTTAAGGATACTTCACCTAGAGACTTATAGTTAATAAGATATTTGATGTGGAAATTAAAAATTAATATTTGAATGATAGAAGATATAAAGGATATTTTTTTTAAAAGTTTTTTCTTCGAAAAAATTGTTTTTAGATTTTGGCCTGACCACTCTAAATCTAATGCCTGATGTTTTATTGATAGACTCATGTCGCTATCTTCATACTTAACTGAAAAATATTTAAAAAATTTTATTAAATTAGGATAATTTAATTTATTAAAAACTATGAACCCTGTATCTACATTGATGATTTCATTATTGTAATTAATTTCTACAGTATTTGAGTGTCCGCCATACCTATCTTCTTTCTCATAAAGTACAACTTCATGATCTTGTGAGAGAATGGTTGCAATGGATAAACCAGAAATTCCAGATCCAACAATAGCAAATTTCATTTAGAATTCCTTGAAGTTAGATGACACTAAAACAACAGGTGTTATTTATAATTTTCTTCACTAGGTATTTTTTCAACTTCTGACTCAGCAACATTTTTTTCAACAGCCTCTTTAGAATCAAAAAGTTCGGGCTCTTCTTTGGATTTATCAATTGTTGGATTTGTTGACATTGAGCTCCCTGTATATATTCCGCCATCATATTCATTTGCACAGCTTATCAGAAACAAGGGGAGGGTAAAAACAACCAAGGTTATATATGTTAATTTTTTCATAATTAATAATAACAAATGTCATAACTATTTAAAATAAAAAAATAAATAAATTGGCTCCCCAGGCCGGACTCGAACCAGCGACAAATTGATTAACAGTCAATTGCTCTACCAACTGAGCTACTGGGGAACAGTTTCGATATCTTCT
>JAOLDG010000003.1:145000-178193 GCA_028339975.1 Hyphomicrobiales bacterium | reverse complement strand
GGCTTTAATATTACTCATGGCGCAGCAATGGCTGGGCATGCAGTAAAACATTCAATTGAAAGAGCGAAGCTAGATCCTAGTGAAATTGAGGATGTTATAATGGGGTGTGGAACACCAGAGGGAGCTACTGGTCAAAATGTTGGAAGATTAGCGGCAATCTGGGCTGGATGCCCTGTGACAACATCAGGTGTAACTGTAAACAGATTTTGTTCTTCTGGACTTCAAACTATTGCAATGGCGGCAGGAAGAGTTTTGAATGAGGGAGCTCAAGCTGTTGTTGGTGCTGGAGTTGAATCAATCTCTCTTGTCCCAATGCAAGGAATTAACTTCAATAATATAACTGAAGAAAAACTTATGGAATCCTATCCAGCGCTTTGGATGCCAATGATTGAGACTGCTGATATTGTTGCCAGCAGATATAATATATCGCGTGAAAGCCAGGATGAGTATTCACTTCAAAGCCAGCAAAGAACAGCTGCTGCTCAGGAGGCGGGGCTATTTGATGATGAAATTGTTCCAATGGAAACTAAAATGAAAGTACTTAACAAAGAAACAGGGGAAGAAACTATCAAAGACTATGTTGTTGATCGCGACGAGTGCAATAGGCCCTCCACAACCCTTGAAGGCTTGTCCCAATTAAAGCCTGTAAGAGGTGAAGAACATTTCATTACGGCAGGAAATGCATCACAGCTATCTGATGGAGCAGCATCTGTAGTTGTGATGGATTCAAAATTAGCTGAACAAAAAGGTTTAGCACCTCTTGGCGCCTTTCGTGGTTTTGCAGTGGCTGGCTGTGAGCCGGACGAAATGGGCATAGGGCCAGTATATGCTATACCTAGATTGCTTGAGAGAAACAATCTCACTGTGGATGATATTGACTTATGGGAACTAAACGAAGCATTTGCTAGTCAGGCTTTATACTGTAGGGACAAACTGGGTATAGATAATGAAAAATTAAATGTTAACGGTGGCTCAATATCTATCGGACATCCGTTTGGTATGACGGGAGCTAGATTAGTAGGGCACATCTTGCTAGAAGGAAAACGAAGGAAAGCCAAAAATGTTGTTGTAACAATGTGTATTGGCGGCGGAATGGGAGCAGCTGGTCTTTTTGAAGTGTTTTAATTTAAGATTCTTTAGAGGTTTGAATTACAAGTTTACCATTATTTTCTCCTGAAAATAATTTATTAACTGCTGTTGGGGCATTTTCAATGCCTTCAACAACATCAACTTTATATTTTATCTTTCCCTCAGCAACCCATTGGCTCAGGGACTCAAGACACTCACCAAATTGTTCGGCATAGTCCGAAACAAGGAATCCTGTAACCGTTAGAGTTTTCATTAGAATATTTCTGTACATCTTTGGTCCTGTTGACGACCAATCATTGTACATAGAGATCAGACCACAAACAGGAATCCTTCCAAATTTATTCATTAGAGTTAATGCGGCATCAAGAGTTTCACCACCGACATTATCAAAATAAATATCAATACCATCAGGACATTTATTCTTTAAGGATTCTAAAATATTTTCTTTCTTATAATTAATAACATGATCAACACCTAGATCATCCTTTAGCCATTTACACTTTTCATCTGACCCTGCTATTGCAACTACATTACAGCCTTTTATTTTAGCAATTTGACAAACAATTGAACCAACAGCTCCGGCTGCCGCAGAAACTACAACCGTTTCACCTTCCTGGGGCTTACCAATATCTAAAAAACCAAAATATGCAGTTGGACCCGTAAACCCAAGAACAGATATAAAGGCTGTTAAAGGTAAGCCTGTGTCTTTAGGAATCTTAATAATGTCTGATGCTGGCATAACAAAATATTCTTGCCATCCGCCGTGCATGCCGCCTTGAACAATTTCTCCAATATTCACACCTTCAACATTTGATTCTTCAACTACCCCCAGAGATCCACCAGCCCTCATAATATCACCTATCTCAACTGGTTCCATATATTGATCAACATCCGACATCCATATTCTATTTGTAGGATCTAATGAAAAATAAATTGTTCTAACAAGAATTTCATTGTCTTTAATTTCTGGAATAATATCATCGACTAACTCAAGATCTGTTGATTCTATTTCGCCAGATGGTCTTTGCTTGAGACGCCAAGATTTAAATGATCGATTTGAATTATTCATTATTAGTACCTCAATTGAAAATAATTAAATTAGAAAATATAATTTTGAATGTTTTGGCTCAAAAGTCAAAAAAAACAAAAAAAAATCACTTTTTTGTTTTTTCGTTATTGACCTCTGTAACGAACAGGCTACTATATTTTGTGTTAAGACATGTTTCATACTCTATTTGTAGTAGTAAATACTAGAAATAGGACGTCAAAATCTTAAGTGTGGATCAATCTAAACGTTATTTTAAATTGCCGTTATAAGCAATAATGCAACACATCAGTTGTAAGGAGTGTCTGACTCTCTTTAAATCAGATAAATATAGGGGTATCGGGGATACTAAAAGGGATATATAAATGCTTATGAACAAACCAGAAAAAAAAATGAAAACTAACACAGATAAAAATAGGACTCCAGCTCCTGTAATTTCTGGTTATACTGAAGACGAAATGGAAGAAATATACTCATTTGCACAATCAAAAATTGGAGAAAAACCATCTTTAGAGCTTAAAGATGAGCCCCGAATGGATTTTCGAATTGGTGATAGGGCAGTTCAACACACTGACAAAGGTAAAAGAGTAAAAATAGATCCGTCAAGAGATTCTCTTTTAACTGACTTTGGGAGAGAAACACTTGAAGATAGATATTTATTGCCAGGTGAATCATTTCAGGATCTTTTTGCTCGAGTAGCATCATTTTATGGTGACGATCAAGAACATTCTCAACGGCTATATGATTATATATCAAAATTATGGTTCATGCCTTCCACACCTGTTCTATCAAATGGAGGTACTGGAAGAGGTCTGCCAATATCATGTTTCTTAAATGAAGCAAATGATAGCTTGGGCGGAATAGTAGATCTCTGGACTGAAAATGTATGGCTTGCATCTAAAGGTGGGGGAATTGGATCTTATTGGGGAAATTTAAGGTCGATTGGAGAACCAATTGGAGGTGTAGGAAAAACAAGCGGTATTGTTCCTTTTATTAGAGTAATGGATTCTTTAACTTTAGCTATTAGCCAAGGCTCATTAAGAAGAGGTTCAGCAGCAGTTTACTTGCCAATAGATCACCCAGAAATAGAAGAGTTTATAGAAATAAGAAGGCCAACAGGAGGGGATCCAAACCGTAAGGCTCTAAATCTTCACCACGGTATACAAATTACTGATGCTTTTATGAGAGCGGTCGAAGAAAATGTAGATTGGGACTTAAGAAGCCCGCACGATCAATCGGTTCAAAAGACCGTATCAGCTAGATCATTATGGATAAGAATGCTAACAGCAAGAATTGAAACTGGAGAACCCTATCTCGTCTACAAAGATACTGTAAATAATTTTAGACCAGAACATCAAAAATTAGCTGGATTAGAAATAAAAACGTCAAATCTTTGTAGCGAAATAACTCTTCCTACAGGTATTGATCATCATGGAGAGAATAGGACTGCAGTGTGTTGTTTATCATCAGTAAATCTAGAGAAGTTTTTTGAGTGGGAAAACGAAAAAGACTTTATCCCAGATATTATGAGGTTTTTAGATAATGTTCTTCAGGATTTTATCGATAATGCACCAGATACAATGAAAAGTGCTGCATATGCTGCAATGCGAGAACGTTCTGTTGGGCTAGGCGTCATGGGGCTACACTCGTTTTTTCAAGCTAATAATGTTCCATGGGAAAGTGCTGTTGCTAAATCTTGGAATAAAAAAATATTCAAACATATAAAAGCTCAGGCTGATCAGGCTTCTATAGATCTAGCAAAAGAAAAGGGTGCATGCCCTGATGCTGAAGAGTATGGAATAATGGAAAGATTCTCAAATAAAACTGCTGTTGCACCAACAGCATCTATATCAATAATATGTGGCGGCTCAAGCCCAGGTATTGAGCCTATAGCCGCAAATGTTTTTGCTCACAAAACACTCTCTGGTACATTCACAGTCCGAAACCGACACCTTAAAATCATGTTGCAAGAAAAGAATCAAGATAATGATGAGATTTGGCTATCAATTTTATCAAATCGTGGCTCGGTGCAGCATCTTGAGTTCTTATCCCAACAAGAAAAAGATGTATATAAAACTGCATTTGAAATTGATCAACGTTGGCTAATTGACTTGGCTGGTGATAGGGCAGAAATGATTGATCAGGCTCAATCATTAAATGTATTTTTACCTGCTGATAGTGATAAATCCTATCTACATGAGGTCCATTATTCCGCTTGGAAAAAAGGTGTGAAGAGCTTATATTACTGTCGATCACTCTCTCTGCAAAGAGCTGAAAATTCGTCTAATCAACCAAATAAGATCGAAATTAAAACCCTAGATGACGTTGCAGCCGAATCTAACCCTAACGACTATGACGAATGTCTAGCGTGTCAATAAGGAATAATTATGTCACTTCTTGAAGAAAGATTAGTATACAAACCATTTAAATATCCATGGGCTTATGAGGCATGGCTAAAACAACAAAGGATTCATTGGCTTCCCGAGGAAGTTCCTTTAGCTGAAGATGTTAAGGATTGGGAAAAAAATTTAACGCCGCCAGAAAAAAATCTTTTAACTCAAATATTTCGTTTTTTTGTTCAGGCTGATGTTGAAGTTAATAACTGCTACATGAAGCATTACTCAAGAGTTTTTAAGCCGACTGAAGTTCAAATGATGTTGGGTGCTTTTTCTAATACTGAAACTATTCATATTGCAGCATATAGTCATTTATTAGATACGATTGGAATGGCAGAAGTTGAATACAGTGCCTTTCTTGAGTACGAAGCTATGAAGAATAAATTCGATTATATGCGTCTTTGGGGTGTGGATTCTAAAGAGGATATAGCTAAAACTCTTGCTGTCTTTGGAGCTTTTACTGAAGGCCTTCAGTTATTTGCTTCTTTTGCAGTTTTAATGAACTTTCCAAGACAAAATAGAATGAAGGGAATGGGACAAATTGTTACCTGGTCCGTAAGAGATGAAACACTTCATACTGAATCAGCAATTAAACTATTCAAAACATTTATTGATGAAAATCCAGAGGTTTGGAATGACAAAGTTAAGGCCGAAATCACTAATGCATGCTCAAAAGTTATTGAGCATGAGGACGCCTTTATTGAGCTAGCCTTTGAACTTGGTGGTGTAAAAGGTATGGAGGCTGATGAAGTTAAGCAATATATAAGGTATATAGCCGATAGAAGACTGTCCCAATTAGGACTCCCACACCTTTATAACATTGAAAAGAATCCCCTGCCTTGGATGGATGAAATGCTTAATGCTGTGGAGCATACAAACTTTTTTGAAGGAAGGTCAACTGAATATTCAAGAGCTGCTACTACTGGTAGTTGGTCAGATACGTTTGATGCTGCTTTTGGTTCTGAGGCTTAGTTTAGTTGATTCGCTTCCCATCAAAAATACACACAAAGTACAATTCATCTTTGCTTGTATTTGAAACCTTATGATGGACATCGTCTTCAATTAAAACAATATCTCCTTTCGAAACAAGAAAGGTATCTTCTTTTTTATTAGGATGAACAAGGGACATTTCACCTGAACCTTTAATAAAAATATAAATTTCTTCTTGCCCACTATGCTTATGTCCGCTTGTCGAGTGACCAGGATTAAGCTTAGTGCTGCTTAGAACTAAATTTTTAAGAAAATTATTATCAATTACCTGATATCGTTCATCTTCTTTGGCCAACAAACCATCAACGTCAAAATTACCTGAAAGCTTCATTTAATCTCCAATAAAGTAATCTTAAAAATACCTGAATAAATTATAAAATATTAATTTTAGCTAAACTTTAACTAAAGTTTTACCTATATTTTCACCTGTAAAGATCTTTTTATATGCAACTAAAACATTTTCTAAACCTTCAGTTACATCTGCTTTATATTTTAGAGACCCCTCCTTGTACCACTCCGACAATAAGGCTTCAATTCGTGGTCCATCCTCAAGAAAATCTGGGCAGAAAAAACCTGTTATAGTTGCTCTTTTCATTAAAAGTTGATCAAAATTATCTGGTCCAGGAAGACGAGCGCCCTTTTCATTATATTGGGCCAATAGTCCGCTTAGAGGAATTCTAGCATTTAAGGCAAGATTAGCCATAACGGTATTAAGTACTTCACCAGCCACATTATCAAAATAAATATCTACACCATCAGGGCAATGCTTTTTAAGAGCAGAATCAAGATTTTCTTCTTTATAATTGATAGCGACATCAAATCCTAAATCATTAACAAGCCAGTCACACTTTTCCTGGCTACCTGCTAAGCCAATAACTCTACAGCCAGCCTTTTTTGCTATTTGCCCAGCCAAAGAACCAGTTGCTCCTGCTGCTGCAGAAACAAGAAAGTTTTCACCTGGCTTAGGTTTCCCAACCTCCATGACACCGACATAAGCAGTCCAGCCGTTTAAACCTAGTGCTGATAAATAAGCCTCCTCATGATCAAGTCCTTCCTCTAACAAAAGAAAAGAGTCAGAATCAACATTTGCATAATCTGCCCACTCACCAAACCCTCTTACTAAGTCACCTTCTTTAAACTTAGGGTTTGAAGATTTAGAAACTTCGGCAAGGCAAACGCCTACCATCGAAGCGCCTAGTTCAATTGGAGGCTGATAGGAATCCTGACGATCGCTCATCCACATTCTTGTCCCAGCATCCATAGAAATAATCTTCAATCTTATTTGAATCTGCCCATTAGTAGGATCTGAAAGATCTTCATCAACTAAAGAAAGTGCACTTTCAAAATTTGTACCTTCAGGACGTCCAATAAGTTTCCATACTTTTCTTTTCATTTTCTCACCTCATGGCTAGTAATCAATATCTATTGGTTTTTCTCCTTTAAAATATCGATTTTGAATTTCACGCATTTTATTTATTGCATTATCTGAAGAAACAATCGACTGAAATATTTCTTGTTCATTACGAAGAGATTCGCCCAATGGGATATCCATACTTTTCTTTAATATCGTTTTTAAAGATGATAGCGCTTCCTTAGGTTTCCTCGATAACTCATTCGCCCAACTTATAGAATATTCTAAAGAAGTTCCATTTTTAACAACTTCATTAATAGAGCCCAAATTATACATTTTATTTGCTGTAAATTCTTTTCCTCCAAAGATAAGCTCGGCGGTATGTGTTACGCCAATTAATTTTACAACTCTGCTAGTCCCTCCCAGCCCAGTAGTTAAATTAAGATCAACCTCGGGTTGAGAAAAAGTTGCCTTTTCCTCTGCAAATCTGAGATCACATGCCCAACCTATTTCAGCACCTCCGCCTGACGATCTTCCATTTATCGCAGCTATAGAAATGATATCTGGATGAGTAAGGTGATTTAATAATTTAAACCAAACTACACCGGGTGCTGTTGATTGACGACCTTCATAAGGTGCTAAAATATCTTGAAGCCAAGCATGTTCATACCAATGATCCTTAAGACCCGAAGCTAAAATAAAAATATTTGAACCACTATTTCTTGATATTTCAATTTCATTTGCAATATCTTCTACAGCACTCCAAGTCATATTATTATTAACATCTTTGTTTGTCATAGTTATAACAACTACACCGCTAGACAAGATTTCTTTAGTAATAATTTTTTCCATAAGCTCTCCGATAAAAATTTTATCACGAAATAAAAAAAAAGCCACCTAACTCAAGTTGGTGGCTTAATTCTGTAAAAATTTAAATGTATTATGCTTTGTCTAAGGCCTGAGATAAGTCAGCTAAAATATCATCAATATGCTCAATGCCAATTGATAGGCGAACATACCCAGGTGTAACACCCGATGCAATTTGTTGTTCTTCTGATAATTGACTATGAGTAGTACTTGCTGGATGAATAGCTAAACTTCGAGTATCCCCAATATTTGCAACATGATAAAGAAGCTCCAGGGAATCAATAAATTTCTTACCAGATTCAGTACCTCCAGTTAACTCAAAACCAACTAAGCCACTGTATCCACCTTTGAAGCAGGCATCAGCCCTTTTTCTTGCTTCACCGGATTGAAGACCTGGATAAATAACTTTGCTTACTTTTTCATGTTTTTCTAAGAACTCAGATACACTTTGTGCATTTCGAGAGTGCTCTCTAATTCTTAAAGGTAATGTTTCAAGGCCTTGAATAAATTGAAATGCATTCATAGGACTCATGGCTCCACCAAGATCTCTTAAAATTGTTGTTCTAGCTTTAAGAATATATGCAATAGGTCCTAATGGGGCTGCGGCAACAGTAAATACTGCACCATGATAAGATGGATCAGGATTATTTAAAGCTGGCTGTCTATCGCCTGCACCTGCCCAATCAAAATTACCACCATCGACAATTAAACCGCCAATCGAAGTACCATGTCCGCCAATATATTTAGTTGTTGAGTAAACAATAACTGCTGCGCCATGCTCAAAAGGCTTACACAAAACAGGTGCTGCTGTATTATCAATAATTAAAGGAATTCCAAATTTTCTTCCGATATCAGAGACTTCTTTGATAGGAAAAACTTCAAGTTTTGGATTTGGTAGCGTTTCAGCAAAATATGCACGAGTTTTATCATCAGTTGCCTCTGCAAATGCATTTGGATCTTTTGGATCAACAAAACGAACTTCTATACCCATATCCTTAAAAGTATTACTTAATTGATTCCAAGTTCCTCCATAAAGATCTGTGGAAGAGACAATATTGTCACCAGCCTTAGTAATATTTTGTAAAGCATAAGCGGTAGCTGTCTGGCCTGATGATACGGCTAATGCAGCAGCACCTCCCTCTAAAGCAGCAATTCTTTGTTCTAATACATCGCACGTAGGATTCATTATTCTTGAATAAATATTACCCAGCTCTGATAAGGCAAAAAGATTTGATGCATGCTCAGTTGAATCAAATTGATAGCTTGTTGTTTGGTGAATTGGAACAGCAACTGAGTTAGTTGTTGGATCGGAGCGCCATCCAGCATGAAGCGCAATTGTTTCCGGATTTTTACTTTCTGTAGTCATTTTTATCTCCTTTTTTACTGAGAGATAAAAAAACCCGGATTTATCCGGGTATCCCCCAGTCTCTTTTAGCGATTTTTTTAACATGGTCGCAAGCCGACTGGCTCAAATCACCACGTCCTTTTTCAAGGAAATTACAATTTACAGTTATTAAATATCAAAGTCTACTAATTTTTATTAAGATCCTTTAGTGCTGAGTAAACAAGTGTCTGTGTCTGTGCCCTTATTGGATATCGACCCGAAGGAATTAACTGCGTGAGAAGAATAGCAAAAAAATTCTCCTTAGGGTCAACCCAAAAGAAAGTACTAGCCATGCCACCCCATGAGATCGAACCCTCGGAAACTGGGCTAAGAGATTTAACAGAGTCAATTAAGGGTGAAAATCCTAGACCGAAGCCAGCACCATCATACATTACCTCTGAAAAACTATCATCACCCATGTCCCTCATTGTCTGATTATTTGGAAGATGATTTCTTCTCATATAATTAACGGTTATAGGACTAAGTATTTGTTGCCCCAAAAATGATCCGTTGTTTAGTAACATTTGACAAAAATTTGCATAGTCTGCGAGTGTTGAACAAAGCCCACCTCCTCCAGATAAAAAATTTCTCGGCTTTGAGTAAATATCTTCACCGCCCTTAAAGCAGCGTTTTAATTTATTACCCGTTTTAGAAACAAGCTCTTGATAACAATCAACAAATCTTTCATGTTTTTCTTCGGGAACAAAAAAATCAGTATCAACCATATTTAGTGGATTAAAAATATACTTTTTAAGAAAATTATCAAATGTATCACCTGAAATAACTTCAATAACGCGACCTAAGATATCAATTGAAATTGAATAATGCCATTTAGAACCGGGGTCAAATAGCAGTGGCAATGAAGATGCTGTATGTGAGAATTCCTCAAGGTCCATTTCTTTTTTAGTTTCATGATTTTTAGCTGAAGCAATACCACTGGTATTATAGAGTTTAATAACTGGATGCCCTGTCATAAATCCATAGGTTAAGCCTGATGTATGAGTTAATAAGTCTTTGATAAGCATTGGCTGAGAAGGTGAACGAACTTTATAGTTGTCAATGGTACCTTCATCCCAAACCTTAACATCTTTAAATTCCGGTAGGTATCTCGATACCTCATGCTCTAGACGAAGCAATCCCTTTTCATAAAGCATCATTATTGCTACGGAGGTTATAGGCTTAGTCATTGAATAAAATCGATAGATAGAGTTATTTTGGATTGGTTTTTTACTTTCAACGCTTGAATAGCCCTGTGATGAAAGATGAGCAATTTCATTATTTCGAGCAACTAACAAAGTAATATTAGGTAGTTTTCCTTTATCTATATAAGAAGAAAAATAGTTGGGTATATATGACAGTTTCTCACTATCAAACCCCAGATCGAATTCTTTTTTTGAACTTTGTTCATAATTATTAATTTTTTTTTGATACATTTTTAATCTAAATTTTCTGTAAAGGATTTAGTTAATCTAATATGCTTTCTTTTAATATCTTTAATACTTTTGCAACCAAGTAATTGAAGTGTTCTTTTTACTTCAGAAGCCAAAACATCGATAGCTATTCCCACGCCTTCTTCTCCTTTTGCAGCTAAACCATAGACCCAAGGCCTTCCGATTAAGCAGGCGTCAGCTCCAAGTGCAATAGCCTTAACTATATCAGAACCCCGTCTGATTCCTCCATCAATTAATATCTCAACTCTTCCATTAACTCTCTCGGCAATTTCTGGAAGTACATCCAACGGAGCAGCTGCGCTATCTAGTTGGCGCCCACCATGGTTTGAAATAACAATTGCTGAAGCACCAATCTCTATAGCCTTTTCTGCATCTTCGGGAGTCATAAGACCTTTAATAGCAAATGGTCCTCCCCACATAGATGCAATCTCTTTTGCCTCCTCCCATGTAACGGTCGGGTCAAATTGTTGATTCATATAGGTCATAATATTACTTAGTTTTTGTTTTTTTCCTGTAAACCGTTCCTTAACATTAGCAAAGGATATTTTTGGACCAAAAATAAAATTCCACCACCAATGAGGGTGAAAGGCAGCATCAATTATTGATGCCAAGGTTAATTGAGGTGGAACAGTCATGCCACTCCTAAGATCTCTTTCTCTTTTTCCACCAACAGGAACATCAACCGTTAACATTATTGCTTTATAATTACTTGCTTTACAACGTTTTATAAAATCATGACTTATTTCTCTATTCTTCCATACATACATCTGGAACCAAACTGATCCATTTGATGATTCTGCATAATCTTCAATATTTGTACTTGCAATTGACGATAGAGTTGAAGGAAAGTTTCTTTTTGAGGCTGCTCTAGCTACCGCTGGCTCTCCTGCGTGATGGAAAAGATATGAAATTGCCGTTGGTCCTAAAGCAAAAGGATAAGGCATATCTGTTTCTAGAACTTTAGTGTGAGTATCAACTTCAGAAACATCAATAAGAACATCGGGAATAAATTTCCATTTTTGAAATGCGCTTCGATTATTTTCCTTAGTGCTCTCATCCTCTGCGGCTCCATCTGCATAGTCAAAAACAGCTTGAGGTACTCTTTTTTTTGCTAAAAGCCTTAAGTCATCGATATTGTAATATTTAGCCAACTTATTTCCGTTATTAAATTTATGAATTAAATATTTATATCTAAAACTACTTTTATAGAACCTGATTTTCTATCATCTGCAATCTTGAATGCCTCAACTGCTGAGTCAATGGGAAACCTGTGAGTAATTATTTTCGAGGCCATTTCAGGAAAATCAAAAAGCATTTTTGCAGCTATATCTATATCTCTTCCGTTTGGTCCCATCCCATAACATCTTGAAGAATGATAAGAGGCCTCTTTATTAATTGTGCCAAAACCAGGCAGCTTTATATCATCCCAAGCAACCGCTAAACCAATAATTTTTCCTTGGGGCTTAATAAGTTCTACGGAAGTTTCAAGAGCCTCAGCTGAGCCAACACAATCAACAACCCTATCATATACTCCAGAAGGCTTTTTAACATTACAAAACTCTGCTGCCTCCATCTGGTGGTCATATCGAGCATGGAGATCTACTTCACAACCCATAGCTTTTGCAGCAAAAACTGCACATTGTCCTATTGAACCACCGCCTATAACAGCAACCCTGTCACTTGGTTGAGTTTCAGTTATAACGTAGCCATGAACGGCTACAGCAATAGGTTCTATAAGACATGATGTCTTGGTATCAATCTCTTGATTTAACTTAACTATACAATGCTCTGGGACTATAAGTTGTTCTGCCATCCCTCCGTTAGAGGTTAAACCAATCATTTCAAATTTATCATTTGAACATAGATTATAACTCCCAGATGCACATTCAGGGCAATCACCACAATAATCCAAAGGCTCAATTGCCACTAAAGTTCCATCCTCTAAACGACCAGACATTTCATGTCCTGCGATATGAGAAAAATGACCTTTATTTTTTAGTAAATCCATATCAGTTCCACAAATACCACATGAACTAATATTAACTATAATTCCGTCACCGGATGGTTTAGGAACATTAAGAATATTGACCTTCCCTTCTGAATAATTTACTGCTTTCATGAAAATTCCTTTGAAATTTAATACTCACTATTTATTTTTCTTGCAAATCTAATTTGTAAATATAGTCTGCCAAAGATGGATAGTAATAACAATAAAATATATGATTCAATTGTGCTTGGGGCAGGTATTTCAGGAATAGGAATGGCCGTTAACTTACTAAAGGCTAATATTTTATCTTTTTTAGTTTTAGAAAAAAAGAGCTCGGTAGGTGGAACTTGGCGTGACAATACTTACCCTGGATTGTGTTGTGATGTTGCTTCACATTTTTATGCATTCTCATTTGAACTCAACCCTAATTGGTCAAAAAAATATCCCGAACAATATGAGATATTAGACTACCTAGAGATGGTAACTGAAAAATATAAAATTAAACCTCATATAAAATTTAATTCCGAAGTCCTTAAGGCTGAGTTCAATGAAGATGAAAGTTTATGGAATATCTATATCTCAACTGGAGAAATTTATAAAACAAAGACTTTGGTGAGTGGTCTTGGACAATTAAATAAACCTACATCACCTAAATTTGAAGGGTCTGAAGATTTTAAAGGTCCCTCCTTTCATAGTGCAGAGTGGAACCATTCCATTGATTTAAAGGGAAAAAAGGTTGGCGTTATTGGAACAGGGCCAAGTGCGGTAGGGTTTATTCCTAAAATCGCAAAAGAAGTTGACGAATTAACTATTTTTCAAAGAACTCCAAACTGGATTCTACCTAAGCCTGATCGTAAATTTAGTGAGATAGAAAAATGGCTTTTAAAAAATTTACCATTTTTTGGAAAGCTTTATAGACTTTATGAATATGTAATGGCTGAAAGACTTTATTTTGCTTTTTTTAATAAACAAAACAAAATTTTATCTATTCTTGAAAGCATAATTGCAAACATAACAACGGGTTTTAAAATTAAAACTATGTCTTCAATGTATCAACAAGGTCAAAAAATGTTACTTGATGCACAGATTTCGGATCAATCATTAAGAGATAAGCTTACGCCTAACTATCCGGTTGGTTGCAAAAGAGTAATACCAACCAATGATTTTTTTCCGGCACTTGAAAGAGAAAATGTATTTCTTAAAACTGAGCAAATCTCAAAATTTAATAAAGACTCAATCATAACAATAGATGGTAATAAAAGTAATGTAGATGTAATTATTTATGGAACAGGCTTTAAGGCAAATATTTTCATATCTCCAGTAAAAATTATAGGTCTTAATGATAAAGATTTAGATGATGTATGGAAAAATGGGGCCGAAGCATATAAGGGTGTTATGGTCCCGGAATTTCCTAATTTTTTTATGTGCTACGGCCCCAATACCAATACCGGCCATGTTTCAATAATATTCATGATTGAAAGCCAGATTAAATTTATTATAAAAAGTTTAAAATATATTAAAAAGAGAAATCTCAAGCATATTGATGTAAAGCAAAAAGCAATGACAGAGTATAATAACTTCATCCAAAAGAAATTATCTACGACAGTCTGGGCTGCTGGATGCAAGAGCTGGTATAAGACATCTGATGGAAAGATATTAAATAATTTTCCAGGGTTTGGTTTTGAGTATTACTTCATGATGTCTAACTTTAAATACAATGATATTAAAAAAGAATCTTATTAATTAGGTTTTTAAAGATATTAAAAGTGAAAACATGATAATTTCATTTCACATGGTAGGTATATGAAAGATAAACCAATAGTTATAATTGGCGCCGGTATTAGCGGGTTAACGTTATGCCTAATACTCTTAAAAAATGGCGTCCCTGTTATCTTATTTGAAAAAGAAAAAGAAATTAATCAGCCAGGAGCTGGTATTAATATAAGTCCCAATGGAAATTCAATTTTATTTAATTTAGGGCTTAAGGAGAAAATCATTAGCCTTGCCAGCAAACCAATTTCGCTTGAACTAAGGACTCATAAAAAAGGCATAATTGTCGCCAAACAAAATTTAAATAATAGTAGTGAGAAATTTTATAACTATCCATTTCTTCAAATGCAGCGCAACGACCTTATTGATACTTTAAAGGGTGCCATTAATAAAATTAATGCAAATATAATTTTTACAGATTATTCGTTCGAAAATTTTTCAGAAAAAAATGGTTCTGTTCTAGTTCACTTTAATAATCAAAAGTCAGTTGAGGGATCCTTACTAGTGGGTTGTGATGGAATAAATTCATCTGTTAGAAAGATTATGCTACCTAATTCTAAAAATAAATTTTCTGGTATTATTGCGTGGCGAGGTTTGGTGGATATGAAAAAACTCTCAAGCCAAACGCAAAAACTTTCTACAACAATATGGATGGGTAAAAACTCTCATTTTGTCCATTACCCTATTAAGAAACACAAAGTTCTTAACTTTATCGGAACACTAAGAAAAAAGGATTGGCTGGATGAATCATGGCACAAGGTCGGAAATAAAAAGGAACTCGAAAATGACTTCAAGGGATGGAATAAAACAGTAGAGGAAATAGTAAAAAATATAGAGATACCATACAAATGGGGTTTATTTGAAAGAGAGTCTCTTCCCAATTGGATTTCAAGTCGGGCCGTCATCATTGGTGATGCGTCACATCCAATGTCACCTTCTTACGGTCAAGGTGCTAATTCTGCAATGGAGGATGCTATTATTCTGTACAGATCGATTGTAGCTTTTAAAGGTGATCCATATTCTGCATTGAAAAAATTTCAAAAAAATAGAAAAAAAAGATCCGAGAATTTGCAGAGAGCTTCAAAATTTAATACGAAGTTATTCCACTTAAAAAATCCAATTCTAAGAATTCTAGTTTATTCAGGCTTATATTCAATAAGCCGCCTGATACCATTTATTTTAATAAAATCTAGATGGGTTTATAAATATAACGCCTTCAATGTAAGATTAAAGTAAACTATTCAATTGCATTTTTTAAGTCGTTTATTAAATCCTCAGCAGTCTCAATACCAACTGATAGACGAATAAGTCCATCATCTATACCCAATGCTTCTCGAGTTTCTTTTGGTATAGAGGCGTGTGTCATTATTGCAGGATGCTCTGCTAAACTTTCTGCACCCCCCAAACTTTCAGCTAAAGTAAATACCTTTAAGCTTTCAAGTAGTTTTTTTGCATGTGGTAATCCTCCTGAAACTACAAAAGTAACCATTCCACCAAATAAATTCATTTGTTTTTTTGCAATCTCGTGTTCTGGGTGACTCCTTAGGCCAGGATATATTGTCTTAGAGACTAATGGATGGTTTTCTAAAAATTCAGCAACAAGCTGAGCATTTTCAGAGTGTTTTTCCATCCTAATAGATAATGTTTTAAGGCTTCTCAAAAGAAGGAAGCTATCGAAGGGGCCGGCCATACCACCGCTAGCATTTATTAAATAAGCAAGTCTTTCCGATAGATCATTTCTTTTTTTAGATGTAACCGCTAGGCCAGCCACAACATCTGAATGTCCGCCTATATACTTGGTAGCCGAATGCATAACAATATCAAAACCTAAATCCAATGGTTGCTGAATTCGTGGTGATGAAAAAGTATTATCACAAACCTTTATAATATTTTTTTCTTTTATCGAAGAGGAAACGGCCTCTAAATCCGTAATTTTTAAAAGTGGGTTTGACGGAGTTTCAAGCCATAACATTTTAGTATTTGGCCTAATCGCCTCTAGAATATTTGAGGTTTTTGAGAAATCAACAAAACTAAACTCTAATGAAGATGTCCTTTTTCTAACATCCTCCATAAGTCTATAAGTTCCGCCATAAAGATCATCAGATGCAATAATATGATCACCAGAATCCAGCAACTCTAAAATAGTTGAAGTGGCAGCCATACCAGAAGCAAATGCAAAACCCTGATCTCCATTTTCAAGACTAGCCATGCAATCTTCTAAGGCTCTTCTAGTTGGATTGGATGTTCGAGAATATTCATAACCTTTATGAACACCGGGGCTTTCTTGAGCGTATGTTGAAGTTGCATAAATGGGTGTCATGACTGCACCTGTCACTGGGTCATTTTTTTGTCCAGCATGAATGGCTCTTGTATCAAAACCTTTTTTATCCTTAGTCATTTTTTCCTCATTAAATATTTTTTTTCAAGTGTGCTAATAAATCAACCTTAGTAACTATTCCAAGAAAAGTGTTTCTCTCCATTATCAAAGCAAAATTATCTTTTCCAAGAAGAATCGACAGGTCTTCAATTGATGATTTACAATCGATTTGATGCAGATCATTGGACATTGCCTTACTAACTAAGTGAGTAAATCCATTTTTATTCTTACTACAATATTTTAGTATATTATCTTCATTAATTGTTCCTACTACCTCATCGTTATCTAAAACTGGTAGTTGAGAAAAATCTGAATTTCTCATCCGATTGTAAGCTATCAAAACAGTATCATCCCTCTTAACGCTAACAACTTGTTGTTGATCTGTTCTCATAACAATAAGATCGCTTAAATCATTTCTTAAATTTCTAGAACTAAAACCATTATTGCTTAGCCAAGCGTCATCAAAAGCTTTTGATAAGTACTTATTCCCGGTATCACAAATTAATGAAACAACTCTTTTGGGTTCTTTTTGAGCTCTACACCACTCAATAGCTCCAGCAACTAAAGTTCCGGCTGATGAGCCTGCTAAAATACCTTCTTTTTTTAATAAAATATCTAAGGTTTCAAAAGCTTTGCTGTCATGGATGGTTATTGCATCATCTATATAGGATAAATCTAAGACATCCGGAATAAAGTCTTCACCAATTCCTTCAACTAACCATGACCCACCGTCATAAGAGTATGAACCCTTTGTGACCGCATCAAATATAATAGAGCCCTCAGGATCAGCTGCAACAATTTGAGTTGAAGGTGAGACACTTTTCAAAAATTTTCCTACACCCGATAAAGTTCCTCCAGAACCAACTCCAGCAACAAATGCATCGACATCGTGATTCATTTGCTCCCAAATTTCGGGTCCAGTTGTTGTTTCATGCGCCATTGCATTTGCTGGATTACCAAACTGATTAGCATAAAATGCACCAGGAGTTTCTCTAACAATTTTTTCAGCAATATTGTGATAGTATTCTGGATCTTCTTTCGAAACATCCGATCTAGTAAAAACTACCTCAGTTCCCATAGCCTTTAAGTGTAATATTTTTTCACGGCTCATTTTATCCGGAATAACTAAAATTACTTTATAACCCTTTAATGCGCCCACCAAAGCAAGTCCAATACCCGTATTACCAGCTGTAGCTTCAACAATTGTACCACCTGATTTTAGTAGGCCATCTTTTTCAGCTTGCTCTATAATAGAAATTGCAACTCGATCTTTAATAGACCCACCTGGATTATGAGATTCCATTTTAACGAACAGCCTACAAACACCCACATCAATATTTTTAATCTCTAAAAGCGGTGTATTTCCTATCAGCTCAAGAAGGGAGTTATTTTTTTTGGGCAAAGGTAGCTTATCCATTATCATAACCTCAGTATTTTTGGCGGTCCCTAGAGGATTCGAACCTCTGACACCTGGTTTCGAAGACCAGTGCTCTATCCAGCTGAGCTAAGGGACCAAAATCTTTAACTCATATAAAAAATTATGACTACAATATCATAACTTTTTTAACCAGATAAATAATAAAAAGCCCAGAACTTAAAAATGTAAAAACATCTTCAAATACTGGGCTTAATTTTTATAATTTTAAATTAATAAAATTATTCAGAAGCTTCTTCTTTAGCATCTGCAGTAGTTAGATTTGCAGCAGCCATTTTACCTCTGTTTTCAGTAAGATCGAAAGTTACTCTGTCACCTTCGTCAAGATTTCCTAAACCGGATTCTTGTACTGCAGTAACATGAACGAACACATCATTTTCGCCATCATCAGGCTCGATAAAACCGAAGCCTTTGTTAGCATTAAACCATTTAACTGTTCCTGTTGGCATATTATATTCTCCTTTTTTTTAATAATTAACCATTTGAAAAAAACAAAAGTCCTAGAGATTTCATAATTGTTATCTTGTTTAACTTAAACCTAACAATTAGAAAGCAAATGAATTTACAATCTTTAAATAAATTTAGGACTTACTTAAAAAGAAATTATAATTAGGAATTACTCAGATTCTTCAGACACCTCTTCATTATCTTCAACCTGATCTTCAGAATCATTTGTTGATTCTTCATCTCCAGACATTGATAATTTCTCAGCTGCCATTCTTCCTTTATTTTCAACGAGTTCAAAACTCACCTTATCTCCTTCATTAAGAACATCTAAACCAGAATCCTTAACAGCAGTAACGTGAACAAAAACATCGTCTTCACCATTATCCGGTTCAATAAAGCCGAAACCTTTTCGACCATTAAACCATTTAACTGTACCTGTAGGCATATTGTTTACTCCATTAAGCTTCTTCATATACTAAAATTAGGCTATAAGGCAATAGAAAAATAAATAATTGAATCTATTCAATAAAATTATAAAATTAATTTTTCTCAGGAAAAATAAATAAAAATGTTTTAAAAGTTAAAAATGCAAGACAGTAATGAAATATTAGTAGCAACATTATACAAGTTTTTTAAGGTTGATGACCTTGTCGCCCTTCAAGATCAGCTCTATGAGATATGTAATAAAAATAATGTTATGGGTACCATACTAATTGCCAATGAGGGTGTTAATGGAACTATATCCGCTAAACCTAGGGAAATAGAGAAAACACTTACATCGATTCAAAAAGATGATAGGTTTTCAGAAATTGAAATAAAATATTCATCAACCAATAAACAACCCTTTCATAAAATGAGGGTTAGATTAAAAAAAGAAATAGTTACGATAGGTCTTCCAGAAATTAATCCGAATAAAACCGTTGGCACCTACGTTAAGCCAGAGGAATGGAATGATATTATTTCTGACCCGGATGTTATTCTTATTGATACAAGAAATAAATTTGAAATAAAAATTGGCTCTTTTAAGAATGCCCTAGACCCTCGGACAACTTCCTTTAGGGATTTTCCTGAGTGGGTTAAAAAATTCAAACAAGACAAAACGAATACAAATAAAAAAATAGCAATGTATTGTACTGGGGGAATAAGATGCGAAAAAGCCTCTTCTTTAATGAAAGAGGAAGGATTTAATGAGGTTTACCATCTTCAGGGAGGTATCCTTAAGTACCTAGAGCAAATTGAAAAAGAAAAAAGCCTTTGGGAGGGCGAGTGCTTTGTGTTTGACGATAGAGTATGTCTGACAGAGAATCTTGAAGTTGGATCCTATAAAATGTGTTTTGCATGTAGGATGCCAATAACTGAAGATGAATTAAATGACGATAGGTATGAAGAGGGAATTAGCTGCCTATATTGTTATAATAAAACAACAAAAGATAAAAAAGAAAGATTTGAATCAAGACAAAAACAAATTGAACTATCAAAGCTAAGGGGTGAAAAACATATTGGCGGACAACAAAAAAAATAATCCTGTTCTTTATTCTTTTCGAAGGTGTCCCTATGCTATGCGAGCAAGAATGGCACTTAAAGTAAGTGATCAAGTAGTTGAATTTCGCGAAGTATTATTAAGAGATAAACCACAATCGATGTTAGATATCTCATCAAAAGGAACAGTTCCGGTCCTTTTATTAAATACAGGTGAGGTTATTGATGAAAGTCTCGATGTTATTGATTGGGCTTTAAATCAAAATGACCCTTTTGACTGGAATAGATCAAAAAAATCAAAAAAATCTGAAATTCTTATTGAGAAAAATGATAGTGAATTCAAGCATCACCTTGATCGATATAAATATTCTAAAAGATATGAAGACGAGGACCCTATTCATCATAGAGAAATTTGTATGAACTTCATTAACAAAATTGAGGATCAATTAAGTATAACAAAATTTCTTTATGACAATAAGATATCTATCCTAGATATTTCTATATTACCTTTTATCCGTCAATTTAGGATTGCCGATATGAAGTGGTTTGATACTCTAAAAAAACCAAATACTCAAAAGTGGCTTATGGCTTTTCTTGATTCAGACCTTTTCAAGGGTGTGATGATTAAATATCCACAATGGAAAGATGGTGACGAAAAAATATTTTTCCCATAAGGTAGTGAATAATAAAAAAAGAGGGGTTCAATATGTTAAAAAAATTAAATGAATTTACGCCAGAAGAATTTGAATCACAAAAACATCCTTTCTCAATTAAAAGACTATCTACAACTATTGGCGCTGAATTACATGATATTGATTTAACCAAAGATCTTAGCAAAGAAGAAATAGCTCATATCTATAACGCCCTTCTAACTTATAAAGTTATTTTCTTTCGAGATCAGAATATAACAACCGAAGAGCACCTTAGATTTGGCCAATATTTTGGTGAACTTGAAATTCATCCTTTTGCACCCTTGGGAACTAACAGAGAAGATCATCCTGAAGTTCTTCGTATAACGCATGATGAAGAAAACAAACCAAAAGAAAATGCTTGGCATTCCGATGTTACTTGGAGACAAGAGCCGTCTTTGGGCTCAATACTCAGAATGATTGAAACCCCTCCGGTTGGTGGAGACACATTATTTGCAAGTATGGAGGCGGCTTATGAAAATCTTCCTGACGTAATTAAAGAAAAAATTGATGGATCTTATGCTGTTCATGATTTTACCATTTTTCGAAAAAGACTAGAAAAGCAAGGAAAAACACCTGAGGAAATAGAGGCTTTTAACAAAAAGTTTCCAAAGCCAACGCATCCTGTTGTTAGAACCCATCCCGATACAGGAAAAAAATCTATATATGTAAATGTAGCCTTTACAACCCATATTGAAGGATTCTCCGATGAAGATTCAAGGTTGATGCTCAATTATCTATTCAATCAATCTACAATCCCTGAGTATCAATGTCGTTTTAAATGGGAAGAGAACTCTATAGCCTTTTGGGATAATAGATCGTGCCAACATTATGCAACCGGTGATTATTGGCCTGCAACTCGAAGAGTTGAGCGTGTGACAGTCATAGGGAATAAACCGGTTTAATTATGGCTGATTTCAATGGAACCGATGAAGATGATATTATCGATGCTTCAGCATTAGATTCTAATATTGATAAAATATATCCAGGAAAAGGTAATGATACGATTACCAATGCAAAGTCCGGTCAATCAATTGTAGCCAGTCCAGGTGAAGATGATATTTCAGGGCAAGGTTATGGTTATGCTCTCTGGGACTCCCCTCAAGGGGGAGCAGTAAACTTAAAAGAGGGTTGGGCTGATGATGGATTTGGGACAAGAGATACTATTTCCGGAGTTTCAACAGTTTTAGGCTCGGGTACTGGAACGATGATAGATATGTATATTATCTAAATTATTAAATAAATGAATAATTAAGTTAGGCTAGTTTTATGACAACAAAAATAAATAATTTTAATATATCTTTTGAAGATTTAAAGCTCTTAAACCTTGAAGATGATGCTTTTATTAATCAAGAACATAAGGCAAGAGACTTAGATGGTGATGGTGATAGTGATTTATTTCTTGGTTTTGGATCATTTCCTCAACAAGGAGATTTTCCTCAATATCCAGCAATTCTAGAAAACAATGGTGATGGAACCTTTTCGGTAGTCGAAATAAAGAATCAAACAAGTAAATTCATAGGTCCTATGATTGCTGAATTTGCTGATTTTAATAAAGATGGAAGATTAGATATTTTTCTAGGGGCGTCTGGTAGAGATGCTGATCCCTTTCCAGGGGGTCAAAATACAATCTTCATGTCAAATTCTGATGGAACTTATACTGACTCTCCAGAATTGTTACCTCAAGTCAAGAATTTTACTCACGATGCAACACTAGGTGATGTAAACGGAGATGGGTATCCAGATATTTACGCCTCGAATGTTTCTACTTATCCTGGACAAGAAGGAAAGGGAACTCTTCCTCAACTACTCCTCAGTCAGAATGGTCCAACTTTCGAGTCGGTAAATCTCGAGGAAACTATATTTGATTCATCAATCATTAAAACAATTGATGGAGTTGGAAAACATGGAAATTTTTATAATTCAAGCCTACTTGTAGATCTTAATAATGATGGAATTTTAGAATTAGTTTTAGGGCATTCTGGAGGAACAACAAGTCTTTCTAGTAAGAATATAATTGTTTATCAAGATGGTAAGGGTAATTTCCAAGATGATACTTTTCAAGAGCTTCCTAATGCATTATGGGAAAATGCAGTGAATGTTGATATTAAATCAACGGATATCAATTCTGATGGTCTTCCTGATTTAGTTATATCTCAAACAAATAGTGATCCTTATTATGATGGAAGAAATCTTCAGTTTTTGATTCAACAAAGTGATGGAACATTTAAAGATGAAACGAATGATAGATTAATAGGTTTTAAAACTTATGAAAGTGGAGATAGCCTTAATGATCAAGATTGGAGAGATTACCAAAATACTTATGTTCAATTCTTTGATTTTGTAGATATTGATCAAGATGGGGACCTCGATATTTCTTTCAACAGAAATTCTGGAAAAAAATATCCCGCAAATGAAAAAGTTGATGTTGCTATCTTTAATTATGGGAATGGCGTCTTTGTATCTTCCGATGATGTAGGTTATGCATTATCCGATGGTTGGTCTCCTAATGCACAACCTTCTGATAAGGGTAGCTTTTATGGAGTTTATGATTTTAATGGGAAATACTTTTTCTTTTCTCCAATTAATTACCCTATACAGTGGCAAAATGCAGATATTCAATTGGAGCTGACGATAAGCGAATACGAAATTGCAAAACCAAAATATCAGCTCTCAAATACAACGGACTCAACAAAAAATATTTTAAAAGCTTATGCAACTGAAACACAATCGGGAACTCAGAATTATAATTCTGGTGATAATATTATTGTTGCAGATGGTCAGGCTAAAACTCTTAGGGGTCTTGATGGAGATGATACGTATTTCATTTCTAATCTTTTACCAGAAGACAGCTCAATCACTATCATTGATACAAGTGGGACAAATACCATTCAAATACCTTCGAACACAAAAGTAACCAAAAGTCAGTGGGCTAATGATACTGTGCGCTTAACCTTTGAAGATTCGCGAGTAATAACAATAAATAATGCTGATGAATTTTCCTATAATCTTGGTGGAAATGTTACGAATGGGACAGCTGGAACAGATTTAACTTTTTCTGAGCTTGCTCTTTCTTTTGGAGCAGATGATTTATCAGTAAATAGCGTTGGAACTATAGTAGATCTATATATTATTTAAAATAATAATAAAAAAAATTGCTAAATTTATATAGCTAATGGACCATGAATTATGATTGTAAAAATTAATACCGAAATTCTTTATAGTGATCTCCTTTTCAATGATAAAGGGGAGTTTCAATTACCACCATATTATGGTGATTATTCAAGTTCTTTCTGGCAATACTATTACGCAAAAGATTTAGATGGAGATGGAGACTCTGATCTCATTTTATCTTTCGGTGATGTTGCTCAAGATCGAGAAACAGAAGTCTTTTATCGTCCAGTAATTTTAGAGAATATGGGTGATGGTACTCTAAAAAAATATGAAATTACCGATCAACAATACGGTCAGTCATATCCCCGCGAGGCTGTCTTTGCTGACTTTAATCTTGATGGAAGAATCGATGTTTTAGTCGTCGGACATGGCTATGATATGTCAGATAATACTGAGAAAGGTTTCGAAGATAGACATCTATTATATTTATCAAATAATAATGGAGGTTACACAGATTCTTCAAATCTATTAGAAGATGAAAGCGGAACAACAGGTTCAGGCGCCCCAACTCAAGGATTTACTCATTCTGTTGCTGCTGATGATATAAATGGTGATAATTATCCAGATATTTATATTGGAAATGCTGGAGGATCCGACACTAAATTATACATAAATAAACAAGGTAAATCTTTTGAAACAAAGGCGTTACCCCCTGAAATTTTTAGTTTATTTGGTGATAATTCTAATACTTATCTAACTGTATTATTTGTCGATTATGACAATGATAATATTAAAGAGTTAATACTAGGAGGAGATGGAAGAATAACCGAGGGCGCTTATATAATCGAACAAGATGGAGAAGGAAACTTTTCTAAAGATGATGTAAAAAAACTACCTGATGGTCTTTTTGGAAGTAAAGATACTATATGGTTGGATATTGATAGTGGCGATATTAATAATGATGGATTAGTAGATCTTTTATTTTCACAAAGTCGAAATGAGCCTTATTATGGAGGAAAATCATTTCAAGTTATGATTCAGCAACCTGATGGTTCTTTTGTTGATGAAACAAGTACAAGAATCATAGGTCTCGATACCAGACCCAATGGAACAGATACAGTTGAGAATGATTATGATGGATATAAGAATCCATGGGTTATAGATGCTAGTTTAATTGATTTAGATCAAGATAATGATTTAGATATAGTCTTTAGATATGACGGGCTTAAAAAAATGGTTACAAATGAAACTGTAGCTATCTTTAATTATGGTAATGGACATTTTATTGTAAATGCAAGTGAAGATAATTCATTATTTTATTCTCGACAAATATCTGATGTTGGAAGTCTTCAGGGAGTATTCTCCTCCAAATTAAGAGAAAATGATAACCCTGATAATCCTTATAACGATTATAAAAATAATCAATTAGATACATATTACGGTGCTTATGATGTTGATACAGGTTCCTATTTTTCTTTTAGTTCTCAATATAATATCAGATATTCAGATTATTTAACGATTGAAGAAAGAGAAATTAATAAACCAAAATATCAGCTTTCAAATACAACAGACTCAACAAAAAATATTTTAAAAGCTTATGCGACTGAAACACAATCTGGAACTCAGAATTATAATTCTGGTGATAATATTATTGTAGCTGATGGCCAAGCTAAAACTCTTCGAGGCCTTGATGGTGATGATACCTATTTCATCTCAAACCTTTTACCAGAAAACAGCTCAATAACTATTATCGATACAAGTGGGACAAATACGATTCAAATCCCAAGTAATACCCAAGTAATCAAAAGTCAGTGGGCTAATGATACTGTGCGTCTAACATTTGAAGATTCGCGAGTAATAACAGTAAATAATGCTGATGAATTTTCCTATAATCTTGGTGGAAATGTAACCAATGGAACAGCTGGAACAGATTTAACTTTTTCTGAGCTTGCTCTTTCTTTTGGAGTAGATGATTTATCAATAAATAGCGTTGGATCCATAGCGGATCTATATATTGTATAAATTAATTATTTTCTTATGAGTTATAATAATAAAGATCTAAGCTTCTTTACTGAAAAATTTTATGATGATTTTTACAATGTTAAATGGAACAATGAAAAAACAATCATAGCAATTACTTATAGCTTTCCGTCAGACTCATTAAGAAATGACGATACTAATCTTTCAACTAATCTAATTAGGCAATTTACAGCTTCAGAAAAGGTAATATTAAAAGAAGCAATAAGTTTGTGGGATAATGAATTAGATACAATTGAATTTAAATATGTTGATGATGATAAGTTGGCAGACTTAACTTTTGGTCTAACATATGTAGATGGATACGGAGTATCATCAAATTACGCTTATTGGGAGTCTTTCTGGAATGATAGTGGAATAATTACTCATGCAATAATTAGATTTGAACCAGAAGATTTAGATTTTATTTCTTTAAAACAAATAGCTCTTCATGAAATAGGTAATATTCTTGGGCTTGGTGATATTACACCATCATCAGAGTTTCAAAGTGTAATGGAAGATCCTCAACAACCAGGTGATTATTCATCTAATTTTGTTTTAAGTGATTTTGATAGATCTATGATAAAAACCTATTACAATGAATTAAAAATTCAAGGAGATAGTATGGTAAATGAAATTACTTCTGAAGACCTAAAGATGGGACCGCCTGATCTTTATGCAAGGGCTACAAGTGGAGGAATTTTCAAATATTATATAGCTTCAGAAGGTGATGTAGTTATCAATAAATCTGTAATTGATTTCACAGATTGGCAATTAGAAAGTATTAGAAGCATTAATAAGAGAGCCAATGATGAATTTGGTCTAACTTTAACAGAAACATCAAACAGAGACGAAGCTACTTTTATTATTCATATGTTAAGTGACTTAAATCAGGCTGCTTTAAGCACCAATCAGGGACTTCATGTATTTCTAGTAGATAATTCGAATAAAGGATTTTATAAACTTAGTATGAGCTGGTTTGGATCTATTCCAGAAGATTCTGAGGAAGTATCACAATTTATAAAAGATGATTGGACAAAAGTTTATATTCACGAATTAGGTCATGCTCTAGGTCTAGAGCATCCTTGGGATAGAAATGATGGCGATTGGGCCACAGATGGTCCTGATGAGGTTAGTCCAACCGATAGTGTAATGGAGTATGTTAATACAGATACCGAAGGTAATGTGTATTCATGGTTTTCTGAAATTGATGTTAAAGCGCTAGAGGAAATATGGGGTAAAGCAGGTGAAATTCCTCCTATTCTAAGTATCAGCCCTTATTCTAAGTTAGGGGACAGAGTAACAGAAAATCCTACTGATCAAATATTTCTTGCTAATAATGACGGTGAGTCAGTCACAATTAATTATTCTTATTCTGATATCAAAAATAAAATGTCTGAAACGGATCAGTTTGGAAATAGATTTTATGCAGTCAATCAAGAAGCTCAAGGTATTTATCTTGTTCAACATCCTGATATAGGAATTGATTATTTTGTTGGTTTTAGTGAAATAGTTTTTACCGATCAAACTATAAGTTTAAATATTCCAGATACTCGATCTGAATACCCTAATTCTAGCGGCGAAGTAACTTCAGGATTAACAGAAGGTGCTTATCTAAAATATACTCTTTCATCCACAACAGATTCAACAAAAAATACTCTTAAAGCCTTTTCGACAGAAACAAAATCTGGAACCCAGAATTTCAGTGCTGGGGATAATGTTATAGTTGCCGATGGCCAGGCTAAAACTCTTAGGGGTCTTGATGGAGATGATACCTATTTTATCTCTAATCTTCTTCCAGAAAAAAGTTCAATAACCATTATTGATACAAGTGGTACAAATACCATTCAAATACCAAGCAATACCCAAGTAACAAAAAGCCAATGGGCCAAAGATACCGTGCGCTTAACCTTAGAAGACTCAAGGGTAATAACAGTTAATAATGCAGATGAGTTTTCCTATAATTTTGGTGGAAATGTAACCAATGGAACAGCTGGAACAGATTTAACTTTTTCTGATTTTGCTCGTACTTTTGGTGTAGATGATATTCTCAATTTATCAGGGAATGATGAAGGTATTTATACGGATCTCTATATTATTTAATTCGAATAACGGAAAAAGCGTCTAAAGCTTTTTCACGAGACTGCTTCAAGTCCACAACTGGATTAGGGTAGTTTTTTCCAAGTGTTACACCCGCTTCATTTAAAATATCTAAAGGAGCCTCCCAAGGGGAGTATAAATATTTACTGGGAAGATCTTTTAGTTCAGGAACATATTTTTTTGTATAGTCACCATCTGGGTCAAACCTTAAACCTTGCGTTACTGGATTAAAAATACGGAAATAAGGAGCCGCATCCGCACCTGAGCCGGCAACCCATTGCCAACTTGCACTATTACTTGCCAAGTCAGCATCAATCAAGCAATCCCAAAACCATTTTTCGCCTTCGTGCCAATGAAGCAAAAGATTTTTAACTAAAAAGGATCCCACAATCATTCTTACACGATTATGCATATAACCGGTCTGCCATAATTCTCTCATACCAGCATCAACAATAGGGTAGCCTGTCTGACCTTTTTTCCATTTTTCAAGATAATCTAAATTTTCTGTCCAAGGAAAGTTATCAAACTTTTTCTGTAAGTTTTCTTTTGGTAGAGTTGGAAAATGATATAGCAAACTATATGAGAACTCCCTCCAACCTAATTCACTTAAAAAATGTTTTAAATCCTTATCAATCCCTTTCTCACCCTCTTTTAATTGAGCACCATACCAAACTTGGTTAGCGGATACTTCACCAAAATGCATATGCGGTGAAAGTTGCGATACATTCTCTCGAGAGGGAAAATTTCGACCCTCTTTATAACCTAATAGACCATAATCTAAGAACTTATGAAGTTTTTCTTTTGCTCCATCTTCCCCGGGACTCCATAGGTTTTCCATATCTTCATACCAGCCAACTTCAGGGAGGAGATCTAAATCATCAAGTGATAAGCTGTCAAAAAGATTGGAAACAATATTAGACAAACTTGGCTCTTGAATAGGCTCTCTTGGGGCTGGGGCTTCCAAGCACCCTCTTTTATAGTAAGGGCTAAAAACTCTATAAGGAGTTCCATCATTTTTTAGAACTGTCCAGGGCTCCCAGAGAAGAGATCCATTATGAGTTTCGATATGAATATTTTTTTCTTCTAAATCTTTTTTAAGATCCTTATCTCTTTTTATTCTCCAGGGTTCATAGCATCGATTCCAATAAATGGACTTCACATCATATTGCTCTGATAATTTATTAAATATTTCTTTGGGGTCACCATTATAAAATGATATTTTACCACCTAATTTTTTATTAAGATTACTCAAGGAATGATGAAGCCACCAACGGCTTGCTTCTCCCATTTTATTATCATTAGAATTAATATCATCTAAAATATAAATAGGTAAAATATCACCAGATTCTATAGCTTCGGATAAAGCAGGGTTATCAGATAGGCGAAGGTCTTGTCTAAACCAGTGAATGGATATTAGTCTCTTTGCGGTCATTAAAATTCTATCCGTTTCCCATCCCAGGCAAAACAGTTACCACTGTCACTAGGTGTTAATTTATTCATTACTTCTGCCATTTGAGTAACGGAATGTTCTGGTGAAAATAACTTGCCGTCGGGAACATTACCTTGAAAAGGATTGGATAAATTACTCTCAACTGTCCCAGGGTGAAGACCAACTATCACTGCGTTTTTATTATTACGCGCAACTTCTATACTTAATGTTTTAATAATCATATTGAGTGCGGCTTTTGAAGCCCTATATGAATACCATCCGCCTAACTGATTATCTGAGATACTACCAACTCTTGCCGATAAGAAACCTAAAATAGAAGGGCTTTCTTTTTTCATTAAAGGAATGAAGTAACGTGCAACTAAAGCAGGACCGAGGGTGTTAATAGAAAAAACCTTCATCATATTTTCTTTATTAAGATTCTTTAGAGTTTTTTCTGGTGAAAAATCAACACCATGAAGAATTCCAGTAGCTATAATAATTTTATCAAATGGACCTTTTTTTGAACATAGATCAGCTGCATCACAAACCGATCCCTCATCTTCAATATCAATAAAAAACTCATCATCAGCTTCTTTGTTTTTTCTTGATAAAGAAAGAATGGAATTAGAAGGATTTTGTTTTTTATAAAAATCTACAAAACCTTTTCCAATGGCTCCTTTTGATCCAATTATAGCAATATTTTGTGACATAGCCTCAACCTTTATTTTTTATACTAACAGTGTATTAAAGAAAAAAGAATGCGACTTTATTGCAACAACAAATTTACTTATTTTTTAAATATTTTTGATGCTAAGGGTTTTTTATTTTTTTTATTTTTTATACCCTTTTTATCGGGTGCTGAGGAAGGTTTATAAGAACCCTTACCGCCATTTGGTTTTTGATCACGACTTTTAAATTTTTTCTTTGGATCTGCGCTCTTAAAATCATCATCAGAATCAGCATTCGCATTTTTTACTTTTTCAAGTTTAGTATAAAATTTGTTTAGCTTTTTCTTTTTACTTTTACCTTTAGAGCTATTTTTATTTTTTGGAACTTTACTTATCTCTTTATCAAATTGAGACTGAGATTTTCCAATGGATTTTTCATTTGGAGAGTATTCACTCTTAGAATTTTTATCATACCCCTTACTTTTATTTGGTTTTTCACTTGAGGAGCGTTCGCTCTTAGGGCTCTTGTCGTATCCCTGTCCTCGATGAGGTTTTTTCTTTCCTCGAGAATTGGATGATTTCTTTTTTTTCGATCTAGAGTGGTCAATATCTTCCATAGGATCATAGAAAACTTCTTTTCTAGTTCCATCTTCCATAACTTTTTCTCTAGGAATTTTTTGATCAATCAGCTTCTCAATATCCCTAAGATATGGAACTTCAGAACTATCACACAAGGATATGGCAATGCCATCACTACCAGCTCTCGCGGTTCGCCCTATTCTGTGAACATATGATTCCGGTACATTTGGCATATCAAAATTAACAACATGAGACACCTCGTCAATATCTATACCTCGTGCAGCAATGTCCGTTGCTACAAGTATATTAACTTTATCTTTTTTAAACATATCAAGTGAGCGCTGTCTTTGTCCTTGGCTTTTATTACCGTGAATAGCCGTTGACTCAATACCTTTTTCTTTTAAATATCTAACAACCTTATCTGCACCATGCTTGGTACGAGTAAAGACAATCGCCTTATATACATCGCTAAGAATCTCAACTAGCAAACGTTTTTTTGATGGTTGGCTAACTAAAAGTATTTTTTGGTTAATCTTCTCTATAGGTTTAGACTGTTGACCAATACTAACATCGATTGGATCAGTTAAAAATTCCTTAGCCAAAGATCGAACTTGCTTTGGCATTGTTGCAGATAGCAATAGAGTCTGATGTCCGGTAGGTAAAAAGCTCATTATACGTCTTATCGCAGGAAAGAAGCCAAGATCCATCATTTGATCCGCTTCATCTAAAATAACTGTACGGGTATCGTTAAGAGAAATACTATTAGTTGATAAATGATCTTCTAATCTTCCAGGAGTAGCTATAACTATATCAAGCCCTCTTGATAAAGCTTTAATTTGAGCTCCAGCTCTGGCACCACCCATAACAACAGTTTTTGAATGAGGAATAAATTTACCATAAATTGCAACATTTTGAAAAATCTGAGTAGCCAATTCTCTAGTTGGGACTATGATAAGATTTGTGCATGTTCTTGGTTTTGCTCTTCTACCTTCCTCTTCTATTCTGTGAAGAAGTGGTAAAACAAATGCAGCTGTCTTTCCTGTTCCTGTTTGAGCAGTTCCAACAATATCACGACCCTCCAACATGACAGGAATAACTTTTTCCTGGATTGGAGTTGGATTTACATAATTTTCTTTTTCAATGGCTTGAATAACCCTTTTGTTTAATCCAAGATCTTTAAATTCAGTCAAAACATACCTCATTGTTTTAGTAAAAATAAATTATAACTAAAATAAATGAAGATTAGGTTATAAAAATATCTGAGTTTGGTTGCGGGGGTAGGATTTGAACCTACGACCTTCAGGTTATGAGCCTGACGAGCTACCGGGCTGCTCCACCCCGCGTCAATATAGGCTACTTAGCATTGTAAAGAGTTCAAATGTAATTTATAGGCCTGGCAACGACTTACTCTCCCACACCTTAAGATGCAGTACCATCAGCGCTGAGAAGTTTAACGTTCGAGTTCGGAATGGGATCGTGTGTAGGCTTCTCGCTAGAATCACCAGGCCAATAAATTACATTTGAAAAAAGTAGAATATTTTTTTTAGTTCTTATTTGTTCTTAATTAGTAGTTGTTTTTTATCATATCTATTCTTTATTACCAATTGATGAAAATTGATAATGAGATCGATTAAGTCAATCGAGTTATTAGTACCAGTTAGCTACATGCGTTACCGCACTTCCACACCTGGCCTATCAACGTGGTAGTCTACCACGACTCTCAAGGGAGAACTAGTTTTGAGTGGGGCTTCCCGCTTAGATGCTTTCAGCGGTTATCCTGTCCGAACTTAGCTACCCTGCTATGCCACGGGCGTGACAACAGGTCCACCAGAGGTTCGTTCACCCCGGTCCTCTCGTACTAGGGGCAACTACTCTCAATTCTCCTACAACCACGGCAGATAGGGACCGAACTGTCTCACGACGTTCTAAACCCAGCTCACGTACCGCTTTAATTGGCGAACAGCCAAACCCTTGGGACCTGCTCCAGCCCCAGGATGCGATGAGCCGACATCGAGGTGCCAAACAACCCCGTCGATATGAACTCTTGGGGGTCATCAGCCTGTTATCCCCGGCGTACCTTTTATCCGTTGAGCGATGGCCCTTCCACACGGGACCACCGGATCACTATGACCGACTTTCGTCTCTGCTCGACTTGTCAGTCTCGCAGTCAGGCGGGCTTATGCCATTGCACTCGACGACCGATTTCCGACCGGCCTGAGCCCACCTTCGCGCGCCTCCGTTACTCTTTGGGAGGCGACCGCCCCAGTCAAACTACCCACCATACAGGGTCCCGGATCCAGTTTCATGGACCGCGGTTAGATATCAATAAGGATAAGGGTGGTATTTCAAGGATGGCTCCACACTAACTGGCGCTAATGCTTCAAAGCCTCCCACCTATCCTACACATAGCATCACTAATATCACTGTAAAGCTGTAGTAAAGGTGCACGGGGTCTTTCCGTCTAACCGCAGTTATCCCGCATCTTCACGGGAAATTCAATTTCACTGAGTCTATGTTGGAGACAGCGGGG
>JAOLDG010000003.1:0-140000 GCA_028339975.1 Hyphomicrobiales bacterium | reverse complement strand
TTATATATTTTTAGTAAGTTGAATTCTTTGGATTCAAATATTTTAATCACATCATGAGCCTGATTATAGCCAATTTCCAGTATAACTCTTCCATTTTTGTTTATTACTCTATTAATATCTTGAGCTATTTCTTTGTAACATTTCAATCCATCTTGCCCACCATCCAGTGATATAAGTGGATCGAAATTTTTAACAGTTTTAGATAAAGTAATAATTTCATCCGAAGGTATATATGGTGGGTTCGAAATAATTAAGTCGTATGATCTATAAATTGAAGAGAGCCAGTTCGAAACTAAGAATGACGATCTCTTTTCGAGTTTCATGTCTTTACTATTTTTTTTGGCAATATTAATAGCATCAATAGAGATATCAACTCCAACAGCAGTTAAATTTTTATTTTCTTTTAGGATTGATAAAATTATACAGCCAGAGCCAGTTCCTAAATCAATAAAACTTTCATAACCTTTTTCTAAAATAAAATTATTTGCTATTTCAACTATATGTTCAGTTTCTGGCCTGGGATCTAAAACATCGTCTGAAATAGAAAAGGTAGAATTATAAAAATCTCTTTTACCAAATATTTTACTAACAGGCTCAAAGTTTAATCTTCTAGTTATTATTTTTTGCACTTTAGATATTTTAGATTCACTTAATATCAAGTCTGAATTAAGAATCAGTTCCTTTTCGTCAAAATTAAAAATTTCCCTTAAAATAATTCTGGCATCTAGTGAATTTGTTTCAATGCCACCTTCCGCTAAAATTTTTGTGATTTTTTTCTGTAACTCACTTAATAACAATACGTTATCCTTCGAGTAATTGTTTTGTTTTCTCTTCCGCAGTAAGTGCTTCTATTAATATATTGAGATCTTGTCCTTCCAAAATAGTATCTAATTTATGCAAAGTAAGAGTTATTCGATGATCAGTTACTCTGCCTTGAGGATAGTTATACGTTCGAATTCTTTCAGATCTATCGCCTGAGCCAACTTGAGAACTTCTGTCAGCAGCCCTTTCTTGTTGCTGTTTAAATCTTTCAGCCTCATAAAGTCTTGCCCTTAAAACCTTCATGGCTTTTTCTCTATTCTTGTGTTGAGACTTTTCATCTTGTTGAGTAACAACCAATCCAGAGGCTAAATGGGTTATCCTTACGGCACTATCAGTAGTATTGACTGATTGCCCACCAGGTCCACTTGCACGGTAAACATCTATCCTTATATCTTTTTCTGCAATTTCTATATCAACATCCTCAGGTTCTGGTAAGACAGCCACCGTTGCTGCAGAAGTATGGACGCGCCCATTAGATTCGGTAGAAGGAACTCTTTGAACCCTATGGACTCCCGACTCAAATTTTAGTTTTGAGAAAACTCCGTTACCCGCTATGGATAAAACTACCTCCTTAAACCCACCGACATCACCGTCAGATATGGATATAATTTCTGTTTTCCAATTATTCGCGTCTGAATATTTTTGATACATTCTATATAAAACTCCAGCAAATAAAGCAGCTTCATCACCGCCCGTACCGGCTCTAATTTCTAAAATAACATCACTTGAGTCAGCCTTGTCCTTCGGTAGTAACAGAACTTTAATTTCTTCGTTTAGTGTAGCAATTTTTTTTTCTAATTCGTGCAATTCTTCCGAAGCTAGATCTTTCATTTCCTTATCAGTTGAGGGGTCCTCTAGTAAATTCTGTAAATCAGAAACCTCTAAATAAATATTTTTCCATTCAACTACAGATTCATAAAGAGGTTGGATTTCAGAATATTCTTTCGATAATGCAACAAACTTATCAGAGGTATTCTCTTTTCCTAAATCATCTTCAAGACTTTTGCCCTTCTTGAGAATACTTTCAATTTTATCTAGTGGAATAGTGGTCAAAGGCTTTCCTCGTTTAAAATTAGTTGAGCTTTTTGTTCTACATGTTCTACGATTTCATCAACCATTTCTTTATTATTAAGTTTTGAAAGTTGCTTTCCACTTATATATATCATTCCACTATCTTTACCTCCTCCAGTAAATCCTACATCTGTATATAAAGCTTCACCAGGACCATTAACTACGCATCCAATAACAGAAAGGGTTACAGACTGCTTTATATGAGACAATCTATCTTCCAAAATCCTTACAGTATCAATAACATTAAATCCTTGTCTCGCACATGAAGGGCATGAGATTATTGTAACCCCCCTTGATCGTAACCCAAGACTTTTAAGAATGTTATAACCAACGTATATTTCCTCTACGGGATCAGCTGATAATGAAACCCTAATAGTATCACCGATACCATCAAGTAATAATTGCCCTATCCCAATAGAAGACTTTATTGAACCCGACATAAGTCCACCTGCTTCAGTTACACCCAAATGAAGAGGAGCCTTTGTTACTTTAGCTAACTGTCTATATGCCTCCACAGTTAAAAGTACGTCAGAAGCTTTTACTGAAATCTTATATTGATCAAAGGATTGTTCTTGAAGAATACCTTCATGCATTAGAGCACTTTCTACCATTGCCTCAGGGCAAGGACTTCCGTATTTATCTAAAATATTTTTTTCTAATGACCCAGCATTAACGCCAATACGAATAGAGCAATCATTATCTTTGGCCGCATTAACCACTTCTTTTACCCTATCAATACTTCCTATATTTCCAGGATTAATCCTTAAACAAGACGCACCAGCTTCAGCGGCCTCAATTGCTCGTTTATAATGAAAATGAATATCAGCTATTATAGGAACATTACATTCTGGAATAATTTTTTTTAGAGCTTCAGTGGAATCCCTATCTGGACATGATATTCGTATTAAATCTGCGCCTGCCTCTTCTAATTGTTTTATTTGATTTAAAGTTGCAGAAATATCAGATGTAATTGTATTTGTCATAGACTGAACGGAGATAGGTGAATCACCACCAATATTTAAAGATCCAACAGATATAGCATTGCTTTTACGCCTATCAATATTTCTCCAATAATACTCTTCCATAAACCCTCTCGCTATGTATTACATAATATAATTGTTAAGAAGCTTTCCCTAGCTCAAAATGATCATGCAGCGTATTTAATGCCTTCTCAGTAAGTTCTTTGTTTATTAAAACTGATATCTTAATTTCAGAAGTAGAGATAACATCAATGTTAATATTATTCTGAGATAGAATTCTAAACATTTGGCTCGCCACCCCAGCATTACTTCTCATTCCAACTCCAACAATTGAGATTTTTGCAATATTTGAATCCACAATTAGATCTTTATATGAAAGATTTGATGAAAGATTCTCCATTAAGGTTTTGGCTTTAGTAAATTCATCTTTTGGAACTGTGAAAGTTAAATCAGTTGTTTTTCGATCACCCGATATATTTTGAACAATCATATCAACATTAATACCATTATCAGCAAGTTCGCCTAAGATATCTGCGGCTACTCCAGGTTTATCTTTAATGCCAGTGAGGGTTAATTTTGCATCATTTGTTGAAGCGGCCACTCCAGTGACAATTTTCTTATCCGCTATACTATCCTCAGAGCAAACTAGGGTGCCTTTTTTATCCTCGCCCAGGTCACTAAAGCTAGACAGAACCCTTAAAACAACATCATTATTCATTGCTGTTTCAACAGAACGGGTTTGTAGAACCTTGGCTCCAAGAGAAGCCATTTCCAACATTTCTTCGTATGAAATTTTATCAAGCCTTTTAGCTGTTGGGACTTTATTTGGATCTGAGGTATAGACACCATCAACATCCGTGTAGATATCACAAAAATCTGCATCAATAGCGGCCGCAATTGCCACTGCCGATGTATCAGAGCCGCCTCTTCCTAAAGTAGTTATTCGACCTTCTGAATTTACACCTTGAAAACCTGGTATTATGACTACTACATTAGATTCTAATAAATTAATTAAGTCCTTAGAATGAATTGCTTCAATACGAGATGATTTATGATCACCACTTGTAACTATTGGAATTTGCCATCCTAATCTAGACTGCGCCTTAACTCCCTGAGAATTTAGCAATCCAGACAAAGCACCTGCACTAACTTGTTCTCCACTAGATATAACAACATCATATTCTGAAGCTAAAAAATTATCTGATAAATCCTTTGTTAAATTTATTAACTTATCAGTTTCACCTGCCATAGCTGATAAAACAACTACAACTTGATTACCTAAGTCGAATTCAGATTTAACAATACTGGAAACATGATTAATACGGTCAACACTCCCAACCGATGTTCCTCCAAATTTCATAACTATTCTAGACATTCTATTCTCCAATAGTATTTAAATACCTGAAATTATTCAAAAAACATAATATTTTTGAATTTTCTTATTGGGCGTGAGATATAGATAGTGTATAGGCGATGAAGGAGCAAGCACAAGTGACTAAAGAAAAAAAAATAAATAATACAACGATTGATCAAAAAGAGCATGATAAATTCTTCAAGATGGCTGAAGAGTGGTGGGACCCGAAAGGGAAATTTAAAACACTTCATAAATTTAATCCCGTTAGAATTGCTTTTATTAGAGAAAAAATAATTAACCATTTTAATATTAATCCTTCTGATGAAAATCCATTTAATAAAATTAGCCTTTTGGATGTTGGCTGTGGTGGAGGTCTATTATGTGAGCCAATGTCAAAATTAGGAGCAAATGTAACTGGGATAGACATTGTTGAAAAAAATATTAAGACAGCATCTGCTCATGCAGAGGAAAATAAGCTTCCAATAAAATATCAAGTAAATACAGTTGAAGAATTAGCAACAAAAAAAACAAAGTATGACGTAATTTTAAATATGGAAGTGATTGAACATGTTTCAGATGTAAGCTTATTTATAAAATCATGCAGCCATCTGTTATCAAAAGATGGAATTATGATTTTTGCAAGCCTAAATAGAACACTCACTTCTTATGGATTAGCAATTATTGGAGTAGAGTATATTTTAGGTTGGTTGCCAAGAGGGACGCATGATTGGAATAAATTTATTACTCCAGATGAATTAAAGGTTTTATTTAAAAGCAATCAATTAAAAATCGATGAATTAAAGGGCGTGAAATATAATCCAATATTTGATACTTGGAAAATATCAAATGATTTGTCAGTAAACTATCTCGGCCTATCAAAAAAAATTAGTTCTTAAGTTTTGGATCCACTCCTGGCATGGGTTTTACATTTACACCCTCCTCTATTAGATCAACAGCATCTTCAATTGTTGTTTCTCCGTAAATCTCCCTTTCTTCTTTTTCTCCATAGTGCATTGATCTTGCTTCATCAGCAAACTTATCTCCAACATAATCAAAATTATCCTCGACATGTTTCCGAACCTTGCTGAGAACAACTTCCACTTTATCTTTTTTTTCATTAAGTAGGTCTGATTTATAATTTTTAGAGGGAATACTGGGAGCCATAATACTCTTTTTAATTTTAAGAGAAGAACAATTTGGACAAGAAATTTGATTATTTTTATTTTGTTTTTCAAAATTTAATGAATCTGAAAACCATGCATCAAAAGTATGGCTTTGATTACATTCTAGTGAATACTTGATCATTACTATTTACTCATAATTTTATATAACTGATTCCCTTTGAGAGAAGGAATCTTTGAACGGGCCTCATTAACCTCATTTAGGTTAATTTTAAAATCTAATAATCCAACACCCTTTTTCTTTTCAGCAACTATTTCTCCCCAGGGGTTAACGACTAGAGAGTGGCCATATGTTTTTCTTCCATTCTCATGCAGTCCATTTTGAGCAGGTGCAACTATAAAGGATCCAGTTTCTATAGCCCGCGCCTTAAGAAGGGTATGCCAGTGGGCTCTACCTGTTTGAAAAGTAAAAGCTGAGGGGACGAATAAAATCTCTGCACCAGACTTTGCTAGATCTCTATAAAGGCTTGGAAACCTTAAGTCATAACAAATAGTAAAACCGAGATTGCCAAATGGTGTTTTGGCAACAACAGCCTTATTTCCTGATTTATAAGTCTTGCTTTCTAAATATTTCTCAGTCTCAGAAAGTACAACATCAAATAAATGAATTTTATCATAACGACTGTGAATCTTGCCATCAGAGTCGATCAAAATAGTTCTATTCGATGCTTTATTTTTTCCGCTCCTTACTATCCAAGATCCAAGGTTTATCCAAATATTTAGTTCACGCGCTAAAAGCATTAAATTTTTAATGAATATATCATCTTTTTCAGAGGTGACTTTCTTAAAAAGCCTAGAGCTTTTTAATTCCATGATATTAGTTGTTTCTGGAGTAGAAATAAAATTTATGCCACGATCTGCAGCTTTACGAATAGATTTCTCTAAGAAATCATATGAATCCTTTGGACTGCGTCCTGTATTTAATTGAATTAAAGAATGTTTAGCTAGCACTAATGTTTTTCCAGTAATTTATCTAATTCGCCATTGCGATCAATCTCATATAAATCATCATAGCCGCCTACATGAGTGTCTCCAATAAATATTTGCGGCACTGAACGCTTCCCTCCAGATCGCTCAAGCATTTCCTCCATAAGCGTAAAATCATTGCCAATATGTAATTCATTATAATCAAGATGCTTATGAGAGAATAAATCCTTTGCCTTATCGCAATAAGGGCACATTGGTCCTGTATAAATATCTATTTTCATATCTAATCTCCTAGTGATTTATATGATATATAATAAATTATATTCAATAAAACTATATACTATTTTATTTAAGCTTAATTCTGAGAATTAGAAAATGATACATGACCGAAAAATAGCTCGCATTAAAAGAGAAAGATCTTTTAAAAATAACCCCGAATCAAAATTATTTTTCAACGAATATTCTCAAGATATGTTCGAAAGAATAGAACTTATAAATAATACATTTGAAAAAGGGTTAGCACTTGGATTTAGAAATATAAATTTAAAAAAATCAAAAAATATAGGCCATTTAAGATTAGCTGAGCTAGGCATATCTCAGAATATTGATTTTGTATGTGATGAAGAGTTCCTTCCAATTAAAAAATCTAGCTTAGACATAATAATAAGTTTTTTTAATCTTCACTCCTCAAATGATATTCCTGGTATTTTATTCCAAATAAATCAATCCTTAAAACCCAATGGTTTATTTATAGGTTGTCTATTTGTAGGCGACACACTGAAAGAATTAAGATTTTGCCTTGCCAAGGCAGAAGAAGAAATAACAAAAGGAATTAGCCCGAGAATAAGTCCCTTTGCTGATCTTCAGGATTTATCGAATCTCTTACAAAGGGCAAATTTTAATTTACCTGTAGCTGATATTGATAGACACAAAGTAACATATGATAATCCTATAAAGTTAATGAATGATTTAAGGGAAATGGGTGAAACGAATATATTAAAAGAAAAAGAAAAAACCTTTTTTAGAAAAGATGTCCTAGAAAGGTCGATGGAAATTTATAAAGAAAATTTTTCTTTAGAAAATCATAAAATCTTTGCTACCTTTGAAATTGCATGGCTAATTGGCTGGAAATATCATGATAGTCAACAAAAGCCTTTACAGCCTGGCTCAGGACAGAAAAATTTAGCAGAGGCCGTTGATGAATTAGATTAACTCTTTCTTTATTGCCCTATTAATTAATTCACAGGTTTTATCAATTCCATAAAGCGCTACAAACGATCCGAATCTTGGACCTTGCTCTTGGCCCAAAAGAATTTGATAGAGAGCCATAAACCAGTCACGAAGGTTTTCATATTCAGCTTCTTTACCAATATCATAGACAATGGTTTGTATAGTCTCTGCTTCAGAATTTTTATCTAATTTAGAAAAACGAGAAACTAACTCTTCTAAATATCCGATCTCTTTTTCTGATGCTTCTCTGTAGGATTTCTTAGGTAAAACAAAGTCATTGAAATAAGACAAAGCATAACCAAGTAGCTGATTTATGTAGACTTCAGCGTCTTCTGAGATATCACCTATATAGCCTTTTATAAAACCCCATAATACATCTTTATTATCTGCTTGTGATGCATTAACCAGATTGAGAATTAACGCAAAAGATACCGGTACTTTAAAAGAATTAGGCTGACCATTATGTATATGAAAAACAGGATTATTTAATTGTTCGGGAACAGTTTGGCTTGAATATTTTTCTAAAAAGGTCTGATATTCATCAACAGCCTTTGGAATTACATCAAAAGAAAGTTTTTTTGCTCGCCTAGGTTTTTGATACATATACAGGGAGAGACTTTCTGGGTTTGCATACTTCAACCATTCGTTAATTGTTATTCCATTACCTTTTGATTTTGAAATTTTTTCACCGTTTTGATCAAGAAAAAGTTCATAATTAAAGCCCTCAGGCGGAACCTTACCTAATGCTCTGCAAATTTTGCTAGATAAGTTAACGGACTCTATTAAATCCTTACCAGCCATCTCATAATCAACGCCAAGAGAGACCCATCGCATTGCCCAGTCAACTTTCCATTGGAGTTTACATTTTCCTTTGAGAACTGAAGTCTCAACTTCTTTATTCGTTCTATCATTTTGATAAAGAATAGTATTTTTTTCTTTATCTGCCTCAAGTACCTTAGCCATCAATACTCTTCCCGTTTCTTCACAAATAGGCAAAAAGGGTGAATATGTTTCTCGCCTTGCTTCGCCAAGTGTTGGTAAAATTATATTTGAAATTGCATCATAGTTTTGCATAATATCTTTAAGAGTATTATCAAAATTACCGGACAAGTATTGCTCTGTAGCGCTCATAAACTCATACTCAAAACCAAACTGATTAAGAAAATCCTTTAGCAAACTATTATTATGCTCTGCATAGCTTTTATACTTTCCATAGGGATCAGGTATGGTTGATAGAGGTTTTTCAAGATTATCTTCAAGTACCTTTTGATTGGGTATATTATCAGGAACTTTCCTTAACCCATCCATATCATCAGAAAAACAAATTATTTTTGATTCTATTGATGAATCTAATGTTTTTAGTGCAAACCTTACCATTGAGGTCCTAGCAACTTCTCCAAAAGTACCAATGTGCGGTAATCCGGATGGGCCATATCCTGTCTCAAACACAATATCCTTTTTATTTTTTTCCAGTCGTTTAATAATTTTTCTTGCCTCTTCAAAAGGCCACGACTTGCTTTCTGTTGCATCTGCTATTAAAGATTTATTCATGAACTCACTCGATACTATTGATAGTCTTATTTATACTATGACATTATCTGCCGCAACAGATGGCGACATTTCTGATAAAGAAATAAATACTATTAATTTTCTTTTTACCACCTTACCGATATTTAAAAACTCTAATAATGATTATTTATCAAAAAAAATGATCGAGTGTATGGAGTTAACAAAAGAAGAGGACAATTTTGAAAATCTCATCGACCTCATTAACGATGGTTTAAATTCAAATAAAGAATTAAAGAAAACAGCATATATATTGGCTCTAGAGATTATGATGGCCGACCTTAATATTGCCGATGAAAGTATTCGATTCTTAGAAATATTGGGACTTTCATTGAATTTGGATAACCTTGAAATATCGTCAATGAAGCACACAATACGATCAAAATATGCAGAGGATGAAAGCTAGTTTTAACTTAAAAAATTAATCTTGAATAAAGTGCTTGGAAAGTCTTAGACTTTGCTTTTGATAGTTTGAGCCAATCGAGGAACCATAAAATTTTTCAGGAAATTCAGTAAGTTTTTCATACATTAAACGTCCAACTATTTGATTGTGCTCTAAAATAAAAGGTACATCATACCCCCTAACTTCTAGAACTGCCTTTGAACCTTCACCATTAGAAGAACCATGACCGAAACCAGGATCGAAAAATCCGGCATAATGAACTCGAAATTCACCTATTGATGGATTAAAGGGAACCATTTCAGCCGCATGACTTGGCGGAATAGCAATTGATTCGTGAGATGCTAAAATATAAAATTCTCCAGGGTCTAAAATAATCCTACTTTCGTCATTTATTAAAACAGGATCCCAGAATTTTGAAACAGAATATTTATTAGGCTGATCTAAATCTATAAGGCCAGCATGTCTTTTGGCCTTATATCCAACAATTTGATTATCATTATGTTCGCTTAGATTAACTGAAATAGCTAAACCTTCTGAAATATCTGCCTTGCCGTTGTAAACGATGCTTTCCTCGGAATGAAGCCTTTTTAATTCAGTATCTGAACTAGTCATTCTGCCTCTCCTAAAGCGCATTTGATTTAACCTTGTTCCCTGTCTAACTATTACAGGAAAAGTTCTAGGTGAAATTTCAAGCCATAAATGCCCCTTATATCCACCAGGTACTTTATCAAATTCATGACTACCATCACAAATTAGCCTTGTAAAAACATCTACCCTTCCTGTAGAGCTTTTTGGATTTGATATAGCAGTTATTCTTTCTGGAAGTGATAATGCCTCCATTAAGGGAACCAAATAAACACAACCCGTTTCAAGGACAGCTCCATCAGAAATATCAATTTTATGTAGGGCTAATTCTGTTAATTTTTCTTTTACTGATCCATCAGATGGAAGAAAGCTAGCTCGAATTCTATAAGCAATATCACTTAACCTTAAATCTAAACTCGCTGGCTGTATTTGTTCCTCAGAAATATTACCTTGAGACCAAATTTCTCCATCCGCAATCATTGATCGTATGATTTGACCTGGAAGTATTCCCGATAAGGATATTTTTTGACCAGGAGCACCATCAAAACTTTCTGAAAAATTTTCAGAGTCTGGGAAAAGATCTGGTGGTTTCTTTTTTGTCATATTGATTCAAGTTCCAACTTCAAAATAAACATAATAATCTATTTTATAATCCTAAAGAAGATTATAAGTTCTTATGAAATGATATCAAAGAGGTATATAATAAAAAAATGAAAACGGCATCAATTATTATACAGCCAATAATATCTGTAATCGGTACATTTTTGCTGGGACTATCATTTACAATGCTCATTCCTGGCTTTTTAGACCTTTCTGAAAATAATATAAATTGGACTGGTTTCTTTGTAAGCAGTCTTTTTACTTTTTTTATTGGTTTTTCTCTAATTTTAATTAATCGAGGAAGTAATAAAAAAATTGAAATAAAAAGTGCCTTTATTTTAGTAATTTTTAGCTGGCTTATTTTATCAATATTTGCAGCTCTTCCATTTATTGCTTCATCAGGTAACCTAAGCTTAACAGATTCTTTTTTTGAAGCTGTTTCTGGATTAACCACAACTGGCTCAACAATTATTAATGACATAGAGAGTACGTCAAAAGGAATAATTCTTTGGCGTGCAATCCTTCAGTGGCTTGGGGGTATTGGAATAATTGTTAGTGCTATTTCTATATTACCAAATCTTGGTGTAGGTGGTATGCAGCTATTTAGATTGGAAAGCTCAGATACTTCTGAAAAAATTCTACCAAGGGCAGCCAGTATTGCGACAGAAATAACTGTTTTATATATAGCCTTATCTGTTGTGTGTGGATTAGCATATTGGTCGATTGGACTTACTCCGTTTGATTCTTTGGTACACGCAATGTCAACAATTGCTACAGGTGGTTTTTCCTCGAGATCTGAATCTTTTGGAAGCTTTAATAATATCAACCTTGAAACTATTGCTATTATTTTCATGATAATTTCTAGCCTCCCATTTGTACTTTATCTAAAGGCAATTAGGGGAAGGCCCCTTGATATTTTGAAAGATCAGCAAGTTAGAGGGTTCTTTAAAACATTAGTTATCGCAACCCTGGTGGTAATTTTATATTTAACCTTAACAAAGGACTTTGCTTCATTTGATGCTGTTAGATATTCTCTTTTTAATGTTACATCTATCTTAACTGGAACAGGTTTTGTAAGCGCGAATTATAATGATTGGGGTACTCCCATCATAATGGTCTTCTTATTTATTACTTTTATTGGCGGATGTGCAGGATCAACTACATGTGGAATTAAAATATTTCGACTACAAATCATATATTACAATTCTAAAGAGACGATAGGTAAATTAATCAGTCCAAATAGGGTAATTAATAAAAAATATAACGGTGAACATTTAAGCTCTGAGGTCACCCAATCAGTTATAACTTTTCTTTTTATCTTTATTGTAACATTTATTGTTTTGTCGGTTTTGCTTACCTTTACTGGTCTAGATCTATTAACAGCATTTTCTGCTGCAGCTACTTCGATATCGAACGTTGGTCCAGGGCTTGGGCAAATGATAGGTCCATCGTATAATTTTTATGAAATTTCTGATATGGGAAAATGGTTATTAGCAATTGGAATGTTAGCCGGAAGACTGGAATTTTTAACATTGATTGTAATCTTCAATAAATCGTTCTGGAAATAATAATTTATTCTCCCAAGCACCAATTAATAATACCCTTTTGAGCATGGAGTCTATTTTCTGCTTCATCCCATACATATGATTTACTGCCATCAATAACTTCGGCCGTAACTTCCTCACCTCTATGCGCAGGCAAACAATGAAGAAAAATAACATTATCTTCAGCAATATTTATTAAAGCTTCTGTTACTTGAAATTTTTCTAAAATTTTTCGTTTAGAATCATCTTCTTTATCGCCCATTGAAAACCATGTATCAGTAACAATACAGTGGGAGTTTTTTGCTGCATCTTGAGGTGAAATATTTTCTATAATATTTGCGCCCTCTTTTTTTGCTTTTTTTATAATATCCTCACTAGCACCAAAGTTTTCAGGTGAACATATCCTTAATTCAAAATCTAGAAGAGAAGCTGCATGTATCCAGCTATGTGTCATATTATTGCCAGGACCAAACCAGGTAACAATCTTTCCATTAATTTGTCCTCTATTTTCTTCAAACGTCATTAAGTCTGCCAAGACTTGGCATGGGTGGGATCTATCGGATAGTCCATTAATTACTGGTATGGATGAGTTAGAAGCAAATTCAGTTATAGTTGAGTGCTCGTTAGTTCTTAACATGGCGATATCAACATATTTTGATAAAACCTTTGCTGTATCAGAAATTGTTTCACCCCTATTCAATTGCATATCATTTGAACTAGCAACTATTGATTTCCCGCCAAGTTGATACATAGCTGTTTCAAAAGAAAATCTTGTTCTAGTTGAGGGCTTTTCAAAAATCATTGCGAGAATTTTGTCTTGGCCACATGCGTCATTATCAACTTCCGCTTTACCAGATCTTTTTTTAGAATTTTTTCTTTCGTGGCATTGATCTAGAAGATTCCTGAGGTCAATTTTAGAAAAGTCATCTAAGTCAATAAAATGTTTAATATTTTCAGTCATGTTAGATCATATACTATATATCTAGATTTGATAATGCTTCGTCGAATTTTTTTATAGCCTCAAAAATATCAACTTCAGAAATATTTAATGGTGGTAAAAATCTGACTATATTATTACTAGCATTTACTAATAATAATCCTTGTTCAAAAGCTAGATCAGTAATAACTGAATTTTTTTCGTGACACTCAACACCTACCATCAATCCTTTACCTCTAACCCCCAAAATTTTGTTGTGATGCTTTTCAACGAGTCGTTCTAATTCTTGAAAAAGAACCTTTGAAGCCTGATTAACGTTTAATAAAATATCTTCTTTTTCAATAAGATCTAAAACTTTTAGAGCTATTGAACATCCAACAGGATTACCTCCAAAGGTTGAACCATGGCTTCCGTGTGACATTCCCTTTGATGCATTCTCAGAACTAAGAACGGCTCCAATCGGAAAACCTGCACCCAGGCCTTTTGCTAAAGTAATAATATCGGGCTCTATTCCAGACCACTCATGGGAAAATAATTTTCCTGTCCTACCCATCCCGCACTGAACTTGGTCTAAAATCATTAAAATATTGTTTTCATTACATAATCTTCTTATTAAGATTAGAAATTCATCAGGAACTGGATTTATTCCTCCCTCACCCTGAACAGGCTCAATAAGAATTGCAGCAGTTTTATTTGTAATATTCTTTTTCAAATAATCTTCATCAAGGGGAATATTCAAAAACCCAGGGGGGATAGGGCTAAAGCCATCCATATGACTTGAATTGGAAGCGGCAGCCAATGTTGCTAACGTTCTGCCGTGAAAAGAATTTTTGAAAGTAATAATTTTATTTCTTTCTTTATTACCGGCTGATGAATGAAATTTCCTTGCTACCTTTATTGCACCTTCAACTGCTTCCGCTCCAGAATTACAAAAGAAAACTCTATCTGCAAAACTTAATTCACATAATTTTTTAGCAAGTAATTCTTGCTCGGGAATATTATAAAGGTTTGAAACATGCCAAATTTTATTAGCTTGTTCTGCAAAAGTTTTATTAATCTCTGAATGGTTGTGCCCAAGAATATTAACAGCAATACCCGATGAGAAATCTAAAAATTTTTTACCATCTGTTGAGGTTAGCCATGACCCCTCACCATTCTTAAATGAAACTGGGTAACGATTATATGTATTCATTACTGAACTGTTCATGTCACTCTCGGTTTTAAAAAATTAATAACGATATTGAACTACTATCTTTTAACTAAGTCTTCAACCTCCAACCTTTTTTAAAAAGATAAAAATTTAATACCCACATTCCAAGATTCAAAAAAGTAATAAAGTATACACCAAAAATAACAGAACTATCTGAAGTACCAATGAAACCATAACGAAATCCATCAATAATATAAAAGAATGGGTTATAATCGATTAAAACTCTTGCGAACCCCGGCATCCTTTCGACTGAATAAAAAGTTCCTGATAAAAAAGACAAAGGTACAATTATAAAATTTGTTATTGTACCCAAATGATCAAATTTTTCTGACCAAATACCGGTTACGATTCCAAGCTGTGATAACAAAAGAGATCCAGAAATTGCAAAGAAAAGAATTGCCCATAAGTGTTCGATTCCTAATGTCGGTACAAATATAAAATAAATGCATGGTAGAGAGGCCATTGCAACGATTACACCTCTGGTAACACCACCCATGGAAATTGCTACATTCATTTCTAAGGCTGAAATTGGAGGCATTAAAATATCAACAATATTACCTTGTATCTTTGCAATCAGTAAGGAGGATGAAGTGTGGTTAAAGGCTTGCTGTAAGATCGACATCATAATCAAGCCTGGCGCAAGAAACTCAATAAAAGGAACACCATTTATGTCTGGCCTAAGTTTGCCTAAGGCAAGTGTAAAAATAGCCATAAATAATATTGTTGTTGCAATAGGAGCAGCGATGGTTTGGAGAAAAATTTTGAAGAATCTTTGCACTTCCTTTTTATAAAGTGTCCAAAGCCCATACCAGTTAATTGAACCCGGGTCGCGGGGTTGAATCCATCTAAACTCTGAATTATCTGACATTGTAACATTCTCACTAATAATAAGAATAAATAAAGCTATTTCTGAAAATTATAATTTTTTTAATTTTTTTAGTAACTATATCTTGTATCAAAAAAAAAAACTGTATACCATATATATTGAAATTTATTAATTCTTGGAGAAAAAATAATGGCATGGACTGATGATAGAGTGGAAATTCTTAGTAAATTATGGAGTGAGGGTCTTAGTGCAAGTCAAATAGCTAGAGAATTAGGTGATGTAACAAGAAATGCGGTTATTGGGAAGGTTCATAGACTTGGTTTAGCAGGAAGAGCAAGCCCTACTCGTCCTAAAAGCAGGGTAAGACACAGAGAGCCTTCAAACTTTTCTTCAAATTTTGACTCCAAGGATAGATTTTCAGAAAATCTTCAACCCTTATCAGTTCTAGAGCCAGCCGTCAGTGCGAGCGGTGAACCAATTAACATTCTTATGTTAACAGAAAAATCATGCAAATGGCCCATAGGTGAACCAACTGATGAAGACTTTAGATTTTGTGGATTAGGCAGGAATCCAAACTCTGTTTATTGTGAAGAGCATACTAAGTTAGCTTATCAGCCATTAGATTCTCGAAGAAAAAAGAAAGCAAAATTTTCTGTTAAAAGAGTTACTAAGGCTAGTATAGGAAGCTATTAAATGTTTCTAGCAGTAATCAGTTGAGCTAAAAGTTCTAATTCTTTAATTAAAAAACAGTTTCTTCTTCTATCTCAATTTTTCTATCGTCAGTTAAAACTTCGCCAGTTACTATAAAATAGTTAACTTCTGCAATATTAGTAGCTTGATCACCAATTCTTTCAAGATATCTAGCAATGAAAAATAAGGGAACAAGTGATTCTATTGCTTCTGGTTTATTTTTAATGTCGTCCAGAATTGCAGTTAAAATACTTGCATATGAGGAATCTATCTTAATATCAGATCTCCATACATTTAAAGCTTTATCAGCCTTGCCTTGAGCATAATCCTCTAAAACTAAATCAAGGTTTTTTTGAACGTCATTAGTTAGCCCAACAAGTGCATCAATAGTTTTTGGAGATTTAGCATTTAATAAATCGCCTTTAACAATCCTTTTGCAAACACCTTTACACATATCACCTATTCTTTCTAAAAAGAGTGATACCTTCACTGATGAAAAAACATTTCTAAGATCATTAGCCATTGGTTGTCTTTTTGCTAGTATGTTAAAGGTCATTCCCTCAAGCTTTAATTCTAATTCATTAATTTCTTTATCAGCATCAATTGTTTGTTGAGCAAGATTATGATCATTTGTCTTTAAGGCCACCTCAACATTTGCTAGAGCAGCTTGGGCTAGGCTTCCAAGGTTTACCAACCCATCAGTAAGCTCTTTAAGTTCATCGTCAAATGATGTTACAATATGTTCTTCAGTCATAATAATCCTTATCCATACCTTCCGGTTACATAAGCCTCAGTTTGTTCGTGTTCTGGACTCCTAAAAATTTTCTCCGTGTCTCCAACTTCAATTAATTTCCCAAGATGAAAGAATGCAGTTCTTTGAGAAACCCTGGCTGCTTGCTGCATAGAGTGAGTAACTATTGTAATAGTATATTTACTTTTTAACTCATCAATTAGCTCTTCAATCTTTGCTGTAGCGATAGGATCTAGAGCAGAGCACGGCTCATCCATAAGAATAACTGATGGATCAATTGCTATTGCCCTAGCAATACATAATCTTTGTTGTTGCCCACCTGATAAGCTTGTACCAGGCTCTTGAAGTCTATCTTTTACCTCAGCCCACAATCCTGCTCTTTCGAGACTTTCCTGCACTTTACTATCAAGATCGCTTTGATGCAATATTCTTCCATGCAACTTTGGACCGTAAGCAACATTATCATAGACAGATTTGGGGAATGGATTTGGTTTTTGAAAAACCATCCCAATGCGAGATCTTAGCTCTACAACATCAACTTCTGGATCATAAATATTTTGATTATCAATTTTTATAGAGCCTTCTACCTTACAAATATCGATAACATCATTCATTCTATTAATACATCGAAGAAAAGTTGACTTGCCACATCCAGAGGGTCCTATGAGCGAGGTGACCTCTTTTTCTTTTATATCAAGATTAATATTAAAAAGAGCCTGTTGATCAGCATAATAAACATTAACATCAGAACATTTTATTAATGATTTATTTTTTAAAGAATCGTTCATATCGCCTTTTTCCAAAATATATCTTTTATAATCATGACTACCACTTAACTTCGTATCTTTTTCTTAAAATAACAGCAACTAAATTAATTATTACCAATAAGCCAATTAAAATTAATGTAGCAGCACTTGTTTTTGCAACAAAAGCTCTCTCAGGGCTATCTGCCCATATATATATCTGAACAGGAAGTGCTGTGGCCGGATCACTAATGCTCCCTGGTATATCAACAATAAAAGCAACCATTCCAATTAAGAGTAATGGTGCAGATTCGCCAAATGCTCTGGCTAGACCAATAATTGTTCCTGTAAAAATACCGGGTAAAGCTGCTGGAAGAAGGTGATGGAATACAACCTGCATTTCTGATGCCCCCATAGCTAATGCCGCTTCTCGAATTGATGGAGGAACTGATTGTAAGGCAGATCGTGTAGTAATTATGATAGTAGGCAAAGTCATTAAAGACAAAACCAATCCACCAACTAAAGGAACCGATCTTGGCATTCCAAAGAAGTTAATAAAAACTGCCAGACCCAGAAGTCCAAAAATTATTGACGGCACAGCAGCCAGATTATTGATATTAACTTCGATAAAATCGGTTAATCTATTTTTAACAGCAAAATTTTCTAAATATATAGCTGTGAAAACACCGACAGGAAAGCTAAGAATGAGAGTGACGAAAATAGTTATTAAAGATCCAATAGTGGCGCCAAAAAAACCTGCGACTTCTGGCTCTCGGCTATCGCCATTTAAAAATAAATTACTTGAAATTTTATTTTTAACTCTTCCAAGAGAATATAGATATTCAAGCCATAAAACTTCATCATCATCAATTCTCCGTTCACTTTCTGGAAGGCTAGTATCCACATAGCCTTTATAAAAAAGATCAGAGTCATCTGTAAATAAAACATTAAAATAGAATTTTTTATTAATATAAGAAGGGTTTTCAATAATAAAATCTTGCAAATTATAACTGGAACTTGATGAAATTAATTTTGATAGTTTTCTTTTTTTAGAACGATCTTCGATTTCTGGAAAAAGAGAGAAAAGCGAGTCTCTTAAAAGGCCTCTATAATTGATATCCTCAATCGTACTGTTGGTGGATTGATTGCTCATATCAATCTCAAGATTTAAAGTATAATTATTAAAAGCTGGAATAGCTTTATAGGCCATTGAACCAATAATAACGGCAAGCATAGAGGCGGCTACAACAAGAGATATTAGACCATAAGCCTTGAATCGCTTTTCTGCTCTATGTCTTTTTTGAAAATTCTGATTACTCATAGCGCTCTCTATACCTACGGACAATAATCATAGCAAAGATATTTAAAACTAAAGTGATAGCAAATAACATTAAGCCTAAAGCGAAAGCAGCTAAAGTCTTGGCACTATCAAATTCCTGATCTCCGACAAGCAGAGTAACAATTTGGACTGTTACTGTAGTTACCGCAGATAGTGGATTTGCTGTCAGGTTTGCCGCTAGCCCAGCAGCCATAACAACAATCATAGTTTCGCCAATCGCCCTAGATATTGCCAACAAAAGAGCGCTGACAATGCCAGGTAAAGCTGCAGGAAATATTACCTTCTTAACAGTCTCAGCCTTTGTTGCCCCTAGAGCTAATGACCCATCTCTCAATGAAACAGGAACGGCAGACATAACGTCATCAGATAAAGAGGATACATAAGGAATTATCATAACACCCATTACAGCGCCAGCAGCTAAAGCGGATTCAGTTGCCACAGTTAATCCAAGATATTCTCCGCACGATCTTACAAATGGCCCAACAGTAAGCGCAGCAAAAAAACCATAAACAACAGTTGGTATTCCAGCCAAAATTTCAAGAATAGGCTTTAACCAGTCTCTAGTCCTGGGCTTTGCATATTGAGATAAAAATATTGCAGAATAAAGCCCCAATGGTGCAGCTATAGACATAGCAACAGCTGTTATAAGAAGTGTTCCAGTAAATAAAGGTATTGCTCCGAAACTTCCTGAAGAACCAACCTGATCTTCCCTAATGGAAGTCTGAGGTGACCAATGTGTTCCAAATATAAATTCAAAAAAACCTACGTGAGAGAAAAATCTTATAGTTTCAAAAATTAGAGATAATATTATCCCAACCGTTGTTAAAACAGCCATAGTTGAAAATAAAAAAAAGATAAATTTGAAAATACTCTCAACTCTTCTTCGAGCATCAAACCTGACTGATAACTTTTTAAAAGTTAAAAATGAAAAAATAATTGATAAAATTACGAGTGAACCAAATATCACTAAACGCCCTAAGGAATATTTTCCATAAAGAGAATAAGCCATTTCTTTGCTTAAGAAATCACTATCAATTAAATTATTTAAGTTAGAAATATTATTCATCAAGGAATTTTTTACATATATAACTTCATCTAAACCCATAGTTATCGTTGAAGCCGAAATAAATGGAGTTATTAAATAATCAAGAATATTATTTTTAAAAATAAGGAATAAAATCAACAAGAAAATGGGCGGTAAGATTGTCCACAAAGAAACATAAAGACCATGATAAATAGGCATCGATCTTAATGGCTCATTATTTTCTAGCTGAGACCTTGCTCTTCTTTTGCCTAATTTAAACGATAGTAAACCGGAGGCGGCTATCAAAGATAAACTTATTAAAAGATCAGTAATAATAATTATCCTCCAATATTAATTAATTTAACTATTCAAATGTTAATTCAATTAATTCATCACTTGTTGTCTTATACTTCATGTATTCATCATCTGATAAGGGAATAAGACCTTTCTCAATTAAATATCCATAAGGTCCCATTGCGCTATCGCTTGTAAATTCTTTAACATATTCTTTAAGGGATGGCTTCATCCTAATATGATTTTTCTTAACATAGAAAAATAAAGACCTTGAAATTGGGTATTTCCCTTGAAGAATATTATCAAAGGTAGGTAGTGCTGAATTAACTATTGATCCCTGAACCTTATCAGTATTTTGATCTAGAAAACTAAATCCAAAAATACCAATTGCATTTGGATTTTGAATTAATTTTTGAATAATTAAATTATCATTCTCACCTGCCTCTATAAAGGCGCCATCTTCTCGAATAGTATGAGCTATTTTTTTAAATTCAATTTTTCCGTCCTTCGAACTTCTCCCCAACTGATCAAGTGCAGGGAAAGATTTCGCACCTTGAACCATTGCCAATTCTACAAAAGCATCGCGTGTCCCTGAAGTAGGAGGAGGCCCGAGCACCTCGATTTTAATACCAGGAAGATCCGGATTAACGTCTTTCCAGGTTTGGTGAGGATTTTTTTGTAATTGAGAACTGTCAGAATCAAGAGGAATTCTTGCCGCAAGAGCTAAAAAAATATCGCGAGTCGTAAGTTCGAAGAGGTGACCTTTTTTTGAATTAGCGAGAGCAATACCATCATAGCCAATCTTAATTTCAATAATTTTAATTCCTTTTTCTGTACAATTTTTAAATTCTTTACTTTTTATACGACGTGAAGAGTTTGCAATATCAGGGTGCTGAGATCCAATACCTGAACAGAATAATTTCATCCCACCACCAGATCCTGTTTGTTCCACAATAGGAGTCTTATAAATAGACCTTCTCCCAAACTCTTCTGCAACAGCGGTAGAAAAGGGGAAAACAGTTGATGAGCCAACTATTTTAATTTGATCATCAGCGTCGGCGGACAACAAAAACGATGCCACCAAAGATATAGAAACTGTTGTAACAAATAATTTAAATATATTTTTCATTTTTTTTCCTATTAGTAATCACTAAATTAAAATATTTCAAAATTAAATTTATACTGGAGACCAATCATAATATGTTCTGATTCTTTAGAAGAATCTTCATATGATTTATCAATATAATTGAAATATAATTTTAATGGTTTTGCTATTTTGTAATCAAGTCCTATACCAGTTATTTCCGCTCCAGCCGCTACCATGTCTGATTCACCAAACATTACCTTAAGTTCTGATTTTTTTGATAATTCCATTTTTAATGAAACAACATACCCATCTTCATTAATCTCACCTGTTGAATCTTCCGAATCTTGCCATATCAAACCCAAGGTAAGTGGTTTTCCAAGAGGGATACTTGCAGCAAGCCTTGTTGTGTCAAATAAATATCCTTTCTGAGGTACCTCAAAGTCAAATCCAATAGCAAAATATGCTTTATTACCAACAAACTTTCCTTTCCACATAAGATTGGCAGAAAAAGCCTCTTGATCTTCTTTTTCTAGAATTACCATTGTTGATAAAGTAAGGCCCTTAAATTTTGGTGAATTCCATTGAACAACTTTTTTACTTCGACTTTCACCCCAGAGAATATTTTTAATATCTCCGGCAGTATCATTAAAAAGATCAATGTTACCTTGCGATTGCTTCACTGGTGTATCGTGAATACCAACAAGAAGCCTCCCAAAATAACCGCTGAAACCTAGGTAGCTATTACGATCACTAAAGCTAGGATTTTTATCAATAGGGTCAATCTGTGTTTCGTATTTATAAATTGCTGAAAAACCATTATCAAAGGTATGTTTACCTTTCAAACCTATACGAGAAGCATGACTTACTGCGTCAGCTTTAGAAGCATTTTTGGATGTATCGATGCTACTCAAAGCAAAATCCAGTCGGCCATAGATATTTGTTCCTGAAGCCTCGGAATTGAATACAATATTTAAGATAATGAAAGTAATTAAAATAGAAAAATTTTTTGAATATAAGAGAAACATGGTTAATCCTTTTCAATAATAATTGACTACTTAATACTTTTTTTTAAAAGATCAACATTAATTTCAAAAAAATATTATAGTTGTTTAATATGGTTATAAATATTTATAATTTAAAAATTTAAAAGGAGAATTATAATAATCAGAAAACTAATATTATGGCGGCATGCTCAAGCAGAAATTGGAGTTAACGACTTTGAAAGAAGGCTTGATAGGCAAGGTAAGCATGAGGCTAAAATAATGGCCGACTTTTTATTAAAAAATAATAAACCAGATCTTATTTTATCTTCGAAATCGATTCGTACAGTTGAAACACTTAATTATCTGATGGATATAGATAAGAAATCTAGACCTATATATGATGATAGCCTGTACTTGGCAGAACCAAAAAAAATAATTAATTGTATTATTAAAAATGTGAATAATGAAAATACGATATTATTAGTTGCACACAATCCGGGCATTCACGAATTATCTGTGTCTTTAGTAAAAAATAACGATGAATTAAATCTAGAAAATGACTTTCCAAGTGCATCTATGAGTATTTTTTCATTAGGTAATAATGAATGGCATGATCTTGGAAATAAAAGATTAGAATTAATAAAATTTATAAGGCCAAGAGATTTAAATAATTAAATCAAGAAGAAAAAAATAAATAAATACCTGCCATAGACATTATTGATATTAATAAAAAAGTACCTTGAGCACCTATTAACCTCGGATAATTAGCACCTTGATTATTTCCCAAACCCCAAGCATGTAATAATCGAAAGATAACTAATGCAACTCCGAAAACATGAATAATATAATGACCCGATGAAACAGTTTCAAAAAGATATAAGATTATTAAAGCTAAAGGAACATTTTCAACAAAGTTAGCTTGTACTCTTAAGACAGAATCAGCTCTCCAACTCTCTTCTTTATCACCCCTAAGGCGAACATAGAGTACTTGATTGGCAAGTAAAACTGAGAGCAAGCCTAATATGCAAGCGTAAAGCAAGGTAATCATTATACTATTCCTAAAATTGAAGAGATAGCGCCAGATATAGAAAGTAAAATTCCAATCCACGCATATTGATCAAACCAAAAAAGCATGAAGGCCTGAGGGCTACCTTTTTCAGCAGTTTTCTTTTCTCCAGACTGAAGCTGTCGTGGTAAACCAGCAACCCAAATAATTTGAGACCCTAGCCACAAGCTGCCTAAGCCAAAAACCAAAAAGTAATTAAAATCTACCATAATAAAATTTACCTATTTAAACATTTTAAATCAAATTAATTAAATTTTGAAGAAATAAGAGGAAGATCTAAAAAGGATTTAAAGCCAGGAGAAGCTTCACAAACCATTGGAATTGCATGAACTCCATGTAGTGCAGTTGATACTAGAGGATCATCATTCCATCCATGATCAAAATTAATTTTCATGTTTGGTTTCCCTTTTACTTCAACACACATACCAACAGGCTCATCCCACTCAGGAGCAGCATCAGGATAAGCTCTCCAAATAGCCTCTTGGATAATTTCAACGTCATTATCACATTTACCAACCCATTTCCTTCTTTGGCCTGATATTGTACCCTTTTTAACTAATCCAGCAGCAATTTCTCTATCCTCATCAGAGGTTACAAGATCTACAGTTTTATCGATTTCTAAAATATTAGATCCAATGCCATCTGCTATTAAATAAATTGCTTCGCTGAATAAACCAGTTATCCAACCTTCATATCGAACAGATTCCTGCTCATATTGCTGAAGAGACTTACCCATCAGCATTGAATCAAACACTATTTCTTCAGATGCATAATATGAAAATTCAGAACTTTCTGTAACTTTAACTTGAGATATTTCTTCTGACATTCCACTCATGGTAAGCGGTACAAGATCCGAAAGCCAACCTGGTGCAATTCCAGTTCCATGCAAGCTAGATCCACCTGCTAAGCATGCGTCCTCGATTTCTTTTTCGAAATCTTTTCCAAATGCTTTTGGATATAAAAAACCAACCGTTGTAACTACATTGAAACCCTTTTTTAGTAAGGATAAGATATTCTTCTTATCTGCATCAGGGTCATCTCCAACTCTGACGGATGCTAAAGGTGTATAATTTATACAATCTGCCTCTATAGATAAGACTTCGTCAATATTAGTAGATGCCTTTACCCCTATTTCATCAATACCCGAAATCACACCTGCATCTAATCCATTCTTTTTTTCATCGGAGACAATGAGACCAACTAGCTCGAGGTCACTCCTGTTACATATTCCTCTTATTGAGGCCTTTCCAACATTACCGGAGGACCACTGGATAACTTTATATATTTTCTTAGGCATTGATAACTCCTGTGATAATTAAAAATTTATCTAATATTACTACTTATTTAGATACTAAATGAAATAAAAATGTTAAAATAAATTTATGAAAAAATATTTACAATTACTACTCCTGCCAGTCTTTTTAATATTCCTATCATCTTGTGAAAAAGAAGAATCTATATTTAACTTTTCAGATGAACAGGTTGACGTTTTTAATGCATTCGATTGGGATTTTTCAAGACAAGGTATTCTAAAGGTAGAAAAAATTACAGAAAATATTTCTGTAATATTTGGATACGGGGGGAACATTTTAGTGTCAACGGGTACTGATGGTACTCTTATTGTTGACAGTCAATTTCCTCAATTAAATAAAAGTATTCTAGAAGAAGTAGAAAAATTAGGTGGCAGTAATATTGACTATATTGTTAATACTCATTGGCATTTTGACCATGCAGAAGGAAACCGTGCTTTTGGACCAACTGGATCAACGATAATTGCTCACGAGAATTCAAGAGAATTTATGAAAAACAATAATGAAATTGATATTGTTTTAGTTAAATACCCTCAGCAATCATATCCTAATGATTCACTTCCAACCATTACCTTCAAAGATAAGATGGCGTTAAATTTCAATAATAATAATATTAGTTTATTTAATTTTGGGCCAGCTCACACCACCGGAGATACGATAATTTTCTTCAAAGAAGAAAATGTTATTCATTTTGGAGATATATTAAATATAGATTCTATGGTCTTCATTGATTCAGGCAATGGAGGTTCGCTATCCGGTATGATAAATAATTTAGAAGAGGCATTGAAAATTATCAATAAAGAAACGATCGTGGTCCCAGGTCATGGACAAATTACAGACTATGAAACTGTAAAAATATATTTAGAATCATTAATTATAAGCAAAGAAAGGCTTCTTGAAATGATTAACCAAAATATGCAATTAGCAGATATTATTGAAAATAACCCCATTAAAGATTTAGAAAATATTTTAGGTGATACAAGTGTTTTAATTGATAGGGCATACCTTTCTCTAACAAGAAATAAAACTATTGAACAAGGACAGTAATGAAATTATCAATAGAATTGACGATGTACCCCCTCAAAGACAACTATCTTCCTGTTATAGAGGGCTTTATTGATCATTTAAAAGACTACAAGGATATTAAGATTGAAGTCTTTCCTACCTGTACAGTCATTATGGGTGAGTATGAAAGTGTAATGGAAGTCCTGTCCAGCTCAATTAAATGGAGCGTTAATAACAAAGATAAGGCTGTCTTTATAAGTAAATTTTTACCAAACTACGAAGCACTATGATTCAGGTAAGATTCTAATCACCACGAATATTAGGAACACCAAATTTATTATCTGGATTTTTATAGTAATGATTGGACTCGTCACCATCTTTACCAAAGTTTCTTTCTTGTATTTTAGATAAAATATTTAACATCCAGGAGTGTGATGCTTCATTTTCAGATCTTTTATTCCATATTAATCGAACAGAATACTCCTCTGTTTCAAACGGTAGTGGAGCAATTACGAAGTTATTTGCTTTATTAAAAAAGGACGCCAGATGACCTGATAAGGTAATGAGATAATCAGATGACCTAACGATTTCTTTAGCAACAGAAACATAGTTTACTGACATAGCAATTCTACGTGGTTTCTTTATTTTATTTAAATAGTCATTAACAGGACTGTCAATTGTTCCATCGTAGCTTACGTGAACATGGCTTGCTTTAATATAGTTCTCAAGGCTAACCTCATTTTCATCAAAAAAAGGATTGCCTATCCTTCCAACACATACTGGACGATCTTTATAAATAATAAAACTATTAAAGTATTCATCAAATCGTTGACCTACTGGTGATTTAAAATCATTTCTTAAGGCTTCATCAGAGGAAATAATAAAATCTAATTCCTGATTCTTTAACTTCTCAAGATCACCTTTCGATGTTGATACAGCAACAACCTCAATTTTAGGAGCTTCAGTTTGAAAAATTTCAGCAAGCTGCGGTAAAATTCTACCCGCTGCAATGTCTGGCAAACAAAATTTAAAACTCCTCTCAGACGTTAGGGGTGAAAATTCCTCAGAACTCAAGGATTGTTCAATCTGATCGAGAGCATTCTGAATTGGGTATGCTAATTCTTCAGCACGTTTAGTTGGCTTCATCATATCAGATGCTCTAAAAAATAAATCATCATCTAAAGTGTATCGAAGCCTGTTAAGGGCATTACTAACTGCGGATTGCGATAAGTTAAGCTTTTCTGCAGCCTTAGTTATTGTTTTCTCGTTATAGATAGCAGTAAAGACTAATAAGAGATTTAAGTCTAATCTTGATAAATTCATAATATAAATACTCACTGATTGATAATATAAATACTATATCATTTATTAAATAAATAGTAAACATTTATATAATTGATTTGATAAATAGTGATTACTTCGGCTATAACACATTCAAGCTTAAGGAGTTAAAAAATGTCAGTATTAAAAAATTTAGTAATTATCGGTTTATTCGTCTCTGTTTACGTTGCTGTATCACCAGCTTTTGCAAATGATACTTTAAATTTAAATGAATATGTAACAAAGGCATCTTTTTTCTTTAACTAAAGAATTTAACTAACAAAGTGCGATCAATTAGATCGCTACATAATGGACAGTCTCCTCATCCCCCCCAAAAACCCTAGAGGGGACTGTTCACAAAACTAATTAGATAGTCTTCCCTCAATCCCTCCCAAACCCTAGGGAGGACTATCTACAACCAACTTGAACAGTCTCCCAGTTCTCCCTCCCAGATCCTTAAGGGAGACTGTTCAAAAAAAGAGAGTCATTATGGTATCAAATAAAATAATAGATTTTAAAAATCCAACACTTGCAAAAAAACTTCAAAGTATTGAAGACAGAAGGGATACGTCTTTCTCAAATTTTGACACCCTCATAAATAAGGTATTTGCTGTTATTTTTTAGAGGAAGTTAATTTTTCTTCAAAATGATATACCTCTCCAGGCTTTAAAGTTTCAAAAAAACTTCTATCAATCCCTTTCTCCATCATTAGATCGTTTAGAAACCTTTTAGGCTCTTCAGCTTGTTCTGTTGTCAAAATAAATGTTCCCCAATGCATACCGATTGAGTGCTTGGCTTTAAGGTCAAGCGCAGCATTCAGAGCTTCCTCTGGGTTCATATGACTTTCCCTCATAATCTTCCTAGGTGAATATGCTCCAATTGGAATGAAAGCTAAGTCCGGACTACCAAGAATATTATTAATCTCAACAAAATCCTTTGTATATCCAGTATCACCTAAGTGAACCAATTTTATCTCATCATTTTCTATCCACCACCCGCCCCATAAGGTTTTATTTTTATCAAATAAACCCCTTCTAGACCAATGCTGAACAGGAACGAAGGTAAAGGTAGTATTTTTAATAGTTTTTTTCTCCCACCAATTAAATTCGTATACATTTTTAATACCTAAATTCTGAAACCATTTTTTTAACTTTAAGGGAACAAGATAGATTATTTCGGGATTGATAATATGGAGCTTCTTGATACTTTTAATATCTAAGTGATCGTAATGGTTATGGCTTATAACAATAACATCAATTTTTGGCAGGTCTTCATAATTTATTGCCGGTGGTATTAATCTCTTAGGTCCAAAAAATTGAGATGGTGATGCTCTTTCGGAAAAGATTGGATCAGTGATAATATTTAAATCGTAATTATTAACCAGAAAAGAAGAGTGACCTATCCATGAAGTATAGCCATTAGGTTTTTTTTCTAATTCCTTATATTCTCTAGAAAGTTCTATTTGAACTCTATCAACAGATCTCAATTCCTTCCAAAAATTGAACCCTGGTCCAAAAAAAGATTTGTCATCCAAATTTTCTTCAAAAGTAAAAGTTATATCATTATTATTTTCAAAAATTTCTTTATCAAAAAAAGCACATGAAGATAGAGTAATAATAAAGAGACAAATAAAAATATGTCTCATTATAATTTTTGTTCAGGAATAGCATTCTTTATCGATTTTATATTATTGTCAGAATCAAAATATACTAAAACTGGCTCATGGGATAAGGCCTCTTGTTCATTAAATAAACCATATGAACAAATAATTATTATGTCATTTGGAGAGGCTTTGTGTGCCGCCGCTCCGTTAATTGAAACTGTCTTAGAGCCGGCTTTAGCTGCCATAAGATAAGTAGAAAATCTTTCGCCATTAGTTACATTATAAATATCTATTTTTTCATATTCCTGCATATTACCTTTTGAGAGGATTTCAGTATCAACAGCACATGAACCTTCATAGTCTAACTCAACTTGAGTAACATTTATTCTATGTAATTTTGATCGCAATAATGTCTTTTTCATTTTCATATCCTAAAAATTTTAGATTAGGTAAATCAATCAATCAAAATATTATCGATTAATCGAACATCCCCTAATTTTATAGCTATAGCAATTAATGATCTGCCAGAAAAGTGATTTAAATCTTCCAAGGTATCTGGATCACATATTTTAAGGTATTCCGGCGTAAGTCCTTTTGTTTGAAGTAATTCAGTTGATTCTTTAATTAGGTTTTCATTAGACTTCTCAGAAATATTATCTTTTATCCAATTCAATATTTTATAAATCTCAGGTGCAAGTAACCTATTATCATGTGTTAAAAGATTATTCCTGGAAGACATTGCTAGACCATCTTGTTCCCGAACGATTGGACTCCCAATAATTTCAATCTCAAAATCACTTAAAGTAATAAGATTTTTTATTATTAAAAATTGTTGATAATCTTTAAGGCCAAAGACAGCAAATTGAGGTCTTACAACTTCAAATAATTTGCCAACTATTGTAACAACTCCATCGAAATGTTCGGGTCGAATTTTGCCACACATTTTTCTACTTAAGGAGGATGCCTTTCTTTTCTTAATATCTTCTAAAATATCTTCCGAAGGATGAAATACAAAATGACTACCTGCTCTTTCTAGTTGCTCTAGATCATTTTCCAACGTTCTTGGATAACTATCAAAATCTTCATTGAATCCGAACTGAAGGGGATTAACAAATATCGAAGATACAATTGTTTTTCCTAGTTCTTTCGCTTTATTGACTAAACTTATATGACCATCATGAAGATTGCCCATTGTGGGAACTAAAACAATATCATTATAATTCCTTAAGACTTCCTTGGCTTGAATTTCTGAAGAAATGATTTCCATTTTTTAAAAAAATGTATGAGATCTTGAAGGAAATTTTTTAGACTTAACGCTCTTCACATATTTTCCAAGTGCAGTCTCAATTGAAGATGAGCCTTTTAAGAAATCTTTAACGAATTTAGGTGGCTTTTCTAAACATGAAATACCCAAAAGATCATGGATAACCATTATTTGACCATCTGTCTCAGGCCCTGCGCCTATGCCAATTACAGGAATTTTCAGTAAACTTGTTATTTCTTTTGATAAATCATTTGGAACACACTCAAGAAGTAGCATTGCTGCACCGGCACTTTCTAGAGATTTTGCCTCTTCAATAAGTTTTTGTCTTTTCTTTGTATCTCTTCCTTGAACAAAATAACCTCCAATTCTATTAATGGATTGAGGCGTTAAGCCCATGTGAGCGCATACTGGTATTCCTCTCTCAGCTAAAGTACTGGTCATCTTGCATATCCAAGAACCGCCTTCAATCTTAACTGAATGAGCACCATTTTGCATAAGCTTAGTTGCATTCTCTAGCGCTAGCTCATCAGTTGAATAACTCATGAAAGGCATATCAGCCATAATATGCGAATTAACATTACCTCTTGCAACACAATCAAGATGATAAATCAACTGATCCATTGTTACCGGTAGAGTACTGTCATGGCCTTGGATAACCATACCCAAACTGTCACCAACAAGAATAACCTCTACGCCAGCTTCACTAATTCTTTGAGCTAAAGTAGATTCATAAGCTGTTAAACAACTAAATTTCTCTTTAGCTTTCTTTAGTTTTCCTAAAGTAGAAATCGTAACGAGTTTATTTTTATTTTGGATAGACATTTGTTTAGTAGAATATTTAGTTGAATTTTTTAATCTAAAAATTTTAACTTAAATTCTCCTTTTTTAACCTTAAAATTCTTATCATATTTAAACTTTATAAAAAACCTAAATTTAACTTTATTACAGTTTTCAATAACTTGGACCTTTTTTTGGTTTATTGAGTATGTAAGATAAAAAAATATTAAGAACACTTTTGATAAAATAAAAATTTAAATTTAAACTTTATTAAAAACTTTAATTTAAAGAGACATATACATATCAATAGTTTTATGAAAATGACGAATTCTACTTTCTTGATAAAGAGAAAAAGTAGAACCTTTTTTATTACTGGCCTTGAGTCCCAGCTGGCCGGATCGGAATGCTGCCTCATCTTGATCAAAAAGAGCCCCTAGACCCCCAAGCTCTTCAGCTTTTGTCCAGCTATCGCCCTCTTCTAGCCAATTAATACCTGGGTCAGTTTCCTTTTTTTCGTCATTATTTTCATAAAGCAAAATAACCTCAAATATAGAGGTATCTGGATTATGTCCGTTTGGTCTAAATCTATAAACAATCGGAACACCGTAGCCTGCCCAAGGAATAAAGTTTGGAAAAACAAAGTATTGAATTGCATCAATAATCTCTGATGTAGAAAATTTTTCATGGTCTACGCCGGTGGAAGATGTGAGTATTTCCCTCATAGAATTAGAAAGAAAATCTCGTGGCTTTTCATTTCTATGAATATTTTTTTTATCAGAACCTCCATCTAAATAAGAAACTAAATCTTGCATGCTCTCAATTACATCAGCATCATCTATTTTTTTATTTTTTAAGGTGGGGCTAGGAGTGCCAAGGCCGGACATCATTCTACTAATGTGAGGACCCCAATGATCATATTGGCAATTTGTATCCCCAGTATATGGAAGGGCTTGAGGATGGGTCTCGCTGACGTGATAACCCTCTAAAAAAGCTTCGATAGCAAATTTCCAATTACAAGGCACTATTTTTGCAACATGCGCAGCCTTGCTTCTTTTACCCATATCCCAATCTTTAAAATGCTCAGGCAATACCGATAAGAAATCTTTTAAAGAATTTGAGTTTTTATCAAGATTAATGAATATAAAGCCACCCCAAATATCTGACTTCACTTCCGGGAGTTTAAATTCTTGATGACTAACATGAGGAAAATCCCAGTCCGATGGAATATTTTTTAATTTTCCATCGAGAGACCATGACCACCCGTGGAATGGGCATTTTAAAATTTTAGAAAAACCGCAAGTATTTGATGGCTTAAGCTGTGTCCCTCTGTGCAAGCAGGAATTATAATAAGCCTTAATAGTTCCATCTTCAGTCCTTACAATTAGTATTGACTGATCAACTATATCATAAACATAATAATCACCTGGAAGGGGGATATCTTCCTCACGGCAAGCAAATTGCCAAACCTTATTCCAGATATTTTCAAGCTCAAGATTATGAAATTTTTTACTAAAATAACGCTCCCTATCTACATCATCGCTACCCACATAGGAACATGACTCCTCCCTTAATACTGAAGGAGGCGTAAGATGATCCTTGCTTATGATTTCCTGAAAATAAGGCTTTGGTCTATTCTTTAATACTTTGGAGAACATTTCATTATTTTTTTTAGGCTTTTGCACTTTTCCTCCTTCCAAATTTTTTATACCATGACATTAATTTTTTAAAATCATCTTGAATTTTTACACCGATACTCTCGGCGAAAGTAAAGGTAGAAAAAAGAGTACAGTCTGCAACAGTCGGCCTAGAAAAAATAATAAATTCATCTCCTGAAATAAGCCCCTCTAAGATCTTTAAATTTTTTTTATAGCAATTTAAGGCCATCTCTGAAGCCTCACTTGATTGTGGACCTTTGTCCGCGAAAAAGGGAGAGATATTATGAACATGGTGACCCAACTCGATCATTAAGCCTAACTCAACTAACCTGTCTATTTCTTGAATCCTTGCTTTGTCTAGAGGGCTTTCCCCTAGCATATTCGGATACGGATTACTTCCCTCCAAGTACTCTATAATTGCTCGCGATTCTCTTATAACCTCACCATCAAGTAATTCTAAAAAAGGAACTGTTCCCAAAGGATTTTTTTTTAACATTTCGGGAGTTCTTAAAGCATGATTAATTAAATCAACTGGGATGTATTCAATTTGAATATCTTTTTCATGTGCAAATATTCTAACTTTTTGAGCATTTGGTGCCGGATAATCATACATTTTCATAGCAAATCCTTATATTCATATATTGGTGAAGTCTTAAAGTATTGAAGCATAAAAGCCTTTATCTTTAATAAAGAGATATCATAATTCAGTTAAAGAATAATCGATATAGCGGTAATCTATATTGCAGATAAAATAAATATTTAGCTCCTTAAATATTATCATTACATTTAAACCCTTATGAAAATTTTGAATATGAGGTTGGCCATATGTGCTGCCATCGACTCTCTAATAATAGGTTAGCTTCATTGTGAGAGCTCCAATCAAAAGGATATTCTGCCCCCATCAATAAAGAAAAATCATCCGAGCAATCCTTTAAAACCTCAGGGGTAACAAGACTTGAGTAATTTTCCTGTGGTCTTATGTATTTTCTACAGAAAGTATTAATAAGATTAACCCTGTAATTATCAGTTTTTTTTGGTAATCCAGTATGCCAAGTATTTCCATGCCATATAATCAGTGAACCAGCCTTTGCTTCAACGGCTTTAGCAAGTTCTATTCCCTCATTGTCTTTTGGTTGACGGCAAAGTTTATGGCTCCCAGGCACATAGCATAAACCTCCATCCTTCTCAGAATAGTCTGTTAATGCCCAGGTTGCGTTGGCATGCTGGGCATACTCTGGAAGTGGGGGCGGTTGCATAAAGTTATCACAATGAAGTTGAAATGGACTATCACCTTTTGTTTTAACCTGGGCCACACAATTATAAAGGAGGCAGCTTTTACCAAGTAGATATCTAACAACAGCTAAAGTTTTTGGATAACACACAGCCTCTTGAAATATTTTATCCTCAAAAAGAAGGTGATAGAGATAATATTGATTATGCTGAAAATTTACATCGGAATCTTTAATGGAAAAATCCAGCTCTAATTTTTTTTCAGCTATAATTAAAAGTTTTTGTTTTAATTGTTCTGCAAAAGAAATTTGCTCGGGACTATCTGGTTGAATTATAGTTAAGCCAAACTCTTCAAGTTCAAGAATATTTGACTCTAGGCCAAGTTTAGAAATTTCTAGTTTAATTAATTCACCATCAATATCTTCAACTTGGCCCATAGTCTTTTTCTAACCTCTAGAAGTTTTTATCAAAGGAAATTCCAAGAGTTCTTGGGAATGGAATAGAATGCTGGCCACCCACCATGTTTGAAGGGCCTTCTTCTTGTGTTAAGTTTCGTCCAAAAAGCCCCAACTTCCAACTATCTCTAGCAATGCCAATACTTGCATTCAATAATTCTACTGACGGAGCTATTCGTCCATCAAATACACTTTGAATTCCATCGCGTGCGCTATAAACAGCATTAACATCTAAGATCATTCCATTGTCCAAAGACCTAGCATAATTAGCAATAACGGAATAAGTACTTTTTGAAGTTCCTGGTAACTGAGAGCCGTTTGCCATAAATGGATTTTTAGTAATAATAGCTTCATCAACATTATCAAGCTCAATCTCATTTGTATTTGCTGCTATGTATAAAGAGAGTCCTTCAATGGGGGTATCCCATGCAATAGTTACATCTATACCTCTACCCTCAATATCAGCCACAGGTATTACAATAGATTGAAGGGCTGGTGATACTTCAACTTGCGCATCAGACCAGTCATAGAAAAATGCAGAAACATCAATACTAACAGATCCAAAGTCCCACTTTCCTCCAACTGTATAATTCCAAAGCGTATCTGGTTCAGATGAATTATCATAATCTGTACCGCCCAAAGTTGCATTTGATGCAGTCATAATGGATTTGGATGTAATAGAACCACTTCTAAAACCTTTCGCAGCTTCAAAATAAACCATTGAATTATCAGTAGGGTGATAAGCAATATTTAATCTTGGGTTAAATGTATCATTGGTCGCGCTATCGACGCCAACTGTATTTGTTATAATAGGTTCAGGAGCTCCAGTTATTAAAGGCAGCAATTCAACAGCACTGTTTTCAACAAAAGTTCTCTTTTCTTCATAATATCTTCCACCAATCGTTACAACCCACTTTTCATCGTCAGATGTATGATTTGCTTCTCCATAAAAAGCCCAAGATTCACTCTTCAGTAAATTTGAGGCATTGATAGAATTAAAGCCAAAATCTGGTAATAAAACGTCTTGACCACCAAATGTTTCACCATCCTGATAAAAGAAGCCGACAATCCAATTCCAAGATCCTTCACTATTTGAAGTAAGGCGCAGATCTTCATTAAAGTTTTCTGATTCTAAAGGCCATAAAGAACTAAAATCGCCAATTCCTGGAATAAAGCCACCATTATTAGATATAATAGTATTTTCCATATAGCCGGTAGTGCTTTGAAGTGTAGCAAAACCCAAGTCGTATTCAATATCTGCTATATAGATAGTAAAGTCGGAATATGTTTCGCCAAAGGTATTGTCAATTGCAGGTGGGCTTGGATAAGTTAATCTATTAGCAAAATCCTGTTCAGAATCTTGGTACCAATAAGTTAACTTAATGCTTAAATTTTCAGTAGGTTCTACCAATAGTTTTAAACGCCCAGTAATGCCATCGTAAGGATTACCATTTGTTTGATTTGTAGGAAGAATTTCAGCCCACCCCCCAATATCCTTAATGCTCAATACACCTCTTAAGGCTGCATTTTCAGTTAATGGAATGTTAATCATAAGATCGCCTGTATGACTACTGTCCCCGTCGTCTATATCAGCAAGAGTTGCTTTAAAAGATCCTTCAAACTCTCCAATAACTGGGTCTTTTGTAATAACTTTTATTGTACCACCTAAAGAACCTAAACCATATAAGGTTCCTGAAGGCCCTCTAAGAACCTCAACTCTTTCAGTATCATAAATATCTGTAACAGGTGCAAAGGGGCGGCCAGGAATAGAAAAAGCAAAATTATCAAGATAGTATCCAACGGTAGCATCGCCATCAGTTTCTGATGCAGCTACACCTCTCATAGAATAAACATTACTACCCTGACTGATAGTAGAGTTCTGGACAGCTCCAGGAATAAGATTGATCATTTGTTCAAAATCAGTGATTTGCAAGTCCTGAAGATCATCACCAGATAATGCTTGAACAGCTTGCGCAACATCACTAATTGATTGTTCAGTTCTATTTGCTGTAACAAGTATTTCTTCTACTTCTTGCTTGGCCGATTCATCTGAATTAATAGCATTTTCATCTGCATAAGAAGAAAACGATAAAAAAGTGACTGTTAGGACTAACAAAGGCACACTAAAATAAGTTCTTAAAAATTTATGATTCATTGAATTCCTCGCATATAATATATAAAACAGCATATGATGATGATAAGAGTATGTATAGCTAGGTTTACAAGTTGATCCGCAAGTGTGAGTATCAATTACTCTAATGAATAAAATTATTCTTTATCAATACTTTTAATGATTGTTTTCTTTGCATCCTCAGGGAGAAGTTGAATGATACTGATGATTGAGTTCAAGAACTTATCTAGGGGTGCTGCCTTTTCTACATTATAGTTCCCCATCTCATAAATTTTATTAGCCTTTGGTGATATTCTATAAACGTACTTGAAGGTCTTATTAAATGATATTTTTTTGATTTCACTATTAGGTAGAGATTTTAATTTAGTTTTTTCAAGCTCTCCGCCATTACATAGGGATGATACTCTTCTCTCAAAAGTATCCCTACTTAATGAAGTAAACCTTCCACCCTTAGATTTTAGGTAATAAATAATTTGATTAAGATTTAACCAGGGTGACACTTCAAACAACTGTAAGGTCATTTTAATTATAATCATTGAGCTAATTTCATCTCTCTCGGGTTGTGCCTTAAAAAAGCTATCCTCTAGTTCATGAAAAATACTTTCATTGATAACACCTTCATCACGGACACTCCTATGAAAATTTTTTGACAAAAGTGAAATATTCAAAATCGCATCTGCGATTGCAGATTTTTTATAAAGCGATAAATCCTTCCATCTTAAGTTTTTAAAATAATTAGTTTTTTCATTTATGTGATAATTTTCTGGCAAATTTTACTCCATTAAAAATTGTACATTTAATTTTAAAGGAAACAAGCTTATTTTTTTCTAGGCTAAAAATTACACTTAATTATTTTATATACCAAGATTGATCAGGGGCTAATTGAGGTCTACTAAAATGTATTATCATATTAGTGAGAGGGGTTTATGTTTGAAAATACCTTCATCCTCACTTATGATAGACTAATAATATCAGGACAATAAAATATGATAAATAAGTTTATACAAGTTATTCTTGTTGTTGGCTTACTGACGGTGCTTTATTTTACGTCGCAGGCAATAATGAGTGATGGTTTTAATTTTGCATTCTTCTACCAGCCAGATATAAATAATCCTTGGATTTTTGCAGTAACTACAGATTTATATCTAGGATTTATTGTTATATCGGTATTAATATACTTAACTGAGAAGAATATAAAAGTATCACTACCAGTTATTATTCTTCAGCTATTATTTGGAAATATAATAGGGTGTATTTATCTAATATTAAAAATTGATCTCATTTCTATTAATTTTAAATCTAAGAAAGATAGTTAAAATCATAAAATAATTTCATAAATTTTATCAAATCTTATTGATGCCCCACCTTATACCTCGCCTTAGTAATTCATAAAAAATGTCGCTATCCCAACCACCTTTGTCAACTGGGCACTCATCCATAAACGGCCTCATATCATACTTGCCCCTGCAGTGGCCAAACATAAGATATAAAACACTCCCCTTTCCTACATCATGTAAATACATTTGTGGTCTTGGGGAATCATCTTCCCATGATGAATTAACATAAGAATCTGCACTATCAGTATAGCGAGACTCTAAAAGGACATTAATGCCTTCAGAAAATTCGCAATAATATGGTTCTTCAAAAATTTCGAAGTCATTAAGATCTTTTGTGATTGGATGATCCTTATCAACAACATTAACATTGATTATCATATTAGAGGGATGGGCGACAAATCGACTTCCTAATAACTCCATTAGTTCAGGATTTTTATTAGGAGTGTCAGTTTTTCCAGGGACTTCAATTCCATCAACAATATGCATTTCTCCAACAAATTCAATAAGGGCATTTGTTCCATGAAGTCCGAACCATTTTCCTCCTTCATTTAAGAATGATCGAAGAACATCGACCTCCTCTTGAGCCGGAGAAAGATCACAAGTATATGTTATTAATAAATCTGAGTCCTTATATTTATAGAAATCACTATAATCTTGAGATATTGAAACCCCTAAGTCATCATGCTCAGAGAAAAGCTTTACCAGCTCAGAACGAGCAAAGTCTGTATCATGGTACTTGGCATTACATATTAAATGAACGTGATGTGGTTTAATTTTTACCATTTGGAGCTCCTCAAAAAATAAGCCAAGGACAAAAAAATTCTTTAGCCTAGGGATCATTATTATTTAATATTCTTTATAATGATATCTAAAGATAAGAAAATTTCAATTTTTCTTGGTAAGTTCGTCCGCACGGATGAGAAGAATTTTGACTATCCGCTAAGATGCGTATCAAATGTAAAAAGCTATATTGACAGTTAATCAGATATGAATGTTAATTGGGTAGTAAATTTAGAGAAGTAAAAAATGGCAAAAATAGAAAAAGATTTTATTGAAAGAGAGAATCCAACAAAAAGAGAGTTTAAAGCAGATCCATTTATTCCAAGAAAGCCAATACCAGATTTAGGTCATGAGAAATTAGATGGTAGAAGGTTTTATTCAAAAGAATTTATGCAAAAAGAATGGGATTCGGTATGGACTAAAACATGGCAAGTAGTTCATAGGGAGTCTGAATTAGAATTTGATGGATCTTTTATTACACATTCAATTGGTAAGGAGTCATTTATAATTGTTCGTGGCAATGATAGTAAAATAAGGGCCTTTTATAATGTATGTCAACATAGGGGGAATAAACTCTGCACCCTTGAATCTGGAGAACTTGATGCTTTCTCATGCCCCTTTCACGGATGGAAGTGGAATAATGACGGAACATTAAACTCTGTTTTTGCTCCAGAATTATATAAGCAATTTGAAAATGGCGTTCCTAGTGATGAACTTGGATTGCAAGAGGTCAAAATCGATACATGGGGAGGTTGGCTTTGGCTTAATATGGATCCAAACTGTATACCTCTTAAAGATTATTTATCGGATTATGGTAAGCACCTAGAGAGCTATGATTTTGAGAATTGGGCTCTTATTGATTATCAAACATTTGAATGGGGAGGTAATTGGAAGCATGCTGTTGATGCATTTAATGAAAGCTATCATTTTACAGCTCTTCACCCAGACATGATTCAATTTGGAGAAGGTCATGATGTACCTATTGAAATTTCTGGCAATCATTCACGTATGATCAATTTCAATGAAACTGTTAGTGAAGTTGTCGAAGATAGAGATACTTTTACACCCCTAAGATCAGAAATGATGGGTGATCGCTCAGTTGGTAAAATGCAGGATATTGATGAAGGCTATAAGGGCGTTGCAAAAGATTTACACCTTTATTATATAAAAAAGAGAAGAGCTGAAGAAAATGATATAGAGTACTATAAAAATATGAATGATGAACAACTTGTTCATCAATATCATTATTTTTTCTTTCCAAGCGCTGTTTTCACCAATAAACCGGAAGCTGGAAATGTCTTCAGGTATAGGCCACATCCAACTGATCCAGATAAATGTTATTATGATTTTTTTATTCTCATAAACAATACTGATAATAATGAGTTACCTCCTCGCAGACCTCATAAGATATATAAGGGTAATGGACCTGAGCTTTACGATGAAGCTTTTGAAGGAACTTTTCCTTCTATCTTTAATAATGTTTTGGCGCAAGACGGCTCTAATATGGAAACAATACAATGGGGCTCAAAATCAGATAGCTTTAAGGGAGGAATACTCTGTGAACAAGAAATAAGAGTTAGACACTTTCATCAAACTATTGATAAATTTATAGAAAAATATAAAAAATAACCCGTAAAAATTCTAGTTCCGTTATAAACCAAAAGGATCGAGGAAAAGACTTTTAAAGCTCGAATAAAAATAGCTTTTTAAAAAATAGAAAAATCTATACTTCTTGTTAAAGGTTTTGGAATACCATAATTAAATATATTTTAATAAAAAAAACCCCACTCAACGAGCGGGGTTCTTTAAATTATAAAACTTTTAATTAAAAGTTAAATTCAGCCTTCACTCCTATAGATCTTGGTGCTCCATGGCGAACAAAATTCCATAGCGTTCCAACAGGATTTGCAGATATTCTGAAAGTTTCATCTGTGAGGTTATTACCCCAAAGAGTTAGAGAAACAGTTTCATTCACATCCCAAGTAATAAATCCATTTACCAAGGTACGTTCTTCAGCTTGTGAATTTCTTTTTTGCATAATCACAGGATTTTCGGCTGTACCGCCAGTTGCATTAGCAGGAAGTGGGTTTATTTCCATCTCACTACGGTGATTCATGCTTGCATTATAAGTAATTGTTCCACCTGATTGAAGATCTTGAAAATAAGTCAAAGAAAGACCTGCTGTAGTTTCAGGAGAAAACGGAACATTCAAGCCAGATAAATCAGGATTGATTGTAACACCAGATGGTGCACCAACAGTTAGAGTTCCTGCATCAAGACCGGGTGAATACTCATCATATTCATGATCTAGCAATCCAAGAAAGCCATCAATACGAAGGTTTTCAGTTGCTAGATACTGAACTTCAACTTCAAATCCAGTAGCTGTTGATTCACCTTCATTAACTGAAGCAGTCTCTTGAAACTGAGTATCTCCAACTAAACGAATTTTTACAGAATCTCTCTGTAGATTTTCATATTCAGTTTGGAAGATGGCTCCATTAATTCTAAGTCTACCGTCCATTCTATCAGCCTTAAATCCAAACTCAATATTGATATTTTCTTCATCGTTATATGGTTTACATGTAAAGGTTGAGCCACAAGTTTCGGTAAATCCACCAGAAACAAAACCTGTTGCAATACTTCCATAAATCATTGTGTCATCATCTAATTGATAATCTAAAACAACACGCCATGTATCACCTTCAAAGTCTTTGCTATCATTGATATTTACACCAAAACCTTCTTTAGGAAGGGGATTAGTCCATGGACCAAGATATTGATCAGGAGTGAATATTAATGCAAAACTGGCACCATCAGCAGCATATTGTTGACGTGAAAAGCTTTTCTCATCCTCAGTATGACGAGCTCCAACAGTTAGTTTTAACTGGTCGCTGATATCATATGTAGCGTCAATATAAAAAGCCGTAGTTTCTCTGTCTTGCGCAGATGCTTGAATTTCAGCAACATTTGCAAATTGTAAAGCACCTGATGTACCAGCAGGCGATATAAGGTCTACAAATCCAAGATTACCAAAAACAACAAACTCTAAATTATCTTCATAATATGCGGCTCCAGCTACAAAATTAAAGGCACCATCAAAGTTAGAAGTAAGTCTAAATTCTTGTTGGGTCTGCTCTCTTTTGGTATTTCTAGATGCATCATATAAAGATGTAAAAGCTTCGCCCACATATGTACTATTAAGAATTTCGTCTTGATCACGGAAACCAGTAATAGATTTTAAGGTATATTTATCAAAATTAAATGTTTGAGTTAAATAAATGCCTTCCGCTTCAACAGCATGACCTCTTCCAATACATGTAAAGGTATTACAAGTTTGAGACTCACCTGAACTAAAAGGATTACCAGGTGTGGGTCCATCTTGATATCCCGGAAAGCCAAGAATAGGGAATAAATAAGCTTCTGCTCCTCCGCCAGGTGTATCATTTGAAGTTGCCACCGCATCACTTGCATCATCTAAATATTCATAAGTAAAGTCTGCACGATAAAAATCACTAGGTTCCCATCGAATCTTGATTTTAGCTGCAGTTACATCTTTGCCGCCTATTTTTCCACCATTACCTACTGACGTGAAAGTACCATCAGCATTTTGTGTTGTTCCTTTATCATTAATTTGACCACCTTGACTATAAAGAGCATTAGAACCAGGACCTCCAATAGAGATAATGTTTCCAGAAGGTTTATCATTTGTGTAATAGCCCTCTTCTTGATCTTGAATAACAGATATCCTAACAGCCATTTTGTCACCAATTGGGAAATTTACAGCTGCGTTAAACTTTTCTATAGCAGCATCATTTGTGCTGTATTGGCCATATGTTGCCGCAACATCAAAGAATGTTTCGCCTAAAACAGGTTTTTTTGTTGTAAAACTAATCGCGCCGCCAGTTGTATTTTTTCCGAATAATGTTCCCTGAGGACCACGAAAGATTTCAACTTGTTCTATATCAAACATTTCAATTGCCTGAGACTGAACGTGATTAAATGCAAAATCATCAACGACCATACCTACAGAAGGATCTTTAGTGACCAAAATAGAATTAAATCCAGTACCTCTCATACCACCAGCTATAGCGTTAAAGCCATTTTGAGGCGTTAAAGTTACATTTGGAGCTAATTGCCCCAAAGCAAAAACATCGCTTCGAAAAGTATTATCAAGTTGCTTTGCCGTTATGGTTGATACAGCAATCGGAACATCTTGTTGAGAAATATCTCTTTTTGTTCCAGTAACAACAATCTCTTCAATACTAAGTCGACTTGAAGGGGTTTCAGCTTCTTGAGCTGATGCTTCTTGAGCTGATGTTGTTCCTGCATTTAATACAAAGATTAAAGCAAAAGCGATTAATGAAAGATTGAATAATTTTGTCATAAATTCCTCCCCAGAAATTTTTTTGTTAATTATTTGTTAATTACATAATTTTTTTATTTGTTATATAGTATTTTTAATTAATTTACTACTTAATATAGTTATTAATGCTTATCGTAAAGGTATGTTGATGGAATTAAAATACATAGGGTTAATAAGTGAATTTTTGAAAGGAAATTAAACAGACAATATATAAATTATTTATTTTTAAAATTACCTATTGAATAAAATAAATTAGATTGAGATAATACAATTATGATTATATTGCTTTCGCCTGCCAAAACATTGGATTATGAAACAAAAATTAAAGGTCCCTCCTTTAGTTCACCTTATTTTCTTTCGAAATCAAAGAATTTGATAAAAAACCTCAAAAATAAAAAACCAGAGGAAATTTCAAATTTAATGAATATTAGTGAAAAACTAGCCCTACTAAATAGTGATAGATACAAATCATGGAAAGGTTCAAGAAAGGAATCGGCAAGTTCAAAACAAGCTATTTTTGTTTTTAAGGGTGATGTTTACCAAGGTCTTAATGTTGAAGAGTTCAAAAAAAAAGATTTGGATTATTGTCAAAACCACTTGAGGCTATTATCAGGTTTATATGGTGTATTGAGGCCGCTTGATATAATAGAGCCCTACCGTTTAGAGATGGGAACAAAATTGAAAATATCAAATACTAAGAATCTCTATGAGTTTTGGAGTGATGATATAGCAAATCAAATTTTAAAAGATCTTGAGTTAATTAAATCAAATACTATTTTAAACCTAGCTTCTAACGAATACTTTAATTCCGTGAAGAGCTTAGAAAAGAGTGCAAATATTATATCGCCAGCATTCAAAGATCTCTCAAAAGGGAAGTATAAAATTATAAGTTTCTATGCAAAAAAAGCCAGGGGTTTAATGGCATCATGGATACTAAGAAATAAAATTAAAAAGGAAGAAGACCTCATAAATTTTAATATAGAGGGATACTATTTTTCAGAAACCGAATCCTCAAAAAACGTACCTGTTTTTTTGAGGGACTAATAACAAAAAGAATTTAATTGCTTAATATTTTTCAAATTTTCTTCAAGCACAGCACAATTAGATTTCTGATTGTGTTTGCAATTCTTTCAGGTTGGCTTGTTAATTATTTTGAGCTTTGGAGTAAATGGCCTCTAATGTTTTTAGCAATTATTTTTGCTCCTTTTTATGAGTGGTATGCTCATAAATTTATTCTTCATAAAGAACTAACAACGCAGGATGGATGGATAAAAAAATTTCAGATCAAACTTCACCATGGGCATCATGCGGAACCAGATAACATAAGCCTACAATTTGCTCCCTCGCTTGCAATCGTATCTTTATTTGTTCAAACTTATATATTTTATTCGTTCCTTTGCCTGAGCTTTCTAAATGCTCTCGTTCCAATTTTTTCTACTTTCTTATATTACCTTTTCTATGAGTGGGTTCATTTGGCTCATCACTCAAAGCAATATAAACCCATAACCAGTATAGGAAGAAATCTAAAAGAAGCGCACATGCAGCATCATTTTCATAATGAAAATTATAACTGGGGCATAACAAATCTATTGGCTGATTATTTCTTAAAGACCTTTAAAACATCAAAAGAAATTCCTAAAAGCCTCACTACAAAAACAATATCTGGCTACACAAAAGATTTACACCATTAATTAATATTTCCTGTTGAGGTATTTTCTCTCTTGCCCTATAAGAGTTTATCAGTGGGGCCATAGCTCAGTTGGGAGAGCGCCTGGTTTGCAACCAGGAGGTCGTCGGTTCGATCCCGTCTGGCTCCACCAAACCTACTAAAATCCATTATATTATTGGTTATCAAGCAACGCTTTGTTAAGTGACTTTCTTCCTAAAAAGAAAATTGCAAAAGATATTGGGCCAAAAATTAAAAATGTATAACTTAGCGCCAGATTGATGGACATATCATCTTGGAAAATAACACTTGTAAAAAAAGGAACCACTGTTGGCCCAAGACTTAAGCCAACAATATTCATTATGAATACATAAAGACCTGAGATAGAACCCCTGTAGTTTTGAGGAGTCATCTTTTGTAATCCAGAGGCAAAACAAGCCATAGGAAGAGTAATAAAAAAACTTATCACAAACATTCCTGGAAGAATGAAATCTTCAGTGACGAATAAAAATGTTAAAGGCGGAATAACTGCCAAGGTTGATGCTGAAATAAGAAAAACTGCATGAGTTGAATTCTTAAAACCTCTTCTGTCTAAAAACCTTTCCAGAACTGGTCCTGAGAGGACGCCTAAGGAACCTGATATTAAGGTCACAATACCAAAGAGATATCCTACCCTTGATAAATCCCAGCCATGGACTCTCGCTATGTAGGTCGGAACCCACGCCTGAAAGGTGTAAAGAAGAACAACTATAAAAGATGCTGCAACCATCAGAGTAAAGTAAGCAGAGAATTTACTCTTAATGTAGGCAATAACATCAACAAAAGACTCATCCTTTTGTTTTTCTTTATTAATGATGCCCTTTCTTTGGGGATCAGCCAAAAAGGCTAAACCAAAAGATAAAACAAATCCTGGTATAGCAATAAGAAGAAAAATCATTTGCCAAGGCTGAAGAGTAAAACCAAGAATTTCAACTGGTACTGTATAAAGCTGTATGACCAATCCACCAAAGAGAAGAGCTAAACCTTGCCCAATGTAGGGACCCATAAGATAAAAGCTCATAGGGAAAGCTCTATCCTCAGGACGAAATAAATCAGCAATAATAGACCACGAGGCTGGAGTTACAGCGGCTTCACCGGCACCAACCCCTGCACGGGAGACAAATAAACTATAATAATCACTTGAAAAACCATGGGCAGCAGTCGCAATACTCCAAAGAAGGATGCCGCCAATCAAAACAAAAATTCTATTAAATTTATCCACCATTCTTCCAATGGGAAGACTGAAAAGTATATAACTAATCATAAAGCCTGGGCCCAATATTTGTCCCATCTGAATATCAGTTAGCTTTAAATCACTTCGGATAGGATCGATAAGAAGATTAATCATAGCCCTATCAATAAATGAGACTGTATAGCTGATTAATAAAATCGTAGTTAAGAACCAGGCATAATTCTTACTTGGCCATAAAGATTGATCAGACATTTTTCTCCCCAAAATAAAAACCCGCTACAAAATATAGCGGGCTTTATTCTAACTTCAAGTAACTAAATAATAAAAAATTAGAATTTAGTTGTTCCAACTCTTAACAAGAAACATCAGATTAGTACTAAGTAATTTTCTAACTTTACTTGAATTCTTTTGAAATTTTTGGCCTTCTGGACTGCCAAACTTAGAAGAAATACTATCCCTTATTGAATCAACAGAAGGACCAGACATTACAATATAATGAGTTCTGTTATCTTCACCAGTAAAGGTATCTTGGTAAAGCGTCACAGAACCAGGCAGGCCTCCAGAACTCATAAACTCTGAAAAAACTTCTCCATATCGTTTTGTGTTTTTAACTCTTACATTAAATAGAGCTATATATTTATTCGCTTCAAAGTCTACATCACCAAAATTAAGCATTGGAGTTCCTGCACCTTCTAGCCCATCTATACTTACTGAATACAAGTCTTGTAAAAAATCTTGTCCTTCTTGGGATTGAAAAACAAGTCCAGATTTCTCAAATGAATCTCCACTAGGGTGAGAAAATACCACACAATGAGTTTCTGGGCTCTCGCCATTTAATAACATTGACCATAATCTAATGGTTGGAAGACCTTTTGCATTTTCGCTTGTTAAAAAATTATCAAATTTCTGAACAACCGCTTGAGGGTCCTCAGTTGAAAAACAATAATAAGCATCTAATGGTGCCGCATCAACTTTTGTAAAAGCAAATAAGGCCATAAACATAGGCATTAATAAATATTTTTTCATTTTAATCTCCGTATTAAATTAATTATTATATCTTTTTTTACTATTCTTATTAAGAAAGATTCTCAACTAGAACTATTTCATCATTAAAGAATTTTGGAAAGATAAAAAATATAATTTTTGTGGACTGTTTTTTGAATAATACAATTAATTCAATTAATTGCTTAGGTCTTATTTCGAATTGTATTCCTTTAGTCTATTTTCCATATCATTCGGATAAGTCCAATCATCTCCCATAACTTGATTAGTCTGGAGATCCTGGGGTATCTTATTTAGCCCTATAATTTTATCTGCCTCTTGATGCCAATGATAAATTCTTGCCTCTTGATAGCTCAAGGGAACGCCATCGAAAGCATAAGAATCGACTGCCTTTTGAATCCACCCTCCAAATTGAAGATCTTCATCTAAAACATCATTAAATGCTTTGATCTGAGAATCCCAGATTGGTGGTCGCTCGCCTTCGCCCCAATCGGGGGCAATCCACATAACATCAAAAGAACACTCATTAATGGTCTTAGGCCACCACATTAAAATAGGAAATCCCCTTTCTGACATTGGTGTTACTAAATTTGGCATTAAATTATATGACTGAGTGCAGGTTCTCGCAATATAACCTGCAGTTTCAATTTCAGGTCTTGGGTCACTATCGGTGGGATCGATCCCTAGTCTTTTAGAAGATTGAGGAACCGGATGATAGCTCGTAGCATTTGGATCTGAGTCACTTGTGCTTCCGTAAACTGGTAATTCTGGATATGACCTACTAGGTGCAATCATTCGACCATGACCATTAGGATAAAAAGTATTAACATTACCTTTATAATCTAAACCCACGTGAACCGTTTTGGGGTGGATGGATTGAACATGGTAAACCTCCAGATTAGCCTCCATTGCAATCTTCCAATTACATTTAACATCATAACTATATTGGTCAACAAGACGAAGAGATCCGAGCTGGAATTCTTTAAACTCATCATAGATAGGGCCTAAGCTCTCTTTTAAACTTATGGCGTCTAGGTCGAAATTTACAAAAATTAGATTTCCTAAAAGTTCAATTTTAATTTTATGAAGACTTCTGCAGCTATCATCAAAATCGACAAAGTCTTGGGGATCTCTTTTGCCTATTAAGTCACCATCATAATTATAATTCCAGCCATGATATCCGCACACCAAGCTTTTTGCTTGTCCATATTCTTCTCTGACAATAGCAGCTCCTCTGTGGCGACACATATTATAAAAAGCATTAACTTCTTTCGCACTTTTTCTAACAAGAATTACTGGTTGGCCTGTCTTTTCCCATAGCTTATAACTTCCCACTTTTGGAATTTCATCTAAATGGCCTGCCAGAAGCCATGTTTTTTTCCATAGGTTTTCTTTTTCTAATTCAAAAAAATCTTTATCAGTATAACGCTTTCCGGGTAAGTCCGGAAATTTAGGAAAGTTCTTTGGCGGGGCTTTTCTCTGTCTCTCATACTCAATAAGATCTTTAATCTTGTCTATTTGAATCTGATCCATAAAAACCCCCTTTTTAGTTTATCAGAATATTAATTTAATAAAGAAATAATTATAAAATCAATTAGTTTATACAATTTTTCCTGATCGTATATCTGTATAATCATTATTCGTATAAACTATAGATCCATTAACAATCACTGTTTCATAGCCTTTTGAGTAACGCATGTATCTGCTTGCCTCTCCTGGAAAATCACTTACAAAAGCTTCTTTGGAAATGCCAACCTTATCAATATCGAATATGACTAAATCTGCAGCTTTCCCATTTTCGATTACACCTCTGTCATGAAGGCCCCAATCATTGGCTACTTCTTGAGTCATTCTATGTACAGCGGTTTCTAAAGATATTTTTTTAGTCTCTCTTACATAATGTTCTAACAAATGAGTCGTGTCACCTGTACCGCAAAATTGTGTTATGTGAGCTCCGGCATCTGATGCTCCAAAGTGACAAAGCTCATTCATAATTAAATATGATACAGATTCTTTATCTGAATTTATAATATCTACTAATTGAAATTCTGTTTTTAGATCATCCTCTAGGGCAATATCAAGTATTACTTGACCAATTTCCTTACCTTCAGATTCAGCAATCTCAATTAAATATTTACCTGTATATAATTTATTCTGAGTTGAATAGACCTCTCCAACTTTGAGCATGGGAAGCGCAGCACTCATACCCTGAGCATTCTTCGCCTCCTCTATTAAAATTTTTTGCTTTTCTTTATCAGCAAAGGACTCCTTTCTTTCCTCAATGGAAAGGTCCATAATTGCTTTCCAAGTAGGCATCCCAAAAAGTAACATACTCGTTTCTGATAGCCTCATATTCAAATCAAAACAACGTGGCATTGTTTGCCCAAAAACTTTTGCACCCCTGTCTCTCTCCTTTTGAAGAGCGGCCATTATTTTTTCGGCCTTTGGCGCGTCTGGTGTTGATAAAACTGGTTGAAAGGTACACATAATTCCAGTCTCTAAACTTATGTCACCCAACTCTTCAATATTTCTCAATTGTGTTTTCATATCAATAAAATAAGGGACTACCTGCCAAACTCCTCTACCTGTTTTTGTAGCAGCACGAGCTAACTCAATTTTTTCTTTTTTACAAGAGAATCGACTTGGGACAGGATCAAAATTTTCATCAACATCCACATACGATGATGATACGCCTAGTGCGCCTTGCTCCATTGCTTCTTCAACAATATCTGACATTTCTTTTATTTCTTTATCCGTGGCTTTTCTTTTTTGACTATCTTCACCCATGACATATAATCTAATAGCTGAATGCCCTACTAAAGCACCTACATTGATCCCAAGATTAGGTTTTATATGATCGAGATATTCACCAAAAGTTTCCCAAGAAAAAGGAACGGCAGCATCAAATGTTGGCTTTTTAATATCCTCAATTACCTGAAACATAGAGATAATTTTTTTCTCTCCTCCATTTCGTATGGGAGCAAGAGAGAGCGAGCAATTCCCCGTAACAACAGTGGTTACTCCATGCTCAATAGAAGGAGTTGCGTATCCGTCCCAGCATAACTGTGGATCAAAATGTGTATGAATATCAATAAATCCAGGTGCCAGTATAAGTCCCTTGGCATCTATTTCATTACTATACTTTTTCTTAATATTTCCAATTTCAGTAATAACACCGTTTTCTATAGCAACGTCCCCATCAAAGGGCTCAGAACCAGTTCCATCAACAATGGTCGCATTACGAATTACCAATGAATTGTCCAACATGATATTTTTCCTTATTTTTATTGTTAAAAGTATACTTTCCTAGTTAAAAAAAATTGTCTAGAGTTATTGTAAAATAATTTAGAGAGAGAAAATGTTCCAATCAAAAAGACCCATAATTCAAATAGCATATGCTGTAAATGATGTTAGAAAAGCAGCTGAAATTTGGTCTAAAAAATTTAATATTGGCCCCTTTTATGTTAACGAACATATAAAGATATCTAATACATTAGTTAATGGAAAAGAGTGTGAATTTGATCATTCATCAGCCTATGGATGGAAAGAAAATATGATGCTTGAATTGATATGTGATCATAAAATTAACGAATCCCCTCACAACAGTAATCGTTCAGGTATCCATCATGTGGCATGGATTGCACCTAACTTTGATGAGGAGGTGTCACTCTTAAACAATCAAGGTTGTAGTGAGGTATTATCTGCCAATTCCGGTCATAGAAATGGAATGAAATTTGCATGGTTTGACCCTAAAGATGAGATCAATCATTTCTATGAGATTTATGAAAACACTGATGATATTTCTAACTTCTACTCATTCCTCTATGAGGAATCAAAAAATTGGGATGGAGTAAATCCTGTTAGAAATGTTTCTGATATTAAAGGTTAATTATTCTAAGAAGTAAGATTACAAGTTAGAAATATTTGTTTATATTTTCAAACATAACCTAGGAGAAGAAAATGAAATTAGTTACAGTTTTTAGTGCATCAGGTAGGCCCGGACTTGCACAGGTAAAACAATTATTACTTGCAGGCTATAAGGTTAGGGCTGTAACACGTGAAAGTAAACGGTTGGAGCATTTTGAGGGAATAGAGATTGTTTCAGCTGATTATAATGATCCTGACTCAATACACGAGGCTTGCCTTGGCTCAGATACAATCTTCTTTACCGCACCATCCTTTGAAGAGGCTCATAAAGGTATTGATTTTTGCGCAACTGTAGGAACTTCAGCAATGAAGGCTGGGGTTAGAAGAATTATCTTTAATACTTGTTGCTGGGGCAATGATGAGGAAGAAGTTGGTCAAGCTGGGTACGATGCCAGTAGATTAATGATCAATACTCTTATGCAAGCTGGCGTCCCTACAACTACATTTCGTCCAGTTATTTTTATGGATAATTTATTAACTGATTGGGCTAGAAAAGATATATTAGAAAATAATATATATACATACCCTCACAATGCAGATTTAGAGGCTAATTGGATTTGCTTAGATGATGTTGCTAAATTCATGATTGCGGCAATAGATAGGGATGATCTTATTGGAAGAAGAATAGTAATAGGCGGAGAAGAAGCATTTGTCCCTCAGAGAGTGGCAGATATGCTTTCCGGACGTTTTGGGAAAAAAGTAGAATATAAGAAGCTCCCACTTAAGGACTTTGCAAAGAGATTATTTGATATCTTCTATTCTGAAATAGAGGGTGCTGACGAGGCTGCCTTTATTGAGTCTATGTCTGATTTTTACAGATTTACAAATGAGTCTGATTACAAGCCTTTTAAGGTTGATATGGCTCCAGTTTTAAAAGAAATACCGATTAAATTAAAACCATTTAGTGAATGGATGAATGAAATTGATTGGAATGAAAAAGTAGACACTAACGCTGGTTAAGAAATTCTATTTTTAATAAAAGAAAACCCTTGAAATTCGGACAAAGATTTTTCTTTGTTAGAATATTCAAGGGTTTTTTATTTAACCTAAAACTCTTGCTGTTTCTTGCTCATAGGCTTTCATATCGAAATAATCTCGCCAATTTGAAATTAATCCATCTTGAAATTCCATTACCCCCATTACTAGAATATCCATCCACTGACCGTTTATCTCAAAGCGATCCGTTCTTTCTGTTAAAACAGTTCCTTTGGAATCTTCAGCAATATTATGAACTATCCACTCAATATTTGAGGCCATCTGAATAAATGGCTCAAGATAAGCTCTAATTTCATCATGTCCTTTTTGGGGATCCATAGGTATATTATGATAAAAGCAATCTGTGGTAATTGATCCCATAATTCCTTCAATATCTCGGTTATTCCAATGTTCTATAAACTTTAAAGCTCTGTCTGTATTACTCATTTTTTCCTCTTCATTTTTTTCTAGTTTAATAAAATTTTTTCATATTTAAAACGTAAATCTTTTTTTTGAACCTTACCCATTGCATTGGTGGGTAAAGAGTTAATCCAAACATAAGATTTAGGAATTTTATATTTAGCAAGCGATTCTTTTAATAAGGAGTTTATAAAATCACTCTCTATAGTATTATCAGAATTATCAGAAACGAGTATGGCAATGGGACATTCTCCAAAATCTTCATGCTTAACACCAATTACAGCACTTTCTTTTATTCCATCAATGGTATTCAAGATAATTTCTATTTCTTTCGGATAAACATTAAAACCTCCAGAAATAATCATATCACCCGACCTTCCTGATAAAGTAAGACGACCTTTATTATCAATTTGACCAATATCACCAGTTATAAAAAATCCATCATTAGTAAATTCTTCTTTCGTTTTTTTTTCCATTCTCCAGTAACCTTTAAAAACATTTGGTCCTTTAACTTCCACTATACCCTTTTCATTTGGAGATAAGATTTTATTATTATTTGAAATTCTTATTTTAATATCCGGCAGAGGAAAGCCAACAGTTCCCTCTAATCTATCTCCAATAAGAGGGTTTGATGTAATCATTCCAGTTTCAGTCATTCCATATCGCTCCAGGATTGAATGTCCTGTTTTATTCTTGAACTCATTAAAGGTTTTTTCTGTTAAAGGAGCCGATCCAGAGATAAAAAGTCTCATTCTTTTATAAAGGTCCTTATTAAGGTCTTTTTCACCAATTAAGCGGCTATAAAACGTTGGAACACCCATCATTACAGTAGAATTTTTTAGATTTTTATTAATTTCAGCAATATCAAATTTCTCTAAGAAAATAATTTTTGAAGCGCTTAAAAAAGCAGTATGCAATGCAACAAATAGTCCATGAACATGAAAAGTTGGCAAAGCGTGTAACAGAGTGTCATTCTCCGTAAAATCCCAACTCTCCTTTAAAGCAAAAGCATTAGAAGATAAATTTCCATGCGTAATCATTGCCCCCTTCGATTTTCCCGTAGTCCCCGAGGTAAATAAAATTGCAGCAGTATCATCATCGGAACAATTTTCAATAATATTATTTTCTTTTAATTCTAATATTTCTTTTAAAAATGGATCGTCATCGGAAGACCCTAAAGCCCGATGATTAGGAACACTGTACTTTTCAAAAATAGGACTTGTAGCCTGATAGTTATCTGGTGAACAAACAAATAACTTTGGTTCAATATTTCCAATAAAATACTCGACCTCAGACAAAGTATAAGATGTATTCAGTGGAGTGAATATTACTCCCATTCTCAGACATGCTAAATAGAGTCCTATTGAAGCTACAGATTTCTCAGTCTGAGAAATAATTCTATCGCCTTTCTTTAAGCCAATACTGTCAAGATAGGATACAAAAAGAGAGGACAAAATATCAACGTCTTTATAAGACCAATTTTTTTGCCCCGGCACATCAAAACAAATATTATTTTCTAGAGTACAAAATCTATCAAAAAAAATTTGATATAAATTCTTATTCATCCAAGATAATCCTTATTCTAATCAATCGAAATAACTAACCCTTCTCGTCTTGGGTCAGCTCCACCTATAAACCCATTATTTTTTTTCAACGCAATATGAAGTCCACTTCTTTTGCGCATAATTTTTGTTTTGTGACCCATAGATTCTAACTCATACTGCAAGCTCTCTAAAACTGTATTCTTCTCCAGTTCCGTATATTTACCTTTATTCATATAATGAGGTAGTTGAACAACCTCGTCAGGATTCAAGCCCCAATCTATTAGGCCAATTACCGATTTAGCAACATAATTAATAATACTGGTACCCCCGGGTGATCCTGTTAATGCATAGACTTGATTATCTTTAAAAATAATAGTTGGAGTCATGGATGACATAGGCCTTTTATTACCCTCAACTCTATTTGCTACTTTTTTACCATTAATTTCTGGTATTAATGAAAAGTCTGTTAATTCGTTATTAAGAATGAATCCTCCTGCCATCAAATGGCTCCCAAAAGGGCCTTCTACAGTTGAGGTCATTGAAACAGAATTACCTTCAGCATCAACAATAACAAAGTGACTGGTGGATGGCTTAGATATATCGATATTCTTTTCAAAATCTCCTGCCCCCGACGGATTACCGTGAGTAATTACTTTTGCCGCTCTATTTTGATTGATTATGAGCCTTCTTTCGTCGATATATTTTTCATCCAGTAGTCCATCTATAGGAACATTTATAAAATCTGGGTCAGCCATATAGTAGGATCTATCAGCATATGCAATCCTGCTGGCCTCAGAATACAGGTGAACCATTTCTTTCGATTCTGGTTTTAAATTTTTAATATCAAACTCTTCTAAAATTTTTAGCATCATGAACATTGTAAGACCTCCTGATGATGGAGGGGGCATGCTGCAAACATTATAAGATCGATACATTTGACAAAGCGGTTCTCGCCATATTACTTCGTAATTTTTTAAGTCATCTAAGGACATTAAGGAATTTTCATCTGATTTTTTTAAAGACTCTATTATTAGTTGAGCAGTTTTTCCTTCATAGAATTCTTCAGCACCTAGGGAAGCTATTCTTTTAAGTGTTTCTGCATATTCTTGATTTTTTAAAATAGAACCGATAGGAATTGGTATTTTCTGTCCTTCGGCATTTTTTCTATAATAAATTGATCCCGCAGGTTCAACTGTTTTTAAATAACTTAAATATCCCAATGTATTGTGAAGTGCAGGTGAAACCGGAAATCCATCTTCTGATAGCCTTATTGCATAATCAAATAATTCTTTCCACGCAAGCTTTCCAAACTTTTTGTGGGTATCCTCCAGTAACCTTATTATTCCTGGAACACCAACAGATTTAGCTCCAACCACAGCGTCAGGATAAAATTTTATTTTTTCACCTTCTTTATTTAAAAATAGATCCTCTCTTGCCTTAGAGGGAGCTGTTTCACGACCATCAATAGAAAATAACTTTGAACTCTTAGCGTCCCAATAGAGCATAAAAGCTCCGCCTCCAATGCCTGTAGCTTGTGGTTCAGTTAGGGATAAAACTAATTGAATGGCGACAGCAGCGTCTATTGCATTACCACCTTTTTTTATAATATCGTGTGCTGCTTTTGAGGCATGAGAATTAGAAGTAGCAATTATACCCTTTGATGGTTTTAATATTTTTCCATAACTATGGCTGGCAATAAATATTGAAAACAGAAATAAAATAAAAAATCTCATAAACCCTCCACAGTATTATTTTTTAGATACTATACAATTTTAATACCATTGTTTAGTTTCCTTATAATGATTAATTCAGGAAAAAAAAATTTAATAACTGATGTTGATGGAATCTTAGTGGGTAACGCTCATAATGAAAAGGTTGCAACCGGCTGCACAGTTATCACGCCTATAGAAGGTTCCTTGGCGTCGGCGGATGTAAGAGGTGGCGCACCTGGAACAAGGGAGGTAGGTGCATTAAATCCATATAATTTGGTTGATTCAGTTGATTCAATTGTATTATCGGGCGGGTCAACTTGGGGATTAGAGGCTGCCAGTAGTGTAGCAAATTATATAGGGGCAACTGGTCGTGGGTACAGACCATCCTCAAAATTTAAAAATGTACCTATGATACCTGGTGCAATTTTATATGACCTCGCAAACGGTGGTAATAAAGACTGGGGTGGGAAACCTCCATACTCAGATCTTGGAATAGAGGCTGCCTCCAAAATATCAGATAATATTGAGCTTGGAAATTTTGGAGCAGGCTATGGCTCCAAGGCAGGGTCATTAAAAGGAGGGCTCGGGAGTGCATCATTTATTACAGATGATGGAATACAGGTTGGAGGCTTATTCGCTGTTAACAGCTATGGATCAACAGTTAACAACGAAACAGGACAATTTTGGGCAGCTACTGATGAAGATAAAGCGGAGTTTGGAGGCAAAGGTGTCCCACATTATGCACCGAATGACCCTTTGTCAGGCACTGCAACCCGAGAGACTCTTCCGGGACAAAATACAACGATAGGAGTTGTAGCTACAAATGCTAAATTAGATTCTAAGGCAGCAAAGAGAATAGCCATTATGTCTCATTCTGGAATGTCTCGTGCTATTAGGCCTATACATTCGCCAGTTGACGGTGATGTAATTTTTGTACTAAGCACGGGTACATTAAATAAAGAGTTAAACCTTAATGATATAAATACTATTGGAGAATTGGGAGCTCGAGTATGCTCAAGATCAATAGCTAGAGGTGTTTATGAAGCAAAGAGCATCCTTGGAATGAACTCATGGAAAGAAAAATATGAATAATTCTTTCTTTGTTATTTTTGGTTTATAATATTGGAAATGCGCCGGTAGCTCAGCTGGATAGAGTACTTGACTACGAATCAAGGGGTCGGGAGTTCGAATCTCTCCCGGCGCACCATTATTAAATGAATTATGGAAAAATATGGACTATTTATTTTTATTCTTTTTGATCATATTATTAATCATTGCTCTAATGATTTTAATAAATACAAGAAAAAGCGATGATAAAAAATCTGATACAAAAGATATTTTTCTAGAATACGATAAAAAACAGCAAACCCAGAATGAATCTCTAAGTCGACAAGAAGAAGCATTGTCAAACCTCAGGATTACAATTCAAGACTTTCAAGAGCCCCTACAGAAGTTACGAAATTATTTATCTGGAGGAACGAGAGCTGGACAGTTTGGCGAATGGTCACTTCAGGCAATGATGCAGGATATTTTCCCAGAAAATCGATATAAAGAAAATGCAGAAATCGTTGAAGGATCAGGGCAAAGAGTTGAATTTGTATTAATACTTCCAGGCGGTCTTCTACAGCCAATTGATGCAAAATTTCCGTCCGGCTTGTATGATAGATACCTTAGCGCATCATCTGATGGTAATAGAGATCAAGTCAATACGGCAAAAAAGGAAATAGAAAGACACGTTAAAAATGATGCAGAAGATATTCAAAAAAAATATATTTTAGCAGGCAAAACATCTGATATTGGTATTATGTACATACCAAGTGAAAGTCTTCTTCAGTTAATTGACTCCATGAGTCTCCGCGAAGAATTATTTAGAGACTATAGAGTCTTATTACTAGGCCCAAACTCACTAGCAGCCTACTTAATAAGTGTTTCAATGAATTTCCGTGTTGAATCATTTAATGATAGAGCTTCTGAAATAATGGATGAGTTTGGTAAGCTAAAAAAAGAATTTGAAAAATTTAGTAATTCTACGAATGATTTAAGAAAAAAAGCAGAAGAAATATTGAATAAAATTGATGATTACGGCACAAGAGAAAGACAGATGTCAAAAGCTATTAAAAATATGGATAATCTCAATACTAAGAAAAAATAAAATTATTCAATCTGAGATTTGACTTAACTATTTATAGGTTCTATAAATCCCTGAAGTATCAATGATAAGGTTATATTATGAAAAGAACATTCCAGCCTAGCAATCTAGTCAGAAAAAGGCGTCACGGTTTTCGTTCAAGATTACAGACCGTTGGTGGAAGAAATATCTTATCCAACAGAAGAGCTAAAGGTAGAAAATCTCTATCAGCTTAAGTTATGAAATCTGAAAAAAATCAAAATGACTCCAATAAAGAAGAGTGCATTTCTGATAAAATAACTAAACGCTCAGATTATATTCGTGTATCAACCGGATCCAATACAAGAACTTCAAGTTTACATTTACAAAAATATAATAGAAGAGATGACGGAATTCCTCGATATGGAATTACTGCAACAAAAAAAATTGGAATTGCGGTGGATAGAAACAAGGCCAAAAGAAGGCTTCGCCATGCTATTAAAGAAGTGCTTCCCAAGTTGGGTAAAAATGGTTACGACTATGTTGTTGTTGCAACAAAAAATACAATCATACTTCCATGGGAAGTAATAAAGTCTGATTTAGAAAAGGCATTTAAGGAGTCAACGAATGAATGATACTTCGAGATATATAGTTGCGATAGTTTTAGCTATGATTATTTTGTTCAGCTGGCAAATACTTTTTCCTGTAGAAGATCAAATTATCCCCACTAATATCGTTGAGAGTAGTCCAAAATTTAGCGTGAAAGAAAATGATAAAAATAACTTCACTGAGGTTGTTAATAAAGATATATGCTCGCCCAATCCCATCATTATAGAAAATGAGAGCTTGGAAGGATCTATTGATCTATGTGGGGCAAAAATTAATGAGATATTTTTAAAGAAATTTAATACAACTACAGATCAAGATAGTGATTATGTTCAACTATTCAATGAATCATCTTACTGGGTAAATGCAGGTTGGTTGGCCCCTAGAGGTGCAAATTTTTTACTTCCTAGCGAAAATTCTCTGTGGAAGCTGGAATCTCAAAATAGTATTCTATCACCAAATAATCCTGTGGTAATTTCATGGGATAATGGAGAGGATCTAAAGTTTATCCAGACTTATTCAGTTGATGAGGATTATTTGTTCTCATTTAAACAAGAGGTTGAAAATAACTCCTTAGGATTAATTACGCTATTTCCATTCAGTAAACTATCCAGGCAAGAACTCCCGACTGATCAAGCGCTTGGGCTACTTCACGAAGGGCCAACAGGTTGGTTTGATGAGGAGCTGGAGGAGCAAGACTATGATGATATTGAGAAAAATGAATTTCGAAGAGAGTTTAGTTCTGGCTGGATTGGTATAAGAGATAAATATTGGGCCACAGCTATAAGTTCACTGGATGAAGGAGCAAAAAAAGCTCACTTCAAGATGTCCAAGTCTAATGATGAAAGTATTTATCGAATTGGCTACACAGGCGAAGCCATTAGCGCATCTCCAGGGTCCAGGCTTTCATCAAGTGGGTTAATTTTTATAGGTGCTAAAGAGGTAGATATAATTGATAATTATTCCAATAATAAAGATTTACCGAATTTTGATCTTCTTATTGATTGGGGTTGGTTTTATTTTATATCAAAACCTCTATTCTATATTCTTGATTTCCTTTTTTCCTATACTGGTAATTTTGGGATAGCAATCCTTCTATTAACAGTTTTAATAAAATTAGTATTCTTTCCCGTTGTTAATAGATCTTATGTTCAAATGGCCAAGATGAGGAAAGTCCAACCAGAAATAGCTAAAATGAAAGAGCTTTATGGGGATGATCGTCAAAGGATGGCCCAAGAAATGCAATCATTATATAAAAAAGAAGAATTAAAACCTTTGTCAGGGTGTCTTCCAGTTTTTATACAAATACCAGTATTTTTTGCACTATATAATGTTTTACTAGTAACAATAGAAATGCGTCATGCACCATTTATTGGCTGGATAAGAGATCTCTCAGCACCAGATCCTTTATCAGTATTTAATCTCTTTGGTATTATAAACTGGACACCGCCTCAAATATTAATGATTGGTGTTTTCCATTTATTATTTGGGTTAACTTTCTTATTACAAACAAAACTAAATCCTGCTCCAACAGACCCTATTCAAAAAACTCTTTTCACTTGGATGCCTATCTTTATGATATTTATTGCAGCTAATTTTCCAATAGGGCTTGTAATATATTGGGCTTGGAATGGTCTACTTTCGATTATGCAACAAGCTTATATTATGAAAAAACAAGGTATGGATATTGCTCTTTTTGAAAATTTTAGAAAAAAAGAAAATCCGAACGATTGATAAAAAAATGAAAGGTGTTACCAAACAAAATAAGACTTTAAAAAATAAAAAAAATCTTTTTGCGAATAAATGCAATTTCATTAAAGGTGTTGCATCGATTGAGGGTTTAGAACATTCATCTGTTCCTGAGGTAGCATTTCTAGGCCGATCAAATGTTGGAAAATCTAGCTTATTAAACGCCATAACCAAAAGATCAAAATTAGCACATACATCTAAAACACCAGGAAGAACTCAAGAACTAAACTTTTTTTCCTTCGGTGATGAAAAACCTATGATGACAATTGTTGATATGCCGGGATATGGCTTTGCTAAAGCCTCTAAAACAAAAATTGCAGAATGGACAGAACTGTCGCGACATTACTTATCAAACAGATCAAATTTAAGAAGAGTATTTTTATTAATTGATGCACGCCATGACATTAAACCGTCTGACGAAGAAATAATGTCTATGCTAGATAATTGTGCAGTTTCATATCAAATAATTTTAACTAAAATAGATAAAATAAAAGATAAAAATACAAAAATTTCTAAAACACAAGATTCTGTAAAAAGTCATGTTGCTGTGCATCCAGTGGTTTATTCCACCTCATCCTATAAAGATATAGGACTTCGTGACTTAAGAGATGCAATATCCTCTCTGGTAGATTAATAATTACTGGACTATAAGAGATAGAAATTTATGAGAAATTATTATGGATAAAGATAAAGGGGCAGTTAAAGATTGGTTAAATAATGCCGATATTTTAACAGGTGCTCTTCCTTACATGCAGAGATATAATGGCTCAATTATCGTCATTAAGTATGGCGGTAATGCAATGGCTGATGCTGATTTAGTAGAATCATTCTGTAATGATATTGTTTTCCTTAAGCAAAGCGGTTTAAAGCCTGTAATAGTTCATGGTGGCGGACCCCAAATTGGCTCAATGCTTGAAAGACTTGGAATTAAAACAAAATTTGAGTCTGGTATGAGAATTACGGATGAAAATACCTTAGAGGTTGTTGAAATGGTTCTTGCGGGAAGAATCAATAAAAATATAGCGTCCAAAATTAATTCTGCGGGTGGTAAAGCTGTAGGGGTATCAGGCAAAGATGGCTCAATGATAATTGCTGAAAAATTAACGAAGCAAAAAAATTCTGGTGAATCTAATATCGAAAAAATAATTGATTTAGGTTACGTTGGATTTCCTAAAAAAATAAATAATGAAATTATAGAAACACTAATTAATGATGATTTTATTCCTGTTATTGCCCCTCTAGGGTTAGGAGTTGATGGAAAAACATATAATATAAATGCTGATACTGCGGCAGGCGCAATTGCTTCTTCATTAAAGTCCAAGAGATTGCTTATTCTAACCGATGTTGAGGGTGTTCTCGACTCCAATAAAAACCTTGTAGAGGAAGTTAATGAAGAAAAGATAAAAGAAATGATTATTTCTGGAGAAGTTTCGGGAGGTATGATTCCAAAGATTAATACATGCTTAGATAGCGTTAATAATGGCGTTGAGGCTGCAGTTATTGTTGATGGTAGAGTGAAGCATGCAGTTTTACTTGAGCTTTTTACAGACCACGGCGCAGGAACATTAGTTCGTTAGGAAATGTAAATGAATCTTCCTTCAATCAAAACTTGGGTATTCGATCTAGACAATACATTATATGCCCCCGAGGAAGATATTTTTAGTCAAATCGACAAAAAAATGACATCGTTCATATCTAACCACTACAATATTAATAGTAATGATGCCTTCAATATCCAAAAAGAACATTTTTTAGAATATGGAACAACCCTTGCTGGGTTGATGAATGATAAAGATAATAATATTGATCCAGATGAGTTTTTACGTGTTGTGCATGATATTGATTTACAATCGCTAAAATCGGATCCAAATCTAAGGAAGGTAATACTTAATCTCTCTGGGCCTAAATTTATTTTCACAAACGGAACAAAGCGCCATGCTGAAAATGTATTAGAAAAATTAGGTTTAGACGATTTATTTGAATCTATTTTTGATATTAAATCAGCTAATTATATACCGAAGCCTAATATTGAAACCTATAATTTATTTTTCCAATCTACAAATATTGACCCAAAGTCTTCAATTATGTTTGAGGATATGGGAAGAAATTTAATACCGGCAAAAAAATTAGGGATGACAACAGTATTAATTAAAAGGGAAATACCAAATAAGCATAACATTTTTCAAGACAAAAAATATGCAGATATTTGGGGCCAAGATGTTCCTGCTGATTATGTTATTGACGACTTGGTAAAGTTCCTAAATAACAATTAGATAAATAAATTAAAATTATAAAGAGTGAAACATGAATAATGGTAATATTGAATTAATAGAAAACGCATTTGAGAATATTGAAAATATTAACTCTAGCTCTCCCAGCGATATAATTAAAGCAATCGATTCAACGATAGAAGATATAGATACTGGAAATTTGAGGGTTGCAGAAAAAATCAATAATAATTGGGTTATTAACCAATGGGTAAAAAAAGCAATTCTTCTTTATTTCCGTATAAATGATATGAAATTAATTTCAGGAAGTTCTGGCGATAGCCATTGGTGGGATAAAATAGATTCTAAGTTTCTAGGGTGGGATGAAGAAAAATTTGTTAAATCTGGTTTCAGGGCTGTTCCTGGTTCAATTGTTAGAAAAGGTTCTTTTGTTGCAAAAGGAAGTGTATTAATGCCAAGTTTTATTAATATTGGAGCTTATGTTGGCTCTGGTACAATGGTTGATACCTGGGCAACAATTGGGTCATGTGCACAAATAGGTTCAAATTGCCATATTTCAGGGGGTGCAGGAATTGGTGGAGTTCTTGAACCTCTCCAGGCTAACCCGGTTATTATTGAAGATAATTGCTTTATTGGAGCAAGGGCAGAGGTTGCTGAAGGTGTGATTGTAAAAGAAGGATCTGTTTTATCAATGGGTGTTTTTCTTTCAGCATCGACCCCTATAGTTGATAGAGAAACAGGAAAAATAATCCGTGGAGAAGTTCCTCCTTATTCTGTTATTATTCCTGGAACTTTCTCCCCCAATAGTGATAATTCAAAACCGTCACTATACTGTGCAGTAATAGTAAAAACTGTAGATGAGAAAACAAGGTCTAAAACTTCAATTAATGAGCTACTTAGAGATTGATAAGATGAAAAGTATAGGAACAGGTAACCCAGTCGATTTAACTAAAGAACTTATCGGTTGTCGATCTATTACTCCTGAAAATGATGGGGCTATAGAACAAGTATCACACTGGCTAAATGAAATTGGCTTCGAGTCTAATATACTCAATTTTGAAGAAGAGGGTACTGACCCAATAACAAACCTTTGGAGTCATATGGGAAATGCAGGCCCAACAATTTGTTTTGCAGGGCATACAGATGTTGTTCCAACTGGTAACCTTGATGAATGGTCCTCTGATCCGTTCGAGGGGAATGAAGTTAATAAAGAAATTATTGGCCGCGGTGCTGCAGATATGAAGGGTGCTATCGCTTCTTTTATTTCTGCAACAAAAAGATTTGTTGAGGAAAATCCAGATTTCCCTGGATCGATAGGCTTTATAATTACCGGGGATGAAGAAGGCTGTGCAGTAAATGGTACAAAAAAAATTCTAAAATGGATGGAAGATAATGATATCGTTTTTAATGATTGTATTGTTGGGGAGCCAACTAATCCAAACACCTTAGGCGAAATGATAAAAATAGGAAGGCGGGGAAGTGTTAACGGAACAATTACGGTAGAGGGAGTACAAGGTCATGTTGCTTACCCTCATTTAGCAGATAATCCAATACCAAAATTAATAACACTGATTGGAAAAATTATTGATAAAAGTCTAGACGAAGGAACCAATCATTTTCAGCCATCTAATATTGAAATTACATCAATTGATATTGGTAATACAGCCACCAATGTAATCCCAAAAGAAGCATCCGCTAATTTTAACATTAGATATAATGATAATTTTGATAGTCAAAAAATTGAAAAAGAGATTCATAAAAGAATAGAAGACCTTGGTTATAATTATTCAATAAAATTTGAACATTCAGGGGACGCTTTTTTAACTGAGCCTGGAAAACTTACTAAAAACTTATCCTTTATTATTGAGGACCAAACAGGAAATAAACCTGAGCTGTCAACTTCTGGTGGTACATCTGATGCAAGATTTATTAAAAATTATGGAAATGTTGTTGAGTTTGGATTAGTTGGAGCCTCTATGCATAAAGTAAATGAATCAGCCTCTATTGAAGATATTAAAAATCTTACAGAAATATATTATCAAGTACTAAAAAAATACTTTTATTAATAGTCTACCTTCATAAGGTAAAGGCCCTCTGGTGGAGCAACAGGACCACATAAAGTTCGGTCTTCTTTATTAAGAATTTCTTTTATTTTTTTCTCATTCCATTTGCCTTCCCCGACTAGTTTAAGTGAACCAGCTATTGATCGAACTTGGTTGTGCAAAAAGGATTTGGCAGAAATTGAAATACTTATCTCTAATCCATCCTGTTGAATTTGAATGGAATCAATTGTTTTAATAGGTGATTTTGATTGGCAATGTGTTGAACGAAAAGTTGTAAAATTGTGATTACCAATTAAATCGCGTGACGATTCAATCATTCCTTTAATATTTAATGGCTTACCTACCCTCCAATATCTTCCTTTATCTAATGTTAGAGGGGCTCTTCTATTAATAATTTTATACTGATAGTGCCTTTTAATGGCCGAAAATCTTGCATGAAATTCATTATCGACTTTCTCAACGCTTAAAATAGCTATTGGATGAGGCTTAAGGTGGCTGTTAAGGGCTTCTCTTAATTCATTCTCATCAGTCTTTCTTTTTAATTCAAAATGAACGACCTGACCTAGGGCATGGACACCTGAATCTGTTCTTCCAGCTGCAAAGATTTTAACACTCTCATTGGAAAAATTTTTAATAGCCTCTGAGAGAAAATCCTGAACACCACTTTTATCTTTTTGACTTTGCCAGCCATTAAATGGAAGTCCATTATATTCTATTGCTAACTTCCAGCGAACTAACATTAACGCAAAATCGATCCAATTTTTATTGGATTCCCTCTTAAAAAATCATCTACACTCATTTGATTACCACCCTCCGGCTGAACAGCTAAAATTTTTAAAGAATTTTCTCCACAAGCAATGATTAGAGAATCCAATACTTCGCCGGGCTTCCCTGAAAGTGAATCTTCAACAGCATCTATAATTTTTATTCTTTTATCGAGGTTAGATTTAAACCAAGTTCCTGGGAATGGATTCAATGCCCGTATTGTGAAAAAAATTTCCTTGGATGTTTTCAGCCAATCTAGTCTACTTTCATCTTTCATAATTTTTGAAGCATAGGTGACTCCAGAATTGTTCTGAGGTATCGCAGTAACCAAGCCACTAACATATTGATTAATAGTATTAATTAACTCTGATGATGCTTTACTAGATAATTCATCATGAAGGAAACCGGCATTATGTTTATAGTTGATTGGGATTTCAAATTTACTAATTACTGAACCTGTATCCAAACCCTCATCCATAACCATAAAAGAAATACCTGAGAACTTATCTCCAGCCATCATAGAGCGTTGAATGGGAGCAGCTCCTCTCCACCTAGGTAAAATAGAAGCATGAATATTAAGACACCCAAATCGTGGTAAATTAAGAATATCCTTTGGTAAAATTATCCCATAAGCCGATACTATAATTATATCTGGTGAAATTTCTCTTAGAGAGGCAATAACACTTTCTTCACTAAAATTTAAAGGCGTTATAACAGGAATATTATTATCTAAGGCCACAGTATGAACAGGAGAATTATTTTTTTTCATACCTCTCCCTGATTTTCTAGGAGGCTGAGTATACACAGCTTCAATATTATGAATGCTATCAATTAATACCCTTAATGGATTAACAGAAAAATTTGGAGTCCCCATAAAAACTACCTTTAATGGTGATTGTGATATAAATTCTTTATTCATTCTTCACCGGGATCTTGAGTACGACTTTTGATAGACTTCTTAATTGCTCTATCCTTTTTTAATCTTGATAAATAATCTACAAATACAATACCATTAAGATGATCCATTTCATGCTGTATTACAGTGGCCATCATACCCGAGTATCGAATATTTTTTTCATCACCATTTATATCTAGGAAACGAACGTTACATTCATTTGGTCTTTCAATCTCCTCCCAAACACCTGGAACTGACAAGCATCCCTCCTCAAAAGAGCTAAGCTCTTCTGCAGGATCTAATATCTCAGGGTTAATAAAAAAATGTGGATCCCGATTCTCATTATCTCTTCCAATATCAATTACTAATAATCTTTTAGGGATTCCAATTTGTATTGCTGCAAGCCCAATACCAGGTGCAGCATACATTGTCTCAAGCATGTCATTAAGTATGCCTAAGATTTTACTATCAATAGCATCTACTGGTTTAGATACAGTTTTTAATAAAGGGTTAGGAACTGTTATAATTTCTTTAATTGCCATTTCTCTTGATAAACCTACTATAAAAAGAGTTCAAGCTAGATATTAAGGTTTTTAAAAAGGTTGTCGCGCCTTTAAGGCTGTTTGTAATGTTCCATCATCCATATAATCTAGTTCTCCACCAACGGGAACTCCATGAGCTAGGCGAGAAATTTTTACATCACATTCCTTTAATTGATCAGTAATGTAATAAGCAGTTGTTTGGCCATCTATTGTAGCATTCATTGCAAGAATTATTTCATTAACCTCGTTATCTCCAGCCCTTTCAATTAAACTATTAATACCTAAGTCTTCTGGTCCGATACCATCTATTGCGGACAAACTACCGCCAAGAACATGATACATACCGCTATGAACAGATGCTCGCTCAAGGGCCCATAAATCAGCTATTTCCTCAACTACAATGATTGTCGAAGTATCTCTTCTTTTATCATTACAAATAGAACAAACCTCTTCCGTATCAAGATTCCCACAAATCTTACAATTAACAATTGAATTAGCAGTAGTAATTAATGACTCTGCTAGAGGTTTCATTAGAGATTCAGGTTTTTTTAAAAAATTAAGAGCCATTCGCCTTGCCGACCTTGGTCCAATACCAGGAAGCCTGGCAAGTAGTGATATCAAATTATCAATTTCAGAATTATTCATTATTATTCCTCTTTAGAATTATCATTATTCACTATTGAAAGTTTTGGAATTTTTTCAATCACCTTGATAGATGCATCTTTAAATTCCTCTACTGTTGCTAAAAATATTGGGTGCTTTTCAATTGCGTCTCTTATTAATAAATCAGAATCCTCTTTTTCCTGATTTATTGTTTTGTTCCCCTCAGAGGAAGAAACCAAAACAACCCATTTATTTTCAGTCCACTCGAAAAGTTTCTTTGAGAGATCAGATGCAATTGATTCCTCACCATTAAGGATATTGATCTCAATCCTCTCTTTTTCAAAAGAAACAAGACTAATATTATTTTCTAATTGATATAGAAGTCTTATGTTCTTATTTTTTCTTGCCAACTCTATAATGTCATGAAAATTTTCAGGGTCTTTTTTATTTAGATCCTTCTTAAATGCAACTTCTTGAATTAAATTTTCTTCCGGTTCTTCTTTTTCTGAAGATCCAGATATCATACTTATAGAGGAGCTTGGCTGGAATTTAGGAGTTTTTTTTTCAGTCAATGAAATATCCTTACCCTCAAATTTTTTTATAGTTTCATCAGGGGTAGGAAGGTCTGATATATAACACATTCTGATAACAGCCATTTCAAGGGCGGAAAGGGGTTTAGAAAAATTCTTAATCTCTTCAGCAGCCTTTAAAATCATTTGCCAATATCTGGACAAACTTTTAACTGTCTCGTATTCGACAATTTTTTTAATTCTATTAATATTTTCTGGGCCAAGAGACAAATTATCATCACTTTGTTGAGTGACTTTATGACGAGTTAGCTCATGAACTAAGTCACCAAGGACTTCAATTAAATTTGATGGATCTACACCTATATCGACTTGATCCTTGATCTCCTTTAGAGCTTCTTCAACATTACCACTAGAGATATACTCAAATAAATCAATAATTCTACCCTGATCCGATAATCCAAGCATCTTACGAATTATATCTTCTGATAAAATTTTATTATCCTCAGAGAGGGCTATAGCCTGATCTAGAAGTGACAGACTGTCTCTTGCCGATCCGCCTGATGCTCTAGATATTAAACCGATGACAGCATCATCAATTGTAACGTCCTCCTTAGCACATACCTTGAGAAGAAGAGACTTAACTAATTCATTATCAAATCGTCTCAAGTCAAATCGCTGGCACCTGGAGAGTATTGTTAGAGGGACTTTTTGTACTTCGGTAGTTGCAAAAATAAATTTCACATGCGATGGAGGTTCTTCAAGAGTTTTAAGAAGACCATTAAAGGCTGCCTTTGATAGCATGTGTATTTCATCTATTATGTATATTTTGTAACGCGCAGAAGACGGTGAATAATTAATTGAATCTATTATCTCTCTTATATCTGCTATCCCAGTTCTGGAAGCTGCATCCATTTCAATAACATCAATGTGTCTTGATTCCATAATCTCATTACAGTGATCTCCAATTTCAAGCATTTCAATATTAGGTGCATTTATTGATTCAGTCTTATAATTTAGTGCACGAGCTAATAAACGAGCAGTAGTAGTTTTACCTATACCCCTAACACCGGTAAGCATATAAGCATGGGCAATTCTATCTATTTTAAAAGCATTTTTAAGGGTTTGAACCATAACTCCTTGGCCCATTAGGTCATCAAAATTTTGTGGTCGGTACTTACGTGCTAAAACTTTATAAGGCTTATTCGAATTTAATACGCCCTCATTATTTGGCTCAGATGATAAAAAATCATTTTGATTTTCATCAGGCATAGTTGGAACACTAGCAGTATTCGACTCTTCTGATTGTTCTGTGGTATCCAAAATATCCTCTTACATTACTTATATACGAAACTTTATTAATTCTAAACTCTTATAAAAAACCAATAGCTTATTAGACTAATAAAGTTTAGTAGAATACAATACTGGAGGAGTTTTTAATGAAGGTCTACCCAAATATATTTAGCAACAATCCATTAGATCGTGTTTCTTACCTAAGATCAGATCCTAATTGGATAAAAGAGAAAATTCTTGATAAAAAATCAATTTTTATACCATTTTTTAAAGGTCAGCCATTCGTATCAAAAATTCCCGCCCTTACATCTAAAGAATCTCTAGAGAATCAATTAAGCCCAGCCTGGTTTCCTTATAATTTTTTTGAAAAAAATATTATAGAAAATTCTACTATAATATTTTTAGGCTTATTAAATGATACATCATATTTTGCAATAGATTTAACTAAAATTAGCGCTCCTGAAGAGAGTGTAAATTTAAAAGACATGGGGGTTTTTGAAGATCTAATGGCTCTATCATCACAGCCCATTGAATCTGGTGAGCTAGCCATGTTAGGCCAAGCGAAAGCAATTTTTGAATGGCATAAAAGTCATCAATTTTGCTCTAAGTGTGGCAAAAAAAGTAATATGGTTGAAGGTGGATATAAAAGAATTTGTGGCGTGTGTGAAGCAGAACATTTTCCTAGAACTGACCCTGTTGTTATAATGCTAGCTACTTATAACGATCAAGCTTTCCTTGGAAGACAAAAAAGATTTCCAGAAGGAATGTATTCAGCTCTTGCAGGCTTCATAGAGCCAGGAGAATCAATTGAAGAAGCTGTTGCACGAGAGCTTAATGAAGAAGCAGGTATAATAATAAATAATGCAACTTATCATTCCAGCCAGCCTTGGGCTTTTCCGAACTCACTAATGATAGGATGTATAGCTGAGTCAGCGTCAGAAGAGTTTAAGCTTGATGAAATAGAGATTGATGAAGGCCGATGGTTCTCTCGTACAGAACTCGCCGGAGCAATTCAGGGAAGTAAGGACTCAAAATTTTTTATACCACCCTCAATGGCAATTGCTCATCACCTTATTAAGGCTTTTGTAGAAAATAAATAAGAAAATATGGAATATAAACTACTTTTAATTCTCCTTATCATCCTCATCGGAACCCTGGGTCCAATTCAGACAGGTGTAAACGCCACCCTTTCAACATACTTATCACATCCATCACAAGCTGCTTTTATTAGCTTTCTTGGTGGTGTCATAATTTACTCAATTATTTTAATTTTTTTAAAGCCTCCTATACCAAATTTAGTGGAACTAAAAAAAATTCCTATTTGGGCTTTTACTGGTGGATTAATGGGATCTTGTATAGTTTTTGGAGCAATTATGATTGCTCCAAAAGTAGGAGCAGCTACTTATGTAAGCACATTTATAACAGGCACTATTATTATGTCCCTATTTTTAGATCATTTTGGGCTCATGGCTTTTGAAACAAAGCCAATTGATGTCTGGACAATTTTTGGGGCTTCACTAGTTATAAGCGGTATGATGATTGTAAATTTTAGATAATTAAAATTTTTCGCTATTTGTCAGATAAGGATTTTTATTATTAACAAGGCCTTTATACATTAGACCATCTTTCATAACACCTTCTATTCGATCATGGTCTTGTAAGATCGTTATATCTTCAAGAGGGTTTCCATCTATAACAACTAGATCTGCTAGTTTGCCTTCCTCAAGAGTCCCCAGAGAACCCTCAGAATCCATGGCCTGGCCTCCAAAACGAGTTGCAGCATGAAGTGCTTCAGCATTAGAAAAACCAAAAAGATTAACATAGTGTTCTAAATCTTTTGCATAAGTTCCGTGAGGAGCAATATCTAAACCATAATCACCGCCAACCAAGATCCTAATACCTTCTTTTTTCATACGCTTGTAAGATACTATTGTAGCTTCAACTTCTTCCCTATAAGCGTTAACTTCTCTACTTTCTTGTGAATATCCCATTTTTTCAGCATTTTCTAGAAATGCTATTTCCCAAGCAATTCCAGGCCCAACAAAAATTTTATCTTTATTCTCTATTAATAACTCTAGAGCCTCATCGTCTATATAATTAGCATGGCCAATAAAATCGATACCACTTTTAACAGCTTGTTTGACAGCCGCGGCTGAACGAGCATGGCATGCAACTTTCATTTTTTTTCTATGCGCTTCATCAACAAGAGCTTCAACCTCTTCATCCTTGTACCCAAGATCACCCGGCCTTCCCTGGAGAGAAATTAACTCTCCATCAATCATAACTTTAACGACATCAACACCATTTTTCCATAGTGTCCTTACCGCCTTCCTTATTTCCCAAGGACCATCAGTAATCATTGCAAGTCCCTCAGTCTGAGGTTTAGCGTAATCTGGATAGGTATCGGCATTACCACCTATTGCAGAAATATCTCTTCCTCCGGCTAATAAGCGAGGACCAGGAATTCTTCCACTATTAATTGCATCTCGTAAAAATACATCAATCCTATGAATTGATCCAAAGCTAATTGCTGAAGTGAATCCAGAGCCAAGCATAATACGAGCATTATCAACTGTTTTAATCATCGCCTCCTCAACTGGAGTCTTATCTAATTCCAGCGGGCCATTGTTTGTATAGGAAATATGAGCATGTGATTCTGTCATACCAGGTATTACAGTTTTACCCTTTAAATCATATATTTCTATATCATTTGAAGAGGCATTAAAGTCTGAAGAAGGCCCTGAATAACAAATCATATTATTATCAATCATAATGGTTGCATCATTAATTAATTCATCGCCATCCCCTTTAAAAAGGTTTAAATTAGTTAAAATCTTCTTTTTACTCATTTTATTACCTTTTGGTTATAGTCTTAGAAGCTTTATTGCATTCTTTGTAAGGCTTGGAGCAAAGCTCTCTAATTCCTTTGGTGTATCCCAGCCACCAAGATTTGTTCCATAAACTAAGCGTTCAGAACCCACTAAATCAAAAAGCATTTTTTGAGAATTTTCACCATGCACATGGGCATCAAACCATAATTTTCTTAATTCATTTTTAAAGCCATTTTTTTTAACACCTTCTGGCGCCCAATCTCTAAATGATGACATTTCAGCAAACCTCTCAACGAGATACGGCATCGCACCTGCACCGTGAGAGATACAAATATCAATATCTGGATGACGATCCATGACGCCGCCAATAATCAAAGTCCCAGCAGCAAGTGTTTCCTCATAAGCATATCCTAAAATTATACTCATATCGTTTCTACCCAACCTCCAATCGTCAGGGCCTCCAGAACCACCTGTTGATGCAGGGTGAAGAAATAATGGTATATCAAGTCCAACGACCGTTTTATAGAAATCATCTAATCTTGGATCATCTAAGCCAAACGGATAATCTGTTCCTGTTGATACAGCTTTCAATCCAAGGGTTTTTACTGCTCGTTCCATTTCTAAGCAAGCAGCATCAACATCTTGCATAGGTAACGCAGCTGATCCAATCAATCTATCTGGAAATTCTGCAATAGATTCTGCCATAGCATCATTGTGAATTTTACAAAATTCTATAGCTATATCATTCTCAATTCTATGAAACATTGTTAATGGATTAGGAGAGAGAAGCTGAAGATCAATTCCTAGCTTGTCCATTAATTCAATACGAAGTTTGTTTTCCATAAAAACAGTCCCTTCATATTTCATTGGCTGCATCTTATAGTCGCCAATTCGAAAAAAATGAATGCCATTTTTGTCAACACCAGATTCAGGTCCATATTTACCTGCCATTCCAAAACCTTTTTTAAGAATAATATGGGCGTGTGTATCAATTATTTTATAAGACATTATAAATACTATGAAGCATCATTAAAAAGAACTGTCCTAGAATTTCCATTCTCATCATAAACAGGTTTATGTTTTTCAATCAAATACATTTGATTTTCTGTATTTCTTATACCTACAGAATTTAATGCCTCAACCATTTTAAAATATGTGTGGTGAGAAAAATGCGCAACTAAGGAATCTTCATCTTCCCAAAGTTCATAAACTTGAATTCTATTATCAACACATGGATCTGCTGCAAAACAATAACTTATGCAGCCGGCTTCTTCATTCCGTGTTGCTAATTGAATATCAGCTGTAATCTCAATTACTTTATCTCTAGATTCCTTAGACTCAAAATCCAATACCGCAGAAATAATAATCATATAATCCTCCTAGCTATCTAATAAAGATAAATCGATTTTAATCTCTTTCGTATGCAGGGTCTGATCGATCGCCCCTTCCAGGAGAAGGTCCTGGGCCTTCACGCCAGCCCTTGTCACTTGCGGGCTCAAATCTAACCCAATCGTGAACGCCTTGTCTTTTAATAATTTTCCATTCACCATTTCGCTTTTCAAGTTTATCAATATACCTTCCTGATACAAAAACATCCTCATCAATCTCTGGATTATGGTCTGCTATAAAACCACCTTGGCCTTCAAAGCTTTTTCCTTTTGCCATCCTATGATAAGCCTGCCAGTAAGATTCGGACCAAGCAACATTATCTTTGACTTCAATAAGAACATTTCCAACTAAGTGTTGAGTATGCTCCATCGTTGATAATATATCGAAAGCAAAATCACAAAATTGTTTTGATGGTCCTTTATATTCTCCATGATGATGAATTGAATCTTCATGAAAAACTGATTCTAATAATTCACGATCAAGTCTATCAATCGCTCTACAGTATTTATAGACAACATCCATTATAGCCATCTTATCAGCTGCTAACTCTAGTGGATTCATTATTTCCCCCTGTTTTAATTTTAAGCATCGCCTCCGCTAGTGCCAAAAAGATATTTATCAATATTTTCATGGAAATAACGAATTCGATTTTCTTGTGAAGGCATGTAATCTCCAACGTAGCCTCTTGAACTTAGACCCTTTTGTTGACTTGTCCATATTGCAACATCCTCACTGATACCAGGCCCAACATCAACCTCTGAATGGTGACCAGTAATATGAGGAACTTTTGTTTTTATGTCTGTTTCTAGACCTAAGGCAGGTGAAAAATACTTATCAACACCTTTAGGAAAAAGAGTTAAATACCAATAATCAAAAATACACTTATTAGGATCAGTTGGATGAGGGCTACCTCTTAACCATTGCATCCCATCAGGCTTAACACTAAAAGACATATTTGGAAAAATTGTATAATGATAATGATCTGTAAGCTGGGTATCTTTAAATTTACTAAAATCGTAACCTTTTTCTTTATCTAATTTACGTTTTTGTTTTTGTAAATCAACTCTAATATCAAGAAGCTTTCCCTTGTAGTCCTGAGGGTCCATTTCCCAATACTCAATATGAGGACCGATCATCTCAAGAACCTTCTCTTCTTCACCGTAAACACTTACACTTGGAATAAATCCAGGCATTAACATTCTAGAATGCATACTTTCATACATATCAAACTGACAGGCTTGGTATTTTTCTTCTGCTACATATTTTAAGCCGGGATGAACATATGGAGTATGATATGATTCATTAAAATTGTCCTGTACGCACTTCCAATTCCAGTCTCCTTCAACAGAAACCCAATGAGTTCTTATCATATCAGAAATAGGATAATCCTCTAAGTGCTCCATTATAGGGCTTAGATATTCCTTTAGTGGTTTACAATCAGGATCTAAATTAAAAAATATAAAACCTTTCCATACTTCAGCTTTTATCTGTAAAAGATTTCTTTTACCGCATGGAGATCCTTGAAGAAAATCTTCTTCATCGGGAACCCATTTAAGCTCTCCATCTAATCCAAACTTCCAAGCATGATAAGCACAATCAAAGCTCTCTAAATTACCTTCTTCAATCTGAACAAGTTGATTACCGCGATGCTGACAAACATTATAAAAGCATCTAATTTCAGAATCCTCACCTTTTGCACATAAAATAGACTCACGCCCAAAATCAAATGTAAAGAAATCCCCTGGTTTTTCTAATTGCTGCTCTAAACCAGCCACTTGCCAAACTTTAGTCCAAAGTTTATCCCACTCTAATTCCATAAATTTTTTTGATGTATAACGATCTCCAAGAATTGGTTTAGTACCAAGTTTTGGTTCAGGTTCTTTACCCCAGTCTTCACTAAAAAGTTTATGAGCTATTGGTTTAGTTTCTGATTGATTTGACAATTTTCCCACCTTTAATTTTTAATAAATTTGTACAAACTATAAATCAGCACAAAATGAGGCTATTAGTCAATAATTTTAAAGTCAAAAATAAATAAATAGTTCTAAATTTCTTTAATTTAAACCATTATTTTTTATCGGTTCATCAGAAATAGAATTTAGAAATGCTATCATATTGGCACGGTCTTTTATTTTTCTTAGTCCAGCAAATGACATTGCATTGCCCGGCGCATATTTCTTAGGGCTCTTTAACCAAAGGTTTAAATCCTGCACTGACCAAGATCCCCCCAAAGAGCTTAAAGATGCAGAATAAGAAAACCCATCAACTTTTGCTTTTGGAGCATTAACAATATTCCATAGTGTTGGACCAACTCTGTTCCCACCAGCACTATTCAGGCTATGACAGGCGGTACACTTTTTTGATAGCTTAGCTCCTGCATCAATGGATGCTAATGCAAGCTCTTCCTCGAAAGATAGTTTAGGTAACTCAATTATAACCTTCTTCTCTTTTGTCACTAAATCTTTTGACTCATCGGAGGATACCTCTTCGGATAAAGACAAATCACTTGCTAAATCAGATGATGGCATAATTTTTTTAAATGCAAATATATAAGCCTTTTGCTGGTTAATTTTTTTTATTAAATTCTCTCTTCCAATGACAGAGTGCAATAATGCGTCTTCAGTATCCTTTAATTTATTATTAATATTTTTTAGGTATTCTCTCGCTCTTTCGGGTGAGGATAAATATGCCAGCGATTCAATGACCACCTCCTGACCCTCTATCTGTTCTAGTAATTCTTTTCGCCCAACAACTGTGTGAGGTATTCTTTTTTTATTAAACTCTAAAGATTTAACTGTAGTGGTTAGTTCTAGTTTTAGCCGACTAATTTGATCCGATGATTTGGAATTAAATTCATTCAAAACCTTATCGCTAAAAATTGAATTGCTTATTGAAGCAAGAGATCCGATTGCAATTAAGGTAAAAATAAAAGCTATAGATACCTTAGTTATTTGGATAATTATTTGATTAAAATTCATATGTTTTGTTCCAGCGAAATTTGTATAACATCTTTAAAAAAATTTACTAGATAAATTTGTATTTTTATATTTAGTGCTAATTAAAATTAATTGATTAGAATAGCCACATGAGTAACTTAATAATAATACCGGCTAGATTAGAATCTACGAGATTACCAAATAAACCTCTGGCAGATATTGACGGAACTCCCATGATTATCCATGTTCTTAATAGAGGGTTAGAGTCCGCATGTGGCGATGTTGTTGTTGCAACATCAAATAAAGAGATACAGGATATTGTAGAATCATATGGAGCAAAAGCCATTATGACAAACCCAAATCATCCTTCTGGATCAGACAGAATATATGAAGCATTAAACATTTTTGATAATGATTTAAAGTACAAAAATATTGTCAATTTACAAGGTGATCTCCCAACCATTGATCCTAATTTAATTAAATTAACATTTAAACTAATAGAAGATAATCAAGAGGCTGATATATCAACTTTAGGTGGAAAAATTAAAGATAGGGCTGAGCTCGAAGATTTAAATGTAGTGAAAGCTTATGTTAAAAATAATGATAAACCTTTGTATGCTGATGATTTCATAAGATCCCCAAAAGGCTATGATCCAAAAAAACTTTATCATCACCTAGGTATCTATGGTTATAAAAGATATTCTTTGGAAAAATTTATTAAGACTAAGCAATCAAAAAGAGAAAAGTCTCTTAAGCTTGAGCAACTAAGGGCTCTAGATAATAAAATGAAGATAGCAATAGATATAATTAATGAAATTCCAATTGGTGTTGATACTGAAGATGATTTATATAATGTAAGAAAAGAACTGAGTGAATAAAATGACCAAAACAATAATCTATCAAGGTGAGCCAGGTGCGAATTCTCATATCGCATGCGAGCTATTCGATCAAAAATTAAAATCCGTTGCTTGTGGAACATTTGATCAAGCTTTTAATAAAATTATAAATGGTAGTAATGATTTTGGAATGATTCCTATAGAAAATTCTATTGCAGGGCGCGTTGCTGATATTCATAGACTCATGCCAACCTCTGGGCTTAAAATTGTCGGTGAATTCTTTTTAGAAATTCAGCATACACTTATGGGTGTAAAAAATTCAGATTTAAGCTCCCTTAGAACCGTAAGAAGTCATGAAATGGCTTTGAGTCAATGCAGGAATTCCATAGAAAAATTAAATTTAATTTCACATGTAGCCGCTGACACAGCTGGTTCTGCAAGAGAAGTTTCTGAACTGAATGATAAAACTATAGGGGCAATTGCATCACCTCTGGCAGCTGAAATTTATAATCTAAAAATTTTGAAAGAAAATATGGAAGATAAAGGCTTTAATACGACTAGATTTCTGATACTTAGCCGTGATGAGATGAGGCCTGATATCAAAGAAAAAAACTCCTTAACAACATTAGTTTTTAAGGTTCGCAATGTTCCTTCTGCTCTTTATAAAGCACTTGGAGGCTTTGCAACCAACGGCGTAAATATGTTAAAATTAGAAAGTTACCAGGTAGATGGTAGCTTTTTAGCAACACAGTTTTATGTAGATATAAAAGGACATTGTGAAGAAAATTCCGTAAAAAGTGCATTAGACGAATTATCAAATTATGCTGAAGAAATTAAAATTTTAGGAGTTTATCCAGCATCTAGAGAAATATAAAAAAGGTGTGTAAGTTGTGTTAATGTATCCCTAAAAACCATATATTCCCTCAAAAAATATTATATATTTGTATTAATTTTTTAAATTATGTGTATAGATATAAACTTATAAATATTTATATTAAAAATCTTTAATGGGGGTTAGTAATGCTAGATACAGGAAATACTGCTTGGATTTTAACATCAACAGCTTTGGTTTTGTTTATGACATTGCCAGGTTTGGCACTTTTTTATGCTGGATTGGTTAAATCAAAAAATATTTTGTCAGTACTCATGCAGTGTATAGCTATAGCATGTTTAGCATCATTAATATGGTTGGGTGTTGGATATAGTATGGCGTTTTCTGATGGAAGCCCCTGGGTTGGAGGCCTTCAAAAGGCCTTTCTTTCTGGTGTTGAAAGGGACTCCCTTTCCGGTGATATTCCAGAAACAGTATTTTTTATGTTTCAGATGACTTTTGCTATAATTACACCCGCACTCATGGTTGGGGCTTATGTAGAGAGAATTAAATTTAGTGCCGTATTATTATTTAGTGGTCTATGGTTAATAGCTGTTTATGCCCCAGTAACTCATTGGATATGGGGTGGTGGATGGTTAGCTGAAAAAGGAATATTAGATTATGCTGGTGGACTTGTTGTTCATTTAACAGCTGGAATCTCTGCACTAGTTTTAGCAGCAGCATTGGGGCCAAGAAAAGGTTTTCCAAATCAAATTGACCCTCCTCATAACCCAGCATTAGTTATGATAGGCGCTTCCATGTTGTGGGTTGGATGGTTTGGATTTAATGCAGGTAGTGCACTTGCGGCAAATGAAGATGCTGGAATGGCAATGTTAGTTACACATATTTCTGCAGCAACTGCATCATTAGTGTGGATGACAATTGATTGGATAAAGTTTGGTAAGCCAACACTCATTGGTCTTGTAACAGGAACAATTGCCGGACTTGCATCAATCACTCCGGCATCAGGATTTGTTGGACCAATTGGAGGCCTTGTGATTGGTCTTTCAGCAGGTATAGTTTGTTATATCCTAGTTTCCTTTATTAAGACCAGCCTTAGAATTGATGACTCGCTAGATGTTTTTGCTGTTCATGGAGCTGGCGGAGTTCTTGGAATTATCTTAGTTTCTTTTCTTGCTGATACAAGATTTGGTGGAGTTGGTTATGCTGAAGGAATGGACTCTGTAAGTCAGTTAAGCGTCCAAGGAATTGGTATTGCTGCTGTATTTGCTTGGTCAGTTATTGCTTCAATAATTATTATAATAATTGTTAAAGCTACTACAGGATTAAGGATTGATCCTAGTTTTGAAGAAGAAGGCCTTGATATTTCATCACATGGTGAAACAAATTATAGACCTTAATATTTACTTATTATAATCTCCCACTATAATAATAAATTATAATTTACTAGGGGTGCTTTTATGGGCAAAATAGATATACATAATCTCGCAATTGATGGAAAAGATCATAAAAATCTTAGAGGAGACCCAATAACCAGTGACCGTTATTTTTCTAAAGATTTCATGCAAAAAGAATGGGATAATATGTGGACCAAGGTTTGGCTGATAGCCGGAAGAGAGGTTCAGATCAAGGAAGCGGGTGACTATATTGTTCATGACCTAGTGACGGAATCAGTAATTATTGTAAGACAAAATGATGGTTCAATAAAAGGTTTCTATAATAGCTGCGCCCATAGAGGGCAAAGGCTAGTTAACTTTGATAGTTCACAAGATTCCTTTAGGTGCCCTTATCATGATTGGCAGTTTGGATTGAACGGAGATGTAATTGGTTGCCCAGACGCAGATGATTACCCTGATGGAAGTCCGGTTGGAAAAAGGAAATTAGTAGAGGTTAGAGTTGATGTTTGGGATGGCTTTATTTTTTATACAATGAATGAAGAGGCCCCTGAGCTTTTAGAATATTTAGATCCCTTGCCAGAAATATACAAAAACCATACTTTTAAAAATCAAATAAGAGCACAATGGGTAAGAGTTGAGCTTGATGTAAACTGGAAATTCTTTTGCGATAACTTTAATGAATCCTATCATACTCGCTTTGTTCATCCTCAGGTCCCATCTGTGATAGATCAGGATCATTTTACGTCAAGATATGAAATGTTTCCAAAAGGTCATGCAAGAATTATCCAAATGGGTCGCCCGTCTCTTCGGGATAGAATTCCTGAGGGAGAAGACCATCCCTTTAAGATGATGCTAGAAGACTGGGGAATAGATATATCTAAATATAAAGATTATGAAACACTTTCTGAGCAAGGCTGGTTAGACTTAAAAGAAGCCAAAAGAAAAAATTATAAAGAAAAAGGCTATCACCATTATGAAAATCTCTCAGATGAAGAGTTAACAGAAAGTCCTTTTCAATTTGTTTTTCCAAATATCGCTATGGGTGTTCAAGCTGATGGTTGTATCCTCCTAAATTGGTTTCCTCACCCGACAGATCCTGAAAAATGTTTTTTTGATCTTTGGGATATGGGTTATTCAATAGATGGCTCAGCAAAAGGTATAGGGAAAACTGGTAGAGAAAACGATCAAGAGTTTAGGTCAACTTCAGCAGGTATAGGCAAAAAAGATACCTACGATGAAGAATTTATTAGTCGAACTAAAGTAAATCCAGTAAAACTTCAAGAGGTTGAATTAGATTTTCGTGATTATGATGATGGAAAAGGGGTTGAGGATCTTTGGGATCATGTGGTTTACCAAGATTGGCAGCTTACTAATGGACTCAGAAGGGGGGTAAGATCAAGGGGCTATCAAGAACCCTATCTTTCATCTCAAGAAACAAGAGTAAGGTTTTTTCATGAACGGCTTCATGATTATCTCAATGGGACGCCACCTAAATAAATATATTTATTAAATCAGATATATTTAGTATAGAAAATTAAGATCTATAAGCATGGTCTAGGGAGCTTTTAAGTTAGGGGATAATAATGATCGTAGTAAATGCAAAGATGCAAACAAACAAAAAAAATTTTAGATTATAAAAACAGCTGTTAAAAAATTAGAAATTAAAACTAGGCAAGAAAATGGCTGCATAGATTATGGCTTTAGCGTTGAACTTCATAATAAATCAGTTATAAGAATTACAGAGCTATGGAAAGATTTGAAGTCTTTAAAAGATCACTTAAAAACTAAACATATTGAAATTTTTTTAAGTGAAATAGCGGTTGGTGATCCACCAAAAACAGATGCTCATTTTTTTGAAGCTAGCTCAATTCCCTACCCGGACGGCGATCTTCCAAAAGAAGTTCGAGGTTAAAATTAAATCATAGCATTTTTATCGTCGATATAATGGATCTTCTTTATCACGACTGCCCCAAGTAAAATTCCAGCCAGGGACATCCCCAAATGGTTCTGAAGAATCATCAGTTCTAGTGAGATCTAAGACAACCAATCTATCTGCAATTTTCCAACAGTTATTTCTTTTTTCAAATCGATCAATATATCTATTATAGACTGTCGCATTATTTCCTAGTTTATCAGCACTAAAGGAAATACAGTAAGTCTCGCAATATGCTACATCCCCTTGTAAATCACAGCTAAAATTGCCAATAACATGCTGGCACATATTGATATTTTTTCTTTCCCAATCAACAATCCACTCAGCAAAATCTAATCCTCTACCTTTAAACATGCCATGATCATCTTGGGCATCATTATGGTAAACTGATTTAATTAAATCAACATCACAGCGGTCAACTCCCTGACAATATCGAATAAGGACGTCATAAATTTCCTGCCTATCGATTAGCTCTTGTATTTTATTATTATTATTAATCATTATATTTCTCTCTATTATTTGCTATTAAATTATATGTTTATAAAAATTAGTTTAATCAATATTTAGGAAAATAAAATGGTAAAAATAAAAGACATTGAAACTTTGTTAGCTGAACAAGCAATTAGGAAGGCGGTTACTTTTTATTCGCGAGGATGTGATAGGTGTGACGTAGATATATTCAAGTTAGCCTTTCACGACGATGCCGAGGTTAAGTATGGAACATATGATGGACATTACGAAAAGTTCTGTAACGATATTGTAACTGGAAATCTTACCCTAAAAGACACATCTCACACCATAATCAATGAGCACTATAACATTGATGTAAACGCTAATCAGGGAACTGGGGAAATTTATGTTTTGGCGTTTTGGGGATCAGAAGGTTTTAATTATACTTGCTCGGGGCGATATTTGGACAAATATGAATGTCGGGACGGGGATTGGAGAATTTCATTTCGTCAATACATATATGATTGGAGTAGAACTACAAAATACAGAGGTGATGACCCTAATCAAATATTCAGTGGGCTGAAGTATAAAGGCACTCAAAATAAGGATGATATTTCTTATAAAATTCTAGGAAAAAGTTAATATCACCTTTTTGAAAATTTGATTGGTAGCTCTTTCATTTGATGAATATATAAACTTGAGTGATGCGGAATCTCAGGCAAAGGCCTCGAAAGTTCTATATCTTTAAGTCTCTCAAATAAATGCTTAAAAGCTGTTTTCATTTCTGCTCTTGCTAGCATTGCTCCAACGCAATGATGCGCACCTGACCCAAAAGCCAAATGTTTTCCAACATCCTTTCTTTCGATATCAAACTGATCAGGATTCTCAAAAACTTCCTCATCTCTATTAAATGACGCATACCTTACCAATATAACACTTCCTTTTTTAATTTCCTCTCCGTTAATATTCGTATCCTCTTTGACAGTTCGAAAAAGCCCCTGAATAGGGGTTTCAAATCTAATGACTTCTTCAACAAAATTTGAAATAAGATCAGGATTTTTAATAAGTATATTCATTTGATCAGGGTGCTGTAAAAGCAACCAAAGTCCGTGCGCTATTGAGCTGGTTGTTGTCTCATTTCCTCCAGCAAGAAGCTGGGCAACTAAACCTTGGAGCTCATCATTTGATAAATTTTCACCGCCATCAAGCTTAAGGTTTACTAGCTCAGAAATAATATCATTTGTGGGATTATTTCTTTTCTCATTAAATACTTTATCAAAATAATGTTGTGACTCTGCTTCTAGATAAGCTGCAGACTTCATATCATCAATAGAAGCTACACCGAAAGAAACAATCATTGCATCCGACCATAATTTTAATTTCTTTAGCATCTTCCTTGGAACGCCAAGTTGGTCTGCAATAATTGTCGCAGGAATTGGAACGGCATAATCGCTAACAAATTCGCACTCACCTTTATCAATGAAGTTATCAATTAAATCATTTACAATTTTTGAAATATAAGGTTGCATCTCCTTAACCCTTTTTGCTGTAAAGGCTTTGTTTAGTAATTTTCTGTATTTAGTATGAACCGGCGGATCGGTTCTTTGCAATGTTTCGACAAATGACCCCACTCCGTTACTTTCTATTATTTCTGCATGTGCTTTTGCACCCTCGTCTTCATAACTTTCATGCTGCGTAGGATTATTTGAAAAAGTCTTTGGATCAAGAAGAATTTTTCTACCATCTTGATATTTAGTAATCATATAAAATCCTAAATCTGGTAATTTATATACTGGACATTCTTTTCGAAGAACCTTGTAAGACTCATAAGGACAGCTTTGAGTTTTGGGGTCCATAAAATCTATATTTTTTATAAAAGTGTTTTTATTTTTCATTTCTCTATTTTAAGTTACGTACAAATATTAATACAATTAAAAAAATATAAAACTAAAAATTTATATTTCTTAGCACAATAAAAAATAGATGCTCGTGCTTGCGGATAAATTTATTGGTAGAATATGTACAAATAATAAATTATAGGCATAAACAATAATTATAAATTTATAATATTTGTATTAAACGATAATACTTATTTACTTATTTATACTAAGTTTGCTAAAATGTTAGCATATTCAAATTAGGGAGTATTGTTTATGAAAAAATTATCATTAATTGTTTTAGGAATCTCTTTACTGGTTCCTTTTAGTAACGTTTATTCGCAAGAAGCGTCTAGACCAGATTCATATGGTCTAGAAGAAATTGTTGTGACCGCGCAGAAAAGAGAGGACAATATTCAAACAGTACCAATAGCAATAACAGCTATAAGTGGTGATGTTTTGGACAACAAGGCAGTTGTAAATCTTGAAAGTTTACAAGGATTAGTTCCAGGCGCACAGATTGGTCAGTTTGCAAACACTCCACATGGTGCAGTTTTTAATATCAGAGGTATGGGGGCTATTGAGCCTGATCCTTATGCAGGAAGCGCTGTTATGGTAACGATTGATGGTGTTCCTCAGTATTTTAATATGACTTCATTGGTTGACTTATTTGATGTTGAACGTGTTGAGGTTTTAAGAGGGCCACAAGGAACTTTATTTGGTGCCAATACTACTGGCGGTGTTGTTAATATAGTAACCAAGGCTCCATCAGGTGAATATAACGGTAAGGTTCAAGTTACTGCAGGTGATTGGAATCGTTTTGATGTTAAAGCTGCTGCAGATTTACCTATAAATGACAAGCTCTCACTCAGACTTTCAGGCTTTCATCATGGGCGTGATGGTTTTGTCACAAATGTTTATGATGGTTCTGATATGGGAAGTATCGATGTAAATTCTATTCGCGCAACTTTAAGATATGACGCTGGTAATGGATTCGAGGCTACTTGGAGAAATGAAATTTTAAGATCTGAGAATGGATCACCATATATTGGTATGGGTGCATATCCAGGTGAAGCAGAATATGTTGCTCCAGGAACAATTGCTGGTACTAATTCAGGTGCTCAATATACTGGATACTGCTTACCTGTTGGTTCTCCATGTACTGCACCAGACGATTATTATTCAGCTAATAGCTCAGAGAAAGATATGTCTGATATGAATACTGATGCTTCTACACTTGAAATGGTGTGGAGTGATACTTCATTAGGTACAATAACCTCAATTACAAGTTTTAAACAATTTGATCTTCATGAATATACTGACCAAGATGGTACAGTTGAATTCTTAGCTTCTACAGATCGTAGAACTGATGGAGATCAAATCACACAAGAAATAAGAGTTAATACTGAAGTTTCAGATAATATTGATTTGGTTTATGGATTATATTTTAGTGAAGATTCTTATTATCATACACAAAACTTTAGAGCACAATTTGCTTCACCGGGCTTCAGTCAAGTAACGGCTCAAGATCAAGAAAGAACTTCACAGGCAATTTTTGCCCATAGTTTTATTGATTTATCTGATAAATTAAGACTACAAGTTGGTGGACGATATTCAAAAGAAGAAACCGAAATGAAGGTAGAAGTAACTCATTTCATAAGTCTTGATGGTATAGGGCGTTACTTTGGTGACGACCGTTTAAGTGACTTTGGTATAGACTTTAAAGCACAAGGTAAAGATGATTGGACTGATTGGTCTGCTAAGGTTGGATTAGATTATCAAATTTCAGATAATACACTAGCTTATGGTCATATATCACGTGGTTTCAAATCAGGTGGTTTTGTCGGAAGAATTACAATTCCCGAAGATATTGGACCTTATGATCCAGAAATTGTTGAAACTATAGAGCTTGGTATGAAAACAGACTTAATGGATAATAAATTGAGATTAAACGTGAATGTCTTTAAGAATGATTATCAAGATCTTCAACTGGCATTAATTTATTTTACAAAGAATTCTCTTGGATTTGATGTAAATGGTAACTCTATTCTTAATGCTGCGGATGCAACTACACAGGGTATTGAATTAGAATTCTTTGCTGCGCCATCACCTAACTTAAGGATTAATGGGTCATTAACATTTTTAGAAGCTGAATATGATGATTTTCCATATACAAATGCCGATGGATCTTCAACTAATCTTTCTGGTTATAGATTGCAAAATGCTCCTGAGATTACAGCTAACTTAGGATTTGATTATTCTTGGAGAACAGCAAACGGTGAAATGACTCTTTCTTCGATTTATAAGTATAATGATGAGAAATTCAATACAAGCCTATTGAATACACCAAGATCAACAATTCAAGAAACAGATCTAATTGATGCTAACTTAATGTGGACGCCAGATAGTGATGATTGGTCTGTAAACTTTTGGGTTAAAAATCTTGCTGATGAAAGATATATTTCTAGTGTTTTTGAAGCACCAGGCGTATTAGCAATTGTTAATTTCTTACCTCCAAGAGAGTATGGAGTATCTTTCGATTTTAACTGGTAAAATCAACTAAATAAAAAGATTTGCCTTCATTTTTAATATTGTTTTTTGGATAATATTTAAAAATGAAGGCATTTTTATTTCTACATTTTTTTATTTAGGATTCTGTTCGAAGCAGGGAAGAGTTTTATTAACTGGATCCCAATTCTTTGCCGATACACGCCAAAAACTTGATTCTGCCTTTACCCAAGACGACTCATCTAGACTACCAGCCTTAATAAATCTTAAGTCCGGTTGCTCAGTTACATAACTTATTATTGGTGACCCACAATCTGGACAAAACCCTCTGTGGACATTAGTACCATCAGTTCCAATAACAGAATATACTTTGAAATATTTGTTGATCTGTAAACTTTTTGTTGGAATAAATATTATTGTAGCTTTTCCTGACCCTGTAGCTTTTTGACAATCAATACAATGGCAATGACCGGCTGAAATTACATTTTCTCTTTCAAACTGATAACGAACTTTTCCACATAAACACCCTCCAGTTTCCATTTTAATCTCCATCAGTAAATAAATTTATTCCATTTCTTTTATCCAATCATATATAAGAGGCAAAGCTTCTTTATGATTTAGACTTCTGCTTAATTCTGGCATCATCACACCTGGATCAGTAGAGGCCATTCTATATAAAAGAATAGAATCCTCAGGTTTACCTGGATCAATAACGTAAGCCATTCCCCCACTACCCCTTCCCGCTGCTACGGGTCTTTTTCGAACTCCAAGAGCAACGCCATCGTTTTGCTCAAGTGATAGATAAAAACCAGAATTTCCAGCAGAGCCGCCTTTCCTATGGCAATGTGCACAATTAGAATCTAAATAAGCCCTAGCCCTCTCAGCAACTGAAAATGATTCATTATCCCAAATAGCTGGCTTGGGTATTTTTCTCTTTGGTAGATTTGTCAATCTATCATTAAACTCCCAATACTCTAATTGATTTTTTTGACCTTCTTTATATAGAAAATCTAAATTCATATTTCGTCCTTTCGGCCCTATAGGTTTAATAACTTTATTGATCTGGTGGCAAGATTTACACTGGTTAATATTAGGCACTCGATACCTTACATTTTGAGATATTCCATTTTTATCTATCCAACTCGTCTCAATTGTTTTCCCGATAAATTTTATTTCTGCATCTGTCTGATTATCATTCCAAATATATGAAACTGGTATCCATCCCTCTTTTTTATGAATCAAAAGTCTTGTCTCAAGAAGCTGAAAACCTTTTTTTAAGTTTCGATCATCCACCGGATAAGCAAAAGTTTTTATTATTGTTGCGCCGATAGGAAAATCAAATACTTGCTCGTGATTATAGCTTGCCACGCTATTATCTGGCATTGAAACAAAGCGAAATTTATAGGTATAATCTGAAAATAGAGGATTAGCTATGTGGTATGGAATTATACCTTTATTAGGAACCTGACCCTTAATATCTTGAAAGAAATTATATTCCGATAATAATGAAAATGTTTCTGCTCTTAATGAGCTAATTGATAAAAAAGATATAATTAAAATCTTAAAAAAAATTTTCACTTAATTTAATCCTTTTCAAAAATTACAGGCCTAATAGGATTTAATTCTCCTCTATAATTTTCATAATTAGTATCAACTTTATGTAAAGATGAGATTAGATATTTTGTCATTAGTTTTAAATTAGCAAAGATAGGAGTATCTGAATCTGAATAATTATCACCAAGAATTATTCTTTGAGAGCTCCTCAATCCAATCCACTCTATAAAAGGAACAACGCCATCCCATATTATATCTGGGACCTTACCGTTTGTAACTTCAGATATTGGACTTGCCCTAATCTTATCAACACTGAAACCGTTATTAATTAGAGAGTTTCCATGAATAAAAATATTACTGGCTATAGGATTATAATTTTTATCTTCTGCTTCATCTTGATAGCTAGCAATAAGAATCCCTGCTGTCGCGTTATTCTTAATTTCATTATTTTTAATTTCAACAAACTGATTTGCCATAACCATTATACCGGTTCCGTTGGGTGTATTTCCAACAATATTACCCTCTGGAGCAAAATTCTCAGTATCATTATTTCTGACAATATTATTTTCTAATAAAATATGATGCCCTCCTTGTTGAGGAAGATCCGGTAAATCAAACACTAAGATACCACCGGTATTATGCTCACTTAAATTACCAATCACTTCAGCGTAGAAACTATTTTCGATTTCAATCCCAGCAACATTATATCTCGCTATGCTATTTAAAACTTTAATTCTCTCTGATTGACCAACATAAATTCCAGCATCAGAAGCACCTATAGCAATGCAGCCGTCTATCAAAACATCAGTACTTTGAACTGGATAAAAACCATAAGCCCCATTTGTTTCCTTAGGTCCACCCGTCCATTCTGTTCGAACTCTTAGAAAATTTATACCATTAGCCCCTTTTACTACTATTGCATCACCAATTGTATCCTCAACAGCAAAATCTTTTAAGGTAACTCCGCTAGAAGTAATCATTAGGCCTTCAGCTCCAGATTTTTGATTTTTAAACGATAGTATTGTTTTATTGATACCTTCGCCCGAAATTGTAACATTATTGACATCTAAAGATAGACCGTCCTCAAATTCAAATATTCCTTCGCCAAGCTCAATAATATCACCTGGTTTAGATAAAATTAGAGCCTTTTGAATCTCCTCATATGAGAGAGGGCCTGGTTGAATGGTATTGGAAAACAGAGAGCCTGTTAAATTTATAAAAATAAAAAAATTTATTACAATGATCTTTGAAAGAGAAATTTTCATATTGTTACTGCCTGTCAAACTTAATAGGTAGTTCCTTTAATTGATGTAAGAAAATACTTGGATGATGTGGGATTTGGTCCAAGTCCCTGACTAGTTCAATATTTTTTATACGTTCAAAAAAGTATTTAAAAGCTGCGTGCATTTCTGCTCTTGCTAAACTTGCTCCAATACAATGATGAGCTCCTGAACCAAATGCCAAGTGCCTTCCTACATCTTTTCTTTCAATATCAAAAATCTCTGGATCACCAAATATTTCTTCATCTCGATTAAGTGCAGCATATCTTACCAACAAAGTGCTTCCTTTTGGAATTTTAACTCCCTTTATTTCACTATCAGCCATTGCAGTCCTAAACAAACCTTGCACAGGTGTCTCATAACGTATTGTTTCTTCAACAAAATTAGGAATAAGCGCATGATTATTGATTACTTTTTCCATTTGATCTGGATGCCTTAACAAAAGCCACATCCCATGAGCAATCGAGCTAGTAGTTGTCTCATTACCACCGGTTAATAATTGATTAATCAAATCTTGTAACTCATCTTCAGTAAGCTTTCTCTCACCATCAAAATCAGCATTAACTAAGTCAGAAATAATGTCATCTGTTGGACTCTTTCTTTTTTTATCAAAAATACTTTTAAAGTAATGCTGTGATTCAACCTCAAGCCTTGCTGCATTTTCCATCTCCTCTACAGAAGCCATTCCGCTAGCTGGTATTAACATTGCATCAGACCATTCTTTAAATTTTCCAAGGTATTCACGAGGAACACCAAGTTGGTCAGCAATAATTGTACAAGGAATAGGCACAGCATAATCTGCAACGAATTCACATTCTCCTTTATCAATAAATCCATCGATTAAGTCATTTACAACACCAGAGATATAAGGAGCCATTTCTTTAACTCGACTCAAAGTAAAAGCTTTATTAAGAAGTTTACGGTATTTAGTGTGAATAGGTGGGTCTGTTCTTTGAAGAGTTATTGGTTTTTTACCAAATCCTTCAGTATTCATTATCTCACTATGACGCTTAACTCCCTCACTCTGATATCCTTGTTGGTGAGAATATGTATTTGAGTAAGTTTCGGTATCTTTTATTACCATTCTTGCGTCATCATATTTTGTAATCATATAAAAACCAACTTCAGGCAGTTGATATACAGGACACTCTGATCTCAAGGTTTTATAGGCTTCGTAAGGACAACTTTGAGTAGCCGGATCTAGAAAGCTTATTGATTCAATGTCTAGTTTGCTCATGAATATCTCCCCCAAGATAACTTAATTATACTTTATCCCAATTATGTTTTTTTATCCAATCTTCAAAGTAAGTTGGATTAACATTAAGTGATTTATACAAAAGATTCATATCAACTGCTAACGGTGATGGATTTTGTTGATTATACCAACTATAAAATGCTGCCATACCTCCATAAATTGACTGATCCTCATAAATTTCTGAGCCAGTTACTAATTTACTCATAGCTCCTGCAAAATTTTGAGGCTCCAAGCTTTTAAAAATAATTTCACGCCCAAGTACTTTAGAAAACTTTTCAGCAACATCTTTTCCTAATAAAATTTCTGGTCCTCCAACATAAATTTTATCGGCTTTCATAGAGCTACTGGATAATGAAGCAACCATAAATTTAGCAACATCTTCTAGACACACCCAAGAGATTTTTAACTCTGATGAACAAGGATATGCAAAAATATTATTATTAGTAATAGATGGTTTTGACCAAAACCGAGTTAAATTATCCATAAAAACCATAGACCGAATTACAACATATTCTATACCACTTTCTTCCATTGCTTTTTCAATCGCACGTCTTCCATCATGTGCGGCAAGCCCATTATCGTTTGGTGCAACATAACAACTAGTATTGAAAACAATTTTTTTTACACCCTCATCAGAGCCAGCTTTTGTAATATTCTCTCCCCATGTTTTTGCTATTTCTTTATCAAAAACAAATGGTAAATTCATTGCTATTCCATCAATATCTTTAGAAACATTTCTTAAAGACTCTATATCAAAAAGATCAGCCTTTACTGCCTCAACATCACTTGGATTATAAGCATTAAAATCATCAGGATTACGGCTAGCAGCTCTCACTTTATATCCATTTTTCAATAACTCATCTATTAGAGGTAACCCTTGATCACCAGTTGCTCCATATACAAGAATTTTATTCACTATTTTTTCTCAGAGTTAAAAAAATTATTACCAGCTGCATGCTTCCCTGCAAGAAAACCATAAGTTAATGCAGGTCCCAAAGTTCCACCTGCTCCAGCATAAACAGAGCCGGTACTGCCTGCCATAGCATTACCAACGGTATAAAGACCTTGGATAATCTCTCCGGAAGCAGATAAAACTCTTCCAGATGAATCTGTGCTTGCACCTCCATTTGTGCCTAATGCCCCGATATTGATTTCAACAGCATAATAAGGTGCCTTATTTAGTTTTCCTAATGTCGAAAACACACCTTCTTGAGATCTATCACCATAAAAAGAATCATACTCACTCTCGCCTCTTGAAAATTCTCTATCATTTCCTTCATCAACATAATTATTAAAATTATCAATAGTTTTAGTAAGATTATTGAAATTGATATCTATCTTTTCAGCTAATTGATTAAGTGTATCGGCACTATCCATCCAATTTGGCGCATCTACTCCAGGCATGATAGTTGAAAAGGGATATTTATCTTTAAAATTAGAATCAAAAATTATCCAAGCTGGTAAATTTGGATATCCATATTGATTCGGATCAAAAAAATGAAATGCTCCTGCTAAAGCAGAATAATTAGTTGCTTCATTACAAAATCTTTTACCTTCCTTGTTAACCATTATTGAATGAGGAAGAGTTCTTTCAATTAAAAGTGGCGATGACATTTGACCACCCTCTTGCCACTCGTCATTAGGGATTGAGAGTACTGGAGACCACCAAGCACTTGTCATGTTTCCCAAAGCTGCTCCAGCTTCCTGAGCAAGAATTAATCCATCACCATCGTTACCGGGTGGTGAAGCAGGGGCATTTAAAGGGCCCCTTAAAAAAGTGCTAACAAGTTCTTTATTCCACTCAAAACCTCCAGTGGCTATAATTACACCTCGACGAGCATTTATTGTTTCAACCTTATTATTAATCTCTATTTCAATTCCTGTTATTCTGTTTCCTTCTTTAATTAATCTTTTAGTTTTTACATTTAATTGTGGCTCTATATCCCTATCTAGACAGCCTTTTAAAAGTGCTCCGACTAATGCTTGCCCAAAACCTCTTGAGTCCTTTGAAATACGTTCCGACATAATATCCTCAGGAACTATGCCTGTACCACCACCCAAAGGTGTTTCACCAAGCGTCATTGGAAGCGGAGAACCATTATTACGAATTTTATTTGCCCAATCGCCTAAAATTGAATAATCAAATAAATTATTATCTAAGGCTCTACCACCGCCCTTTATTGCGCCTGGACGATCAAGATAATAATCAGGATACCCTTCAAGGATTGAGAATTTGGCATCTGTTTTACTCTCAAGAAAATCAAGTGCCTCAGAACAGTTATCAATAAATGCTTCTAATAAATTTAGATTAATATCGCCATGCGATAGAGACATGAAATAATCAATCGCTTTATTTCTGTCATCTTCAATACCATTTGCCTTCATTTGGCTATTCATAGGGGCCCATATAATACCACCTGAAACGCCAGCAGTTCCCCCTACTAATGATTGCTTTTCAAAAAGCCCTACAGAAGATCCATTCTCATGAGCTGTTATTGCGGACATCATTCCACTTGCGCCTGAACCTAAAATTACAACGTCATATTCTTTATCCATGGGTCATCTCCTTCACCGACATTAATGAATATATTATATTTTATCTAGATAAAAAAGGAGGTGTGAAGGTAAAAGTTTTTAATTAATAATATTTTCTGATATTTTTTTTTGGATCTCATTTCTCTTTTCCTCTGGGAGATTAGAAATAAAATCTGTTACGTGATTTATAAAATCATCTAAAGGAGCAGGAGGATAATTTTTTAAATTTTTTAATACATTTATATATTCATCATTAGCTGCATATACAAAATTAAAAGTTCTATTGTGGCTTATTTTTGATAGTTCTTTTTCATTGATATCATTTGTACTTATTTTCTTAATAACTTTCTCAGAAATTAATTTATTTATCCTTCTGTTAATAGTGTCTCGACTAACATTTGAATACCTTCCTCCTTTTGACCGAATATGGTAAATTATCGAATTCATTGTTGTCCATATACAATCTGTTTCTATGTGTGAAACAATCTTTACTTTAATCATTGTGCTAATAGAGTCGTGAGCCTTAATAGGGGCTCCAATTTTATTTTTATCAGAGGTTTTTAACAGGTCTGCACTACCTAGAGCTATACTCTGATAACCTACATAGATATTAGTAAGACTTTCTAAAATTTTACATCTATTCTGTAGTGATAAACTTCCCCACCCAATTATATTGTCGGTTATATTTTTAGTCATAATAAAATCTTATTTAAAAATTATTTTCTTTTCAACTAAACAAAGCTAAATAAAAAACAAAAATCTATTTTAAAGTAGATTGTTATTGATTATTGAGCATGCATCTTTAGAAAAATATTTATTTATTTTGAATTTTTTAATAATATATTTAAATTCGAAATCTGAATTTTAATTTTAATGGGGAAAATTATATGGACTTGGGTATTAAGGGTAAAAAAGCAATCATAAATGGTGGGAGCGCTGGAATGGGTAAAGGAAGTGCCATAGCCCTTGCCAGAGAAGGTGTTGACCTAGTCATATCATCTCGAGGAGAGGAGAGGCTTGAAAATACTTGTGAAGAAATAAGAAAAGAAACTGGTGTAAATGTTGTTGCAGTAGCTACCGACCACAGTACTGATGAAGGAAGGGAAAAAATAATAAAAGCATGTCCTAACCCAGATATTTTAGTTGGAACATCTTCGCCTCCAATGCATACCCCTGACTATGAGAGTATCTCTCCAGATGACTGGAGGGAAACTCTAGAGGTATCCCTTCTTAGCCCAGTTTCATTTATGAAAGAATTAATTCCAGGTATGGTAAAGAGAAAATGGGGAAGAATTGTTAATATTGGAACTGGTGCTGCAAAAACACCTGCTGAAGTAAGAATTTTGTCAGGTGGTCCAAGGGCAGCATTAGTAAATTATTCTGTCGCAGTTTCTAAAAAAGTTGCAAGGCATAATGTTGCAATAAATAATATTTTGCCTGGAATGCATCATACAGCTGCAACAGGGGAAAGATATTTGAAGCTCGCTGAAGAAAATGGTACCACATATGATGAGGAAATTTTTGAGTTCGCAAAAAAGTGGCGGATACCAGCTAGAAAATTTGGCACCTCACAGGATTTTGGAGATTTTGTAGCAATGTTTTGTAGTGAACAAGCAACGTATATCATTGGTCAAAGTTTAGTGATTGACGGTGGTATCGATAATACAACATTTTAGGGATAAAAATTATGTTAGACAAAACAATACTTTTAGATATTCAAGATAAGATTGGGACGATTACACTAAATAGACCAGAAAGAAAAAATGCAATTAATTCAACTATGGTGAATGAATGGGTAGAAATCTTGGATGAGTGCAGAGACAATCCAGAAATTTCAGCCATTATATTAACTGGTGCCGGGGAGGCCTTTTGTGCCGGAGGAGATAAAGCAAATCTTGGAGCAAATAATAAAATAGATCCTCTCGAGACAAAGGATCACTTTTGGGATCATTTTCAGCGCATCGCGAAAAGAACCGCATTAATAGAAAAGCCTATAGTGGCTGCTGTTAATGGAATGGCTACAGGCGCAGGTATGGATATGAGTCTTCATTGTGATATTCGTTTTGCTGCAAAGAGTGCTATATTTAGAGCCTCTTATGCTGCATTTGGTTTAGTCCCGGGCAATGGAGGAACTTATTTTCTTCCTCGAATAGTAGGAACCTCCAAAGCATTAGAACTTTTTTGGTCGACTGATGTGATAGATGCTGAGGAAGCCTTAAGAATTGGTCTTATTAATAAAGTTTTTTCTGAAGATGAGTTAATGGAAAAAACAAGAGAATGGGTAAGTAATGTTCTTAGTCAAGCGCCAATTCCAGTAAAAGTAATTAAAAGGCTTATATATCAAAACGTAAATATGGACTTAAATACAAGTTTAGATTTAATTTCATCCCATATGGCGTTTGCCAGAACAAGTGAAGATCATGCAGAGGCTATTGCGGCTTCAGAAGAAAAAAGAACTCCAAAATTCAAAGGCAAATGATTGTTTTAATAATAAAGGATTTAAAATGAATATTACAGATATTGATTGGAAAAAAAGAAACGCCGAAAAATGGAAGCAGCAAAACCTTAGCAATACTCCTGTAGATGGAAGTCGATACAACTCTCAGGAATTTATGAATAAGGAATGGCAGTATATGTGGCCGAAAGTTTGGCTATTGCTTGGACGAGAGGAAGAGGTACCTAATCCAGGTGATTATCAAATGGAAGAATTTGGAAAAGAAAGCTTCTTGATGATACGACAAGACGACGGTTCCATAAAATCATTTTACAATGTTTGTCAACATAGAGGTGCAAGGCTGACATTTAATGAGCAGGGAACCGCCGAAACATTTAAATGTCCTTATCATGGTTGGAAATGGAGAAAAGATGGGAAACTTATCGAGGCTCAAGATGCTGAGGACTTTCCTCAAGGAAATCCTTGCGATAATTTAACTCTAGAGGAAGTAAAAACAGAAACATTTGCAGGTTTTATTTGGATTAATATGGATAAGAATGCCTGTACATTAAAAGAATGGCTCGGACCTGTATGGGAGGACTGGGAGGCTTATGAAATTCATAAGTGGAAAAGATATGTAGCGCAAACAGTAAATATGCCATGTAATTGGAAGATCGTATTAGATAATTTTAATGAATCTTATCACCTAAATACCGTTCATGCCCCAGAAAAAGCAGTAACAAAAAAGAGAATGCCTAGCGGGGTTGATACAAGTTATCGCAATACTCAGTTTGATCTTGCAACAGAAGGGCACAACAGAATGATTATGAAAGCTGGTTATGGACCTGCAGGGTCATTTGAGGATAATGGTATAATTGAAGACCCACTAGCATCTGTAATGAGTGATTGGAATCTTAATCCAGAAGAATATTCAGGAAGAGGGTTTGATACTAGGGAAGCAATTCAAAATGCTAAAAGAAAATTAGGACCTGAAAGAGGATATACTCATTATGAAAAATTACGCGATGAACAGTTAACAGATGCATTTCACTATACTCTTTTTCCAAATTTTGCTGTTTCATTGTGGGCTGATGGATTTCATTTTTTAAGAGCGAGACCACACGCAACGGATCCTGAAAAATGTATTTTTGATAACTGGTGGTATTCAAGTAATCCTGAAAATGAAATAGCCCCTATTCGAAGCACTGTTGGAATTCATGAGAGAGGAAAATTTGCAGACTTTCCTGATGTATTTGATCATGGAGAGAAGAGTCTTGGACAAACAATTGATCAAGATGCAGTAGTTTTCGTTTTTCAAAAATTTGGATTGCGGTCAAGGGGTTTTAATGGAGCATATTACGCTGGCCAAGAAAAAAGGGTCCATCGTTTTCATGAGATGATTGAATCATATTTTGAGGAGTAAAAATTGGATAATAAAAAATTAGAACGCCATATAGCAAAATCAGAAATTTATGATTTAGTTTGCAAGTACATGAGAGGTCTTGATCGACTAGATAGGCCACTTTTAAAATCAGTCTTCCATGAGGATGCTTATTGCGACTATGGTTTTGTTAAAACTGATCCTGATACATTTTCTGGTTTTTGCATGGATGCGCTTAAAGAGCATATTGCAAATCATCACATGATTGGAAATTCATTAATTGAGTTTGATGAAAATGAAGATATGGCATTTGGTGAAATATATTTTAATGCTTACCATAAAACTATAGTTGATGGTATCAACACCGATGTAATTATAGCTGGTAGATATCTTGACCGCTACGAAAGAAGAAAAGGAGTATGGAAGATTTCTTATAGATCAGAGGTCAATGATTGGTCAAAAACTGAACCAACAAATGATTCTTATTTCGATGACTCTGAGTGCCATAGAGGTAAGCGCCAAGATGATGCAGTATATAAAAGAGATAAAATGTTCCGGCCTTAATATTAAACCTTAACCTTATTTTTTAATTGCTCTCTTAGCTCGTCATGTTTTTCTTTAGTTAATGGATAATTATAAAGAACTGCAATAGTTGCAATAAAGAATATAGTTGCACTAAAGGAATATACGACTTTTAACCCAAAGACATTATTTCCTTCATTAACAACTCCTGGGCTTGGGTCAAATCCAATATATGATAGCATCATAAATGCAAACCATGGTCCAAATGAATAAGAAATTTTAGTAATAAAAGACCAGACTGCAAAAAATGATCCAGCCCTGTCTTCACCAGAATTTAATTTGTCTAAATCAATAACATCAGCTTTCATTGATGGAGGTATAACATAACTAGTTGCGCCTCCAAATCCAGTAATTGTTAACCCAAGCATCATCCAATAGATATCGCCAGGTCCCAGGAGCATATAAAATGGATTTGTAATAACAAAACACAATAGACCAAAAATCCATGCTCGATGTTTTCCAATTTTTTTACTAATAATCACCCAAACTGGTATCGCGCAAAGAGTGATTATATAATATGATAGCAAAAGAGCTATTCCAGCTTTTTCTTCCTGAATAACACCCCTGATAAAAAAAATAAAAGTAGCACTTGTTATTGAAACACCGGTAATGTGAAGAAAAAATGCCAATGCTAATCTTCGAAAGGGACCATTTTTCCACATAACTTTAAGTCCCTCAAAAACAGATAGTCTGGGAGGTGTGTAATCTTTGCTTTCCTCAACATTAAAAACAGTTAAAAGTATTGTAATTGGTATAAGAATTAACATAGCAAAACCAATCATTTGAACAACCTCTCTTGTGCCGCCATATGCAAAAAGGACTAGCGCAAGAGTTGGGATTAACTTACTCAAGACATTGCCAACCATCCCTATAAAGGTACGCCATGCTGTTATTGTTGTTCTTTCATTATAGTCTGGTGAAAGCTCTGCCGCCCATGCATAGTAAGGAATTAAAAGCATAGTCCAGCCTAGCCAAAACATAGCTAGCCAAAAAAATAAATACAGTGCCGTAACAGTTTCTTCATTTGGAAAAAATAAAAAATAAACTGCAGGAATTAAAATAGGTATTGAAGCAACCATCCAAACTCTTCGTCTTCCCCAACGAGTATTTGTTCTATCACCCAAATAGCCAATCAATGGATCAGTAAACGCGTCAAATATCCTTGCTGCAAGCCATATCATTCCTATGGCTGCTAGACTTATACCTACATCAGATCCATAATAGTTAGGTAGGTATGTTAAGAGTGGAAGTCCGGCTATTGAAATTGGCATTTCAGAAAGACCATAAAAGAAAAGCTTTCTTTTTGTTAATTTATTATCTTTCATAAATACCCTTTCTTTAAGTTAGTTTTTTTGTTTTTGTTTCTCTAACTTTTTTCTTATATCCAATTGAAAACTCTCTGTAATAGGGTATTTCCGAACAATCAGTAATACTATAATAAAGCAGACAGGGCACGCAAATGAGAAGAGTGCTTTTAATCCTAAAATTTGATTAGGGCTATTAACGGCACCAGGAGTTGAGTCAAAGCCAATTAAAGAAAGAAGCATAAGCCCTAAAAAAGGTCCGACAGATAAGGCTACCTTTGAAGCAAAAGACCAAACAGCAAAAAATTGTCCGGCTCTATCCTCACCTGAATTCAAGGTATCTAAATCTATAACATCTGCTTTCATTGAATTTGGCATTACGTAAAAGCTTGCTCCTGCAAAACCTGTAGTTGTTGTAATAGGAAGCATCCAATAAAAATCGCCTTGTCCTAGTAGCATATAAAAAGGACTCATAATTATAAAAAAACTTAGCCCCAACATCCAAGCCTTATGTTTACCTATTATTGAAGAAAACCAGGCCCAGAATGGTATTCCACATAGGTTTGAAACATAATAGAAAAGTAAGAATATAATACCAGCTTCTTCTTCTCCAGTTACTCCCCTTATGTAGAATAAAACAACTGCAGTTGATAAGGCCGTTCCCATACTGCTAAAAAAGAATGCAGCAACCAACATTTTAAAGGGGCCATTATTCCACATAATATTTAAACCCTGGAGTATTGGAACCTTAGTTGACTTATAATCTTTCTTTTCTGGAACATTGTATGAAGTTAAAGAAATAGATACAGGAATTAAAAATAATAACCCCCACCCAATCATTTCCACTACCTCTTTGGTTCCCCCGTATGAAAAAAGAATAAGAGCAACTACAGGAAGTACTTTTGTTGCAACATTGGCAACCATGCCAATAAACATTCTCCAGGCCGCAATTGTTGTCCTTTCATTATAATCAGGTGAAAGCTCAGCTGCCCATGCATAATAAGGAATAAAAAGCATTGTCCAACCTATCCAAAAAATCACAAGCCAAAACAATAGATACCCTGCATCAACTCCTAGTTCAGGAAAAAATATTTTATAGACAGATAACATTAAGAATGGAATTGAGGCTATCATCCAAACCCTTCTTCTTCCCCAACGAGTGTCTGTCTTATCACCCAAGTACCCAACCAGGGGATCTGTTATAGCATCAAATAATCGAGCAAAAAGCCATACAGCTCCTATGCTAGCCAAGCTTACACCAAGATCAGCACCATAGTAGTTTGGTATATAGGCTGCCAAGGGAACATTTGCGACAGATAGGGGCATATCTGAAAGACCAAAATAGAAAAGTATTCTCTTTGAGAGCGGTTTTCTAGACATTTTATTTATTTATCCCCCCCCAGAATTAATAATAATGTTTATCCAATTTTATTTATTTTTGACCATAAAGGATCATCACTTAACCAGTTATCGATCCAATTATGAAAATGCTGGAGTCTTCCTTCATCATTACTTAAAATAGCCTTACTGAATCCTCGTGAGTGCATTCCCGCCTGCATACCGTTGAGGTAATGAATATCTTGATCAATTGTAGCCGTCATAGAGTTTTTACCGTCAATTACATCCTGCCTAGTAAAAATCTCATGCTCAACTCTTGAAGGAGAGTATTGATATTCATATGAACCAGGCAATAACTCAAGACCCTGCTCCTCATCACGCATCTTTTCTTCAGGAATCATGAGGCTGAATTTTGTAAACGTACATTTGTTAGGATCAGAAGGATGAGGTCTTGGTCCATAGAACCATACCCTTTCAGCATGAATTGTCATAAAGAGATTAGGGAAAATATCATATTGGAATACATCGGAAACCTGTTCATCAGTTAGCTCGGAATAATCAAACCCAAGTTTTTTTCCTATTACTCTTTTTTGCTTTTGAATAACTTTCCTAACCTCGGGTACCTTGCCTATAAACTCATCTGGGTTAATTTCTAACCCTTTCAAGTATTGCACCATATATTCGGGTGGCTTATTTGGCATTGGATATCGAGGATTCATTACAGGACTCTCAACACAGGTGTGCGTATGGCCAAAAGGCCAAAGATAATTCTGTGCATCACAGCAATCGACAAAGCTAGCATGCTGAGGGTGAATAAAATCAACATGATATTGTTCTAAAAAATTATCTCTTACAGTCTTCCAATTTGCATCTAACGTAACGCTTTGGTGTTTGACTAACTCCATATTTTCAAAGTGATATGGACTAAGCTGATTCATGATTTCACCTAAATATTTTTCTAGAGGAGCGGGATTTATGCTCATATTTACAAAAACCATTCCTGCCCATACTTCTACATGTACAGACTTTAGAGAATTTTCTTTACAAGATACTTTTCCAGGAAAAAGATCTTCATCCGGCACTTTTTTTAACTCACCATCTAAGTCGTATGTCCAACCATGGTAGGGGCAGGTAACTTGCTTAACCCAGCCTACATCAATAGTTAAAATCTTATTACCCCTATGTTGACAAGCATTATAAAAGGCTGAAATACCATTTTTTTCATTACGCGTGACAATGATTGATTCTCGTCCAATATCGTAAACAAAAAAATCACCAACTTCATTTAGATCGGATTCTAAACCTGCAAAAATCCAGCACTTTGTCCATATTTTATCCCATTCCATTTGCATAAAATCAGGACTTGTATATCTATCACTTGAAAGATCGGCATTATGCTCTGGGTTTGAGGTTATACCTTCGGAAAAATTTATAGAATCAAAACGTTGTGGCAATATTATTTCCCCCTGAAAAATACATAATGAATATTATCTAAAAAAAAGAATAATTCAATAGCGCTATTACCCTTACATAATGGTTATTGAGTATCAATTAGAAATTCTGACTTGACCAATTAGTATTAGAAGTCTTCAATATCACATAAATTACGGGGGGAAATATGATAATTGTTAATGCAAAAGCAAAAACCAATAGTGAAACTATTGAGGCGCTTAAGGATATTATAAATACTTTAGAGATCGAAACAAAAAAGGAAAGGGGATGTTTAGAATATGCTTTTAGTGTTGATATTAATAATCCCAATATAGTTAGAATTACCGAATTATGGGAAGACCTAAATTCACTCCAAGATCATCTGGAAACTAAACATGTAGAAATTTTCCGAGATGCGCTAGCGCAAAACCCTATGGATGTGGAAGCTCATTTTTATGAATCAAAAGAAATAGATTATCCAGGATAACTCTTATGAAAAATAAAATTAGCACCTGGCAGGTTGGGAATGTAAAGATAACAAGAATAATCGAAGGTGAAAGAGCTGGTCCGATGTTTGTGGTTCCTGATGCTGTGCCAGAGAACATTTTAAAAATGCCATGGCTACAACCGTATTTCTCTGACAGCGAAGGAAATACAATTGTAAGTGTTCACGCTCTTATTCTTGAGACACCTGAGAAATGTATAATTGTTGATACATGTCTAGGAAATGACAAAGAAAGACATATACCTTCATGGAATATGCTTCAAACAAAATTTTTAGAAGATTTGGAGTTAGCAGGATACAAAACTGATGATATTGATACAGTTTTATGTACCCACCTTCATACAGATCATGTGGGGTGGAATACTGTTCTTGTAAATGATAAATGGGAACCAACTTTTAAAAAAGCTGACTATTTATTTGGAAGAGAAGAATGGAATTATACAGAAAAACAACTAGGAAACCCTCTTTATGCAGAATTTATAAATGATTCAATTATACCTATTATTGAGTCAGGATTAGTAAGGTTTGTAGAGATTGATGAAAAAATATGTGAAGAAATCACCTTAGAACCAACGTTAGGTCATACACCCGGCCATGTAAGTATTATGATTAACTCTGAGGGGAAAAAAGCAGCCATAACAGGTGACTTTTTACATCACCCCTGCCAAATGGAAAAACTTGATTGGATATCATCTGCAGACTGGGATCCTGAACTTGCAAAAGAAACTAGGAGAAGAAAATTATCAGATTATGCAAATGAAAAAACTTTAGTTTTTGGAACGCATTTTGCATCGCCATCAGCAGGGTATGTTATTAAAAAAGATAATCATTTTATTTTTGAAGTTCATCATCCATTATAGATATTTAATAAAGTAATTTTAAAAATGATTTACTAAAATAAAAAAGTTTTTTAAATTGAAATATAAGGATTGATTTTAAATTTGAGGGAGAAAATCAATGAGCATAACTGAAGATATGAAGCCAGGAGAGGCTAGATGTCCTGGGCATCCAAGTACTAAAGATTTAATAAAAAATGATAAGGGTGGCGCTCCAAAACCTTTGCTAGAGGAATCTTATAAATTTTTAGGTGATGAGGATATTCCATTTGAAAGGTATACATCAGAAAGCTTTGCAAAGGCTGAAGATGAAAAGTTATGGTCCAAAGTTTGGCAATGGGCCTGCAGAGAGGAGCATATTCCAGAGCCAGGTGATTATTATGTTTATGATATTGGTGATCGTTCCGCTTTAATTGTTAGAACTGAAGACAATGAAATTAAAGCCTATTATAATTCCTGCCTCCATAGGGGCACTCAATTAAAACCAGCTAATAGTTCTGGATTTTGTAAGGAACTTAAATGCCCATTTCATGGTTGGACATGGTCTTTAAAAGGTGAGTTAGAATTTTTACCCTGTGACTGGGATTTTCCTCACGTAAATAAAGAAGAATTCTCTCTTCCTGAAATTAAGTTTGATATTTGGTGTGGCTTTATTTTTATTAACTTTGACGAAAATGCGAAACCTCTTAATGAATACTTAGGGGTTCTTCCAGATCATTTTAAAAATTGGAAACTTGAAGACCGTTACATTGAAACTCATGTAATAAAAAAGCTACCTGCAAATTGGAAGGTTTCCGCTGAAGCTTTTTTGGAAGCGTATCATGTTTTGGAAACTCACTCTGAAGGCGTCTACACTGCAGGTGATGCAAATGCTGATTATGATATCTTCGGAGATCATGTCTCAAGATTTATTCATACCATTGGGTATACTAGCCCCCACATAACTGAAAATCGTCCAAGTGAACAAGAAATACTAGATATGTTGTTGGGTAAAAGAACCGAAGAAGGTTCTGGCCAAATCCTTCCGGAGGGAAGTACTGCAAGAGAGGTATATGCTGAGAATGTTCAAGAGACAATGAAGGAAAAGTTTAAGCAAGATTTCTCTCATTTAACGGTTACTGAAACAATTGATTCAATCGAATACTTTGCCTTCCCTAATGCATTCTTCTTCCCTGGATTACAACTGTCTATGGTCTATAGATTTAGGCCTAATGGAGTTGATGGGGCTCTTTTTGATTTATTATTTCTTAGACCAAAACCAGTTGATGGTCCCTGCCCACCTCCTCCTGAGCCTTTTGCGCTAGAGATTGAAGATAGCTATACAAAGTGCCCTGGAACCGAATTTCTAGGTGCTGTTTATGACCAGGATACCAACAATTTACTTTCACAAACAAAAGGTTTTAAATCTAGTTTTAAAAAAGGACAATCATTGGGGAATTATCAAGAGGCAAGAACTCGACATTTTCATCAAACAATAGATAAATATTTGGAGACAAATAATGGGTAAGCTAGACGGTAAAGTTGCTGTAATACTAGGAGCGTCATCAATAGAAGGTTTGGGCGGAGTCATAGCTAAGTCGTATGCCAATGAAGGTGCAAAAGTAGTAATAAGCGGACGTCGTCAAGAACCCCTAGATGAGTTAGCGATGGAACTTAGCGGAAAAGCTCAAGTTTGTGATATTACAGTAGATGGTGATATTGAAAATTTATTTAAAGTAGCAAAAGAAGAATATGGTAAAATTGATATTGCAATAAATACAACAGGAATGTACGAGCCTGGAAATTTAAATGAACTGACAAGAGATCATTTAAGGAAATATTCAGAAGTAAGCTTTGTTGGACCGACTATTTTTATTAGAGAGGCTGCTAATATAATGGAGAATGGTGGAGCAATTATTACAACGACATCCGTTACAGTTGAATTATCGGCCGTTGGATTATCAGGGTATGTTGGTACAAAAGCCGCTACTGATAAAATAGTTCAAATTGCTGCAAAAGAATATCAACACAAAAGATTAAGAATTAATTCTTTATCACCTGGCTTGGTCGATACTCCAATGACAGGTGCTTTATTTGATATGGACGGGCCAATCAAAGCAATGACAAAGGAATCCCCTTTGGGAAGGCTTGCTAATGTTCAAGATGTAGCAAATACTGCGGTATGGATGGCATCAGATGATTGCTTTACAACAGGGGATTTAATTCGTGTAAGTGGAGGTATCCAACTTAATCGACTACCAACGGCAGAAGAAATGTATGGTCAATAATTTAAATTATATAGGAGAAATAATATGACTGGAAGATTAGAAGGAAAAGTAGCAATTATAACTGGAGCAGCAATGGGATTAGGGGCTGCTGATGCTGAACTCTTTGCGTCCGAAGGTGCAACAGTTGTAATAACTGATATAGCTGAAAATGAAGGTCAAGCTCTAGCGGAGAAACTTGGCGGTACATTTTTTAAACAAGATGTTAGAGACGAAGATCGCTGGATAGAAATAATTTCTGAAACAGAAAAAAAATATGGTCGTATAGATATACTTGTAAATAATGCTGGTATAGTGAAGCCAGGTGATCCTGAAAATCAAACAACTGAAGAATACAGACTAACTATGGCAGTCCACATGGATAGTACCTTTTTCGGCTGCAAATATGTTATTCCAGTTATGGCAAAAACAGGTGGTGGATCGATCGTAAACATGTGTTCGATAGCATCAGTTCAAGGCGAGTCATATGTTGCGGCCTATTGCGCAGCAAAAGGTGCGATTGAGGCCTATAGTAGAGCTGTTGCAGTGCACTGTGGATTAGCTAAAAATGGTGTGAGATGTAATACAATTCATCCATCAGGGATCGCAACTCCAATGGTAGCAAGTGTTCCAGCATTAATGGCAGAAAAATTTGGCTCATCGCCAGTTCAAGATGCACCAGTTGATGTTAATAAGGTTGGTGAACCACTTGATATTGCTAATGCTGCATTATATCTAGCCTCTGATGAATCAAAATTTGTAAATGGAGCTCAAATTCGTGTTGACAACGCTATGTCAGTTGTCTCAGGAAATATGCCCGAATAAATTCAATAAGAGGACTCAATGGAAAAAATCATTGATTATTTTGAAGATGGCTTACGCCTTGAAGGTGTATTTTTTCCTATGGATGGAAATAAAAATGCACCAGTTGTTCTTGTAGTTCCAACTTATGCAGGAAGAGATCAATTTACCCTAGACAAGGCAAAGGCGATGAATAATCTAGGTTATGCTGGATTTGCCGTAGATATGTATGGGGAAGGAAAGACTGGTGAATCTGTTGAAGAAAATATGGATCTTATGAACGCTATACTTTCTGATCGACCAAAACTTCAAAATAGAATGCTATCAGCAATTAATGCTGCAAAAGCAGCTGCAGGAGTAGAAAATAAAAAGGTCGCTGCTATTGGATTTTGTCTTGGGGGACTTTGTGTTCTTGATATAGCCAGAACAAGTTGTGATATAGCAGGTGTAGTTTCTTTTCATGGAATATTTAATAAGCCAGGAAATACAGATGGTCGTATGATTAATGCTAAAGTTCTTGTCTTGCATGGTAATGACGATCCAATGGTTCCGCACAAAGATGTTAATGGGCTTGCCAATGAGCTGACCGCTGCTAAAGCCGATTGGCAAATCCATGCGTATGGTTCGACATGTCATTCATTTACGAATAAAGAAGCCAACTCTCCAGAAATGGGAAGTGCTTATAATGCAGATACAGATAGGCGTTCTTGGAAATCAATGACAGACTTTTTAAAAGAAGTGATTGGCTAAACAGAGCTCTAGGGATATATAATACAAGAATGAGTGAAGAAAAAAATATTTCAGTGCATGCTTTTGTAATTCCAGTTACACCATTCCAACAAAATTGTTCGATTTTATGGTGTACTGAGACTATGAAAGGTGCCGTAGTCGATCCAGGCGGTGATATAGACCAAATTATTGCTGCCATAGAAAAATATGATGTAAAAATTGAAAAAATTCTTATTACACACGCTCATTTAGATCACGCAGGAGCAACGGCTGAACTTGCGCGACAACTTAATATTCCTATAGAAGGACCTCATAAAGATGATATGTTCTTAATTGAAAGCCTGGAAGAGCAAGGGAAGAAATATAATTTTTCTCCCGCAGAATCATTTGAAACATCAAGATTTCTTGAGGGTGGTGATGAGGTAATGGTGGGCAATCAAATATTTGGAGTTAGGCATTGTCCAGGCCATACACCAGGGCATGTAATATTTTTTAATAAAGAATCAAAAATAGCTGCAGTTGGGGATGTTTTATTCCAGGGGTCAATTGGAAGATCAGATCTACCAAGAGGTAATCATGAGCAATTAGTTAATTCAATAGTTAGTGAGTTGTGGCCTTTGGGCGATGAAATAAGATTCATTCCAGGTCATGGGCCTATGTCCACTTTCGGTAATGAGAGATTAACAAACCCTTATGTTTCAGATTTCGCACTGGGAATTGATAGAGAAGTTTCCGAGGCAGTTAAAAAACAAGAAATATCAACGGAGTAAATTTTGGTTCTTTCTTACAACCGTCTAAATAGACGAGTTGGTCTTTCTTTCTTATACTTCATTCAAGGCATGCCCCAGGGTCTAATTTACTTTGCATTATTGGATTGGATGGCATCAATTAATTTTTCAATCAGCGATATCGCCATTATAACATCCATAGCCTCATTACCCTGGATGTTTAAATTTATTATAGGACCATTCGTTGACTCATATCAATTTTCTCAAATGGGGAAAAGGAAGCCGTGGATAGTTGGATCTTTAATTTTACTAAGTATTACTTTCTTTTTATCTTCTAACATTATCTCAATTCAAATTTCACCACTCTTAATTGGATTATCTTTGTTCTTTATAATGCTTTGTACCTCAATTCTTGATGTAGCTACAGACGGTTTAGCAATAGATATACTTGAAGAAAATGAAAGAGGTTTAAGCAACGGCCTTATGTGGGGGGCTAGAACATTTGGAGTAAGCTTTGCAGCTTTATTAGGGTCATTTTTATTAAAAAATAACGGCTTAAGCCAAGCTTTTGTTTATTTCGGTATAATCATACTCGTTAGCATTATTGTTGTAATCCCTCAAAAAGAAAATCATGGTGATAAGTTTCTTTCTTTAGAAAAATCAGAGAAAAGAGAAGGATGGACAAGCTTAAGGGAGAACTTAATCAAGCTATACAACACATCAATCACACCTTTGCTCTTTATGCTAATTTTATTCTGTTTAACATCTAATATTTCTTTTGGAATGCATTATGTGAGTATATCAAATTTATATATTAATAATTCAGGGTGGGATTATGATATATTAACAATAGTTCGCTCAATTGGATTATATATTGGAATCTTCTCAGCAATATTAGGTGGTTATTTATCAGATAAATATAATCCATATAAAATTATAATAGTTTCTCAATTCATAATAGCTTTATTAATGATTTCGATGACGATTATGATTAATCAGATTTCTAATCTATATATTGGCTCAATAATATTAATCTTTTTATCAGCCATGGGTTCCTTCGTTATGTCAGCAAGCTTAGCACTTTGTATGGGACTTTCCATTAAGGTCATAGCAGCAACCCAATTTGCTTTTTTAATGAGCATAAGACACTTTTCTAGAATAATTGGAGAATGGCTAGCTGGTTTCCTAGATTACATAAACTTATCAATTAACGAAATATATATAGTGATGTTTTTTCTTTCTTTTTTACCTATACTGGCGATACAAAGGATGATGGTTTTAAATAAGATAAGATAAATTATGTTTTACTTATAATATGATTGACACCTACTCACTTAAGGTTATATTTGCGCCCCTAGGGGAAATTTTAGTTCCTTTGTATATGAATGGATATTTACAATGTACGCAGTAATTCGCAGTGGTGGAAAACAATATAAAGTTTCAAAAGATGATGTTATTTCAGTTGAAAAACTAACAGGTGAAACTGGTGATAAAATCAATCTAAATGAAGTTCTTATGATTGGTGGAAAAGGCGACCCAATACTTGGTGATCCAATTATAAAAGGGGCTGTTGTCAATGCCGAAGTTATTGAACAAACTCGTGCTGAAAAAATAATTGTCTTCAAAAAGAAAAGAAGACATAATTATAGAAGAAAAAATGGTCATCAGCAGCATTTAACAATGTTAAAAATTGTTGATATAAAAGAAAAAGAAACTAAAAAAGTTGCTGCAAAAGAAACAGATGCTTCTCCAAAAAAAGATGCTCCTGTAAAAAAAGCAGCCGCAGAAAAAAAGACTGCAGCAAAGAAGACAGTAAAGGCTGCTACCAAAACTAGGTCGGTTAAGATAAAAAAGACTGAGGAGTAAAAAATGGCGCATAAAAAAGCAGGTGGTTCATCAAGAAATGGAAGAGATTCAGCCGGTAGAAGGTTGGGTGTAAAAAAATTCGGTGGTGAAGCTGTTATTCCTGGAAATATAATTGTTCGCCAAAGAGGAACTAAATGGCAACCCGGAAAAAATGTTGGTTTAGGAAGAGATCATACAATCTTTTCTCTAATTGAGGGAACCGTTAGTTTCAAAAAGCTAAGAACAGGTGGTCCAGTTATTTCTGTTGACCCTATTGCTGAAAAAACTAATTAAATTTTAATTTATCCAGTTCATAGTTCTATACATTTTATAAATTTATTGATTATGAGATAGGTTATGAAGTTCCTTGACCAAGCAAGACTTTTTATTAACTCCGGAAAAGGTGGAAATGGATGCGTTAGCTTCCGTCGTGAAAAATATCTTGAGTTTGGTGGCCCAAATGGGGGTGACGGAGGAAGAGGTGGAAATGTAATCATAGAATGTGTCGATGGTTTGAACACATTAATTGATTTTAGATTTAAGCAACATTTTAGTGCAAAAAGTGGGGAAGATGGAAAGGGAAGCGAGAAAACAGGAGCAAATGGACAAGATATTATAATTAATGTTCCAAAGGGAACAATTATATTAGAAAAAGATAACAAAACAGTTATTGCAGATTTAAAAAGAGTTAAACAGAAACTATTAATTCTTGAAGGTGGAAATGGAGGTTTTGGGAATAGTCATTTTAAAGGACCAAATAATCAAGCTCCGCGAAAGGCAAATGCAGGTCTAGCTGGCGAAGAGAGATGTATCTGGCTGAGATTAAAATTAATAGCAGATGTTGGATTGATAGGATTACCAAATGCTGGTAAATCCACTCTAATTTCCTCAATAAGCGCAGCGAGACCAAAGGTTGCAGACTATCCCTTTACCACACTTAACCCTGTTCTTGGGATTGCTAGTCATAAATCAAAGGAAATAACAATTGCCGACATACCCGGATTAATTGAAGGCGCCCATGACGGTAAAGGTTTAGGTGATAGATTTTTAGGACACGTAGAACGGTGTAGTACTCTAATACACCTAATAGATTCTTTTTCTGAGAATCCATATGAGGATTGGAAAACCGTTAGACATGAGGTTGAATCATATTCAGATGAGCTTTCTCAAAAAGATGAGATAATTGCTATATCCAAAATTGATGGTTTAAATGAAAAAGAAATAAATGATAAAATTCGTTTACTACAGGAAAAAACAGGAAAGAAAGTCTTTCCAATATCATCTGTTGCAAATAAAGGTCTGGAAGAAGTCTTAAATAAAGTATTAAATGTTATAGAAGAAAAGAAAACAAAAGAAGATACAAAAAAATGGTCGCCATAAATAATATATCTGAAGCATCAAGGATTGTGATAAAGGTTGGATCATCTCTTGTTACAAGCAAAGATGGTAATATAAATGAAGGCTTTTTAGATATAATTGCCTCTGATCTTCTTGAACTTCGTAATAAAAATAAAGAAATAATTATTGTTTCATCTGGTGCCGTATCGCTTGGTAATATAATTAATAAAAATAAAAATAGCCTATCTTTATCTGAAAGTCAGGCAGCATCCTCAATAGGTCAAATTAAATTAATCAATGGATGGAAAAATTCTCTTGAAAAAAGAGATTTAAAAATAGCACAAATTTTAATAACGGCAGATGATACAGAAAATAGAAGACGCTATCTAAATGCTCGATCTACTTTTGAAGAGTTACTGAAAAACAACTATATCCCTATAATTAATGAAAATGACACTGTTGCAACTGCTGAAATACGTTATGGAGATAATGACCGACTTGCGGCAAGAGTAGCAGGAATGCTATCGGCCGATTGTCTTATATTGTTATCAAATGTAAATGGTTTATATTCCAAAGATCCAAAAGATGAGAAAAGTGAGCTTATCAAAGAAGTGAGTGAAATTAGTGAGGAAATAATGTCAATGGCTGGAGATGCTAGTCAGTTAGGAAGCGGAGGAATGATAACAAAACTTGAGGCAGCAAAAATTTGTATGTCAGCAGGAAGTAGTATGGTTATAGCATCAGGGAATAATATTGAACCATTGCTATCAATTAAAAAAGGCGTCAATTGTACTTGGTTTAATCCTGAGACAGCATCAAAAAATTCATTAAAAATTTGGCTATCCGGACAACTCAAGCCTAGCGGAACAATATTTTCTGACCCAGGCGCTAGCAAAGCTCTGCTATCCGGAAATAGCTTACTTGCGGCAGGCGTTACAAGTATAGAAGGAGACTTTGACAAAGGGGATACATTGCTTATTTTTAATAACAAAAATATCGAAATAGCGAGAGGTCTTTCAAATTATAGCTCAAAAGATCTAAAAAAAATAATAGGAAAAAAATCTGAGGAAATAAAATCTATCTTAGGTTATATGGATAAACCAGAAATAATACACAAGGATAATCTTGTATTTACAGTTGAACAAGAGAAGTAAATGTCTAAAGAAATAGAAAAAATATTATTAGAGATGGGGCTGAATGCAAGGAAGTCATCCCAAAGTCTAGCTTTGGCTTCAACGCAACAAAAAAATGAATCTTTAACTAATATGGCCAATAGTATTGATAGGGGTACTAAAAAAATTTTAGAAGCAAATAATCTAGATATCAAAAAAGCTAAAGAAAATAATATATCAAAATCATTTCTAGATAGATTGATTTTAAATGATGAAAGAATTAAATCGATGTCAGATGGACTGAGGGCAATTGAAAAACTTAAAGATCCAGTGGGACAACAAATCGCAAGATGGAAAAGACCTAATGGGCTAGACATAGAAAGAATTAGAACTCCTCTCGGAGTTATTGCCGTTATATACGAGAGTAGGCCTAACGTGACTGCTGATGCTGGAGCATTATGCATTAAAGCCGGTAACGCAGTTATTCTAAGAGGGGGCTCAGAGAGCTATCACTCATCTAGTGCAATTTATAACTTTTTAAAGGAAGGCTTAATCCAGTCGAATCTTCCTGAACATTCAATACAAATCATTCCAACAACCGATAGAAGTGCTGTTGGGTATCTTTTATCAGGCCTGGATAACTCGATAGATGTTGTTGTACCTAGAGGCGGAAAAAGTCTCGTAGAAAGAGTCCAAAATGAAGCAAAAATTCCTGTTTTTGGACATCTAGAAGGTATTTGCCATTTATATGTTGATAAAGATGCAGATATTGAGAAAGCAATAAATATAACTATAAATGCTAAAATGAGAAGAACAGGTATCTGTGGTGCAGCAGAAACATTACTTATTGATGAAGATAAGGCTTCAGATTTCCTTCCTAAGTTAAATAAGGCTTTGAAAGAATCTGGTTGTGAAGTAAGAGGCTGTGAAAGAAGTACAGAGCTTTTAAATAATATTATTCTCGCAAAACCATCAGATTGGGATACTGAATACCTTGATTCAATTATTAGTATAAAAATAGTTAAAGGAATTTCAGGTGCAATTGATCATATTAACAAACACTCTACAAATCATACAGATTCAATAATAACTGAAAACAACAATACAGCGGAAATTTTTCTAAAGGGAATAGATAGCGCAATAGTTATGCATAACACATCTACACAATTTGCTGATGGCGGTGAATTTGGAATGGGTGCTGAGATTGGAATAGCAACTGGGAAATTCCATGCTAGAGGTCCAGTTGGGGTTGAACAATTAACTACATTTAAATATATTGTACGTGGATCAGGACAAGTAAGGTCTTAACAAGAAATATGCTATTAAATGAAATCATTATACCAAAGAAATCAAAAGTGGGCCTTTTTGGTGGATCTTTTAATCCAGCTCATGAGTGGCATTTCCAGGTGGCAAATGAGGCATGCAAATCTTTAGATTTAGATTTAGTAATCTGGCTTGTTTCTCCTCACAATCCATTAAAGGATAAAAATATCCTAATGCCTCTACATGAGAGACTAGAAAGTGCTAAAAATATCGCTAATTCACCAAAATTTTTAGTCACTGATATTGAAAAGACAATAAAAACTCAATACTCATCTGATACAGTTAGGATTTTTCAGGAAACATACCCTACGGAAAAATTTATTTGGATAATGGGTTCTGATAATGCCGCACAGATTGATGAGTGGAAAAACTGGAAAGAGTTTATCAGTAAAATACCTTTGGCAATTTACCCTAGGGCAACAAATCCGCTTTCGGATGTTGAACAAAGATTGAGAAAATATGCAAAAAAAATTGATGAAAAAAACTCTAAGGATTTAATTAATGAAGAAACTCCATGTTTTACCTTTATTAATGGGCCAATGAATGATATCTCCTCAACAAGGATCAGGAGAGAAATGTGAGTAAAAAATTATTAAAAGAAATCATATCCAATCTGGATGATAATAAAGCTCAAGATATTACCTCAATCCCAATGGAAGGAAAGTCCGATATTGCAGATCATTTAGTTATTGCAACTGGTACATCGAGTAGGCATGTTTCTTCTCTTGCTCAAAGGATTGTTGATAATTTAAAAGATTATGGGCTAAAAAGCATAAATGCTGAAGGACTAGAAAAAGGTGATTGGGTTTTAATAGATGGAGGCGATATTATAGTCCATCTCTTCAGAGAAGAGGTTAGAGAATTTTATGACCTTGAAAAACTATGGTCGCCATCCTTAGAAATAAAGTCAAATAACATATAAAATGGATCTAAATATTGTTTCGATAGGGAGATTAAAAAATAACCCTCTTTTAGAAATACAAAGCGATTATAAGAAAAGAATAATAAAATTAGGAAAAACAATTGGTATAAATAACCTCACGATTAATGAAGGATCAGTATCAAAAAAAAATTCTCCTACTGATCGCAGAGAAGAAGAAAGTAAATTCTTAGAAAAAAATTTAAAAAAAGATAATTATAATATTTTTCTCGATGAAACTGGAGGCAGCATTAGTTCAATTGAGATTGCTGAACTTTTATCAAATAAATTATTGGATTATAAGGAAATGGTTTTTTTTATCGGGGGACCTGATGGGTTTAAAAGAAACCTTATAGAGAAATCAAACCAAAGTATTTCTCTTGGAAAGGTTACATGGCCTCATATGTTGCTAAGGGTAATGCTAGTAGAGCAATTATATAGAGGAATCACCATAATAAAAAATCACCCGTACCACAGAAATTAATTAGAGCTTATTATTTATATAGTTTAAATAATTGAGACTAGTAAAGGAAGAGTTTGAGATGTACCAATTACAAAGAATTTTATTAGTAGCATTAATGGTGGTTGGATTTTCCCTAAACCTTCTTGCTTCAGATGAACTTTCTCAAGAAAACAAAAATCTTCTTCAATCGGTTATTGAGCTCGTTAAAGATGAATATATTGATGAAACCAATGAAGATGAAATTGTTGAGTCTGCTATCAATGGAATGCTTCAGTCCCTTGACCCACATTCTATTTATCTCAATCCTAAAAATTTTAGCGAACTAAAAAATGATACTAGGGGTGAATTTGGAGGACTTGGAATCGAGGTCACCATGGAAAAAGGGTTGGTAAAAGTAATTTCTCCAATAGATGGAACTCCCGCTTATAGGGCAGGTATTACTGAAGGTGACTATATTACACATATTAATAAAGAGGCAATAATAGGAAAGAATCTTTCAGATGCTGTTGAGCTGATGAGAGGTAAGCCAAATACTGCCATAGAAATTACAATAGCAAGAGACGGTATCGATGAAGGTTTTGATATAAAAATCATTAGAGAGATTATTAAGATTCCTGGGATACTGACTAGGGTAGAAGGTGCTAAAGAAAATATTGGATACCTTAGAGTCTCTGCCTTTAATGAAAAAACAGCAGGAAAATTATATAATGAAATTATGAAACTTGAATCTAATCCCTTAGTTAATATAGAAAGCTATATTCTTGATTTAAGACGGAATCCTGGAGGCTTACTAGGTCAAGCAATCGAAGTTTCAAATTTCTTTATTGGCAAAGGTACTATCGTATCAACGAAAAGGCCAAGATTTGAAGAAACAATAAATGAATATAAAGCAAGGCGTGGTGATATAATTTCAAATAAACCCCTTATAGTTTTAGTAAATGGTGGTTCAGCCTCAGCCTCAGAAATAGTTGCAGGAGCATTACAGGATAACAATAGGGCAATTATTTTAGGAACAAAGACCTTTGGGAAGGGTTCTGTTCAAACATTATTCCCGCTTACTAAAAATAAACTATTTTTTTCTGCAAAAGAAAAATATGGAGCAGTTAAGTTAACAACAGCGGAGTATTTCACACCCTCAGGAAAATCAATACAGGCAAAAGGTATTACACCGGATATTATCCTGAACCAAAAAATTGAAGATGATTTAACTTCAGAAGTATTTCAAGTAGGCGAAACTCAACTCAATCAACATATTGAGAATAAAGAAATAGAAAAAATACAATCAGGTTCTTCAGCTTATATTCCTAGGGATGAGGATAAAGACACACAATTAATTCAGGCCATAGAAATCTTATCAGATTTAAATGAAAAAATAATCGAAACTCACGAGATTAACTAAATGAATGATAAAAATCATAATATTGAAGACTTAAAAATGAGAAAAGCAGTAGGAATTATTCTAATAAGAGATGATGGCTTTGTCTGGACTGGAAAAAGAAAAATAAGTCCAGGTGTGAGGGATGGAGAAAAGAATTTATGGCAAATGCCACAAGGGGGTATTGATGAAGGTGAGAGACCAATAGAAGCGGCCTTCAGAGAACTAGAGGAAGAAACAGGCACAAGGTCAGCCGAAGTATTATTTGAATTTGAAAATTGGCTCGAATATAGGCTTCCAAATGAGTTAATAGGAAAGGTTTTAAAAGGGTTTAAAGGTCAAGAACAAAAATGGTTTTTAATGAAATTTAATGGTAGTGACAGCGAGTTTAACTTAAATAATCATACGCCTGAATTTGATGAATGGTGCTGGAGAGACTTAAAAACTATGCCAGATTTAGTTGTTGATTTTAAACGACCCTTATACCTACAATTAGTAAATATCTTTATTAGTGAGATAGAAAAAAATAAAACTAGCTAAAATTTTCCATTAAAGACTTTCGTTCAATTAATATCTCTCTATCAAGGTCACTTGCGTTAGTAATTTTTTCTTCAATGCTGTCCAATTCAACTAGAAGTGCAGATTTATTAATATCGGTTAAATTTAAGGAACTCTCAGCAAGGATAGTGATCTTGTCTGGAGTAACATCGGCAAATCCACCTTCTACAAGATAGCTTTTAATATTATCCTTATCAAAAGTAACTTCCACAATACCTTGGCGAAGAACGGTCATGTAGGGTGCGTGATTAGGTAAAATTCCTGCATCACCTTCTTTTGCAGGAATAAGAACCATATCCACCTCTGATGAAACAATAAGCTCTTCGGGAGAAACAAAATCAAAATTTATTTTAGTATCCATAGTGGTTATTCTTCAGAAGCAAGCTTCTCAGCTTTTGCAATTGCGTCTTCTATTGTTCCAACCATATAAAAAGCTGCTTCTGGTAAGTGATCATAATCTCCAGCACAAAGACCTTTAAAGCCTTTTATAGTATCCTCTAGATTCACTAGTATACCTGGTGATCCTGTAAATATCTCCGCAACATGGAATGGCTGAGAGAAAAATCTTTCAATTTTTCTAGCCCTAGAAACACTCAATTTATCTTCTTCACTTAACTCATCCATGCCAAGAATAGCAATAATATCCTGAAGTGCTTTATATTTTTGGAGAATTTCTTGAACATTTCTTGCAACATTGTAGTGCTCTTCGCCAATAATACCAGGCTCAAGAATCCTACTAGTAGAATCTAAAGGATCAACAGCAGGATAAATACCTTTCTCAGAAATAGCACGGGATAAAACCGTTGTAGCATCTAGGTGGGCAAAAGATGCCGCGGGAGCAGGATCAGTTAAATCATCCGCTGGAACATAAATTGCTTGAACGGAGGTTATCGAGCCTTTGTTTGTTGATGTAATTCTTTCCTGCATTTGACCCATATCAGTTGCTAAAGTTGGTTGATATCCAACAGCCGAAGGTATTCGTCCTAATAGAGCGGAGACCTCTGAACCAGCTTGAGTAAATCGAAAAATATTGTCAACAAAGAAGAGGACGTCTTGTCCTTCTTCTCTAAAATGTTCGGCAACTGTAAGGCCAGAAAGTGCGACACGAGCTCTTGCTCCAGGAGGCTCATTCATTTGACCATATACTAATGAACATTTTGATCCATCACCACCGCCTTCTTTATTAACACCAGACTCAATCATTTCCCAATACAAATCATTACCTTCACGCGTTCTCTCACCAACTCCAGCAAATACCGAGTACCCGCCATGCGCTTTAGCAATATTGTTAATTAATTCCATAATAAGAACGGTTTTACCAACGCCAGCTCCACCAAACAAACCAATTTTTCCGCCTTTTGAATAAGGACACAAAAGGTCTACAACCTTAATGCCTGTAACAAGCATCTCACTTTCAGTAGATTGCTCAATAAAGTCTGGAGCAGGTTGATGAATTCCTCGAACATTCTTTGCTTTTATTGGACCTCTTTCATCAACTGGTTCACCAATTACATTCATAATTCTTCCGAGGGTCTCTTCGCCGACTGGGACTGATATTTGCTTTCCTGATGACTTAACTAAATGACCCCTTTCAAGTCCTTCAGTTGTATCCATAGCAATAGTTCTGACAGAATTCTCTCCCAAGTGTTGGGCAACCTCTAAAACTAGACGCCTTCCATCTGCATCAATCTCAAGGGCTTCAAGAATAGCCGGTAAATTATTTTCAAATTTAACGTCTACTACCGCACCCATTACCTGAATAACTTTTCCTTGATTAATTTCACTCATAATTTTCCTCGCTTTTAATTTTTAAAGAGCTTCTGCGCCTGAAATAATTTCAATTAATTCAGAAGTTATAGTCGCTTGTCTTGATCGATTATATGTAATCTTTAATTTATCGATCATTTCATTAGCATTTCTTGTTGCGTTATCCATAGCGCTCATTCTTGCACCTTGTTCGCTAGCAAAATTTTCTAATAATGCTCTGAATACTTGAATTGAAAGATTTTTTGGTAAAAGGTCTTTTAGAATATCAACTTCATCAGGTTCATACTCATAACAAGCTTCTTGGGCTACAATATCTTCATTACTTTCATTGTTTAGTCCAAAAGGGATAATAGTTTGTTCTGTTGGTATTTGAGTAAGTACAGACTCAAATTTAGAATAGTAAAGTTGACAAACATCAAAGCTATCCTCATTAAAAAGTGAGATAATTTTTTTCGCTATTGAATCTCCCTCAGCGAAACCAAGATTACGAACATCTGAAAAATCAAAAAATTCAATAATACTTTCGCCGAACTCACGTGATAATGCGGCCTTACCTTTTTTCCCTACACAAATAAATTTTACATCTTTACCCTTTTTAATCAAACTCCTAGCGCTTTTAGAGGCTAGCCTGGTAATTGATGAATTAAAGCCACCGCACAAACCTCTTTCAGATGTTGCAACAACAAACAAATAGCGTTCAGAATTACCATTCCCAACCAATAGTTCTGGTGCATTATCATCACCATCCATCTCCTTGGATAGATTTCCTACCACAGTAGAAAGCTTATCGGAGTATGGTCTAGTGGCCTCAACTGCTTCCTGAGCTTTTCTTAATTTAGAAGCCGCAACCATTTGCATTGCACGAGTAATTTTTTGAGTTGAAGTAACACTCGTTATTCTATTTCTAAGTTCTTTTAAATTAGCCATAATTAATTAACTATTCTTTTTAAAATTCTCTAAAAACTTTTCTAGTGTTTCTTTTAATAAAGTTTCATTTTCCTCATTCAAAGCACTAGTCGTTTTAATGTCATCAAGAATATTCATATAATCTTTTTTAATAGTACTAAGAAGTTGTTCTTCAAAGTCTCCAATTTGATTAGTTTCTATAGAATCCATATAGCCATTAACACCTGCATAAAGAAGAACAACCTGCTCTTCGGATGCTAAGGGAGAAAATTGTCCTTGCTTTAGTAATTCAGTTAATCTTTCACCTCTAGCAAGAAGCTTTTGTGTAGAAGCATCAAGATCAGATCCAAATTGAGAAAAGGCTGCCATTTCTCTGTATTGGGCTAACTCTCCTTTAATAGAGCCGGCAACTTTTTTCATGGCTTTTGTTTGAGCAGATGAACCAACTCTTGAGACTGAAAGTCCTACATTAACAGCCGGCCTTATTCCTTGAAAGAAAAGATCGGTTTCAAGAAAGATCTGTCCATCAGTTATTGATATAACATTAGTGGGTATATAAGCAGAAACATCGTTTGCCTGAGTTTCAATAATTGGAAGCGCAGTTAAAGATCCACCACCATTATCATCATTTAACTTAGCGGCACGTTCAAGTAATCGTGAATGCAAGTAGAAAACATCGCCAGGATAAGCTTCTCTTCCAGGAGGTCTTCTCAAAAGAAGAGACATTTGTCTATAGGCAACTGCTTGCTTAGACAAGTCATCATAAACAACTAAAGCATGCATTGAATTATCTCTAAAAAATTCTCCCATTGCACATCCTGTAAATGGAGCCAAAAATTGAAGTGGGGCGGGCTCAGAGGCAGTTGCTGCAACTACAATCGAATACTCAAGAGCGCCATTCTCTTCAAGAGTCTTTACAATTTGAGCTACTGAAGACCTTTTTTGACCAATGGCAACATATATACAGTATAATTTTTGATTTTCATCGCCAGAGGCATTAACTTCCTTCTGATTCAGAATAGTATCAATAGCAACTGCTGTCTTTCCAGTTTGCCTATCACCAATGATTAACTCTCGTTGCCCTCTGCCAATAGGGATTAGTGAATCAATTGCCTTTAATCCAGTTTGCATTGGTTCACTTACTGATTTTCTAGGAATAATACCAGGCGCCTTTACATCTACACGCCTTTTTTCAGTAGATTCTATTGGTCCCTTGCCATCAATTGGGTTGCCAAGTGAATCAACAACTCTACCCAATAAACCTTTTCCAACAGGAACTTCAACAATTGAACCTGTTCTTTTTACAGTGTCACCTTCCTTAATTGAAGAATCGTCACCGAAAATAACAACTCCAACATTATCTTCTTCTAAATTTAATGCCATACCTTTGATACCGCCAGGAAATTCAACCATTTCTCCAGCCTCAACATTATCTAAACCATAAATTCTAGCAATACCGTCTCCAACAGATAGAACCTGCCCTATCTCTGATACTTCAGCCTCTTTGCCAAACTCTTTAACTTTTTTCTTTAATATTGCTGATATTTCTGCTGGTTGTATATCCATTACTAAGCCTCATTCATAACATTTTTAATTGATTTAAGACGTGTAAGAAGCGAACTATCTATCATCTTACTACCCATTTGAACTATAAGACCGCCCAATATTTCCTCATTGACCTCAACATTAATATCAACTTCAAGATCAAAATGATCTGATAAAATTTTTTCAATCTGACCCTTTTGTTTGTCACTAATTGGTTTGGCTGTAATTAACTTCGCAGTAGCTTTTTTATTTATAACTAATAAATGAGCATGAAATGCTCTTATGACATTTGGCAGCAAAGATAATCGTCTATTTTCACATAAAACTCCGATAAAATTATTTATCATAGGACTGACTCCTATCTTTTTTAAGATATCGGTCATTAATGATAATTGTTCAGTAGATGAAAAAATTGGGCTCTTTATTAGAGCGCTTAAGTCATTATTCGAATTTATAATATCTCCAACAGTCAATAATTCTTGATCAATTTTTTCAACAAAATCTTTTTCGTCTTCTTCTTGAGCTAGCTCAAAAAGAGATAATGCATACCGCCCGGGTAAGCCTACTACATAATCTTCTGTTGATTGATCCATAAAAGATAACCTGGTATTTTTAAGTTATTGAAAACTAATGATAATTATTAACTATTGTCTCCAAAAGAAATTTAAAAAATTCTTGTTAGATGGTGGTAACACAAGCTTCTAATCCATGCAATATCTGATGACGATTCTCTTATAAAAAATAATAAGGGTCTATATCCACAGTGAGTCTTATAGAGCTTGGCTTTTTGATAATATTAATCCAGAATTCTATATACTTTTGTAAATTAACCGCCTTATTTGTTTTTAATAAAAATCTATACCGAACTCTACCTCGAACCTTTGTGATTGGTGCAGGAACCGGACCTAGAACAATTATTTCTTTAGAAAATGGAATGGCAGCTTTCATTATTTTACAAAATTTAATAAGCCTTAATGAGTCAGTATCAGAAAGAATTATTGATGCCAATTTTCCGTATGGAGGTAAATTATTAATTTTTCTTGTTTTTAGCTCAGCTTCTTGGAAGTTTTCTTTTTGACTACTTACAAGTGATTTAATAACTGGGTGTGCTGGAAAATAAGTTTGGAGAAATGCTTTGCCGGGTCTTTTTTCTCTTCCGGTTCTTCCTGAAACTTGATGTAAAAGCTGGTAAGTTCTTTCTGCGGCCCTTAAGTCACCATTTGCCATACCTAAATCTGCATCAATTACACCTACACAGGTTAGTAATGGAAAGTGATGGCCTTTTGAGATTATTTGAGTACCAATCAAAATATCAACTAATCCATTCCTCATATCCTTAAGTACTATATTGGTATCTTTAGCATTATCAGAAGAAAGAGTGGCAATTCTAGCCTCAGGAAAATTTTTTAAAATCTCATCTGTGATCCTTTCTATACCTGGACCACAAGCTACCAGACTATCCTTTGAATTACATTCTGAACAAGAAGCAATAGGTTTAATAGAAAATCCGCATTGATGGCAAATAAGCTTTGGATTATATTTATGCTCAACTAGATAGGAATCACATTTAGGGCATTCAAGACGATATCCGCAACTTTTACATAGAGTGACTGGTGCATAACCTCTTCTATTTAAAAAAATTAATGATTGCTCTTTCCTTCCAAGGGTTTTTTGAATTTCAGTTTTTAGTTTTTCTGAAATCCACTGATTTTTTATATATTCCTCATCACGCATATCAATAAAATTTATATCAGGGAGGGAGGCCTTACCAATACGTTCAGGAAGAGATAAATTCTTATACTTTCCTTCTTTAATATTTAAAACTGTCTCAAGTGATGGTGTCGCTGATACCATAACAACAGGAACTCTTTCAAAGGATCCGAGAGAGATGGCCATATCTCTCGCTTGGTAAATAATCCCTTCCTGTTGTTTGTAAGAATTATCATGTTCTTCATCAACTACAATTAAACCAAGGTCCTTAAATGGTAAAAATAAAGAGGATCTAGCGCCTATTACTAATTTTGCATTATTATAATAAACATCCTGCCAAATTTTTCTTCTTTTCGTTTTGGATAAATCTGAATGCCATAGGGAGGGCTCAAAACCAAATCTAATCTTAATTCTTTCGAAGAGCGACTCTGTTAGAGAGATTTCAGGTAATAAAATTAATGATTGTTTATTTCTTTTTAAGGCTTCCTCTATAGCCTCAAAATATACCTCAGTTTTACCTGACCCAGTTACCCCATCTATTAAAAAACGTTTAAAGTTTTTGTCTCCCATGGAGGAAATAATATTTTTTGCTGCTATGGATTGATCAGTATTTAAATTAAATTTTTTATGTTCCACCTTAATAAAGCTCTGCTGAGAAACTAAATCAACGCTTATTAGAACTTCTTCTTCAATCAACTTTTTGATAACTGATGGAGAAACTTTGGCTGTCTTGATAATTTCAGAAGATGAAAATAAATTGGAAGGTTCTTCAAACAAATCCAAAACACTTTGACGCGCATTTGTTATATTAATATTTCCAATCTTTTTTTTATCTATTTTATATTTTTTTAAAGTTTTGATATCTTCAATTAAGTAAGTCTGAGGAATAAAAAGTTTTAAGGTTTTTCCTAAAGAAGTGAAGTTATAACGGCTAAAGAATTTTATAAAATCTATTATAGTTTCTGATAGTTTAAAGGATGGATAATATTCAATAATTTCTTTTAGTTTTGATTTTTCAATATTTTCCGAAGAATCGTCCCAAATAATTCCAATTAACTCTTTATTGCGGAACGGAACCCTAACAAAAAAACCAAATTTAATATCAAGATCGTCCGACACGAGGTAATCATAGGGGCCTGGAATATTGGCAGCCAACAAAACAGAAATTTTTTTCATCTTATCAAATTCACATTACACAAAATATGTTACACTTGCATGCAATTCTATTGAGTCGCAACAAACAAGAGGAAGAATTAAAATGAAATTTTTTATAGATAGCGTAGATATTGAAGCCATAAAGAAATTTACACTAAGTGGAATGGTTGACGGTGTAACTACCAATCCTTCGATAATTGCAAAATCTGGTAAAGACTTTAAGCAAGTTATAAAAGAAATTTGTGAAATTGTTCCAGGACCAGTGAGCGCAGAGGTAACGGCAACTGAGTCAGGCCTAATGGTAGAGGAAGGCTTAATATTAAGTAAAATCGCAAAAAATGTTACCATCAAAGTTCCACTTACTTGGGATGGTCTAGAAGCATGCAAGACGCTTTCTGATAAAAAAATAATGGTTAATGTAACGTTATGCTTCTCAGCACAGCAGGCATTATTGGCTGCAAAAGCTGGAGCAACATTTATTTCTCCATTTATTGGTCGTTTAGATGACCTTGGAGAAGATGGCATGGATCTTATTAAGGATATCAGAAGTATTTACGATAACTACCCCAGTTTAAAAACAGAAATATTAGCCGCATCAATTAGGTCGGCTGATCATGTAAGAAGAGCGGCAATTGTTGGAGCCGATATTTCAACACTTCCTCCATCTGTTTTAAGTGAACTAGCACAACACCCCTTAACTGACAGTGGGTTAAAGGCCTTTCTAGATGATTGGGAGAAAACAGGACAAAAAATAATATAATGTAATGAAAGAAATAGAAGATTTAATTCCAAAATCGATCAAATTTACGTCTGCGGCTGATGATCTCCACTCTCAATGTAATTATTTTATAGAAAGCTTATTTCAAAAGGGCAGAAGCCCTCTAACAATCAAAGAGTATGCAAGAACTATTTCTCACTTTATAAATTTTTTAAAAGGTTATTTGGGAGATAAGGTTAAGCTTAAGGATATAGAGAAGCTAGACAAAATAGCCTTAAATTCATATTTATCATATTATAAAAAGCCAATAAATAATCAGTTCATTACAGATTTAAAAGAAGAATTCCTCCAAAAAAATTATTTCTTCTTATCAAGAAATCCAGTAAATATTTTAGAACAAGATATTAGTTTTTTTGAAAAAAAAGAAACACATACACTTTTAGTGGATCTAGAGAAAATTTTTGATGGGCAGGTCAGGTCGGGATTGGAACTTGATAATAAACTTAAAAAATATAAAAATCTAAAACATAAAATTGAGAGATTAAGACGAAATAATTGTATTAAATTCTATAGTGTTAGTTTTGAAAAATCTGCGAGAAGCGTCGCAAGATGCACTTCAGTTCTAAGAACCTTTATTAATTATTTAATAAAAAATAATAAATGGGAAGGTCATAATATAAATAAAATAGAAACCTCAAAATTTAAACAAAGAACTGATAATAAAGTTTTTGAGGAAAGTGAGATAATTGATTTCCTAAAGTATCTCGATCCAGATGAAAAGGGCCTCAAGAGCGAAGAAGAATTTAATACCTGGGAGCATAGGAGGGATTTATCAATTTTTTACTTTCTATACTCTTCTGGCTTAAGAATCTCTGAAGTATTACAGTTTAAGATAGGCGATTTTCCATTAAAAGAGTTTACAAAGATCAAAGGTAAGGGTGGTAAAGAACGTTTTATTGTTGTTTTAGGTATTGTTAATGAAAAGATAGAAAAATACTTAGACAGCTATTCTAATTCTTCCGAAGGGTTTGAACTATCAAATGAAGATCCTTTGTTTATCAAATCAATAAGAGGAATTATTAAAAAAATATCTGCAAGAGATATTCAAAGAACAATGCAAAATCATATTAAAAAATTCGAAGGAAATCACCCTATGTTTTCCACACCTCACTCACTAAGGCACAGCTTTGCATCACATATCCTAAGAGGGGGAACCGATATAAGAAGTATACAAGAACTTTTGGGGCACAGTAGCCTTACCAGTACTCAAATTTATACAAAGCTAGACGAAAAATCTCTTTTGGATGTTTATGACAAATCACATCCACTTTCTAAAAAGAAAGATTAGTTACATATGTATTGCCCTATCATCAATAGCTAAGGCCGCTTCTTTTATTGCCTCAGAAAGAGTCGGATGTGCATGACATATGTGAGCTAGATCCTCTGAGGTTGCTTCAAATTCCATTGCAACAGCAGCTTCAGCAATCATGGTGCCAGCTTGAGCCCCTAGTATATGAACACCCAGAATCTGATCGGTATCATCGGATGATAAAATCTTCACAAAGCCATCAGTCATCTTGTTAACTTTTGCACGACCGTTTGCCATGAAAGGAAACTTACCAATCTTATAAGATATAGATTTTTCTTTAAGTTCTTCTTCGGTCATTCCTACTGATGCAACCTCTGGATTAGTGTATACAACGCTTGGAATTATTCCATAATTAACATGCCCAGGCTTACCTTTAATTAACTCAGCTACCGCGACACCTTCTTCTTCTGCCTTATGAGCCAGCATAGGACCTTCAATAACATCTCCTATGGCCCAAATACCAGTGACATCAGTACGATAATTCTTATCGGTTTTAATAAATCCTTTTTCATTTAATTTAACACCTAAAGATTCATCAAAAAGACCGTCTGTATTAGGCACTCTTCCAGTTGAGACTAAAACTACATCAGTCTCTAGAGAAGAAGTTTCAGATGTTGCTACATTCTCAATATCTACATTGATACCCTCAGCAATTTCTTTAGTTCCTGTAACCTTACTTCCAAGAAGAAAATTAATGCCTTGTTTCTTTAAAATTTTTTCAAATTGAGCCGATAATTCACCGTCTAATCCTGGGGCTATTTTTTCTAAATACTCGATAACTGTTACATTAGAACCTAATCTACTCCAAACAGAACCAAGTTCTAAACCAATATATCCACCGCCAATGATCACTAGCCTTTCTGGAACTTTCTTCAAAGAAAGAGCACCCGTTGAAGAAACAATATTATTTTCATTGATATCTATACCCGGAAGGGAGGCTGAAGACGATCCTGTGGCAATCACGATATTATCAGCTTCAATAATTTTTTCAGATTCATCGGCTAATTTTAAATTTATCTGATTATTAGATATAATTTTAGCCTGAGCAAAGATTCCAGTTACTTTATTTTTCTTAAAAAGGAATTCTATACCCTTAACATTTCCATCGATTCCTTCATCTTTATAGCTCATCATATCGTCTAAGTTAAGCGACACATTTTCTACATTTATTCCCATAGAAGATGCATTTTTTGTTTCATGATAAACCTCAGAAGCATGTAAAAGAGCCTTAGAGGGAATACACCCTACATTTAAACATGTACCTCCATGAGCCCCTCTTTTGTCAATACAGATAACATTCAAACCTAATTGTGCTGCCCTAATCGCGCAGACATAACCTCCAGGTCCTGATCCAATAACAGCTAAATCATATTTTTCTGACATTATTAACCCTCCAATACTTTAAGTAATGTTTTTCCTAGAGCGGCAGGTGAATCAGCAAGAGTTACTCCAGCTTTTTCAAGAGCTGCAATCTTATCCTCAGCACCACCTTTACCGCCTGAAATAATTGCTCCGGCATGGCCCATTCTTCGTCCAGGAGGAGCTGTTAATCCAGCAATAAAACCGACAATAGGTTTCTTTATTGACGAAGAAATAAGAAAATCAGCTGCTTCTTCTTCAGCAGATCCACCAATTTCACCAATCATAATAATTGATTCAGTTTCTTCATCATTTAAAAATAAATCAAGACAGTCAATAAAGTTTGTTCCGTTAACAGGATCGCCACCTATTCCTATGCAAGTAGATTGACCAAGGCCGCACGCAGTAGTTTGTCCTACAGCCTCATAGGTTAGAGTTCCAGATCTAGAAACAATACCAACATTGCCTTTTTGATGGATATGCCCTGGCATAATACCAATCTTACATTCGTCTGGTGTAATAATACCTGGACAATTAGGCCCTATTAATCGTGTATTAGAGTTTATTAAAGCCTCTTTTACCCTAACCATATCCATTACTGGTATACCCTCAGTAATACATACAACTAATTCTATATTTGCTTCAATTGCTTCCATTATTGCTGCGGCGGCAAATGGAGGAGGGACATAAATTACCGACACATTTGCTTGAGTGTCATTAACTGCTTCAGAAACATTATTAAAGACCGGCAAATCAAGATGTTTTGATCCCCCTTTCCCTGGTGTAACACCCCCAACCATCTTAGTTCCATAATCTATGGCTTGTTGACTATGAAAAGTGCCTTGGCTTCCTGTAATACCCTGGCAAATTACTTTTGTTTCTTTATTTATTAAAACTGACATTATTTTATTCCTGATATTGCTTGAGTAATTTTTTGTGCGGCATCATCTAAGTCTGTACCACTAATAACAGTAAGATCTGATTCTTCAATAATCTTCTTACCTTCCTCTACATTAGTACCCTCAAGTCTTACAACGAGGGGAACGGATATATTAATTTCTCTTGCAGCATCAAGAACGCCCTCTGCCACAACATCGCACCTCATAATGCCCCCAAAAATATTAACTAAAATACCCTCAACATTCCTATCGGATAAAATTATTTTGAAAGCCTCCGTTACTTTGTCTTTAGTTGCGGACCCACCAACATCAAGAAAATTAGCTGGCTCTTCCCCATACAGTTTAATGATGTCCATTGTTGCCATTGCTAATCCAGCACCATTTACAAGGCACCCAATATTACCATCAAGCTTAATGTATGTTAGTCCAATTGCATTTGCTGCAAGCTCAGACGGATCCTCTTCATCTGGATCTCTTAGTGCTTCGATTTGTGGATGACGAAACAGTGCATTATCATCAAAATTAACTTTTGCATCTAAACAGACAAGATCTCTGTCGCCAGTCAAAACTAACGGATTAATCTCCAATAAACTCATATCGGTCTCAACAAATGCTTTATAAAGATTTTTTAGTAAAGCTCCGCTTTTCATCAACAAGTCATCGTCCAGACCTAAGGCTTTTGAAATTGAAATAACATCTTTTTCTTCAATGCCTGATGAAGGATTAATGTCGACGGTTAAGATTTTTTCAGGTGTATTTTCAGCAACTTCCTCTATATCCATCCCACCTTCTGTTGAGGCAATAAAATTCACACGAGAGTTTGCTCTGTCTACAACAATAGATAAATAAAGCTCATCTAAAATATTGGTACCTTTTTCAATATAAACCTTTCTCACCAATTGACCTTTTGGTCCAGTCTGATGGGTAACTAAATTCATACCTAATATTTCTTCTGAAATACTTTTAACTTCTTCGAGAGATTTTACAACCTTAACGCCACCGCCTTTACCTCTTCCGCCCGCGTGAATCTGGGCCTTAACAACCCAAACATCACCACCTATTTCTTTTGCAGCACCGACAGCACTTTCTGAATCTAGAGCCAGAAAGCCAGGAACAGTCGGAACATTATATTCTTTTAATAACTCTTTGGCTTGATATTCATGAATATTCATTTTTTTCTCATTAGTTAAAAGATTGATTAATTAGTTAGTTATTATTTTTTGATAGTTAGTCTTTTATCTATCTTTGTGCATGCCTTAAGAAGGTTCTTAACAGAAGAAACGGATTGATTAAACATTTTCTTTTCTTTTGCATTTAATGAAATCTCAACAATTCTCTCAACGCCTCCAGATCCTATCACTGCCGGTACGCCAACATAAAGATCCTTAATACCGTATTGACCAGTCAAATTAGCTGCACAAGGCAGTACTCTTTTTTTATCTTTTAAATAAGAATCAGCCATTTCTATAGCTGAGGCAGCTGGAGCATAAAAAGCAGATCCAGTCTTTAATAGCCCGACAATTTCTGCGCCACCGTCTCTAGTTCTCTGAATTATATCGTTAATTCTAGACTGAGTAGTCCACTTCATTTTAATAAGATCTGGAATAGGTATGCCTGCAACAGAGGAATACCTTGTAAGAGGAACCATTGTGTCACCATGTCCACCTAAAACAAATGCAGATACATCTTGCACAGAAACTTTAAATTCCTCCGAAAGGAAATATCTAAACCTAGCACTGTCTAAAACTCCAGCCATTCCCACGACTTTTTTCGCTGGAAGTCCAGAAAATTTTCTTAAAGCCCAAACCATTGCATCAAGGGGATTCGTTATACAAATAACAAAAGCGTTTGGTGCATATTTTTTAATGCCCTGGCCCACATCTGACATCACCTTAAGATTGATAGCTAATAAATCGTCTCTGCTCATTCCTGGTTTTCTTGGAACGCCGGCTGTGACTATAACTACGTCTGATCCCTTAATTGCGGAATAACTATTTGAACCCTTCATTTCTGAGTTAAAAGAACTAACGGGAGAGGATTCAGCTAAATCCAGAGCTTTACCCTGAGGTATTCCTTTAACTATATCGAAAATGACAATATCGCCAAGCTCTTTCAAGCCTGCAAGATGAGCTAAGGTTCCGCCAATCTGTCCGCCGCCAATTAAAGCAATTTTATTTCTTTTCATAATTTTCCTCACTAAAGCATTTTAAAAAAATTTCATGATACTCTTAGCAATGGTTTAGCTAAAAACCAAATAATTATTATAAATATTCTTTTGATCTCATTTCATGGAGTCTTGAGATACATCGCTGGAATTCAAATTTACTATCACCTTTTGTATAAAGCTCCTCAGGTTCGCCGTCAGCTGTAATAAACACCTTATTTTTATTATCATATAATGCATCTATTAGTGAGATGAACCTTTTAGCTTCATTTCTCTTTTCAGATGGAATTTTTGGAATATTTTCAATAAAAATGATATCGAACTCTCTAGCTATACTCAAAAAGTCTTCTGCACCAAGAGGCTTTCCGCACAAATCATTAAATTCAAATCTTGCGCACCCAAGCGCTTGTCTTTCAACTTTTAGCTCGCGCCCTTTAATGAATAATATTTTTTCTGAGTAAGGTGATCCATTTGAAAATTTTTCAAACATTTGATCAATCGACTTTTTTGATAAATCATTTAATGGAGAAAAATATGTTTCAACATCAATCAGCCTATTCTTTCTATAATCTTTCCCAGTATCTAAATTTATAACAGAACAGTCATCTTCTAAAAATTTTATAAAAGGAAGGAATCTATCTCTGTGAAGACCGTCGGAATAAAGATCTGATGGCCTTAGGTTGGAAGTAGAAATTATAATCGTCTTTTCTTCAAAAAGAATCATAAATAGTCTTTCTATTATAGATGCATCCGCTATATCGTAAATTTGAAATTCATCAAAACAAAGAAACTTTATTTCGGCTGCAACCTCACGCCCTACTGAGAGCAATGGATCGCTTATATTTTTACTTTTTCTTTTTTCATGAAGTCTATTATGAATATCAATCATAAATTCTTGAAAATGTATTCGTTTTTTTTTCTCGATATTTATTGAATTAAAGCAAATATCCATGAGCATAGTTTTACCAACTCCGGCCTCTCCATAAAGATATATTCCTCTGGGTAATTTCTTTCTTTTTTTAATACTTAGATAGATGGATGAACTTTTATTTAAAGATTCAGATAAAAATGAGTCAATTTCTTTAATAACTGATTTTTGCTGATCATCAACTTGAATGAGGTTTTTATCTAAATAATCATTATATGTTGAGAGAGGACTCTTCATTCATAAATAATTAGGGAAGAAAATTTATTTCCTCGTAGCTAATTCCTTTTTTATTTCAGCAATTGCCTTTGCAGGTGAAAGCCCTTTAGGACATGCCTTCGCACAATTCATAATAGTTCGACAGCTGTATACTTTAAATGCATCATCTAACGCATCTAAACGCTCTTCCTTATAATCATCCCTACTATCACTAATCCATCTATGTGCTTGCAGCAATGCTGCTGGGCCAAGATATTTATCAGAGCTCCACCAGTAGCTTGGGCAAGATGTAGAGCAACATGCACACAATATACATTCGTACATACCATCAACTTTTTCTCTATCATCCTTAGACTGATACCATTCCTCATCTGGTGCAGATGATTTTGTTTTAAGCCATGGTTCAATCGATTTATGCTGTTCATAAAAATTAGTTAGGTCCGGTACCAAGTCCTTAACGACAGGCTGATGGGGTAGTGGATTAATCTTTATCTCACCCTTCACATCATTAATAGATTTTGTACAAGCTAAAGTATTTACACCATCAATATTCATAGCGCATGAACCGCATATACCTTCTCGACAAGATCTTCTAAAGGTTAATGTTGGGTCAATTTCATTCTTAATTTTGATTATGGCATCGAGAACCATTGGGCCACACTTTGATAAATCTATTTCATAATAATCAAGTCGCGGATTCTCATCATCATCAGGGTTCCAACGATATATTGAAAAACCTTTTTTATCTTTCGATTCAAAGCCAAGAGGGTAACTCTTACCCTTTTCAACTCTGGAATTCTTTGGAAGTGTTAGCTCAGCCATATCAAAACCTAGTATACCCTTTCTTTTGGTGGAATATAAGCAATATCATTACTTAGTGTATAGTCATGAACTTTTCTATATGAAATATCTACCTTTCCATCTTCGTCAACCCACGCAAGAGTATGCTTCATCCAATCTTCATCATTCCTATCAGGAAAATCCTCTCTTGCATGACTTCCTCTAGATTCCGTTCTTTCATCTGCACCTGATATTGTTGCTATGGCTTGGACAATCATATTATCGAATTCGAGAGTCTCAATAAGATCAGAATTCCAAATAAGAGATTTATCTTTTATTCCAATATCTGACATATTTTCAAATACTTTATTAATGAGCACTCGACCTTCTTTTAAAACCTCATCAGTTCTAAAAACTGCACAATTATTTTGCATAGCTTTTTGCATACTTAGCCTTAATTCAGAGGTTGGCGTCGACCCATTTGAATTTCTGAACTTATCAAGCCTATCAATTGAATTTTGTCCAGCATCTTTTGGAAATTCTAAATCGAAAATTCCTGTTTTAACGGTTTCGGTGCACCTTATGGCTGCGGCTCTTCCCAAAACAACCAAATCTATAAGTGAATTTGAACCTAACCTGTTTGCACCATGTACTGATGCACATGCCGATTCACCTACAGCCATTAATCCTTGTACAATATTATCTTCGTCTTCAGGGGTTGGGTTAAGAACCTCACCCATATAATTTGTTGGAATTCCGCCCATATTATAATGAACAGTAGGCAAAACAGGAATTGGTTCTTTAGTTACATCAACACCAGCAAAAACTTTTGCAGATTCTGATATACCGGGCAATCTTTCTGCAAGAATGGCTGGATCAATATGATCTAAGTGAAGGAAAATATGATCCTTTTCTGGACCAACACCTCTTCCTTCTAATATTTCAACGGTCATAGCACGTGAAACAACATCTCTTGAGGCTAAATCTTTTGCTTTAGGGGCATACCTCTCCATAAAGCGTTCGCCCTCAGAGTTAACTAGGTATCCACCCTCTCCACGAGAACCCTCAGTAATTAAACAACCTGCACCATAAATTCCAGTTGGATGAAACTGAACAAACTCCATGTCTTGCAATGGAAGTCCTGCACGAAGAACCATTGCTGAGCCATCGCCAGTACAAGTATGAGCAGAAGTAGCAGAAAAATAAGCTCTTCCATAACCACCAGTGGCCAATATAGTTTGTGAGGATCTGAACCTATGTAATGATCCATCTTCCATACACAAAGCAACCACACCAACACATTCGCCGGTTGGAGCCATAATTAAATCAATTGCAAAATATTCAATAAAAAAGTCAGCTGATGCACTTATAGATTTTCCATAAAGCGTATGAAGAATTGCATGTCCGGTTCTATCTGCAGCAGCACAAGTTCTTTGAGCTGGAGGCCCTTCACCATATTCAGTTGTCATCCCACCAAATGGCCTTTGGTAGATCTTACCATCTTCAGTTCTAGAAAATGGGACACCAAAGTGCTCTAGCTCATAAACTGCTTTTGCAGAATTCTTGCATAAGTATTCAATTGCATCTTGATCACCCAACCAATCTGCACCCTTAACGGTATCATACATATGCCAACGCCAATCATCCTCTCCAAGATTTCCTAGTGCAGCAGATATACCGCCCTGGGCAGCCACCGTATGACTACGAGTAGGAAAAACTTTTGAAATACATGCAGTTTTTAGTCCACCTTCGGCAGCACCTAAAGTTGCTCTTAGTCCTGCACCGCCTGCTCCAACAACAACAACGTCGTATTCATGATCTGTAAATTTATAATCTGACATTTTTTTCCAATCTTATTTTAAATTAACTTAAAAAAAACTAACCATAATCATTGAAAGAGTAGTTGCCAATGCGACAATAACGACCACAATAGAATTCAAATTACCTAATAAGCTTCTGGCCTTAACTTCATCAACATAATCATCTAAAATGTGATTAAAACCAATCCACATATGATAACACATTGATAAGGTAAAAATTGTTATAATTAGCCAAGAAAAATTGTTGCCCAAACCTTCGATTACTGAAGAATGCGAATCCTCGACACTTTTAATAAAAAAATTAAATACATAAACACCTAAAAAAAGATTAATTATTGCAGTCAATCTTTGCAAAATAAAATGGTGAGTTCCTTCTGAATGACGATTATTCATAATATTTAAAACCTATAGAAACCAAATTATTAATGTTGAAAGAAAGGATAAAATGGCAGTCAGTCTTGCCAGCCACTCAATACTATTTAAACCAAAACCTCTTCCTGTGTCCCAAATAAAATGTCGTATCCCACCAAAAAGATGGTGGAAAAAAATCCATGTAAAAAGGAACAAAGCAACCTTAATAATAAAAAAAGAAAATAATGTATTCAGTAATTGATATACCTCAGGCCCAAGTACAATAGAAATATACCAAGCCAATAATAAAAAGCTCCCAAAATAGAGTATAACTCCTGATATTCTATGCATTATAGACATCATCATAGTAAAGGATGGTCTATAAATTTGTAAATGAGGTGACAATGGCCTGACCGAAGTCTTTATTTTATTTTTATTTGTCATTCTTAGATTATACTCTCTAGATAGCATCAAAGATAATAATTTTTATGGTGTTACGCTTATAGTGTAAACAAAATTATGAAAGAAAATAATCAAAATAAATTAATAGCTGGTATCGATGGCTCAAAAGGTGGATGGGTTTGCGTTAGCTCAGATACAAACAATACAAAAAAACCCAAATTTGATATTTTTAATAAATTCGAGGAAGTAATCGAGAGAAAATTCGACTTAATTTTAGTAGATATGCCAATTGGATTAGACAAAAAATTATATAAGGGCGGTAGAGTAGTTGATCGCGAAGCAAGAGGAATGCTTTTAAAAAATAAGTCTAGTATATTTAATTCACCTTCAAGAATGGCTTTGAATGCTAAAGAATACCAAGAAGCAAATATAATTAATAAAGCCCACGGAATGGGCCTTTCAAAACAAAGTTGGTTCTTATTTAAAAAAATCAAAGAAGTAGATAATTTTTTAAAAATAAAAGATAGACCAAAGATATTTGAATCTCACCCAGAAATAATATTTCAAGTAATGAAAGGTGAAGCAGTTGAGACTAAAAAAAGTACTCCGGAGGGAATTAAGGAAAGAATTAATTTATTAGTTAAAAATGGTTTTGATAAGAAGTTTATAAATAAGTTTATTAACCAAAAAAATAGTTTTTATAAAAATGATGATTTTATTGATTCCTGTTCACTTTTCTGGTCTGCAATAAGGGCAGCTAAAGGTCAGGAAATTAATATTCCAGATAAAAAAATTAAGGATGACGAAGGTATTATCATGCAAATGAAAATTTAATAAAGATAATCTTCATTGACTGCTTCAGCAATTTGAATTGCGTTTAGGGCAGCACCTTTTCTAAGATTATCAGAAACAACCCATAAATTAAGACCATAATCGACTGTCTCATCTCTTCTTATTCTTGAAATATAAGTTGCATCATTTCCAGCAGAATCAACTGGCGTAGAATAACCACCGTCCTCCCTTTCATCATAAACAGTGCACCCACTAGCTTGCTCTAAAACTTCTCGGGCCTCATCTTCAGATATTGGTGAGTCAAATTCTAAATTAATTGACTCCGCATGGCCTATAAAAGTCGGGACCCTTACGCAAGTCGCATTAACAAGAATATCGGGCCTCATTATCTTCTTAGTTTCATTTATCATCTTTTGTTCTTCTTCAGTACTTCCATTATCTAAAAAAGAGCCTATCTGAGGAATAACATTAAACGAGATCTGTTTGGTAAAGCTATCCGGTTCAACCTCTTCGTTGGAAAAAATTCCTTTAGTTTGATTAAAAAGCTCTTCCATTGCAACTTTCCCAGCTCCGGAAGTTGATTGATAGGTGGAGACATTTATACGATTAATTGAAGCTAAATCCTCTAAAGGCTTTAAAGCAACAACCATTTGAATAGTTGAGCAATTTGGATTTGCAATAATATTAGTGGTTCTGAAGTGCTCCAGCATTTCTATGTTTACCTCCGGCACTATAAGAGGAACATCATTATCCATTCTGAATTTTGATGAATTATCGATAACAATACAACCTTGTTCTGCAGCTATTGGAGCATAAACTTCAGATATTGCACCTCCTGCTGAAAAAAGAGCAATGGTTGTTTCAGAAAAATCATAGCTAGATAAACTCTGAACAATTAATTCTTTTTTTCCAAAAGGAACTGCATCTCCCTCACTTCTCTCTGAGGCAAGTGCAATAACTTCTTCACATGGAAAATTTCTTTCAGATAGAATATTGAGCATTTCTCTGCCAACATTTCCTGTTGCACCTACTACTGCTAGCTTATTAATTCCCATCCTTAGCTCCTAAATTAAATCATTAAGTGCAGATATTACTGCATCACCCATCTCAACTGTTGAGATAATACTACTACCTTTTGTCGAAATATCCTTAGTTCTCAATCCGGAATCTAAAACATTAGAAATTGCCTTTTCAAGAAGGTCTGCATCTTTTTCCATAGAAAAACTATACCTTAATGCCATTGCAAAAGATAAAATAGAAGCAAGCGGATTTGCTATTCCTTGTCCTTCAATATCAGGTGCTGAACCATGTACTGGTTCATAAAGGGCATTCTTAAAAGTACCATTATCTGATTTACCAAGAGAAGCAGATGGGAGCATACCAAGAGATCCAGTTAGCATTGCCGCAACGTCTGATAGCATGTCGCCAAACAAATTATCTGTAACAATGACATCAAATTGTTTTGGCCATCTAACAAGCTGCATTCCACAATTATCCGCTAGCATATGCTCTAGCTCGACATCGGAATATTTTTCTTTGTGAAGTTTAGTTACTTCTTCATTCCATAATAATCCTGATTCCATAACATTTCTTTTTTCAGATGAGGTAACTTTATTATTTCTTTTTTTGGCAAGCTCAAAAGCAACTGCGGCTATTCGCTTTATTTCCCAAGTTTCGTAAACCTGGGTATTAACTCCACGCCTATTACCTGAACCAAGATCTTCAATGCCTCTAGGCTCTCCAAAATAAATTCCTCCAGTGAGCTCTCTTACTATAACTATATCAAGTCCTTCAATAATTTCTCTTTTTAATGCCGATGCATCAACTAGAGCAGGAAAACAAATTGCAGGCCTAAGATTGGCAAATAAATCTAGATCTTTTCTTAAGCGCAAAAGACCTGCCTCAGGTCTATTTTCATATTCAACATCATCCCATTTGGGTCCGCCAACAGCACCAAATAGTACTGCATCTGATTGTTTTGCTAATTTCATGGCGTTTTCTGAAATAGCAGTTCCATTTAAATCGTATGAAGTTCCGCCAACCTCATCAAATTCAAACTCAGCATTGAATCCCTTATTTTCATTAAACCATTCTATTATTCGAGTTACTTCTTTCATAACCTCAGGTCCGATTCCATCACCGGGTAAAATTAAAATTTTATTAGACATTTTTTACACCTCTTATCTTGGGATATTCCAAGGACGCTTATTGGCATTCTCAATTTCAAATTCATCGATATAGGAGGATTTTTCTAAAGTAGAACCGATATCATCTAGTCCTTTAATTAAACAATCCTTATTGACCGAATCCACATCAAAATTTATTTTTCGATTCTTGAGAATAATTTCTTGATCAACTAAATTTATCTCTAAATGCTCTCCTTGCATTGATTCATCTATTATTGAGTTGATAATATCCTCATCCATCTTGATCGGAAGAATTCCGTTTTTAAAAGAATTATTAAAAAAAATATCAGCAAAAGAAGGTGCTATTATAACTTTGATACCAAAATCAAGTATTGACCATGGTGCATGCTCACGACTGGATCCACACCCAAAGTTTTTTCCAGCAATTAATATTTTTGCATCTCTAAATGGTTCTTTATTTAAAATAAAGGTATCGATCTCGTTACCATTAGAGTCGTAACGCATTTCATCAAAAAGATTCTTACCTAAACCAGAACGTTTAATTGTTTTTAAAAACTGCTTTGGAATTATCATATCAGTATCAATATTCATCATTAAACTTAATTGGTTCCCTGATTTATTTATCATGGGAGCAGCTATGCCCTTAACTGAAGAAAACTTATCCATTTTAAATCGCCATCTCTCTTACGTCTGTCAAGCAACCTGCAATGGCTGCTGCTGCTGCCATTTTTGGACTGACAAGATGAGTGCGTCCTTCACGGCCTTGCCTACCTTCGAAGTTTCTATTTGAGGTCGAAGCACATCTTTCTTTTGGTAATAATTTATCTGCATTCATGGCCAAACACATTGAACATCCTGGTTCACGCCACTCAAAGCCCGCTTCTATAAATATCTGATCCAAACCTTCTTCTTCGGCCTGTTCTTTTACTAAACCCGAACCAGGAACAACCATTGCCGTAACTTTTTCTGAAACTTTTTTTCCTGGTAAAATAGAAGCCGCTTCCCTCAGGTCCTCAATACGTCCATTTGTACATGACCCAATAAAAACTCTATCTATAGGAACTCCTTTTATAGGTGATCCGGGAATAAGATTCATATAATCAAGTGATCTTTTAACCGCACTCCTTTTAGAATCGTCTTTGATATCTTCTAAATTGGGAATATTACCATCGATAGATATAACATCTTCTGGACTAGTTCCCCATGTTACTAGCGGAGTAAGATTACCTGCATCTATTTCGATAGTTTTATCGTAAAACGCTCCACTATCACTCGATAATGTTTTCCAATATTCTACAGCTAAGTCCCATTCATTTCCCTTGGGTGACATTGGCCTACCTTTTAAATATTCAAATGTTTTTTCATCAGGACAGACTAATCCAGCTCTGGCGCCAGCCTCGATTGTTAAATTACATAAAGTCATTCTTCCTTCAACGCTAAGGGAAGTAACTGCTTCTCCAGTATATTCAATCACATATCCAGTTCCACCGGCCGTCCCAATTGCACCTATAACAGAAAGTGCAAGATCTTTTGCGGTTACACTATCTTTGCAAGCTCCGTTAATTTTTACTTGAAAATTCTTAGCTTTCTTTTGAATTAGCGTTTGTGTCGCAAGAACATGCTCAACCTCAGATGTACCAATACCATGCGCCAATGCGCCAAATGCTCCGTGGGTTGAAGTATGACTATCACCACAAACAATAGTTAAGCCTGGAAGAGTAAATCCTTGCTCAGGCCCTATTATATGAACTATACCCTGCCTCTTATCGCTAGTTTTTATATATTCAATACCAAATTCTTTACAATTATCTTCTAATGTTTGAATTTGTATCTCTGATTCCTTATCCCCAATACCAAGAGATCTATCTGTGGTTGGGATATTATGATCAGCAACTGCTAAAGCATTTGATGGCTGTCTAACCTTTCGATTTGACATTCTTAAACCCTCAAAAGCCTGAGGACTAGTTACCTCGTGTATCAAATGACGATCTATGTATAAAAGACAATCTCCATCTCCCTCATAAGCGAGATGCGATTCCCATATTTTATCATATATTGTTTTAGGTTCAGACATAATGCCCCTCTATATAAGGAGTATATATGCTAGGAGTCGCTTTGAGAAGCTTCGGAATTATCAGACACTTTAGAAGCCTTTTTAGACGTATAGGTCTTACGCTCAGTAATTCTAGCAGACTTACCCCTTCGAGTTCTTAAATAGTATAATTTCGATCTTCGAACTCTACCCGATCTAACAACTTCAATTGAATCAACCGAAGGACCGTAAAGAGAAAATACTCTCTCAACACCCTCGCCGTAAGAAATCTTTCTTACAGTAAAGTTCTGATTTAAACTTTTTCCTGAACGTGAAATACAAACACCTTCATAGGCCTGAAGCCTCTGACGTTCGCCTTCTTTTATACGTACATTAACTTTAAGAGTATCACCAGGACGAAAATCTGGAATAACTTTATCTTTTGTTAACTCAGCAACATGCTTTGCTTCTAATGATTCAACTATATTCATAACATTCAACTTTGTTTATATTAAAAAATTATTTTTTTAATCGAGATAGGTCAATTAGCACAGACATTGACCATAAGTCACCCTATTTTTATTATATTTTATCTTTTTTTTTCAAAATAAGATCTGGTCTTCTTTTTTTTGTTAAATCTATCGATTGGTTTTGACGCCATTCTTCGATCGCCTTATGATTCCCTGACAATAATATTTCTGGTATTTTTATATTATCAAACTCATTGGGTTTGGTGTATTGCGGATACTCCAAAAGTCCATTAGAAAAACTTTCAATTGTAGTCGATTCGATGTTACCGATTGTATTGGGCAATAACCGAATAACCGAATCTAAAAAAGCCATTGCAGCCACTTCACCACCGGACAGAATGAAGTCACCCATTGAAATTTCTTCCATATCATATTTTTCAATAATTCTTTGATCAATTCCTTCAAAATGACCGCACAAAATTGAAACTCCTTCACTTAAGGAAAATTCCTTGACCCTATCTTGAGTTAATTGTTTTCCTTTCGGTGAAAAATAAATAATCCTATTTTTTTTACTTAGACTATTTTCAATAGCATCATCTAAAACATCTGCCCTGAGAACCATTCCAGGCCCGCCACCTGCGGGTTTACCATCGACGGTATTATGTTTTCCTAAACCATAATCCCTTATATCGTGGACTTTTAAACTCCAAATATTTTCTTTTAAAGCTTTCCCGGATAAGCTTTGATTGAGATATCCAGGAAACATGTCAGGGTATAGTGTTAATATATCGACGTTCCAAGCCATTTAATTTTCCAAATCTAAAACAATTATCTTATCATTTATAATAATTTCTAAAACAAAATCTTTATTGAAAGGCATCATTTCAGTTTTATTATTAATTAATTTAATTTCCACAATATCACCTGCCCCAAAATTATAAATAGCTTCAATAATACCTATTTTTTTACCTGAAGATAATTCAACATCAAGCCCTATTAGATCTTGATGATACCACTCATCTCCCTCAAGATCCTTTAATTGAATTTTCTCAATAAAAATTTCTTGTCCCTTAAGCTTTTCGGCATCGGTCCTATTATTAATTTGCTTTAGACTTACTGATATATTTTCTTTACGGATAGAAAAATTAGTTACGGTAAATTTATTATTAATATTACCAATAAAAAAATACGAATAATTTTTAAAAGCAGAGAAGTTTTCTGAGAAATATTTAACTAATACCTCTCCCTTTAGACCTTTGGCCCCTAAAATAGCGCCAATACGAATTAAGTCGTCTTTTTTAGCAATCACAGAAA
>JAOLDG010000025.1 GCA_028339975.1 Hyphomicrobiales bacterium | reverse complement strand
TGATTTAACTAATGTTGCAACTGTTGTTCGTAATGCATCTTCACTTGAGATGACTGGACTTGAGTTAGAGCTAATGTATCAAGTTACTGCAGCTTGGGACCTTATGGTAACATATGGTTACTTGGAATCAGAATATGCGGGCTACGAAGCTGACCTTAATGGTGATGGCGTGATAACTAATAATAATAGTTTAGTTCCTCGTAACACACCTGAAAATACATTCGGTTTTACAACTTCATATACCACTCAAATTGGTAATGGCGAGCTTAAAGGAAGAGTATCTTATCGGTTCAGAGATGAAATGGAATCAGATGCATCTAACAATCCTTTGGGTAGCTTAGATAGTATTGAAAATGTGAATGCAACGATTGGCTATACTGTAGATAATTATAGTATAACAGTTTGGGGCAGAAACCTTACTGATGAGAGAGAGCAAAGATGGGCTACAATTGGTGGTCTAACTTCTCGTGGTTGGTGGAATGAACCAGCTACTCTTGGTATAACATTTGCAGCTTCTTACTAAGAAAGCTAAAACTTAATATCTAATGAAAGGGCGCCTTGTGTGCCCTTTTTTTATTCCTGGTATATAGTTTAATGTTTATTGATATTATAAATTATCAGTATTAATAAATGAAATAGTTTGACATTAACTTTTCTTCGAATAAACTAAATGATATAATAATAAAAAAATATAATATTGCAGCAACCTTGGGGGGATGCTGCAATTTTTTTTATAAAATTATTTTTTTGAATAATCTCAAAACCCTTTATTATTGTATTAGAGATTTATTAACACTCATTTCAATAGTATTGACATTTAATGTAATAGTATTAACTTCCGACACTTAATAATAATAATAAATAATTAACTTTATTATAAACAAACCTTTGGGGGTTACATTGAAATTTTTCAACAAATTTTTAACATTTATGGCTATTTTCGCAATAGTCACTCCAATAAGTTTTTCAGTTTCAGCTCAGGAAGAAGCTCCTAGCTTAGCAATTGAAGAAATTATTGTTACTGCAAGGAAAAAAGACGAGTCTATTCAAGACGTTCCTATGTCTGTTACAGCTATTACAGACCAACTTAGAGAAGGTAGTGTTCGTCGTATTGAGGACATACAAGCTTTTGCACCTAATCTATATATCAATAGAGAACCTGGTATTGGCAGCGGTGCTAATATTACAATTAGGGGTATCGCATCTTTGGAGAGCGATAAAAGTTATGAACCTTCTATTGGTGTTGTTATGGACGGAATGTTCTTAGGTACTTCAAGTGGAGTGCTTCTTGATAATTTCGACATTGAGCGTATTGAGGTTCTTCGTGGACCACAAGGAACACTTTTTGGTAAAAATACAACTGGTGGTATTCTCAATATTATTCGTACACCTGTTTCTTTAAACGAAATGGGCGCTGACCTTAGTGTCACAATTGGTGACTTTGGTCGTCAAGATATTAAAGCTGTTGTTCAATTACCTATTATCGAAGACACACTTGGTGTTAAACTTTTCGCGGCAAGCATTCAACATGATGGCCATGTTTATAATACTAATCTTAAAAGAGCTGTTGGTGGCGATGACAAGATGAATTTTGGTTTCACTGCATTGTGGGAGCCAAATGAAAACTTTAGTTTAAAAGTTCATCACGAGATCATGGAAGATACAAGTGAGCAAGGGTCTTATACCAATAGAAATGCTGTTGGCGAGTTAGCTTGTACTATTACACAAATTGGCTTCGATCCTTTTAATGGTTGTGAAAAAGATGCTAATGACGGTCCAGATACAACAGAGTCTGATGGATCTAACTTTAGTGATAATGAATATGAGTCAACTATCATTACAGCAAATTATGATACAGAGAACTTTCTATATACCTATATCTATTCATCAAGAGATATGGATGAGCAAAATATGCAAGACTTTGATGGTGCTCCAGCTCGTCTTCTTAGAATGAATTTCTTCAATGATTGGGAACAAACAAGTCATGAATTTAGAGTGACGTCACAGTTTTCAGAAAAAGTTCAATTCATTGCCGGTATTTATGATTGGGAAGCTGAATTTGCTCAAAGATGGGATGTATATGACCTATTCTATCAACTCTCTCGTCTAGGCGTTCCACCTTGGCCTTCTGGTCGTATTGGTGTTGCTGGTTATGATGACGTTGTTAAATGGGAAGACGATGTTGCAGGAAATAATGGTCAAACCCAACTTACAACCTCAATCGCAGCTTTCTTTTCAATGGACTGGTTCATTACAGATGAACTAACCTTAACTGCTGGACTTAGATGGACTGAAGAGGAAAAAGATTTTCTCGGTGGTGCATCTGCACCAGGTTATTATCCTTTAAGAGGAGAAGCTTGGCCTGGTATTTATAATCCTAAAAGATTTAAAGCTAAATGGGATGAAACTACTCCAAAACTTGGTCTACGATATCAGCCTAATGATGATTTAATGTATTATGGATCATATAGTGAAGGCTTTAAAAGTGGTGGTTTCTTTGGTCGCCAGGCTAACTATA
>JAOLDG010000024.1 GCA_028339975.1 Hyphomicrobiales bacterium | reverse complement strand
GGATGAATTAAAGAAAAAATTTGATGCAATTGTTTTATCTGGTGGATCAGAATACCCACGTGACCTCCCGGTGGATGGAAGAGATCTAGATGGAGTTCATTTTGCTATGGACTTCTTGCCTCAACAAAATCGTCGTGTTTCTTATGAAAAAATTTCGAGTAACATAAGCGAGATTTTAGCTTCAGATAAAAATGTAATTGTTATTGGCGGAGGGGATACTGGGTCAGACTGTATTGGAACATCTATAAGGCAAGGAGCAAAATCCGTAACTCAATTAGAAATTATGCCTATACCGCCAGAACAAGAGGATAAGGCTCTTACTTGGCCAAACTGGCCTTTAAAATTAAGAACATCTTCTAGCCAATCAGAAGGGGCTTTGAGAGATTTCTCAGTAATGACACAGAGTATTTCTGGTAAAGATGGAAAGGTCACTGAAATTAATTGCGTAAGGGTTGATGAAAAGATGAAACCTATTCCAAAAACAGAATTCAGCATAAAGGCTGATTTGATTTTGTTAGCCATGGGTTTTGTTCATCCTATTCATGAAGGAATGATCGAAAGCTCTAGTGCTGAACTTGACCCGAGAGGCAATGTAAAAGCTAACACAGAAGATTATAAAACCTCGCAAGATAAAATTTTTACTGCAGGTGATATGAGGCGGGGACAGTCTTTAGTTGTATGGGCTATAAGAGAAGGTCGACAATGCGCAAGTTCTGTTGATTTATTTCTGACAGGCCAAAGAAATCTTCCAATTTAGATACTTGATCGAAGCATATCATCTACAACTTTTTCTAGATCAATAAGTGAACTGCATACTTTTGATTTAGAGGTGTAGGGAACAAATCTTAACATTTCAGAGTCACCAGTACCCCATAAAGATTTTGGCTCAGGATTTAAAAAAATTATTCTTTTAGATTTTTCTTGGATAGTTTTAAGTATATCACACCTAGGGTCTCCATAGTTTGATCTTGCGTCACCCAAGATAATAACAGTTGTTTTTCTATCAATATCATTTTCAATAAAACCCTCTAAATCTTTAAAGGCTTGACCATAATCTGTTGATCCACCTCCATTTATTAAAAGAGTCTCAGTTGCTGCAATTTCTATATCTTTGGTTTCAAAAAGATTAGTAACTTCACCCGCTTTGTTAGAAAAGGCAAAGGTACGAACATGCGGTAGTACATCTGTTATGCTATGAAGAAACATAAGAAAAAATCTTGAAACATTTGCAACAGAGCCAGATACATCACAAAGTGCAACAATCTTAGGTCTATCAACTTTTGTTTTTTTCCAAACAGTTTCAAATAAAATACCATCGTATTCTTGATTAGCTCTTATTGTAGATCTAACATCGAGGATTCCCCTCCTCGCTTTCCTTTTTCGCCTTGAATGTACTGATACTAATCTTTTTGCCATTCTTTTAATTATTTTTGACATCATAGTGTAATCAGATCTATCAGCTTGAGTAAGGCGTATTTTCGATAAAACATCCTCCCTAAGCTGCCTTCCGGCATTGGTCGTTCTCATCTTAACCTGATTATCGACATAATCTCTAATCTCTAATCTAAGACGCTCCCTAATTTCTTTTAGTTCTTCTTCTCTCTTTAAATCACCTGAACGTGAAGCTAAAAAAATATCATTATTTAATTTTTCAAGACCAATTGCATCAAAAATTTTACGAGTAAACATTCCTGTTTGGGTGAAAAGTCTTATTTCTGATAAATTAACCTCTCTTGCAGCTACCGCCATTAATGTCATTAAAGAATTTCTATCAGACTGTTTGAATAAATACTCTAAACTGCTAGGTTTGATATCATCTAATTCTTCTGCCCCCTCTTCACTATTTAAATTATCCTCTAATTCATCGTTGCTATCAGAATTATTATCAAACTCCATATACCTCTCTTCAAAGAAGTTCTCGAAACATTCATTAAATATTTCTTTTTCTCTTAAACTTTTTGCTAATGTTTGTGAAAGTGAATCCTGCAATAAAGATTTATCATTCAGCCCTATATGAGAAACAACATGCATTGCATCAATAGACTCAGAAGTTGAAATTCTTACTTCGGATGATCTTAAAATATGAATAAAGTCTCTTAGGAAATCAACCATCTATTTATTTGAATTCTCAATAATACTATCAATTTCCGGATCAGAGGTATCAATATCTGATTGGAACTTTAATAAAATATTTAGTGTTTCACGAACTATTTCCGGTTCTAAAACTTTAACATTTAAAAGTACCAATGCTCTTGCCCAATCAATAGTCTCAGAAATAGACGGTAATTTTTTTAAATCAAGATTTCTTAAATTTTGAACGAAGGCGACTAATTGCTTTCTTAAATTTTGATCTATATCTGGAACACGTGAATTAATAATTTTTTCTTCTAAGTGTGAGTCTGGGAAAGGTATATAAAGATGTATGCATCTTCGCTTTAGAGCATCACCTATTTCTCTTGTATTGTTCGAAGTTAAAAATACTATAGGTTTAACTTTTCCCTTTATAGTGCCAATTTCAGGGATAGAAATTTGATAATCCGATAGTATTTCTAGAAGAAAGGCTTCAAACTCATCATCAGATTTATCTATCTCATCTATAAGTAAGACGGATCCTTCCTCGCTATTAATGGCTTTTAATAAAGGTCTTGGTTCTAAAAATT
>JAOLDG010000023.1 GCA_028339975.1 Hyphomicrobiales bacterium | reverse complement strand
CAGAACATCTTAAGTCTCAAGATATTGTTATTTGTACTGCCCTAATACCTGGACGCCCTGCGCCAGTTTTACTGACATCAGGAATGGTACATTCAATGAAAAGAGGTTCTATCATAGTTGATATGGCTATAGAGAGAGGCGGTAATTGTGAGCTTACCAAGCCTAATGAAAATGTCGTAGTCGATGGTATAAAAATTGTTGGAGATCTTAATATGATTAGTGGATTAGCGCCCGATGCATCTAATTTATATTCAAGAAACTTATACGCCTTCTTATCGCTCCTTATTGATCTGGAGGCTGAGACAAAGTTAAACTGGGAAGATGAAATTGTTTCAGCAATCTCTATCGTCAAGGATAAAGAAATTTCTGAAGGTTTTAATAAGTAAATAAAGGAAAGTTTATGGATATTAGTCCGATAGTTTTTTATGGAAGTATTTTTATTTTAGCAATTTTTATTGGTTATTATGTTGTCTGGTCTGTTACTCCAGCTCTTCATACACCTTTAATGTCTGTAACAAATGCAATTTCAGCTGTTATCATTGTTGGGGCTATTGTTGCAATGGGAGCAGAAAGCACTGAAATATCTTTACTTTCTAAGTTTGTTTCTTTCTTTGCTCTTATTTTTGCCTCTGTAAATATTTTTGGTGGATTCTTGGTTACTCAAAGGATGCTTGAAATGTACAAAAAGAAGGTAAAAAAAGATGATAAATAATTTACTATCTAATGATTTAGTTGCCTTTTTATACTTAATATCAGGAGTATTTTTTATATTAGGTATTCGCGGTTTATCATCACCAGAAACAGCTAGAGCAGGTAATTATCTAAGTATGTCTGGTATGGCGTTGGCATTTATTGTTACCATATTTAGCTTAAGTGACCCTTCGATTTTGAATTTAATATTAATCTTGGCTGGGATCTCTATTGGTGGATTAATAGGTACTATTTTGTCTAAAAGAGTTGCTATGACAGATATGCCTCAAATGGTTGCGGCTTTAAATTCAATGGGTGGCCTATCTGCAGTTTTAGTTGCCTGGGCGGCCTTCTTGTCCCCAATTGCTTTCGAGTTGGTTTCAACTGATGGCTCTATCAAAACGCTGAGCAAGATTGAAATGATTTTAGGTATACTTGTAGGTGCAATTACTTTTTCTGGATCAGTAGTGGCTTTTTTAAAGCTACAAGGTTTAATGAAAAGCGCCCCTATTATTCTTCCATTTCGTCATATCTTAAGCATTGTTATTATTTCCTTAATCGTTTCTTGCTCATATTTAATTATTTCAGGTACTGAATCTAGCCAACTTCTTTTTTTAGCTATTAGCCTGTTGTCACTTCTTTTAGGTCTCTTGTTAATTATACCTATTGGTGGAGCGGATATGCCTGTTGTAATAGCTGTTTTAAATTCTTATTCAGGCTTTGCTGCAGCCATAATAGGGTTTACCCTTAGCAATCTTGCATTAGTTATAACTGGTGCCTTAGTCGGTTCTTCTGGCGCTATTCTTTCTTACATAATGTGCGTAGCTATGAATAGATCCTTTTTCTCAGTTATTATGGGTGGATTTGGTGATGAGGTTGGCGGCGGAGCGCAAGTTAAGGAAACCAGACCTGTAAAAATTGGATCAGCAGATGATGCGGCATTCATTTTAAAAAATGCTAGCTCAGTAATTATAGTTCCTGGATATGGTATGGCTGTTGCAAGAGCTCAAAACTCTCTTAAGGAAATGGTTGATAAGTTAAAAGAAATGGGAATTAAAGTAACCTACGCAATTCATCCGGTTGCCGGAAGAATGCCGGGCCACATGAATGTTTTATTAGCTGAAGCCGATGTGCCTTATGATGATATTTATGAGTTGAGCGAAATCAACTCTGACTTTGCCCAAGCAGATGTTGCTTTTGTTATAGGTGCAAATGATGTGACTAATCCAGCAGCAAAATCTGATCCACAGAGTCCGATATTCGGGATGCCAATACTGGAAGTAGAAAATGCAAAAACTGTTCTATTTGTAAAAAGAAGCCTTGGAATAGGCTATGCTGGTATTGATAATGATCTGTTTTACAGAGAAAATACTATGATGCTTTTAGATGATGCAAAGAAAATGTCAGAAGACATATCAGCTAGTATCTAGAGCCTAGTTTATAATATATTATGATCTAATTTAGTAAGTTTTTCTTTCGTCAGTAGTCTTTTTCATAGGAATAAGACCTTCACGCATAGCTCTCTTTCTAGCTAATTTTCTAGCTCTTCTTATGGATTCAGAATGCTCTCTAGCTTTTTTTTCAGATGGTTTCTCATAACAATTTCTTAATTTTACTTCACGGAAAACACCTTCTCTTTGCATTTTTTTCTTAAGAACACGTAAAGCTTGCTCAACATTGTTATCTCTTACTGAAACTTCCATTTATAACCTTTGTTTTTGTTTATAAGGCTTGATTACCAAAGGATATCTATAATGTCTAGTAAACAAATTAATATAAAGAATAATTATTATTAGATGTATAAGACTTATTCAAATAAATGCTCTTTATTAAACAAATATGTAACATGACCCATTTTTCGGCCTTCTTTAATTTCTTCTTTGTTATAAAGGTGAATTTTTATATTTTGTGAATTACTTTTACCAGCCCAGTTATTTATTTCATCTCCAATTAAATTAATCATATGTGCATTATTCTTCAGGATGGGATCTTTAACTTTTTCTCCTGCTACACATAATATGTGTTGTTCAAATTGACTGACATCACAAGCATCAATTGTCC
>JAOLDG010000022.1 GCA_028339975.1 Hyphomicrobiales bacterium | reverse complement strand
CGCTTCCTGTCGATGCATCGACTTTTGTTGAAAAAATGGCAAAGAGAGGAGTTTTAGCTGGAGTTCCGGTCTCGCGTCTATCAAATCAAGGTGATAATTTTTCCAACCTTTTGCTAGTTGCTTCATCCGAAATAAATTCAGATTCTGATAGAGAAGATTTCATTAAGTTAGCCAAGGAGATTTGCTATGAATAAGAATAAAGGACTTGATCATGATGAAAAATTATTATTCGAAGTTGGCGATATTAATAGAACTGGTGTTGATTTAGACGATCCTGAGAATTTAACTCATATGCTAGGAGATAGCTTTTGTGATAGTGAAATTGGATTAGCAGGATTAAGTGAGCCAGAAACTGTTAGACATTATGTCAGGCTATCTAGAAAAAACTATTCAATTGATGCAGGTCTATACCCTTTAGGCTCATGCACGATGAAACATAATCCTAGGCTTAATGAGAAAATGGCTCGCTTAGAAGGTTTTTCTCAGATACATCCCTTACAACCTATTTCTTCATGCCAAGGTGCATTAGAGTTAATTGATTTGATATCCGTATGGTTAAAAGAATTGACCGGAATGGCAGCGGTTACGATGACTCCTAAGGCAGGTGCTCAAGGAGAGCTTTGTGGAATGATGGCAATAAAACAAGCTTTGTCAGATAAAGGTGAATCACATAGAAAAATTGTCTTAGTGCCTGACTCTGCTCACGGAACTAATCCAGCTACGGCTGCTTTTCTTGGGTTTGAGGTTAGAACTATTAAATCAAATAATATGGGTCTTATTGATTTTGATGATTTTAAAGAAAATATTAATGAAAATTTTGCAGGAGTAATGATTACCAATCCCAACACTTGTGGGTTATTTGAGAGTGATATTGTCAGAATTTCAGATCTAACTCATAAATCGGGAGGTTATTTGTACTGTGATGGAGCAAATTTTAATGCTGTTGTTGGAAAATTAAAACCTGGTGATTTAGGAATTGATGCGATGCATATAAATCTTCATAAAACTTTTTCTACACCTCATGGGGGAGGAGGCCCAGGCTCTGGTCCAGTTGTTTTTTCAAAGAGATTAGAGAAATTTTGTCCAACTCCTTTAGTCAGAAACTATAAAGGAGAATATAGTTTAATTGAAAATTTAAATGATAAAGAACTTGTTAATTCCTTTGGAAGGTTAAATGTTTTTCATGGTCAAATGGGAATGTTTGTAAGGGCCATGTCTTATATGCTAAGCCATGGAGCTGATGGCTTAAGGCAGGTATCCGAAGATGCCGTTTTAAATGCAAATTATTTACGAGTATCTTTAAGTAATCACTTAACCCCGGCATTTGAAGGATATTGTATGCACGAAATACTTTTTAGTGATGATTTTCTAAAAGAAACTGGTGTTGAAACATTAGATTTTGCAAAAGCTATGATAGACGAAGGTTATCACCCTATGACAATATATTTTCCATTGGTTGTTCATGGAGCTTTATTGGTCGAGCCAACTGAGACAGAGTCAAAACAATCTCTTGATCACTTTATCTTAACTCTACGTGACTTAGTTGATAGACTTAAGGGGGATTCTGATTCATTTAAAGCAGCTCCAGTGTTCACACCTATAAGGAGGTTAGACGAGACTCAGGCGGCTAGAAAACCTATTTTGAGATGGAAAGAAGAGCCTCTTGTTGCAGTTTAAGTAGACAGTCAGCTAACTTTTTGCTCTAAGTTTTCTTTATCCAAGTAGAGTATAAGTCATGCCAATGACGGATTTTTGATTCTTGGTAGTTTGATAATTTTATTTCTCCAAAAGGTGAATTATTTAGTCCTTTTTGAACCTTTGGAAGGTTAAAGCTATCTTGTTGGAAAACTTTTGCAAGCACACCTAATTCAGGTGCATTTGTCCATGGCTCATCTTCGTCTAACCACTTTATAGCAGCAGGAGGAGGTCTTTCGCCGCTAAAAGGACTAAGAAAATAGCATTCCATAATAGATTTGTCATGCCTATCCTTTAAGGGCCTAAACCTATAAACAATTTTACTATAATCGCCCCAACCACCCCAAGGGTGGAAGTTTGGAAAGAGATTATAGTAAATTGTATCAATAATTTCTGCATCAGATATTTTTATATCACTTCCAATTATTTTTTCTGAATTTTCTCTAGATAATTGACAAACATACTCTCTTGCTGAAACACCTTCTGGTAATATTCCTGGAGGTGTTTTATCATCAATAGAACGTCCTAACATTGACTCGAAAAGCTCTTGTTCTGTTAGTTCGTATTCGAGTCTAGGACTTTGAGTTCCGTAGGCTGTTATTGCACGAGCAAAGTTACCCCAAACATCAAATTGAGAATTCTCATCCCCTGATGCCCCGAGTGCTTGGGGATGAGTTCCCATAATGTGGAGAGCTTCCATAAAAGCTTCTTGACAAGTTTTCCAATTACAATCCATTATTTTTGCAACATGCGCTTGAATGTAGCGTTCTTCGGGTGGCCATATTTTAAAATGCTCTGGTAATTCTCCTAAGAAAGATAATAGTGAATCGGTTTCATTGTTCATATTGATAAAAACCCAACCACCCCAGGACTCACAACGAACAGAACTAAGATTAAAGTCTGATTTATCAATTTCAGGAAAATCCCATTGCGATGTAATTCGTTTAATTGTGCCATCTAGATTCCAACTGAAACCATGATAAGGACAAGTAAAATTAGGTTTATTTCCATCATGATCACAGAGTTGTCTTCCACGATGACGACAAACATTTCTATGAGCTTTAATTTCGTCGCCTGTATTAACTATAATTATTGAATAAGTTCCAATTTCATAAATAATATAATCGCCGGCATTAGGTATTTCCTCTTCACGGCAAGCCATTTGCCATATATTGGTCCATATTTTTTCCATTTCTAAATTATGAAATTCTTTATCTGTATATCGATTTATAGGTATGGATGATGTACCTGGGGGGTAGCTGTTTTCTATAGTTAATATTTCTGGGGGTGAGATCTTATCTAGCTTGATAAGGTCTTGATAAGAAATACCAGGTGAACGAGCATGTATTTTTTTATTACTACCCATTATTTCCTTCACCCTCCTCATCTGGGAGTTGAGGTCCGGCAAGCCATACTAGC
>JAOLDG010000021.1 GCA_028339975.1 Hyphomicrobiales bacterium | reverse complement strand
AATTACATCTTCGGATATAAGAAAATGGGCTATAGCAGTTTATTATCCAAAGACACCTCCTAGAATTTACTGGGATGAAGAATATGCGTCAAAAACAATTTTTGGAGGAATAGTTGCACCAGAAGAGTTTAATCCTTTTGCTTGGGCCACTCAAACACCATCATTAGAGGACCCGAAGATATTTCAAACAGCTTTTAGTGAATCAGAATTAGGAGTAAGCCCGCCTAAGTATTCCGCCTTTATCTTAACTGAAATTAAAACAAGCTATGGTAATAAAAGAATGTTCCCGGGGGATGTTATAAAATCTGAGCACAAAATATCTGATTATTTTGAAAGAAAGGGCGCCAAAGGAGATATGCTTTATACTACTGTTACAAATATATTAAAAAATCAAAATGATGAGTTTATAAAAAATATAGATTCAGTGTTTGTTAGATACTAAATAAATAGTAAGGGTCTTATTTTGAAATTAGAAAATATAGATATAGGTGATTCAATACCAAGCTTTTTTAGAGAAGGAAAAGTTGAGTATTGGAATAGATATGCTGCTGTTAATGATGAATTTGCAGATCATCATTGGAGTGATGAAGTTGCTCAAAGCGAGGGTTTTGAAAAAGCATTTGCAATGGCGCCACTAGAACAAGCATATATGCATAATACTATTCGTGAATGGTTGGGTGATGATCTAAGAATTTTATTGGTTAACATTAGACTCCGAAGCCCTTTTGTTAGAGATGGAAAGCTTGAGATATCTGGAAAAATTCTTAAAAAGAGTTTTTTTGAAAACGAATATTTTTTTGAAGCAGAGCTAAACGCTAAGGATGAAAAAGATAATCTTATAGCCACTGGACTAGTCTCTTTTTCTTATCCATTTTTGGAAGAAAAGTAGTGCCTGATAGTATTATTGAGAGAGGCTTTGGCTGGCCTCAAAAATTAGTTGCTGGGATAGATGAGGCGGGGCGAGGCCCATGGGCAGGACCGGTTGTTTCTGCGGCGGTAATTTTAAGTGAAAGGAATATTCCTGAAGGATTAAATGATTCTAAAAAATTATCAGAAAAAAAAAGACTTTCTCTTTATTCGTCTATTTATAATTTTCATTCTGTTAGTGTTGGTATTGCAAGTATTGAAGAGATTGATAGCATGAATATACTTCAGGCAACCTTTCTATCAATGAATAGAGCTGTTAATGATTTAAATCCTCAACCCGAGCATGTTCTTGTTGATGGTAATTTAGACCCAGGTTTGAATTTTAAAACTGAGTGTATAACTAAAGGGGATAGTATTTCGTTATCTATTTCGGCAGCTTCAGTTATTGCAAAAGTAACAAGAGATAATTTAATGTTAAAATTAGATAAAGAATACCCATATTTTAATTGGAAAAAAAATAAAGGGTATGGAACATCCGAGCATAGAAATGCTCTTGAATTGCATGGTCCATGTAAATATCATAGAAAGTCATTTTCCCCTATTAACAAGATGTTGGGGGTCGCTTGAATCTAGAGACTCTACATTTTGTATAAAAAATAAATCTTCAATTTTTTATTGACGTTGTGACTCCGCATGATGAGGATGCATTTAACATGTCAAAAGAACTTATAAATCAAAAAAAATCTTTACCATTAAATAAAATTATTAAGGGTAACTGCATCACTTCTATGAAGGCTTTACCAGATAACTCTATCGACGTTATCTTTGCTGATCCACCATATAACCTTCAGCTAAAAAACGATTTATCTCGCCCAGACTCGTCAAAAGTAAATGGTGTTATTGAGGATTGGGATCGATTTAAAAGTTTTGAAGAATATGATCAGTTTACAAAAGACTGGATGTTCGAGGCTCAAAGAATTCTTAAACCAGAGGGAACAATATGGGTTATTGGTTCCTATCATAATATTTTCAGAGTTGGCAATATGATGCAAAATTTAGGTTTTTGGATTTTGAATGATATTATTTGGCACAAATCAAATCCGATGCCTAACTTTAAGGGAACTCGATTTACAAATGCTCATGAAACAATAATATGGGCATCGAAAGATTTTAACAGTAAGTATAATTTTAATTATCAAGCAATGAAGTCCTTAAATGAGGGTACTCAAATGCGTTCCGATTGGCATATTCCAATATGCTCAGGTAAGGAAAGAATTAAAGATTCTGATGGCAATAAGATACATTCAACTCAAAAACCAGAGGCTTTGCTTTACAGGGTACTATTGTCATCTTCCAAAAAAGGAGATGTTATTTTGGATCCATTCTTTGGAACGGGAACAACAGGTGCGGTTGCTAAGAAGTTGGGAAGAAACTTTATTGGCCTTGAGAGAGAAAGTGTTTATATAAAAGCAGCTAAAAACCGAATAAAAGAAATTGAAAGTCATGACGATCAATTCCTTTTAACAACATTATCAAAAAAAGCTCAGAAAAGAGTGCCTTTTGGCAGTTTAGTAGAAAATGGTTTAATTAAACCAGGATCAGTTTTGCGTGGACCGAAGAGTCTTAAATCTAAAAAATTCATGGCCACCGTTAGGGCAGATGGTAGTTTGTCAATGAACGGTGATAGCGGCTCCATTCACCAAATGAGTGCAAAGATACAAGGAAAGGATTCTTCAAATGGATGGACTTTCTGGCACCTAGAAAAAGAAGGGCGCCTGGAGTTAATCGACGATCTGCGTACTGAATTTTTAAATACAAGTGGTAGTAATTAATTAAGCTGCTATAAAAAATAAAAAGAAAACAATAAATCCAATAGAATTGTTTGACTTAAAAATAGAATGACAAATACTTGGGTCATTAATATCAAGTAAATATATTTGTCTAACTAAGTGAATCCCAACTAAAGTTAATATGATATAATTTAACCAATCATTTATTGATTCTAGTGTTAATGATAAAAAAGATATTGAAATAAAAAAAACTAAATAGAAAATTGAAATTGCTATTTTAGAGTTTTCATCTAAAAAAATTGCTGATGATTTAAGACCAAGAAAATCATCGTCAATTTTATCCTGATGAGCATATATTGTATCATATCCTATTGTCCAAAAAACGCAGCCAATATAAAGCACTATAGAGTAAATGGAGATATTATTTGTCATAGCGGTCCATCCAAGTAAAGCCCCCCAGTTGAATGTTATGCCTAAAAATAATTGCGGCCACCAAGTTATTCTTTTCATAAGGGGATAAATTGTAATTGGAATAATGGAAAAAATCCCTATTAGAATAGTTAATTTATTAAACTGTATTAAAATTAAAAAACCAATTACTAACTGAATAAATAAAAAAATTAGAGCTTTATTTTCTGAAATTTTGTTAGCCGCTAGTGGACGATTTTTTGTTCTTTCAACTTTTGCATCATAGTGCTTGTCTAAATAATCATTCCACGTACATCCTGCCCCTCGCATAACAATTGAACCAATAATAAAAAGAATTACATAGAAAAGATCTAATGGTTTATCAATAAAAGATGAGGCTACTGCATATGACCATAAACATGGCCACATTAATAACAAAAAGCCAATAGGTTTATCATACCGAGCAAGTTCATAAAAAGGCTTGGATTTTATTCTGATATCATAAAATAATTTCGTTAAATTAATCATATTATTTCTCTTCTAATACCTGTTAACATGCTATTTTTTTAAAAGAAATATAATCATTAAATTG
>JAOLDG010000020.1 GCA_028339975.1 Hyphomicrobiales bacterium | reverse complement strand
TTGGCAGGTTGAAATGAGAAATATAAGTTTTGTTAGTAGTTCACAACAAACTAGCAACAAACTAAATTTAGAGTCTCTCAAACCTATATGCTATAAGGATATCTTTAGGGTTAGTTAGGGTTGGGAGTAATTTATAAAAAGTGAAAAATAAAAAGCTAGCGCATATGCAGTCTTTCAGTAAAATTTTCATGTGATACCATAAATAAAATTGGAAAGCTTACAGACCAGACAAGAACAATGATCAGTATCGAAAAAAGATAAGGCTCACCGAAAGTGACAGCTCCTAAACGTTCACCAACCGTATAATTGAAAGGCAAGGCGGTTGCGCCAAGTCCAAATGCGACTAGTTTGTTCTTACCTATAAACGAAAGAGATAGGGTAATGGTGGTGCTAAAATTAATCCACAATACGATCAGCCAGAAGGGAATAATTAAGCTTGATTCGGGGAAGATGAAAATTCCGAAAAAGGTAAGGCTACTGTCGATCGTAATTCCGATTGTGGCCGGGAGTAATATCTGATGTACTTTGAGATCACCAATACGTAAAAGACATGCTAAATAAACTAGTAAACTGGGTAATGTTAATTGTATTAGGGACTCTCTTCCCAGAACTAAGCCTACCCATAACAAATTAAAGACAATAATGTTGAGAAATTTAGAGGTAACAATTTGTTTGAACTGAATTTTTACAGGCATTTTAAAAATATTTCTTCATCATGTAAGCCTTTCGGGGTTTTCTTTGAATGTTCGCTTATATAAGTTTTGAGCAAATAAAGGTGTCTCTTCTTCATTATGTTTTCGTACAAAAAAACCTCCTAATGCTAAAGCTGACATAATTTTCATAATGAAATTAGGGTGTTCTACCAATACAGTATTTTGGAATTTACATTCATTATCAGAAACAGAAATTAGACGCATTTCCCATGTAACTTTTGCAACAACATGTATTAACTTCATTAACCAAAGATCAGAAAATGAAACCATCTTAACATAATCAGGTTCTTTAACTTCTGCTACATAGTGTTGTACTAATAAATTGCCTCCAACACTTTCTACATTCACAGATGTTTGTGTTCCATCATTATGAATGCTTGATCCAGCAGCAATATGTCCACGTGCTGTGGTTTGATAATCTTTATCTGATAGAGTAAAAACCCAATCATGAAGATTAAATGCTTCCTTGGGCGCATTAATTGGTGCTTCGCAGACAGTTTGAAATAATTTTTTGTATTGCCTTATATTAGAATGGGGCATATGGGTATCCATTTTTTCAATTACAGAAGTAATGCTAACTTTTCTTACCGGAAGTAGCATTTGTATTAGCCACTTCTTTTTTAACACTTTTTAAAATAGTACATGTTCCTTTTGATTCATTTACCGTAAATGCTGCACATGAAGTTTTTGATGCACATAGTGCCTGGCAACTTGAAACACTTCTATACTTTTTAACAGTCTTTACTGTACCTATTTTTCCTGAAAGAGAAGTATCAGTCATTGGTGTGAAATTCATATCAGCTGCAGCTAAAGGTAAAGCAAATATGATTACTGTTAAGCTAAAAAGTTTTGTTATTTTGTTCATTTTTTTTCCCTGTTTTTCTAAAGAAATATTTTTTAATGTTCTTTCTTTTCATTACTTGTAAGAATATCTTTTATTGTCTAATATTATGTAATCTAAGTTAACATAATTTATAGGAGAAAATGTTTACTAAGTAAACAGAATTTTTATATGAATTACCACAAAGAAAATCTGAAAGAGCAACTCGTTGAAATCACGTGGAAAATTTGTACCGTAGAATCTTGGAAGAAAGTTAATTTGCGAAGAGTTGCGCAGAAAGCTGGAGTTTCAAATACTGCCTTTTATAGACATTTTAAAAGCAAAAATGATCTCAAGGTTGAAATAATGCGAAAAGGTTTTTACCTCATAAACAAAAGTATAAAGGATTTAAATATTGAAGGTAACTTTGCATCCTATGGTGCTAATTTCATAAGGTTTGGAGTGAATTACCCGCATATTTATGATTTGATGTTTGGAGATAATGATCTAGAGATGTCTCTTTACCCAGATTTAGAAGTTTTATCAAATGCATCTTTTAAAGGAGCAATTGAGGGAGTGAAAGTTTTTATGCCCAATGAATCTAATGAGGAAATCATTATAAAAGCATACAATGTTTGGGCGTCTTGTCATGGGTTAATTGGAATTTTGAGACGTTCGGACGTGCCGTCAAAAAAAAGCAAAACTCTTCATTGGATTGAGGATAATTTAGAAGAGTATTTGATGAAAACAACTTTTAGTCGAAAGAGATAAAGGATGCAAATTCTATTACCAATACATATCCTAGCCGGAACAATTGCACTACTTTGTGCTGCTTTGGCAGTTTCATCTGAAAAAGGTAAAAGACTACATATGCTTTCAGGTAGAATATACTTCTGGGGTATGGCTACTATCTTCTTAACAGCTATTCCAATGTCTATTATCAGCAGTAATATCTTTTTGTTTCTCATAGCTATCTTTTCTTTTTATTTAGCTTTTGCGGGAATGCGCTTTGCAAGAAATAGAAAAGGAGTTGCAACTATTTTGGATTGGATTGCTATTTGTTTAATGATTTTTTCAGGAATAGGAATGTGGATATTGGCTACAATCTATTTCTTGAATAGTAATACGCAATATATCGTGCTTTTGGTTTTCGGATTTTTATCTATTACTTTGGGTTATGCTGATTTTAGGAGTTATAAAAACAATTCTGCGACAGGAAAAGAGAGAATTTCAAGACACTTAACTAACATGATGGGAGGAACTATTGCAGTTATTACAGCTGTTTTAGTTGTTAATCCTCCTTTTGAACCCGAATGGGTATGGTGGGTGCTCCCAACCATTCTGATAACCCCAGTTATTTTTTGGTGGAATTTTAAAATACTAAAATGAAGTTACAAAAAAGTTACAAACTCTATCTTATTCTCCTTAAAACCATTGATTTTATTGAGGTTTTAGATAACGTAATTATAGAGTGGGAATAAATAATTACGACAGAACTGCAGATTTTCACAACAGGAGTAAAAAATGAAGAATAGCTATAGGATTATTTGTACACTCATCGCATGGGTAGTGCTATCTCTTAGATTTGTCGATATGTTGATAATCGGTGAGCAAATTAGTATTTCTGAAACATTATTTGTCTATTTTGGGTATTTCACAGTTTGGGCTAACATCCTTATTGCGCTTGCGTTTACAGCGTCATTACTTAACCCAGATAGAAAGTTATTTAATTTTTTCATGCGTCCTGCCGTTCGTGCAGCCCTTGCATCATATATTCTTATGGTGTCCGTTGTTTATCATATGCTGATCGTGCCTTATTGGAATCCTCAAGGTTTTACTTGGGTGACCGCCGCAGGCTTGAATACAGTCATGCCCATTCTCTATATTATCGATTGGCTATTCTTTGCTGAAAAACGACCAATTTTCTATAAGCATCTTCCCTATTGGCTCATATTTCCTGCCGTATATGGAATGACTTCAATCATAAGAGGGTTATTAACTAATGTTTACCCTTACCCTTTTTTGAATGTAACCGAAATAGGCATTGGAAATGTATTACTTAATATGCTTGGATTAGTTGCAGTTTTTGCTCTTGTTGGTCCTGTTTTTATTGCGTTAGCACATCTAATTTATGATAAAACTAAAACCCAGAGTTAAGAGTTACACGAAAGTTACACGCCTTTATTTTAGTGCTTGTAGCCCTTTATCTATTAAATTATATTGGTTCAATGGTTTTACATTCTGATTTAATTAAATATTTTAATACAAAAAATCCAAAAGGAAAAAAATGACATTAAAAATAAACAGCATAGCTCCAGATTTTAAAGCCAAAACTCAAGAAGGAGATATATCTTTTCACGAGTGGCTTGGAGATAGTTGGGGAGTATTGTTTTCACACCCAAAAGATTTCACACCAGTTTGTACAACTGAGCTTGGTGCATTAGCTAAGATGAAACCTGAGTTTGATGAAAGAAATGTAAAAGTTATTGGTTTAAGTGTGGACCCAGTTTCTGATCATGTCAAATGGCTAGAAGATATTAAAGACGTAACAGGAAATAAACCAAATTATCCAATTATTGCCGATGAAAAATTAGAAGTTGCAAAA
>JAOLDG010000002.1 GCA_028339975.1 Hyphomicrobiales bacterium | reverse complement strand
GCTTTCATCATCAGGAGTTATTGTTGTTTAGTAAGGAGAAAGTCATGGAGCCAATAGTTAATATTCCCTTCGTAGATTTTATTATTTTTCAAATTTTGTTTTTTTTCTTATATAAGCGATCCCAACATCACGAAGATTATTTAAAAAGGACAAATCAGTTAGATTTAAAGTCACGTAGTAATGAAATTATATCGGCATTATATCTTGGAGGGAAAGTGTCCATAGGTATTTTTGCTCTTTTATATTTAATTAGAGATCTTAATCTATATATTTTTTAGGGTTATCTTAATTTATCATTGGGATGATTTTATTTAACTTTAAGAGTGATCTTAATGAATCGTTACGTGGACACCCTCTATGAAACCACAACATTCAGGACAACCATAGGCAATCTCTTCTTCGTTTTCACCTATATGATTACGAGCCTTTATTTTATAATCACCATGTTCTCGACATATAATTGTTACATACTCTTCCAGATCACTGAATTTTTGTTTTGGCATATACTTAATCTCATTTTTACTTGTTCGTTCAGAAAGGGATATAAAAATACCTAGCCAGACTTTTTTGGCAAATTTGTGGTTTGTTTAAACTTAGCAACACATTCAATATGATGAGTCATTGGAAATAGATCAATGGCAATTATTTTATCTAAAGAATAATTGTTTTCTAATAGTAATTTAGTATCTCGTGCAAGAGATGCTGGGTCACATGAAACATACACAATTGTTCTTGGTTTTTTTGAGACCATTTGATCAACGACCAATGAACCAGCTCCATTTCGAGGTGGGTCTAAAAGAATGACATCAACTGAATCAACCAAGGGTAACTCTTTCTCAACTCTTCCTTTTCTTACCAATACATTTTTATGATTCTTAAATATTTTTCGAGCATCTTTAGTAGCATAATCATCTGATTCAACTAAATACACATAACCATTTTCTCCAATTATCTCTGAAATTCCCATAGTGAATAACCCAACACCTCCATAAAGATCACAAACTTTATCTCCGATATTAAGATCCATGAGATCCAACGCAGCATTAATTAGAGTCGTGGGTGCATTTTTATGACCTTGCCAAAATGATTCAGGGGAGATTTCATAAAGGTAATCACCAACAGTCTCATGTAATAAAGGAGGGCCAGATATATTTCTACCAGCCCTAGAGATATTTTTTTCATCTGCGCTAGATGAGGAGACCCTAATGCGATCTTTTCCCTTCCATTTTCTTTCAAAAATTCCTGAATCATTAATAACCTTAGTGGCAATCATGCAGTGATCTATTTCTACAACATTTTTTGTTCTAGGCGAATACAGACCAGCTCTTCCATTATTAGAAACAGCAAAATCAAAACGTGTACGCCAATTTAATCCGTTTTTTGGTTCAACATTTATAATTTCGGGATTAACTTCAACCTTTCCAATATGTGAAAACTGATCCTTTATAACAATACGTTTTAATTCTCTCTGAGCTGATATCTTAATATGCTGAAAATCACATCCACCGCACCCTCCAGGGACGGCATATTCACAAGATTCTTTTATTCTGTCTGGAGAAGGTTTGAGAATTTTAATGGCATCTCCCCTAGCTAGTTTAGAAGAAACCGATGTAATTTCTACAATCACTTTTTCATATGTAATAGCATGCCTAACAAAAACAACCTGTCCATTATGGCGCGCAATAAAATGACCACCATGTGCAATAGGGCCAATTTCAACCTCAATATTATCACCCACCTCTAAAGCTTTGCTCATAACTATTATATCTTCCAACGATAATGAAGTTATCTATACAGACTTTATGACCAACTTACATTTTTTATTATCACAGACATAAATACACATACTCTCTCGACTAAAACAATCTATAGTTATGTGGTTAGCAATAATAAGCTTTGTCTATTTAATTTTTAAAAATTAACGCAATAGAATCATGGTAAATAATAAAAATTCAGAATTCGGGGGAATTTATAATGACTGATACTCAAAAATGTGGATGTGGACGCTCGCCAGTTGAAAATTGCATAGGCTGGCACTCACTTAGCGAAGAGGACTATGAGAAAAAAAAGGCAAGCTATGAAGAACGGCAAGCTCAAAAGTCAAAATAAAGACAAACTAAAGGGAAGATAACTTTAGTTAAGATATTTTTTAATTTTTAATTTCATATCATCTGGAAATTTCATGGGTTTTGCATTTTTATCCAAAAGTGCAAATTCTATATTAGTAGAAAAAACCTTTTTCTCGCCCTTATAAATATCTTGATCAATCTTAAGTCTTACGCCTTTTATACCTATAAAAATAGATTTAACCTCCAATATATCGTCTATAGTTGAAGTTCCTAAAAATTTTGAATTCATTTTATAAACAACAAAATGTTTTGGTTCATTAGAGCTAATCAATTCTGAATGACTTATACCTAATAATCTGAGAAAATTTGTTCTTCCTCTCTCTGCAAATTTTAAATAATTTGCATGATAAACTATACCAGTAAAATCAGTGTCTTCATAAAAAACTCTAATTTGAAAAAAATGAGTTTTTTGTTTAATTATACCCGATAGATCAGATGTCATAATTCTTTCGTAATTCTTGTTTGTATTTTATTCATTTATTAAATTATCTCTAAATATATTAAATTTATTTTGAATATATTTACAAATTATATCATCCCAAATATAAACAAATCCAACGCAAGAGCCTATCAAAATAAAAACATGAACAACTGAAGCAACAACAAAAAGAGAGCTAGATATTTGGCCATAAAAAGGTTCTAAATAAACCAATGGATAAAGCCATAAAAATAATACACCAATTAATAATGTTACCCTTCTAATAAGGTGTCCAATAATATCAATTATCCCTAATGCTTTAATCATCTTTGCTATAACTACCATTTCTTTATAAATTAGATTACCTTACTTGAATAAGAATGCAAATTACTCAAAAAAAAGCTAATTTAAAATATTGATATAATATTTAAAGGTTAAATATGAAAAACGCTAAAGAAGTTATAGAGACATTTTGGGAAATTCAAGATGAAGGAGACTATACAAAGTTAGTCAACCTTTTCTCAGAGGATGCAGTTTTTGAAGATCCTATTTATGGAAAGTTTGAAGGTAGAATTGAAATTCTAGAATTTATGCAGAAAATGAACAAAGAAATGCGTTCAAGAGATATGGTTTTTTTTGCACTAGATATTGATGGCGGCGGAAATGTAGCTTGGGCTCAGTGGGTTGCAAAGACACCAGATGGTGACATAGAGGGTTGTGGTCTATACAGGGTAAAGAATGGAATGATGACCTACTATAAGGACTATATGAGCTCACCACCTCCTGATCCTAAGAGGTAAAGTATTAAAAATTGTTTAAGAAGGATGGTATTCCAAGCGGTCTTATTAAAAAAAAATTGTCTATGGTTACTTATTTATTAGTTTTTTAAGAAATATTGGGAAGTTGTAAAGACTTATAATGGCTGAATTTAGCCTAAAATACCTTGGTGAGCCCTGCGGGGTTCGAACCTGCGACAAGCTGATTAAAAGTCAGCTGCTCTACCAACTGAGCTAAGGGCCCATAACTCCAAGATATATTATTTCTTTTAATCAATTCAGAGTTGCAAATCAATTCAAAAATATATTAAATTCTTTTTAATAATATTTTGATTTTTAATTTGTAGTGTTATTAAATTTTTATGTTAATTTGTTAAAAGAGGAATTAATTTTGAAATTTAAATTTACAATAGTTTTTTTTACAGCTTTATTTTTAAGTTCCTGCTCAACTGTTGAGATAATTGGTGAAAAGATGAATATTCTTAAACCAAAACAAACACCGGATGTGGCAGGTAAACTGGTATGTGCGGCAGCGGGAATCAAGTCAGATGATTGTGTTGAGGCCGTAAAAACTGAAGAAAGTAATGAAGATAAAGAAACTGTTAATCCTGACGAGCAAATAAATACAGAAGAATTAAGCGATCAAATTACAGAATCAGAACTTCTACTTAAATAAAAATTCTTTTTAAACTTATCAAATCTATCTTCCATTATTGCTGAACGCATATCTTCCATTAGTTTTTTATAATAATGAAGATTATGCCATGAAATAATCATACCCCCCAAAGGCTCCTTGCTTTTAATTAAATGATGAATATAACCTTTTGAAAATCTTTTTGAGACACTAAAGTTAGATTCTTCATCAAGTGGAGAATTATCATCCTCAAAAATTTTATTCCTTAGGTTTAAAGTACCATTTTTACAATAAGCATGACCATGTCTACCTTCTCTAGTGGGAATAACGCAATCAAAGATATCTATTCCTTCCGAGACTGATTCAATTATATTTTCAGGTCGCCCTACTCCCATTAAATACCTTACTTTATTGTCTGGAAGTATAGGTAGCGTGTATTTTAATACCTCTATCATTTGATCGTGACCCTCACCAACAGCCAAGCCACCAACTGCGTATCCTTCAAAATCGATATTAATAGTCTCCTGAGCTGATTTAATTCTTAAATCCTCGTAAATACTTCCTTGAATAATTCCAAACTGAGAATCCGATCTAGATTTTGAATCAAGGAATGATTTTCTAGCTCGCTCTGCCCAGTTTAAAGAAAGTTCCATAGATTTATTTGCTTCTTTGTGGGTAGATGGATAAGGCGTGCACTCATCAAGAACCATTTGTATGTTGGACCCTATAATGTTTTGCGTATCAACAACATTTTCTGGTGTTAGCCGATGAGAAGATCCATCAATATGTGATTGAAATGTTACGCCATCTTTATCAATTTTTCTTAATTTCGATAGCGACATTACTTGAAAGCCGCCAGAGTCAGTTAAAATTGGTTTATTCCAATTCATAAATTTTGATAAATTACCAAATTTTTCAAGTATCTCAAGTCCTGGCCTTAAAAGGATGTGGTAGGTATTACTCAATATCATATCATAGTTAATCTCTTCGATGATACTAATTGGAGTTGATTTTACTGCGCCTTGGGTTGCTACTGGCATAAAAGCAGGGGTTTTTATTTCACCCAAAGATGTCTCTATAAGACCTGCTCTAGCCTTTTTATCTTTTTTATTTAGTGAAAATTTAAATTTATTCATATCTATTTCTCTAAGAAGCAAGCATCCCCGTAGGAATAAAACCTATATTTATTTTTTATTGCATATTTATAGGCATCAAGCATCTTTTGCCTTCCCATTAAGGCACAAATAAGAATAAAAAGAGAGGATCTTGGTAGGTGGAAATTCGTAATCAATGCATCTATTGAGTTAACCTTTATACCTGGATAAATAAATTTATTCGTTTTACTATTCACAGAGGAAAATTCTTCACCATCAAAAGATGTTTCCAGTGAACGTAGAGCAGTTGTTCCAACTGAAACAATTCTTTCATTTTTGTTTCTCTTAGCATCATTCAATATTTTAACTGTATCATGAGAAATCATGCAATATTCACCATGAAGGCTATTTTCTTCCACAGTTTCATTTCGAAGAGGTAAAAATGTCCCCAGGCCAATATTAAGGGTTATTCTTTCAAACCTTACTCCCTTTTTTTCCAGATCCTTAATTAACTCAGCTGTAAAGTGCAACCCTGCAGTTGGAGCTGCAATTGAACCATCTCTTTTGCTAAAAATCGTTTGATAATCTTCATTATCGCTAGACTTTATTTTTCTTTTTGAGGTTATATAGGGCGGAAGCATAACCCTACCATCATTAACTAGCATTTGAAGAAATTTACTATGATCATTTGCAAAATCAAAAATGACTTCACCATCCTTTTTGCCGATAATTTGTGCAAAAGTATTATAAATATCTCCATTAATATCTTTGAAAAAAATTAAATCATTAATATTAATTTTCTTTGCTGGCTTCGCTAAAGCTTTCCATTGTCCATTTTCAAGATTTTCAAAAAAAGTAAACGAAATTTTTGTTAAGTTTTTATTTAAATTCATTTTATAACCATCAATATTTGATGGCATAACCTTTGCATCATTTACAACTAAAAGGTCTCCCTCAGTTAAGTATTTTGAAATATTATGAAAGGTACTATCCTCAAAACCATCACTACTACTAACCTTTAGAAGTTTGGATGAATCTCTTGGTTTAACTGGATTTAATGCAATAAGACTATCAGGTAAATCAAAATCAAAATCAGATAGATTCATTAAAGATTGTCTTTACTTAGAGAGTGTTAGAGAGATAATTTTATCGGGAAATTCAGGTGGCTCACCCTTTACAATAGTATCAATAAACTCCATTCCCTCGGTGACTCTTCCAAATACAGTATATTGATTATTTAGAAAAGAAGCTTCTTGAAAACAAATAAAGAATTGTGAGTTAGCGCTATCTGGGTGCTGTGACCTTGCCATTCCAAGCGTTCCTCTCTCAAAGGGTGTGGGAGTAAATTCAGCCCTAATATCTGGCAAATCTGAACCACCCATTCCAGTACCCGTTGGGTCACCAGTTTGAGCCATAAATCCTGTAATAACCCTATGAAAAATAATACCATCATAGAACTTTTCTTCAATAAGGGCTTTAATTTGTTCAACATGCTTAGGAGCAATCTCAGGTAAAAGCTCAATAACAACTGTTTCATGAGGGGCTTGCTCCCCCGGATCTGTAACTTTATCATTTTGAGTAATAATCATAGTGATAATATTTTCATTATTTGAATCTGCCATAACAACTCCATTGGAAATAAATAAACTAAAAAGTATATAAAAAAATATGTTAATTTTCATCTTTAAGACTTTGTTTTTAATTGATTTTTTATAGTTTCGCTAACAAAACCTGTAACGTCACCGCCCATTAGAGATATTTGTTTAACTAAAGAAGAATGAATAAAACTAAACTCAGGCTTTGACATTAAAAAAATAGTTTCTAAGTCAGGACACATTACAGTATTCATACCAGCCATTTGAGCTTCGTAATCATAGTCTACAGGACCTCTAACACCTTTTATTAAAGAACTAGCATTATGTTTAGTAGCTAAATCAACAATCAAACCCTCAAAACACTCTACCTTAACGCTATTATTCTTATCAAGGTTAACCTTGGAAACCTCTTTTTCAATCATTTCAACACGTTCGTCTGCGCTAAAAAGAGTTTTTTTGTTTTGATTTACGCCAACTGCAATAACAATTTCATCAAAAATCTTTAAACTTCTCAGTAAAATATCCCTATGCCCAAGTGTAAAAGGATCAAATGATCCAGGGTAAACTGCTAATGTCATATCTCTTCACCGTCATTTTCATCATCCTGTTCTACAACTCTTTCAACGCTAACAACAGAATATTTTTCATCAATATTGAAAATTTTAACACCTTGTGTATTTCTACCCATTATACGAATACCTGAAACAGGACATCGAATTAGCTGTCCGTTATCATCTATTAGCATGATTTGATCGGTTTCTTCCACAGGGAAAGAGGAGACAACATCGGCATTCGATTTAGCTAGCGTTATACTAATAACTCCTTTTCCACCCCTATTTGTTAACCTGTACTCATAAGATGAAGTTCTTTTGCCTTGGCCATTTGAAGCCACAGTAAGTATTACCTCTTCTTTGGCGGCTAATTCTGCATAGCGTTCGGTTGAAAGCTCAACATTAATATCGGAATCATTACTTTCATCATCGGCTGTTATATTCTCTTCATCATCTTTAGCCCTTCTCATTATTGAGGCAGCTTTTAGGTAAGATCTAAATTCTTCATTTGAACCTTTAACATGATTTAAAATTGTCATACCTATAACACTATCATCTTTATCTAATTTTATTCCTCTAACACCCGTTGATGATCTTGATGCAAAAACCCTAACTTTATCAACAGAGAAACGTATACATTGACCTTTTTTTGTAGCAAGCAATATATCATTATCATCAGTGCATGTTTGAACAGAAATAATTGTTTCATCTTTTGCGGGTTTCATTGCAATTTTTCCGTTCTTATTAATTCTAGAAAAATCAGATAGGTTATTTCTTCTAATTCCACCAGAAGATGTTACAAACATTACAAATAAATTTTCCCACTCAGATTCATCAGCAGGAAGTGGCATTATAGTTGTTATAACTTCATCTTTTTCCAGAGGTAGAAGGTTAATCAGAGCCTTTCCTTTTGCCTGGGGGCTTGAAACAGGCAATAAATAGGTCTTAAGACGATAAACCATTCCTGTTGAGGAAAAGAAAAGAATTGGTTGATGGGTATTGGCTACAAAAATATTGGTAACAAAATCCTCGTCTTTCGTTTGCATTCCTGAACGGCCTTTTCCACCTCTATTTTGAGAACGATATGTTGATAATGGAACTCTCTTTATATAACCAGTATGACTAACAGTAACGGCCATCTCTTCTTTTTTAATAAGATCTTCATCTTGAACATCATCAACATATTCAATAATTTCCGTACGCCTTGGAATAGAAAAGTTATTTTTTATATCTATTAATTCTTTCTTAATAATATCAATAACCCTATCTTTACTTTTAAGAGTTAAAAGATAATCTTCAATATCCCTCTTTAAACCATCAAGTTCTGCTTCAATATCTTCTTTACCAATAGCGGTAAGTCTTTGAAGTCTAAGTTCTAAAATTGCCTTAGCTTGTTCCTCAGAAAATGAACAGAAACCTTCTTTAGAAATACCGTGCCTAGGATCATCAATAAGCTCTATTAAGGATTGCACCTCTTTTGCAGGCCACTCTTTATTCATTAGTTGATCTTTAGCCTCAGAAGGACTTTTTGAAGATCTAATAAGCTTGATAATTTCATCAATATTAGAGACGGCTATAGCAAGGCCAACAAGTATGTGGGCGCGATCCCTAGCTTTATTTAAAAGAAATTTAATTCTTCGAGTTACAATTTCTTCTCTGAAATCAAGGAAGCATTCTAGTAATTCTTTTAAATTTAAAGTTTTTGGATTCCCTCTATCTAAAGCTACAGTATTTGCGCCAAAAGACGTCTGAAGTTGTGTATATCTATACAGTTGATTAAGGATAATTTCCGCCACCGCATCTCTACGAAGCTCAACATAAATCCTCATGCCATTTCTATCACTCTCATCTCTTAAATCAGTAATTCCATCTATTACCTTATCTCTTACGAGTTCAGCTATTTTTTCTATCAAAGACACCTTGTTTAGCTGATAGGGAATTTCAGTAATAATAATTGCTTGCTTATCTTTAGGAAGATCCTCAATTGAAACCTTTCCCCTGATAATAATAGAGCCTTTTCCTGTAGTATAAGCATTTCTAGCACCTGAATAGCCAAGAATTATTCCACCTGTGGGGAAATCAGGTCCTGGAATAATATTAATAAGCTCATCGATTGATGTTTCTGGAGTCTCTAAAAGCTTTAAACATGCATCAGTTACCTCACCAAGGTTGTGAGGTGGAATATTTGTTGCCATTCCAACTGCTATACCGCCAGCTCCATTAACTAAAAGATTTGGGTATTCGGCTGGTAGTACTTTTGGTTCAGATTCAGAATTATCATAATTATCTTGAAAATCAACAGTCCCCTTATCCAAGTCACCGAGTAAATGTTGGCTCACCTTTTCCATTCGAACTTCGGTATATCTCATGGCTGCAGGTGGATCACCATCAACTGAACCAAAGTTTCCTTGTCCTTGAACTAGTGGTAAATGCATCGAAAATGGTTGGGCCATTCTTACAAGAGCATCATAAATACTTTGGTCACCATGTGGATGATATTTACCTATAACCTCACCAACTACACGTGCAGATTTTCGATATGGTTTATTCCACTCATAGTTGCTTTCATACATTGCATAAAGTATTCTTCGATGAACAGGTTTAAGTCCATCTCTAGCATCAGGTAATGCTCTTGAAACAATAACGCTCATAGCGTAATCAAGATAAGATTGACGCATTTCTACATCTAAATTTATATTAGAAATATCTGGATTATCATCAATTATTTCTGACATTAAAGTCCTTATAGCGAGGCAAAAAAAAACGAATCATCATTCAAAAATAATGATTTTGTATTTTAACACCTAAAGGTGCTTACATCAATAAATATTAAGTATTATGAGATAATAAATTTATATATAAATCAATAGTTTAGAAAGGAATATCATCATCCATGTCAGTGCTTATTGAGGCAGTGTTATTTTGATCATCGTTTGAAGAAAAATCGCCAACAGAATTATCAGACCTACCACCCAACATAGTTAAGTTTCCGTTGAAGTTTTGCAAGACTACTTCGGTTGTATACTTTTCAATACCGTCTTTATCTTCCCATTTTCTAGTCTGCATTTGACCTTCTAGATATACTTTGGAACCTTTTTTTAAATATTGTTCGGCAATTCTAACCAAACCTTCGTTGAAGATTACAACACGGTGCCACTCAGTTTTATCACGCTTTTCTCCAGAATTTTTATCCTTCCAGCTTTCTGACGTGGCTATTGAAAAAGTACATAAAGACCTTCCATCCTGAGTGCTTCTAACTTCTGGATCATTACCAAGGTTACCGATAAGTAATACTTTATTTAAACTTCCTGACATAAAAAACTCCAATAATTATGATATATATAACAAAAACCCTTCCTAGGTTATAGCACTATGATATAACCTTTCTTAATTATACTTTATACTTAAAAATCTAGGATTCACAATGTCATCTAAAAAAGAAAAAAATGCGACTAAAAAATATATAAATGTTAAGGGTGCGCGTGAGCATAATTTAAAAAATATTGATGTAAGTATTCCAAAAGATAGTATTACCGTAATAACAGGACTCTCAGGGTCTGGTAAGTCATCACTGGCGTTTGATACAATCTATGCTGAAGGACAAAGACGTTATGTTGAAAGCCTTTCAGCTTATGCTAGACAATTTCTTGAAATGATGCAAAAGCCGGACTTAGATCAGATAGATGGATTATCCCCAGCTATAGCGATAGAACAAAAAACAACATCAAAAAATCCAAGGTCAACAGTTGGGACAGTAACAGAGGTTTATGATTACCTTAGGCTACTATTTGCGAGGATTGGTGTTCCACACTCCCCTTCTACAGGTCTTCCAATAACTAGTCAGACAGTTACACAGATGGTTGATCAGGCTAATAAAAATAAGGAAGGAACAAAAGCATACTTATTGGCCCCAATAGTAAGGGGAAGAAAAGGTGAGTATAGAAAAGAATTTTCTAATTTATTAAAAAAAGGATTTCAAAGAGTTAAAATTGATAATGAATTCTATGAATTAGATAATGTTCCAAATTTAGAAAAAAACATTAAACATGATATTGATGTTGTAGTTGATAGAATAGTAATAGATAAAAAACTAGGAAACAGACTTGCTGATAGTTTTGAAACAGCACTTCAATTAGCTGATGGTCTTGCCGCCATCGAAATCGCTAGTGGGAAAGATAAGGGTAAAAGAATAATTTATTCAGCAAATTACTCTTGTCCAGAATCAGGTTTTACAATTGAAGAAATTGAACCAAGATTGTTTTCATTTAACAACCCGGTTGGAGCTTGTCAAAACTGTGATGGCTTAGGAACAGAATACTTTATAGATAGAGATCTTGTCATTCCTAATCAAGATCTTAGTATTCGCGGTGGTGCAATTGCTCCATGGTCAAGAACGTCTTCACCCTCACCGTATTACCTTCAAACATTAATGGCAATTTCAGAACATTATAGTTTTTCAATTGATTGCAAATGGTTAGATCTCCCTACTAAGTATCAAAATATTATTCTTGATGGATCAGGTGATGAAAAAATTATATTTAATTACGATGACGGATCAAGAACATTTAAAACAAATAAAAATTTTGAAGGAATCATTAAAAATTTAAAAAGACGTTATGTTGAAACAGATAGTAATTGGATGAGAGAAGAAATTGAAAAATACCAATCCAAATCTGCCTGCTCCAAGTGCAATGGGTACCGTCTTAAGGAAGAGGCACTATGTATTAAGATTAATGACGAAAATATTGGTCAAATTTCAAATTTAACAATTGATGAATCAGTTAAATGGTTTGAAGCCCTCCCAGCAAAGCTTTCCAAGAAAAATCAAGAAATTTCAAAAAATATTGTAAAAGAAATAGGAGAGAGATTAACTTTTCTTAAAAATGTTGGGTTAAATTATTTAACTCTTGCAAGGGAATCAGGAACTTTATCTGGAGGTGAATCACAACGAATAAGGTTAGCTTCACAGATTGGATCCGGACTAACTGGAGTTCTTTATGTGCTTGATGAACCATCGATTGGTCTGCATCAAAGAGATAACGATAAATTACTAGGAACACTAGAGAGATTAAAGGATTTAGGAAATACAGTAATTGTTGTTGAGCATGATGAAGAAACAATGAAAGCTGCAGATCATATTATCGATATAGGACCAGGGGCTGGTATTCATGGGGGATATTTAGTTGCCGAGGGTAACTTTGAGGCTATCACAAAAAATAAAAAAAGTATTACAGGTCAGTATTTGTCAAAAAAGAAACAAATAGATATTCCAAAGAAAAGAGAAATTAATAAAGATAGGATGATAACAATTAATAAGACTAACGGTAATAATCTTCAAAATGTAACAGCAAACTTTCCAATGAGCACATTTACATGTGTAACGGGTGTATCTGGTTCTGGAAAATCCACCCTCTTGCTTCATACTCTTTATGCGGCTCTTAACAGAAAGTTAAATAATTCTAAAAAAAGTCCTATGGAGTACAAAAGCATTAATGGAATTCACTTTATTGATAAAATTATTGATATAAATCAATCACCAATAGGCAGAACTCCAAGATCAAATCCTGCAACTTATACAGGTGCTTTTACTCCAATTAGAGATTGGTTTTGTCAGCTACCTGAATCCAAAGCAAGGGGTTATAAGCCGGGAAGATTTTCATTTAACGTAAAGGGTGGAAGATGTGAAACGTGCCAGGGTGATGGAGTCATTAAAATAGAAATGCACTTTCTTCCTGATGTTTATGTTGAATGCGACCAATGTAAGGGGCAGCGCTATAATAGAGAAACATTGGAGGTTAAATACAAAGAAAAATCCATTGCTGATGTTTTAAATATGACTGTTGCTGAATGTGCAGATTTATTTAAGGCCGTTCCTTTAATAAGAGATAAAATGGAAACCCTTAAGAAAGTTGGGTTGGGTTACATTAAGGTTGGTCAACAGGCTAATACTCTGTCAGGTGGTGAGGCACAAAGAATAAAATTAGCCAAGGAATTGGCAAAAAAGGCAACAGGAAGGACTTTTTACGTTCTTGATGAACCAACGACTGGATTGCATATTGATGATGTTAAGAAGCTTTTAGAGGTTTTACATGAGCTAGTTGATAATGGAAATACAGTTGTTGTCATTGAACACAATCTTGATGTGATTAAAACTGCTGATTGGGTGATTGATATAGGTCCGGACGGTGGAGATAAGGGTGGAAAGTTAGTGTATGAAGGTGGTATTGAGGGAATTTTAAAGGAAAAAAAGAGCTATACAGGTCAATACTTAAAAAAAATGATATAAAAAAAGGGGCCATTAGGCCCCTTAATATTAATAGATAATTTAGATTAAAAAATATTTTGTGCTGCCACCATTGAAAATAACATAGGAATGCTAAGCAACGTATTTGTTCTAGAAAATAACATAGCAGTTCTTGCTGAGGCAGCCTTAACATCAGCAGCTACCGAAACGATACCAAGAGCTCTTTTTTGATTTGGCCATATAACAAACCAAACATTGAAAAACATAATTATTCCTAGCCACATACCTATACCAATAGCGATATGCTGAGGAGCACCATCACCTCTAAACCCTAATGTCATAGATGATTCTAAATAACCGTTTAAATATCCAAGTATTAGGCCAGTAGCAACTGTTGCCATTGCGCTCCACCTAAACCACCAAAGGGCTGCAGGTGCAATAACTTTAGAAATAGCAGGTTTTTGATCATCAGGAATATTTGGCATATTAGGTATTTGAACAAAATTAAAATACCAGAGTAAACCTATCCACATAATGGCAGATAAAACATGTAGCCACCTAAAAATGAATGAATAAAAAGCTTGATCAGAAAAACTAGAAGTATCAACTATACCCCAGGTTGAAAAAGTTAGAAGCAGTAATAATGCCAAAATTAAACCGGCAACTACTGTATTTCTTAATGATGATAAAATTATACTCATGTTAAACCCCTGTTTATAAGAATCGATAATAATAGTTATTTGAATATTAAGAAAGGTTAGTTATTGTTATTTTTTGACCAATCTCTTTTTACGCCCAGATATAAAAGTAGTTGGGATGCTATAAAGGTTGATGAATACGTGCCAACAAACACTCCGATAATCATTGCTAGAGTAAATCCTTTTATAACTTCACCACCTAAAAAATACAATGAAAACAAAGCTATTAAGGTAGTTAGTGAAGTCAAAACTGTCCTTGATAGAGTTTGATTTATAGAGGAATTGATTAATTCATAAAGATCTAATTTCTTATATTTTCTTAAATTTTCACGAATTCTATCATAAACGACAACCGTATCATTCATTGAATAACCAATTATAGTTAACAAGGCTGCAATAATAGATAAATTAAATTCAATCTGAAAAAAAGAAAAAATTCCTATTGTAATGATTACATCATGCAAAAGTGCTAATACTGCCCCCATAGAGAACTGCCATTCAAATCGAAGCCATATATAAAAAAGCATTAAACCAACAGCTATTATAATTGCTGTGATACCTTTTTGGATAAGTTCAGAGCTAATTTTTGGCCCTACAACCTCAACTCTCTGAATATCACCAAAAGTTTTTAGCTCATTAGTTATCGGGGCAAGTGATGTAGAGTTATTTTTTGATTTTTGACTTTCGACTCTTACAAGAATATTACTCTTAGAACCAAAATTTTGTATTTGAAGATCACCTAGATTTAATGAAGATAAGGATGATCTAACTTTACCTATATTAATTTCTGAACTAGATTTTACTTCAATTAATGTACCACCCTTAAAATCAATTCCAAAATTCAAGCTAAAGAATAAAAAGGATACAAAAGAAAATAAACAAAGAGAAAAAGACAGCAATGTGGTTATTTTTCTTAGCTTCAAGAATTCAATAGTTGTGTTTTTTTTAACTAATTTTAATGTTTTCATAGTTATCTCAAATAGGTAGTTCTGTTGGCTTTTTCTTAAGTAGCCAAATTGATATAATAAGTCTTGTAATTATAAATGCAGTAAATACTGAAGTAACAATTCCAATTGAAAGGGTTACAGCAAAACCTTTAACGGGGCCTGTTCCCAAAAAAAATAAAACTAATGACGCTATCAATGTAGTGATATTTGCATCAAGTATAGTTCCAAATGATTTTGAATAACCAGATTCTACTGACGAAAATGGATTTTTACCACTGGAATATTCATCTTTAATTCTTTCAAAAATTATTACATTGGAATCAACAGCCATGCCTATTGTTAAAACAATACCTGCAATTCCTGGAAGTGTTAATGTGGCCTGAAGAAGTGAAAGTATTCCAATTATCATTACAATGTTTAAAATAAGAGCAATATTAGCGTATATGCCAAAACGTCCATAACTTAGAATAATAAATATCAAAACACCTACTAGGCCTATAATTGTTGCAATTTTTCCTGATTGAATAGAGTCCTCACCTAAACCAGGGCCAATAGTTTTTTCTTCTAAGATTTCCAAAGGTGCTGGAAGAGCTCCAGCCCTAAGTAAAATTGATAAATTATTTGCTTCCTCTACACTAAAACCACCTTCAATTTGACCAGATCCACCTAAAATTGGACTCCTAATTACAGGTGCTGAAATAACCTTATTATCCAAGACTATAGCAAAAGGCTTTCCTACATTCCGTGACGTTGCCTTTGCAAAATATTTACCTCCAACAGTATCAAACCTAAAGTTAACAACTGGAGAATTTGTTGTTGCATCAAAGCTTGCCTGAGCATCAACTAGCCTTTCACCTGAAACTAATACTTTTTTCATAACAAGATATTGGAGACCGTCGCTATCAGAGAGAATTTCTGATCGACTAGGTACTTTTGTTCTTATGGCCTCACCTGGACTAATACTTGTATCGACCATACGAAAATTTAACTTAGCAGTTTGGCCTAGTAAATCTTTTAAGCGTTGAGGATCATCAAGCCCTGGAACCTCTAAAAGAATTCTATTATTACCCTGCCTTTGGATGGAAGGCTCAGTAACGCCTAGGCCGTCAATTCTTCTTCTAATAATTTCTATTGATTGAGAAACCGCTGACCTGTATTTTTCCTTTAAGGCATTTTCATTTAAGCTAATTTTTATTATACCGTTTGATGTGCTCAAAGAAAAATCATCAGTTGTTCTTGTATTAAAGATATTCCCTAGGGATGAATTATTTAAATCATCAATAGCTTTTTCAGCATCATCTAATCTAATATCATTTTGAATTTTTACTTCAGCACCTGAAGGTAAAACCTTTAATCCAATATATTTAATCTTCTTTTGCCTTAAAGCTAACCTTATATCATCAACTAATGATTGGCTTCTCTCCTTCTTTATTGAATTAGTATCAACTTCTAGCAATAAATATGATCCACCCCTTAAATCGAGACCAAGATTAATTGTCTGCTTTGGCAAAAAAGGAATACCGGTGCTCCAGAAATTTGGCAGTGCCAGAAAACAGCCTAACAAGCAGATAATTAATAGTGATATTTTTTTTGAGGTAGAAAAATAGAGCATAACTTATTTTGATTTAACATTTGCTAATGTAGATTTCACGGCATTAATACTTACACCGCCACCAAAATCAATTGTTACTTCATTATCAGAAACTTTTGATATTTTCCCAATTAATCCGCCTTGTGTAATAACTTCATCACCCTTTTTTGTAGAATCAACCATTGCATTGTGTTCTTTAATTTTATTTTGCTGAGGTCGTATTATTAAAAAATAAAACACCAGAAATATTAGCATAAGCGGCATAATTTGAACTAAAATATCATTCATAACTTTTCCTTTATATTGAACATTTGATTAATAAGTAAAAACTATAGAAATATCAAACTCATTTAATATATAAAAATCTAATAGCTAGCTTGGTAGACCAATTTTTTTTATTCCACCCATATAAGGCTGAAGTACATCAGGAACAACAACAATCCCATTCCCCTCATAATAGTTTTCTAAAATAGCAACAAGCGTCCTTCCAACTGCCAAGCCGGATCCATTTAATGTATGAGGATGTATCTTCTTATTATTGCTATCTTTAAATCTTGTATTCATTCTTCGCGATTGAAAATCTGAACACAAAGAGCATGATGAAATTTCTCTATATAGATTTTGACCAGGTAACCAAACCTCAAGGTCATATGTTTTTATTGCAGAAAAACCCATATCGCCTGATGATAATATCATTACCCTGTATGGCAGATTTAAAGACTTCAAAATACCTTCCGCGCAATTTAAAAGCCTTTCAAGTTCATCTAATGATGATTCTGGCTTTACTATGCTAACAAGCTCAACTTTAGGAAACTGGTGTAAGCGAATTAAACCTTTTGTATCTTTTCCTGCTGCGCCAGCCTCTTTTCTAAAACATTGCGTGTAAGCAACATATCTTAAAGGTAAATCAGTAGCATCAAGATTAGAATTACTAACCATATTTGTAAGAGGAACCTCTGCTGTTGGTATAAGCCAAGATCCATCCTCTGTTTTAAATTGATCATCAGAAAACTTAGGTAATTGACCTGTACCATACATTGCAGCATCTTTAACAAGATAAGGGACACTAATTTCATCATACCCATTCTTACTTACGTGTTGATCAATCATATAATTTGCCAGAGATCGCTCCAAAAGAGCCAAATCCTTTTTCAGTAGAGAGAATCTTGATCCCGATAGTTTTGCCGCGGTATCAAAATCTAATAATCCCATTTCTTCACCAATTTCATAATGATTGGGAGAAGGCTTTGATTTTTTACCAAATTCTCTAATTTGAATATTAGAACTTTCATCCTGTCCAACAGGAACATCATCATGAGGGATATTTGGAAGTGAAGACAGGTACTCATTTAATTTATCAGAAAGGTTAGCTTTAGATTCCTCTAATTCTTGCATTAGTTTTTTAAATTCCTGAACCTCTTTCGATAATTCATTTGCTTTAGTATTATCCCCTTCCTTCTTAGCTTTCCCAATTAATTTTGAAATATCATTTCTTTTTGTTTGCAACTCTTGAAGACTCGTAATGCTTTTTCTTAAATCTCTATCAATATTAAGAATTTTATCAATATCAATTTCAAGACCTCTTTTTTTCCAACCACTAAGAAATAAGTCTTTATTCTCTCTTATTTTATTTATATCGTGCATACAATAACCATAATTTATTTTTTCTTAGCAATATTATTTTTTTCGATAATAGAAACTAAAAGTATAGAAAACTCATACAATAATATTGTTGGAATAGCTAAGCCTATTTGACTTATAAGATCAGGGGGAGTTAAAAATGCAGCAACTAAAAAAGTTAAAACAATAGCATATTTTCTTCCCGCCCTTAACTGATTACTTCCAACTATATCTACTTTAGCCAATAAAGTTAAAATAACTGGTAGCTGAAAACAAATTCCAAAAGCAATTATTAGTGAGGTTATAAGACTTAAATATTCACTTACGCTAGGTAATAATTTTATTGAAATATCATTTATCCCAGATTCAATCTGCATCGATAAAAAAAATGCCAAGGCTAATGGTATTATAAAATAGTAAACAAGTAAGCTACTCATAAAGAAAAGGAATGGTGTGGCTATAAAATATGGAATCAATGCTGTTTTTTCATTCTTATAAAGCCCCGGGGCTAGAAAGGCATAAAGTTCAACGGAAAAATAAGGAAGACCTATTAATGATGACCCAAACATTGCAACCTTTAATTTAGTAATTAAAAACTCCTGAGGAGCAGTAAAGATCATCTCACCAGCAGAACCTGTTGCCTCAAAGAATGGCGAAACTAAAAAGGAATAAATACTAGTAGAAAAATAAAATGAAACACAAAAACCTATTATAAAAATAATAAAAGACCTTATTAATCTAGACCTTAATTCCAGGAGATGATCAAAAATAGGAGCCTTTGAAAGATCATTTAATTTTTCATCTTTATTTTTAGGTTCGGACATTTAATAACTAATTCTTCTTTTCTTTGGAATTTTTTTTATCATTTTTGTCGGTATCTAGAATTTTTTCAGAAATTTTTTCTATCTCAATATCGTTTGCAATACTTTGAATACCTGTTCTTAACTCTGATGAGTAAACTTTAATTTTAGAGACAAAATCAAAAATTGACCTCAATAAAAGAGGTAGCTCTTTTGGTCCAATAAATATCAAAATAACAGCAGCAATAATAAATACTTCGCTATAACCAAAATCAAACATAGTAAAAACTAATCTTTATCTTTATTTTCTGGATTAGAATCAGGTGAATCATCCTCAAGTCCTTTTCGAAAACTTTTAATTCCACTGGCTAAATCGCCCATAAAATTAGAAATCCTTCCTCTACCAAAGAAAATTAAAACAAGAAAAACTACTACTAAAATTTGCATTAAACTTGGAGACATAACTAAAAATCCTTTTTTAATATTTACTTAATAGCACTATTTATAGACTTTCTTAATTGTTTTCTTCAATTGGCTCTATGTCATCGTTAATCGGGAACATATCAGGGGGCAAATTACTATCAAGCAATCCAGTTGATTTTAATTCATCAATTCCAGGCAAATCTTTTACACTCTCAAGATCAAAATGAACTAAAAATTCCTCAGTTATTCCGTAAGTTATAGGATTGCCAGGTGACTTTCTACGTCCTTTAATTTTAATCCAATTAACCTCTAGCAATGAATCAATTGTACCAGGAGAGACGCTAACGCCCCTTATTTCCTCTATTTCAGCCCGAGAGACTGGTTGATGATAAGCGACAATAGAAAGTGTTTCTAAACCAGCCTTAGATAGTTTCTTTTGAATTTTTGCTTCTTTCTGCATTATAAATGATAAGTCTGAGGCAGTTTTAAACATCCATTTATTATTAACCCTCTTTAGCTCAATACCTCTCCCCTCATAAGATTTAACAATTTTTTCTAATATCATAGTAATATTGGCACTAGCAGGAAGAATTTCCATCAATACCTTTTCATCCAATGGGTCTGAGGAGGCAAAAAGAAGAGCTTCAATCGCTCTTACTTGTTCATCAAAATGTGTAAGTGGATTCGTTTCATTTAAAATAATGTCCTCAGTCATTAAGCCCTCAGCATATCAATATTATTTTTTTCAGAATTTTCTTTGTATTTAAATTTAATAGAACCAAATGATTTATTCTGGCTAATCTCAAGAAGACCCTCTTTTGATAACTCTAGGGAAGCTGAAAAAATTGAAGCTAAAGAGCTTTTTCGAAAAGATACTGCCTCTGGTGATGTATCTGTATTTGAAGGAAGGAAATCCTCTATTTTTGTCCAATTTATAGCAGTTCCAAGCATAGATTCAAGACGCTTTCTTGCATCCTCAATTGAATATACAGGAAATCTTTTTGGCTTCCAGTCATTATCAAAGTTATTATTTCGAATTCCTGAGTATGCTGACATTAAATCAAAAAGATTATCACGATGATGGAAGTTTTTAACTAAAAAAATTGGTTCTGGCATGCCCCTTCTGAATAAATGGATACCTATTCTGTCTCTTGTCATTAATTTAGCGCTAGCCTCTCTCATCGCTTCAAGCCTTCTGAGTCTAAATGCAAGAATTGCGGATAATTCATCTGAGGATGTCTCCTCATTGTCATCATCGGGAAGAAGTAGTTTAGACTTTAAGTAAGCAAGCCAGGCAGCCATTACTATATAATCAGCCGCCAAATCAATGTTTATACTTTTCATTTGATCAACAAATAATAAATATTGAGATGCTAATTCAAGGATAGAAATTTCCATCAAATCGACTTTTTGCTCTTTAGCCAGAGTAAGGAGTAAGTCTAGCGGACCTTCAAAACCATCAATATCAACAAGAAATAAATCTAATTGATCATGTTTATCATTTAAATCGTTAAATTCCATATACTATATATAGCGTTTATTATGTATTTATACACTACATAAGTTTATAAAAATCCCGTAAATTTTTAATAAATCGCAAAATATATATAAATAAAAAAAATATTAAACATATATATCAGTATTTTATTGTATATTATTAATATTTACCTCTGCTTAACAATTTGACAACTAAAGCTTGAGTTTAATAATTTATTACAAAAATTCTGAGCTGTATCTCTTTCTTCAATATTCCTTGTAATGATTCGATATTTAAGAGGTTCTCCTGGTATCATCAAGCTTTGACCTACCTTGATATTATTTGGGTTAGCAATATTGTTATCATCAATTATTCTTTTAACCTTCAGGGAATGTCTTTTTGCTATTCTTGACAAAGTATCACCCTTCTCAACTTGAATTACTTTTGAAGTTGCTGGAATTTCAATAGTTTTTATGATTATTTTCTGTAAGAATTTTTGAGCTTTAAGTTTTTTAGTATGAATATTGGCATCTTCAGAATTTAAAAAAGTACCAAATATTAGCGAAAAGTAACCGCTTGTAGGTTTTTTTTCTTCAAAAACATTTTCTGAGGTACCACAAGATTCATTTGTATTCTTCCATAAAGAGTAAATACAGGGAATATTAGGAGGTCTATCCATTTGTGGAGCGTTGGACGGTAACTCTCTTATAGGATCACTAGAGCCATAGACAACAGGTATATCTGAGCTAGAATTTAGATATATTATAAAGCCAACGGTAATAAAAAATAAGAAAGTTAGAAATACTATAAGATATTTATTATTCATTACTATCTGAGCTCGTCTAGGGCCTCAATACCCAAAAGCCTAAGTCCTTCAGAGATGGTAATTCCAACAGATCTTATTAGAGCTACCCTGGCCATTGAAGTATCAATATTTTCTGTATTTATAACCCTAAAGTCACTATTCTCATTACCTAGGCTCCAATAGGAATGAAAAGTAGAAGCTAAATCCTTTAAATAAAAGGCAATTCGATGTGGCTCTCTATAAACAGCAGCTTGTTCTATAATTCTAGGAAAATTTGATATTACCTTTATTAAGGCAATATCTTCACTCTTATCCAATAGGCTAATATCTGATTTTAAAAGTGATTTATCTTCAATATTAAACAGGTTATCTGTATCAACTTTTCTAATTACTGATGAAATTCTTGCATGGGCATATTGTATATAAAATATTGGATTATCCTTCGTTTGCTCTTTTACTGCCTCATAATCAAAATCGAGAGGTGCATCATTTTTTCTTGTAACCATCATAAATCGAACAGCATCCCTTCCCACCTCATCAACCATTTCCTTTAATGTTATAAAGCTTCCAGATCTTTTTGACATCTTAACTACCTCCTTACCTCTTGTGAGTCTTACAAGCTGACAAACTTTTACTTCCAAAGAAGATTGGTTATTTGTTAAGGCATTCACAGCAGACGTTACCCTTGATATATATCCAGAGTGATCGGCACCCCAAACATTGATCATCTTATCAAAGCCTCTTTTTGATTTATCTTTATGGTAGGCTATGTCAGGCATAAAATATGTCCAAGATCCATCGTGTTTTTTTACAACCCGATCTTCGTCATCTCCAAATTTTTTAGATCGGAATAATGTATGTTTTTTCTTCTTCCATTCGTTCGTATCAGATCCTTTGGGGGGTAATGTTTCACCCTGGTAGAGTAAACCCTTGCTGTCTAGCTCATCAAAGATCTCATCAACAAATCCACTAGACAAAAGGTCATATTCAGAAGTAAAAACATCATGTTTAATATTTAAAGTTTTTAAGTCAGACTTAATGAGATTAAGCATTAATTCTAGTGATATGTTTCTTATTAATGGTAGCCAAAAATCTTCTTTTTTATCCAATAGATCATCGCCAAATATTTTTTTTATTTCATTACCAACAGGTTTTAAATATTCACCAGGATATAAACCTTCTGGAATAGAAGAAATTTCAATTCCACAACTCTCCTGGTATCTTACAAAAGAAGATCGTGCCAACTTATCTATTTGTTCACCCGCATCGTTGACATAATACTCCCTACAAACATCATAACCAACTTTAGTGAGTATATTTGATAGGGTGTCTCCAAAGACTGCACCCCTAGTATGTCCAACATGAAGGGGTCCTGTAGGGTTAGCCGAAACATATTCAATATTAACTTTTTCTTTTTTTCCAAAACCTTCATCACCGTATGATGATTTTTTTTCAATAATTTTTAACAATAGTTTTTGCCAAATTTCTTTTTTGATTGTTATATTTATAAATCCTTTTCCAGCTATTTCAGCATTTTCAATATCAGAATTTTTAAGAATTAAGTTCCTTATATTTTCTGCAATTTCACTCGGTGATTTTCTTAATTTTCCTGCTAGAACCATTGCGGCATTAGTAGAAAAATCTCCCAAGCTAAGGTCCTTCGGAAACTCAAATGAAATATTTTTAATATCTTCATTTTGTAATGAAAATTCTTTTATTAAAATATTATTAATAATTTTTTTATAATGACTAACTATATTCATATCAGTAACCAGGCCGTTCCATAATATCTTTTCCATATAATTTTGAATGATTTTCAACAGCAGATCTGTCTGTCATTGAGGCAATATAATCGCAAACAACTCTTGCTGAATTTTCAGATTTAGATGTATCACACTTTTCTCTTAATTTCCTTGGCAAAAGATCAATATTATTTATTAATTTATCAAATAAACCCTCAATAATTTTTTTAGATTTTACCCTTTCTGCTTCAATTGATGCATGTTCATAAACTCTGGTTTTTAAAAAATTTCTTATTATCCTGTCTTGATTAATAAAAAATTTAGAAAATGAAGCTGTTGAAATTGATCTCAACCTTATGTCCTCAACTTTTTTTGGACGATACTCTTCTATATTTATTTTAGTTTGTTTAATAAGATCATCAACCATAAGGCCAATAAGCCTCCTAATAAGCTCCTTAACAATCATATGATCCTCAATATCTTTATATTCTATGCTTATTTGATCAATGATATCAGAGAGAAATTCTATGCTCTTAAGATCGCTAAGATTTATAAATCCTGCCCGAAAACCATCATCAATATCATGATTATTATATGCTATATCATCTGATAAAGATGCGATTTGAGCCTCAAGGCTAGGAAATGAATTTAAATCTAGATTATATAGATTATTAAGGTCACTTATAACTGGATGAGGATTTGTTAACGGACCATTATGTTTAACTATCCCCTCAAGGGTCTCCCATGTTAAATTTAAGCCGTCAAATGATGGGTACCTTTGTTCGATAGTTGTTAAAATCCTTAATGTTTGGGCATTGTGATCAAACCCATCGTAACCTTTCATACAATTATTGAGGACATCTTCACCTGAATGAGCAAAAGGTGGGTGACCTAGGTCGTGAGCTAAAGCTAAAACCTCAGATAAATCTTCATCAATATTTAACCTTCTGGCAATTGTTCTAGCAATTTGACTGACCTCAAGCGAATGAGTTAATCGCGTTCTATAATAATCACCTGTATGAGCGACAAAAACTTGGGTTTTATGTTTTAAAAGTCTAAATGAATCTGAGTGAATAACTCTATCCCTATCTCTTTGAAAAGGATTTCTATTTATGCTCTCCTTTTCTAAGTGAAATCTTCCCTTAGAGCTCTTAAACGAAGTTGCATATAATGATTTTTTAGTCATATGAGATTCCTATACTTAAATAAAAGTAACAGGAATCTCATATATTTAATATTATTATATTATTAAAACTAATGGGCCAAAATTGCTAGCAATAGTAATGCTACAATATTGGTAATCTTAATCATTGGGTTAATCGCTGGACCAGCGGTGTCTTTATATGGATCACCAACTGTATCACCAGTTATAGCAGCTTTATGAGCTTCAGAGCCTTTTCCACCATGATTACCATCTTCGATATACTTTTTAGCATTATCCCAGGCTCCACCCCCGGCAGTCATAGAAAGTGCAACAAATAGACCTGTAACAATTACCCCTAAAAGCATTGCTCCTAAGGCTGAAAAAGCATCGCCTTTGGTCGCTATAGCATTAACAAAATAAAATAAAACGATAGGGGATAACAATGGAAGCAGTGACGGAACAATCATCTCCTTAATTGCAGACTTAGTTAATAAATCAACAGCAGCTGAATAATCGGGTTTATCTTTACCGGTCATAATTCCAGGCTTTTCTTTAAACTGCCTTCTAACTTCTTCAACGATAGAGGCAGCAGCTCTTCCGACAGCAGTCATACCCATTGCCGCAAATAAATATGGCAACATACCGCCAACAAGAAGGCCAACAACCACATAAGGATTTGAAAGATCAAAGTTAATTTCTACACCTGAAAAATAGCTACCCTCAGTTGCGTTAGCTATATAATATTCTAAATCAGCTGTATATGCTCCAAATAGAACTAAAGCGCCTAGACCAGCAGATCCAATTGCATAACCCTTTGTTACAGCTTTAGTCGTATTACCAACGGCATCAAGTGCGTCTGTTGTTTTTCTAACTTCTTCTGGTAATTTGGCCATTTCAGCAATTCCACCGGCATTATCTGTAACGGGTCCGAATGCATCAAGGGCAACAACCATTCCGGCTAATGCAAGCATGGTAGTAACGGCTACAGCTATACCAAATAAACCAGCCAAACTATAAGTAGCAATTATTCCAAAGACAATCACAAGAGCGGGAAGTGCAGTAGCCTCCATTGAAATTGCCAGGCCTTGAATTACATTAGTTCCGTGTCCACTTTCAGAAGCCTTAGCTATTGACTGAACAGGCCTATAATCTACGCCAGTATAGTATTCTGTAATCCATATTATTAGACCGGTGATAGCAAGTCCAATTACTCCACAAATATACAAATGAAGTCCTGTAAAGCTTTGTTCAGAAACAGTTAAAACTGTATCAAATCCAACAACATAGTCAGTAACAAAATATAGAATTACTAAGGATAAAAGTGCAGTTGCAATAAATCCTTTATACAAAGCCCCCATAATAGAATTATTTTTACCTAGCTTTACAAAGAAAGTACCAATAATTGAGGTGATCACACATGCACCACAAATTGCCATTGGATAAATAACCAGCGATTCAAATATAAGTTGTTCCATGTTAGCGAAGAAAATAGTAGCAAGAACCATTGTAGCAACAACTGTAACGGCATATGTTTCAAATAAATCTGCGGCCATACCAGCACAATCGCCAACATTATCACCAACATTATCAGCAATTGTAGCAGGATTTCTTGGATCATCCTCAGGAATACCAGCCTCAACCTTACCGACAAGATCCCCACCAACATCAGCTCCTTTTGTAAATATTCCACCTCCTAGTCTTGCAAAAATGGATATTAATGATGAGCCAAAACCAAGTGCAACCAGCGGATCTATAATATCTCTACCGTTTAGATTCCAAACGGTTGTTAGAACATAATAATAAACGGATACAGAAAGTAATGCCAACCCAGCAACCAACATACCTGTAACAGCGCCAGACTTAAATGCAATACTAAGACCGTTAGCAAGCCCAATAGATGAGGCTTGAGTTGTACGTACATTTGCCCTTACAGAAACTAGCATACCAATGTAGCCAGCTAGTCCAGACATTACAGAACCAATTAGAAACCCGATAGCAACTTCGGTACCCAGCAAATAGTAGGCAATTATTAAAATAACCACACCAACAACTGCAATTGTGGAGTATTGTCTAGATAAATATGCTCCTGCACCCTCTTGAATTGCCTTAGCAATTTCTTGCATTTTTTCATTTCCAGTATCTGCAGATAAAACTGATATTGCAGTTACTATACCGTAAAGAACAGCCAAGATTCCTGATCCTATAATTAGATGCATAATGTCCATATTAATCTCCCTTAAAATAAAAATTCATTATTAGTGATAATTTGCTGAAACATGCCAAAATGTACTCAAAATATCAAGCTAAAGGTTTTAGATTTCATGCTTATAGCCGTCTAACCTAATCCTGTCATCAAAATCAATTAATTTTATTTTATTACCTGTAATCATTTTACCTATTTTCGTAACATTTTTTTTTCTGTCGAGGTTGGGTGGTCCGGTGAATAATACCTCATAATCATCACCTCCACTCAAAATGTTTTTGACCAAAGAGGGGTTATCTTTAATGATTTTTATAGCGGCATCAGACAATGGTATTTTTGAAAAATAGATTTCTGAGCCTAAATTTGAAGTTTTACAAATGTTACTGAGATCAGAATATAGACCATCTGAAATATCAGTAGATGCAGAAGCATTTTTATTTATAAAATTTACTAAGTCTATTCTAGGCTGAGGAAGTAAATAACGATTAATTAAATAATCAGAATGTTTCTTAGAAATTTTTATATTTTTATTTTTTCTTAAATAGAGACCAAGTGATGAGTCACCGATACTTCCAGTAACATAAATAAAATCATTTTTTTTACTAGAAGATCTTTTTATAAATTTCTTACCTTTTAAATCAGCAAAAATTGTTAATGATAACACTGATTTCTGAAGAGTTTTTGTTGTGTCTCCGCCTATAAGGTTAAGTTTATAAAAATCTAAATCAGAATGAAAGCCTTTCATAAATTTATCCAACCAGTCAATATTGGCTTTTTTACCCAAAGATAAATTGAGAAGACAAAACATTGGCCTAATCCCCTTTGCAATTATATCAGAAATATTTACGCGAATTAATTTTTTAGCAACCATAGAGGGGTCGTCTTCAGAAAAAAAATGAATGCCCTCACATATGGTATCTGTTGAGAATATATTATCATTTACATGACCAACGTCATCCTTAAAGTTCAAAGAAAATTTATTAGAATTTTTTTTTGATGACAAATATTTTTCAATAAAATCAAACTCATTCATATTGTTATATTTCATCTTTTCGGTAAATTTTTGAAATAGAGTCCAGAATACCATTAATAAAGTTTGGCTCTTTATCATTAAAAAATGATTTTGAGATATTTACATATTCATTAATTATGACTTTAGGTGGAACATCAAGACACTCATGTATCTCAAAGCAGGCTGATCTTAAAATAGCTCGAGAAACAGAATCTATTCTAGAGAGTGTCCAGTTATTTAAATTTTCTATTATATCTTTATCTATTTTTTCTTGATGTAGGGAGACTCCATTTAAAATTTTAATTAAATAACCCTTATCAGAAACCTCATCATTGTTTAATTCAGATATTTCTTTTAAATAGCTTTCGGTAAGTCTTTTGATGACAGTTTTAGTATTTTTACCATTTATCTCCATTTCAAATAAAATTTGCACACCCAGCAGTCTAGCGGCTGATTTTTTTTTATGAGATTCTTTCGACAAAACTATACACTATCCTTCAGTTTTATAAGGCTATAACAGGCATTAGCCGCATGATAACCTTTGTTTTCACTATCATTAGAGCTTCTATTTATTGCCTGATCTTTATTTTCAACTGTTAAGATACCATTGCCAATAATAAGTGAGTTATTAATTGATAAGTTTGTAAGCGCTCTAGAGGATTCATTAATAACAATTTCGAAGTGACTTGTTTCACCCCTAATTACACAACCAAGAGCAATAAAACCATTAAAAGATACGTTGCTACCTCCTTCAGAAATAATTTTAATTGCACTACCTATCTCAAGAGCCCCAGGAACTCTAAAGAGTACATGACCTAAATTATATTTCACGCAATATTCAATAGCACCAGCTAAAAGGCCTTCTGAAATTTCCTCGTAATAGTCAGAAAGAATTATTGCTACAATTATTTTATTCAATTTAACCACCTTCGCTTAGGGGGTGTCTACTTGAAATTTCTAAATCATAGCCCTCTAAATTTAAGGGTATGGTATTTGAATCTGAAATTAATTTCATTTTTTTAATACCTAAGTCAATTAAAATTTGAGCTCCTACACCATACTCTCTTAACTTATTGCCACTTTTAGTTTCGTTATGAGAAGATCCCTTAAGAAGATTAGAAATAGCACCTTCATTGGTATCCCTCACCATAATGAGCACTCCGTTTCCTAATTTATTAATTTCATTCATTGATTTTGGGATTAAATTCTTTCTTAAAGGATTAACCCCAACGAGGTCCTCAAATAAATTTATTGAATGAACTCTAACTGGTATCTCTGATTTTTTATTTATAAGTCCTTTTACTAGAGCAACATGCTCAACTTTATCTAAATCATTTTGATAAATAATACATTTCCAATCTTTTCCGAATTCACTTGATATATTTTCTTCGTGAATTCTTGAAATAATGTGATCATTATTAATTCTATAAGAAATTAAATCAGCAATTGTTCCTATTTTTAAATTAAATTTCTTCGCAAATGTAATTAGCTCCGGCAGTCTTGCCATTGTTCCATCATCATTCATTATTTCACAAATGACACCCGATGGATCTTTACCTGCAAGTCTAGATATATCAACAGCGGCCTCTGTATGACCAGCCCTAACAAGAACGCCTCCAGATCTAGCCTTTATTGGAAAAACATGTCCGGGTGAAACTAAATCAGAATCTTTACTTTCTTTGGAAATAGCCGTTGCAATTGTTAAAGCTCTATCTCCGGCAGATATGCCAGTAGTAACTCCTTCCCTTGCTTCAATTGAAACTGTAAATGCTGTTTCATGGCGTGACTTATTGTTTGAAGACATAAGCTTTAAACTTAAGTTTTCAACCCTCTCCTCAGTAAGTGTAAGGCATATCAAACCTCTTCCGTTCTTAGCCATAAAGTTAACAGCATCTGCATCTGCATTTTCAGCTGGTATAACAAGGTCACCCTCATTTTCTCTATCTTCAGCGTCAACTAATATAAACATTTTACCAAGTGATGCTTCTTTAATAATGTCTTCAATCGGTGATATATAGTTTTTCATAACCTATCCCTCTTCAATCTGTCTTGATATATATCTAGCAAAAATATCAATTTCAGTATTAATATCATCACCTATTTTAATATCCTTCCATGTAGTATTGTTTTCCGTATGAGAAATAATATTTACAGAAAATTTATTATCAAAAACGTCATTCACAGTTAATGAAATACCATCTAAACAAATTGACCCTTTGCTAGCTATAAATTTCTTATATTCATTTGGGTACTCAATTGTAAAAATATTACCGTTATCAATCTTTTTAATTGAAATAATTTTTGATAAACAATCGACATGCCCAGAAACAAGATGGCCACCCATTTCATCTCCAAACTTTAAGCTTTTTTCAAGATTTATGTAGCTACCTTCCGTCCAACCCTTAGCAGTTGTTCTTGATAATGTTTCATCTGAAGCATCAACACAAAAATAAGAATTATCCAAATAATCTCCTTTTTGTGTAACGGTTAAGCAAATACCAGAACAGCAAATTGAAGCACCAATATCAATTTTATTATGACCAAATGAAGTTAATATTTTAAACTTTCTATTACCCGTATCTATAGATAATATTTTTCCAACATCTGTAATTATTCCTGTAAACATTGTTGATCCTAAACACTTTTAAAAATTTTTAAACTATCGTTCTTAAGGCTTATACTATCTTTTATTTTAAATTTAGAACTTTTTATTATTTTATTTATAGTCTTATCTCCATTTGATATAGGTTTCTTATCATTTTTTTGATTATCAGATTTAAACCAATAGATAAAATTAACTAAATTATTGCTTAAAAATGAAGATGATAAAGTTGAACCTCCCTCTACAAGAATCCTATTGAATCCTTTTTCACGAAGCGTATCTAACACTGATTTCACGTTTAGAAGGCCATCCGCGTCAGTGTCTACCTTTATTAACTCAACACCCCTATCCAAAAATTTAATAAAATTATTATTATTATTCAATTCACTAGTAAATATTATTAAACCATTTTTATTAGCATTCTTCACAAGAGAACAATTTAAAGGTGTGGTTAGGTTTGTATCAATAATAACCTTAATGGGCGATCTATCTATCATTCCAGGAAGACGGCAATCAAGGTTTGGATTATCGATTTTTACAGTATTTACTCCAACAATTATTACATCGTGATTAGACCTTAAAATATGCCCATATGAACGTGATAATGAATTTGTAATCCAAGGTTCTTTTTGATCTGGAATCGTAATCCCATTCTGATAAGACGCAACTTTAATATTAACCTCAGGATAAGAACCAAGTATTTTTTGTTCAAATCCATAAATGTTTTCTTTAGCAGATAACTCCTCTAAGCCTACAATAACATTAAGACCTTTTTTTTCCAATATTTCAATACCCACTCCATTGACTAAGGGGTTGGGGTCTTTAGTTGCAATAACAACCTTTGATATACCTCTATCAATTAATAAAGAAGCGCATGAAGGATTTTTACCAACAAAGGAACATGGTTCCAAAGTTACATAAGCAATAGTTTTTGGAGGAATATTTGTTAGTTTACTTAAGGCTATAAATTCAGCATGAGGAGAGCCACCCTTTTCAGTAATACCGTGACTAATTATTTTTCCATCACAGACCAAAAGACATGCTACGGAAGGATTTTCCCCAGTTAAACCAATATTTCTACTAGCCAATCTGATGGCATATTTCATATAAAAAGTGTCATCATGATTTGAGGACTTCATATGCTTGTTACCTAAATAACTCTTTATTAATCATCACGCATAATATCTGATGGATTACCAAGTTCACCAACAAAATCTTCAAAATCTTTAACTTCGCGAAAATTCTTATAAACAGATGCAAATCTAACATAAGAAACCATATCAACTTCTCTTAATGCTGCCATAATTAAACTTCCAATTAAATTTGAGGGGATGTCAGTTTCACCCGTACTTTCAAGTTGCCTTACAATCCCGCTAACCATTCTTTCAATAATATCTGGATCAATAGACCTTTTTCGAACAGAAATCTCAACTGATCTCATTAGCTTATCCCTATCAAATGGAGCTCTTTTTCCAGATCTCTTTACAACTGTTAAATCTCTCATCTGAATTCTTTCAAATGTTGTGAACCTTCCTCCGCAAGCAAGGCACTGTCTTCTTCTTCTTATTGCTGAGTTTTCTTCTGTTGGCCTAGAATCTCTAACCTGAGTTTCTTGATTATTACAAAAAGGACACTGCATTAATTAAACCTCATAAATAGGAAACTTTTCACATAAATTTTCAACTTTAATTTTTACTGCTTTTTCAACTTCATCAACTGGGGTGTTATTATTTAAAGAAATAGCATTTAGAACTTCGCATATTAACTGACCAATAATCGCAAATTCAGGACCTTTAAACCCCCTTGTTGTGCATGCGGGTGAGCCAAGGCGGATTCCTGATGTAATCATTGGTTTCTCAGGATCAAAAGGGACACCGTTTTTATTACAAGTAATACTTGCTCTTCCTAATGATTCTTCTGCAATATTTCCCTTTAAACCCTTTGGCCTCAAGTCCAATAGAACTATATGTGTATCTGTGCCTCCAGAAACTATATCAAACCCATCGTCTTTTAAGACAGAAGCTAAAATTTTAGCATTACTTACTACATTATCAGTATAAACACTAAAATCAGGCCTTAAACTCTCGCCAAAAGCAACAGCTTTAGCTGCAATTGTATGCATAAGAGGTCCGCCTTGAATTCCAGGAAATATTGCTGAGTTAGTTTTTTTTGCTATGTCCTCATCATTAGTAAGTATCAATCCCCCTCTTGGTCCTCTTAGTACCTTATGAGTTGTTGTGGTGGCGACATGAGCATAAGGAAATGGACTAGGGTGAGAATGTCCGGCAACAAGGCCTGAAAAATGAGCCATATCAACCAAGAGATAGGCATCAACCATATCGGCAATTTCTCTAAATTTCGAGAAATCAATATGCCTTGGATATGCAGAGCCTCCAGCAATAATTAACTTTGGCTTATGCTTAATTGCCAGCTCTCTTACTTCATCAATATCTATAAGACTGTCAGACTTCCTAACTCCGTACTGAATTGCATTAAACCACTTACCTGACTGATTGGGTTTGGCTCCATGAGTTAAATGACCGCCTGCGTCGAGACTCATTCCAAGAATTGTATCGCCTGGTTTTAGTAAAGCAGTAAATACAGCTTGATTTGCTTGAGAACCAGAATGTGGTTGAACATTCGAATATTTAACATCAAAAAGATCGCACGCCCTTTTTATTGCTATTTCTTCTGCAATATCTACGAATTCACAACCACCATAGTATCTTCGACCAGGATATCCTTCAGCATATTTATTTGTCATTATTGACCCTTGGGCCTCTAAAACAGATTTAGAAACAATATTTTCTGAAGCAATAAGCTCTATTTGTCTTTGTTGACGATCCAACTCCATAGAAATGGAGTTATATATTTCTTTATCAACCTTCTCTAGACTATCACTAAAAAAACCAGGTGATTTAATATTTTCTATTTTTTTATCCATTGGAAACTTTCGAGTTATTTATACTATATTTTGTATAATTATTTTCAATTTAACACAAGCAGTATGATTTCTACCATAAACTTTCTTCTATAAGAACACTTTTTAAAAGAGTAAGGTTATCAGTCATTATTCCATCAACCCCCATTTTGATAAGAGTTTTCATTTCATCTTCCTTGTTTATAGTCCAGGCAATTACTTTTTGATTGTTAGATTTTAAATAATTAACATTTCTTTTATCTAATAATTTCACCCCATATCTCTCAATTGGAATTGATGTATAGGAAGATTTAAAGTTATAATTTAGAGAGGTAAAAGATAAAAATTTTGACAAAATAACCTCTGTAGGACCCATAGAGGTTTTAGCATCCCTGCCGAGAGATTTTCTTATATAATTTATTCTTTTTTGGGAAAAAGAGCCAATACAAACTCTATCAATCAATGACCTATCCCTGATTAAGTCAACTAAAGGTTGAACTGTTTCATCAACTTTACAATCAATATTAAAGAAGCAGTTAGGAAATGAATCTAACAGATCTAAAAGTAAGGGAATTTCTTCTTTACCATTAATTTTAGCTTTTTTTATTTCACTTAATGTTAAGTCTTTGATAAGACCATTTTTATCAGTAACTCTATCTAATGTATTGTCATGAAAAGCTATCAGATAACCATCTTTTGTAAGATGTACGTCTGTTTCAAGGTATTTGTAACCAATATCGACAGCATTTTTAAATGCCAAAAAAGAATTCTCTGGCGCTGATTCATTACCACCCCTGTGAGCAAAAGCCAAGAATTTCTCTTCTAAAAACATTTTATTATCCTTTTTTTTCAAATACTTAAAAGAATACTTAATATATAAGCAAATAATATATATTTTATAATAATTTTTTATATATATACAGATTCTTTTATTATTCTGATAGAATGTAAAGAAATTTGGAAAAAAATTGAAAAATTACAAACCAACATATTTTGATAAAATTGTCTTAAGAAGAGTTCTAGCCTCTATTATAGATCTATTTGTTTGCTTCATTATAGTGACAGTAATTTGGATTTTATTGAATATATTAGGGTTCATTACGTTTGGTGTTATTGAAAAAGCAATACCGTTTATTTTTCCAGTAATTTTATCAACCTATTACTCATTTTCGGTTGGTGGAAAAAAGGGATTAACATTAGGTATGGTATTATTTGGGATTAATTTTTTGAATAAAAATAATCAAAACTTGGGAGTCAAAGAGCTATTTATTTATAATTTGTTATTCTTTTTAGTTATTCCCGTAGGAATTTTATTATTATTTGCTATAATTTTACCTTTAATAAGTAAGGAGAGAAAATGCCTTCAGGATTACATTTTTAAGACTAAATTTATTTTAGAGGATTAATTAAATATATGATTTCAATCGATATATATATGTGGTTCATATTCAGTCTTATTTTTGTAAGTATGATTTTCTTCTCAATTGATAAAATACCAATTGAAATAACATCAGTTGGAATAATTAGCTTACTAGTGATTATTTTTCAGAATAGCCCTTTTTTAGGAGTTTCATCTGGCATACCTTTATCACTGGAGGTAATTTTAAAAGGTTTTGCAAACCCAGCATTATTGGCGCTAATGAGCCTATTGGTAATTGGTCACGGGCTATTAATTACAGGGGCCCTAGAGGGGATAGCAGTGTGGGTATCCGGCGATAAATCAAAAAACACTCAAGTGAAATTTTTATTTATAATGTTTTTAGTATTTGTTTTAAGTGCCTTATTAAACAATACACCAATAATAGTTATGTTTATTCCAATAATTCTATCATTGTGCAAACAACTTGATAGGCCTGCAAGATTGACCCTTATACCCCTTTCGTATGTTTGTATTCTGGGAGGGATGACAACTCTAATAGGGTCATCAACAAATTTACTTGTATCTGGCTCTGTTTTTTCAAGTATCGGTAAGGAAATAGGGTTTTTTGATTTTGCATTACAGGGTGGTTTCTTAGCCCTTATTGGATTTCTTTATGCGACATTCATACTTCCATCCATATTAAAAACCCTTAGGGTAAAAAATAATGAAGGAGAGAATGAAAAAAATGAAGATGGTAAACAGTTTATTGTTCAGGTAAAAATTGATCGTGACCATCCATTATTGGGAAAAACTTTTCTTTCTGGACTATTGCCGGATTTAAAAGAATACACCATTAGGCTAATTACTCGCGATAATGAAAAATTATTTCCCCCTTTTCATGATTTAACAATTAAGAATGGAGATGAATTAACAATATCAATGACAAAGGGAGTATTAACAGATTCACTTAAAAGAAATGATCCTATTTTTAAAAGCATTAATACAAAAGAATTTTCTTCAAAAACTGAAATGATGATAGAGGCTGCTATTACCCCAGGATCATTTTTAATTGGAAGAACATTAAGCCAAACTAATTTTGAGTATGAATCAAATTGCAAAGTTATAGGAATACAAAGAGATAAAAATCTTGAGAGAAACTCTCTTAGATATTTAAAATTAAGTGCAGGAAATACACTTCTTCTCAAAGGCTCAGATAAATCTCTGAAGTCCCTGAGGGGAATAAAAGATATATTTCCTATTGAATGGTCTGCAATTTATCTTCCATCAAAAAGGTTTGCTATAAGAGCAAGATTAATTTTTTTATTAACTATTTTTTTAGCTTCTACAGGAATTTTTAATATAGCGGCTGCTGCAGTTATGGGTGCAACGCTTATGCTAATTTTCAAAGTTGTTACAATAAAAGATGCTGTCTCAGCTCTTGATCTAAGAGTATACCTTCTTGTTGCATCAACCATAATGTTGTCTATAGCCCTTCAGGAAACTGGTGGAGCAATATTTATTTCTGAAACTATAACGATGTTTACAAGTGGACTTTCTATAACCTCAGTTCTATCAATACTATTTATAATAGTTGCTATTATAACAAATTTTATTAGTAATAATGCAACAGCGGTTCTCTTTGCTCCAATAGCAATTAGCTTGGCTTTAGAGCTAAATATGGAACCAGAGCCTTTTATTTATTGTATAATTTTTGCAGCAAACTGTTCATTTGCCACCCCAATTGGATATCAAACAAATCTAATGGTTATGGGACCTGGCCAATATAACTTTAAAGATTTTCTAATATCTGGCGTACCCCTGATAATAATTTTATGGTTATCTTATACTTTCATGATTAATTATTTAAATTTTTAGGATTAAGATGAATAAAATAATTAATAAATATGATCATAATTTTTATTTATCAAATGAAGAACCCTGCTCTTATATTGGAAATAAAAAAGAAAAGAAAATATTTACAATAATGAATGATTCTCGAAATTCTAATCAATATGAAACTCTTATAGAACATGGTTTTAGAAGAAGTCATAACATCTTGTACAGTCAAGTCTGTGATAAGTGTAATTTATGCAAGTCTTTAAGAATAAATTGTGTAAATTTTAAACCAAGCAAAAGCCAAAAAAGAATTCTCAATAAAAATCAAAATATTTATAGAAAAAAACTAAGTACAAAAACATCATTAGAGCAATTTAAATTATTCAAAGAATATTTAGAATTTAAGCATCAAGAAAGTGAAATGAATGAAATGAATTACAGTGACTATAGGAAAATGCTTGATGCTCCCGGAATAAATACTCACATTTATGAGTATTACTTTAATCAAGAATTAGTTGCTTGCGTAATTTCAGATTTTTTAGATAACTCTGTCTCTATGGTCTACTCCTTTTATAGTAAACAATTTTTAAAATTTTCTATTGGTAAGTATATGATTTTGGATCACTTAAATTTAGCTAAAAAAATAAATAAAAAATATGTATATCTTGGATACTGGGTAGAAGGATGTGAAAAGATGGACTATAAGAGTAAATTCAATTCATCTGAAATCTTAATCAATAGTACTTGGAAAGATTATTTAATTTAAAGTAAAAATTTAGGATAAGTTATGACAAAAAAAACTAAAAAATTTGGAAGGCGTGACTTTCTTTTGGGTGGTGGGTCAAGTATTTTATTGGCTAGCACTATTCCAACACCTGCTATCTCAAAGAATATTCGAAGGCTAAATATGGTAACAACTTGGCCAAAAAATTTACCTGGGCTAGGAACTTCCCCCGAGAGAATTGCAAGAAGAATTAATGAAGCTACTGATGGAGGCTTAAATATAAAGGTTTATTCAGCTGGAGAATTAGTACCTGCTTTTGGCGCATTTGATGCAGCTTCAAGCGGTCTTGCTGATATGTACAATGGAGCTGAATATTACTGGCAAGGGAAAAATATTGGTTTTAATTTTTTTACTGCAGTTCCATTTGGAATGACTGCTAATGAATTAAATGCCTGGATTGATCATGGTGGAGGTCAAGAGCTGTGGAATGAACTTGCAAGTGACTTTAACTTAATATCCTTTCAATCTGCTAATACTGGTGTTCAAATGGGAGGATGGTTTAACAAGGAAATAAAATCATTAGATGACCTAAATGGTCTTAAGATAAGAATGCCTGGCTTAGGAGGTGAGGTACTTAGAAAGGTTGGCGCCGCAGCGGTTGCTATTCCAGGTGGAGAAATATTTTCAAGTCTTAAGTCTGGGGCAATAGATGCAACCGAATGGGTCGGTCCATGGAATGACTTGTCTCTAGCCTTTTATCAAGCAGCGAAATATTACTATTGGCCAGGCTTCCATGAACCAGGTGCGGGACTAGCAACAGGAATTAATTTAGATACCTGGAATTCTTTTTCAATATCTCAAAAGGCAATTGTAAGGCAAGTATTAGCATATGAAAATACATATACTTTAGCTGAATTTAATCATCATAATGCTATAGCCTTGGGTACACTAATAAATAAACACAATGTCCAAATGAGAACATTTTCAGATGAAATAATGAGCGAATTAAAAATTATATCCGAAGGCGTGGTTGAGGAGGTATCAACTAGAACAGAGATATCGAAAAGGATTTTTTATTCATTTAAAGATTCAATGAAAAGACTTAATGAGTGGTCAAGTAAATCTGAGCAGGCCTATATGAAAGCCAGATCAATTAATTCAAATAAAAAGGATTAAATGTTTTTTTTAATTAAAATTTCTTCATTATTTGATAAAATTAATGAATTTGTTGGTAAAAATATTTCTTGGTTCATAATTTTAATGGTTATTGTTCAATTAGCAATTGTAATGTCTAGGTATATTTATGGCATTGGGTTTCTTAAGCTACAAGAGTTACTTATTTATCTTCATGGATCATTATTTACTCTTGCAGCTGGCTATACACTGTTGAAGGATGAGCATGTTAGGGTTGATTTAATTTATCGAGAAGCATCTCAAAAATACAAATCTCTGATTAATATCATTGGCTCTTTAGTATTTTTAATCCCATTCTGCCTATTAACGTTTTCAACAAGCTTACCATACGTAAGAAGATCATGGAAAATACTAGAAGGGTCCCCAGAAACAAGCGGTCTAAATGCAGTTTTTATTCTAAAAACGGTATTAATAATTTTCCCTATATTATTATTATTACAATCTTTTTCTATAATTATTAGAAGTTCAGTATCATTAATAAGGAAAGAAAATGATTGATCACTTAGACCTTCTTATGTTTGCTTTTGCATGTATAATTTTAATACTTGGATACCCTGTTGCCTTTTCCTTAGCTGGATCGGCAATTATTTTTGCTTATATTGGTGATTATCATAATGTTTTTCCAATGCAATTTATGAAAGCAATACCTCAAAGAATTTTTGGAACAATGACAAATGAAATTTTGATGGCCGTTCCTCTGTTTGTATTTATGGGGACAATGCTAGAAAAATCTAAAGTAGCAGAAGAGTTACTTGAGAATATGGATAAGGTGTTTCGTAAGGTTAGAGGAGGCCTTGGTATTTCAGTTTCAATTGTTGGAGCATTGTTAGCTGCATCTACCGGTATTGTAGGTGCAACAGTAGTTACAATGGGTCTCCTGTCCTTACCAACAATGTTAAAAAAAGGGTATGATCCAAAATTAGCGACCGGAACAGTTGCGGCAGCAGGAACATTAGGACAAATAATCCCCCCATCAATAGTTCTCGTTTTACTAGGAGATGTTCTTTCTAATGCTTATCAAAAATCTCAATTAGATATGGGAGTCTTTTCTCCTGAAACTCTCTCAGTAGGTGATTTGTTTGCTGGTGCGCTAATACCTGGACTTCTTTTGGTTTGTTTTTATATTGCCTACCAGATAATAAAATCATTTATTGACCCTCTTTCAATTCCTCCTGTTAATAATGATGAATATGATGATCAGGAAAGAACAAATATTTTATTTATTTTATTCCCACCCCTTTTCTTAATTATATCAGTGTTAGGCTCTATTCTTACTGGATTTGCAACACCAACTGAAGCAGCTTCTGTAGGTGCTATTGGCTCTATTCTTTTGGCAACATATAAAACTTCTAGTGAAAAAATATGGCCAATAATCTCAGCTTCAATTTTTATAATTCTTATTTTATCATCAATATTTTTAGACTTAAGGATTAATAGAGTAGATGTAACCTCGCTAAATTCATTTGCAATAATTATTTCACTAATACTTTTGTCTATATTTTCTTTTTCAATTATTAAATGCCTTAAAAATTTATTTAATAATAAAATTTTATCTGAAACTGCTTACTCAACAACAAAGATAACTTCAATGGTCTTTATTATACTCATAGGAGCAACATTTTTTAGTTTAGTTTTTAGAGGCTTAGGAGGGGACGAAACCATTGAGGAGCTTCTTTTATCTATACCTGGTGGCGTAGTTGGTGCTGTAATAGCTGTAATGATTACAATGTTTATATTGGGTTTCTTTTTAGATTTTATAGAAATTACTTTTGTTGTTGTTCCTTTAGTGGCCCCAATTCTATTTAAGATGGGTATTGACCCTATCTGGCTTGGCGTAATGATGGCAATCAACTTACAAACAAGCTTTTTAACCCCACCTTTTGGGTTTGCTCTATTTTACTTAAGAGGCGTTGCTCCGGATACCATTAAGACTATAGATATATATAAAGGGGTTATACCATTTATATTTATTCAGATATTTATGCTTTTATTGCTTTCATTATTCCCAATAATCGCAACATGGCTTCCAGGTATTATCAATTAACTATCCTAGGAAAACCTTTTGGGACTAAACGTCCAGCTTGAGCTCTTTTTCCAATCCAATCATCAATATCGTTAAAAACTCTATTTCTTCCTGAAGAATCCTGGATAATAAGACCTTCCTCGGGATTAAAAGTTTGCAAAAATAAAACATCTACTTCTTTGTATTTTTGCAGCCGAACACCTTTGCCTCTTGTCATTAGAGGGAGATCGTTAATAGGGAATATAAGCATCTTTTTATTTTCTCCAATAATGGCCATGTGTGAACCTAAAACTTTTTTACAAATAGAAGCCTTTTCATTATCTTTAATATTTAATATTAATTTTCCAGATTTTCGGCTGGATATCATATCTTCTTGATTAATTATAAAGCCATTACCTGAGGAGGAGGAAAGAATAAGCCTCTCACCTTTTTTATAAGGAAAAATATTAACAACATTATGCTCTTCCTCTATTTCAAAGAGAATCTTTAGAGGTGATCCGTGACCTCGCCCTGATGGTAAGTCAGAAACATCTAATGAATAGGACTTACCATTTGAGCAGAATATAATTATCTTATCATTACTATTTGCATCAAATTTAACAGATAAGGAATCCTCGTCTTTAAATTTAAGTTCCCCCAAATCATCAACCTTCCCTCTTAAGGACCTAATCCAGCCCTCAGAGGATAAAACAATAGAAACAGGTTCAATTGGTGCGATATAGTCATTTTTATAAACTATATCCTCTGTAATGAGATTAATTTTAGTTCTTCTTTTTCCTAGGCTTGAAATATCTTTTGAATATTTCTTTTTGAGGACCTTAATCTCATCTGAAATAACAAGCCATTGCTCATCATTGGAGTTTATAAGTGATATCAGATCCTTTTTATTGATATTAAGCTCTTCAAATTCATTTTTAATCTTAATTTCTTCAAGCTTTCTAAGTGATCGTAAGCGCATATTTAGAATAGACTCTGCTTGAAAATCTGATAAATCAAAACTTTTAATAAGCTCGTCTTTTGGATTATCCTCCTCGCGTATAATTTTAATTACGTCATCCATATTTAGATAAGCGATCAATAAGCCAGCCAATACCTCAAGTCTTTCTTCGATTTTATCTAGGCGAAAATTTGATATATTGAGTAAAACTTCTTTACGATGATCTAACCAAGATAATAAGAGGTCTCTTAGGCCGTGAACAATTGGTATATTGTTACTTAAGGCATTTAAATTTACAGAAAATCTAGTCTCTAAATCAGATAAAACAAACAAACTATCCATTAGGCTTTCAGGGCTGATTTCTTTATTTTTAGGTATCAAGATAAGTCTAATATCTTCAGCTGACTCATCACGAACATCATCAAGCATAGGTAACTTCTTGTCTATTACCAATTGGGCTATTTTTTCAATTAATTTACCTTTGCTGACCTGATAAGGTATTTCAGTTATAACTATTTTCCATAACCCACGCTTTTCGTTCTCCACACTCCATCTCGATCTTATTTTAAAACCCCCTCTTCCAGTCTTATAAGTCTCGAGAATATTCTCTTTAATTTCAAATATCTCTCCACCCGTTGGGAAATCAGGACCAGGTATATACTCTAATAACTTTTCATAGCTAGCATTTCTATGCTTTATTAGATGAAGTGATGCATTGCATAATTCTTCAACATTATGAGGAGGAATAGAAGTTGCCATTCCAACCGCAATCCCAGAGGATCCATTTGCTAATAAATTAGGAAAATTTGAAGGTAGAACAATTGGCTCTTTATCAACCTCATCATAAGTAGATCGAAACTCAACTGACTCTTCCTCTATCCCCTCTAGTAATAACTGAGAAACATCAGTAAGTCTTGCTTCAGTATAACGCATGGCGGCTGCATTATCGCCATCAATGTTACCAAAATTACCTTGACCGTCAATTAAAGGCCATCTAACAGAAAAATCCTGGGCTAGTCGAACAAGAGTATCGTAAATTGCTTGATCTCCATGAGGATGAAAACGCCCCATAACATCGCCTACAACTCTTGCGGATTTTTTAAATGAAGAAGTGGGTTTTAGATTAAGCTGATACATAGCATAGAGTAATCTTCTGTGAACTGGTTTAAGACCATCACGTGAATCCGGTAAGGCTCTATCCATAATGGTAGTTAAAGCATAAGCTAAATATCTCTCTTCCAGAGCATCAACAAGTTCAATGTCTTCATATTGATCAATAAGTTTCATTTTTATCCATTATTCCTAAATAACAAAGGTATCTTCATTAAGATAATCTAATAATCTTTTTCGTGATGATGAAAGATTCTTTACATGTTGTGAATACACTCTTTTAATTAAAAAATATTCAGTAAGTTTAAATCCGTCCAATATATCATTTTTTGTTATTTCAGTAGTTTGATTTTGATCTAAAAAATTCGGCAACCTTAGCAATCTATCCTCCCATCCTTTTGCCCCGGAGGAACTGACAACTCTTCCAGATTTAGGAGAAACCCAATTTAAATCGTCTCTAGATCCATTTACAGCACATGAAGAGAAATCAAGTCCATATCCCATCTTTTCAATAAATAATAATTCAAACTTAATATAAAGGAGTGGCCATAAAACATTATTACCCAAGCTATCAAGTAACTCTTCGATTGATAAATATAAATCGATGCATTCTTCTCTTTCAGGAAATATGTCTAATAAAGAACAAATTGAATTTAAGACCTCTAAATCCATGGAGCTATTTAGATAGCTTGATGTTCTTGATTTAATTAATTCTGTATTAAAAAAACCAAGGTGCTCAGAAAGTCTTGCTCTCCAATTAACAGATAAGGTATTTCCTGGAATATTTACCCCAGTATTGCCTTGATTTTTTTTTAACCTTATTAAGCCTGAATAGACACCGTTACCTTTGGTTAAGATTTTCATTAGATTTGTACTGTCAGAAAATTTTTTAATGCTAATAGCGATACCTTCATCGGTTATGTTCATTCTAATTCTCTTTTTTGTCTGAAAAACTTAGCCCTATATTTTCATAATGTTCTTCTTTATCAGCCCAATTCTTTTTAAATTTTACGTTAATTTTTAAATTAACCTTTTGTTCTAAAATTTTTTCTAGATCTATTCTGGCTGCTATACCAATAGTCTTTATCATTTTACCACCCTTACCCAAGACGATGCCTAAATGATTTTTTCTTCCAACAAAAATTGTTTGCTCAACAGTCACTGAATTATTTTTGCTAGACTTCCAGGAATCTGTTTCAACTGTAGAAAGGTATGGAACTTCTTCGTGAACAAATAGGAAAACTTTTTCTCTTGTTATCTCCGAGGCTATAAGTGACATAGACGTGTCAGCTATTTGATCTTCAGGGTACAGCCAAGGTCCTAGAGAGGATTCTTTATTAGAAATCTCCAATAGATTTTTAACACCATCTCCACTAATTGCTGAAATTAAAAAAGTTTCTTTGAATTTAATAAAGTCATTATATTTTTTTACTATTTCGAGAAGTTGAGACCGATGAATTAAATCAATCTTATTCAATAATAAGAATGTCTTGTGTTTAATTTTATTTATTTTTTCAACAAAAATATCATCCAAACTATCTAATGATTTTTTACAATCAATTAAGAGATAAACTAAATCAACATCATCCAAAATACCAAATGCATTTTCCAGCATAGCTTTTTCAAATTTAGTTTTTGCATTAAATATACCTGGCGTATCAATAAAAACCATTTGCGTATCGTCAATTATTTTAAGTCCCCTTAAACCAGAGCGAGTTGTTTGGGCCTTATGAGTGACTATTGACAACTTTTCGCCAATTATATTATTTAAAAGCGTCGATTTTCCAGAATTTGTTGGACCCACGATACCTATGACTATATTTTTTTTACTCATATCATTTTATACATTTTAACATTTCCATTGCAGCATTTTTTTCGGCTTCCTGTTTAGAATTTCCTGTTGCCAATACAGATTCATAGCCAGCAACTGAAAGTATAATAGTAAATTCTGGTTTATGGTCTTTTCCTGAAACAGATAATAATTTGTATACAGGAAGATCTTTTTTTGATGAAAGAACAGTCTCTTGCAGTTCACTTTTAGGGTTTGAAATATTTAGATCAATTTTTTCATCGTTAATTAAATCATTCCATAAAGTTAAAACTACCCTTTTGGCGTTATCATAACCTGAATCAATAAAAATAGCTCCAATCAAAGACTCTAAAATATTAGAAAGAATAGAATCCTTTAATCCATCACCAGAAAACTCGGACTTACCAAAAATAATAAAGTTATCTAAATTTATTTTTTTAGCAATTATCACACAAGTACTTCTTTGAACTAAATAGTTAAAATAGCTTGAAAGCTCGCCTTCTTTTTGTGAGTTAAATTTTATAAATATTTTTTCAGCAATTATTAGACCTAGAACTCTATCACCCAAAAACTCTAGTCTTTCCATATTTGAAAATTTACTATTTTCAGAGCTAGGATGAGTAAGTGATTGAGTTAAAATATCCTTATCATTAAAAGAATATCCTATTAAGTTTTCTAACTTAATTAGGTCTGGTATTTGTTTTTTAAACTTCATTTAATCCTTTGAAAAATTCGACTCCACTCAATGGAGGTAATACAGTTGGGTTTAGAAATTTTTTTCCAATTCCAGGAAAAAAATATAATTTCTGCACGCCCAACAATATTATCAAAAGGAACAAAGCCTACAGATTTAAGATACCTACTATCCTGAGAGTTATCACGATTATCACCCATCATAAAGAAATGATTCTCTGGAACGTTATATATGCCTGTATTGTCGGCATAGGATTGTGTATCTGAGTCTAATACTTCATAGGAAATTCCGTTAGGAAGGGTTTCTAGAATAATATCAAGGTCTTCATTTCTACAGCCAAGGGATCTATTCTTACGATTAATTAAATTATTATCATTAAAGGTTCCAATTTTTTTGTATCCAAGCTTATTATTATTTACAAAAACCATTCCATTAATAATTTGAATTCTGTCGCCTGGAAGTCCAATAACTCTTTTTATATAATCAGTTCTTCCGTCACTAGGAAGTTTAAAAACAACCACATCCCCTCTTTTTGGTGAAGATGAAAATATTCTTCCCGGGATTATTGGGAGGCTAAATGGAAGTGAATTCTTCGAATAGCCATATGCAAACTTAGATACAAAAATATAATCACCAACAAAAAGGTTTTTTAACATAGAGCCAGAAGGAATATTATAACTCTGAAAGGCAAAAGCTCGAAAAATAAGCGCAATTATTAATATCCAAAAAAATGAAATAAAAGGATTGTCTTTTTTCTTTAATGTTTTTGACATTTAAAAACCTATAAAATTATACAACTTTTATTGCTTCTATAATTACATTAGCTTGAGCCCATGGAAAATCATCTGATATAGAAACTAAAATATTAGCAGAATGATTTTCTGGAATTAGCAAATCAAGTCTTTTCTTTGCTCCGCCTGAAAGTTTTATTGTTGGCTGACCAATCTTTTTATTAATTACACCAATATCAGACCAGTAGACACCGCCTCGAAATCCAGTACCTAGTGCTTTAGAACAAGCTTCCTTAACTGCAAATCTTTTTGCATAAGACTCCACTCTTTTTAATTTATTTTCTGATGTTTGAACTTCATTATCAGTAAAAATCCTCTCAATGAATCTTTTCCCAAATCTATCAAGTGTTTTTTCAATTCTTCTTATATCAATTAAATCAATTCCAGTTCCAACTATCAATTTTCCTCTCCAAGAGATCTTCCCTCGCTCATGCAATTCTTTATATCTCTAATAACAATATCTAATCCCTTAAACAAAGACTCCGAAATTATAAAAAAACCTATATTTAATTCTTCAATTTCATTTATAGAGCTTAACATTTTTGTTGTTTCGTAATTCAAACCATGCCCAGCATGAACTTCAATTCCTAACTGACTGGCTAATTTTGCTATATTACTTATTTTTTTAAACTCATCTTCACAAGTATTAAGGGAGCGATCAAAAGCTCTACAGTAAGAGCCACAATGAATTTCTAAGCAATCCACATCAAGATCTGCAGACTTTTCTAGTTGAACCTCATCAGCGTCTACAAAAAAAGACGTTCTAATTCCAGCATCCCTCAATGGATCAATAAATTTTTTCAATTGGTTGTGTTTTGATAAAACATCTAAACCACCTTCAGTTGTCAATTCTTCTCTTTTTTCTGGAACAATACAGCATGAAAAGGGTTTTATATTTAATGCAATATTAAGCATTTCTTCTGTTGCAGCCATTTCTAAATTAAGCTTACCCGGAAAATTAGTGACGATATCCTTTATATCGGAATCATTAATGTGTCGTCGATCCTCTCTTAGGTGAGCCGTTATTGAATCTGCACCAGACTTTAAAGCAATATCAGCGGCATCAATAATACTAGGGAAAAGCTCACCTCTAGCATTCCTTAAAGTTGCTACATGATCAATATTCACACCTAGATTAATTTTTTTATTTATTATTTTCAATTACTTACCTATATTTCCTCTGCTTCCTTTAAATATAACGATACAATACTTTATAATAAAGTAACTAGTTACACCAAACAAAAGTCCCAAAATTAAACTTCCAATCAAAAATGAAGCAAAGAAATCTGTTTCAAAAATATTAGATAATCCAATTCTTTCATAATCAGAATCTATATTCTCACTTAAAAATCCTCCAATTCCAATTGAAAATGCCCACATTAAAGGATAGGTAATAGGATTCCCTGTAAATGTACCTATTATAGAAGATAATATATTAGCCCGGAAAACCCATGAGAAAAAAATACTCAAAACTGTATGAAGACCTAAGAATGGAGAAAATGCGAAAAAAACACCTATTGAGAACCCTAATGAAATTGAATGCGGAGAGTCAGGTATTCTTGTTAACCTTTTCCAGTAATAAAGAAAGTTCCTTTTCCAGCCCTTCTCTGGCCAAATCAACTTTGCTATTTGTGTAAAAAAATCTAAAGACTTTTTTCTTTTAAACATTAAGTGAGATTTCTACTGCCAGGTTTAATAGCTGGGATATTAATAAGATCGTCAGGTATATTATCAGAGTCAAAAGTTGGTATATCAAATGATGTCAAGGAGACTAAGTTTGTATTTAAATCTGCTTTTCCACAAGATCTATCTATAAGACAAGCTTCGCCAATAACCTTGCCGCCATTATCAATAATCACGTCTATACTTTCGTTAGACGATAAGCCTGTTGTAACTATGTCCTCAACCAGCAAGCAATTTGATTTTGATTTAATTGAAAAACCTCTTCTTAATTCAAAAATACCATTAACTCTCTCAAGAAAAATAAAAGGAACTTTGAGGCTTCTAGCAACTTCATGTCCAATTATTAGACCGCCCATTGCTGGCGAAACAACGATATCAATTTTTTCTTTGATTTCATCAGTGATCTTTTGGCTTAGCGCCTTAGATAGTCTTTCTGCTCGTAATGGATCGGATAAGGCTAGGGCACATTGAAGATATTTTGATGAATGCAAGCCAGATGATAGTATAAAATGTCCCTCTAATAACGCTCCCGCATCCCTAAACTCATTTAAAACATCTTCTTTATTCATAATTTTAACCAATAAACCTTTTAACACTTTCAATTACTGGAAGCCCATCTAGGCTCTCAACTATAGCATTAATATGTTTATTATCATTAACATTAATATCAATAATTAAATTATAAAAATCATTATCTTTTTCGTTTAAAATAAGGTTTGAAATGTTACCTCCATAATCGGCAATAGTTGATGTAATTGAGTTTAAAACTCCAACTTCATTTATAAGAGTAACAATAATTCTAGCAATAAAAGTGAATTCAATTTCTTTCTTCCAATCTAGCTTTACCCAAGACTCAGGTGAATTTTCATATTCTAATAACTCATCGCTTCCAACATAATAAATTGTTATCCCGCTTTCTGGAATAATTATTCCAACTATCTTATCTCCAGGTACTAAAAATGAATTATTAGAAAATTTTGCAGGTAGATCAGAATAAAGACCCGTAACAGGAATAGATATATTATCCTCAATATAATTTTTAATCCTCTTTTTTCTTTTATTATTCGGAAAAACAAGATCATAGACTTGAGATCCTGAAGCTAATCCTTCACCAACTAGTCCATATAACTTTACCAGAGAGCTAACCCCCAAAGGCCCAAATGATCTTTCAAGTATATCTCTAGTTGGTTTTTTTCTATGAGAAGAAAAAATACTTTTAATGATAGCTTTCCCAATCAGACGTTGATTATGGGTTTCTTTTTCTTTTAGTGATCTAATAATTGCAGATTTAGCTTTACCTGTTTTTACAAATTCCTGTAAGGACTCCAAAGCAACAGGTGTCTTAGATTTAATAATTTCAACCTCATCACCATTTTGTAATTTAGTTCTTCTTCTTTTATCGGCACCGTTTATTTTAACACTACTGCAAAAATTCCCAAGATCAGTATGAACGGCGTAAGCAAAATCTAATGCTGTTGCATCACGTGGAAGAGCAACTAAAGTTCCCTTAGGTGTAAAGGCGTAAATTTGGTCATTAAATAATTCTAATTTTGTATTTTCTAGAAATTCTTCAGTAGCCCCATCCCTATTAAGAATATCAACTAAATCATTTATCCACTCAATTGATGCAAGATAATCATTACCTGCGTCATTCTTATCTTTATAAGCCCAATGAACGGCAAGACCTTTTTCACACATTTCATTCATTTTGTGAGTTCTTATTTGAACCTCTACCCTTTGATTTTTAGGGCCAATCAATGTTGTGTGAAGAGACTGGTATCCATTTTTTTTTGGTGTTGAAATATAATCCTTAAATCTACCTGGAATTGCCTGCCATTTTCCGTGAAGAATTCCCAAAGAATTATAGCATTCAGAAATAGAATTGACACATACTCTAAAGCCAAAAATATCAGATAGCTGATCTAAGGATTTTTGTTGGATTTCTAATTTTTTCCATACTGAATATGGTTTTTTTAGCCTACCAGTTACACTGCATTCAGTTTTATTATCATAAAAAACCTTATTGAGCTCTTTTTCAATTAAGACAACTGTTTTGCTCTTTTTTCTTTTTGATACCTTAAGTCTTTCAGTTATAATATCTCTTATTCTTGGCTCTATATGGGAAAAAGATAAATCTTCAAGCTCTTCTTTAATTTCATGCATACCTATTCTACCTGCAAGCGGAGCATAAATATCTAATGTTTCGAGAGAAATTCTTTTTCTTTTATTTTGATCTTTAATAAAATTAAGAGTCCTCATGTTATGAAGTCTATCTGCTAATTTAATTAAAAGTATTCTTATATCGCTCGCGCTTGCTAAGAGAAGTTTCCTAAAATTCTCTGCCTGTTTTGAACTTTCAAGGTTTCCCTCAAGAAGAGTTAATTTTGTAACTCCATCAACCAGCTTGGCAACTTCACTTCCAAAATTTGATTCAATATCTTTAATTGTAGCAGAGGTATCTTCAATTGTGTCGTGCAGAAGAGCACAAACAAGAGTAGTTGTGTCTAATTTTAGCTCTGCAAGAATTCTTGCAACCTCAATCGGATGTGAAAAATAAGGGTCACCGGAAGCCCTTAGCTGCCTTCCATGCATTTTAGTACCATACACATAGGCTTTTTTTAAAACTTCCTGATCTGATTCTGGTTTGTATGATAGTACGCTGTCAATTAGTTCATATTGACGCATAAGATATTCTCATTTCTAAAAGGAACGTCTATTATTTTTTTTATCAACCATATTATCTTGCATAGCTTTAAGAAGATCTTCTTCCGACATTCTCTCTTCAACAACTTTGACCTCTTGATCAGATTCTTCGCCTGCGGTAGTAATTTGAGGCTTACTATTATCTTGAACAAGTGGAATATAATCCTCATCAGCTTCATCAACATCAACTTGATTCTGCAAACTAAAAACTTTTGCTTCTTCTAAATCTTTTGGAGCTAATTTTTCTTCTGCAATCTCACGAAGTGCAACTATAGGGTTCTTATCATTATCGCGATCAACTAAAATTTCAGCACCTTCTGCCATTTCACGAGACCTGTGAGCAGCTAAAAGAACTAAATCAAATCTACTTGTTATTTTATCAACACAATCTTCAACTGTTACACGAGCCATTTATAAAACCTCTAATAATATATATTCTAGTTAAATATGCTTTCATTGAAATAAATGCAAGTATTAGATTACAATATTGAAAAATATAACTAAAAAGATTCAAGAAAAATTGAAAAAAGGTAATAAATTGAAAGAACCTAATAAAAATTGTTCAAAATGTAATCGATTAAAAAATTTTCGTAATGAGAATAAAAAAAAACACCCTACTTGGTTTAACGCTCCAGTTCCATCAATCATTGAAATTGAATCAGAGCTTCTAGTTGTTGGCTTAGCGCCAGGTGTAACCGGTGCTAATCGAACAGGAAGACCATTTACAGGAGATCACGCAGGTTTAATTTTATTTAATACTCTAAAAAAATTTGGGTTCTCAAAAGGTATGTATAAGGAAAATGGTTATGATGATCTAGAGCTTGATAATTGCAGTATAACAAACGCTGTAAGGTGTGTTCCCCCACAAAACCTTCCTAACACTATTGAAATTAAAAACTGTGAAACTTATTTAAAATCAACAATAAAATCACACAAAAACTTAAGAATTATAATTGCTTTGGGTTTGATTTCACATAAGAGTATAATATCATCCTTTAAGTTTAAACAAAAAGATTTTAAATTTGGTCATAAAAATAAACATGATTTAACCAATAATATTACCTTAATTGATAGCTATCATTGCTCAAGATACAACACCAACACAAAAAGATTAACTCAAGAAATGTTTGATAATATTTTTATAGAAACAAAGAAAATTTTAATGAATTAATTCCTATTTTCTTTTAGTAGACGTGATTTCTGCTTATCCCAATCTTTTCTTTTTTCATCTTGTCTTTTGTCATGAAGTTTTTTTCCTTTTCCTACTCCAATTGAAATTTTAGCTATTCCTTTTTCATTAAAAAAAAGTTTCATTGGCACTAGAGTCATGCCCTTTTGTTGAGAAGCATTCTTTAATTTGTTAATTTCCCTTGAATGAAGAAGTAATTTCCTTCTTCGCTTTGGCTTATGGTTTGTAAAAATAGCATTTTTATATGCTGGAATGTTTGAATTAATTAAAAAAACCTCTTCGTCTTCAACAGATGCATAAGATTCAGAAATATTAACCCTATTCAACCTAAGACTTTTGACTTCAGAGCCTTTTAGAATTATTCCAGCTTCAAACACCTCATCGATTGAATATAAATAATTAGCCTTTCTGTTGTCGGCTATGATTTTTTCCCCTTTAGTATTTCTTTTAGAGCCACCAGATTTAGAAGACATTAGATTAGATCCAAATCAACAATTACTTTATCTAATATTTCTTTTGTTTCTTGCCTTAAATTGACCAATGGAAGCCTTAACTCATCTTTAATAAGGCCCATCTTAGATAAAACATATTTAACAGGAGCTGGGCTTGTCTCTAAGAACAAAGCGTTGTGAATAGGTTCAATTTTTTTATGTATTTTCAATGCATCACCAAAATTTCCTTTAATACAAAGCGTCTGGAATTCTGAACAAAGCTTTGGGAGAACATTTGCAGTTACAGAAATACAACCATTTCCTCCATTTTTCATAAACTCATAAGCAGTTATATCTTCGCCAGAGAATTGAAGAAAACCTTCATCACATTCAGTTTTTTGTTTTTCAACTCTAGATAAGTCGCTAGTTGCATCCTTAACACCGATTATATTATTTAACTTTGATAATTTTGCCATTACCTCAATGGACATATCAACAATTGATCTTGGCGGAATATTATAAATTATCACAGGAATGCCATTGGAAGCATCATTGATAGCCTTAAAATGGGCGTAAAGCCCTTCCTGTGTTGGTTTATTGTAATATGGAGTAACAACTAGAGCGGCATCAGCTCCGGCATCCTCAGCGTGGTTTAAAAGACTAATAGCCTCGGAAGTTGAATTTGATCCAGCTCCAGCAATGACGGGTACCCTTTTATTTACTTGATTAATAGTTATTTCAACTACTTGCTGGTGCTCGTGATGATTTAATGTAGGACTTTCTCCGGTTGTTCCAACCGGTACTATCCCATGCGTTCCTTCTGAAATATGCCAATCTATTAAGCTTCTTAAAGAAAATTCATCGATGTCGCCGTTTTTAAAGGGGGTCACTATAGCTACAATTGATCCTTTTAACATTTTTTATCCTTTAAATTCAGTTATTTGAAATAAAACTCTATAATATAAATATTATTTAAATATAGATTAAATTTACAACTTTAATAAAATTTACTATATTAGAAGATGTATTAAATTAAAATATTTAAATAAATAGTTTTAAAATAAAATTTAAGTAAAATTATATATTATTTATCTTACGGGGGAATAATTTTGGATAAATCAGTTTACGAGCCAACACCAAGAACTAAACATCCTGATCCGCTATTAAGGGGTGATAAGATCTCCGGAGATAGATATTATTCAAAAGATTTTATGCAGAAAGAATGGGATCATGTATGGACAAAAGTATGGCAAATTGCAGGTATAGCATCAGAAATTCCTGAAGCAGATGATTTCTTTGTTTATAAAATTGGAATAGAAGAGATACTCGTTGTTAGGCAGAAAGATTTAACTATAAAAGCATTTTATAATGTTTGTCCGCATAGGGGAAATATATTGGTACATGTTGATAATGGTTTTCTAGAAACATTTAAATGTACTTATCATGGTTGGACATATGATACAGCGGGAACCTTAATAGACCTTCAAGACGCAGAGGATTTTGATGGAGGAAATCCTTGTGGTAAAATTAAATTAAAGGAAGTTAAGTGTAATGTAGCCCTAGGTTTTGTTTGGATTAATCTAGATGATAATTGTCAAAAATTTGAAGATGCACTGTATCCAATATTAGAACACATAAAGCCATATCAACCTGAGAAATTCATAAGAGTTTTAAATATGACTTGTGAGGTTGATTGTAATTGGAAAATTATTCATGATAATTTTAATGAATCTTATCATCTGCCTACCCTTCATCCTGAGCTTTCAGTTCATATTGAAAATGATTATAAATTCTCTCAATTCGATATGTATGATAATGGGCATAATAGAATGCTAATGCCTGGACATAAACCAGCTCTAGGAGATCAATCACCCAATGAGGTTCAGTTCCCTTTGGATGCTGCTTTAAAAGCCTGGGATCTAAATCCTAGCGATTTTAAAGGTAAAGCTCAAGAAACAAGATTAGCGATACAAAAACAAAAAAAGAAATTAGCCAAGGATAGAGGTTTTTGGCACTATGAATTTTTAACTGATGAGCAATTGACAGATTATTACTTCTACAACTGTTTTCCTAATTACGATATCACTATGACGCCAGATGGAATTCAATTCCAAAGACCTCAACCTCACCCAACTGATCCTGGGAAATGTCTTTTTGAGCATTGGTGGCTTGTTCCCGATATGGAAAGTCTATCAGGATCTGCAACATTTATGGGTTCCGATACAACTGAAGTTACCGCAGGTGAAAAAATGACTGAAACACCGCTTGGACCAAGACCCTTAAAACCAGCTGAGCATGAGTGGGTTGTCTATCCGGAGGGATCTATGGGGTTTGTTACTGATCAAGATATAAGTATGGCTATAGGTCAACAAAAAGGTGTAAAATCAAAAGGGTTCGATGGTGCAATTTTAACAAATCAAGAAAGAAGAGTTAGACGATATCATGAGGTTTTAAACGACTACATTGATGGAAAAAGATAGCTTAAACGCCGTAAACTTCTTTTGCATTTTGAAAAAATAATTTATTTTTATCGTCATCAGAATAATTAAAGACCATTTTTTTAAAGGCATTCCATAATACGTGGTAAGATACAGATCTTCGATCAACCGGAAAATTACTTTCGAACATGCACCTATCAACACCAAAACATTCAATTGTGTGTAAATAGTATTCGTAATGCATATCAATAATTTGATCAGAGGTAGCTGGTTTATCTTGTTTATGAAAATTCCATCCATTTACCGGCATAGCTAATCCACCGAGCTTAGCATAGACATTCTTTGACTCTGATAATAGAGAAACATCATCTTTCCACTTTTTAAAAATTTCACGTCTTTTATTTTGGTAAGGGCCAACACCAAGTGGACCGCCAAAATGATTGTGTATAATAGTTAATTCAGGATAATTTCTTGCAAAATCGGTTAAATCGTTAATCTGGTGATGATAATGCCATGCATCAAAAGTTAAATTTAACTTTATTAGCTCTTCAGCGCCTTTTCTAAAGCCCTTATTAGAATAAATATTTTCTACTGGATTACTGTGGGAGTTATGAATTTCATCACTTTGATCCCACCCAGCAGCATGTCTGATACCTTTAAATAAACCTTCGCCAGTTATAATATGTTGATTAAGGACATCTTTAACTTTAGATCCCAGCATCAAATCTGCAAAACTTATAATGCCTAATATATTTGAAGAATTAGATGTATTTTTTGATTCTTTAATAATCTTCATAACATATTCAGTTTCACCAATAGGCTTATATTTATCTTCCCCACCCAGATAATAACTCTGAGCACATTCCATAAAAATAGTCCCAACAATATTATGTCCGGAATTCGTATCTTCACTGAGATGTTTTATTAGGTATGGAAAAGAACCTGCTAACTGATTATCACCATTCCAAAGGTGATGATGAGGGTCAATGATAGGTAGTTCAGGGTCAATAATTTCTTCTTTTACAAGAGCTAGCCAATCATAGTAACGTTTATGCTTATGATCAATTGTCATAAATAATCATAAATCGTAATTAAAAAAAATAATATAAAAAAAGGCCATATATAAAGAACATATATAATAATCTTCTAAAACGTTAATATTATATTTAAATCAATAATGAGACTTTATCGTCGCTAAGAACTTTCTTCTAACCATTTATTTTCTTCTTTTTCTAAATCTTCTTTATTTTTATTATACTTTTCAAGTAGCTGAGACATTAAAAAAGAATCGCCTAGCGCCTCATCGGACGTCATTTTAAATTCAAGATCGGAAACTTTTTTAGTTAGTTTTTTTATATTTCTTTCATAAGAAAGTAGTGATTTCGAATTATCTTTCTTTCTTTTGGATGTTTGACTATTACCTTTTGACTTAGATCTCTCTTCACGTCTTTGATCAATAATTAGCTTTTTATAGGCATCTAGATCATCATTATATGAAGTAACAGTTCCATCTTTAATCAGTAAAAGCTCTTCAGCAACCGATTCAACTAGATGCGGATCGTGACTAACAATAATTATACAACCATTATAATTATTCAAGGCATCGATTAAGGCTGCTCTTGCATCAATATCAAGATGGTTTGTTGGCTCGTCAAGAAGCATGATGTGAGGAGAATTATAACTCATCATACAGAATAAGAGTCTTGACTTCTCGCCTCCTGACAACTCTTCAACCTTAGTATCAGCTTTATCTTTATCAAACCCAAATTTTCCTAGAATAGCTCTTATTTGATAGTCGGCCTGATCGGCAATAACACCCCTTAGAGTTTCGAAGGGAGTGCGAGTTAAGTCTAGTTCTTCAGTTTGATGTTGAGCAAAGTACCCTACTCTAAGTTTCTTATTTTTTGTAATATGCCCACTTAACTCTTCTAGTTTTCCTGATATCAATTTTATTAGTGTAGATTTTCCATTACCATTAGCACCCAATAAAGCAATGCGACTGTCACTTGATATACCAAGGTTAATATTGCTTAAAACTGGTTTACCTGGCTCATAACCAACATTTGTTTTATCGATAGTAATAATTGGAGATGGAATATCCTCAGGCTCCGGAAATTTAAAACTGGTTGAACGTTCGGTAATTAAAGCATCTACCATATCCATCCTTTCGAGAGCCTTTAAGCGACTCTGGGATTGTTTTGCTTTACTTGCTTTAGCGCCAAATCGATTCACAAAATCCATCATTTTCTTTTTATGAGCTTGCTGTTTATCAAACAATGCCTGGTGACCCATCCGTTTTTGAGCAAATGCCTGCTCAAATTGATCATAATTACCCTTGTAAAGAGATAACTTTAATTGGTCTAAATGAATTATATGATTTACTGTTTTATTTAAGGTGTCCCTATCATGGCTTATTAAAATATAAGTTTTCGGGTATTTTATTAAATAATCCTCTAGCCAAATAATAGCTTCAAAATCCAAATGGTTTGTTGGCTCATCAAGCAGCAATAGGTCTGGTTCGCAAAATAGAGCTGCAGCTAGAGCAACTCGCATTTTCCAGCCACCAGAAAAATTACTAATGGATTTTTCCTGATCTTCAATACTGAAACCAAGGCCAGATAAAATAATAGAAGCCTTTGATGGTGCCTCATAGGCGTGAATATCACTTAATCTAGTATATATTTCAGAAATTCTATCTGGATCAGTTGTAGTCTCAGCCTCGATAAGAAGATTCTTTCTTTCAGTATCGGCGTTCAGTACTACATCCAGCAAACTAGTTTCATCATTCTGTAAGTCCTGCCTAACAATTCCTAAAACTGCCGATGAGCTCATTACTATATCACCGGAATCTAGCTCTAGCTCTTTATTTATAAGCTTAAAGAGTGTTGATTTACCAGTACCATTCTGTCCCACAAGTCCAACGTGATGACCGTCTGGAATTGATAATGATGATTTATCAATTAGTGTTCTACCAGCAATCCGATATGTAATATTTTTAAGGTCTATCATTATTATATTTCTAGAAGTCAATGTTTGGCGGAGAGAGTGGGATTCGAACCCACGATACGATTGCTCGTATACTCCCTTAGCAGGGGAGCGCCTTCAGCCACTCGGCCACCTCTCCAAATAATATCGACAAAATGCCAATTTTACATCACTGTGTAAAGCAATTAGTATATTATTTAAAAATAAAGGAAAATTAAAAATATGAATGATGAAATAAGCGACGAGCAAAGAAATATTCTTTATAACTCTGGAACAGAGATGCCTGGAACAAGTAATCTTTTGGAAGAAAAACGCACTGGGACATATGTAACTGCTGATAAAGGTTTGCCAGTTTTTAGATCCGAAACAAAATTTGAATCAGGAACTGGTTGGCCAAGCTTTTTTGATGTTAATAAAGAAAATATTATAATTAAAGAAGATACATCTCATGGAATGATGCGAAAAGAAATAATGTCTAAAGAAGGAGAGCATCTCGGACATGTTTTCGATGATGGGCCCAACCCTACAGGGTTGAGGTACTGCATAAACGGATTATCCCTTAAATTCATCCCTGATGATGAATAGCTTAATCGTAATTAGAATCTAAAATAAAGCCTGATATAAATGGACAAATTACCAGAGAAAATTAGTGATGAAATAGCACCTGATCCAAATATTAAGGTTGGAATAAAGAGTGGAAAAATGATTAAAGGTATTAAAAGGTTGTGCTGCTTTAAAGTAAGAGTTAAGGCTGAACCCATACTCCCAATAAAGCTTAAAGATGGTGTTCCAATTAATATAGATAAAGCTATATATATTAATAAGTTGCTAGGTAAACCTATAAATAAACTTAATACCGGAGTTATCAAAAGTAAGGGAAGAAAATTAGATATCCAATGAGACAAACTCTTGATAAATGAAATTTCGATAAAAGACAAAGGACTGTTCTTATAAAGATCAAGGGTTCCATCCATAAGATCTTCATGAAATAAGCTATTCAGTGATAAAAGAGAGGTTAATATAAGTGAAGCCCAAATTAAACCGGGCGAAATAAATGATAATATACTTTTATCAGGCCCTATTCCAATTGGAAGAATAATTAAAGAAATTGAAAAAAATGCTAAAGAAAGAATATAGCTTCCCCTTAATGAAAAAGAAGTTTTTAATTCCTTTAGAAGTAATATTTTAAGATGAAACATTATTGCTATCCAAATCAATTTTAATATCAGTTTTATCTAGGAAGTTAATATGAGAGGAGATTAATGCAATTCCACCAGATTTTGTATGTTTCTCAATTATTTCCTTTAATAAAAGTGATGCGGTCTTATCTAGGGAGGATGTTGGCTCGTCCAAAAGCCATAAACTCTTATTTGAGGCTATAAGTCTTGCGATTCCTAATCGTTGTTTCTGACCCTGTGAAAGGTACTTACAAGGAATCTTTTTTAAATTAGATAGTCCTACCATCAACAATACATCTTCATGATAACCGCGACCTAATAAACTAGACCAGAATTTTATATCCTCTTCAGGAGAAATATCATCTTTTATTGCCAGACTATGGCCCAACAAAAATAAACCATCACTGTGCTCTGAATTTTGATCAATTGATGGACTAAATAATAAATTACCTGATGTTAAAGGAATAAGTCCGGCTACCATTCTTAAAAGTGATGTTTTTCCAGACCCATTAGAACCAGAAATAAGACCAATTTGCCCACTACTTAGCTCAAAAGAAATATTGTCAATGACTGTATATCCAGATCTTTTACAGCTTGCAGATAATACCCTAACCACCATTACTATCTCCAAATTTATTTATATATTTCTTTTGGCTGATGAAAATAATTAGACAGCCTAAGATTATAATAAGAATTGGAGCAAACCATAAAATAAATGTATTTGGCCTAAAAGGTGGTTTTAAAATAATATAATCACCATATCTATCACGAAAAAAGCTATATACCTGGTAATCTGTTTCCCCTTTTAAAACTTTTTCTTTAACAATGGCTCTTAAATCCTTTGCTAAGGGAGAATTTGAATCATCTATCGTTTGAGACTCACAGACCATACATCGTATATTTTGATTTATTGATTGAATACGTTTTTCAAGGGAATTATCATAATTAGAGATATCTGAAGGCTCGGCATGGCTATTTATGGGTAAAAATAATAGAAAAAGAAATATACCTAATACTTTAAGTGATTTTTTAGAATAATTTCTTCTATTAATTAATCCGACTATTCCTCCTAGAGCTGTTATAATAGCGCCAATCCAGATTAAAGAAATAAATGGTTTATACCAAATTCTAACAATCCATTCTTCGTCGTCTACCCTCTCACCTAATACAATATAAATATGAGAAAAATACCTACTCATTATGGCAGCTTCTGTTGTTACAGATCTCTCGATAGGGTAAAATCTTTTTTCAGGATTTAAAATAGATGAAATATTTTTATTTTCTAATAAGAAAACACCCTTAGAGCTAATATAGTTTGGACCTTTTTCATCTTTGACCCCTAAAAAATTTATATCATAACTAGCAATATTAATTGATGAATTAATTTTCATTGCACCCTCAAAATCTTCTTTCGATGAAATTGATATTGACGCCCCAAGGATAAATAAGCCAAGACCAGTATGACCTAAAAAAGAAGAAAGTGAAGATAGATAAGTTTTTTTAGAAAAATAACTATATATTGATAAAGCAATTATCCAAAAAGAAACAAAAACCCCCGCAAAAGACATAATTGAGTTAATATTATAATATAAATATATAACCCAAGTAAAAAGAGCCCCAAAAATATATATAAAAAAATATTTTTTATATGATCCTTTTGTTTCTAAATTTCCCCAAGGCAATAAAACAGCAATGGGAGCAAAAATTGAAATCAAAAATATTATTGGTATTACAGTAATTGTGTAAAAAGGCGTTCCAACAGATATCCTTTCGCCTGAAAAGATTTCAAGAACCATTGGGTATATAGTTCCAATAAAAATTGTAAGTGCTGCAGTTATTAAAAGTAAGTTATTTAAGATAAGAAAAAAATCCTTGCTCAGAATTCTATACTTTAGAATACCGTTGGATGATACAGGTCTTAGGGCAAAAATTGATAAGCTCACAATAATATACAATGAAATTAATGTTAGAATAAAAATTCCTCTATTGGGATCTGTCGCAAAGGCATGAACGGATGTAATTAAACCAGATCGAACAATAAATGTTCCAACCATAGACATAGCAAATGCTGAGATTGATAATAGAATGCACCAATTAGCTAGAGACCCTCTTTTTTCCATTACTAAAATCGAATGTAACAAAGCTGTAGTAATCACCCATGGTATTAAAGATGCATTTTCAACTGGATCCCAAAACCAATAACCACCCCAGCCTAATTCGTAGTAAGCCCAAAACGATCCCAATGTAATTCCAATAGTTAAGAAAACCCATGACAATAGGACCCATGGCTTCGTATTCTTTGCCCAACTTCTATCAAAATTTTTATTAAACAATCCAGATAAAGCAAAAGACCATACAATTGATAGACCAACATAGCCGAGATATAAAAAAGGTGGGTGAAATGCTAGACCCGGGTCTTGTAAAAGAGGATTTAATCCAACTCCCTCATCTGGAGCGGGATACAGCCTAAGAAATGGATTAGATCCAAAGAATAGGTACAATACAAAGCCAAAACATAAAATACCCTGAAACATTAAAATTCTTATTTTAAAATCATAAGAAAGTTTTTGTAAATTTAATGATACTAAAAAACCATAAAAGGACATAACCCAGCACCATAGAAGCATTGATCCTTCGTGATTTCCCCACGAGCCTGATATTTTATAAATAAGTGGTTTTGATGTATGAGAATTTGACCAAACATTGAATACTGAAAAATCTGAATTAACGTATGACAATATTAAGATAAAAAATGAAATAGTTAGAAGAAAGAAGTTTAATAAAGCTATAAAAGGGACTAAATTAGTTATTGTTAAATTTTTTCTTTTTAAGAAAAAAACAGGAACAAGAAATTGGAACAGAGAAAGCAGAATAACCAAAATAATAGATAAATTTGCAAAGCTAACCATCATTAGTTGAAACCCCTTCCAAAATATCCAAGACCTCTGGTGGCATATAGTTTTCATCATGCTTAGCTAAAACTGAAGATGCCCTTAATCTTAAATTATTTTCTAACAAATCATTATCATCTTTTAAATTATATTTTTCGACATACCCTTGAGCTATCACTCCTTGGCCCTCTCTAAATAGATCGGGAAGAATTCCTGAAAAAAGAACATTAATTTCTTTTTTAAGATCAGTAATTATAAAGTAGATATTCCCCTCTTTGTCCCTATGAAGGCTTTTATCAAGAACGAGACCGCCTAACCTGACAAGTGATTCATTATTAATTTCATTATTGTAGAATTTTTTTTGTACTTCAGATGGGGAATAAAAAAAAATGACGTTATCCCTTAACGCAAACAAAATAAGAAATAAAGATGTAGCTGAAACTATCAGCAAAAAAGATATCATTATTATTCTATCTTTACTTTTATTCACTTTAATTTTTCCATATTTCTAATTTTTCTATTAGAAATTAAAAAATCTTTATAAGAAAATATAAATAAAATAAACAAACCAAAAAAGGCTGATAAATAAGAAATTATTATATAAAAACTATAATCTATCATTTAAGATTCCTCATATGATTTCATATTTTTTAAATTCAACCTTCTATTATTAAGCTCAAGCTGGAGCCTAACAACAAGAAGATGGAGAAATATAAAAATAAAAGAAAAAAACATTATAACAAGAGGAATTAGCATATCAACATGTATAGACGGAGATCCAATTTTTGATATACTTGCTGGTTGGTGAAGGGTATTCCAGTAATCTACTGAAAATTTTATTATTGGGAGATTAATTAGCCCAATAATCGATAAAAATGACGAAAACTTTTCACCTTTAGAGAAATCACTAAATGATTTAGAAAAAATTATATAGCTAATATAGAAGAAAAATAAGATTAAGACTGAGGTTAGTCTTGCATCCCAAACCCACCATGTTCCCCACATAGGTTTACCCCATGCTGATCCAGATACTAAGCAAATTGCTGTGAATGTTGCTCCAATAGGAGCTGCTGCCTTTGCTAAAGAAAAAGCTACAACATGACCATAAACTAATCCAAAGAAACTGGACAATGCTATAAATGCATAAATACCCATTCCCATCCAAGCCGAGGGAACATGTATATACATTATGCGGACGGCATTTCCTTGTTGATAGTCAATGGGAGAGTTGTAAAATGAAAACCAAAGTCCAATCCCAACCAACGCTACTGCTATCGCTCCAAACCAAGAAGAAAGTGGTTTTAAGTAATTGACTAGGAAGCCAGGGTTAACAAATAGATTTTTCATTATTAATGACTCTTTCCTTAAGTTAGCTAATGAAGTAGCATTTTATAAAAAATATTACTATTATTACTATAAAAGTTTATACCCTATTTATATTATATAAATGAAAAATATCGTATAGGTATCTTTATGACAAAAAATATAGATAAATATTTAAATGCATCTTCAGTTAAGTTAGAAGATTGGGAAAAAGTCGCAAACGCTTCCCTTAAAGATAAAAATATCAAAGATTTAGAAAAAATCTTGGATGAAAATATTCACACTAAACCTTTATATACAATTGAAGATATTAAAGAAGATTACAGCCTATCTTCCAGAAGAGGTTTAACAAATAATAGAAACCAATACATGCCTTGGTATATTTGTTCCAGCATAGATCACTCAAATGACTCAAAAGTCTTAAATTCCAGAATTATAAATGAATTAGAAAGGGGCAGCGGTTCATTAGAGCTTGCAACTTTTAATAAAGAATCATTAAGCTCTATATTAAATAATGTTGATCTCTCATTAGCACCTGTTTACTTTAAAAACCTTAAGAATCCAATGGATAGAATAGAAGAGTATATATCCTACTTGGACAACTGGAAAAGCTCGAAACAAGAAGAACCACTTGGTGGTTATCAAATTGATCCAATTGTTATAAATTTATGGTTAAAAGAATTCTCAAAAGAAAAATTTGGTAAAATAATTCAACATAAAGATATATTAAGGGAAACCTTAAAGATAGACTCTGAAGTTCGAGGTAAATTTCCTATGCTGGAAATAATACATTTTGACGGCTCATTATGGAATGATGTTGGCGCTGGTTTATCAAAGGAAATTGAATTAATTGCATTAAGCTATCTTGAGGTGCTAAAGCACTCAGAAACAAACAGTATAAATACACAAAATATATATGTAACAATATCAGCTAATACTCATTTTTTTGCTCTGATTGCTAAAATTCGATCGCTACGTATAATATTTAGCAATATATTTAAACATTTTGATGTAAATGGAAAACTTCACATAACCTCTCGTTCATCATCAGGAATAATATTCAAAGAAGACCCCTGGGTTAATCAATTAAGAATAACAACTGCAGCTCTAGCATCCTCTATTGGAGGCGTGGAAAGAATAGTCTGCGATAATATCACTCAAAAGCTTGGACAAGCTCCGGACTTTATAAAAAGATTAACAAGAAATACTCATATAATACTTCAAGAGGAATCTAGAATTTCAAGAGTTCAAGACCCTGCAGGAGGTTCATTTTTCATAGAGAAGCTTACAAATGATATCACGCAAAATGCATGGGATAATATTAAGAGTGCTCAAAAAAGTGGAGGAATCGATTCTTTGTTAACTTCTGAATCTTTCGTTAATGAATTAAGGGAAAATAGAAAAAAGAACGAACAAGATATTTTAGATAAAAAAGTAAAAAAAATTGGTGTTAATATTTTTGAGGACCCAGACTCTAATCCTATAAGTGTTAGGCCATTTGAGGAGGTTTTATAGTGAGTAAATTTGATACATTCTCTGATTCATTTTTAGACTTAAATATCATTGATAACAGTATTTTAAATGATAAATCTAATACACAATCAACACTTGAAGGTATTGACTTGAAATCATTTTATCTAAAAAGTGATACCACTCATTTAAACCACATAAATTCAATGCCAGGAATTGATCCATTTATTAGAGGCCCCTACCCAACTATGTATGCCAATAAGCCTTGGACAGTAAGACAGTATGCTGGTTTTTCTACCGCAGAAGATTCAAATGCTTTTTATAAAAAAAATTTAGAAAATGGTCAAATGGGGCTATCTATAGCTTTTGACCTTGCCACACATAGGGGGTATGATTCAGACCACCCAAGAGTTTCTGGTGACGTTGGTATGGCTGGAGTTGCAATAGATTCTATTCTTGATATGAGAGTGTTGTTTAAAGATATTCCTTTGGATAAAATGTCAGTATCAATGACAATGAATGGCGCAGTAGTTCCTATAATGGCTTTATTTATTGTTGCAGCTGAAGAGCAAGGCGTTACTTCAGATCAACTAAAAGGTACTATCCAAAATGATGTATTAAAAGAATTTATGGTAAGAAATACATACATATATCCTCCCAAACCATCTATGAGAATAATCTCAGATATATTTCAATATACCTCGATGAATATGCCAAAATTTAATTCAATATCAATTTCAGGTTATCATATGCAAGAGGCCGGAGCGTCTGCTGACCTTGAGTTAGCATATACCATTGCTGACGGCTTAGAATATGTTAAAGCAGGAATAAAGGCTGGAATTGATATAGATGCATTTGCACCTAGATTATCTTTCTTCTGGGCAATAGGTATGGATTATTTTATGGAAATAGCAAAAATGAGAGCTGGAAGGTTGATATGGGCAAACTTAATAAGGGAATTTAAACCAAAAGATCCAAGGTCATTAGCGCTTAGAACCCACTGCCAAACATCAGGTTGGTCTTTAACCGCCCAAGATCCATTGAATAATATTACAAGAACATGCATAGAGGCGTTGGCTGCCACACATGGCCACACTCAGTCATTACATACAAATAGCTTTGATGAGGCCATAGCCCTTCCAACTGATTTTTCTGCTAGAATTGCTAGAAATACTCAATTATTTATTCAAAATGAAACAGGAACATGTGATGTTATTGATCCATGGGGTGGTTCATTTTTTATTGAAAAATTAACATCTGATTTAGCAAAAAAAGCACTTAATCATATGAAGGAAATTAATGATTATGGCGGTATGACTGATGCGATAGAAAAGAATATACCTAAAATGCGCATAGAAGAGTCTGCTACTAAAATTCAAGCTAAAATTGATTCAAATGAGCAAACTGTTGTCGGGGTTAATAAATTTACATTATCAGATAATGAGGAAGAGAAAATTGATATTAAAAAAGTTGATAACTCTCAAGTCCTTTCAAGTCAGCTAAAAAGACTAAAAAAACTTAAATCTGAGAGGAATAGCTCCGACGTTAATAGAAAGCTTGAAGAAATTACAAAAGGAATACAAGAAGGTAAAAATGTTCTTGAGTTAGCTGTAAATGCAGCTCGAGTTGGAGCAACTGTTGGAGAAATATCATTTGCCCTTGAAACTGTTTGGGATCGTCACAAAGCAAAGGTAACGCTCATAAAGGATACTTATGCTAAAAACTTCTCTTCTGACAGTATTGATTTTATTAGAAAGAGAACGAAGGATTACGAAATTAAAATAAATAAAAAACCTAAGGTTTACATAGCAAAACTTGGTCAGGATGGTCATGACAGGGGTCAGAAAGTTGTTGCAAGCGCCCTAGTTGATATGGGCTTTGATATAGAGGTTGGATCACTGTTTCAAACACCATCAGAGGTGGCCGATCAAGTTCTGGAGACTAAATCTGATATTGTGGCAGCATCCTCACTCGCTGCCGGACATTTAACTTTAGTACCTCAACTTAAAGATGAGTTAAATACCAGAGGTTTAGGTAAAACTCATATTGTTGTTGGAGGGGTAATACCAAAAGATGATTTTAATGAATTGATTGAATCAGGAGCGTCTGCGATTTTTGCAACTGGAACAAATATTGTAGATGCAGCTGCTGAACTTCTGAATCTTTTAGATGCAGGTTAACTCTAGGGCTTAATAACCCTAATAAGCCCTTCTTGCGCCACAGATGCTATAAGATTTCCTGATGTATCAAAAATACTACCCCTATTAAATCCCCTTGCGCCAGATGCAGACGGGCTGTCTTGACTATATAGAAGCCATTCATCGGCTTTAAATGGTCTATGAAACCACATGGCATGGTCTAAGCTAGCAGATCTAAGATTCTTACTCATAAAATTTATTCCATGAGGATTAGTACATGTGTCTAAGAGAGACATATCCGACATATAGGCCAGAACGCATTGATGAAGTGAGACATTGTCAGGTAAAGAAGATTTAGCTCTAAACCAAATTAAGTTCTTTGGAACTTTAGGTTCGGGATTCATTAAGTCAACTGGATCAATTGGTCTAACTTCAACCGGCCATTCCTTATTAAAACTATCCTTATATTCATCAGGAACACTATTAATAATTTTTTTTCTTAAATCATACTCCGAGGGTAAATCATCAAAATTATCAACATCGGGCATTAAATCTTGATGATTTAATCCATCCTCTTTAATTTGAAATGATGCAGACATATTAAATATTTTTTTTCCGTTTTGAACGGCTACAACTCTTCTTGATGTAAAAGATCTTCCATCTCTCGATCGGTCAACTTCATATAAAATTGGTACTTTAGGGTCTCCAGCTCTTAAGAAATAGGCGTGCAAAGAATGGCACACTCTATTTTCAACAGTTCTACTTGCAGCAACTAATGCTTGCCCAATAACCTGACCCCCAAAGACTCTTTGCCATCTATCACTTGGACTCTCACCTCTGAAAAGGTTTTCCTCAATTCTTTCAATATCTAATAAATTAATTAAATTCTCTAAACGCTCATTCATTAAATTTTCCTAGCCCTCTGATTAAAAAGAATTGATTTGGCCCTTTTTGCTTCTTTTGTATTTTCAGATAGAAGCTGTTTTCTCATTTCCTTGCCAGCTGCAAATCCTTTTATAACTGCTGACCTTTTTCCAACTTGCTCAAACCATCTTTTTAAGTTGGGGAAATCTGAGAGCTTTTGACCTTGATTCTTCCATGGAATAACCCAACCCCAACATGCTATATCAGCAATTGAATAACGCCCTGCTAAATACTCATTGTTTTTTAATTGCCTGTCCATAACACCATAAAGTCTATTGACTTCATCGGTATAGCGCTTGATAGCATACTTAATTTTCATGGGAGCATATTGACGAAAATGATGGGCTTGTCCGGCCATTGGACCTAAACCGCACATTTGCCAATAAATCCACTCATCAACCTTTACTCGACTTCTTTCATTTTTGGGATAGAACTTACCAGATTTCCTTCCAAGGTACTGAAGTATTGCACCAGACTCAAATATTGAAATTGATTTACCGCCAGGTCCATAAGGGTCAATTATTGCAGGCATTCTATTATTAGGTGATATTTTTAAAAACTTAGGCTTAAACTGATCACCTTGACCAATGTTAACAGGCTTTAAAATATAAGGTATATTGCACTCTTCTAACATTATAGAAACCTTCCAACCATTCGGTGTTGGCCAATAATACAGTTCTATAGGTTTATTTTGCTTCATATTCATAATATTATTTTAATAATTTACTATTTAAAATGTCATTTACTTTTTGAGGATTAGCTCTCCCTTGTGTTTCCTTCATAACCTGGCCAACAAACCAGCCCATCAAATTAGGCTTATCCTCAAGTGCTTTTACTTGATCGGGGTTTAACTCAATTATTGAATCTATGATTTTTTCAATTTCACCTTCATCACTAACTTGCCTCATATTATTTGAATCAACAATAGAAATAGGATCATCCCCACTTTCAGTCATTATTTCAAATATATCTTTTGCAATTCTACCTGTTATTGTACCATCGTCTATTAAATTTATAAGTTTTCCAAGGTTTTGAGGTGTTATAGGACTTTGATCAATAGTTTTATTTACCTTGTTAAGGAAGGAAAATAATTCACCAACAATCCAATTACAAACTAATTTAGAATTTACACCTTCTGAGGCAATTTCAAAATAGTCAGCTGTTTCTCTTTCTGAAACCAATATACTTGCATCATAAGGAGATAAATTGAAATCATCAACAAATCTCCTTCTTCTAATATCTGGAAGTTCGGGCAGAGTCTTTCTTATATTTTCAACAAATTCATCTGTGAAAGTTAATGGTAATAAATCAGGGTCAGGAAAATATCTATAATCATGAGCCTCCTCCTTACTTCTCATTGACCTAGTTTGACCTTTTTTTGGATCAAATAATCTAGTTTGTTGCTTTATTAATTCACCATCTTCAATAAGTTTTATTTGTCTTTTTGCTTCATATTCAATAGCTTGACCAATAAACTTAATTGAGTTTACATTTTTTATCTCACACCTTGTACCGAGATCATCGCCTGGCTTTCTTACAGAAACATTTATATCTGCTCTTAAAGAACCCTCATCCATATTACCATCACATGTTCGAAGGTATTTCATAATATTACGTATTTTTTTTACATATGCCTGAGCTTCCTCAGAAGAACTCATATCTGGCATGGAAACTATTTCCATTAAAGCTACGCCAGACCTATTTAAATCAACAAAAGAATAACTAGGATGTTGATCATGGAGTGATTTACCTGCATCTTGCTCTAAATGTAATCTTTCAATCCTAACTTCTTTCTCAATATTTCCTTCAAGATCAATTAAAACCTTGCCCTCCCCAACAATAGGCTGATCAAACTGTGAAATTTGATAACCCTGAGGTAGGTCAGGATAAAAATAATTTTTCCTATCAAAAATAGAGAAATTATTAATTTTAGCATTGAGACCAAGTCCTGTCTTGACAGCTTGTTCAACGCAAATCGAATTGATGACAGGTAGCATGCCAGGCATTCCAGCATCTACAAAGCTAACCTGTGTATTATGTTCAGATCCAAATATAGTTGAAGATCCTGAAAAAAGTTTTGATTCAGAAATAATCTGTGCATGAATTTCTATCCCAATGACAATTTCCCAGTCACCTGTAGAGCCTTTTAATAAATTATTCATCTTTCAGCCACCATTTATTATCTAAAGACTTAAAATTTGAAGATTCCTCAATAACATTAGCAAAAGAATAAAGAGTTTCTTCATCGAAAGGCTTTCCTATTAATTGAAGCCCAAGAGGAAGGCCGTTTTTATCCTTTGAAGAAGGTATTGAAATTGCGGGAAGTCCAGCTAAATTTACAGGAACAGTAAAAACATCATTTAAATACATTGATAAAGGATCATCGCATTTTTCATTTAAATTAAAAGCAGAATTTGGAGTTGATGGAGTTAACAAAACATCGACCTTATTAAAGGCTTGACTGTAGTCTAAAGATATCAAAGACCTAACTTTTTGTGCTTTCAAATAATATGCGTCATAATAACCAGATGATAAAACATAAGTTCCGATCATAATTCTTCTCTTAACCTCGTCTCCAAAACCTTCTGATCTAGTTTTTTCATACATTTCGTTTATATCGTTTGAATTTACAGAGTGACCAAATCTCACCCCATCATATCTAGAAAGATTTGAAGAAGCTTCCGCTGGCGCTATAATATAATAGCAAGGGAGTGCATATTTTGTATTAGGAAGAGAAATATCAATAATTTCTGCACCCGCAGCCTTGAGCCATTCCTTTCCTTTTGTCCACATCTCAATAATATCCTCAGACATTCCATCCTGAATAAATTCACTTGGAATTCCTACCTTAAGCCCTTTAATACTTTTCCCAACAGAGGATTCAAAGTCTGGTATTTCCTTTGATGAGCTTGTTGTGTCTTTTGAATCATGACTGCACATATTTTTAAGTAAAATTGCATTATCCTTAACGTTCCTTGTAATAGGACCAGCTTGATCAAGCGATGATGCAAAGGCTATGATACCCCACCTAGAGCACCTTCCATATGTAGGCTTTAAGCCAACAGTTCCTGTAAAAGCCGCTGGTTGCCTTATAGACCCTCCTGTATCGGTACCTAATGAGCCAACGCCAACTCCTGCAGCAACTGATGCAGCTGAACCTCCAGAGGATCCACCAGGGACAAGACTTTCAGTACTATCATTTTTTTTCCACGGATTAATGACTGGACCAAAGAAACTTGTTTCATTTGATGAACCCATTGCAAATTCATCATTATTTAATTTTCCTAGTAATATTGCACCTTTCTTCCATAAATTATCCGTAACTGTTGACTCATATGGAGGTATAAAACTAGACAACATTTTACTTGAAGCAGTTGTTAAAACATCTTTAGTACAAAACATATCCTTAATACCCAAGGGTATTCCCTCAAGTGGTCTATTATTCTGATTTGCAAAATTTTTATCCGATAAATCAGCAGATTTTAATGCCAATTCAGGGGTCTCAGTTATAAATGCATTTAGATTTCTTGATGATTCCATAGCATCTATATGATCAATGATTAAATCTCTTGTAGAGAATGATTTCTTAATCAATCCATCTCTGGCCTCGTGAAGACATAGGTTTGTTAAGTTAGCCATTAATCAATAACCTTTGGGACCAAAAAGAAGCCTTCTTCTGACTTAGGTGCATTCGATATTATTTCCTTTCTATAACCACCGTCACTTACAATATCATCTCTTTGTTTTATACCCTCACCAGCGCCAAACGAAGAGAAGGTTGGAGAGACTTTTTCTGTATCAACTTCTTTGAGCTGATCAACCCAGCCGATAATTTGGTTTAAATCAGTTAAATACTTCTTAACCTCACTATCGTTTAATGAGATTTTTGAAAGTCTGGCAATTTTTTTTACATTATCTTCATTAACGGACATGTGCTCTCCTCAATAATTCTATAAAAATTAAAGTCTTACTTGCATCAAAACCCTAACAGTTGATACTTATACCCGTGATGATTGATGATTCAAATAACTTTCGTGAAATAATACCATTTAATAAGACTATTTTATGTCTAGATCTTGGAAAAAAAAGAATTGGGTTGGCAATATCAGATGTAAATCAAAAAATTGCATCACCATATGATGTTTTGGAAGAAAAAAAGTTCTCAGAAATCTTAATTATCATTAAAGATATGGTTAAAGAGTTCGATATTGGATCTATTGTAGTCGGCGATCCAATAAATATGGATGGTACTCTTGGCCCTAAATCTCAGTCTAGCAGATCATTTATTGCTAATATTTCTAAGACTATTGATATTCCAATCTTACTTTGGGATGAGAGACTTTCAACTGTAGCAGCAGAAAAATCTTTAATTGAAGCTGATATATCAAGAAAAAAAAGAGGAAAGGTTATTGATAAGATAGCTGCAAATCTAATTTTACAAAGTTTCCTGGATTTTTTAAACTCTAACTCATAAAGTTTTCGAGAAGAACCATGCGACACCATAATCCATAAATCATCTGATCGAAATATTTTGCTCTAGGATCTTGGTCAAACTCCCTGGGTATTTCATTTACCCTAGGCAAAGGATGCATTACTATCGAATTATCTGGAAGCGACCTGAGCTGACTCATTGATAAAGCATAACGATGATCACTTCCCCTTTCTGTTTGTACCCTTGTTACATACAATACATCTGTATCAGATATTACATCTTCAATTCTTTCAGTTTGAAAAGATTTTTTTGGAAGTAGTTCCTTTGGAAACCTAAGATCCGCCGGACTAACAAAATTAAAATGATTTCCTGAATAACGAGATAATAACTTTACAAGACTCTTTACTGTTCTTCCATTTTTTAGATCTCCCACCATCGTAACTCTTAGATTATCTATATTTTTATTATTATTATAAAAAATAGTAAAACCATCTAACAAGGTTTGGGTTGGATGCTCTCCTTCTCCATCGCCGGCGTTAATTATTGGAACAGAGCTGATGTTTGCAGCCTTAATAGAAGAGCCAATCTCAGGGTGACGTAAAACTATACAATCACTCATAGTCCCCATTGTGATAATTGTATCTTCTAGGCTTTCTCCTTTTATGGCACTAGAGAACTTAACATTATTTATAGGTATTACGGAACCACCCTGCCTAACCATAGCGCTGTAAAAAGATGATGATGTTCTTGTGGAGGGTTCATAAAAAAGATTTGTTAAAATTTTACTTTTCAATACATTAGAGAAATTTTCCTTTTGATCGCTAGCCTTTGACCAGATATCAAAAATAAAATTTTCATTCATATCGTTTACTGACAGAAGATGTTGCACGTTTTTACCTTTCAGATTACTTATATATTAAAATGACAATTTTAAACCTTATATTTTTATATTTTTTTACAATCCTTGTTAGCTATCTATCTGGATCTTTTCCCAGTGGTTATATGCTTACAAAGTATTTTAATAAAATTGATATCACAAAAGAAGGGTCTGGAAATATAGGGGCAACAAATGTGTTAAGGTCTGGCTCAAAAAGCTTAGCAATAATCACTCTCGCCCTAGATGCTCTAAAGGGTGCTTTGCCAGTTATAATTTTTGGTTTTAATTCACAATTATTGGCTTTAGCAGCGCTTTTTTCTTTTTTAGGTCACAATTTTCCTGTCTGGCTAAAGTTTAAAGGAGGAAAAGGGATTTCAACATATCTTGGAATTTGTTTTGCAGTATCTCCGGTTCTAGGAATTGGATTTGTACTAATATGGGTAATTTCATTACTAGCTTCTAAAATATCCTCAATTTCATCCTTAATAACAATATCTTTTATTCCAATTATTTCTTTTTTTATCCAGGATAATAATTTGATAAGTTATGTTTTTTTCATAATGACAATAAATTCATTCTTTCGACATAAGTTAAATATTGTTAGAATTTTAAAGGGCGAAGAACCTAAAATTAAGATGTTCTAATTTAAAAAATAAAAAATTTTCTTGAATTATCATATGAAGTTTGACTTATTGAATATCAAAATATGGTTTTTTTCTTATTAAAGGGAGCTTAAAATGCATGTAGTTGTAGTTGAATCACCAGCTAAAGCAAAGACCATTGAAGGCTACCTAGGTTCAGATTACAAGGTAATTGCATCTTTCGGTCATATTAGAGATCTCCCTTCATCCGAAGGGTCTGTTCAACCTGATAATAATTTTGAAATGCTTTGGGAGATGGATGCCAAAGGGAAAAAACAAACTAAAATAATTCAAGATGCCTTGAAAAGTGCAAGTTCTTTAATTCTTGCCACAGACCCAGACCGTGAAGGTGAGGCAATTGCATGGCATGTTCTTCAGGCTCTAGAAGAAAAAGGAAGCCTTAAAGGCAAGGAAGTATCTCGCGTAACATTTAACGCTATAACAAAAAAAATTGTTACTGAGGCTATTGCAAATCCTAGAGAGCTCGATACTGAGCTTGTTGATGCTTATTTAGCTAGAAGAGCGCTGGATTATTTAGTTGGTTTTACTCTATCACCTGTTTTATGGAGAAAGCTTCCAGGAGCTAGATCTGCAGGAAGAGTTCAGTCTGTCGCTTTAAGGTTGCTCTGTGAGAGAGAAATTGAAATTGAGTCTTTTGATCCAAGAGAATACTGGTCAATAAATGCATTGTTATCCTATATGGATCACTCTCCTTTTAAAGCATCACTAACTCATTTCGATGGAAAAAAGTTAGAACAATTTGATATTAAAAATACTGATGGCGCTGAAAAAATAAAATCAAAACTAGATTCATCAGATTTTATTGTTAAAGAAATTGAAGAAAAAGAAGTATCAAGGAAACCTTCTCCTCCATTCATAACCTCTTCACTTCAGATGGAGGCTTCTAGGAAGCTAGGAATGTCTGCAAAAAATACTATGCAAGTTGCGCAAAGATTGTATCAAAATGGTCTTATAACCTATATGAGGACTGATGGAGTTCAAATTGGTGAAGAGGGAATTAATGAAATAAGGTCAACAATTGATAAAACATTTGGCAATGAATATGTACCTAAAGGATTTAATTTATATTCAAGTAAGGTAACTAATGCACAAGAAGCTCATGAAGCAATAAGACCTACTGATTCAAATATAAATCCAGAAAGAATGAATGGTGATTTTTCTAAAGAAGAAAAAGATCTTTATGCATTAATTTGGAAAAGAACTTTAGCCAGTCAAATGGAGAACTGGAAAGGATTAAGAACAACAATAAATATAACTAATCAAAAAGCGGATATAAATTTAAGAGTATCAGGAACTGTTACTTTATTCAGTGGGTTTAGAACACTTTATGAGGAAGGAAGCAAAGATTCATCTAAGGAAGAAGCACAAGAATTACCAAAACTTGAAAAAGGTCAGTCATTAAATAAAATTACTATTGAGGATAATCAACACTTTACCAAGGCTCCACCAAGATATTCTGAAGCCACTCTAGTAAAATCACTAGAAGAAAAAGGAATAGGACGTCCATCAACATATGCATCGATAATATCCGTTCTACAAGAAAGGCAATATGTCAGGATAGAAAATCGATATTTTCACCCAGAAGCCAAGGGAAGATTGCTTTCCTCTTTCTTAGAAAATTTCTTTAAACAATATGTAAGTTATAATTTTACGGCCGATCTAGAGAAAAATTTAGACAAAGTTTCGAATGGAGAGGTTGATTGGAGAGAGTTCCTTGATAGTTTCTGGAAGGAATTTAGTGTTTGTGCAAATTCTGCTTTAGAGCTAAGAACTAGAGAAATCCTTGATACTCTAAATGAAAGCATTGGGCATCATGTCTTTAAAGATGAAAATGGAGATGTTAATAGGAATTGCCCAAAGTGTGATGGTGGTGAATTAAGTCTTAAAACAAGTAGAAATGGTGCTTTTGTTGGTTGTTCATCCTATCCTGATTGTAAATATACAAGATCATTTGGATCAGCTGGTCAAAATGTCGAGGCAAAAATTTTAGGAAAATACCCCGGAACTGATGAAGATATTCATCTTTTAATTGGAAGATATGGACCTTATGTTCAAATAGGAGATGGGGAGGATAAGGAAATAAAACCAAAAAGATCTTCTATTCCCAAAACTATTGATCCAGCAGACTTAAATTTAGAAAAGGCCATAGACCTTCTATCACTTCCAAGAGTTATAGGCCTTCACCCTGAGGATAATAAAGAAATCTCAGGTGCTTTAGGAAGATTTGGTCCTTACCTTCTTCACGAGGGGGTTTATGCTAATCTTCAAAATGTCGATGAGTTATTTACAATTGGTTTGAATAGAGCTGTAGATTTAATTGAGGAAAAAAGATCAAATCCAGGTAGGGGAAGAGGAAGTAAAACACTAAAAGAATTAGGAAATCATCCAAAAGATAAAAAACCTGTAAATCTTATGGATGGAAAATATGGTCCATATGTAAAACATGGTAAGAAAAATGTTAGTATTTCGAAAGATAGTTCACCAGAAGATATAACTCTTGAAATTGCAATTGATCTTCTAAATAAGCCTAAAAAGAAAAAGTAATTATCAATATGGTAAAAATTATTAGACCAAAGCCGGCAGCAACATTAATAATTACTAAAATTAAAAATAAGAAACTACATATTTTAATGGGTAAACGACCTGATGAAGCTCGTTTTGCTCCAGGAATGTGGGTTTTTCCTGGCGGAAAATTAGATAAAAATGATTTATCAACACTAAAAAAATATAAAATTAATAATAGGATGATCAAAAATCTTAAGCTGTTGAGGGCGGAATCTCGGCTTGGCGAGGCCCTAATACATACAGCAATTAGAGAAACTCAAGAGGAAACAAATCTAAAGCTACTTAGCAATGATATTAGGGAAATGTGGGTTCTCGGAAGAGCAATAACTCCATTATCCAGACATATGAGATTTGATACAAAATTCTTTGTAGCACCTTCAGAATGCTTTACTGGAAGAATCAAGGGGAACGGAGAGCTAGATAAGCTAGAGTATGTAGAAATTAAAAAAGGATTAGAGCTTCCAATGTTTGATATAACTGAATTTATTCTTCAAGAAATAGACAAGAGAATTAATAAAGGGAATGAAATTAATAGTAATCCAGTTTTTTGGAGATATAGACAAGAACATAGATTAATAACTGAAATTAAATAACTTGACTAAAAGGTAATAATACTTAATTTCCGGTTGATAAGGAATTCATTATGGCTAAAGCAGCGACAATTAAAATTAAACTTAATAGCACAGCAGGAACTGGTTATTACTATGTTGCCAAAAAAAACTCTCGAACAATGACTGATAAAATGGTTGTAAAAAAATATGACCCAGTAGTGCGTAAACATGTAGAGTTCAAAGAAGGCAAAATAAAATAATTCCTAAAAACCTAAAAAATAAAAATCAAAAAAAATTTATCTCTGAAGAAACTTTAAGGCAGATAAATTCTATTAAAATAAATCCAAACAAACCTTTAATAATATCTGATGCAGATGAAGTTCTGTTTATGTTTCTTGTTGGATTTGAGAAATTTTTACTAAAAAATGGTTTGTACCTAGACTTATCAAAGCCAAGATTAAACGGAAATATTAAAAAAATAAGCACGGATGAATACCTTAAAGAAGAAACCATGACTAACTTAATGCCCAGATTCTTTAAAGAAGAGACTGAACACTTAATGCCGATCCAGGGTGCTGCAAAAAGTTTAAAATACTTATCAAAAAAATGTCAGATTATTATTTTAACAAATATATCATCAAAAGAAAGGAGCAGTAGGATTAAGGCCCTAAGAAAAAATAACATGGATTATCCAGTTATAACAAGTAGTGGATTAAAGGGACCTGTGGTAGCAGAAATCTGTAATGATATGCTAGCACCAGTTTTTTTTATAGATGACCTTCCTCAAAATGTAGACTCAGTTTCAAAAGAATATAAAGATTCGACTTGTATACATTTTGTTCAAGATAGCAGATTAGATAAGTTAATGATGACACCAAAACATATCAAATATAGACTTAGTAAATGGACCGAGATAGAAAAATTAATTCTAGAGTATTTAATGGAAAATGAAAAAAGAGAAAGCTAAACAAAATATTTTATCATTATGCAGAGACTGCTTTTCAACATTTAACAGCAAGATATCATATTGCGAAAACTGCAAATCACTAAAAATTATAAATCATGATGAAATTGAAAAATTAAACATTGCTCATGTTGATTGTGATGCATTTTATGCTTCAATCGAAAAAAGAGACAATCCGAGATTAAAGAACTCTGAAGTTATTATTGGCGGAGGAAAAAGAGGTGTTGTATCAACAGCATGTTACTTGGCCAGGGTAAAGGGAGTTAGATCTGCTATGCCAATGTATAAAGCATTAGAACTTTGTCCTAAGGCAATTGTAATTAAACCTAATATAAATAAATATAGAGATGCATCAAAAAAAATACACTCTCTAATGAATGAAATAACCCCTTTAATTGAACCAATTTCTCTGGATGAAGCATTTTTAGATTTATCGGGTACAAGAAAATTACATAAGAAAATCCCTGCCGAACTTTTAGCAGAGCTTTCTAAAAAAATAACTAAAGAGGTAGGTATTTCAGTATCAATAGGGCTTTCATATAATAAATTTTTAGCAAAAATATGCTCTGAACTAGATAAACCAAAAGGTTTTTCAGTGTTAGGAGTAAACGAAACAAAGAATTTTTTAAAAAATCAACCTGTCGAAATTTTATGGGGTGTTGGTAAGGTTTTAAAACGAAAACTAAATGATGATGGGATAATAACCATAGGGCAAATTAGAGAGATTGATCTAAAAGAAATCATTAATCGTTATGGATCAATTGGTTCTCATATTTTTTCACTTTCTGAAGGGAAAGACTTAAGGAATGTTATTCCTCAAAGGCAAATGAAAAGTATTAGTCATGAAACTACATTTGAGAATGATATAGGTAATAAAAAAATACTAGAAAAAAAATTATGGCTTCTGTGCGAAAAAGTATCAAAAAGATCAAAAGACAAGGGATTAGGGGGACAGACTATAACCCTTAAGTTAAAAACAAATGAATTTAAACTTATAACAAGATCATGTACTATCGAGCAACCAACACAAATAGGAGAATTAATTTTTCAACATTCAAAAAAGCTTTTAGATAGTCAGAATAATAAAGAAAAATATAGATTAATTGGCGTAGGGCTATCAAACTTAGAAGACACCAGTCTCTGTGATCTTTATGATTTAATTAATGTTTCAAAAACTAAAAATGCAAAAATTGAATATGCAATTGATAATATAAGAAATAAATTTGGTGAAAGTGTAATAAAAAAAGGAAGATCAATATAATCAATATAAACGAGGAAGAAATGTCAGAGAAATCAGAGAAAATTGAAGATATATTAACTAAGCTAAACATAGGGTTGCCAAATCCAGCAGCTCCAGTGGCAAGTTATTCACCATTTACTTTATCAAATAATCTCTTATTCATTTCTGGGCAAGGCCCCTTCAGTAATGGAAAATTGATAACAGGAAAAGTTGGTGTAGATTTAACAATTGAGGAAGGTCAAAATGCCGCTAGATTGTGCGGAGAGATGATTCTAGCTCAAGCAAAAGTTGCTTGCGGGGACTTAAACAAGATAAATAAATGTATTAAGTTAGGTGGCTTTGTAAATTGTGATGATAAATTCACAGATCAAGCTATGGTCATTGAAGGAGCCTCTAGGCTAATGATTGATATATTTGGGCAAAATGGTTGGCATTCAAGATTTGCTGTTGGGGCAAATTCTTTACCCCTTGGCATGGCTGTAGAAATTGATGCTATTTTTGAAATTAATAATTAAAATTATTAATGAATAACTTTAAATTTAAAATTGAAAGATCATTATCCAAAATCAATAAAAATGAATGGAATAATTGCGCAAACACTAATGATTCTCCATATAATCCCTTTGTTAGCTATGAATTTTTAAACGCACTAGAGGTCAGTCAATCTATCAACAATGATACAGGGTGGTTCTCAACATATCTTCTGGCTGAAAACAATAAAGGTGAGCTTTTGGGATGCGTTCCATCATTTATTAAAAATAATTCGAATGGCGAGTATGTATTTGACCATGAATGGGCGAATGCATATCAAAGATCAGGGGGATCTTATTATCCAAAGATTCAAGTCTCAATTCCATTTACACCAGTAACGGGGAGAAGATTTTTAGTGAAGGATAGAATGAAAGATACAAATATTATCTCAGAGCTTTCATATGAACTATCAAAACTAACTAAGAAGACTAATGCATCATCTGCACATGTAACATTTCTAACAAAAAAAGAATCTGATATTCTCAAAGAACTCGGCTGGCTGACAAGAAAGGATCAGCAATTTCATTGGAAAAATAATAATTACAAAAATTTTGATGAATTTTTATCAACCTTAACATCAAGAAAAAGAAAAAATATTAAAAAAGAAAGATCTACATTTGAAGAAAGTTTAATTGAAATTGAACACATAGAAGGTAAGGATATTCAAAAGTATCATTGGGATTATTTTTATAATTTTTACCTTGATACAACAATAAGAAAGTGGGGACAGGCTTATTTAAATAAGGATTTTTTTAAAATTATAGGCGATACAATGAAAGATAATTTACTGCTTATAATGGCAAAAAAAAATGACCACTATATTGCTGGTGCATTAAATTTTATTGGCGGAGATAGGCTTTACGGAAGAAACTGGGGCTGCACCGAAGATCACAAATTCCTTCACTTTGAACTTTGTTATTATCAAGCAATTGAATATGCCATTTCTAATAAATATAAATATGTTGAGGCAGGAGCACAGGGTACTCATAAGATAGCCAGGGGTTACTCTCCTGAGATAACTTACTCAGCGCACTGGATGAAAGAAAGAAATTTTTCTGATGCCGTAGAGCAATACTTGAAATATGAGGATGGAGAGGTTGAAAAAAGTAAAAAAATGTTAGAAAGTTACCTTCCATATAAAAAAGAGAATTAAATGTCTTATAATGATCAAAATATATTTTCTAAAATACTTAGCGGTGATGCGGAATGTGTAAAAGTATTAGAAAATGATTTTATTTTAGCATTTATGGATGTAATGCCGCAGTCACCAGGCCATACTCTCGTAATACCAAAGTATAAAACAAAGGATTTTTTAGAACTTCCGCCAAAATACTTCCCTCATATTCTTGATGCTACTCAAAAAATTGCTAGATCAATAAAAAAGGTTTATTCACCAAGCGGTGTTATGATTTTACAATTAAATGGTGCTGAAGCAGGCCAAACAGTTTTTCATCTTCACTTTCATATAATACAAAGGGCTGAAGGTCTAAATTATCAGTTTCATTCTTCGAAAGTAAGTGATCCTGAGGTATTAAAAAAAGAGGCGCAAAAAATAATAGATAATTTTTAAAATTTTAATTCTTTATTAATTCTTTTTTATTTTTATCTTTATTTTTTAATAACTTATACTTAAAGTTTAATTCACCTTTCTTCAAAGAAACATCAACAGTTCCACCTTTTTCAAGGACACCATAGAGTATCTCTTCGGCAATAGGTTTTTTAACTCTCTCTTGAATTAATCGCGACAGAGGTCTTGCGCCCATATTGTGATCATAGCCTTTTTTACCAAGCCAATTAGCAGCTTCGCTAGAAATATTAATAAAAACATTTTTATTATCCAATTGAGATTCTAACTCAAGGATAAATTTTTCAACAACTTTTTCAATAACATAGTCAGGAAGTGAATTAAAAGAAATAATGGAATCCAATCTATTTCTAAACTCTGGATTAAAAAGTTTTTCTATTGCATCAGTATCCTCACCAACTCTTTCACCCCTGTTAAAGCCTAATGCAGGTTTTGCAAGTTCAGATGCTCCGGCATTAGTTGTAAGGATTATGATGGTATTTCGAAAGTCTACTTTTCTTCCATTTTGATCTGTTAATGTCCCATGATCCATTACTTGAAGAAGTATGTTAAAAATATCGGGATGAGCCTTTTCAATTTCATCTAACAAAACAATACTGTAAGGATTCTGGTCAACTCCGTCTGTTAATAAACCACCTTGATCAAAGCCAACATAACCAGGGGGTGCCCCAATTAGGCGGGAAACAGTATGACGCTCCATATATTCAGACATATCAAACCTAAGTAATTCAATACTTAATACGGAAGCAAGTTGCCTAACTAACTCAGTTTTTCCGACTCCCGTGGGACCAGTAAAGAGGTAAGAACCTATTGGTTTTTGTAAATCTCTTAATCCTGCACGGGATAATCTAATTGAAGCTACAACTTCATCAATAGCATTGTCTTGGCCAAATATGAATCTTTTCAATGACTTGTCTAGATCTTTCAGTTTTTCACTGTCATCCCTCGTTATGTGCTTAGAAGGAATTCTAGCCATCGTGGATATTGTTTGTTCAATATCTTTTTGATTGATAGTTTTTTTTCTCTTCGATAAAGATTTAAGTTTTTGTGAAGCCCCTGTCTCATCAATAACATCAATTGCTTTATCTGGAAGTTTTCTATCGCTCATATACCTAGAAGATAACTCAACTGCAGTTTTTATAGCTTCATTCGAGTACCTTAAACCGTGAAATACTTCAAACCTTGATTTTAAACCCATTAAAATCTTAATTGTATCGGGAATACTTGGCTCTTCGACATCTATTTTTTGAAAACGTCTTGATAAAGCCCTATCCTTATCAAAAAATTGCCTGTACTCTTTGTAAGTCGTAGACCCTATGCATCGTAATTGCTGTCCTTGAAGGGATGGCTTTAAGAGGTTTGAGGCATCCATAGAGCCGCCAGAAGTTGCTCCAGCACCAATTACAGTGTGAATTTCATCGATAAAAAGAACAGCGTCGTCAAGAGCCTCAATTTCCTTTAATACAGCTTTAATTCTTTCCTCAAAATCACCCCTGTACCTAGTCCCAGCAAGAATAGAGCCCATATCTAGAGAAAATATTAAAGTATTGCTAATGACATCAGGAACATCCTTCTCAATTATTCTAAAAGCTAAACCCTCGACTATTGCTGTTTTACCAACCCCAGGATCACCTACTAGGAGGGGGTTATTTTTCCTTCGCCTACTTAATATTTGAATTAAACGATTAACCTCGGTTGACCTTCCTATTAATGGGTCAATTAACTGTTTTTTTGCTTTTTCATTAAGGTTTTCACAAAATGAATCGAGAGCACTTTCCTTTGAGGAGGAGGAATCCTCATCCTCACCCTCATATGAATTCTGGTCATCATTTAGCTCTGATTGAAAAGAAGTAAAAGTTTGATTCTTTTTAATTCCATGAGCTAAAAACTGAACAGCGTCATAACGAGTCATATCTTGTTTTTCTAATAAATAAACTGAGTAGCTTTCTTGTTGAGAAAAAATAGCAACAAGGACATTCCCTCCATTAACCTCTTGTCCACCCGATTGCTGAACGTGAATAGCTGCTCTTGTTACAACAGTCCTATAACCAGCTGTAGGTTCTGGAACACCGCCCTGTTCTCCGCTTATTAAATATTCCTGCTTATTGATAAATTCTATTAATTCATCTTTAAGTAGATTAATTTCTACATTAGATGCCATTAAAACTTTATACGCATCCTTATCGTCAAGGAGTGAAAATAAAAGATGCTCAATTGTAACATGCTCATGTTTATTTTGAGCAGCAAAGTCAATTGATCTCTGCAGTGTTTCTTCTAGTGTTTGAGAAAATGAAGTCATTTATGCTTTTTCCATTGTACATTGTAGAGGGTGGTTATTTTTTCTTGAAGTGTCAAGAACCTGAATAACTTTTGTTTCAGCAATCTCATAAGAAAAAACCCCACAAACACCTATACCATTTTGATGAACATGAAGCATTATTTTTGTTGCCTCTTCATTACTTTTATTAAAAAAACTTTTTAAAAGGTAAATAACAAATTCCATAGGAGTATAGTCATCGTTTAAAATAAGAACTTTATATAAAGATGGTTTCTTGACCTTATTTTTAACCTGAGTTTTTAAAGATGAATCTTTATCTACAAACTTACCATTATCACTCAACCTTTTCTCCCTTATTGATTCTATCAGCCATTATAATATCTCTAGCTTCATTTATTCTAGCGCTTAAATAAGAAGAACCACCTTTATCAGGATGAACTTTTATTATCAATTCCTTATGTGCCTTTATTATAAGATCAATTGATGTATTTTGGTCAACACCCAATATTTCATAAGCTTCCGATATTTTAATTTTTGAATATTTTTTTTTCTTAAAGAGGCCAATAAGAAAATCAAAGAAAACTTTTCTTTTGAAAAACCAAAGAGCGAGAGAGATAAAAAAGGTAGAAAAATAATAAAGACCAAATACTAAAAATAATATAGCCAGTAAAAAAGATAAGAAGACAATTAAAGATCTAATTTTTTCTTTAAAAATTTCTTTTTCTGAAGATATAATCCAATCAAAAAAGAAAATTAAAAATATTAAAAATATTATTCCAAAAACTAAAATCATATAGTTAAACTAACCCTAAGGAATGAAGTTCTGAAATAATTTCTTGATCATCATCAGTCTCATTTATATCAAAATTTTTTGTATCGGCTGGTGAATTTTTTTCTTCTAGATACCTCCACCCCTGAAAAGGCCTTTCTTTGAATGGAACCGTTAAAAAAAGATTTTTATTTAAATCAATTCTACACCTCTTGGTCCCCTCTGTATCAAGAAATCTATTTATTTTTAAAATTTCTTGTCTAACGCACAACCTTCCTTTTATAACCCAATAAATTGATCCACCCTTAAGTATTTCATCAAATCGTTTTGGGAACATTCTAGTAATATGGATTGTTTCATTATGTCGACTTCTAATATAATCTTGACGATAATAGAGATCTGAAACCGATTCTGCTCCAACACATAATTTTTTGATATTTAATGCCAATTTAAACCAAAAAAATTGCCGCAAGGCCTAAAAAAGAAAAGAAACCAACAACATCTGTAACTGTTGTAACAAAAACACTTGAGGCTAAAGCCGGATCAATACCGAGCTTATTTAAAATAAGTGGTATTATTATTCCTGCAAAACCAGCAACCACCATGTTCAGAACCATTGCAATTGCAAGAACACCTCCTAGTGCAAAATTACCAAACCAAAAAGCACTTAATATTCCCAATATTAGAGCAAACAAAACTCCATTTAAAAAACTCACCAAGATTTCTCTATTAATAATTCTTTTATAGTTAAGCGGTATTAAATCTCTAGTTGATAAGGAGCGAACTGCAATTGTTAAGGTTTGAGTTCCTGCATTTCCACCCATAGATGCAACTATTGGCATTAAGATAGCTAAAGCAACCATCTCCTCAATAGTTCCGTCGAATAGACCTATCACCATAGATGCAAGAATAGCCGTTATAAGATTGATAAATAACCATGAAAACCTTCCCTTTGATGCTTGGATAACATTATCTGAAATGTCTTCATCACCAACACCACCAAGTAACTTAATATCCTCACCCGCCTCATCCTTTAAAACCTCAACAATATCGTCTGCTGTTATTACTCCAATTAACTTTCCAACTTCATCAATCACTGGAGCGGAAACTAAATCAAATCTCTCAAACTGATAAGCAACAAGCTCCCTATCCATTTCTCCTGAAATTGTTATCAATTCATGAGATTGGAGGCTTTTTAAACTTTTTTCTCTAGATGATCTAATAACGTTAGAAAGAGAAATTGCAGCTATGGGTTGTGAAGATGAATCAATTAAATAAATTTCATAGAACTCAATAGGTAAATCATTATCCAGACGAAGGAAGTCTATTGCTTCACCAACATTGATATTAGGATTTAATGCTACAAAATCAACAGACATTAAACGCCCGGCGCTATCTTCTGGATAATTTAATGATAATTCTAATTCCTCTCTTTCAATCTTAGGAATTTTATTAAGAATTAATTTTTTATCACCCTCCTCAAGATCTTCAATAACATGAACAGCATCATCTGTTTCAAGCTTTTGTAAAACCTCAGCAACATAAGAATGGCCAAGAAGATTGATAACCTCCTCCCTAATATTTTCATCAAGCTCAGATAAAATCTCAGGGTTAAAGTCACTTTCAATAAAGCTAATAAAATTACCAACCTCAGATCTTGGAATTAAATTAATTATATCAGCTATATCTGCTGCAGACAAATCTTTGGTTAGTAAGATAATTTTACTTCTATCCGATGAATCTAGGGCATCCATAACATCAGAAATTAGAGATGGGTCAAAGGGTGTAAATTCTTCTTTTAAATTATTTCCTTTGATTTCTTTCATAAATATCTCTTTTACTAAAATAAGTGGTGCGGCCGAGAAGACTCGAACTTCCACGGGTTTTACCCCACAGCGACCTCAACGCTGCGCGTCTACCAGTTCCGCCACGGCCGCATTTTAATTTATAATATATTTATAGTATGAAAAAATTTATATATTATTTAACTAAAATTGAATTCTATATTAAAACATATAACTTAAAATATATAGATGGTCATGAAAATAAAAGAAATAGAATACGCAATATCAAGGGATTTAGTTAATTACCCGGAAAGCGTTAAAATAATGGAAAAAAGAATTGAGAATATAAGCTCTAAAAAAAAATCTGAATTAATTTGGTTTCTAGAACATCCTTCAATTTATACAGCTGGAACTAGTGCAGATAAAAAAGATCTTCTCAAAAAAAATATATTCCCCGTTTTTAAATCTTCAAGGGGTGGGGAGTATACATATCATGGGCCCGGTCAAAGAATTATCTATATAATGTTAGACTTAAGAGAGAGAAATTACGATATAAGAAGTTTTGTTAATGCCCTTGAGAATTCCGTAATGGACACACTAAATGACTTGGGAGTAAAATCATTATTAATAAAAGGCAAGGTTGGTGTTTGGATAAAAAGTAGTATTAAAAATCAATCTGAAAAAAAAATTTCTTCAATTGGCCTAAGGGTTAGAAAGGGCATAACATTTCATGGTATAAGTATAAATATTAAACCAAATCTAGATCATTTTAATGGCATTATTTCATGCGGAAATAAAAATAATGGGGTTACAAGCTTAAAGGAATTAGGAATAATGCTTCCAACAGAAAAGATTGATGAAATACTTTTAAAAAATTTGAAAAAAAGATTTAAAATAAATACAAAACTTACTCAAATTCTATCATAACTTCATCCGCAGCCAAACTATCACCTTCTTTACAGAATACCTCCTTAATTACCCCAGATTCCTCTGAACGAATAATATTCTCCATTTTCATTGCCTCTACTGTACATAATTTATCACCATCTTCGACAGTTTGACCTTGTTTCACATCAATAGATACAATAAGACCAGGCATTGGACATTTGATAATTTTTGTATTCTTCACTACAACTTTTTCGATCATATGAACTGATAAATTATGGGCAATTTTAGTTCTTATTTTCACAACACCAGTTAACCCAAAACCTTGAATTTCATAACCCTTAATACTTTTTTGAATTTTTAAAGTTAATAATTTCTCATCAACTTTTATTTTTATTAAATTATCCTCAGGTTTCCAGTTTGATTCTAGAGAAATGGTAACTCCATCGTGCTCAATAATGATATTTTTAAGAGTATTATATGATTTAAATTCAAATATATTTTTATTTATTGAGGCGACTAATGACTTTTCGTTTAATAATGGATGATTTTTATTTTCACTTACTAAGGAGTTATTTTTTTCTTTAATGTAAGCAAAAACTGCTGCTAAAGAAAAAATCAAACCATCTTTTGGGTCTAAAACTTTCGAGCAAAAACCTTCCGGATACTCTTCATTAATAAAACCTGTATTTATATCTCCATCGATAAATTTCTTATTTTTAATTATTGATGAAAGAAGGTTTAAATTATTTTGGATACCGGAAATTTCAAAATTATTTAAGGCTTCCTGCATTAAATTGCATGCTTCAATTCTTGTTTTACCGTATGAACATAATTTTGAGATCATTGGGTCATAAAACATTGAGATTTCTCCGCCCTCATAAACACCAGTATCATTTCTAATATTATCTATATTTAATGGTGGCTTATAGGTTATAAGTCGCCCTGTTGAAGGCATAAAATTTCTCTCAGGATCTTCCGCATATATCCGAGATTCAATTGCCCACCCTTTAAAACTTACATCACCTTGAGTGACATTTAATTTTTCACCTGCCGCAACTTTTATCATCTCTTCAACCAAATCAAACCCTGTAACCAACTCAGTTACTGGATGCTCAACTTGAAGCCTTGTGTTCATCTCAAGAAAGTAAAAATTTCTTTCTTGATCAACAATAAATTCAACAGTTCCAGCACTTGAGTATCCAACTTTTTTTGATAATTGAACAGCTTGATCACCCATTGCGTTTCTTAAATCACTATCAACAAAAGGGCTTGGTGATTCTTCTATTATTTTTTGATTTCTTCTTTGTATTGAGCATTCTCTTTCACCAAGGTGTATTACATTACCATGACTATCAGCAAGAATTTGTATTTCAATATGCCTAGGTTTTACTATAAATTTTTCAATAAATACTCTGTCATCACCAAAACTCGATTTGGCCTCATTAATTGATGATGTAAAAGCATCTGGAATATCTCCTTCATTAAATGCAATCCTCATTCCTTTGCCACCACCACCTGCTGATGCTTTGATCATTACAGGAAAGCCAACCTCATTTGCAATTAAGATCGCTTGATCAATATTCTTTATGATATCTTGATGTCCTGGAACAGTATTAACACCGGCCTCTTTAGCAAAAATTTTTGATTCAATTTTATCACCCATGATTCTTATAGGCTCTGCAGATGGTCCAATAAATGTTATGTCATCTTTTTCTAGTCTACTCATAAATGTATAATTTTCTGACAAGAAACCATATCCAGGGTGAACAGCATCTGCTCCAGTCTCTTTACATGCGGAAATAATCTTATCAATTGATAAATAAGATTCGGATGATGCCGCGGGCCCTATGTTCACAGATTCATCTGCTAAGGTGACATGGAGTGATTTTTTATCAGCATCTGAATAAACAGCAACTGTTGGAATTGATAATTTTTTACAAGTAGAAATGATTCTACAAGCAATTTCACCTCGATTTGCAATTAGTATCTTTTTAAACATCTATTTCTCACAAAGGTAGATTGTCGTGTTTTTTCCAAGGATTTGAAAGTTTTTTATTTCTAAGCATTTTTAGCGCTTTTCCGATCCTAGATCTAGAATTTCTTGGCATAATAACATCATCAACATAACCTCTTTCAGCGGCAACAAAAGGATTTAAAAATCTATCTTCATATGCCTCGGTATGCTTTTTAATTTTATCTTGGTCACCAATATCATTCCTATAAATAATTTCAACAGCTCCCTTGGCTCCCATAACTGCAATTTCTGCGCTTGGCCAAGCATAGTTAATGTCACCCCTTAAGTGTTTTGGAGCCATAACACAATAAGCGCCCCCATAAGCTTTACGAGTTATAATTGTTACTTTTGGCACTGTTGCTTCGGCATAAGCATATAAAAGCTTAGCTCCATTTTTAATGAGACCACCGTACTCCTGGTCAGTTCCTGGTAAAAATCCTGGTACATCAACAAAAGTTACTAATGGGATAGAAAATGCATCACAGAATCTTACAAATCTTGCGGCTTTTCTGCTTGCATCAGAATCTAGAACACCAGCTAAATGAAGGGGCTGATTTCCAACAATTCCAGCTGTATGGCCATCAAACCTCGCAAATCCAGTAACAATATTTTGAGCAAACTTTTCTTGAATCTCAAAAAAATTACCCTCATCAATAACTTTAAAAATTAGCTCCTTGATATCATAAGGAGTATTCGAATTATCTGGTACAAGAGAATCAAGACTATCCTCCAATCGGCTTATAGGGTCGCTGCAAACTCTGACTGGAGAACCTTCGGTATTACTAGAAGGAAGGAAACCTATTAATTCTCTCATTTGCTCCATCATCTCTAGATCATCGCTGTACGCACCATCAGCCACTGAAGAAATAGAGGTGTGTACTTTTGCACCACCAAGTTGTTCAGCTGTAACCTCTTCATTAGTTACTGTTTTTACAACATCAGGTCCTGTAACAAACATATAAGAGGTATCTTTAACCATGAAAATAAAATCAGTAAGGGCTGGAGAATATACATCACCTCCGGCACAAGGACCCATTATAATTGAAATTTGAGGAATTACGCCTGAAGCTAATACATTTCTTTGAAAAACCTCTGCATAACCCCCTAATGAGTCTATACCCTCCTGTATTCGCGCTCCGCCAGCATCAAGAACGCCTATTAAAGGAGAATTGTTTTTTAGAGCCATATCTTGAATTTTATTTATTTTTTTTGAATGAGCTAGCGATAAGGATCCGCCAAAAACAGTGAAATCCTTGACATAAACAAACACGGTCCTTCCGTTTATTAGTCCTGAACCAATAACAACTCCATCACCAGGAATTTTCTGATTTTGCATACCGAATTCATGGGAGTCATGTTCAACAAACATATCGTATTCTTCAAATGAGCCCTCGTCCAAAAGAAGCTGGATTCTCTCTCTTGCGGTAAGTTTTCCTTTAGAGTGCTGAGAGTCAATTCTTTTTTGACCACCCCCAAGCTTTGCGTTAGCTCGTCTAGCCTCAAGTTCTTTAATTATATCATCCATAAAAAACCTCTTTTTACTTAATTCGAAAAACCCTTAAAATTTGGATTCAATGGTAATTTATATTTTTTCCAAGTCTCCACCATATGCTCTGGAAGAGAAGCTTCGAAGTGTAATATGTCTCCATTAACGTTCATAAAGTCAACACTTTGACTGTGAAGATGTAATTTTTTAAATAACAAGCCTTCCCTTGTGGGCTTCCCGTATTTTTTATCCCCAACAATTGGAAATAACGACATTGATGCATGCTGGCGTATCTGATGATTTCGACCAGTAATAGGCTGAAAAGCTACCCAACATATTTTATCATTTAAATTCAATATTTTATAATATTTTGTTAAAGATTTTACTGGAGCTTTATTGTCTCCAGAACTTATATCCAAGTTAATTTCACCATATTCATTATCGGGTCTGCCATCAGTTATTGCCCAATAAGTTTTTTTAACTTTTCTTTCTTTAAATAAATTTGCCAGATGTATTGCCATCTTTCTCTTTAAGGCGATGACTAAAACACCAGATGTTTCTTTATCTAGTCTGTGAACTAATCTAGGGTTTATATCTGTATCAAAAAAAGCTGATTGTAAATAACCATCAATATGAGATTCAACTCCAGTCCCCCCTTGAACGGCTATACCAGAGGGTTTGTTTAGAATTAAAATTTCATTATCATTATAAATTGTAATTTTACTAATAAATTCTTTAGCGCCAGGTATTTTAGCTTTACCTGAAAAGTCTGTAGCCAAATCATCTAAAATCGAAGGCATAGTTATAACGTCACCTTCGCTTAACCTGAGGCTAGACTTAGCCTTATTTCCATTTACTCTGATTATTCCTTTTCTTAATAACTTTTCTAAATTATTATGACTTATTTTAGAAAAAAAGTGGCTAATCCATCTATCAAATCTAGTATCTGAAAATTCTTTCCCTACATTATGTTTATTTAAATCCATCATGTGGAAATATATCTTGCAAAAGTAAAACCCAAATAAAGAAAAAATACTGATAAAAAAACTGAAACAGAAATATAAATAACTAGATTAAGATACTCCTTCTCTAAAAGCATATTAATTGAATCTAGTGAAAAAGCTGAAAAAGTAGTAAACCCACCTAGAACCCCAGTCATAAAAAAAAGTTTATAAAATTCAGAGAAATTATTTGATGTATAATAGAAAAATATCCCCATCAACAATGAGCCGGTAATATTTACAAAAATAGTTGCATAAGCAACTGGAAGACCGATAATACCGTTGAAAAATATATTAAAGGAGTAACGGACAATAGTGCCTAAAAAACCCCCTAATCCAACATAAATAAAAGACATGTGAATATTTTCTCCAATTTTATATAATTATATGAAAAAATAATTAATATTATATATAAAAATTAAATCGTTGCTAATAAGATTATGAAATCAAAATTAATTAATATCACATGGCTTGAATATAAGGGCATAATTAAGGAAAAACCGTATGAAAGTGATATATACAATATCGCACATATAAATCCAATTAAAGTTGACCAATATAAGGAAATATACAAAAGAGTTGGTAGTCAATATAGTTGGCTCGGAAGAAGCATCATGAAAGATGATGATTTAAAAAAAATAATAGCTAATAAAAAAGTGGAAATATATTTCCTAAAAAAAGGTAGCCAAAGTATAGGTTTTTTTGAAATTGATTATTCAAGCAACTATTTAAAAGACAAAGAATTAAGGATAGTTCATTTTGGACTAATTAGAGAATATATTGGCAAAGGATTGGGGATAAAATTAATGAACGCAGCTGTTACAAGAGCCTATTATTTAAATATAGATAAAATTATCCTTCAAACAAATTCTTTAGATCATAAGAGAGCTTTGCCCTTTTATAAAAAATATGGTTTTGAAATTTTTTCTGAAGAAACTAAAAATATATTACATAAGGTCAGCTAAATGACACAAAAAATAATTATTTTTTTTATCTTACTAGCCTTCTCTAATATTAAGTTATTAGCAGAAAATGAAACCTTGTATCTATCCGTAGCCTCAAGTCTTTATAACTTAAGTAAGTCACTTACCATTGAGTGGGAAAAGAAAACAAACATAAAAACTGTTGTTATAACAGGACCAACATCATTGATTGCAAGGCAAATCCATAACGGACAATTATCAAACCTTATAATAACGGCTAACAGAGATTGGCTGGCTTGGATGGAAGATAGGGAATTAATAAATATCGAAAGCATCAGTGTGATAGCAAAAAATTCATTAGTTTTTTCAAGTGGTATTAATCAAGGGTTTTTTATTGATATAAATTCAATTAATTTTAAAGAAAACTTCAAAGATCAGCTTTCATCATCAATGTTTGCAATACCACATCCATCATCTGTTCCTTTAGGTATATATGCAAAACAAGCATTGAAATCTTTAGATTTATGGGATGATCTAAATGGTAAATTAGTATTCACATCATCATCTCAATCAAATTTAAAGTTTATAGAAAAAGGTGAAGCAATTATAGGTATATCATACCTATCAGATACAATTTCTTCTTCAAAAGTTTTGGTAGTTGCTAAAATTGATGATTCTATATTCCCTTATGAAAAACCAACATACTGGGCTGCAAAAATTAAGAGAAATGGTAACGATAATGATTTTGGTTTTCTGGATTGGCTAAAGTCCAGTGAAGCTCAAAAAATAATTAAAAACTATGGTTTTGAAACAACAGAATAAAACGAGGATTAATTGACGGCTTTTGAATCTAGTGCATTTTTTTTAAGTATCAAGATAGGCATGCTATCAACATGCTTTATTTTAATACCTGGAATAATAATAGGATGGATTTTAGCAAAAAAGAATTTCTTTGGAAAAATATTATTGGACTCGTTTATTCATTTGCCTCTTGTAATACCTCCAATAGGAATTGGTTATATACTGCTAATAATCTTGGGGAAGAATAGCTATCTAGGAAATTTTCTTTACGAAAATTTTAATATAAGTTTATCATTTTCATGGATAGGTGCGGCATTAGCATGTTCAATCATGTCTTTTCCTTTAATGGTAAGGCCTATAAGGGTTTTAATGGAGGCACAAGATAAAAAAATAGACGACGCAGCTAGATCTTTGGGTGCCTCTGAATTTAGAATATTCTTAACCATAACTCTACCTCTTGCATACCCAGGTATACTGGCGGGCTTGGTTCTTGCGTTTGCCAGATCAATAGGAGAGTTTGGCGCAACAATTGCTTTTGTTGGAAATATTCCTGGAGAAACCCAAACACTTCCTTTAGCATTGTGGACACTAATAGAGACATCAAACAATCAAAATGAAATTATTAGACTTGGATTAATATCTATTTTCTTATCAATATTGGCTTTATTGATTGCGACAAGTGTTGAAAAAAAATTTTTAGATAGATTAAAGAATGATAAAAAGTAATTTAAAATTTAAAATAGAGACAGAAGTAGACAAGCTTATCTTGAATGCTAGTTTAGAGATTAATAATGAAATAGTTTGTATTTTTGGACCCTCTGGCTCTGGAAAAACTACTATTCTCAATAATATAGCGGGAATTATTAATCCAAAAAAAGGTAAAATTAGTATTAATAATAATTGTATTTTTGACCATCAAAAGAAAATTAATACTCCAATTAGACAAAGGAATATTGGTTACGCCTTTCAGGATGAAAGATTATTTTCGCATATGAATGTTATAAAAAATCTAACCTTTAAATCAAAAGACCAAATCTTGCTAAAAAAAATAATCAATATTTTTAATTTAGAAAATATTCTTTATAGAAAAATTAAAAATCTCTCTGGTGGAGAAAAAAAAAGAATTTCGTTAGGAAGGTCTTTAATCGGAAACCCCTCAATACTTTTACTCGATGAGCCACTTTCGGGAGTTGATGAGGAAAGGAAATTCATAATATTAAATTTTTTAAAAAATTTATCTTTAAAAAAAAGTATTCCAATTTTGTATGTTACACATAACATGAATGAAGCAAAATATTTATCAGAAAAAATATTTGAAATTAAAAATAGTATTTTAATAAAAAGGAAAATAATTGATTAATAATTCTTTAAAGATATTTTTGTTTTTATTTTTGATTTTAACAAATTTTACTCCATTCATATACTCTCATGCAACTGAAGTTCAAGTTTTACATAGAGGAAATGGTGCCGAACCCGATACACTTGACCCTCACTTGGCGACAGGCGCATGGGAAGGTAATATAATAAATGATTTATTTATTGGTCTATATACCAAAGATTCATTTGGTAGACCAATAGAGGGTTCGGCAATAGATTATTCTAAAACTGATGATGGTTTAAAATATATTTTTACACTTAGGGAGGACCATTATTGGTCTGATGGTGTAAATGTTGTTGCAGATGATTTTGTGGGGGGTTTTAGAAGGGTTTTAAACCCAAAAACAGCCTCTCAATATGCATCACTTCTTTATATAATTAAAAACGCTCAAGAAGTTAATACAGGATCTTTAGGTATTGAGAAACTAGGAGTAAGGTCAATTGGCAAATATGAACTAGAAATTGAACTAAAATATCCAGCACCTTACCTGATTGAACTTCTAACACATTATACGACCTACCCTATCCCAAGACACATTATAAAGAATTATGGAAAGGAGTGGATAAAACCCAAAAATATAGAAACAAATGGCCCTTACACTTTGATTGGATGGAGAGCTCACGATAATATCCACCTAAAAAGAAATTCTTTTTTTTATGATAATAGTAATGTTTGGTTTGATGAGGTTATTTATTACCCAACTGAAGACAATGAGTCAGCCTTAAGAAGGTTTAGAGCAGGTGAACTGGATATCAATAGTGGTTACCCAGAGAATAAAAGCTCATGGTTAAAAAAAAATATGCCAAATAATATAAGGCATGATAATATTTTAGTTGTCACTTATCTTATTTTTAATTGCCAATCAGAGCCATTCAGCGATAGTTTAGTAAGAAGAGCAGTTTCTTTATCAATAAACAGAGATGTTATAGTTAATAAAATAAGAAACTTTAATGAGACAATTGCATGGTCATTGGTTCCAAAGGGTGTGAAGAACTATGAATACTCTAGCCCTGTTGCTGAAAGACATTTGACGCAAGAAGAGAGGTATTTAAAGGCAAAAAAAATTCTTGAAAGCAAAGGTTATACCATGGATAATCCTCTTCAATTTACTTTGAAGTACAGAAACGGGGGTGATCAAAAAAAGCATATGGTTGCAATACAATCTATGCTTAATAAGGCAAATATCAGGGTTACTTTAGAGGCATCAGAACCAAAGGTCTTGTATAGTTATCTTAGAACAGGAGATTTTCAGGTAGGAGATGCTGGATGGATTGCTGACTACAATGATGCTTCCAATTTCTTGTTTCTCTTTGAGACATCTTCTGGGCCTTTAAATTATGGAAAATATTCTAATTCAAGTTTTGATTTATTAATGAAAAATGCTCAAAATGAAATAGATACAGTTAAAAGGTCAAATATATTAAAAAGTGCAGAAAAAATTCTTATGGAAGATATGCCTCTAGCTCCAATATTATTTGGAATAAATAGATCATTGGTTAGAGAGGATATTGTGGGTTGGGAAGAAAACTCATCTTCATTTCATGGAACAAGATTTCTAAAAAGAAATTAACTTATCTGGGCTAAACCAATAAAGCTATTATGCTGAAAGTTAGATTTTTGATAAAATATATATTTTCATAAAGGATAAAAATGACTGATCGTAAAGAAGTAGCAATGAGTTTTAATAATTTATTAGATACAATTAAAAAACTTAGAGATAAAAATGAGGGATGTGAGTGGTGTAAGATTCAAACATCGGAAAGTATTGCAAAATATTCAATAGAAGAGGCAAACGAAGTTATTGAGGCTATTGAAAGTAATGAAAATAATAAAATATGTGATGAACTTGGTGACTTATTATTCCAGGTAATTTTTCATTCTGAAATAAAAAAAGAAGAAAATGCTTTCACTATCAATGATGTTATTAATTCAATAAATAACAAAATGATAAGAAGAAATCCGCATGTTTTTAATAACAAAGACAAAAAGAAATATTCTATAAATGAGATAAATAAAAATTGGGAAAGAATAAAAAAAGAAGAGCAATTATAGTATTGCTGTTAAATTACTCTTTTAACCAAGAAAGTTTGATGAATCCAATGGTAAAATTGTAGATATTGAATGTTTATAGACTAACTGCATATTGTCATCTCTTTTAAGTAAATAACAATTTTCCCCCATTGCAATAATATTTCCTTCTAATTTAATTCCGTTTACAAGGAATATAGTTAACGCTTTTGCGTTATCAATTGCAAAATTAACAAATCTATCTTCAATATCGGCTTGGGCATCAGGGGTGTCGTTATTTTTTAACATTTATTTAGCTCTTTTTTTTGTAAAGAACTGTAAAATTTACCCCCAAAAATTACAGAACTTATTAATATTCATAAGTATCGCTAACTAATACGATTTGATTATTCTTTGCAAGAAAAAAACTAATAATAATCAGGACTTATTCTAAAGAATTTTTCGACCATATGTATACATTCAGATTTTGAAAAAATGACTATATCATCACCTTCTTTTATCAATGTAGAGCCGGTTGGCATTATAAATTTATCCTTCCTTATTATGCCACCAATCCTTAAGCCAGGCGGCAAATTCATCTCCTCAATTGACGGTCCAATTAATTCAGAGGAAGCTGATACCTCACCCTCTATTACTTCCGCATTACCGTTTATTAATGAATATAATCTTTTAATATGACCCTTTCTAACGTGCCTTAGAATTGAAGAAATAGTTATAGCCTTAGGATCAATAAATTCTCCTATATTCAATGATTTAATTAAAGACTGAAAATCAGAATTATTAAGAAGGGCTAACGATCTTTTACAGCCCTCACTAGAAGAAAAAGCTGCTGAAAGAAAATTAGTCTCATCACTATCGGTTAAAGATACTAAAGTTTCAGTATTTTCTATATCTGCCTCATGAAGGATATCCCTATCGACACCAGATCCCTTTAAAACACGAACATTTTTTAATTTATCAGCTAAGTTTGATGCCGATTCATTATCTCGCTCAATAACAGTAAGGTTAATTTTTGTAGCTAAATTATCAATCATTGTGGCAACCTCGCTCCCAACCGAGCCGCCGCCAATAAGGACAACTTTCCTAGCTTCTTTTTCTGGATGCCCAAAAATTGAAACCGCCCTTCTTGATAACTCTTTAGGGCAAACTAAATAAGCAACATCATCTACAACTAGTTTTTCATTGGATTTGGGCACTAGTATTTCACCATCACGAAGCAAGCCTACTATCACAGTTTTTAGATCTGGAAAAAGATTTGTTAATTCACTTATTTCAGTTTCAATTATCGGACAGTCACTATCAATTTTAACAGCCAGAAATTTTAATTTATCATCAACAAATGGAATATTTTCAATTGCACCAGGAATTTCTAGCCTTCTTAGAACATTCTTTGCCACTTCTTTCTCTGGAGAAATTATAACACTTACAGGAAGTTTTTCACTTGTAAATAGATCTTGATGAGATGGATTCAGATATGATTTATCTCTAATTCTAGCTATCCTTTTTGGAACTTTGAAAATTGAGTGAGCAATCTGGCAAGCAAGCATATTAATTTCATCAGATGACGTTATAGCTATCATCATATCTGCATCACGAGCTCCGGCTCGCTCAAGGATATCTGGATGAGCCCCATGTCCAACCACACCCCTGATATCTAATTTATTCGTAAGCTTTTTAACTAAATCAGAAGATGAATCGATAATTGTCACTTCATTTCCTAACTGAGATAATTTTTCAGCGATAGAGGATCCACTTTTTCCTGCGCCACAAACTATAACTTGCATAACATTCCTTAAGGTTAGTAACCTATAATATTTCTATACCTTTCATTTGGCATAATTTTTAAATCTTTCATTTTTCTATGGAGGGCAGTTCTATCCATACCTATAAAATTAGCGGTTTTAGATATGTTGCCATTAAACTTTTTTATTTGAGCAAGTATATATTTTCTCTCAAAATGGGATCTTGCTTTTCTAATATCCATATCAAGATCAATGACTAAAAACTTATCCATTAATTATCCCCGTTAAATTAAACAGTTGCTTTAATACAACTTAATATTATTTTTGTCATCAAATAATTTTATTTTATTAAATCAATTTTTGGAAAAATAATCTCAGGATCCTTAATTGGCTTCCCTGATTCTAAAACATAATCATCGCTTAGAAAATTGATTAAACGTTTATCGCTATCAATATTAAGAAAATCTAAAAGTTTTGAACTCCCAATTGGAATTACTGGCTGCAAAAGTATTCCTATTCTTCTTAACATCTCACATGAGATCCATAAAACTGTATTCATCCTAGCAGGATCACTAGTCTTTAGGTCCCAAGGTTTCTGATCAGAAAAGTATTTATTTGTGTCAGAAACAAGCTCAAAAACTTCTGAAATATATGAGCTAATTTGATAGCTACTCATTAATTTAATTATATTCGCTTTTTTCCTATCCACTAAATTCAATAGCTCTTGATCAACATTATTTAATTTATTTTTTTGAGGAATGGATTGATCGCAATTCTTTTTTACCATTGTCAAGCAACGTTGTGATAAATTCCCTAAATCATTTGATAAATCTGCGTTTACTCTATTAATAAGTAACTCATCGCTGTAATTCCCATCGTTTCCAAAGGGTGTCTCTCGCATTAAGAAATACCTTAATTGATCAACTCCAAAAGTTTTAGCTAAAGACATTGGATCTTCAATATTACCTAAACTTTTGGACATTTTTTCACCCTTATTAAGAATAAAACCATGCGAAAATACTTGTTTTGGTAACTCTAAGCCAGCTGATAAAAGAAATGCTGGCCAAAATACCGTATGAAATCGAACTATATCTTTTCCGATCAAATGAAGATCGCCGGGCCAAAAATTATCAAATAAATCACTTTTCTCAGGCCATTTTAGCGCTGAAATATAATTAGTAAGGGCATCAACCCAGACGTATACTGAGTGATCATCATCCTCAGGAACTCTTATTCCCCAATCAAGCCCCTTTCTTGATATCGATATATCCCTTAACCCACCTTCAACAAAATTTTTAATTTCATTCATCTTACTTTTTGGTTGAATGAAATTATTTTCATATAAACTTAATAATTTTTCTTGATATGAAGAGAGACGAAAGAAATAGCTTTGCTCTTCTACCCACTCAACTGGAGTATTGTTTGGTGATAAAAATTTACCTTTATCATCCTTTATAAGCTCATCTTCGTTATAAAATGCTTCATCAATTAGTGAATACCAACCTGAATAATCATCCAGGTAAATATCTCCATTGTTTTTCATTTTTAACCATATCTCTCTTACTGCTTTTTTATGTCTTTCTTCAGAAGTTCTAATAAAATCATCATTAGAACAATGCAAAGCTCGACCCATTTCAATAAAATTCCCTGACATTTGATCTGCAAGTTCTTGAGGCGAAATTTCTAATTTAATGGCTTTTTGCTGAACCTTAAGACCATGCTCATCAGTACCAGTAAGAAAAAAAACATTTTTACCCTCGAGTCTTTTAAATCGAGCTATTACATCAGCAGCAATAACCTCGTAAGCATGACCAATATGGGGCGGTCCATTCGTATAAGAAATTGCTGTGCTTATGAAGAAATTATCCATCTGATCCTGCTGCTATAAATTCACTAATTTATTTAAATTAGTTATAAGGCTTATAATTGTTTGCTTTTTATTTAACTTAAAAATTCTCTCTTGTTGAACTAACTTTAAAATATTATCTCTTAAATCAAGCCCCTCTTTAATAACACGGGGAGAATTAGAAATCGCCAATCTTTTTACTAATAAATTTACTTTAAAAATAATACAGTTAACAAAGAAATTAAATTTGTTAGAAGTAGCATCTTCTTTTAAAATAAAATCAGAAAAACTATAAATCGATGAACTAATTTCTTTATTTAATATGATATTTTCTAATTCTTTATGGATATTCAGGGATTCCTCTTTGACTAAATCATTGAGTTTTCCAATACTTCCTTCAGATAGATTTACAAAACTAGAAACCTCAGAATCTAGTAACTCTGGTTTTAATAATTTTAATTTTTTACTAATTATATCATTATTAATATCTTTGAATTTTAGCTCGATACATCGTGATCGAATGGTCTCAATCACAGAATCAATTTTCTGAGCTATAATTATAAATAAGCAATAAGAAGGAGGTTCTTCTAAAATTTTTAATATTGTATTCGAAGAGGTTATGTCCATAAAATCAATTGAGTCTATAATACATATTCGCCATTTACTCATTGACGGTGTGTGACTAAAAAAATCTGAGCACCTTCTTGCTTGATCAATACTAATGAATCTATCCTTTTTATTTGATGTTGGCTCAATGATTAATAGATCAGGATGTGTGTTTGACTCAATTAATTTAGAAACTTTATGACTCCTATCTAAAGTAAAGCCATCCAAGTTTAAATCTGAAAGTAAAAATCTAGCTAAAGAGTATGCGAAAGTAGCTTTACCAATACCTTCAGTTCCTGAAAAGATATAGGCTTGATGAAGACGCTCTTTTTTATAAGATTTTAAAATAAAATCGATATTCTCTTCATGGCTTATCAAGTCATAGTTTGATTTTGGATCTATTGTTTCTAAAAAATCAACATTCATTTTAAAATGTAAACCTATTTAAAACTTCTTCAGAAATAATCTTTGAAATCTCCCTAATATCCAATTCAGCGTCAATAACAACAAATCGATCTGCCTCCTCTTTTGATAGCATAAGAAATGCATCCCTCAAGTCACTGTGAAAGGTTAGGTCCATATTTTCAAATCTATCTTCATTAGAGCTTCTATTTTTTGTTCTTTTAATTCCCTTAATTGGATCGATATCAAGAAGGAAAACTAGATCAGGACGAATATCACCAATAACCAATCTTTTAATAGACTTCATACTTTCTAAACCAAGGTCATGCCCAACACCTTGATAGGCATATGTGGAGTGATAAAACCGATCACATATGACCCACTTACCAGCATTAAGCGAAGGTTTTATTAAAGCTTCAACATGTTCGTATCTCGATGCCCACATTAATAAAGATTCAGTCATTGGAAGCCAACGGTTTGTATCTCCCTTTATAACCAGATCCCTTATGACTTCTGCTGAGGGTGTTCCCCCGGGCTCTCGTGTACATAAAACATCGACACCCCTGAGTGTAAGAAAGTTATTTAGCAAATCTATCTGAGTAGACTTTCCTGAACCTTCCCCACCCTCAAAAGTAATAAAATAATTTTTCATAATTAATTTAACAAATACTTTGATACCTCTATTACTTTTCTAAAAATATTAGCCTTATTTATATCCTCGTTAGCAATTAAATTAGACTCAATTATAATATTATTATCATTTAAAATTGATATTTTACCTATTATCTCACCCTTCTTTATTGGAGCAATAATTGGATCATTATATGAATATTTTGCATTTAAAAACCTTCTTCCCCTAATATCCAACAAAAGACTTATTTCATTAGGAATGGATATACCAACTAAGGTTTTTCTTCCACCCCAGACATTTACATTATCCAAAATCTCACCCTCATCAAATAAAATAAAATTTTTAAAGCCCTTTTGTCCAAAATTTATCAACTTTCTTATCTCAGAAGTTCTTTTCTCTTTAGACGGAAGTCCACCTATAATAGCTATTAGCCTTGAGTTATTTGAAATTGAAGAAACAATTATACTAAAACCTGATTCACTAGTTCTACCTGTTTTTAAACCATCTATACCAAGCCCTTCTGTAAGTAAATTATTTCTATTAGGTTGAAAAATACCATTCCAAGTAAAATTTTCTTCAGAAAAAAAATGATAATATTCAGGAAAGTCTTTAATGAGAGCTTTTGCTAAAATTACTAGATCTTTAGCTGTTGAATAATGCTCATCATTATGGAGCCCAGTTGAATTTTTAAAATTAGAGTTAATCATACCCAGTTCTTGAGCAAGGAAATTCATTTCTATTGAAAACAACTCTTCTGAACCAGAAAGTCCTTCAGCAATTGCAATACAAGCATCATTACCTGAATGAATTACGATACCACGAATAAGATTTTCAATTGAAATATAAGAAGATACTTCTGCAAACATAGTTGAAGAGTCAGACAAAGCCCCACCTTTTCTCCAGGCATTTTCAGAAATAAGAAACTCATCAGACATGCTCACTAATCCCTTATCAAGGTAATCAAATAGAACATATAACGTCATTAATTTTGACATAGATGCAGGAAATATTATTTTTTCAGAATTTTTTTCAAACAAAATTTGATCTGTTTTATAGTCTACTAAATAGGCATAATCAGATTCCACTCTAATAGAGAAACCTGGTGTAGAATAAAAAAATAATATACAAAAAATACTGATAAAAATTTTATTTAAAAACAAAACCTAACTCCTAAAATTTTAGTTTAACTTCTCAATAAAAGAGTCTTTAACCCCCCTTCCTATTACCGCTTTTTTTACTTTATAAGTAAAATTTTCACTTTCAAAGGGGCCTAAAAAAACTTTATAAAGCAATTTATTACCTTCTGATCTTTTAGTATTAATTTTACCTAAACCTTTAAGTTTCGTTTTTATTTTTGCAATATTTTCTTGATCAGAAAAAACTCCAACACTTAATATAAATTTTTTAGTATTTCTTTTAGGCCTACTACTTAAGTCTTTTTTATTAATTCGACCAAAAATATCATAGACATTTGCTCTGCCAAAATACTCTACGATTACCTCAGCAGTGCCTTCTTTCTGGAATCCTAAAATTGAAGCAGACTTCTTCGAGACATCAATTATCCTATCTTTTGCAAAGGGTCCTCTATCATTAACGCGCAATATGATTGATTTGTTATTCTTAATATTTGTAACCTTAACTAAGGATGGTAATTGCAAAGTTCTATGTGCAGCAGTAAGTAAATTCATATTATAAATTTCACCATTTGCTGTTTTTTTTCCATGAAATTTTTCACCATACCATGATGCAATTCCTCTCTCTGCATATGAAAAATCCTCTTTAGGGAAAAAAACTTTTTCTTCAATTGAGTAAGGGTCTCCAATCTTATAGATACCTCCAGAAAATGGGCTTTTCGAGGAAAATGTATTAGGGTTATAAGATGCACAACTTGATAAAAATAATATTATTAAGATATAAAAAAAATTAGAATTATTCATTATTTATAATAACAAGATTCGTATGTCATAATAGAAAATGAATAATTAAAAAAAATAATCTAGGGTTAAAATGAAAAGAAATTTTGAAAAAATTCCAACTAATGGAATATCTATTAATACATTTGTTGAAGGCGAGGGAAAGCCAGTAATATTTGTTCATGGCTGGCCTGAGAGCTGGTATAGCTGGAGACATCAAATTGAGCCATTTAAAAAAGCTGGTTACAAAGTTATTATTCCAGATATAAGAGGATATGGAAAATCTGAAAAACCAGAAAATATTAATTCATATTCTCTAAAGGAAATAACTAAAGATCTAATTGGAATTTTAGATTTTTTAAAGGAAAAAGACGCTCATATTATTGGTCATGATTGGGGAGCACCAATCAGCTGGTACACCTCCCTTCTCTTCCCTGAAAGAATTTTATCTGTTTCAGGACTTTCAGTTCCCTTTAGTCCATTTAATGAATCCGCTCCTTTAAGTTTATTTAAAGAAATATATAAAAATACCTTTTTTTATATTCTATATTTTCAAAAAGTCGGGATTGCCGAAAGAGAGTTAGAAAAAAATATAAAAAAATCATTGAGATTAATTTACTGCAACTCTGATGCATCCGGTATGGAAAAAATTATGGCTCTTGCTCTTGATAATAATTTAAAAATAAAAGATAAAAACTCTTTTTTCTTAGATGGGATGATAGAGCCAAAAGCTTTACCTAAGTGGCTGGCAAGTGAAGATTTAGATTATTTTACAGAGGAATTTGAAGAAAGCGGAATGTTTGGACCATTAAATAGGTACAGGTGTATGGATTTAGATTGGGAAGAATTATTTAAGTTGTCGCTTAATAAAATAAAACACCCATCTTGCTTTATTACAGGTTCATTAGATCCCGTTAATTTTTTTATACCTGGTGTAAATTTGTTTGAAACTGTTGGAGATAATTACGAAGATTTAAGAGTTAAAGAACTATTAAATCACACTGGTCACTGGACGCAACAAGAGGCCCCCCAGCAAGTAAATAAAATTTTATTAGACTTTTTAGAGAAAATATAAATACATAGCTTTATAACAAAAATAATCCTGCGGAGGGGTGGCCGAGTGGTCGAAGGCACCGGTCTTGAAAACCGGCAGGCGGGCAACCGTCTCGTGGGTTCGAATCCCACCCCCTCCGCCAAAGGAACAATAAATGAAACAAGACCTTGATAGTATAATTGATGAGATATGTTTAAAAGAAGATGATTTTAAATTAAAAAATAAAACTATTCGTGGTGTAAATTATAAATGTTTCGATTCTAAGATTTTAAATCTTAATGACTATTTTAAATTAAGCTTAAAATTCCCTAATAATGAAATGTTAATTTTTGAAGATGAAAGATATACATATGAACATTCTTTCGCCCAATCATCTGCATTTGCAAATGCACTTATTAAAAATTTTGGGGTAGAAAAAGGTGATAGAATAGCAATTGCCTCAAGGAATTATCCAGAATGGATTAATAGCTTTATTGCAATCACATCCATAGGCGCAATTGCTGTTCCATTAAATAGCTGGTGGACTAGTAATGAATTAAAATATGCAATTGATAATTGTGGAGCAAAAATTATCATAGTAGATGATAAAAGATATGATCGCATTAAGCCTTTTATAGAAAATAATAATATAAATTTAATTTCAATTCGATGTAATGAAGATCAAGATAAAAATTGGGATAATTTTATAAAACCTTTCTTAAATACAAGTATGCCCATTGTAAGAATTAACCCTGATGATGATGCAACAATCTTCTATACATCTGGGTCAACGGGTTATCCTAAGGGAGTTTGCTCAACTCATAGATCTATTATTTCAACATTACTCCAATGGATGGCAATTGCTACCGCAAGAAGTATAAGGGATGGGATAGAGCCAGATATTTCCATCCAACCTTCATGTATGATAACTGTTCCTTTATTTCATGTAACAGGAAGTCACAGTCAATTTATGCTTTCTTTTCTTTCAGGAAGAAAAATGGTGATGCTTTATAAGTGGGATCCATTAAAAACACTTAAAGTCATAGAATCTGAAAAAATCATTAGCCTTAGTGGTGTGCCGACAATGACCCTAGAGATTATGAGACATCCCGATAGACACAATTTTGATCTATCGTCCTTAAAAGATTTGTCGGGTGGTGGCGCAGCAAGACCATCCTCTCATGTTAAAAAGCTTAAAACAGAATTCCCAGATGCAAAACCTGGTTTAGGCTATGGTTTAACAGAAACAAATGCCGCAGGAGCTGTAATATCAGGTGATGAATATACAGAAAGACCTGGTTCAACTGGAAAGCCTTCAAAACCATTAACAGAAATAATAATATGTGATGAAAATAATAAGAAACTAGCCAATTGCGAAACTGGAGAAATTTATATAAAAACACCTTCAAATTTTCGATGTTATTGGAATGATAAAAAGGCAACAGAAGAGGCCTTTTTTAATGGATGGTTTAAGACAGGAGATATAGGATTCTTAGATAAAGATAACTATCTTTTTATAGTTGATAGAGCAAAAGATATAATAATAAGAGGCGGAGAAAATATATCCTCACTAGAAGTTGAGGATGCTATCAATGAATACCCTGATATTATCGAAGCTAGTGTTTATGGAATACCTGACGAAAGATTAGGTGAAATATTATGTTGCTCAGCGACTATTAAAAATAGTGAAAAAATCAACGAAGAGGATATAAAAGAATTTCTAAAAAATAATTTAGCTCCATTTAAAATTCCAGCTTTTTTTGATTTTCACAAAAATCAGCTTCCCAGAACTGCTTCAGGAAAAATTTATAAATTGGAATTAAGAAAGAAGATGGAAAAAAAGATCTTAAGCCTTACTTGAGAATCTTAAATGTTGCAGAAGCTTTTGCAATTTCATTACTCAGATCATCCCATAATGTAGCCTCACAAAATCCAATCGATCTTCCAGCCTTAACGACTTTGCCTTCACCAATAAATTTACCTATTTTTGCGGGTGCAAGGAAAATAGTCTTCAATTCAAGAGTCACATGCTGTTTATCGTGGACCGTGTGGAGGGCATGACCGCAAAGGCCATCAAGCATTGTTGATAAAAAACCACCCATTATAAAATTTCTTCTATTAGTAAATCTTTCGTCTAGCTCGTAAGAATGCTTAACAAATCCATCACCAATTTCCAAATGAACCCTATTTAAAATAACCCCTCCATTGGGCATAACTATTTTTTGATCATCATTCATTGCTATATTAAAGCTTCTAAATCCTTTGGAGTAAATATTTTAATTTTATCATATTCCTCATTTTTAATTAATGAAACCCAGTTAGGATTAGAAATTAGCGCTCTTCCAATGGCAACAAAATCATACTCACCTTCGTATAAGCGCTCTAAAAGATTAGATATATCAGTTGTTTTAGACTCTTTACCCTTAAAGGTTTCAATGAAATCCTCTGTTAAGCCAATACTTCCAACTGTAATGGAGGGTTTATTAGTTAACTTCTTTGCCCAGCCGGCTAAATTAAGTGATGATCCATCAAATTCATTGTTCCAAAACCTTCTTTGAGAACAATGAAAACAATCAACACCTGATTCAGAAAGATTAACTAAAAAGTTCTCAAGATCAGCCGGAGTTTTTGCCATTTTATGTGAAAAATCTTGTTGCTTCCATTGAGAAAATCTAAAAATAATAGGAAAATCATCACCAACTTCCTTTCGTGATCTTTTAACTATTTCAGTAGAAAATTTTGTACGCTCCTCAATTGATATACCGCCCCAATCATCATCGCGTATATTAGTACCTTCCCAAAAAAACTGATCGAGTAAATATCCATGAGCCCCATGAATTTCAGCACCATCAAAGCCCAATTCTCTTGCGGAATAAATTGCTTTTACAAAAGCATCTATAGATAACTCTATTTCATCGAGTGTCATAGGCTCTGAAACTTTTTTATCCGCCGATGCTAAACCGGAAGGCCCCCATGATGGAAAATCAGAATTCCATGTTGTGTCGGCTCTTCTTAGAGTTCCTTGGTGCCATATTTGAGGAAAAATTAATCCCCCAGCATCATGAACATTTTGAACAACATTTTTCCAGCCTAACAAAGATTCCTCTCCGTGAAAGGATGGAATATTAATATCATCAGAGGCATTCGGCGTATCAACAGTTGTTCCTTCTGTAATAATCAAGCCAACGTCATTTTCAGCTCTTTTTTTATAATATAAAGCAACGTCTTCACCGGGAATACTACCTGGTGATTTAGATCTTGTCATAGGCGCCATTACTATACGATTAGGAATCTCTAATTTATTTATAGTAAAAGGACTAAATAGTTTTTCGATATATTTATTCATACTTGACTCACTAGTGTTTAAAATATGATCAATTTACACAAAAAAAATAAATTGTGAAATTTTATAAAACAATTTTTAAAAATACCTTGAAGATAATTAATTAATAATTATCTTAATCAGTATGGAGATAAAAATGGAACGAGATGCAAAATTCAAAATAGGTGAAATTGTTAAACATAAATTTCTTTCCTTTAGAGGAGTAATTTTTGATGTTGACCCAACATTTAGCAATACGGATGAATGGTGGCTCTCAATACCTGAGGAAATGCGACCAAAAAAGGATCAACCTTTTTATCATCTTTTAGCGGAAAACGATGTTACTGAATATGTTGCTTATGTATCTGAACAAAACTTACTAGACGATATAAATAAAGATCCTGTGCGACACCCGCAAGTTGATGAGTTATTTAGTGAATTTAAAAACGGGTCTTACCAGATATCAGACGCTAAAATGCATTAAATATTTTGCAAAAAGACAACAGACCCTTTTACGTTAGATTGCTTGTAGAGAAATTATATTCTTTATGGGCTAAATTATTTATAATACCTCAGTTTCAAAGTGTAGGAAAAAATTTAGATATAAATAAACCTTGGAATATAGACGTATATGGTAATAAAATTTCTTTAGGAAATAACGTTCATCTAAGAACATCTAAAAATATCATAACACAGTTATGTGCCTGGAATAGAAATGGATGTGATGGTGAAATATCAATTGGGGACAATGTTTTAATTTCACCTGGCGTTAAAATACTCTCATCAAAGAAGATTACTATCGAATCAAACGTTATGATCGCAAGCAATGTATATATATCTGATTCAGACTGGCATGATACTTATGATAGAATTTTAACTCCAGGAATTAGCCTTGAAATACATATTTCAGAAAATGCATGGATAGGAGAAGGCTCAAAAATTACAAAAGGTGTCAAAATTGGAAAAAATTCAATTGTTGGTCTGGGGTCAATAGTTACGTCAGATATTCCAGATAATTCAATTTTTGGAGGCAATCCTGCAAAAAAAATAGGAGAAATTGATATAAATAAACTCACAAGAACACGCGAAGATTTATTTTTAAATAAGGACTATAAAAACCTAATGAGATTTCTCATAAAAGAAGATTTAAAGGATAATAATATATTTAAATGGCTAAGAACCATTTTTTATAGAAAAAAAGGGGATTAGTCGTCTGAAATACCCCAATCTAACAAAGCCTGCTCTGTATGTTCGCCATTGTTCGGAGACGGACCTTGAATTTTGGATGGAGTTTTTGAAAATCTTGGAGCTACGTTTGGCTGCATAACTCCATTTTCCTCTACAAATGTTTTTCTTTCTATATTATGAGGGTGTTTTGGAGCTTCAGACATTGATAAAACAGGGGCAAAACAAATATCTGTCCCCTCCATAATATCGGACCATTCATCTCGTGTTCTTGATTTAAATTTTATTATCAATTCACTTTTAAGGTCATCCCACAAACCTTTATTCATTTGCTCTAAAAATAATTCATTTTTTATTTCTAATTTTTCTAATAAGAGTGAATAAAATTGTGGTTCAATAGATCCTATTGAAATATATCGACTGTCTTTTGTTTCATATACATCATAAAAGTGAGCACCTGTATCCAAAAGGTTATGCCCACGGTCCTCTTTCCAAATACCAGAGCTCAGAAATCCATAAAACATTGTCATAAGCGACGCTGAACCATCGGTCATAGCACAATCGACAATCTGGCCTTCACCTGAATTCTTAGCTTCATAAAGAGCTGCTATCATTCCCATTGCAAGATACAAGGCACCCCCTCCAAAATCACCAACTAAATTTAAAGGCGGAACAGGTTTCTCATTTTTTCTTCCAATAGAGTGAAGGGCTCCAGTTAAGGCGATATAATTTATATCATGACCTGAAGCTTGAGACATTGAGCCATATTGACCCCATCCAGTCATTCTTCCATATATTAGAGCTTTATTTCTCTTAAAGCACTCAGCGGGGCTTAAACCTAATCTTTCCATAACACCGGGCCTAAAACCCTCCTGAAGAATATCTGCTTTTTCAATTAGCCTAAGGCATACCTCAACATCTTTGGGATCCTTGAGGTTAAGTTTAACCGATCGCTTACCCCTCCCCTCTATAACATTATTTGAAACAGGCTTTTCATCCCTATCAATCCTTAGAACATCGGCGCCCATGTCTGATAACAACATTCCACAGAATGGACCTGGTCCTATTCCTGCAAATTCAATGACTTTAACTCCGGATAATGGTCCTTTTTTCATATAAATAACTTCCAATAAAGATTAATGATCGTCATTTAACTGTATATTAATATTTAAGTCACCGATTTTTTTTCTTAGAGTATTTCTATTTAGGCCAAGTATTTGAGCTGCCTTAAGTTGATTTCCTTTTGTAATAAATAAAACATTTTTAATCATTGACTGTTCAACTTCAGAAATTACCTCAGAATAGATATTTTTATTATTATTTTTCAATAATTTATTTAAATTATTAGCAAAGTATCCATCAATAATTTTAGATAGCCCTATATTATCAACACTTTGATTTTCAACTTTGACTTGCAATAATTCTTTCTCAACAATCTCCTCTGATAGAGTATCTTCTGAATATAAAGCGCACACCCTCAATAAAAAATTTTCTAGTTCCCTAACATTTCCTGGCCAATAATGATTCATTAAAAGAGTGATTGCATTTTTATCTATTTTTTTTATTGGAAGGCCTAATTTATCGGCAGTGCCTAAAAAGTGCTCTACTAGCTGAGGTATATCTTCAATTTTATCCCTAAGCGCAGGAGTATGGATAGGTACGACATTGAGCCTATAAAAAAGATCCTCTCTAAAGGAACCTAACTTTATTAGTGACTTTAAATCCTTATTAGTTGCTGCAACAATTCTAACATCAGTTTTAATTTTTTCTTTGCCACCTACACTAGTAAATTCTCCCTCCTGCAAAACTCTTAATAATCTAGTTTGAGCCTCTATAGGCATATCACCAATTTCATCAAGGAATAATGTACCTTTTTCTGCTTGTTTAAATTTACCATCACTTTTTTGATAAGCTCCAGTAAAAGAGCCCTTTTCATGTCCAAATAATTCACTTTCAATTAATTCATTAGGAATGGCTGCCATATTGACTGCTACAAAAGGGTGATCAGATCTTTTCCCAAAAATATGTAAGGCCTTGGAAACGAGCTCCTTTCCTGTACCACTCTCACCATAAATCATAACTGTTAAATCATTTTGAGATAAACGGCCTATAACCCTATACATCTCCTGCATTGCTTTTGAACTTCCAATAATTAAGTCACTACTTTTTTTTCTAATTAAGGTTTGACCTTTTAATTTTGGTTTAATAACCAAGGCCTTATTAATCAAAGCATTTAAATCGTTTAAATCAAAAGGTTTTGGAAGATATTCAAATGCACCTTTCTCAACAGAAGAAATAGCAGTTTGAAGATTATTTCTCGCACTAATAATAATGATTGGAAGATTGGGTCTCAGTTCCTTTATCTGAGGAATAAGATCAAAAGACTCTCCATCGGGAAACATAACATCCGTAACAAGAACATCTCCATCCCCTTTCTCAATTAACCTCCATAAAGAATTTAGAGTTTTGGCAGATCTAACAGCATAACCCTCACTAGATAGAAATTCACTAGTGACAAGCTGAATTGAATCATCGTCCTCTGCTAATAAGATTATCTTTTTATTCATTAAAAGCTCTCCGCTGAAAGATTTATTGAAAAGGTTGTCCCTTCAGGACTAGTCGCAAAGTTAATAGTACCATTATGATCGTCAATTATTTTTTTTACCATTGCCAGCCCAAGTCCTGATTTAGGGGATTTTTTTGAAGAAACAAAAGGTTCAAAGATGTTTTTTTGATATGAATCACTTATTCCAGAGCCGTTATCACTAACTCTTATTTCTATAGGAAGATTTATTTTTTCACCAGATGGTCTATTTTTAAAAATCTTATTGTGTTGGAATGATGTGAACAAATCAATACGAGCAATTTTTGACTTATTGTTTTTATTTTCTTCAGTAATTGCATCACATGAATTTGTCATTAGATTTAAGAATAGTTGAATTAACTGATCTTTGTTTCCTAGAATATTTGGAATAGAGGGATCAAAATATTCATTAATTTCTAATTTAATTTCTTGAGAATTTTTAACAACATCAGATGTATGTCTCAAAATCGAATGTATATTTAAAGGTTTTAAATCAAAGGAATGAGGAGTGTCAAAAGTCTCGATATTTTCGATAAGCCTTTTTATTCTATCAACCTCGTTACAAATCAAGCTAGTCAATTTATTATTTAGTTGTGGGTATTGTTTTTCAATTAATTGGGCCGCACCTCTAATACCCGCTAGAGGATTCTTTACTTCATGAGCTAACATAGATCCAAAATATGAAAGCGTTTTTCCTTCCGTGTTAGACTGACCTCGAAAAAGAAAATTTCTTTCAAAAGAATTATCAATAAAAATTATCATAATTTTTTCATCATTTAATCGGGTAACCTGAACATCAATATCAATTCTTTCTCCGATCATAGGATTACTCAGATCAAGGCCATACTCATTAAATCCCAACTCTTCGCTTTTACATTTAGAAATCAAATCCATTAAAGGTGATGAAAAAGGAAGAAAGGATTCAATAGGTTTTCCTAAAATCATTTTAGAACTTGATTTAAGAAAATTCTCACCAGCAATATTAATAATGGAAATTTTCTTATCCAGGTCTATAATAATGACAGGAAAAGTCATAGAATTCATTATTTGATCAATTGTATCTATATCTATTTTCATATTGTGACTAATTTTTGAGCAAATATAGTATATGCCTATAAAATAGGCAAATAATTTTTTAAAGTAATAATAGTCAGGAATAAATATGGTACATTTTTTAATATTAGCCGGAGGAAAGGGGGAAAGAGCAAATTCAAAGAAATTCCCTCACCCCAAGCAATATCAAGAGGTGAAAAAAATCTCACCGATAAGATATCTCCTTAAATTATTAAATCAAATTGATGAAATTAAAACAATTACGACTGTAATATCAAAAGAAGATATTCTTCTTTATAAGGAAAATAGTCAAAATATAAAAAAACTCAGAAAGAGAGTAATTGGCGGAAAAACTCGACAAGAATCTTCACTCAAAGGCATAAAAAATATAAATAAAGAATATGGTAATAAAAAAAATCAAAAGATTATTATTCATGATGCTGCCAGGCCATTTATCTCAAAAAAAATAATTAAGGATTGCATTAAGAATATAAAGAAAAATCAGGCAGTTTGTCCGATACTTAAAGTTGACGATACAATAAAAAAATTGTCAAAAGATAATAAGATTGCTGATGAAGACAGGGATAAGATTATAGCTCTACAGACTCCTCAGGGATTTAATCTTAAAGATCTTGTTTCTTTGCATAAAAATACAAAAAAAAATTATACTGATGATATCTCTTTAGCGTTAGAGAGTGACATGAAGGTAAGGTTTATACCTGGATCTAAAAAGAACTTTAAAATAACCTCTTCGAATGACTTGGATATATTTGGTGATATTGCAAATGGTGAAAAAGTTTCCTTAGTTGGTACTGGTTTTGATATTCATAAATTTACTAAAGGTAATAAAATCACACTTGGTGGTGTAATATTTAAATCAAAATATGGATTACTTGCTAACTCAGATGGAGATGTTTTATTTCATGCTATTACTGATTCCATATTTGGTGCCTTTAAGTCAGGAGATATAGGGCTACACTTCCCTCCAAGTAATAAATCATTTAAGAACAAAAATTCATTACATTTTTTAAATAAAAGTGTTGATATACTAAAAGAGAATAGTGGATCCATTATAAATCTCGATTTAAACTTAATTTGTGATTACCCTAAGATAAGACCGATCAGAAAAAAAATTTTAAAGAACATATCTAATTCGATGAATCTTGATATTAATAAAATAAGTTTAAAAGCCTCTTCAACAGAGGACCAAGGTTTTATTAATAGTTCGAATGGTATTGCTGCCCAGGCTATAATATCTATAGAGGTTCCCAGAAATGAAAAGTAAAATAATTTCAATAATAGTAACTTTTGGGGGTATTGGAAATCTAAGGTATTTTCCTGGTACCTGTGGTTCTTTAGCTGCACTTTTACTTGGAGCATTAATTATTTACCTAACCGATCAAAATATATTTCTAGCTAGTTTTTTTATACTTACTGTAATAGGTGTATTCGCAACTGATGAGTATTTAAAAACAGCAAAAAATAAAGATCCTCAGGAAATAGTTATAGATGAGGTTTTGGGACAATGGATTGCGATAGCATTTGTCCCATTTACAGTAAGTTCACTTATACTGGCTTTTATTATATTTAGAATTCTTGATATAAGTAAATTATTCCCAATAAATAAAATTGAAAAAATAAAAGGTTATGTTGGAGTCATTGGTGATGATATATTTGCCGGAATAATGACTTCTATAATAGTTATTTTGATAAGTAGCTTTGGATTAATTTAATGCTAGAAAAAGAAATTGAAAGATTATCTGAGAAGATTATTATTAAGGCTTGTGAAAGTAAATCTATTATTTCAACTGCAGAAAGCTGTACAGGAGGATTAATCGGTTCATCTATCACATCAATTCCCGGCTCATCTTCAGCCTATGATAGAGGTTTCATAACTTACTCTAACCAATCTAAGTGTGATTTATTTGATATAGATATGGAATTAATAAATAAATACGGGGCTGTATCAAAAGAAATAGCAATCTTAATGGCTGAAGGAGCTCTTAAATTTTCTAAAGCTACCATTACAGCCTCTGTTACTGGAGTTGCAGGACCGGGAGGTGGCACTAAGATAAACCCAGTTGGGCGTGTTCACATGGGAATTGCTATAAAAAATAAGAAGACCAAACACTCTTGTTTTACCTTTGAGGATAAGGGTAGAAATAATATAAGAAAATTAACAACACTTAAGGCGCTTGAAGGCCTCTATGAGAATATATAGATTAATATAAAATATCCGCCCTTTCCTCAAAGCTAACAACAACTTGGGAGAAAACCTTTTCAAGATTTTTCTTTAGCAATAATTCAAATACCTTGTTACTTAAATCTAAGTTAATACTCACGTTTACTAAAACACCATTATCATTTCGATCAAAGCTCCATTTTGTAAAAACAGAATTAAAAGGACCATTTATACCCTCCGAAACTATACTTAATTTTCTTGGATCAAAAGTAACTCTACTTGTGAATTCACCTGACATAATTAAATACTTAACTCCAAGTTTGGCTTCAATAATACTACCTTCTTTGGAAATAATTTTTGATGAAAAACATCCGGGGATAAACTGAGAATAGCTTTCTATGTCAGCCACAATATCATAGATATTTTTTGGAGAAAATTTTAAGATTTTTTTATAACTAATTTCAATCAATTTACTATGAAGATTCTTTAACCCTTAATTCTTTAAGCTTCAAAAAATCATCTCCTGCATGGTGGGATGATCTAGTAAGAGGACTTGATGAAACCATTAAAAATCCTTTAGATTCAGCTATTTCTTTATATCTACTAAAACCCTCAGGAGAAATAAAATCTTTAATTGGGGCATGCTTTCTTGTAGGTTGTAGATATTGACCAAGAGTTAAGAAATCAACATGAGCTGAACGTAAATCATCCATGACCTGCATAATTTCATCTTTTGTTTCACCTAGTCCAAGCATTAAACCAGATTTTGTAAATACCTCGGGCATTATATCTTTAGCATCAGATAAAATTTTAAGAGAATTAAAATATCTAGCTCCAGGTCTTATTGAAAGATAAAGTCTAGGGACTGTTTCTAAATTATGATTAAAAACATCAGGTTTTGACTTAAGGACAACCTCAAGGGAGCCCCCTTTTCTTAAAAAATCTGGAGTTAATACTTCAATTGTAGTTTTAGGAGTCGCCTGTCTTATTAAATCTATTGTTTTAGAAAAATGAAGAGCACCTCCATCACCTAGATCATCACGATCTACTGAAGTTATAACAACATGATCTAAGCCAAGATTTTTAACTGTTTGAGAAACTCTGTATGGCTCAAATTGATCAAGAGCCTCTGGTTTTCCAGTTTTCACATTACAGAATGCACAAGCTCTTGTGCATGTATCCCCCATTATCATAAATGTTGCGTGTTTTTTTGACCAACATTCCCCTAAGTTAGGGCAGTTAGCCTCCTCACAAACTGTTACAACATTTCCTTTTTTTATAATTTCTTTTGTAGATTTAAATGTATCTGAGCTTGGAATACGAGAGCGTATCCACTTAGGTTTTGGTAAAACCTCAGATTCTTTATTTTTAACTTTTTCAGGGTGTCTGATTTCTGACAATTTTTTTCCAATCAACTGATTTAGCAATTTTTAATAATAGACTAAAAATTCAAAAAAGAAATAACTTACTACACCTAGCTTGAATTTTTTTTATAAACAATTGTAACTTCTGAATTGGACTGATAACCAAGATATTCTCTTATTACCTGATCAAGTAAGTCTTTATCTTCCTCTCTGGAGAAATACAAGATTCTATCCTCTAAATTAATATTTGTTTTTTTAATCGTAGATAACTCATAAGTATTTCTTTTTATTTGGTGATTAATATCTTTTAGAACAAGCAGCCCACTCTCACTATTAACAAGGTGGAGTAAAGCTGAAAAATTTAATGAAATCATTGTAATTGAAATAACAACATACAGTCCAAATATTTTATAATAAGGTTTGTATAAGCTATTGTTTTCAAATATTTCTTTAGAACGAATCATGATTTAAAGAATCATAAGTCGCACCTATTGGTCAAGGGTATTTTAATTTATTTTAAGATAGATTTTCCTGCATACTTAGCATTATCAGATAAAAACTCTTCAATTCTTAATAATTGGTTATATTTCGATACCCTATCAGAACGAGATAGGGATCCTGTTTTAATTTGACATGAGGATGTAGCAACAGATAAATCAGCTATAAAACTATCCTCTGTTTCTCCAGAGCGATGCGATATTATAAATGAATAAGAATTATCTTTAGCTATATTAATAGCCTGCATTGTCTCGGTGAGAGTTCCAATCTGATTAACTTTAATTAAAATTGAATTTGCAGAGCTTTCTTCAATACCCTTTAATAATCTTTCTGGATTTGTAACAAACAAATCATCGCCAACTATTTGGATTTCTTTACCAATCTCTAAATTCAAATTTTTCCATCCGTCCCAGTCATCTTCATCTAAAGGATCTTCTATTGAAAATATAGGATAGGTATTTGATAGATTTTTTAAATATTCAATCATTTCATTAGTTTCAATAGGTTTACTGAGGTTAGATAAATGATAAAATCCATCCTTGTAAAACTCTGTTGCAGCGCAATCTAAGGCAAAAACAATATCCTCCTCCACCCTATAACCTGACTTTTCTACGGCCTTACAGAGAAACGAAAGGCTTTCCTCTGGAGACTTAAAGTTTGGGGCAAATCCACCCTCATCACCCACACTTGTTGGTTCAGACATATCAGAAAGAATAGCTTTTAGTGAATGAAATATCTCTGAACCTATGCGCATTGCATCCTTAAATGATTCAGCAGATACAGGCATAATCATAAATTCCTGAAAATCCAAAGAATTATTTGCATGGGCCCCACCATTAATAATATTCATCATTGGTACTGGTAAAATGTTTGATTCTTTATTACCAAGATATTCAAAGAGGTGTTGATTTTGAGAAACTGAAGATGCTTTTGCATTTGCAAGAGAAACCCCTAAAATTGCATTTGCACCTAATCTAGATTTATTCTTTGTTCCATCAAGTTCTATTAGCGCATTATCAATTAAATTTTGGTCTTTAGAATTCATACCCATTAAAGAACTATTTATTTCATTATTAATATTTTCAACTGCCTTTGTAACGCCTCGACCAAAAAGAGAGCTGCCTCCGTCCCTTAGTTCGTGAGCCTCATGCGCGCCCGTTGAAGCGCCAGAAGGTACCAAAGAGCGTCCAAATGAATTATCATCAAGAGTTATATCAACCTCAACAGTTGGATTGCCTCTGCTATCATATATCTGTCTTCCGGTAATTTTTTTTATATTAGCCATAAATAAAACCTCTATCTCTATACTCACATAGTTGCTATTAAATGAATATTATTTTTTACAAATGATAGGTAAATGTTAGATAAAAATAAATCAATAGTTCTTTTTTCCGGTGGGCAAGATTCTTCAGCTTGTCTTGTTTGGGCGCTTCAAAACTATAAAGAAGTTCAAACTGTTGGCTTTGATTATGGTCAAAGGCATAAGGTAGAATTAAAGTGCAGAAAAAATTTACTAAAAAAATTGAATTTAATGTCGGATAATTTTATTGGAAAATTATCTACTGACCATGTTGTAAATCTTGAAGAAATAAAAAATATTTCTAACTCATCCCTTTTGAATTCTAATAAAATTGAAGTATTGGCGAATGGTCTTCCTAGCTCATTTGTACCTGGTAGAAATCTAATTTTTCTTAATTACGCAGCAATAATTTCGTATAAAAATAGCATTCAAAATATTATCGGGGGTATGTGTGAAACTGATTTTTCAGGATATCCTGATTGTAGAAATGATACAATCATCTCAATGCAGGAAAGCTTGAGTCTCGGTATGGATGAAAAATTTATAATAAAAACGCCTCTTATGTTTAAGTCAAAAGATGAAATATGGGATCTCATATACAAGGCAGGTGGAAAAGGGCTTATTGATGTTATATTAGAAGAGTCTCATACTTGTTATAAAGGTGATAGATCTAAAAGGTATCCGTGGGGCTATGGCTGTAAATCATGCCCAGCTTGTGAATTAAGAATTAAGGGATGGGATAGTTTTGTTAAAAATAATCCAGAAATGAAAATTTAATTATGTATTCAGTAAAGGAAATATTTTTCACTATACAAGGAGAAGGTTGTAATGCCGGTAAATATGCAGTCTTTTGCAGGTTTTCTGGATGTAATCTTTGGAATGGTAGAGAGGAAGATAGAAAAAAGTCTATTTGTAATTTTTGTGATACTGATTTTATAGGAACAAATGGAATAAACGGTGGAAAATTTAAAAATCCTCAAGATCTTGCATTAAAAGCTATTTCTTTTTGGCGAGGAAATCAAACACCCTTAATTGTTTTAACGGGTGGCGAGCCTTTACTTCAAGTAAATGATTCTCTCATAAGTGAACTTCATAAGGTAGGATTTGAAATAGCCGTTGAAACAAACGGGACAATTAAAGCCCCTTCAAACATTGATTGGATCTGTGTAAGTCCAAAAGATAATAAAAAATTAAAACAGAATTTCGGAGATGAGCTAAAGTTGGTATTTCCTCAGCAAAAAATCCAACCTAAAGATTTTGAAAATTTAAATTTTAAAAACTTTCTATTACAGCCCATGGATGGTCCTAAGATAAAAAGTAATACTATTGATGCAAGAGAATTTTGTAATCATAATAATAACTGGAAATTAAGTCTTCAAACCCATAAAATACTTGGGTACCCATAAAAAAGTGAGTGATAATTAAAATGAAACACCTAGGAAAACAGTCAAAGCAACCAACAAGTCCAAATATTAAAATTTTAGATAAAGTTAAAAATAATAACGTTGGCTCAAGTTATGTAATTCGCTTAACACAGCCTGAGTTTACTTGCTTATGCCCTATTACAGGACAACCAGATTTTGCTCATATAGTAATAGATTATATTCCAAATAAATGGATTGTTGAATCAAAGTCCTTAAAATTATTCTTTAATAGCTATAGAGATTCAAAATCTTTTCATGAAAATACCACCATGGAAATTGTTGAATCTATAAATAAGCTTTTAAACCCAGTCTGGATTAGAATTGGAGGATATTGGTACCCAAGGGGAGGAATTCCTATCGATATTTTCTGGCAAAATAAAATACCGCCCAAAAAAGCATGGGTACCTGATCAAGAAGTTACCCCTTATAGAGGCAGAGGGTAATCATTAATAAATCTTAGAAAGATTTAACGATATTGTCCAAAGCTTTAACCTTAGATAAAATAGTATCAATTTCATCTAATTTGGTTGCCGAAGGACCATCACAAAGTGCATTTTCAGGATTGGGGTGTACTTCTAAAAAAATACCAGCCAAGCCTATAGCGGCTCCACAAAGGGCTAAATCTAATGCCTGGTTTGACCTTCCGCCAGCAGAGTTACCTTGGCCGCCCGGAAGTTGAAGTGAATGGGTTACATCTAAAATAACAGGGTTTTGAGTGTCTTTTAATTCTGAGACACCAAGAAAATCTACTATTAAATTATTATAACCAAATGAAGATCCTCTTTCACATAAAATAATATCATCATTACCAAAAGATGAACATTTATCTATAATATTAGACATTTGACCAGGGGAAAGAAATTGTCCTTTTTTAATATTTAAGGGTAAATTTGATTTACATGCAGCTTCTATAAGGTCAGTTTGCCTACATAAAAAGGCAGGAATTTGAATAACATCTACAACATCAGAAACCTTTTCTATTTGCGATATTTCATGAATATCAGTTATTATAGGAACATTAAGAGACTTTTTTACCTCCTCAAACATCCTAATACCCTCTGACAGGCCAGGCCCTCTATAGGATTCAACTGATGATCGATTTGCTTTATCAAAAGAAGCCTTAAAAATAAAAGGAATTCCCAAACCTTTAGTTGTTTTTTGTAGATGTGATGCCACATCAATAGTCATTTCAATATTTTCTAAAACATTTAAACCAGCAATTACGCAAATTTGAGATGAATTTGATAAGCTAATATTTCCTATATTTATTTTTTTAGACATTTTTGAACCATATAATCTAATTTTTATTATTCATAGAGGCTTTTACAAATGAGGCAAACAAGGGATGTGGGTTAAATGGTCTTGATTTTAGCTCAGGATGGAATTGAACCCCTATAAACCATGGGTGGTTTTTAAGCTCAACAATTTCTGTTAACAAACCATCTGGAGACATTCCTGTAAATTTCAAACCATGTTTTTCAAGTTCTTTTTTAAAATTAGTATTAACCTCGTAACGATGCCTATGCCTCTCTTTTATATTAATAGATTTATAAATTTTATGAGCCAAGGAGCCACTCTTTATTAGTCCAGGGTAAGACCCCAACCTCATAGTACCTCCATAATCACTATCATTGTCTCTAACAAACTTTTTATGGTCTTTTTCCCATTCCGTCATCAAACCAATAACGGAATTTTTTGTTTTGCTAATCTCAGATGAATTAGCATTTTTAATTTTAGCCATATTTCTTGCCACTTCTATTACTGCAAGCTGCATTCCAAAACAAATTCCAAAATATGGAATCTTATTAATTCTTGCGAAATTTATCGCTAATATTTTTCCTTCAGCACCTCTTTTTCCAAAACCCCCTGGAACAAGTATTCCTGACATTGATTTTAGTTTATTCATATTTTTTTTATTTTTAATAATTTCTGAATCAATCCAGTGAATATTTACCTTAGCATCATTGGCTATTCCGCCATGCGTTAGGGCTTCGGTTAAAGATTTATATGCATCTTTAAGGCCAACATATTTTCCAACAACTGCAATATCAATTTCTGCTTTTGGATTATTAATACTATTAACAACCTTATTCCATTTTCTTAGGTTAATTTTACCTGGCTTCTTAATATTCATAGATTTAAGAACTTGGGTATCAAATCCGTTATTCATGTAAATCTTTGGAGTCGCATAAATAGTACTTACATCTGGAGCCTGAATAACAGAATCCTCGGAAACATTACAAAAGATAGCTATTTTTTTTATATCTGAACGATCAATATCTCTTTCACTTCTACAAACAAGAACATCTGGCTGAATACCAATTGATCGAAGTTCCTTAACGGAATGTTGAGTTGGTTTTGTTTTAACTTCCCCTGCAGCTGCGATATAAGGAACTAGAGTTAAGTGAATAAAACAAGTCTTGCTGGTTGGCAATTCATTTCCAAGTTGACGAATTGCTTCAAAAAAAGGAAGCCCCTCAATATCACCTACCGTTCCTCCAATCTCACAAAGGCAAAAATCGACACCTTTGTTATTATTAACTATAAAGTCTTTAATCTGATCAGTGACATGAGGAATAATTTGAACAGTACCACCAAGATAATCTCCCCTTCTCTCTCTTTCGATAACCTTATTATATATTTGTCCTGTAGTGATATTATCCTGAACCGATGAATTAACATCAGTAAATCTTTCATAATGGCCTAAGTCTAAGTCAGTTTCTGTTCCATCCTCGGTTACAAAAACTTCACCGTGTTGATAAGGACTCATAGTCCCAGGATCAACATTTAGATAAGGGTCAAGTTTTCTTAATTTTACTGAATAGCCCCTGGATTGGAGCAATGCACCGAGTGCAGCTGAAGCAATACCTTTTCCTAGAGAAGAAGCCACGCCACCAGTGATAAAAATATATCGTGTCATGGAAAAACAATATAGCTAAAAATTTTAATTAATGGAAGCCTTCTTAAGTATTAATTTAAGTCAGGTAAATTATTTATATCTATTTCATTAATTTTATCAGAAACTCTAACATCTTCGATATCATTTACAATTGAATCAGAGTCCCTAACGCTTGATAAAACAGCAAGCAATAGACTAGTTGAAAAAAATATTGCCGCAAAAATAGCTGTAAGCTTAGTAAGTATATTTCCAGCTGAACGACTGGACATAAAATCACCCGTTCCACCAATTCCAAGTCCCCCGCCTTCTGATCGCTGAAGAAGAACTAAAACAACTAAAGTAATTGCTACAATTAAATGAATAACTAAAATAAAACTTGTCATATAAATAATACTCTTAAATTTTAATACTGCTTGTATACGAACAATGCAAAAAGTTCAAACTTCTTAATAACTTAATTACAAAAATCTAGAATAGCCTTGAAATCTGAAAACTTAAGGCTTGCCCCTCCTACAAGAGCACCATCAACATACTTAATTGAAAGTATTGACAATGCATTTTTTTTATTAACTGACCCACCGTAAAGAATTTTAATTTTTTTTGACTTGTTTCCATACCTGGAATTAAGCTTATTTGATATGAATGAGTGAACCTTGTAAATATCAGCATTGTCAGGGATTAGCCCTGAGCCTATTGCCCAGATTGGCTCATAAGCAATTACAAGATTATTAGGGTTAATTTTATCTGGAAGGGATTTCTTTAATTGCTCTCCAATAACTCTGAGGGTGTTTTGATTTTTTTTCTGAATTAATGACTCTCCAACACAAACAATGGTTAGAAGATCATTTTTTAACGAATTCTTTGCCTTAGCATGAATTAACTTATTGGACTCCTCTTGATACTCCCTTCTTTCAGAGTGTCCTAATATCACTGCTTGAGCACCACTATCCTTAAGCATAGAAGGTGAAACTTCGCCGGTAAATGCACCAGTTTCGTTTTCAGAACAATCCTGGGCTCCGATTAAGAGTTTTGATCGTTTCGCTAAATTTGAAAATGAATCTATGAGTGTATTTGGCGGACAGATCAAAATTTCCGAGCTTTTTAATTTTTTAAGTTTTATATATTTAATAAGCAATGAAATTACTGAAAGATTTTTCTTAAAACCATTCATCTTCCAGTTACCAGCAATTAATAATTTTTTATTTTTAATCATTATAAATTTTTACAAAATAAATTTAATAATATCAATTTATATTAAAATAAGTTGATAAACTTTAGAGCAAAATCTTGCCTTTTATTATTCAAAGATACAATATGCATGAAATTTTGATAAAATACTTTAAGGTTATTTTAAAATGTTAAATTTTTTAAGAAAAAATGCCACCGGTCCTTTAGGAATAGCTTTAATTTTTTTGCTAGTTTTTGCTTTTTCAATTTGGGGTGTAGGGGATATATTTAGAGGCTATAACGCCAATATTCTTGCTCAAATTGGAGATAGGGAAGTTAATGCTCAAAACTATTTATTTAGATTTAATAGAGAAATAAATCGCGTTTCCAATGATGCTCAAAGATTAATAAGCACTGATGAAGCTAAAAATGCAGGTCTTCACTATCAGGTCTTAGATAGAATTATAGTAGAAACTTCAATTAATGCAGCGGGTGATGAAATGGAACTGATCGCCTCTGAGGAGGCCTTGAAGAAAAGAATCTTATCAACAAATACCTTTAAAAACGCTTTTAACCAGTTTGATAAAAATATTTTTGAGCAAGTGTTAAGGCAAAATGGATTAACTGAAGATGTTTATCTTGCAATTGAAAGAGACTTTCATATTCAAGAGCAGTTATCAAAATCAGTATTTACAAATATTAAACCTCCGAGCTCACTTAATGATTTGCTTTATAAATATCAATTTGAAAGAAGAAACGTTGATTATATAATTATAAGCCCTAAAGATAATGCTGAGTTAGATCAAATTAGTGATGAAGATTCTTTAGATTTTTATAATAAAAATAAGAATTTATACAAAACAAATGAAACTAGAGACTTCTCCTTTATATCATTGATTATAAAAGATATAGCATCATCTTATAACATTACTAATGAGGAAGTTCTAAGTTTTTATGAAGATAATAAATATGACTACTTTGAGCCTGAAAAAAGAACGTATGACCTTATACCCTTTACTTCAGATATAGAAGCGCTTGAGGCGTTAGAAAATTATAAGGACAATAATGATCTCGAAACATTACTAAAGGATAGAGGTTTAGAAAACTCTGACGTTGATCAGGGTCTTATTTCAGCTAAAGAGGGAATTAGCGAAGAAATTTCAAAAAAGGCATTTAACTCTAATATTAGAGAATTAGTAGGCCCAATTGACAGTCCATTTGGGCCATCTTTGATTTATGTTAAAGAAATTGTTAATGAAAAAGAAATGTTACTTAGTGATGTTAGGGACGATGTAATATTATCAATTCAGTCTGAAAGAGCTCAGGATAATATATATAAAGTTTATGCCGATATAGAAGATTCCAGGGCAAGCGGTAAAACCTTAGAGGAAATAGCATTAGAAAATGATCTTCCAATTAAAATACTCAAATCAATATCAAATATTGGAAAGAAAACTGATGGAAGCTATATCAATTCTCCATTAAGTGATCTTATAATTGAAAATGTTTTTGGTAACGGCACTGATATAGAAATAGATCCAATAGAGGATGAGGATGGAAATATAGCCTTTATTAGAGTGGATGATATAAACACTCCAATTCAAATCTCTTTTACTGAAGTTAGTGAGGATATAAAAAATACCTTAGCAAAAAATCAATCAATAGATAGAATGGAAAAAGAAGCTACAGAGATTTTTAATACTCTAAATTCAGATAATAATAATTTAGAATATACCTCAGATAAAATTAATACAGCGATAGCAAAAAGTGGTACTTTGAGTAGATCATCAGCAAATGAAATATTTTCAACTCAAGCTTTAGATGAAATATTTAAAACTGAAAAAGGATCATCATTTATTGCAAATGTTGGCATTGGGGACAGTAAAATTATTGGCGTTGTTAATGAAATATCCCTTCTCGAGAGAACAGAAGAGAGGATTATGGCTATAGATAAAGTTAATAAGCAAAGATTGGAAAATGATTTAGCTTATTCCTTAGCTGAAGAACATCAGAAAGAATTATCATCAGAAATTTTTCCAGAAAGATTGGAGGCCCTTTTCGAGACACAAGAACCTGAAGGATCTTTTTAAGTAATGACAGATATTATTCTTGAACCAAAATTCAAAGATTTTAAAGAAAAATATGAAAATGGTATACCTCAAATTGTAGGGTTTAAATTTTCTAGTAACGACAAAACAATAATATCCTCCTACTTAAAGACTTCTAGAAATAACAAAAATTCATTTTTATTCGAGTCACTTCAGGATGGTGATACAAAAGGTAGGTTTTCAATTATAGGACTAAATCCTGACTTAATCTTTAAAGTAGAAGACAATGAGTCAATAATTGAAAAAAACGGCATTGAGGTTTCAAGGAAGTCCGGTCAAGTAAATGAAAGCGTAAAAGAATTTATAAAAAATAGTCACCTTGAAATACCTAAAAATATCCCTTCAGTTGCTGCGGGTGTTTATGGTTATATTGGTTATGACTTTGTTAGAAATATAGAAAATCTTCCAAACCAAAATAAAGATGCCCTAGGCATTCCAGATATTATTTTACTGAGACCCTCAATAGTTATAGTTTTCGATAATATTTCTCAAGAAATATCAATTTATTCATGCTCAAGACCCGAAAAAAATTTATCTCCCGATGAAAATTATAAAATTATAAGAAAAAGCATTCAGGAAATTTTTAATAATCTTAATCAAGAAATTTTATATAAGGATAGTTTTTTTAAGCAAAAAAAATTAGATAGTCCAAAATCAAATACAACAAAAGAAGAATATTTTGAAATGGTAAAAAAAGCCAGAGACTATATTATTGCTGGAGATATTTTTCAGGTTGTTCCAAGCCAAAGATTTTCTGCTCCGTTTAAAATTTCACCATTTAAGCTATACGAATCATTGAGGAAGATAAATCCCTCTCCCTATATGTATTATTTAGATTTAGACGATTGTTTTATAGTTGGATCAAGCCCAGAAACACTAGTTAAAACTGAAAATAGAAAGATTACAATTAAACCAATTGCTGGAACAAGACTTAAACAAAATATGCCTAATCGTGAAATTGAAAAGGAACTCCTTTCTGATCCCAAAGAAAGAGCTGAGCATCTTATGCTTCTTGATCTAGGGAGAAATGATGTTGGGCGCGTATCGAAAATTGGATCTGTTAATGTTAAGGATTCATTTGGCATTCAAGAAACTTCGAATTTAATTCATATTGTATCAACTGTTGAAGGAGATCTTAGGGATGGCGAAGATCAAATATCATCATTATCGGCAGGTTTCCCAGCAGGTACTGTTTCAGGGGCCCCTAAAATAAGAGCAATGGAAATAATAGATGAGCTGGAAAAAGAAAAAAGAGGAATATATGCAGGAGCAGTTGGTTATTTTTCAGCTAACGGTGATATGGATACAGCTATAGCCCTAAGAACTGCAATTATAAAAAATGAGGTTATGTATGTTCAAGCGGGGGGCGGTGTTGTATATGACTCCAATGAGGAATATGAATACAATGAGACTGTTAATAAATCTCAAGCACTTTTTACCGCTGCTAAGGATGCTCTAAAAAATAACTCGAAAGAATGAAATGATTATATTAATTGATAACTATGATAGCTTTACATGGAACCTTTATCACTTTCTAGGAGACTTGGGTGCGGAGACTAAAGTTGTTAGAAATGATAAAATTTCTGTTACAGAGGTTATTGACCTGAAGCCAAAACAAATAGTTATATCCCCAGGTCCTTGCGACCCTAATTATGCAGGAATATCTATGGAATTAGTTTCTGAAGCTATAAAAAGAGATATACCTCTTCTTGGTGTATGTCTTGGGCACCAATCAATAGCTCAGTCATTAGGCGGTAAAATTATAAAGTGTGAAGAAATAGTTCATGGCAAAGTAAATAAAATAAATAATGATCAAAAAGGTTTATTTAAAAATCTTCCAAAAACTTTTAATGCAGCCAGATATCATTCATTGGCGGTATGTCAAAATAATTTACCCGAAACACTTGATATTTCCGCAAGTACTGATAGTGGAATAATTATGGGTGTGCGCCATAGAAATTCTCCAATTGAGGGAATACAGTTCCATCCTGAAAGTATAGCAACAGAATATGGGCATAAAATTCTAGAAAACTTTTTGAGTTTATAATGGAAGAATTTGATAAAATATTATCTAAAATTTCTTATGAAAATGGACTTTCTAAGGAAGAATGCTCTTTCTCTTTTAACTATATTTTAGAAGGAAAAGCATCTGACCATCAAATAGAGTTATTTCTTTTAGGGCTAAGGGAGAGAGGTGAAACTGTAGAAGAAATAACTATAGCGGCAAAAATAATGCGGGAAAAATCCGAAAGAGTTCTGGCTCCAGAAGGCGCAATTGATACTTGCGGAACTGGGGGTGATGGTTCAGGGACTTATAATATTTCTACGGCGGCAACGATTGTGGCGGCAGGAGCAGGATCTTTTATCGCAAAGCATGGGAATCGAGCTCTATCATCAAAATCTGGTTCATCTCAGGTTCTAGAAGAGCTAGGTGTTAAACTTAATATAAGTTCAGAAAAAATAAGCGAATGTATAAATAAATCAAATATCGGTTTTATGTTTGCGCCAAATCATCATTCTGCAATGAAATATGTTGGTCCTGTTAGACAGAGGCTTGGTGTAAGGACAATTTTTAACCTTCTCGGCCCCTTATCCAACCCAGCTAGTGTAAAAAAACAATTAATTGGAGTTTTTGATAAAAAGTGGCTCACTCCTATTGCTGAAACTTTAAAAAATCTTGGATCAACAAGAGCGATGGTTGTTAATGGATCTGACGGATTAGATGAAATCACAACTACAGGTATTTCTTATATTGCTGAACTTAAAAATAATAAAGTTTTTTCATATGAAATAAACCCTAGTGATTTTGATATAGCAATATCAGATCCCTCCTCTCTTTTAGGTGGAGAACCATCTGAGAACGCCAAAAAGATATCGAACCTTCTTGAGGGAGAAAAAGGATCTTTTAGGGATATAGTTTTATTAAATTCTGCCGCAGCACTATATGTAGATGGTTTGGCAAGCGATATTAAAGAAGGCATAAAACTATCAAATCAGTCAATAGATAAAGGCCTTGCAAGGCTAGCTTTAAGCAAATTAATAAAGGCTTCAAACTCATGAAAAACATACTTCAAGAAATAGTCAAATATAAAAAAGTTGAAATTGAAGAATCAAAAAAATTAATTTCAAAGGAATCTTTAGAAAAAGAAATTAAGTCTGCTCCTCACTCAAAAAGCTTTTTAGGCGAACTAGTTAAGAAGAATGAAGAAGGGAAAGCCGGGATAATTGCAGAAGTAAAAAAAGCTAGTCCATCAAAGGGTGTTATTAGAGAAAATTTTAATCATCTGCAAATCGCAAGAGACTATGAAAAAGGTGGTGCAGCTTGTTTATCAATATTAACTGATAACCCGTCATTTCAAGGCTCATCACAATATTTAAAAGATATAAGGGGAATTACTAACCTACCTATCCTTCGAAAAGACTTTATGATTGATGTGTATCAGGTTTATGAATCTAGGTCATGGGGGGCAGATTGTATTCTTATGATTATGAAAATTTTGGATAACAAGGATCTATCAAAACTAGTAAGTGTATCTAAAGATTTAGGAATGGATATTTTATTTGAAATTAATTCTCAAGAAGAGCTAGAAAGATTACTCCCCTATAACCCTAAAATGATAGGAATTAACAACAGAAATCTTGAAAATTTTGAAACTGATATTAAAAATAGTATAAAAATTAAAAAGAATATCCCAGATGATATTTTGGTTATCAGTGAATCAGGGATTAATAATACTGAGGATATAATTCACTTAGGGGATCACAATATTAATAATTTCCTAATTGGAGAAAGTTTAATGCGCTCAGACAATATTAGCGTTGAATTGAATAAATTAGTTAATAAGGAATAATTATGAAAAATCCCTCTCACCTCAATCAAAAAGGCGAAGCCTATATGGTTGATATAATAGATAAAGAAAAAACAAAGAGAAAGGCAGTTGCGGAAGGCTTTATTAGAATAAAAGAAAGTACATCGGAAGTCATAACTAATGGTAATCTTGATAAAGGAGATCTTTTTGGTTCGGCAAGAATAGCCGGCATAATGGCAGCAAAAAAAACTTCAGAATTAATACCTCTTTGTCATATTCTATCAATCTCATCGATTAATATTGAGATAAATATAATTAAAGATAATATCCATATTGTTTGTGAGGTTAGCAATAAAGGTCAGACCGGAGTTGAAATGGAGGCCTTGACGGCAGTTTCAGTTTCATGCCTAACAATCTATGACATGATAAAGGGAATAGATAGGGGTGCGGTTATTTCAACAATACAACTTATAAATAAAGAAGGTGGAAAATCAGGGGAATGGTCCAGAAATGAAGGTTAATTCAGTCCAGGAAGCTAAGAAAATAATTTTGGATTCAATAAAGCCCATTAATAAATCTGAAATAGTTAGTCTGGATGCATGTATGGACCGAATCTTGGTGGGTAATTTGAGATCAAAAAGAACCCAACCAGCATTCAATACCTCATCAATGGATGGTTACGCTGTAATAAGTAAGGATATAAAAAAATCCTTAACAAAACTTAAATTAATAGGTGAGATTAAAGCGGGGGATATACCAAAACTATCCTTGAAGTCAGGTAGCGCCCTTAGGGTATTTACAGGTTCATTTCTTCCGAAGGGCTCTGATAGAGTGATTATACAAGAGAATTGCAAAAAAAAAGAAGGTTATATCCTTATAAATAACCCTGAAACAGATTATTATATTAGGAAGCAAGGTGAAGATTTTGTAAAAGATGAAATTTTCTTTAATAAGTCATGTATGCTAGATGCAAACAAAATTGCACTTGCTGGAGCAATGAATCATAAAAAATTAAGAGTTTTTAAAAGACCGAAAATAGCAGTTTTAGCCAATGGAAATGAGCTTAGCGAAGCTGGCGAAAAATTAAATTTATACAAACAACCTGCATCAACAAAACCAGCTATAATGGCACTAATAAAAAAGTGGGGAGGGATTCCTGTTGATTTGGGTATTGCGGAAGATAGCATTAAGTCACTCAAATCCAAGCTAAGAAAAGGTTTAAAATTTAATATGATTGTGACAATAGGTGGGGCGTCAGTAGGAGATTATGACCTGGTTCATAAATCTCTAGATGAGTTAAACTTTAAACTAAATTTTTGGAAGATAAAAATGCGTCCTGGAAAACCGCTAATGTTTGGAGAGGCTTATAACACTCCAATTCTTGGTCTTCCTGGGAATCCTGTTTCATCAATTGTCTGCTGTCATTTATTTTTAAAACAATCAATTCTAAAACTCCAAAACTATGAATATCAAGATAGTATAACTGAACTAAAGCTTTCAAAAGATATGCCCTCGAATGGCGATAGAGAACATTATGTGAGAGGATATGTAAGTAAAAACTCAAAAAATCAATATTATGCAACACCCCTTAACAATCAAGATAGTGCATCACTTTCATCACTTTCAATGGCAGAAATTTTAATAATAAGAAAACCAAAAGAGAAAAAGTCCCTCAAAAACTCCTATGTTAAAACTATCAGTTTAAAATAAATAGCGCTAAGGCTTGACCAAAATAAAGAACAAAAGTAAAACATCGTTCTACTTTAGTTCTTTTTTTATGAATAAAATTTAGGGTATTGATAATGTTAACAAAAAAACAAAATGAACTTTTAATATATATTAATCAGAATCTTCGTGAAACAGGTGTTGCTCCTTCATATGAGGAAATGAAAGAGGCCTTAGACTTAAGATCAAAATCAGGTATTCATCGCTTAATAAATGCTCTTGAAGAAAGGGGCTTTATAAGAAGACTCCCTCACAGAGCTCGGGCAATAGAAGTAACAAAACTACCCACAGCATCCTCACCTGATAAAAAAGGAAGTTTTTCTCCAGAAGTTATAAAGGGTGATAAAAAAACTACCTCAAATGATATTTTTGAAGAAACTCACGAATTAAAAATGATGGGTAAGATAGCTGCAGGAACTCCAATAGCTGCAATAGAATATGAAAAAAATAAAATATCAGTTCCAAGCCACATGATTGGTTCTGGAGAACATTATGCACTTCAGATAGAGGGCGACTCAATGATTGGCGCCGGCATACTTGATGGTGATACGGCGATAATAAAAAAAGCAGATGATGCATATTCTGGTGAAATTATTGTTGCCTTAATTGACGGTGAAGAAGCAACTCTAAAGCGCCTTAGAAAAAAAGGCGAAACGATTGCCCTTGAGCCTTCAAACTCAGCTTATGAAACAAAAATTTATGGCCCTGACAGAGTTCAAGTTCAGGGTACACTTGTAGGCATACTGAGATCTTATTAATTATTATCAATGGTTATTTTACTTGAATAGTATTAAGTTTTGCGAAAGAATCTTATTTTAAAATAATCTGGAATTATAATTATTGTGGAAAATAAAAAACAAGTCGTTACTCGCTTTGCTCCGTCCCCAACCGGTTATCTTCATATTGGTGGAGTTAGAACTGCATTATTTAATTGGTTATATGCAAAAAATAATAATGGAAAATTTCTATTAAGAATTGAGGATACTGATCGCAAAAGATCTACTCAAGATTCAATTCAGGTAATTCTTAATGGGTTAGATTGGTTAGATTTGAATTATGATGGTAATCTAATTTACCAACATAAAAATATTAGTCGTCATACTGAAGTAGCAAATATCCTTCTTAGCAAGGGCAAGGCTTATAAGTGCTGGGCAACTGAGATTGAATTAAGTTTAATGAGAGAGGATGCAAAAAAAAATGGTCTCCCAATAAAGTATAATGGTTTATGGAGGGATAAAAATCCAGGAAAAGAGGAGGAAGGCAAACCTTTTGTAATAAGATTTAAGTCACCTCTTGAGGGAGAAACAGTTGTTTATGATAAAGTTCAGGGAAATATATCATTTCAAAATAATAATTTTGATGACTTAATCCTCCTAAGATCTGACGGAACTCCAACATATATGCTTTCTGTTGTTGTTGATGACTATGATATGAATATAACTCATATAATAAGAGGTGATGATCACCTTACTAATGCCGCGAAACAAAAACTTATATATGAAGCGATGGACTGGAAGGTTCCAATTTTTTCGCATATTCCACTAATCCATGGAAGTGATGGAACAAAGTTATCAAAGCGTCATGGGGCTTTGGGGATTGATTATTATGAAGATAACGGTTTCCTTCCTGAGGCAATGAAAAACTACTTATTAAGGCTTGGTTGGAGTCATGGAGATAAGGAGATATTTTCTCAAAAAGAAATGATAAATTTGTTTTCAATAAAAAATATCGGTAAGTCCTCCTCTAGATTGGATATAGAAAAATTAAAAAATATCAATAATCACTATATAAAAAATAGCCCTGACGATGATTTGCTTGAAATTATAAGAAAAGCTAAAAATAACCTTAATGAAAAAATTGAAAAATCGATAATAAAAATTCTTCCTGAAATCAAAAAAAGTGCAAAAACATCTGACGACATTATAAATTCAATAAATTTTATTACTTCAAAAAGGCCAATCAAGCTTAGTGATGATTCTAAAGAAATTTTAACTGAAGAAGTAAAAGAAATTATAAAAAAAATTAAAAAAGTTCTTCAAACCCTTGATAGTTGGGACAGTTCTAATATAGAACAGTTGTTGAAAGATTTTTCTATTTCAGAAGAACTTAAATTTAAAGATATCGCCCTACCACTAAGGGCAATACTAACTGGAGCTTTAAGTTCACCAAGTATATATATTGTTCTAGATAGTCTAGGTAAAGATGAAGTGATAAAACGTATAAATGATATTTTGTAAAATTAATAATAAAGGAATAAATTATGTCAGATAAAAACTCTGAAAACGCAAAACTAACAATTAACAATGAAGATTTAAGGTATAGTGTTGACAAGGGTAGTATTGGTCCAGATGTAATTGATATTTCAAAATTGTATTCTGACACAGGAAAATTTACTTACGACCCAGGTTTTACTTCAACTGCCAGCTGTAAATCAACTATAACTTATATCGATGGTGAAGAGGGAGTGCTTCTTTATAGAGGTTACCCTATTGAACAATTAGCTGAAAAAGGAAACTATCTCGAAACATGCTATTTACTTTTAAATGGAGAGCTCCCAAATCAATCAGAGTATAATGAGTTTGATGAGATTATAACAAATCATACAATGGTTCATGAGCAATTAAATAGATTCTTTACTGGATTTAGACCTGACGCTCACCCGATGGCAATAATGTGTGGCGTTGTTGGAGCGTTGTCTGCTTTTTACCATGACTCAACTGATGTGAATGATCCTGAACAAAGAAAAATAGCTTGCTTTAGATTGATTGCTAAAATGCCAACTTTGGCTGCCATGGCGTATAAACATTCATTAGGGCAACCAACAATTTATCCTCAAAATAATTTAAGCTATGCATCAAACTTCTTAAATATGTGTTTTGGAGTTCCAACTGAAGATAAGGATGTAAATGAAACTTTATCAAAAGCTATGGATAAAATTTTAATACTACATGCAGATCATGAGCAAAATGCTTCAACATCAACTGTAAGATTGGCTGGTTCATCAGGTGCTAATCCTTTTGCTTGTATTGCTTCAGGTATAGCATGTCTTTGGGGTCCTGCTCACGGAGGAGCCAATGAAGCATGCTTAAGAATGTTAGATGAGATTGGTTCTGTAAAAAATATTCCAGAATTTATTAATAAAGCTAAAGATAAAAATGACCCCTTTAGGCTTATGGGTTTTGGTCACAGAGTCTACAAAAACTATGATCCAAGAGCCAAGGTAATGCAAAAAACATGTCATGAGCTTTTAGATCACTTGGGACTAAAAAATGATCCTAAACTAGCTATAGCAATGGAATTAGAAAAAATAGCACTAGAAGATGACTATTTTGTTGAAAAAAAGCTTTATCCTAATGTTGATTTTTATTCGGGTATAGTCATGAAGGCTATGGGTTTCCCAATGGAAATGTTTACGGTGCTGTTTTCTGTTGGAAGAACTGCAGGCTGGGTGTCTCAGTGGGACGAAATGGTTGAGGACAAAAGTCAAAGAATTGGAAGACCAAGACAACTATACGTAGGGAATCCAGGAAGAGACTACCAGGATATAAAACAACGATAATTTATTCTTTTAAGATTTCTTGAATTGTTTTTGCTGCTCTTTTTGAGGGGGTCATTGAGCCATCCTCCATCACATTCTTAAACTCTAGAAGATCCTTTTTTTGATTTGATGAAGTTTTGTGATTTGTTAATAACTCAAGAATTGATTTTGTAATATTCTTTGGACTACATTTATTCTGAAGAAGCTCTGTAACTGATGATTTATTTAAAACTAAATTAACAAGAGATACAAATTTAACTCTTGCAAGCCTGCTCACAATAGCCCAGGTAATAAAATCAAGTTTATAAATAACAACCATTGGTGTTAATGATAGCCCAAGCTCTAAGGTAACAGTTCCTGATGAAGCGCATGCTGCATCAGCCTCCTTAAAGAGTAAAAGTTTCTCTTCTTCGTCAGTAATAATTATTGCATCCTTAAAATAAGGTGAAATCAAATGCTTCTTTTTATCGTTAATAGGAATAGCTAAGGTTAGATTTGGAATAGTTTCTTTAATTTTACTAAACGCCTCTTTAAATGGTTTCACATGCCTCTTTATCTCAGAATCTCTACTGCCAGGTAAAAATATTAAAATTGGATTATCGTTAATTTTATATTTTAACCGAAATATTTTTTCATTAGATTGTTTAATTAGAGGTATGGCTGGGTGGCCAACATAAGTCGTATTCAAGCCATTCTTAGAAAAAAACTCATCCTCAAAAGGAAGAATGGATAGGAGATGATCAAAGTCTTTAGCCATAGACTTCACTCTTTTCTGTCTCCAAGCCCAAACAGTTGGGGCAACATAGCAGACAATTTTTGATTTAAAAGATTTTTTCCTTAACTTTTTAGCAACACGCTGATTGAAGTCAGGACTATCTATTAAAATAACAATATCAGGGTTCTTACTCAATATATCTTCGACGACTTGATTAATTCTTTTATAAAGAGATCTAATTCTTAATAGAACTGGTAAAATCCCCATGACAGATAAATCACTCATAGGAAATAAAGATTTAAAACTAAATTTTTCCATGTAATGACCCCCTACTCCATAAATGGAGGGGCTTGGATAAATTTTTAGCAGTTCAGAAATAATTTCACTTCCTATAAAGTCACCCGAGGGTTCTCCAGCAACAAAATATATAATTTTTTTTTCCTGCAACTTAAAGCCTTATATTCCGTGAATAAATAAATTTTCTTTATTAGCAAAATCAATCATTTTTTCTTTATCAATAAGAAAGGCTTTTTTTGATTGCAAAATAATACCTCGCAATCCAATTTTTTTAACTAGCTTTAATGTATCAATCCCTACTGTCGGAAGGTCAACTCTTGGATCCTGAATGGGTTTAAGAGTTTTCATTAATAACCCTCCTTTTAATTGATCCTTGCTATCCTTAAAGGACCTAAAAAGCATATAGTCAGTTCCATTAATATCTTCAAGCGCTATGACCTTACCGTTAGAGACTATACATGCCTGTCCTTTGTCTTCAATCCCTAACTGTGTGCAAGTTTCTTCTGCTAAACTAATATCTGTAAATGATTTCTTATCTAGCCCTGTATTCGTAATAGTACCCTTTGGCATTAAAAAATCTTGAAGAAATACATCAGCACCAACAACTTTAATCCGTTGAATAGATTCGATATAATTTATTATTGTTTTAATAATTAAGGCATCGCCATTTTTTCTAACTTTAAACAATAAAAAGAATAATTTTAAGCCTGAGAAATCAGGGAATAGTAAAAAGAAATTTGGTATATGAGCTCCACCAATAATAACTAATTCATCACAATAATTATTGTGGAGCATTTTCATTGCTAATCCAATCTGACCAAACCTCATCCATCTGTGTGGAAATTTCTCAACACCTTTATCAGTCAATCCCTTGATTGCAATTATGAAAACATCTTTTCCTGAATCTTTTATGGATTGAGCAACTTTTAAAGGAAGAACGCCTTTGCCAGCATATATACCTATTGTGGAAACCATAATTTAACTTTCTGGTAAACAGTAACTTCTGTTACCCTTCTGACTAACAAAATCAATTATATCATTAACAACAGTTGATTGAATTTTTGAATCCTTTAATAAAATAACTCTTTTTTTAAATTCAGTTTCACTTGATTCAAATAAAATAGAATATGCTTCTTTTACTTTTTTAATTTCAGAACTATCAAAATTTCTTCTTCTTAATCCAGTTAAATTTAAACCTTCTAAAACAGCGCGATTACCTATAGCTAAACCAAATGGGATCAAGTCTTTTGTTAAAGCTGAAAAGCCTCCCAAAAAGGAGTAAGATCCAATTCTCGTCCACTGATGAACCGCCGAAAGGCCACCAAGAATTGCAAAATCACCCACTATAACATGGCCTGCAAGCATTACATTGTTAGCAAAAACACAATTATTTCCAATCAAACAATCATGTGCAACATGCGAACCTGCCATAAATAAATTATTATCACCTATGGTTGTTTCTAATCCTCCGGCTTCAGTTCCGAAGTGCATCGTCACATGCTCCCTTATGCTATTGTTTTTTCCAATTACTAATGAACCATCCTCGCCATCAAATTTAAGATCTTGAGGCTCGCCACCCAAAACTGTGAATGGCCAAACTTTTGTTCCTTCGCCAACAGTTGTTCGTCCAGAAATAACAACATTTGATAAAAGAATAACATTTTTTTCAATTATAACATTTTCGCCAATGATACAATAAGGTCCAATTTGAGCACTTTTATCTATTTTAGCAGAAGAATTTATTATTGCTGTAGGATGAATTAAGCTCATTTTTATTTCTCACCTAATTTTACAACCATTGCTGTAATACTTGCTTCAGCGACAAGCTTATCATCGACAAAAGCTTTTCCAAAAAACTGCCAAACTTCGCCCTTATTTCTTTCTTTGATTATTTCCATCCTGAGCTGATCCCCAGGTAGAACTGGTTTACGGAATTTAGCTTTATCGACCTTCATTAGGTAAACAGACAATCCCTCTATATCTCCATCATATCCATAAACTACTAGTGCGCTGGCAGTTTGTGCCATTGACTCAATTATTAAAACACCTGGCATTATCGGATGACCAGGGAAATGACCAGGGAAAAAAGGTTCGTTTATTGTTACATTTTTTATACCAGTACAACTCTGATTTACAATAATTTCTTCAATTCTATCAACCAAAAGAAATGGATATCTATGGGGGATAAGATTTAGAATTTCTTTTGCATCAATACTGTTCTTTTTATTTATCATTTTTCTTACCCTTAGATAATTTCCTAATACTCAAAAGGTCCCTTTTCCACAAATTCATTTCTCTTATAGGAAAACCGGCCCATTTTTTTCCTGGTGGAAGACTTTTACTAACACCAGCCTTAGCAGCAATCTGAGAACCACTTCCGATTGTGATATGCCCAACTGCCCCAGATTTAGCACCCATAACCACAAAATCTTCTAATGTAGTTGATCCTGCAAGACCTACCATACCAGCAATAATACAATTTTCTCCAATTACACAATTATGAGCTATATGCACCATATTATCAATTTTAGTTCCTTTCTTAATTATAGTATCTTGGATACTTCCACGGTCAATGGAGCAATTAGCTCCTATTTCAACATTTTCTTGAGTTACAACCCGCCCTACTTGAGGTATTTTTTTATGTCCAGTAGCTGACATTGCAAATCCAAACCCATCCTGCCCTATCGATGATCCTTGATGAATTATATTACAATCACCTATAATTGAATGTGTTATTGTTACGTTAGCGCCTATAAAGCTTCCAGAGCCTATTTGAACACCTTTTCCGATGACTGCATTAGAAGATATAGTACAATTCTCTCCAATAGATACATTTGCTCCAATTACAGCACCCTTTTCAATAGTAGAACTTGGGTCGACAATAGCAGAATGATCAACTCCATCTTTTGATAAACTTTTTTCAAAATTTGAAGTACTTTTTGGAGAAATTTCGTCTGGATAAAAATACTGAGAAATTAATGTAAAATCCATATAAGGATCATCAGAGAAAATTAGAATAAGGCTATCAGGAGCATAATGCTTGTGCTCTTCTTTAATTAAACAAGCTGCTGCTTTAGTTTCAATCAAGTCACTCTTGTAGGAAAGATCTTGAAAAAAACATATATCATTTTTAGTAGCAAAACTGAGTGAGGATATATCTGAAATAGAGATATTGATCTCATTACAGGATAACTCACCTTTAACAAGATTAGCAATCTCTATTAAATTAAACGGTCCTGAATTTTCAAAAAATCTAGGGTCACTCATTAATAAAAAAAACTCCTATTCGTCAGAAATATTTATCTTTACGTCCGGAAGCCTTTTATTGAGTTTTTTTACTACTTCAGCTGAAATATCTAATTTAGGATCACCAAATAAGATAGCCTGTCTATCAAGTAGAATTTTAGCACCTTTTTCGTTAACTAACTCTTGTAAAATTGGGCTCATAACTGAATCAATTGAAGATGATGCTCTTTGAATACCTTCCTGAATTTTTTGCACTTTTGTTTGAAGCTCAAGTTGCTTTGTTTCAGCTTCAGCTTGTAATGCCTGTAATCTCTCTTGGAAAACCTCAGGTGCAAGAAGAGTCTTATCATCTTCTAATTTTTTACCTTTTGCTTGAAGGTCTTTAGAAATACTATCTCTAAGGTCAACTACTTCTTTATTAAGAGCTTCACTTTGTTTTCTAAGTGAGACGCCTGATTTTGATTGAGAGACGACATATTGTAAATTCACAATTAATACGTCTTCAGCTGCTTTAGCAGGTGTAGATAAAGATCCAACAACAAGAGCTATCGCAAAAATGATAAATAACTTTTTCATATTTTCCTCCAAATATTTAATGATACAATTTAAATAAATATTCATTTAATGATTATATCAAAAACATATACACTATCTAGCAATAAAGTACATTAAGATACTCTATTAGCCTTTTTAATAATTAAAATCTAGTACCGCCACTAAATCTAAAGAATTTGGCATCATCATAATCTTCACTGGCCACTGCACGCCCAACATCAAAACGAATTGGACCAAATGGTGAGTTCCAATTTAACGTTATTCCTATTGTTGCCCTGAAGGATGCATCATCAACAAACTGTGTACAAAGAGTACCGTATTTTTCATTCATACCCGCCCCATCAAGACCACAAGCATTATTGATAGCGCCATAATCTTTGTTTAATAAAGCCGAAGGATCATAATACATACCAGCGGGGTCAGATAGAAGCTCTTGTGCTTGAAAGTTATTCAATACTCTATCTGTGTCATCATTTTTACCAAGAACACCAAAATCACTAAACAGAGCTGTTTTTAATCCAAATTCGTCGGGTAGACCAAGAGGTATTGTTAACTCAATCGTGCCAATGGCAAAAAACTCTGCACCGCGCGGTCTGTCAGTAATTATCTCCTTTGGACCAACGCCCGCTCTGTCAAATCCTCTAAAAGTAGTACCACCCTTAAAAAATCTATCATTAATTCTTAAATTTTTATCAGAATAATTGTAAATATAACCAGCGTTAGCACCTACATTGACAATCCAATTTTGTGCAATTTCATAATAATATTTTCCGCCTGCAGTAGTTCTTAGGTATTCAGAATCTCCTAATAAACCAGCCAGGTCTTGTCCAAAAGAAAAGGTCCAGCCTGATGTGGGATCAATATAATCATCCCTAGTATCTACGGCATAACTATAACCAAATTCTGATTTATCAGCGTTATAATCATCAGCTAAATTGTAACCGCTATCGAAATTATAACTAGAAATTTCTTCCTGAAAATATCTATAAAAAATCTGAAGACTTGAAAAGTCTGACATAGGAAAAACGGCTCTCAACGATGCTCCTGATTGCATGGATCTATAAGAAGAATAACGCCTATAATCATTATCAATATGGAATATATCAAATCCTGCCGACAACCTTCTTCCTAAAAAGTATGGTTGTGTAAAACCAATTTCAAATTGCTTTCTTCTTTCTGAGTTAGCAATATTTAATTTAACTGACTGACCGCGACCCAAAAGGTTTCTTTCAGATATCCCTATTTCCAAAAGAAGACTCTCAGCAGATGAAAAGCCTGCGCCAACTGAGAGCTCACCCGTAGGCTGCTCCTCAACGTTAAAATCAATTATCATTCTATCTTCTATAGATCCGGGGCGAACACTGACATCGACCTCTTTAAAATAACCTAAGCCTTTAATTTTAGTTTCAGATCTATCAATTAAAACTTTATTATAGGAATCACCTTCAAGAACTCTAAGCTCTCTTCTTATGACTTCATCGCGAGTTCTTGAGTTTTGATTGATATTGACTTTTTCAACATAAACCCTAGGACCTTCTTCAATTGAATAAACAATATCAATAATACCCTCTTCTTTATTTCTTTTTACTCTAGGCCTAACTTCCGCAGAAGCATATCCATCCTCGCCAACAGCTAATGTGATTTGATCTATTGAAGAGTCTATTTGTGTGGCTTTATAAATATTTCCCTTTCTATGATCAATTAAAGGAAGTAGATCATTTGTGTCCATGTTAGGAAGAGTGCTTGTTATGCTTGCTTCACCAAACTCATATTCACGCCCTTCGTCAAGAACATAGGTAATAATAAAGTTAGAGCCATCTTGGGCTAACTCAGCAACTGCAGAAATGACCTGAAAATCTGCAAAACCCTCGTCTAAATAAAATTTTCTTAACTCCTCTCTGTCATACGCAAGCTTATCAGGGTCGTATGAGTCATCCGATGAAAAGAATTTCCACCAGCGAGATTCTTTTGTAACCAACTTACCTTTTAATTTCCTATCTTTAAATTCCTTATTGCCTAGAAAGTTTATTGATGAAACTCCTGTTGTAGGTCCTTCGGTTATTTCAAAAATTAAATCAACTCGATTTTGAGGCTGCCGTATTACCTTCGGCTCAATTATAGAGGAAAATCTTCCAGATCGCCTGTAAAGTTCAACTAACCTTTGAACATCAGCTTGAACTTTTGATCTAGTATAAACAGAACGAGGACTTAGCTCCACCTCTTCTTCAAATTTATCAGTCTTGAGTGCCTTATTACCCTCAAAATCAACTCTATTTATAATAGGATTTTCGACTACAAAAACTATTAATCCAGATTTCTCGTATCGAATTGCAACATCAGCAAATAAACCAGTATTAAAAAGAATTTTTAGAGATTGATCAACTATTTCTTCGCTATAAAGGTCACCAGGTCGAATCGTCATATAGGATCGTATAGTATCAGGTTCTATTCTTTGTGAACCTTTGACTTCAACAAAAAGGATTCTTTCAAAACTTTGAACCAAAGGAGTATCAACATTAGTCTCCTCGATATCTTGAGAATAAATAGGGTAGCTGAGCAAAAAGAATGCAAATACTATAAATATTAAATTTTGATATTTATTCATTTTATCCCTAGAGAAATAGTGCTGAAATTTATAAACGACTTATATCAAGAATAGTAACAAAAACCATAAGGGCAATTAAAAGGCTAACCCCTATCTGCATACCATATTCTTGAACTTTCTGATTAACAGGTTTTCCAAAAACTACCTCGTACATATAAAATAATAAATGACCTCCATCAAGGACTGGTATAGGTAATAAATTTATTACGCCTAGATTAACTGATATGGCTGCAATTAATCCAAGTAAAGGAATAAAACCATACTCGGCAACTTGACCAGAAATTTGAACAATTTTTATTGGACCGCCCATTTGATCAACAGATTCTCTTCCGATAATAAGCTTTCCTAGATAGTCAAGAATTTTTGACGCAAGGAAAAATGTCTCTTGAGTACCTCTGTATATTCCAGAAAAAATATTATATTTTTTCTTTTGAAAAAACGAGGGATCTTGCTCAGCAATAATTCCAATTCTACCTATTTTATATTCACTTCCAAATCGGTCTTTTTCTATAACAATGCTTGGCTGAACATTAAGGGAAATTTCTTCATTATTTCTTGTGACAATTAAGTCTAATTTTTTTTCAGGATTCTCTAAAACAATATTTCGAATATCATTAAATGAATCTATGTCAGACCCATTAATTGAGATAATAAAATCTCCTTCCTTTATTCCTGCTTTTGATGCCGCCGAATCTTTTACTACTTGGCTGACATAGGGCTCGACAATTGTTTCACCACGAAAGACAAAAATTGCCGCAAAAATAAAAATAGCTAAAATAAAATTAAAAATTGGACCCGCGGCTGTTGTTGCAATTTTCTGCCACACAGATTTTGAATGGAAATTTTCTGAATCATTTACCGAAGAAGATAAATCTTTTTTACCAGATAAATCTTCATCACCTTTGAACTTTACATAACCCCCAACAGGAAATAACGCTATTCGCCATAAAGTCCCTGACTTATCATACCTGCCCCATAGTTGTTTTCCCATTCCTATAGAAAATGTCTCCACACCTATGCCGCACCACTTGCCAACAAGGTAATGTCCCATCTCATGAACAAAAACAACAACAGTAATAAGAAAGGAGAATGCCAGAATATACTGCATCATTGAAGGAATATAACCTAATAAACTAAATAGTTGCTCCATACTAAAATCCCTATCCTATAATTTCCAAAGTCTTAATTCTTGCTTCAGTATCTGCCGTTACAATTTCTTCAATGTTACCCATAGTTTCTAATGATTTATTACTAGAATGTCCAATTTCCTCTATAACTTTCTCAATTACATCTGGAATATCTAAAAACTTTATTTTATTTTCTAAAAAGGCATTAACAGCAACTTCATTAGAAGCATTTAAGAAAATAGGATAAAAACCTCCCTTTTCAAGAGCATACCTAGAAAGGTAAATAGACTTAAAGTCTTCATCTGAAACGCTCTCAACACTCAAATTGTTTAAATCTTCAATAGAGATAGGGTCGATATCATTATTTTTACAGACTGGCCATGATAGCGCATGATCAATAGGGTTTAACATACTTGGCTTTCCAAAATAACCTAGCAAAGCTCCATTTTTCATTAAGGTTAGACCATGGATAATTGACTGCTTGTGAATTATTACTTGAATTTTTTTACTTTCAAGAGAAAATAAATGATGGGCCTCTATTATTTCCAGACCTTTATTCATAAGTGTTGCTGAATCCACTGAAATTTTCTTACCCATATTCCATACAGGATGTTTAATCGCTTGCTCTGGAGTAACCTTCCCAAGCTCATCCTGATTAAGGCCATGAAAAGGTCCTCCTGATGCCGTTAAAAATATTTTACTAACATCCTCAATAGGCTTTCCATCTAAAATTTGAAAAATTGCATTATGCTCACTATCAATAGGGATTATTTGGCAATCATTTATTTTTGTTTGTTTTTTTATCAATGAGCCTGCAGCAACAACACATTCCTTATTTGCTAAAGCAATTATACTTGAATTTTTGATAGAGTTTAATAAAGGCTCTAGCCCAGCAAGACCAACGATTGAGGCCACTACTATATCAGTTCTATAATTGGCAATGTCTTTTAGCCCTTCACTTCCTCCAAAACATTCAATATTTTTTCCAGCTTTTTCTTTTAAGTCTAAATAATAATTTTCATCTGCAACACATAGTGCCTTGGGGCTAAACTCTCTTGATAACTCCAATAGTAAATCTATATTTTTATTGCAAGTTATAGCAACGACATCAAATTCATTTTTTCTTTGCCTTAATAACTCTAAAGTACTTGAACCTACTGATCCCGTTACTCCAAAAATTGAAATAGATTTTTTTTTCACCCTACCAACCCATAAATAACAAAGATGGATCTTCTATAAAACCAAATAAGATTACTAAAATAGGAACTAAAATAAAAACAGGGAGAATGCTATCAGCCCTATCCAGCAAGCCCCCATGTCCAGGCAAAAGAAAGCTTGTGTCTTTTATTTCTGCTTTTCTTTTTAAAAAAGAAATAAATAAATCTCCAAAAATTGAAGTAATAACAATTGCAAGTCCTATTAAAATAAATTTAATATCGGAGCTACCAGAAAAAAATAAAATTAATAAACTGAACCATCCGGTGCCAAAAACAATTGCACCGATGAATCCTGATAAAGTTTTGTTTGGAGATATTACTTTAAATAACTTAGGCCCACCAAACCAATTACCCAAAAGGTATGCGCTTACGTCACTAACTATAATTGATGAAAAAATAATTATTAAAGATATCAATCCTTCGCTAGAATCTCTAAGCCAAAGGATTGATAAAACAGCTGACGATATATAAACAAAACCAAAAGCAGATAGCTTAAAAGCACTATTGGTTAATTTCCCTAGAATACAAATAAACAAAAAAGTGAGAAGGAATATTAAAACAGATAAAGATCCAACATAAGAAAGTGATAAAATAATACAAAGACCTAAGGAGGCTATTAATCCTCGAAAAATCCAAAACCTTTTTGAAGCCATCCTCATCCACTCAAATAAAATAATAGGTGATACAAAAATTAAAAGAGTCTTAAAAAAAATTTCTCCATTGATTAATGGAATAAAAAAAACAAACAATAATAAAATTGCTGATATCATTCTTGTTGTAAAATCTTCAGGTAGAGTCATTTTTTACCCTCTCGTCGATTCTTCCATATCTTCTATATCTAATATTAAAATCATTAATAGCTTCGGATAAAAGGTTTTTATTAAAGTCAGGCCACAGTGTTTTTTCAAAATAAATTTCTGTATAAGCCAACTGCCAAAGTAAAAAGTTTGATATTCTTTTTTCAGAACCAGTTCTTATTAATAAATCAGGTTCAGGAAGTCCGGCTGTAAATAAATTACTATTAATAATTTCTTCATTAATATTGTAGGGGTCAATATCTCCAGATTTTATAGAAGCTCCAATTTTTTTTACAGCATTAACAATTTCATCACGACCACTATAATTAAATGCTATTTGCAAGTACAAGCCATCATTATCCCTTGTTAAGTATTCAGAAGAATTTATCAGTCTTACAACATCTTTTGGTATACCATCGCGATTTCCAATAACTCTTAATTTCACATTATTATTATGAAGCTCAATTAGGTCAGTTTGGATAAACTTTCTTAAAAGATTCATTAAGTTCGAAATTTCAGATTTTGGTCTTTTCCAATTATCAGTAGAAAAACTAAAAACAGTTAAATATGGTATTTTAAAATCATCAATGTATCTTAAAAGCTTTCTTAGTGATTTAACCCCCTCCTTGTGACCGTTCTCTCTTGGTAATCCTTTTTGCTCAGACCATCTCCCGTTTCCATCCATAATAATTGCTAAATGGGATAGGGTGTTTTCTTTTTTTTCAGAAGGTTTCATAAAAAATTATACTTGTTTAATTTCTTTTTCTTTATTGAGCAAAATTTCATCAATTTTTTTTGTATAGTTATCAGTTAAGTCTTGGACATCTGAAGATAAAGAAACTCCATCATCTTTTCCAATTTGAGAGTTTTTCTCCATACCTTTTATAGAGTCCATTCCGTCCCTTCTAATATTTCTTACAGCAATTTTTGATTGTTCTGTATACTTACCTGCTATCTTGATAAGCTCTTGACGCCTTTCTTCATTTAGTTCAGGAACAGGAATACGAATTAGCTGTCCATCAGATTGTGGATTAAGACCCAAGCCAGCGTCTTGTATTGCTTTTTCTACTGAAATTACAAGACCCTTATCCCAAACCTGTATCGATATAGTTCGAGCTTCAGGAACTGATATAGTTCCTACTTGCTCAATAGGCATTTTAGATCCATATGCATCGACACTTATATGATCAATCATAGTTGCTGAAGCCCTTCCAGTTCTTAAGCCAGCCAGGTCATGTGAGAAGGCGGTAATAGCGCCCTCCATTCTTCTCTTTAGATCATCTATATTAAGTTTTTCAGTCAATTTTTTCTCTCGTAGTTAATTAATAATTGTTGAAGATTCAGTATTACCATTCAAGACCTTTAAGAAGGAATCTTTTTCTGTAATAGAAAAAACAATTACAGGTATGTCATTATCTCTTGCTAAAGAAATTGCCGAAGCATCAAGTACTTTTAAATTTTTAGTTAATACATCTTGAAAAGAAATATTTTTATATTTTACAGCATCCTTATATTGAATTGGATCTTTTGAATAAACACCATCAACTTTTGTACCCTTGAATAATGCCTCACATGCCATCTCGCTAGCTCTTAAAGCGGCTGCAGTGTCTGTTGTAAAGTATGGATTTCCAGTTCCGGCAGCAAATATTACTACTCGGTTTTTTTCCATATGCCTTATAGCTCTTCGCCTAGTATATGACTCACAAACAGAAGTCATTGGAATAGCAGACTGAACTCTAGTTTGAACACCTAGTCTTTCTAGTGAGTTTTGCATTGCCAGAGCGTTCATAACAGTTGCAAGCATTCCCATATAATCAGCACTGGTCCTGTCCATTCCCTTTGCAGAGCCTGCTAGGCCTCTGAATATATTTCCACCGCCGATAACTAAACAAAGCTGTATTCCTAGATCACAGGCCTGAGATATTTCAGAAGCAATTCTATCAACGGTCTTAACATCAATACCATAAGAATCGTTACCCATTAAGGATTCTCCTGAAATTTTTAAAAGAATTCGCTTATAACGAACATTTGACATGCTGACTCCGATTATTAAACGAAATACATGTTACTAAATGAAAATTTAAAATTCTATTAGAAAAAAATATAAATTTATCTAATTAGGATTAGTTTCCCGAAACCATAGAATCAACTTCACTTGCAAAATCTTCACCGGAAGCTTTTTCAATGCCTTCACCAAGCTCAAATCTAACAAAATCAATAATATCAACAGGGCTTTCTAAAGAATTCAATACATCAGAAACCTTACTCTCACCATCGATTACAAATGTTTGCTCCAACAGAACGCTCTCTTGGTAAAATTTCTTCAACCTACCACCAATCATTTTTTCTATAATCTCTTCTGGCTTCCCTGACTCTCTAGCCTCTTCAACTAAAATTTTACGTTCTCTATCCAGGGTATCTGAAGGAATACCATCTATTGATATTGATAAAGGATTAGTTGCAGCAATATGCATTGCTATCTTTTTTCCCAAGTCAATGACGCTTTCTTTTTCGCAATCTGATTTTAGATTTACCATAACGCCTATCTTCCCCAAACCTTCGCTAACCTGACCGTGAATATATGAAGATACATAACTGTTGGAGGATTCAAATCTCATCATCCTTCTTAGATTAATATTTTCTCCAATAGAAGAAATCATTTCGGTAACATAATCATCAACATTAATATTTTTCTCATCAACATTTTGAGATTTTAAATTATCTAAATCTGAGGATTTTAAACTCAGCGCACCTATTGTCTTGGCAACATTTTGAAAAGTATCATTTCTTGCAACAAAATCAGTTTCAGAGTTAACCTCAATAATAGAACTAAACTCGTCCGATGAAGAAATTGCAATCAAACCCTCTGAGGCTATTCTTCCAGATTTTTTTGCAGCCTTTGCTAAACCTTTTGTTCTCAACCAATCAATTGAGGCTTCCATTTCGCCATTATTTTCATTAAGAGCATTTTTACAGTCCATCATACCTGCCCCTGTTTTATCTCTAAGCTCTTTTACTAGTGATGCGGAAATATTTGACATTTTATGATTACCTCTGATTTCAAATTAATTAAAAAAATTATATCTTAATTTTTTCAAACTCAATCTAATCTTCTTTCTTAGAATCTTCCTCTGCCTCTATTGAAGGTTCTTCTGCTGGCTTAGATTCTTCTGCTTTTGGAGCAACATCTTCTACTGGCTTAGATTCTTCTGCTTTTGGAGCAACATCTTCTACTGGCTTAGATTCTTCTGCTTTTGGAGCACCATCTTCTACTGGCTTAGATTCTTCTGCTTTTGGAGCAACATCTTCTGCTGGCTTAGATTCTTCTGCTTTTGTAGCAGCTTCGGCAGGTTTATCCTTTTTAACTTTTTCTATAACTGGACCATCTGCAGTTTCACTTTGAGACTGAGCAATACCATCTAGAGCGGCTTTAGAAATCAAATTACAAAAAAGAGAAATAGCTTTAGTAGAGTCATCATTTCCAGGTATTGGATAAGTTATACCTTCTGGATTACTATTTGAATCTATAACTGCAGCTATTGGTATATTTAATTTGGTCGCTTCTTGAATTGCTATTTGCTCTTTAACTGTATCAAGAACAAATATTAAATCTGGTAATCCTCCCATATCTTTTATTCCGCCTATAGATGTATCTAATTTATCTTTTTCACGGTTTAATTTTAGTAACTCTTTTTTTGTGAGACCAGAAGACTCTTCGCTCTCCAGAGATTCTTCGATAGATCTTAATCTAGCAATAGTTTTTGAAATAGTTTTCCAATTAGTTAACGTTCCACCATACCATCTATGATTCATATAATATTGAGCACAATCATTTGCTGCATTTGCAATTATTTCTTGGCCTTGCCTTTTTGTTCCAACAAACAAAATACGTCCACCAGATTTGGTAACATCTCTTACAGCAGCCAAGGCATAATGAAGTAGTGGAATTGTTTGAGAAAGATCAAGTATATGAATATTATTTTTTATGCCAAAAATATAGGATTCCATCTTGGGATTCCACCTATGTTTTTGGTGACCAAAGTGAGCCCCTGACTCTAAAAGATCATTCATTGAGTATTCTGGTAACGCCATGTTTACCTCCTTTTTCCGGTTAAACCTCCACGAACTAAATCCAATTAAGGACCGGTTAGCAATGTTCGTGTGTGTGATGAAGACGATATAAGCATTATTAGGCTTAACTGCAACAGAAAACTTAAATTTCTTCTATCTTTGAAACACCATCAATATCTTTTATTGTATTTATAATTGAGGGATCAATATAAAATTTACTTCCTAAAGATATTTCTACTCTATGGGCTTCATTTAAAATAGAAAGAAAACAAATTGAGACCTGTGATTTTCCTGATTGATTTAATCTACTTTTTATTGTCTTCAGCGATTCAGGATCATCAATATAAATTTTCATATTTCTAAGCGTTTGTGAAGAAAACTCATTAATTGGAGTAATTGAGTTTGTAAGTAATCTATTGTTATTTTTTTCTCTTTGGATTTCCACATCAATAATCACAGAAATGCCAGGAACTATTTGATCTCGAACTCTAGACAATAAATTAGAAAAAATTGTAATTTCAAAGGGTCCATTACTGTCGGTTAAGCCAACAAAAGCAAATCTTTTACCCCCCTTGGATCTTCTCTCCATTATATATGAAATTGTTCCAGCAATTTTATACTTATAGTCATCTCCACCTATTGCGCTTGAGTAAGAAGTGATATTTTGTCTTTCGATTAAATCTTCATAATCTTCCAGAGGGTGGCCTGTTAAGTAAAAACCTATAGCAGAAAATTCTTTTTGAAGTTTAATTTCATTTGTCCAAATTGGAACAGACGGAAGAGATATATGATCAAAACTTTTAAATTCCTCGCCAAAGAAATTTTCCTGATTATCGGATTTAGCTTTTTCTGAAGAGGTTGATATATTTGATAAAATATCAACAGAAGAGTAAACAACGTTCCTGTTTGGTTCGATTTCATCGAAAGCTCCAGCATAAGATAAATTTTCAAGATTCTTTTTTGTTAAAATGCTGTGATCAAGTCGTTGAGCAAAATCATGTAAAGTTTTAAAATTCCCATTTTCTAAAACCTCATCATTAATCTTTACCATAGATTGCTGACTAGCATTTTTGATTGCCCCTAGGCCATAACGAATAGCCCCATCCTGAACATCAAATCTCATCAAAGAATAATTAACACTTGGAGGTAAAATTTTAATATCCATTCTTTTACATTCATTTGCAAAAATACTTAATTTATCAGTATTCTCAATATCCATCGTCATTAAAGCTGTCAAAAAGTATTCAGGAAAATATGTTTTAAGATAGGCTGTTTGATAGGCAATAAGAGCGTATGCAGCTGCATGAGATTTATTAAATCCATATCCTGCAAATTTAGCGACTAAATCAAATATATAGTTAGCTTTATCTCTTTTAATTCCGTTATTTAATGCGCCATTAACAAAGCGTTCTTTTTGATCATCCATTTCTGATTTAATCTTTTTACCCATAGCTCTTCTTAGGATATCAGCCTCTCCTAAGCTATAATTGGCAAGTATTTGGGCTATTTGCATAACCTGTTCTTGATAGATAATTACTCCATTAGTTTCTTTCAAGACATCTTCTAAAAGAGGATCCATATAGTCAGGTTTTTCTTCACCTTTTTTACATGCTATATACTTTGGGATATTTTCCATTGGACCAGGTCGGTAAAGAGCTACTAAAGCAATAATATCCTCAAAGCAATCAGGCTCAAGATTTCTTAAAACGTCTCTCATACCTGAACTTTCAAGCTGAAAAATTCCAATAGCATTTCCTGTACTCAGCAGTTTAAAAGTTTTTTCATCATCTAAGGGAATTTGAAGTATATCAATTTCTTGGTTAGTCTTTTCTTTAATTAGCTGAATTGTTTTGTCAATGACGGTTAGGGTTTTTAATCCTAAGAAATCAAATTTAACTAACCCTGATGCTTCTGCCCATTTCATTTTAAATTGAGTAACCGGCATAGATGATCTTGGATCTCTGTATAAGGGAATAAAGTCCTGAAGGCTATTATCACCTATTACCAGGCCAGCGGCATGTGTAGATGCGTTTCTATAGAGACCCTCAAGACTTAAACCAATATTTAGCATTTTCTCTATATCGGGATCCTCATCACTCTCATCCCTTATTCTCGCATCGCCCTTTATCGCCTCCCCAAGGGTTGTTGGATTTGCAGGATTATTTGGAATGAGTTTGCAAATTCTATCAACCTGACCATAAGGCAGACCTAAAACTCTACCAACATCTCTCAATACTGCTCTAGATTGTAAAGTTCCAAATGTAATAATCTGAGCAACCTTATCTTTGCCATACTTTTCTTGGACATAATTGATTACCTCATCTCGTCTTTCTTGACAAAAATCAATATCAAAATCAGGTAAAGAAATTCTTTCTGGATTTAAAAATCTTTCAAAGATTAGATTAAATCTTATCGGATCTAAGTCAGTAATAGTTAAAGCCCAGGCGACTAATGATCCTGCCCCAGAGCCTCGACCAGGACCAACAGGAATATTATTATTTTTTGACCATTTTATAAAATCTGCAACTATTAAGAAGTATCCCGGGAATTCCATTTTAGTAATAATATCAATTTCAGATTTGAGTCTTTCCCGGTATTTTTCAGAATCTTGAACTGGATTAATTCTTAATCTTTCCTCTAATCCAATCTCTGCTTGTTTTTTAAATTCTGATGCCTCTCCATTTAAATCTAGCCCACTAAACCTAGGAAGCTTTGGCTCCGAGGTCGCAACCTTATAAGAACACCTCATTGCTATCTCAACTGTATTTTCAACTGCCTCTGGAATATCAGAAAAAAGTTCAATCATTTGAGCTGGTGTCTTAAAATAAAATTCTGGGGTTAAACGAAATCTATCAGAAGCATCAACAGTTGTAGATTGATTAATGCACAACAAGGCATCGTGGGCTGTATACTCTTCCTTGGTATTAAAATAAGAGGGATTTGTTGCTACCAAAGGTATCTCATAACTATACGCACTTTCAAGCAAGTCCGATTCAATATTGGTTAGACCAGTTCGCTGAAGCTCAATATAAAACCGATCGAGAAATTTTGATTTAATTTTTTTAATTATTTCATTAGCTTCTTTCTTTTGACTGTCAACGAAAAGATTATTGATTATTCCTCCGTCACCTCCTGACAAACAAATTAAACCATCATTCAACTCTAAAACCCTATCGAGACTAACTTGCTCCTCACCATGGTCATTAATATAGACCTCAGAAGATAATTTAATTAAGTTTTTATAACCCTCTCTAGTCGAGCATAGTAAAGGTAAAAAACCCTTATACTTGCCATCAATAACAGCTAAATTACATCCAATAATTGGCTGTATTCCATCACTTGACATATGTTCACAAAATTCTAACGCTCCAAATAAATTATTATTATCAACTATAGCAACAGCAGGTATATTATTTTGAGTACAATTTTGAGAAATTTTCTTCATTGTTATAGCACCTTGTAACAATGAATAAGGACTCGTGACTCTAAGTGGTATAAAATTAAAAGAATTGTTTATGTTTTCATTTAGGAAGGGTTGCACTTAATTACTTAGCTCCTCAATAGAAATGACTCTATCTTGGAGGCTAGCTATATTCAAATCATGTGTTGCTAAAATTATACTGCAGTCATACTCATCTACTAACCTATCAAATACTTCAATTACATTCATGCTGGAGCTAAGATCAAGGTTTCCCGTTGGTTCATCTGCTAAAATAATTGAGGGCTCATTAATCAGAGACCTAGCAATGGCTACTCTTTGCTGCTCGCCTCCGGACAGTTGGTTAGGGAAGCTTTTTATTCTATCCTCAAGCCCAACTTGCTTTAAAAGTAACTCAGCTTTCTCAAAAGCAATTTTTTTACTATTCCCTGATATGATATATGGCAAGGCTGTATTCTCTAAAGCATTAAAATCATCTAACAAATTATTAAACTGAAAAATAAAACCAATATCATTAAGTCGATAATTTGATAAAATTCTATCTGAGTTCCATTTAATTTCTTCACCCTTAACAAATACTGCGCCAGATGAAGGTGCTTCTAAAAGACCGGCTATGTGAAGTAAGGATGTTTTACCACATCCAGATGGACCTACTAGGGCAATCTTCTCTTTCTTTTTTACAGAAAGATTAATATTTTCAAAAATACTTAGAGCCTTATTGTTAAGAAAATACTTTCTAGAAATTTTTCTTAATTCTAAAATATTATTCATTTCTTAGAGCCTCAACAGGATCTTGTGAAATAGCTCTATAGGAGGGATATATTGTTGATAAAAAGGACATAGCCATTGATATAGAGCCAACTAAAAATACATCAGAAAATTTTAATTCTGATGGTAATTTAGATAAAAAATAAAACTCTGGATTAAAAAAAGTTACTTGAAAAATGTAAGAAAATAATAACCGTATTTCCTCAACATAAGGACTAATTATAATACCTAAAAAAATACCCCAAAAGGTTGCAAAAAATCCAATTTTGATACCTGAGATAATAAATATTCTTGATGCACTTAATTTATTCATTCCCATGGCTCTTAAGATAGAAATTTCTCTTCCTTTGTCCTTAATTAACATTACTAAACCGGATGCAATATTAATTCCTGCAATTATTAAAATTAAAGAAAGCACCAAAAGCATTACATTTTTTTCAACCATCATGGCTTCAGCTAAGCTAGAATTCGTCTCTCTCCAATCACGAGAATAAACGCTATAATCCTCTAATTTCATATCAATTTTATCCTTTATTAAGAGAGATGTGGCGGCATCGGAGAGCATAACCTCGATCACACCATAAACACTTCCTAAATTTAAGATTTGGCGTGCATCTTTAATATTAAGAAATACAACACTTCCATCATACTCGGTCATCCCGATTTCAAAAATTGCCTTTACATCAAATGATAAGGATCTTGGTATTGTTCCAAAAGGAGAATTAATTCCTCTTGGAGAAAGAAGAGTAATATTATCACCGGTGTAAAGCCCCAATGACGAAGCTAACCTTGATCCAATAACTGCCTCACCCTGCTTAATATCCTTAATGCTTCCAGACAAAATATTTGATGATATTATTTTTAAAGAATTTAGTGTTTCAGGAGATACCCCCCTCAAGAGAGCCCCTGATGATTGATCTTCTCCCATAACTAAGACCTGAGCCTCAAGAATTGGAATAATATTCTCAACTTCTGGAATTTCTTTTAATTTTTTATAGATTTCAAATGAATTATTAATACCTTGATCAGTTTTAGAGTAAATTAAAATATGCCCATTTAAGCCTATAATTTTATCAAAAAGCTCGGATCTAAGTCCATTCATAACTGACATGACTATAATTAAAATTGTAACGCCAGAGGAAATTCCAAAAAACGAAAGGAGCGTTATAATCGAAAAAAAACGTTCTTTACCTTTTGGCTTTAAATAACGTTTTGAAATCCACCATTCTAGAAAAAAAAACTTCAAATTATTCCTCAAGTATTTTATTTTTTATTTTATCAACTGCGCTATCGAAAGAAATGATTTCTTTTTCATTTGTTTTTCTTGTCTTAAGCTCAACATTACCATTTTTTAATTCTCTCGGACCAATAATTAACTGAAAGGGTATGCCAATTAGATCACTATCAGAAAATTTTTTACCTGCACTTTCATTTCTATCATCGAAAATAACCTCAATCCCCTTTTTTTCAAACAAATCATGGATTTCCAATGATTTTTGATAACATTCTTGATCGCTATTTTTTAGATTAATAATATTTACCTTGAAAGGAGCCACAGATATTGGCCAAATAATTCCCGATTCATCGTTAAAGCATTCTATTATAGTTGCAACTAATCTTGATACACCGATACCATAAGAACCCATATAAACATATGAATTCTTTCCATCCATATTAACAATTGAAGCTTTCATAGGTTTTGAATACTTCTCACCAAAAGAAAAAATATGACCGACTTCAATTCCTCTTCCAGATATTTGGTTCTCCGTTTTTTACCATAGAGTTAAACTTCTCTGAGTCGTGCTTTTCGTCTGTTGCAGAATAAAATTTAAGGTATTCCTCAACAACCTCTGAAATTTCTTCATCTGAGATATAGTCTTTTTTATTAATATCGATATCCAACAAATTTTTATCACAAAAAATTTCTGACTCACCTGTTGGTGCAATTATAGAAAATTCATGACTTAAATTTCCTCCAATAGGGCCGCTTTCTGCTGAAACAGGGATTGCTTTCAACCCAAGTCTTTGAAAAGTTTTTAGGTATGCTACAAACATTTTATTATACGATACCTTTGCTGAAACCTCATTAAGATCAAAGGAGTATGAATCTTTCATAAGAAACTCTCTTCCCCTCATTACGCCAAACCGAGGTCGAATTTCATCTCTAAATTTCCACTGAATATGAAATAAATTCAAAGGTAAATTCTTATATGACTTAATATATTTTCTAAATATTTCAGTAACCTGCTCTTCATTAGTGGGGCCGTAAATTAATACTCTGCTATGCCTATCGGTAACCCTGAGCATTTCTTCGCCATAGCCATCATATCTACCAGATTCATTCCATAGATCAGAGGACTGAAGGGTTGGCATTAAAATTTCAATTGCACCCGCCCTTACCTGCTCCTCTCTTATAATATTTTCTATATTTTTAAGTACCTTAAGACCAAGTGGCAACCAAGAGTATATTCCAGCACTCTCCTGCTTAATCATTCCGGATCTAATCATTAATTGATGTGAAGGAATTTTAGCATCGGAAGGATTTTCTTTTTGAGTAGGTATAAAGTAATTAGACCAGAGCATTATTCAATCCTAAAATGTAATTCATATTAAATTATAACAACTCAACCATAAACTCTTTAACGCTCACAAACAACTATATCTAGTTACGATAAGTTAATTAAATCCTTAGTTGCTTTGGAGACTCCATAAGCTCTATTAAAACCCCGTTAGATTCTTTTGGATGAACAAAAATAACCAATGTACCGTGCGCTCCTATTCTTGGTTCATTTAAAATTTTTGCCCCCTTTTCTTCCATTTCTTTTTTTGCTGAATAAACATTTTCTACCTCAAAGCAAACATGATGCTGTCCCCCTTTAGGGTTTTTAAGTAAAAAATTATCGATAGGAGAGTTTTCACCTAATGGTTCAATTAGCTCAATTTGGCTATTAGGGAGATTTACGAAACAAAAACGTACCCCTTGATCCGGTAATTCTCCTGGCTCAGTTATACTTTGAACACCATATAAATTTTTATAAACTTTAGTTGCATCCTCAATAGAAGGTACTGCTATGCCAATATGATTTAAAGGTCCTATCATTTTACTTCCTCCACAAATAAACTATTTAATTAAAAATAATTTCTACTTTTGGTTTTTTCCCCCATACACTTCTAATCTGACGAACTACAGAATTTCTAATCTTACTCTCAAAATTACCTGCTTTATTCTTAGATCCTAAGACATTATTTAATGCCTGCCTAACCCAATCAACCAGACTTATACCCTCTTTATCAAACTCAGGTAATCCGAAGGTTTTAATTACTGGCTTTCCTTTTATTTTATTATTAACCATAACAATGCTAATGACTACAAGTCCAGATTGAGAGATTTTACTTCTTTCATTAGAGGCTGTTTCATAGTCATAAACAATAATTTTACCATCCTTGTAAAGCCTTCCACTATCAACCTCGCCATCAATAGTGATATCTTTATCAGAAATTTTAACAATAGTTCCATTCTCAATGACCAGTGACTTTTTTATTCCATTAGCTTCTGCAAGATTAGCGTTTGCAGTTAAATGACGAAACTCTCCATGAACTGGAATTATTGCATTTGGTTTTATTAAGTTAAACATTTCTAACAATTCATCCTGGCAAGGATGTCCAGAAACATGAACAAATTCATCATTTCCTGTAATAATTTTTATACCTTTTTTAGCAAATAAATTTTGTAAGCTTAAGATACCAGATTCATTACCGGGTATAACCTTTGATGAAAAGATCACTGTATCACCTCTTTCTGCAACAATATGTTGGTGCTGATCACGAGCAATTTTTGATAAAGCAGCTCTGAATTCACCTTGACTACCAGTACAGAGAATAAGGGTTTTTTCTGCTGGCAAATAACCAGCATCTTCCTCATCGACAAATTCTGGAAGACCCTTTAAAATTCCTACAGATTTTGCTGCATTAACAATTTTGTGCATCCCTCGACCAGACAAAACAACATGTCTATCATGCTTAGCCGCGCTTTGGGCGATAGAATAAAGCCTTGCAACATTTGAGGCAAATGTACTTATAAATATCCTCCCATCTATTCCACCAATAATTTTTTCAAGTGAATTCTTTACATCTAATTCCGAACCAGATCTTCCTGGAACAATTGCATTTGTAGAGTCACAGACAAGTGCATCTATTTTTAAATCATGAAAATTTAGAAGGTCCTTGTTATTAAAACCATCACCAATCAAAGGATCATTATCTATCTTCCAGTCACCTGTATGAAAGATATTTGCAGAGGGAGATTTAATTAAAAGAGCATTCATTTCAGGAATTGAATGAGTTAAACCAATAGCCTTAATTTCAAAAGATGAAATTTTTATTATATCGCCCTCACTAAGGATTTTTAACTTATCCTCATAATCTATATTATATTCTTTAAATTTCTCTATTAACAACGAGGCGGTAAATTGAGTTGTGTAAATTGGACAATTAAAATAAGGCCAAATAAAAGGCATAGCCCCTATATGATCTTCATGTGCGTGAGTTAAAATAACACCTTTTAATTTATCTTTTTGTGAAGCAATAAATGTTGGGTCAGGCATCTGAAGGTCTATACCAGGAAGGCCGGATTGAGAAAAAGTAACACCACAATCAACCATTATCCACTCTACATTATCACCCTCACCATAACCGTATAGATTTAAATTCATTCCAATCTCACCAGTTCCCCCTAGGGGAAGAAAATATGTATTTTTCATTTATAATCCTTCAAAAATTTCTGCTGCATAAAATATATCCTTTTTGCCTTTATTATTAAGTAAAACAAGACCACCCTCATCATCAATTGATGAAAAGATACCAGCCTGTTTATCCCCATTTGGTAAGCTTACTAAAATTTCCTTATTCATTAGGTATGCTATAGATTTCCAGGAACTTAGGATTTCTTTATAATTTTTTCCAGTGTTCCATATAGTTAGGAGCTTTAAAATATTATTATTTATAGCGGTAAGAAAAGTGTCACGCTTAATATCGATATTTAATTCTTTTAAGACATTGCCTGAAGGAAAAGTTGTATGCAATGGAGAGCTTGATAAGTTTACACCTATCCCAATGGCAATTGTATGCAAAAGATTATTTTCAGAAAAAATATTCTCTATTAGAATACCTCCACATTTTTTATCATTTATAATAATATCATTAGGCCATTTTAGCATAATTATTGCGCTACTATTCTTTGGTTTAAATTCTATAATTGTATCATAAATTGCTAAAGCGGATACAAATGAGAGTTGAGGTAATATTCTTTTTTTACCACTAACATTTAACACGTAAGTGCCCATAAAATTACCACTAGGTGAATCCCAAAATCTATTTTTCCTTCCCCTACCAGCTGTTTGTTTATCAGCAATGACCCAATAGGGAGGCATTTTCTGATTATCAAGTAATCTTTTAGATTCATCATTTGTACTATCAATTTCTTGGTAACTAAAAATGCTAATATCAGAATTAGTTTTTATCATTTAATTAATTGATTTTGCAGCTAGGTTTGCCATTTCAGCTATTGGAAAGAAAGAATAAATGAGAAGAAAAAATACAATAAAAATAGTGCATACTATATTTGTAATATTGAGGCCTTTTGAGGATGATTTTGTTAGTAAGATATCCAATTCATCAAAATACATAATTTTGATAATTCTAATATAGTAGTAAGCAGCAACTACGCTTATAATCAAACCAAATAAAGCTAAAGATATTAGATCGTTTTCTATTGCAGTTCTAAAGATCAAGTATTTACCAAAAAATCCTGCTAAAGGTGGTATACCAGCAAAAGAGAACATAAGCATTGTCATAGAAAAAGCAATAAAAGGATACCGCCTTGAAAGGCCTGATAAATCATCGATTTTTGAAATCGTCTCACCTTCGCTTGTTTCTAAACTTATAATACAAGCAAAAACGCCTAGATTAGTAACAACATAGATTAGCATATAAATTAGCAACGACTGGACAGCAGACGAAGATAACGGCGAGGATAATGCAATAAGGGCAAATCCCATATGCGCGATAGAACTATAAGCAAGAAGTCTTCTAATATTTGTTTGCTTAATTGCAACAAATGATCCTAGTGCCATTGATGCAATTGAAACAAAAATAATAATTTGCTGCCATGATTCAAATGCACCAGAAAAAGGTCCATACAAAATATTAACCAGCATACACATTGCTGCCATCTTAGGTGCTGTTGAAAAAAATGCTGTTACAGGCGTTGCCGATCCCTCGTAAACATCCGGAGTCCACATATGAAAAGGAACAGCGGAAATTTTAAAGATAAGCCCAGAAAGTATAAAAACAATTCCAACAATAATTCCAGTATTAATCTCTGGAGCACCTATGCTTTTAGAAATATCAAAGAACTCTACTGAACCTGTGAAACCATAGACCAAAGAAGATCCAAATAAAAATAAGGATGAAGATAATGCCCCCAAAACAAAATACTTAATGCCAGCTTCACCTGAATTCACACTATCTCTTTTAAAGGAAGCTAAAACATATAAAGGTAAACTTTGAAGTTCGATAGCTAGATAAAGAGTTATTAGATCATTAGCAGATATCATAAATGACATGCCCAATGAAGAAAAAAGTATTAAAATTGGGTATTCGAAAGCCTTACTATCATACCGCACAAGCCACTTCGAAGATAAAATTATAACAAAGGCCGAAGATAAAAATATTATACTTTTAACAAATCTAGAAAATCCATTCTCAACTAATGATTCAGTAAATAATAATCCTGTATCCCAGGGCATTATGATTTCTAAAAAAGAAACAAAGAAAAGGGTTAAAGCTGAAAAATAAACTACAACTTTGGCAGAGTTTTTAGTACTGAATGATCCAATCATTAGTAATAAAATTGCCGCTAAAATAATAATTAACTCAGGAATAATTAATAATAATTCACTAAAAAATAAATTCATTACTTAACCCCCAAAGGATCAATACCAAGCAATGCAAGATCAAGTAAGTCTGATAAATTATTTGAAGATTCACTAATCAAGCCTAATATTGATGAAGGAAATAAACCAAAAAATACTATCAAAAAAGCTAAGGGGAATAGAATTAATTTTTCTCTGGGTGTTAAATCAGTCAGGAGCTCAATAGTCTCGTTTGTAATTTTACCAAAAACTACATTCTTATATAAAAATAACCCATATATTGCTGACAAAATAACGCCGGTAGCGGCAAAAATTGCTGCTATTTTTGAAATACTAAAAGTAGCTATTACTATTAAAAACTCGCCTATGAAACCACTTGTTCCAGGTAAAGCAACATTTGCCATAGTAAAAATCATAAAGAATATTGCAAAATTTGGCATAATTGAAACAAGACCTCCATAATCTTTAATTTGTCTTGTGTGTAATCTGTCATAGATTATTCCGATGCAAAAGAATAAAGCTGCAGAAATAAGTCCATGTGATAGCATTTGGTATATCGATCCCTCTATACCCTGAGTATTGAAAGTAAAAATCCCCAAAGTTACAAACCCCATATGGGCTACAGAGGAATAAGCTATTAATTTTTTAATATCTTTCTGAACATAGGCAACCAAAGATGTATAAATTATCGCAATGATGCTCAAGGTAAAGACAAAAGGTGCAAAATAATGGCTAGCCTCAGGAAACAAGGGGAGAGAAAATCTTAAAAACCCATAACCACCCATTTTTAATAGAATAGCAGCTAATATTACTGATCCTGATGTTGGTGCCTCAACATGGGCATCAGGTAGCCAGGTATGAACGGGCCACATAGGTAATTTAACGGCAAATGAGCAAAAGAAAGCTAGCCATAAAAAATATTGGGATGAATTTTTCAGGTCTAAGTTTTCAGAAATTACAATTAATTCTGTGCTTCCGGTGTGAGCGTAAAGATATATCATCGCTGCAAGCATAAGAACTGAGCCAAGAAGAGTGTATAGAAAAAATTTAAATGCTGAGTAAACCTTTCTTTCACCGCCCCAAACACCAATAATAATGAACATTGGTATCAAAACACTTTCAAAGAATAGATAAAAAAGTATTATATCTAATGAACAAAATGTACCAATTATCAAGGTCTCCAAAACAAGAAAGGCTATCATAAAACTTTCCACCCTATCTTTAATAGAATTCCAGCTAGCCAAAATACAAAAAGGCATTAAGAAGGTTGTGAGCATAACAAAAAGTATCGATATTCCGTCAACGCCAAGTTGATAGGTCATTAAGCCATTTGCAATGACTACCCTTTCATAGAACTGATAGGAGGAGACTTCTGAGTCAAAACCATATAACAAAAATAGTGAAATAATAAATGTTATAATTGATGTCCAAAGAGCAAGAGACTTTGAGTTTCTTTCTGAAATTTTTTTTTCTTGCTGAGGAGACAGCAATATAAAAAGAGCTCCTAATAAAGGAAAAAAAGTTATAATTGATAAAAGATTCCAGCTTTGCATAAGATCACCCTCTAAGGAAAAAATAAGAGATAAAAATAGTTAATCCAAAAAGCATTGCAAAAGCATAGTGATAAATATAACCCGTTTGGAGTCGACTAGCTTGCTTTGCAAAGTAGGAAATACTGGAAGCAATTCCATCTGGACCAAATCCATCTATAATTTTTTTGTCTCCAAAAGATGATAAGAATTCTCCTATCCTTTTGATATTTTTAACAAAAATGAAGTTATAGAGCTCATCAAAATACCACTTATTAAGTAAAAATTTATAGAGTGGGCTATAGGATTTAGCTAAATACCCGGGAATAAAAGGGAAGGCTATGTAAAATAAAAATGAAAGTATAAAGCCAGCAATCATCATTACTAAAGGAGATAACTTTACCCATAAAGGAACATGATGTATTTCTTCAATAATATGGTTATCGGGGGCTAGAAAAATTGAACTTTTCCATAAAAATTCAAAATCATGTGACATAAAGTAATCAACAAAAATATAACCAGAAAAAATCGAACAAAGTGCTAATATCAATAGTGGGGCTAACATAATTTTAGGGCTTTCATGAATTTTTGAGAAAACATCTTTTGAAACCTTGCTTTTCCCATGAAAGGTTAAAAAAATTAATCTCCAAGAATAGAAGCTTGTGAGTAAAGCAGATATTACAAGAAGATAAAAAGCATAAAAATGCCCTCCTGTATGAGATACAAATGCAGCTTCAATAATACCATCTTTTGAGAAGTAACCTGACATATAAGGGAATCCTGTTAATGCAAGCGTTCCAATAAGCATAGTTATCCAAGTAAACGGTATTAATTTATACAAATCACCCATCTTTCTTATATCCTGCTCGTCAGATACAGCGTGAATTACTGACCCAGAACCAAGAAATAAAAGAGCCTTAAAAAATGCATGAGTAAATAAATGAAAAATTGCTATTTGATATGCACCGCTTCCCAAGGCAACAAACATATAGCCTAACTGAGAGCATGTAGAATACGCAACTATCCTTTTAATATCGTTCTGAACCAAACCAACAGTAGCTGCAAAAAAAGCAGTTGAGGCACCAATAATAGTTATAAAGGATAAAATATATTCCGATTGTTCAAATAAAGGTGAGCAACGAGCTACTAAAAATACCCCGGCAGTAACCATTGTAGCAGCGTGAATTAATGCAGAAACTGGAGTAGGTCCCTCCATGGCATCAGGAAGCCAAGTATGAAGAAATAGTTGAGCAGACTTTCCCATCGCACCCATAAATAAGAAAAAACAAGCCATATTAAGGGTGTTGAAGTTCCAAAAAAGTATAGGGATTGTTTTACTTGATAGTTCACCTGCCATTGAAAAAATTACATCAAAGTCTAATGATTTTGTTGAAAAATATAATATCGCTATACCTATTAGGAAACCAAAATCACCAACACGATTAACTACGAAAGCTTTTATAGCTGCAGAATTAGCAGAGTCTTTCTTATACCAGAAACCAATCAGTAAATATGAAGCTAACCCTACCCCCTCCCAGCCAAAAAAAAGTTGGAGAAAGTTGTTAGATGTAACAAGGATAAGCATGGCAAAAGTAAAAAAAGAAAGGTAAGCAAAAAATCTTGGTTGATTTGGGTCATGACTCATATAGCCAATAGAATAAACATGAACTAACGAGGAAACAAAAGTTACAACAACAAGCATAACTGATGTAAGCATATCCAACTTTAAGGACCACTTAGTCACAAGATCACCAGACTCTATCCAGGTTGCCAAAGGAAATACAAAATTGAAATCACCACTAAGAGATTTATTTAAAAAATATGAAGAGATAAAAAAGGGAATTATAATTAAAAGACATGAAAAAAGGTGTGTAAGCGTAATATTCACCTTATTACCAAAAAACCCTACAATTAATGCACTAAATAAAGGTAAAAATACTAGAAAAAATAAAGCCATTACCCTCTCATTTTATTAATTTGATCAACTTCAATGTTTCCAACATTTCGAAAATAAACAACAAGAATAGCTAGACCAATAGCTGCTTCGCCCGCCGCTACAGTTAGAATAAATAGAGAGAAAATTTGCCCGACTGAGTCATTTAAAAAAGAAGAAAATGCAACTAAATTTATACTAATACTCAGCAATATTAGCTCAAGGGACATAAGAATAATAATAACATTTTTTCTATTAAGAAAAACCCCTATTACTCCAATTGTAAAAAGCATTGATGCCAATATAAGGTAATGCCCAAGTTCAATGATCATTTCTTTGATTCCCTGGTTTTTAGATTGATATCAATTAGCTCGATACTAGTACTTGAGTCTCGCGATATTTGATCGCTAATAACTTGTCTTCTGACATAATCTCTATGACGCAGAGTCAATACAATTGCGCCAATCATAGCAACCAAAAGAATGAAGCCTGCCATCTGAAATTGAAGAAAATACTCAGTATAAATTAAATTACCCAATATCTCGGTATTGGTTAAGTCTGTTTCAACTATTCGCCCAATTATTTGGAAGTCTTTTGAAAAGAGCTCAGGTGAATACATCATTAAAATTATTTCAAAAAAAAGAACACCACCCACCATCAAGCCAATGGGAAGATATTTTTTAGTTTCTTCTTTTATATTATCTGGATTGAAATCAAGCATCATTATTACAAAAAGAAACAAAACAGCAACAGCACCAACATAAACTATAACAATAATTAAAGCTAAAAACTCGGCTCCAGCTAAAAGAAATAAACCTGAGGCATTAATAAAGGAAAATATTAAAAAAAGGACAGAATTAATTGGTTGCTTTGAAAAAATGACCATTAAAGCTGAGGCAATAATAGACAAAGAAAAGATATAAAAAAGTAACGCTGGAAACATATCAATTGTAACTACCTAAAAGGCGCATCCCTCTCCAAATTCTTAACTAATGAAACTTCCCACTTATCACCATTCTCCATTAATTTCTCTTTTGTATAAAGAAGCTCTTCTCTAGTTTCTGTTGCAAACTCGAAGTTTGGCCCCTCAACAATTGCATCTACTGGACAAGCTTCTTGACATAGGCCGCAATAAATACACTTCACCATATCAATATCATACCTAATAGTTTTCCTTACCCCATCTTTATCACGAGGGCCTGCGTCAATTGTTATAGCTTGAGCAGGGCAAACTGCTTCGCATAACTTGCATGCAATACATCTTTCTTCTCCATTAGGGTATCTTCTTAAGGCATGCTCCCCTCTAAATCGAGAAGACAATCTTCCCTTCTCATGCGGGTAGTTTATTGTTACCCTTTTTTTGAAGATGAAATACTTCATTCCAACAAAAAATGCTGTAAGAAAATCCCACTGCATGTATGTCTTTAAAAAATTAATTAGCCATTTCATCTCGACACCTATGGAGCAATATTAAAAAATAAAAGGAAACTTGAGGTTAAAACTACACATGCTAAGGATATAGGAAGAAAAACTTTCCAACCCAATCTCATTAATTGATCATATCTATATCGAGGCACTAAAGCTTTAACCATAGAAAATAAGTAGAAAATAAAAGCCATTTTTAGAAAGAACCAAACAATACCTGGAACTAATATAAAAGGAAAAATATTAAAAGGAGGAAGCCAGCCTCCAAGGAACAAAATAGTAATCATTGCGCACATTAAAAAAGTAGCTGCTAGCTCTCCTAAAAAATACAACATAAAAAGTGAAGATGAATATTCAGTTTGGTAACCAGCCACTAGTTCAGCTTCTGCCTCAGGAAGGTCAAATGGTGGCCTGTTTGTTTCTGCTAAAGCTGAAACAAAAAATACAATAAACATTGGAAACAAAGGAAAAATAAACCAAATATTCTTTTGAGCATTAACAATTTCTGAAAGATTTAAAGATCCGACGCATAAAAGAACGGTAATTATTACAAAGCCTATTGATACTTCGTAAGAAACCATTTGAGCTGCAGATCTCATAGCTCCCATAAATGGATATTTGGAATTAGAGGCCCATCCGCCCATAATAATTCCATATACCCCCAAAGAAGAGACGGCAAAAATATACAAGATTCCAACATTAATATCTGCAACAACCCATCCATCAGCAAAAGGAATAACAGCCCAAGATGATAGAGCAACAAAGCATGTTACTATAGGGCCAAGAATAAAAATCATCTTATTAGCCTTCTCTGGTATAATAATTTCTTTAAAAAGAAGCTTTAAAAGATCAGCAGCAGATTGAAGCAAACCAAAAGGGCCGACTACATTTGGTCCTCTTCTTAGTTGAACTGCAGCCCAAATTTTTCTATCAGCATAAATACCAAAATACGCCATTAAAAGAACAGCAAGCAAAACTAGGGCTGATTGTAAAAATATAATCAGCAAAGGTAAGATATAACTCATAAAAAATATCATCATTTAGATCTTAAAAACTCCGTTCGAGGAAAACTCATTTCTGTCACATAAGATCTTTGAAGAACGAGCAATTGAATTTGTTAACCAGAAATTTTCAACAGAATTATAAAATATATGTTCTTTTATCTCTTCAGCCATAAGTTCTTTTGGATTCCCACCTTCTATACAATTATCAATTTCTAAAAGATCTGGAAATAAAGTAAAAATTTCTTCTCTTAATTCATCGAAATTATTAATTTTAAAATCAAGTTTCATTTTTTCAGCAATCATTGAAATTATTTTCCAGTCCTCTAAGGCCTCACCTAATGGAAATGTTGCTCTCACAGACTCTTGAACTCGCCCTTCTGTATTCATATACAAACCATTTTGCTCATTAAATGACGGAGAAGGTAAAATTAAATCTGCTTGATGGGCTCCATTATCACCATGGTGGCCTTGATAAATAACAAAACAATCAGATTTATCGCTTAAACAAACCTCATCAGCACCCAAAAGGAATAGAGTTGAAATACTTCCGCTATTACAACCCTCAATAATTTGATCTAGGTTTTTACCTTCCGGGCCTGGAAGAAAACCAATTTCCATAGCTCCAGGACGAGCTGCGGCACTATGCAAAACATTAAATCCATTCCAATCTGAGGATAAAAAATTATATTTATTTGCTAATTTAATAGAAAGATTTAAAAAATCCTCACCATGATTTCCTACTAAGGCTCCCTGACCAACAATCATTATTGGTTTTTTCATTGATTCTAGTTTTGAGCAAAAAGGATGGGATCCATTTATAATATCTTTTATAGTATTAGGATCGTCTCCTAAAAAATCATATCCATAATTGAGTTCGTTTTCTTTACCTAGCAAACCTATTGAGTAATTACTCTCTTTAGACTTACGCAATATCCTTGAATTTATTAATGCAGCCTCAAACCTAGGATTTGTTCCTATTAATAAGCACCCATCGGAATCGTCTATTCCAGAAAACTTCGAATTAAAAAGCCATCTTTCCCTACTCCCTGAAATTCTCGAACCATCTTGCCTACATTCAGTATTTTGAGAGCCTAGAGAATTCATTAATTTTTTTAAGGAATAAATGGATTCTATTGAAGAAAGATCTCCTGAAATACTCGCTATTTCGTTAGGCTTAGAATCTTTTAACTTTTCAGATAAAACACTTATTGCTTTTTCCCAGCTAACTTTTTTGAACTTACCATTTTCTTTTAAATACGGCTTATCAATTCTTTGTAGGCTAAGGCCATCCCAAAAAAATCTTGTTTTATCAGAAATCCACTCTTCATTAACATCTTCATTTATGCGAGGTAACACCCTCATTACTTTATTACCTTTTGTATCTATCCTTATGTTTGATCCAACGGCATCCATTACATCAATTGATTCAATCTGTTTCAATTCCCATGGTCTAGCGCTAAATGCATAGGGTTTTGATGTTAATGCGCCTACTGGGCATAAATCAATAACATTACCTGATAGTTCAGAAGTTACAGCTTTGTTAAGGTATGTTGTTATTTCCATATCCCTACCCCTACCAATAGCTCCAATCTCGTTAATCCCAGTAACCTCAGTAGAAAAACGAACACATCTTGTACAGTGAATACACCTTGTCATTTCAGTTTTAATGAAAGGACCCATATCTTTGTTTTCAACAGATCTTTTATCTTGTTCGTATCTACTTGCACCGTGACCATAAGCAACGGATTGGTCCTGCAGATCACATTCTCCTCCTTGATCGCAAATAGGGCAGTCCAAAGGATGATTAATAAGAAGAAATTCCATTATCCCTTCTCTGGCATTTTTAACTCGCTCAGTCTTTGTATGAATAATTAAACCTTCGCTTACAGGAATTGCACATGATGCAACAGGCTTTGGGCTCATGCCTCTAGCATCCTCAACATCAACTAAGCACATCCTACAATTTCCTGCGACAGATAGTCTTTCGTGATAACAAAATCTAGGAATCTCAACACCAGATTCTTCGCATGCTTGAATAACAGAAAGGCCATCCTCAACTTCAAAATTTTCACCATCTATTACAATTTTAGTCATTATCGCCCTGCAACTATATTTTTTTTTGTTTCGTTCAATCTGTCTTCCATGTAACCCCGAAAATGTCTTATTAAGCCCTGGACTGGCCAAGCTGCAGCATCACCAAGCGCACAGATACAGTGACCTTCAATTCTTTTTGTTAGACCAAGAAGTGTGTCAATTTCATCAACACGGGCCTCTCCATTAGCCATTTTTTCCATCATTTCCCAAAGCCAAGATGTACCCTCTCTACAAGGGGTGCATTGACCACAACTCTCATGTTTGTAAAAATATGAAATTCTTGAAATTGCTTTTATTAAATCAGTTGATTTGTCCATCACAATAACCGCTGCAGTTCCTAAACCAGAATTAACTGCTTGAAGTGAGTCAAAATCCATTAAAACATCATCGCAAATTTCTTTTGGAATCATCGGGACAGATGATCCGCCAGGAATTACTGCAAGAAGATTATCCCACCCGCCTATAACGCCACCAGCATGCTTTTCAATTAAATCCTTTAGAGGAATACCCATCTCCTCCTCTACATTACAAGGATTGTTTACATGTCCAGAAATACAAAATATTTTTGTACCTGCGTTCCTTTCTCTCCCAAGTGAAGAAAACCAATCAGGTCCCCTTCTTAAAATAGTAGGCACGACAGCTATACTCTCAACATTATTGACAGTAGTCGGGCACCCATACAAACCTGAAGTAGCAGGAAAAGGAGGCTTTAACCTTGGCATACCCTTCTTTCCTTCTAAGCTTTCTAGAAGAGCAGTCTCTTCTCCACAAATATAAGCACCAGCACCATGATGAATAAAAATTTCAATATCCAACCCAGAGCCACAAGCATTTTTTCCAACCAAACCTTCTTCATATGCTTCTTCAAGGGCTGATTGTAAAATTATTCTTTCATTATAAAACTCACCCCTAACATAAATATAGCAAACTTGAGCACCCATTGCTGCGCAAGCAATTATACAACCCTCTAATAGTTTATGGGGCTCATGCCTAATAATATCACGATCTTTACATGTTCCAGGTTCTGATTCATCAGCATTTACAACAAGATAATGAGTTTTACCCGTTGGCTCTTTTGGCATAAACGACCATTTAGTAGCTGTAGGAAAACCTGCTCCCCCCCTGCCCCTTAAGCCAGACTTAGTTAATTCACCAATTATACCATCTCGACCTTTATCAATAATTTCCTTAGTCGTAGACCAGTCACCTCTTTTTTTTGCACTTGCCAAGGTAAAGGATTCAAATCCATATAAGTTAGTAAAAATTTTATCTTTTTCTTTAAGCATTATTTTTTTCCATTTTTTTTGGCTCTGATGAAACTCGACCAACCTGAGATCCAACTTTTATATCTTTTTTACCTTTAATTTTTTTTATGAGAGCAGTCATACTCTCATAATTTAAATCTTCATAGTAATCTTCATTAATTTGAACTGCTGGGGCATTTACACATGCACCCAAGCATTCGACCTCCAACCAGCTAACGCTATCTTCTGAAACCTCACCTTCCTTTCCAACTAAATCATTGCAGGCTTTTTTAATTTGATCAGACCCCCTTAGCCAGCAAGGTGTCGTTCCACACACCTGAATAAAATGATGTCCGGTTGGAGTTAAATTAAACATTGAATAAAAGCTAGCTATTTCAAGGACTCTGATTTTTGGCATATCTAACATTTCAGCTACTTTTAAAATAGCCTGCTCAGGAAGCCAACCGCCTGCTCTTTTTTGAGCAATATATAAACTTGGAACAACAGCTGACTGTTTTCTGTTTTCGGGATAATTTTGAATTGTATCATTGATTAAAGTTAGATCCTCATTACTAAATTCAAATGATTTGGGTTGATTAATATCAAGTCTCTTTACGGTCATCTATCAACCTCTCCAAAAACTAAATCAAGAGAGCCTAGAATGGCTGATAAATCAGGAAGTAAATGTCCTTTTCCAAGATAATCAATGGATTGAAGGTGAGCAAAACCTGGAGCTCGAATTTTACATCTGTATGGTTTGTTAGTTCCATCAGATATCAAGTAAACGCCAAATTCTCCTTTAGGTGCTTCAATAGCCCTATAAACATCTCCTGGGCCAACATCATAACCCTCAGTATACAATTTAAAGTGATGAATAAGAGCCTCCATCGAGGATTTCATGTCAGCTCTTTTTGGTGGAGCAACTTTTTTATCTTCAGAAATAATAGGGCCAGGAGTCATTTTATTTATTACTTGTTTCATAATAGAAATTGACTGTCGACACTCTTCAACTCGGACCAAATATCTATCATAATTATCACCAGTCTTTCCAACCGGTATTTGAAAATCTAACTCCTCGTAACACTCATATGGTTGAGTCTTTCTTAAATCCCAATGATATCCTGAACCACGAGCCATTACGCCTGTTAAGCCCCAGTCTAAGACGTCTTGCTTAGTCACAATTCCTATATCAACATTTCTTTGTTTAAATATTCTATTTTCAGTTAATAAATTCTCAAGGTCATCTAGAACATTTAAAAAAGGGTCACAAAAATTATAAATATCCTCTATTAAGCTATCCTCAAGATCTTGATGAACTCCTCCAGTTCTGAAATAAGCCGCATGCAATCTAGATCCACAAGCTCTTTCGTAAAAAACCATTAGCTTTTCCCTTTCTTCCCAACCCCACAATGTTGGTGTAAGGGCTCCAACATCAAGTGCTTGGGCAGGAACATTTATCATATGACTAAGAATTCTTCCTATTTCAGAATAAAGAACCCGGATGTACTGTGCTCTCTTGGGCACAATTACATCCAAAAGGCTTTCAACTGCTAAAGTGAATGCGTGCTCTTGATTCATCGGAGCAACATAATCCAAACGATCAAAATATGGTAAAGCTTGTAGATATGTTTTATTTTCAATTAACTTCTCAGTCCCTCTATGTAAAAGACCGATATGAGGCTCAACTCTTTCAACAACCTCACCGTCCAAATCTAAAATTAACCTTAAAACACCATGGGCAGCAGGATGCTGAGGTCCAAAATTAACTCTAAATTTATCTGTACTTTTATTTGTCATCTAGATTCTCACTATCTAAATTATCATCAGGGTATTTAACTCCCTCCCAAGGGCTTTCAAAATCAAAACTTCTAAATTCCTGCTTTAAATCAACTGGTTCATATATGATCCTTTTTTTATCATCATCGTATCGTACTTCAACGTAGCCAGTCAGAGGAAAGTCTTTTCTTAAAGGGTGACCTTCGAATCCATAGTCAGTAAGTATTCTTCTCAAGTCCTTATTTCCAACAAAGTTAATACCAAACAAATCAAATGCTTCGCGCTCATACCATTCCGCACAAGGAAATAATTTACAGATGCTTTGAATATTATCCTTATCGTCTGTTAAGGACTTAACTCTAATTCTGGCATTATTTGACATAGAAAGAAGATTATAAACAACTTCAAACCTAATTTCATTCTCAGGCCAGTCTACTCCACATAAATCAGTTAGTTGGGAGAAAAGAAAAATATCATCATCTTTTAAAATCTTCAATACATCATAAATATCATCATTGGAAACGTATATTGACAAATCGCCAGCCGATACTTCGTGCTTAATCACTAATGAACTGATGGCTGAATGTGATTTTAAGTCCTCTAATAATTCATAATGATCTTTTCTTATAAACATCTATATTTACCTTTCAACCGTACCCGTTCGTCTAATTTTTTTTTGTAGTTGAAGTATCCCATACATTAGAGCCTCTGCAGTAGGAGGGCACCCAGGAACATAAATATCAACAGGAACAATTCTATCGCAACCTCTAACAACGGAATATGAGTAATGATAATAACCTCCACCATTAGCACAGGATCCCATTGAAATAACATATCGTGGCTCAGGCATTTGGTCATAAACCTTACGCAAAGGTCCCGCCATTTTATTGGTTAATGTACCTGCAACTATCATAACATCTGATTGCCTAGGGGAGCCTCTTGGTGCTGTTCCAAATCGCTCTAGATCATAACGAGGTCCGTTAGCTTGGAACATCTCAATAGCACAACAGGCTAATCCAAAAGTCATCCAATGCAAAGATCCGGTTCTAGCCCAACTAATTAATGACTCAGAGGATGTTATAAAAAATCCTTTATCAGACATTTGGGAAGAAAAATCATTTTTTTCACGCTCAAGAGTTAATCCCATTCTAAAGCCCCCTTCTTCCACTCGTATATAAAGCCAATTGTTAGAATTGTTAAAAAGAACATCATGGAGAAAAAACCAAAGAGACCAATATCACCAAAAACAATTGCCCAAGGAAACAAGAAGGCTACCTCTAAGTCAAAAATAATAAATAAAATCGCTACTAAATAAAATCTAATATCAAATTTTGATCTAGCATCATCAAAGGGCTCGAAACCACATTCGTATGGTGATAATTTTTCAGGATCTGGATTGTTTGGTGCAATTAAAAGGGGTGGAATAATAAGCAATAAAGTAATAAATAAGCACAAGCTCATAAAAATTACGATAGGTAAGTAATCTTGTAGTATAGATGGCATCCAACCTGCTCCTTTATCCCCCTACAAACTTGAGTGCAATATATCCTTTAAACCAAGGAATGCAACCAAATTCGAAAATTTTATTGGCCAAAAATTATCTAAAATTTATTGAAATAATAAGAGCTTTATTTTTGATAAAATATGCTAAAAAATTTATGTTTCAAGGAACTCTAAAACCGCACTATTAAAGAGTTTTGGCTGATCAATATTAACTGAGTGGCCTGCTCCCGGTATAATAATTTTTTTAGATTTTGATATCTTTTTAAACATATATTCTGCGGCAGATAAAAACGGTTTATCGTCCTCTCCAACAATTATTAAAGTTGGAACAGAAATGTCAGCCAAAGAGTTGATGATTCTATCATCTTTTTGTGTAAGCATTCCTCTTGCAGCATTCCCAATACCTTTACGCCCCCTACTTTCATACCTTTCAGCACTTTTTATAGCGTATTTATTCCAACCCTCTCTGGCTTCGTCATTTTTAAACCCTGGACCAGTGTCAATAATTAAAAGTGAAGAAACTCTATCAGGATAAAGTCTATAAAAAGCTAGAGACATATAACCACCTAAGGAAAATCCACCTAAAGAAGTCTTTTCGATATTCAAATAATTAAGAATTTCTAGCATATCCAGTAAAGTTTCTTCTTCACTATATTGAATAATCTCATCTGGGCTGTCCGTTTGGCCATGTCCTCTTAGGTCCCATGTAATTAGAGTATTTTGTTCAGAAAGAACCTTAACCTGCTCCTTCCAAATTCCTAAATTATCAGAAAATCCATGTGATAAAAATATAGCTGGACCATTACCGCATACCTCAAAATGAATATTAACTCCATTACGATTTATTTTTGGCATATTTATTCTGTAATTAAGCTTTGATTTGACTTTTTATAGCACTCTGAGATTTTACACCAAAGGGCGGTCTAAAGAGGCCAAATAAACCATCAAATTTTGATTGAGTATATATAGTCTTGGTATGAGAGAAGTTCTTAAAGCCCTCAACACCATGATATGAACCTGTGCCAGATGGTCCAACACCGCCAAAGGGTGCATTATCTTGACCAACATGAAAAACAACATCATTAATAGTAACTCCACCTGATGTAGTATTTTCCAATACATTCTGCATTTCTTCTTTATCATCACCAAAGTAATAAAGACCCAAGGGTCTATCCTTGGAATTTATATAGTCAACTGTATCTTCAATATTTTCATAAGTTTTTACGGAAAGAATTGGTCCAAAAATTTCTTCTTTCATGACCGATAGACTATCATCTGGGTCAACAATTAAAGTTGGAGGAATTTTATGATGAGCTTGTTGGCTAAAATCTTCATTTGAAGGATTAATTTCTATAACCTCAAATCCCTTTTCCTTGGCCTCTTCAATATAACCTTGAAGCCTATCATAATGTCTTTGATTGATTACGGATGTATAATCAGGGTTTTCCTTTAACGAAGGATACATTTCTGTAACAACTTTCTTAGATTGTGATATAAAATCTTCTTTTTTATCCTTAGGGATAAAAACATAATCGGGGGCAAGACAAATTTGACCAGCATTCAAAGTTTTACCAGCCATAAGTCTACCCACAGAGACATCAAAGTTAGATTTTTTTGAAATAATAACAGGGGATTTCCCTCCAAGCTCTAAAGTTACAGGAACTAAATTTTCTGAAGCAGCCCGCATTACATGTTTTGCTACTGAGGTAGCACCAGTAAATAAAAGGTGGTCAAAAGGTAGTGATGAAAAAGCTTCTCCAAGATCTGGTCCACCAGTGAAAACTGCAACCTCTTCTTGTGAGAACGCTTCTTCAAACATTTTTTTCATTAATTCTGATGTTTTTGGGGTAAATTCCGAAGGCTTAATCATAGCCCTATTTCCTGCTGCAAAAATACTACCTAAAGGCCCAAAAGTTAGTGTAACAGGGAAATTCCATGGACTAATAACACCTACTGTACCTAAAGGTTGGTACTCCAATCTTAATCTGGCACCTAAAAGACCTAAAATAGACGGGGTAACTTTTCTTTTTTCTGGTTTAACCCATTTTTTGATATTTTCTTTAGCACTCTTTAGTGATCCAATTGATCCTGCTACATCAGCCAATAGTGAACTTTCAGTACTTCTGTGACCAAAGTCTTCTGAAATTGCTTCTGCAATCTCATTTTGATATTTTATTAATAAGGCTATACATCTATCGATCCACTCTTTTCGTGTCTCGACTGATAAGGGTCCATCCCTTAAATGAGCTTTTTTTTGTATTTCTAGTACTTCATTTAAATTATCAAAACTTGTCATTAATTAACCCCTTAATTGTAAAAAATACAATAAACTATTTTTTTGAAAAAATAAAACGACTGATAAATTAAATTATTATATAAATTTTTAAGCGCTACTCCCGCCATCTACAGTGTAAACTGAACCAGTGATGAAGCTACTGTCTTCGCTAGCTAAAAATAACATTAATTTTGCTACATCTATTGGCATAGCATATCTCCCAAGAGGAATGTTTGCTTCAAGCATATTTTTAGCTTCACCAGCCTCTCCAGGCATCAAACCTTCTTCAAGACTTCTCATCATTCTCGTTTCCACTGGTGATGGGTTTACAGTATTAACTCTTATATTTTTTTCTGCACATTCTTTAGCTGCGGATCTCATTAACCCAATTACTGCATGCTTACTTGTTCCGTATGGCGCTATCCCAGGAGAACCCTTAAGACCTGTAATACTGGATGTAATGATAAAGCTTCCGCCTTTTCTTAAGTTCATTGCAGGAATAGATGCTTTTAACCCTAAAAAAGGACCTTTAATATTAACAGCAATAACTTGATCAAACATATCTATATTATAATCTTCAATATTTTTAACCTCACCCTCTATACCGGCATTGGCTATAAAGATATCTAAACCTCCATACTTCTCTTTAACGATTTCAACTGCCCGAATATTATCCTCATATTTTGTTACGTCGCCAACAAAATAACTAAGGTGGGTGGATCCGATTTCCTTACTTACCTTTATTAAATTATCCTCATTTAAATCAAAAATTAAAACATTTGCACCTTCATTCAAAAAAGCTTCCGCAGTAGCTCTACCTATACCGCCAGCACCACCAGTTATTATTGCAACTTTACCATCAAGTTTATTCATAGTTATCCAACTGAAATTTTTTTATAATAAAATACTACAATAAAATTTTTTATATTAAAGATTTATAAGCTTAATTCATGTTGGCTTAATATCGAAATACCAAACTCGTCTCTTATATCCTTTATTTTATGGGAAAGATAACTTTCAGGATTAAAATATATCCATTTCTTTTTCATTTTTTTGGTATTCATTCTGGCAATATTTTTAGACTTTTTAGAAGAACGAACTATATTAATTAACTCCTTAATACCAGGTTCAAAAAAAAGTTTCTTGTATAGAGTCATTAGCTCCTTGGACCTAAATATTTGCCCCACTGCTATTGTGAGAAGTTTTAGTGAATCTTTGCATCCAAAAATAGCATAAGTATCCAAAATCGCTTCTTCCTTTAACGAAAGGCCAAGTCCAAAGATAATATGGGTACAATCATGACCAAATATAAGATCTGTTTTCGTATCACCCCTCAAAATCGACTCTTGATCTTCAAAAGCATTATAATAAATATCCAAACCTTCTTGAAGAGTTAAACTGCAATCTTGTTTTTGAAATTCCAACATTAAAATTCTCCTTTATATATAATAAAGAAATATTATAAGACTTATAAAATTATTTTTATTATTTTATATATAAATCTATAGAATATTTAATTAAAGTTAAATAGTAATAGGAAAGAAGTGAAAAAAGTAGTGGCGGGAATGACGGGACTCGAACCCGCGACCTCTGGCGTGACAGGCCAGCGCTCTAACCAACTGAGCTACATCCCCGTAATAAGATGCATGACTTATTTAAGGGTCAAATCTCCTTAAATCAAGTCACTAAAAATAAAACTATAATATGTTTTTTATTTAATGGTGGGCGGTGAGAGGCTCGAACTCCCGACCCTCTGGATGTAAACCAGATGCTCTACCAGCTGAGCTAACCGCCCTTTAAATAAAGTTGTATTAAATTTCTATTATTTTGAAAGTTTATATAACCTAAAAAGTATTAAGTACATAAAAATCCTTATTATAAAAGTAAGGAAATTTAATTTAATTTTAAGTTTATAATTTGATTTAATTTTAGGTGGCAAAAATTTTGCCACCTAAAGTAAGTTAATATTAATTAACTGCGTCTTTTAAACCTTTACCAGATTTAAATTTAGCATTTTTTGATGCAGCGATTTGAATAGCTTCACCAGTTCTTGGATTTCTTCCTGTAGTAGCCGCTCTATGACTAACTGAGAAAGTTCCAAAGCCAGTAATTTTTACACTACCGCCAGAAGCTAGGCTTGATGTAACTGATCCAAGAAAAGCTTCTAAAGCTCTACCTGCGTCAGCCTTGCTTAATCCAGATCCACTTGCAATTGCGTCGATAAGTTCATTTTTATTCATGTTATCCTCCTGAGTTGTTAATTAATAAGAATGTATGCCCTAAAAACTTAAATGGTCAAAATTAAATTAAAAATAATTTAATGTGTAGTTTGAGTAGGCGTGCTTCCTGATTCAATATTTCCTTTCTTTTGCTCAGCAAGCCAAGCTTTTTCATCCCATTTAATAGCAATAGGTTTTTTTGTTAAAGCAAAGTCTAAGGCCTCATCGATAGTCGAAATTAATTTAATATCTAATTTATCTTTGATGTTTTCAGGGACTTCGGATAATTCTCTCTCATTTTCACTAGGCACAAGAACAGTTTTAATTCCACTTCTTGTAGCTGCTAATAATTTTTCTTTTAATCCTCCAATTGGAAGAACTCTTCCTCTAAGAGACATTTCTCCAGTCATGGCTACATCATGTTTGATAGGGATTTCCGCCATTACAGAGATAATTGCAACTACCATAGCTACACCAGCCGAAGGTCCATCCTTTGGCGTCGCACCTTCTGGAACATGAACATGTATATCTTTTCTTTGAAAGATTGGAGGCTCAATCCCATAACTGACCGCCCTAGATCTAACAAAAGATGATGCAGCATCAATTGATTCCTTCATAACATCGCCAAGCTTACCTGTAGCTTTAATCTTTCCATTACCGGGAAGCATTACTGCTTCAATATTAAGAATATCACCGCCTACTTCAGTCCAAGCCAAACCAGTTACAACTCCAATAAGATCATCATTTTCAGTCTTACCGTATCTATACTTTTTAACTCCAAGATAATCAGAAATATTCTCAGAAGTTACATTTACCGAATCACTTTTATTCAAAGCTATATCCTTTACAGCTTTTCTCGCTAAAGAATTAATCTCTCTCTCAAGACCTCTAACGCCCGCTTCACGACTATAATATCTAATAACTGATTGAATAGCATCATCAGAAACCTTCCATTCATCATCACCAAGGCCATTATTTTCTTTTGTCTTTTCAACAAGGTGTCTTTTAGCAATTTCTAACTTTTCATCTTCTGTGTATCCAGCAATCCTAATTACCTCCATTCTATCGGCTAAGGCCTGAGGGATATCGAGAGAATTTGCAGTTGTAACAAACATAACTTGAGATAAATCATAATCAACCTCAAGATAATGATCATTAAAAGCACTATTTTGCTCTGGATCTAAAACTTCAAGAAGTGCTGAAGCAGGATCTCCTCTAAAATCAGATCCAAGTTTATCAATTTCATCTAATAAGAAAAGTGGATTGGTTGTTTTAACTTTTTTCAAAGATTGAATAATTCTTCCTGGCATTGAGCCTATATAAGTTCTTCTGTGTCCTCTTATTTCGGATTCATCACGAACACCACCAAGAGACATCCTTATAAACTCTCTTCCAGTAGCAGCGGCTATAGATTTTCCAAGTGAAGTTTTGCCAACCCCGGGAGGACCAACTAAACAAAGAATAGGACCTTTAATCTTTTTTGACCTATTTTGAACTGCAAGATATTCAGTAATTCTATCCTTCACTTTATCAAGACCATAATGATCTTTATCAAGAGTTTCTTGAGCTGCGCTAATGTCTTTTATAACTTTTTTCTTTTTTCCCCAAGGAATATCCAATATCCAATCAAGGTAATTCCTAACAACCGTAGCTTCAGCAGACATGGGGCTCATTTGCTTAAGTTTTTTTAACTCATTTTTCGTTTTTTCAAGAGCTTCTTTTGATAATTTTGTATTTTTAATTTTTTCTTCAATTTCAGCAATATCATCTATTCCCTCTTCATCGTCATCTAGCTCTTTTTGTATCGCCTTCATTTGCTCATTTAGATAATATTCTTTTTGGGTTTTTTCCATTTGGTTTTTAACCCTTCGCCTTATTTTCTTTTCTACCTGAAGGACTGACAATTCGCCATCAATTTGGCCTAAAATATTATTCAAGCGTTCCTCTGTATTAAAAATTTCTAATATTTTTTGTTTTTCACCTACATTACCTGTCATCTGACTAGCCACAGTATCGGCTATCTTTGATGGATCGTTAATGTCTTTTAGAGAGGAAACAACCTCAGAAGCAACCTTAGTATTAAGCTTAACAAATTCTTCGAATCTAGACACAATTTGATTAGATAGAGCGATTAAAGCCTTATCTTCTGACTTTTCTTCACTAATTATTTCAACTTTTGCTTCAAGAAAATTTTCATGAGGTATTAATTCTTCAACTTTTGCACGCTTAAGCCCCTCAACTAAAACTTTTACAGTTCCGTCTGGTAACTTTAATAATTGAAGAACCTTTCCTAAGGTTCCAATCTCATAGAGATCATCAGTATTTGGATCATTTGTATCAGCATCTTTCTGAGCTAAAAATAGAAGCTCTTGGCCCTTATCCATGACCTCTTCAAGAGCGGCTATAGACTTATCCCTACCTACAAAAAGAGGGACGACCATATGGGGATATACGACAATATTCCTTAAGGGAAGAACAGGCATTTTTTTAAATAATTTAAATTCTTGAACTTTTTTTTCTTCTGTCATGATTTGTCCATATAACTATATTAAGATTTAGATACTTTTACAAAAAAGAATCTTACGCATATATATTATATGGACCTAAATTAGTAAGTATCAAGAGGGATAATGTTAGAAAATTAAATTAAAGAGCTTTTTTTTCTTTTTTCTTATCTTCTTCTGCATAAATATACAGAGGAGAAGATTTACCTTCAACAACTTCACCGGAAATAACTACTTCTGATACATCGGGTTTACCAGGTATCTCGAACATAGTATCAAGTAAAATATTTTCAATAACCGACCTAAGCCCTCTAGCTCCAGTTGAGTATGACATAGTCTTTTTAGCAATCGCCAATAGAGCATCATCAGAAAATTTTAATTTAACATCCTCCATATCAAATAATTTCTTATACTGCTTAACAACTGCATTTTTAGGTTCAGTAAGTATCCTAATAAGAGAATCCTCATCTAAGTCTTCAAGTGAGGCGCAAACTGGTAATCTTCCTATAAATTCAGGAATAAGACCAAATCTTAGAAGATCCTTAGGTTGAAGATCTTTTAAAATTTCTCCAGTCCTTCTATCGTCCTTTTCCTTAACTTCTGCTCCAAATCCTACAGAACGTTTAGATCCTCTCTCAGAAATGATATTCTGAATTCCATCAAAAGCCCCACCACAAATAAATAGTATATTGGTAGTATCAACTTGCAAAAACTCTTGTTGGGGATGTTTCCTTCCTCCTTGAGGTGGAACTGACGCAACAGTACCTTCCATTATTTTTAATAATGCTTGTTGAACTCCTTCACCTGAAACATCTCTAGTAATAGATGGATTATCAGATTTCCTTGTAATTTTATCAACCTCATCGATATAGACAATACCTCTTTGAGCTCGCTCAACATTATAATCAGCTGCCTGTAAAAGTTTTAAAATTATATTTTCTACATCTTCGCCAACATACCCAGCTTCAGTGAGCGTAGTTGCGTCAGCCATTGTAAAAGGTACATCAAGAATTCTAGCTAATGTTTGAGCTAAAAGTGTTTTTCCACATCCTGTTGGACCAAGTAATAGAATATTTGATTTCGCCAGCTCAACATCATCTTTTTTAGTTTCACATTCGAGCCTCTTATAATGATTATGAACCGCTACTGATAAAACTTTCTTTGCTCGAAGCTGCCCTATAACATAATCATCTAAAACATTATAAATTTCTTCAGGGGGCGGAACACTTCCTACAGATTTTTCATCATAGTTCTTTGCTTCTTCCTGAATTATATCCATACACAGCTCAACACACTCGTCACATATAAAAACGGTTGGTCCAGCTATAAGCTTTTTAACTTCGTGTTGGCTTTTTCCACAGAAACTACAAAATAGTGTATTTTTTGAATCTCCGCTGTCACTTATTTTACTCATTTATAAATACCTTAATTAGTTTTTATTTAACTTTTCTCTTTTTCGTCAGACGATAGCTCTCTACTATCAACAACTTTATCTATTATACCAAATTCTTTAGAGTCGCTAGCGGTCATAAAAGTATCTCTATCTAAAGCTTTTTCAATTGATTTTAGATTCTGACCGGTATGCTTGACATAAATATCATTTAATCTTGATCTTAAAGATAAAATTTCTTGTGCGTGCCTTTCAATATCAGATGCCTGACCTTGAAACCCTCCAGAAGGCTGGTGAACCATTACTCTAGAGTTTGGCAAGGAAAATCTTTTATTAGGCGCCCCTGCTGCAAGAAGAAGACTTCCCATAGATGCAGCTTGGCCAATGCAAAGCGTAGAGACCTCTGGCTTTATATATTGCATGGTATCATAAATAGCCAAACCTGAGGAAACAACTCCACCAGGTGAATTTATATACATGGATATTTCTTTCTTTGGATTTTCAGCTTCAAGAAATAATAATTGAGCAATAATAACACTGGCCATATAATCTTCAACTGGACCAGTAACAAATATAATTCTTTCCTTTAAAAGGCGAGAATATATATCATAAGCTCTTTCACCCCTATTTGATTGCTCAACAACCATTGGAATGAGATTTCCGGTAGGCCTATTATTATCATTCATGCTAATTTCCTTGGTCATATTAATATATATGGGATAATTCTATTAATATGCAAAGTTAAAACTTTAAAAAATCTTTTTTCCTAGAAAAGAATAATTTTTAGACAATTGCTCAGTACAATAATTTAAAACAATTAAATAACAAAATATCATAATTTAAATGATTTAATTAATTATTTACCCTTTGAACCTTTGCTTTTTTCTATAGATTTTTTTGTATCTTTTGACTTTGCTATAGGTTTGGCTTTTGCTTTAGGTTTGGCTTTGGCTTTGGCTTTTGCCTTAGGTTTGGCTTTTGCCTTAGGTTTGGCTTTTGTATTAGGTTTGGCTTTTGCTCCTGCATCAAATAAATCTTCTCTTGAAACCTTTACATCTTTCAGCTTTACCTTTTCAAGAACAAAATCAATCACTTTGTCTTCAAATAAAGGTGCCGAAAGCTGTCTTATCGCATCATTATTTTTTTGATAATAATCTAATATTTCTTTTTCTTGACCGGGATATTTTTGCATTTCCATTTGAAGGGCTTTATTAATATCATTATCCTCAAGCTGGATATTATTTACCTGTCCGATTTCTGCAATTAATAGGCCTGTGCAAACTCTTTTTTCTGATATCTCTTTATAATTTTTCTTTATTTCTTTTTCGCTTATCTCGAGATCCTTTAATTCCTTTTTTTGACTCTCAAGTTGCTGTTCAAGTTGGCGCCACATTTGATCAAATTCTTGGTTAACCATACTCTCAGGAAGCTCAAAACTATGTTTTTTTTCTAAAGCCTCAAGAAGACTATCCTTGAGCTTATTTCTAGAAGCAGAATCAAAATCTTGTTTAATTCTATCCTTAAGGCTATCTTTTAATTTCTTTAAATCTTCCATACCAAGACTTTTAGCTAAATCATCATTAATCTTTGATTCTTTAGGGTTTGAGACTAACTTTATTTTTACATCAAATGATGCTTCTTTATTCGCTAAATCAGAACTTTGGTAATTTTCGGGGAACTTAACATTCACAACCTTTTTATCACCTTTTTTTAAACCAATTAATTGCTCTTCAAAATTATCAATAAAGCTCTTTGATCCCAAAATTAAATTTGCATCGTTTGCAGCTCCTCCATCAAAGGCAACACCGTCAATTTTACCTAAATAATTCATTGTAACTTGATCGCCATCTTTCGCTTTAGTAGAATCAGAGGCACCATTATAAACTTTATTTTGTTTTGCTAGGTATTCAAGAGCATCATTAATATCTTTTTCTTGTGGTTCAGAAACTGGATTATCAAGTGTAATTTTACTAAAATCAGTAATTTCAATTTCAGGTAGAACCTCGCAATTCATTGTAAAGGAAAGATCCTTTCCCTTTTCAATAACATCAGTCATTTCAGAGTCTAACTTTACATCTGGCTTAACTGCAGCTTTGAGATTTCTTTCCTCCAAAACATCTTGAGATGCCTTAGAGACATTTTCTTCAATAACTTCAACGATCACACTCTGACCATATAGCTTTTCGATATGTGCAGAAGGAACCTTTCCTGGACGAAAGCCGTCAATTTTTGCTTTAGAGGCAATTTCTTCAAGTTTTTTTGCTTTTAAATTTTTAATAACCTCAGATTTTATAGTTATTGAAAACTCTCTTTTTAATCCTTTTGCTTTTAGTTCTTTAACTTCCATTTTTTGCTCTCATACAATTATTGGTGCGGGCGGAGGGAGTTGAACCCCCACGCCTTGCGGCACAGGTACCTAAAACCTGCGTGTCTACCAATTCCACCACGCCCGCGAAAATACTATCGGTTTTTAACAGTAGATTTAGAGAATATCTAGAGTAATAATCATTTAATTGGAAGTGATAGTTCAAAAAGTCCAACATCCCAGTATTTCCCAAATTTTTTGCCCACCTTATTTAAAGTGCCAATATGATTAAACCCTATGGAAATATGCAACTTTTCAGACATATCGTTTGGTTTGGTAATAAAGGCATATGCCTTTAAAACTCCAAAACTAGAAATTCTATTAAAAAGCTCTTTTAATAAATTCTTACCGTACCCATTTCCAATATAATCCCTATCTATATAAATACTGGTTTCAACTGATGAAAAATAAGCCTCTTTCTCTCTAAAAGGTCTAGAGCTAACAAAACCAACTAGATTGTTGTTATCGTAGGCAACTAAACACTGATAAGGGCTATTCTCTTTAAAAGTTTTGGACCATTCTTTCTTTTCGTCATAGGTCTTTTCTTTGATGTCAAAAGTAAAAGCAGTTTCATTAATATATTTATTATAAAGCTTGTTAATTCCTTCAATATCTCTCTCACTAAGACTTGTAATTTTAAAATTTTCCATAAACTTCTCCAAGTTTTATTGATTCATGGTCTTGAGCAATCATCTGTATGTATAAATTTAGTTAATTTTTGTAACAGACTCAGCTCCAAGTGAAATAATTTTTAATAATTTTCCGTCATATTTTAAATGTGTAACAGAGGTATTATCTGGATTAAAAGAAACAACTTCATCTCTTTTTTTTAAGAAACTTACAACAGAATTAATTACAACAAAATGAGTAAAAATAAATGCATCATTTTTAAGTCCTTTCAAAAATTCAATTATATCTGATCTCCATATTCGATAGTCTATACCTGAGGCATCTGAATCTTTATCCTTCATAAGGTCTTCCCAATTTAAAGGTAAGACCCTTCTTAGCCAAACAACTCTTTTGTCTAAATCATTTATTGGTGAAGGAATTTCAGAAACCTTTCTATCGACGATTATTTCTTTTTTAGTTTTTTTACAAAAAGGTTCTGAAGTTTGCCTGCACCTCATCATTGGACTTGAAAAAATATCAAAATCCTTTGATGAATAATTTAAAAGCTTTTTGGATACCTCTCTTGATTGCCTCTCACCTTCGCTATCAAGGCTAGGGTCTAAAGAATTCCATCCAGAAGATGCTTTGCCGTGACGAATTAAAAAAATATTAACCATTATTTCAAATTAACTATACTAAAGCCACCGTCTACCTGCTTAACTTTACAATCCCTTTCAAGACACTCTTCGTTTATTAAAGAATCCAGATCACTATCTTTGTGCGTTATAGCAATGAACCTGTCGTTAGTTGAATTGAGTCTTCCAATGACTATTCCCATCTCAGGACCACTTCTTCCATTTGCAACAGTGTATGTTTCAATTTTTCCATCACCAGAAGGTTCTTCATCGACTTCTGGTCTTTCCATTAAATCAATATCTTGCTGATAAATTTTTGGATCCTCTCTCTTCCATTCGCCCTCAAATGGCTCAGAAGAGTAAAGCCCTATTCCGTGTTTAGTTGCAAACCAGCCATTTGATGTACAAAGCCCTTTAGAGCCAGGTTTACTTCTTAACTTATCCATCAATGTAGCTATTGAATGAGTTACATAATTATTTCCAGCTCCACCAAAATATGGCAGGCCTCCTGTCACGGTAAGGTTTCTTGGATCTTTTCTTCCAATATCCAGAGCCTCTCTTCCTAACTCAACCATGCTCGGAAAGCATGAGTATAAATCAAAAAAATCAATTTGATCTATATTCCAACCTGACATTTTAAAAGCCTTTTCGCCCATCACCCTTATTGCTTTTGACCTATGTAACTCTGGTCTTTCAGTAACATTCCAAACCTCGTTAATATCAGCACATCCGTGAAGGTAAATTCTTTTTTCTTTCGGTATTGAGAAATAATCAGCCTTTTCTTCGGTCATCATAATTAGTGATGAAGCCTGATCAACCTCCATGATTGCATTCATGTATTTTGTGTAGGGATAGCCAATATATCTATTAACTTCAGAGACAGTAGAAATTTCATTAGCGGATCTTTCAATTGGAAACCAAGCATTTGGATGAGCTTTTGCAACTTTTGTAAAAGGCGTAAATAATTCTCCTAGGTAATTTTGATGCTCTTCGATAGAGTGACCCATTCTTCCTCTTATTGCCGTCTCAAATAGAGGATACACATTTACAGGAAAGGCGATTCCATGTTTCATTTCATTGTCTGTTCCGCCTGCTTTTTCATACCCCAAGTCAATCCTATTACCACCTGAATCTTCACCCCAACCAGTCTTTATTCCCTGTTTTGAAGCTTTTTTCATAGTTGAGAAACACTCTGAACCAGATAAAAGAACAATATCACTCTCCCCCTGACTTATCTTTTCAGCCATAATATTTAATAGATATTGCGGAGTATTTCCTCCGGTTGGTCCATAAAAAGTTTTGGCATCCTTTATTCCGAGACGATCAGCGAGAGATTTAGGGGGGTTTTTATAAATACTAAAGGGAGGTCTAGACCCGGCGCCTGAATCAAAAATAAACCTTACAGTAACTACACTATCAATATAATCGCTTAAATCTTCAATTGAGGTATCTTTAATCGCCATTAATGATGATTCTCGCATTAAATCGATAGGATCTTTAGCTTCAGAAGGGTTATTAATTTTTTGAGTAACTTGACCTGAACCAACTAAAACTGGCGTTCTTGGGTTTATCATAGTATTTCCTTATAAAATTTTAGCAAATATATTGTATATTGATAATTTATATTTATAGAAATAAAAATATAATTAATTATTTAAAAATAAAATATTGAAATTAATACTAAATGGCATGTTTATTGCTTTTAATAACTAATATTTAACTAATTAAACAAAGGAGTGAAAATGAAAAAAATACAAGCAATCATTAAGCCGTTCAAACTTGATGAAGTTAGGGATGCACTTCAAGAAATTGATGTTGCTGGTGTAACCGTTACTGAGGCAAAGGGTTTTGGTAGACAAAAGGGTCATACTGAACTTTATCGAGGCGCTGAATACAGCGTTGATTTTCTTCCAAAAATTGTACTTGATATTGTGGTTCAAGATGAAAAACTTGAGGAGGCTTGCGAGACAATAAAAAGGGCTGCTTACACTGGAAAAATTGGTGATGGTAAAATTTTTATTTCATCGGTTGATGAGGCCATAAGAATACGTACTGGTGAGACTGGTGATCAGGCTATTTAAGTAAAATTATTAATAAAAAGTCTTTATATAATAGTGTGTAAAATACTTATGTGTAGTATGTGTAACTTCTATTAAAAAATATTCATTTATAGTAATTTAAGGGCTAGTAATTTTTTAAATAATGGTTTCTTATCAAAATATTATTCAAGTATTAACAGTATAAAAAATATAGCTTTTTAAATTAAACAAGGAGAAGACTTAATGATAAAGTATGAATATGTTTGGTTAGACGGATACAAGCCAGAACCATTTTTAAGAAGTAAAGTAAAGGTAACTAGAGAAACATCGCCACCAGATTGGTCATTTGATGGATCATCCACTCAACAAGCAGAGGGCGGAAGTTCCGACTGTTTGCTTTTGCCTGTTCAAGAATATACCAACCCTCTCTATGGCGATAAACTCGTAATGTGTCAGGTTCATACTGGTGAGCATGAAACTCACCCAACAAATACTAGAGCTGCTGCGGCAAATGTTGCTTCTGACGAATGGTGGTTTGGCTTCGAACAAGAATATTTTCTTACAAACCCAGATGGAACAATACTGGGCTGGGAAGATGGAATTCCCAACAAACCTCAAGGTGAATATTATTGTGGTGTAGGTGCTGCAAATGTAAAAGGTAGAGATATTTCAGAGGCACACCTTGAATCATGCTTAGAGGCAGGCATTGAACTTACAGGTACTAATGCTGAGGTTGCACTTGGACAGTGGGAATATCAGTGCCTTGGAAAAGGAGTTAAGGCTGGCGATGATCTTTGGATGAGTAGATACCTTCTTCACAAAGTTGCTGAAGATTTTGATGTTTCAGTGAATATTCACCCTAAACCTCAATCAGGTGACTGGAATGGATCTGGTATGCATAGTAACTTCTCTAATAAAGAAATGAGAGAAAATGGAACTGAAGAACTGTATACCTCAATGTGTGATAAACTTGGTAAAGTTCATCATGACGCAATATCTAATTACGGCTCAGATAACGATCAAAGATTAACTGGGTTACATGAGACTCAAAAAATTACCGATTTTTCTTATGGTGTTAGTGATCGTGGTGCAAGTATTCGTATTCCGATATATACAGTTGAGCATAATTGGAATGGGTATCTGGAAGACAGAAGACCAGCCTCAAATGCTGATCCTTATAAAATAATCAATCATATAATTGGTACTCTTACAAAATAATTTAAATAAAATAATTTTTATTAATAAATAGCCCTTTATGAGGGCTATTTTTTTAATTAAGGATTACGAATCGTATGTGTTTAACGTAATGATGGTTTAATACTTTTTAAGTTTTTAAATTATTTATTTTATTTGGGTCTAATTTGTCATCAAAAGCAACATATAACGCTTCAGATATAGAAGTTCTTGAAGGATTAGAGCCTGTAAGAAAGCGCCCAGGGATGTATATTGGAGGCACTGATCGTAATGGAATGCATCACTTGTTTGCTGAGGTTATTGATAACTCTATGGATGAAGCTGTTGCTGGATTTGCAACATTCATAGAGGTAAGTGTAGGCTTAGACAATAAAATAACAGTTTCAGATAATGGCAGAGGAATTCCAATTGATAAACACCCAAAATATCCAAAAAAATCAGCTTTAGAGGTAATTTTAACAACACTCCATGCGGGTGGTAAATTTAATAATAAAGTATACCAAACGTCTGGAGGTTTGCATGGTGTAGGCATAAGTGTTGTTAATGCTTTATCCGAAATCTTAGAAGTAGAGGTTTATAGAGATAAGAATATTTATTTTCAAAAATACATAAGGGGTGTGCCTGATCAAAAAATTAAAAAGCTAGAACAAAAAACTAACAAAAAAGGTACAAAAATATCCTTTAAACCTGATGAAGATATTTTTGATAAAAATTTAAAATTTAATATTGAAAAACTTTATAATTTTTGCAAATCAAAAGCTTATCTTTTTGCAGGTATAGAAATTCGATGGACTTGCAATGAGTTAGTAGCTAATGAAAATAATACTCCTACATCAGAGGTATTTAATTTCTCAAAAGGCCTTGAAGACTTTTTAGCTAATGAAGTAAAAGATTCTACTTTTGTAGCACAAGAATCTTTTACTGGAAAAAAAGAAAAGGATGCTAAAAATAATTCAATTGAGTGGGCTGTAAATTGGTCAATGAGCTCTGATGGATTTTTAAACTCATACTGCAATACCGTACCTACGCCAGACGGCGGAACACATGAATTAGGGCTAAAAAATGGCTTACTTAAAGCGCTAAGATCTCATTCTGAAAGAATAGGAAATAAAAAAGGATTAACTATTAATTCAGATGATATAGCGAAATCAATGGTAGCCGTAATCTCTCTTTTTATACCTAACCCAAAGTTCCAAGGTCAAACCAAAGATAAGTTATCAAATACATCAGCTCAAAAATTTGTTGAGAATGCTGTTAAGGATAGATTTGAAAATTGGCTCTCAAACTCTCCACAGCAATCAGAACGCTTACTACAATGGATTATAAGTTTTACAGAAGAGAGACTTAAAAGACGTCAAGAAAAAGAAACTTCGAGAAAGACCGCTATCAGAAAGATAAGATTACCTGGAAAGCTCTCTGACTGTTCTCAAACTAGCAAAGAAGGTACTGAACTATTTATTGTTGAAGGTGATAGCGCAGGTGGTTCAGCGAAACAGGCTCGCGATAGAAAATTTCAAGCCATCCTTCCACTACGAGGAAAGATACTAAATGTTGCAAACTCAAATCAGACAAAAATAAGAGAAAATCAACAAATAGCTGATTTAGTTTTAGCTCTTGGGTGCGGACTTAGAGAGGCTTATCAAGAAAAAGATCTCAGATATGAAAAAATAATTATAATGACGGATGCAGATGTAGACGGTGCTCATATAGCTTCTCTTTTAATTACTTTTTTTCATGAAGAAATTCCTTCTATTATTTATGAAGGCAAATTATTTATCGCAGTTCCCCCTTTGTATAAATTAACTCAGAAAGGAAAAACTTATTATGCTCGTGATGATGAGCATAGGGAGGCTGTTATTGAAAAGAATTTTAACAGATCAAATAAAATTGAAATAAATAGATTTAAAGGTCTTGGAGAAATGATGCCTGCGCAATTAAAAGAAACAACAATGCTTCCTGGTAATAGAACTTTGCTGAGGGTTATAATTCCTAATAATGATAAAGAAACAACTCAAAAAACTATTACCGACCTAATGGGAAATAAACCAGAGCTAAGATTTGAGTTTATTAGAGAAAAAGCTAATCTCTACAAAGAGTTTAATTTATAAATTTTATATTTGTATTTTATGAAATATAAATCATTATATCTGAAACTTATATTATTTGGAGATCAAAATGCAGGAATTTAACAAAGTAACCTTAGAAACAATAGATACCACTGGTGTAATGAGATTTAATGATCCAGATGCAATGAATGCAGTATCTAATGAAATGCTTGATGGTATTTGGTCTTGTTTAAATGAAATTGAGGATATTAATTCAAATATTAAGTGTCTAGTTATAACTGGAGAAGGTAGAGGTTTTTGTGCTGGAGCAAATTTATCCGGAGGATCAGACCGAGGTAATACAGGTAGGCAAGATGCTGGACACAGATTAGAAACTGGCTACCACCCTATCTTAAGAAGAATAAAAAACTTGAAAATACCCTTAATAACGTCTGTTAATGGTCCAGCTGCAGGCGTTGGAATGTCCCTGGCCCTAATGGGTGATTTAATTCTTGCAGGAAAATCAGCTTTTTTCTTACAAGCATTTAGAAGGATAGGTCTTGTCCCTGACGGAGGTTCGACTTGGCTTCTACCTAGATTAGTGGGAATGGCTCGAGCTAAAGAATTAGCTATTCTTGGCGAGAGATTAAGTGCAGAAAAGGCATTTGAGTGGGGTTTAATTAATAGACTCTATGAAGACAATGAACTTCATGATGAAACCCTTAAATTAGCAAAAGAATTATCACATGGGCCGATGTCTCTGGGTTTAATAAGAAAAGCTTTTTGGGATAGCTTTGATAATTCTTATGAAGAACAAATTAATCTAGAGAGAGAGCTTCAATTTGTTGCAGGTCAATCTGACGACTTTAAAGAAGGTGTGGGAGCTTTTTTAGAAAAGCGAGATGCAAATTTTACCGGGAAGTAGAGAGCCTGTCGGCTAAATCAACAGGAATTTCAGCTTCAACGAGAGTTACTGACTCTCCACATCCACATGCATCAGTTTGATTGGGATTATTAAAAATAAAGCCAGAATTCAAAGTTGACTCCTCATAATCCATTTCGGTTCCAAGTAAAAATAATATTGCCTTAGGATCAATGACAAGGGTTATATCGTCGATCTTAATAACCTCATCGTTTTGACTAACTTCATTAATATAATCCATAGTGTAGGCCATTCCAGCACAACCACCATTTTTTACACCTAATTTAACAGCAACATTATCGTTTGATGAGCTTTTATTTATATCCCGCAAACGTTCAATGGCGCTTGGAGTTAGGCTTAGTAGGTTATTTTTTGTTATATTTTTCATATTAATACATATTTAGAGTTAATCTAGCCTCTTCAGACATTAAACTCATATCCCATGGTGGATCAAATACCATATCTACAACAACTTTTTCAACACCCTCCACAGCCAATAATGCTGTTTCAACCCATTTCGGCATCTCGCCAGCAACAGGGCAGCCGGGAGCGGTTAATGTCATTTTTACATCTACATTTCCATTTTCCTTCAAGTCGACATCATAAATTAGACCTAATTCATAAATATCAACAGGAATTTCAGGATCATAAACTGTTTTAAGAGCTTTAACTAAGTGATCTCTTTCTAACAATACCTTATTAGATTTATTATCTGTCTGATCATTATTTATATTTAAATTATCCATATAATACTTTTAGTACCTTGATGCACTTTAGTCAAAAAAAGTAATTGCCTTATCTAAAGCTTTAATAAAAATATCAATATCATTTTTATCTGTATACATACCAATTGATGCTCTTGCAGTTGAATTTACATTTAAAAATTTTAACAACGGCTGACAACAATGATGGCCAGCCCTTATTGCAACACCCTCTCTATCAATAAGAGTTGCAATATCATGCGGATGAGTTCCATCTACAGTAAAAGATATCAGAGGGCTAGATATATTTTTTTCACCATAAACTTTAATTTTTTTTATCCCCTGAACTTCATTATGAAAATATTGTGCAATTTCTTTTTCATAAGAAAATAAACCATCATTTATTTTTGAGGTAAAATAATCAATAGCAAATCCTAGACCTATTGCTTGGGTAATATTAGGTGTCCCGGCCTCAAAACGACTAGGAAGATCTGCATAAGTAATAGAATCTTTTTTTACCTCTCTAATCATTTCACCGCCACCCCGCCAAGGAGGCATATTATCTAAAATATCAAACTTTCCATATAAAACACCTACGCCAGTAGGCCCGTATATTTTATGACCTGAGAACACATAAAAATCGCAATCTAATTCTTGAACATCAATAATATTGTGAGCCGCACCTTGGCACCCATCTACTAGAACTAAAATTTCTCTTTCATGAGAAAAATTAATAATTTCCTTTAATGGTGTTTTAGATCCCAGTACATTTGACATTTCGGTTATTGAAATTAGCTTAGTTCTTTCTGTTACTATATTTTTTATATCGTCTAAGGAAATATTACCCTGATCGTCACAATCAACCCATTTAATTTTAACACCTACCTTTTCTCTAAGAAAGTGCCAAGGAACAATATTTGAATGATGCTCCATTACCGTAAGAATGATTTCATCGTCTTTTTTGAAGAAATTTTCACCCAAAGAATTAGCAACTAAATTAATTGAGTCTGTTGCCCCAAGAGTAAAGATAATTTCCTCTTCCCTGTTGGCATTTAAAAAAATTTTTACCTTTTTTCTTGCCATCTCAAAAGCATCTGTTGAAGCATTTGAAAGAAAGTGTATACCTCTGTGAACATTCGCATAATCAGTTTCTTCAAACTTTTTAATATTCTCCATTACATGCCGTGGTTTTTGAGAACTAGCCGCACTATCCAAATAAACCAATGGTTTCCCATAAACTTCTCGACTTAAAATAGGAAAATCTTTTCTAACTTCTTTAATATCGAACATCACTGATAAACCTTAGGAAGAAAATTATTTAATGAAGAATCTTCAGATATGTAGTTTTTTATCACACCTTGTAATAAAATTTTTTCTGCAGATACAGGACTAAGGCCCCTTGATTGAAGGTAAAATAACTGCTCTTTGTCAAGACATCCAATTGTAGTTCCATGCTTACAAACAACATCATCGTTAAAAATTTTCATCTCAGGCTTAGCATTCATCGATGCATCCTCATGAAGTAAAATTGCCTTACAATCCTGGATTGCCTTGCTTGATGAAGTATTCAAATCAATATCAACGAGTGCCTGAAAAGAGCACACTGTTCCTTTATTAAGAATAGCTCTGAGCCCAACATTACTCTCACAATTAGAACTCATATGAAGATTTTGTATAAGAAAGTCATCCTGGCAATCCTCGTATGGAATTGAAACTGACTTAAAATCTGTACAAGAATGTTGATCGAGAAAGATATTATAAACCTGAAATCTAGATTTATTTTTTGGCATCGAAAGATTAACCAAAGAAATATTTGAATTCAAACCAAGGTAACTTAAAAAAGTTTCAGAATGTATGGCCGATGATTTATTAACTCTTTGCACTCGAAGGTTTGAATTTTTTTGAATATTGATTTCTGTTAATTGATTTATAAAGCCCTTTCCACCATCATAAAAAAGGTGAACCTCGGCTTCTATATTTGGAAAAACGTCAATCTTTATTCTAGGAAATGAGACACCATCCTCATTACAACTAATATTTATAAGCAAGGGTTCAGATTGTGACTCCTTAATCTCTATTACACTAGCTTCTTGGGCATATGAGAGGTTTAAGTAAACCACTCCCTCGTTATCCAGATACTTTGTTAGTTTAGAGTATTGATCTTTATTTTCTATAAAATATTCAAAATCCCTAACAACAATTCCTTTAAGATTTTTATTCAATAATTCAAAATTAATTCCTCGTGGCTTAAACTCTATACCTTTAGTAATTTTAGCAAGATCCATATATTTCCAATTTTCTATTCTTTTATTTGGAATTCCTATTTTTTTTAAATTTAAAAATGCATTTTTTCTCTCTTCAACCAAAGAGTTGGATCCTTTAAAAGATTTATCAAAATTATCTAAAGTTAAATTACTTAACATCAGTGAATCTCTCATATCCATTAGATTCAATCTCACTAGCTAGCTCAGGTCCTCCAGATTCAATAATTGAACCATTAATAAAAACATGGACAAAATCTGGCTCTATTCTTTCAAGGAGTCTTTGATAATGAGTTATAATTAACATGCTACTATCATTATTACGTCTAGAATTTATTGAATCTGCAACAATCTTGAATGCATCAACATCAAGACCAGAATCAGTTTCATCAAGAATAGCCAAAGATGGATCTAACATCAAAAGCTGAAGAGCTTCATTTCGTTTCTTTTCTCCTCCTGAAAAACCTACATTTAATTGTCTTTTTAATCTATCCTCTGGAATTCCTAAAATTTTTGATTTCTCTTTTATAAGTTTTAAAAAGTCTCCGGGTTTTAATGGATCTAAACCACGATGTTTTCTATTGCTATCTAAGGCTGTTTTTATAAAATTAATATTAGTAACGCCCGGTATTTCAACAGGGTACTGAAATGCTAAAAAAATACCCCTATTAGATCTTTCATTGGGTTTAAGGGACATCAAATCCTCTCCACAAAAATTTATTATGCCACTAGTTATCTCATAACCATCTTTTCCAGCTAATACATTTGATAAAGTTGATTTTCCAGAACCATTCGGACCCATAATGGCATGAACTTCTCCTTTATCAACATTAAGGTTAAGATTATTTATAATTAGCTTATCCTCAACCTTTGCTGATAAACTTTGAATATTAAGAAAATTATTCATTATCCAACACTTCCTTCCAAACTAACGCTGAGAAGTTTTTGAGCCTCAACTGCAAACTCCATTGGTAGCTTCTGTAATACATCCTTACAAAACCCATTTACTATTAAAGAAATAGCCTCTTCCTCATCTAAACCCCTTTGCTGACAGTAAAATAGCTGCTCTTCAGAGATTTTAGAGGATGTAGCTTCATGCTCTACAATAGATTCAGAGTTTTTTGATTCTATGTAAGGAATGGTATTTGCGGAACAATTATCATTTAAAAGAAGGGAATCACATTGAGTAAAGTTACGACTATTTCTTGACTTAGGGTGGATTGAAACTAAACCTCGATAAGTATTGGATGACTTACCAGTTGAGATACCTTTTGAAATAATCCTACTAGAGGTATTATTCCCCAGATGAATCATTTTAGTACCGCTATCAACTTGCTGATAATTATTTGACACAGCAATAGAGTAAAACTCTCCAGAAGAATTATTTCCTCTTAAAATACAACTTGGATATTTCCAAGTAATAGCTGAGCCAGTCTCTACTTGTGTCCATGAAATTTTCGAATTGTCACCTCGACAATCACCACGTTTAGTTACAAAATTATAAACACCGCCTCTACCCTCCTCATCGCCAGGGTACCAATTTTGAACCGTTGAGTATTTGATTTCTGCACCTTCTAGAGCAACTAACTCAACAACAGCAGCATGAAGCTGGTGTTCATCCCTCATTGGAGCCGTACATCCCTCAAGATAACTAACATAAGAGTCTTTGTCGGCTATAACTAAAGTTCTTTCAAATTGCCCGGTTCCCGCAGCATTAATTCTAAAATAAGTTGATAACTCCATTGGGCACCTGACACCCGGAGGAATATAAACAAAGCTTCCATCTGAAAAAACAGCAGAATTTAAAGTAGAAAAGTAATTATCAGTTGTCGGAACTACAGATCCAAGATACTTTTTAATTAATTCCGGATAATCTTTTACAGCCTCTGAAAAAGAACAAAATATAACTCCGTCTTCTTTTAGTCTTTCTTTAAATGTTGTTCCTACTGAAACACTATCAAAAACAGCATCAACAGCCACCCCAGCAAGCCATTCTTGTTCTTTCAGTGGTATACCAAGCTTATTGTAGGTTTCTAATAATTTAGGATCAACATCATCCAAACTATCTAGTTTTTCTGAATCTTTGGGCGCAGAGTAATAATAAGAGTCCTGGTAATCAATTGGCGGGTATCTTACGCTCGACCAGTCTGGTTCACTCATTGTTAGCCACCTCTTGTAAGCATCTAACCTCCAATCAAGGAGCCATTTGGGTTCATTTTTTTTATTTGAAATAAATCTTACGGTATCTTCATTCAGTCCCTTGGGGGCAAAATCTGATTCAATATCAGTTTCAAACCCAAACTCGTAAGGATCCTTAAAATCTTTTTCTGATAATTTATCTTGGCTTTCTGACACAGATTACTCCTTGGCTGTTTTATTAAAAATATTTTCAAAAAAACTTATAAAATTCTTAACTTCTTTTTTATTAGATCCCCATCCAAGACTAACTCTTATCGCACCTTCTTGCATATTTTCATCTACATTCATAGCCTTTAAAACATGACTTTCTTTTACTTTTCCAGAATTACATGCAGATCCAGAACTTACAGAAAATCCAGCTAAATCTAATTTCATTAGTAATGTTTCAGCCCTAAGCTCTGAAAAAGAGAAAAGAGAAGTGTTGGATAATCTTTCAACATTATAACTATAAATAAATGCACCTAAAGATGACAAATTGTCCTCCAGTAAATTTACTAGTTTTTTCAATCTAATGCTTTCATTATCAATTTCATTTAAAATCGAAGCACACTCACCAAATGAAATAATTCCTAATAAATTTTCTGTTCCACCTCTAAGTCCCAGCTCTTGACCACCTCCAGAGACCCTAGGTATTAAATAATTCATATCTTTTTTTATAACTAAAGCGCCTGAGCCTGAAAATCCACCAATCTTATGTGCAGAAACCGCCATTAAATCGATACCTAGATCATCAAAAGATAACTTAACTTTTCCAAATGCTTGAACAGCATCACAAAATAAAAGACTATCATAAGACTTAACTATTTTTGAAATTTCCTTAATAGGCTGAATAACACCAGTCTCATTATTTGCTAACATAATTGAAACAAGAGCTGGTCCTTTTTTTAATAAATTTTCTAATAAATCCATTCGTATTAAACCATTAGAATCAACATCAAGAATATCAATATCGATATTAAGCCTCTTTGCTGATTCGAAGACAGCAATATGTTCTGTTGAATTAATTATTAACCTTCCGGGACTTTGATTTAATGCAATATCAATAGCTTCGGTTCCCCCGCTAGTAAAAATAATATTTTTACTAGAGGTGGATAACGACTTAGAAACCTTTTCTCTGGATTCTTCGATTAGCGACCTCATGAGTCGCCCTTCCTTGTGAATAGAAGAAGGATTCCCATAAGAACTGAGAATCTTATTTACTGAGTTTATCGATTCAGGTCTTATTAAAGACGTTGCGTTATAATCAAAATATATTCTGGAGCTTTCCATTAATTATTCAACTCCCAATGCTTTAGGCGGAGAAGACCTTCCAAGAACATTTCCTATAATAATATCCTTTAATGAAACTTGACCAAGAAATAATTCAATATGTCGACTTAATTCATCCCATAAATCATGTGTCATACACCGACCTGAAACTCCAGTACAAGATCCTGTTTTGGAGACACATCCTTTTGCCTCCATTCGACCTTCTACAATATTGACAATATCAGAAATCATTATATTTTCGGGAGGAGCGGCCAATCTATAACCTCCATTGGGGCCCCTTACACCGACAACTAAGCCAGAATTTTTTAATAAAAGAAGTAACTGCTCTAAATAGGTTGAGGAAATATTTTGCCTAACTGCAATTTCAGTTATCTTAACAAGAGAATCATCTTTTATTAATGCAAGCTCAGTTAATGCCAAAACCGCATACCTTCCTTTTGTAGTTAACTTCATAATAGCACCTAAAAATTTATTAAATTCTTATGCATCAATCTTATCAATGTGATAGAAGACAAATAAGAGTTATTAGGAGTTAAATATATTTTCCGAGTAATTTTGTCAAGAAATACAAAAAAATGTTTAATTTACAAGCTTATTAATACTACCATTATAGTCAGGATTTAAAAATGCCAGAAATTATATACAGTGGACCAGATGGTCGCCTAGAGGGAAGAATTAATACAGTTGAAGGGAGGAGGTCTCCTGTTGCTTTAATATTACACCCCTTACCTCAATTTGGCGGTAATATGAATAATCCAATTATTTATAATCTATATCAAACATTCCTAAAGAGAGGGTTTTCAGTATTAAGATTTAACTTTCGATCTGTAGGAAAAAGTCAGGGAACCTTTGATCAAGGTATTGGGGAGCTTTCAGATGCCGCAGCATCTCTAGATTGGCTCCAATCTCAAGTTCCAGATTCAAGGGGCTGTTGGGTTGCTGGGTATTCCTTTGGCGCATGGATTGCCATGCAACTTCTCATGAGGAGACCTGAAATAGAAGGATTTGTATCAATTGCACCTCCTGCGAATATGTATGACTTTAATTTTTTAGCACCCTGCCCTTCTTCAGGTATTATTATTCATGGTCAAGAGGATAAAGTTGTTCCTGCTGAGGACGTAGAGAGACTAGTAGAGAAACTACAGGCACAAAAAAATATAGAAATTGAATACAATAGTATACCAAAGGCTAATCATTTTTTTGAAAAAGAAGGTGATATTTTAGTTAATAAAGTAAATAATTATCTCGATACGCGTTTGGTTAGCTCAGATTTCGAGATTGATTAAATTAAATTAAATTAAATAAAATATATGTATAAATATAAATCAGAATTTTTAAAATTTATCGATGAAAGAGGGTTTCTTAATCAAATAAGCGACTCAGAAAATCTTGACAAAATTTTTATGAATAAGGGTGTTTCAGCATATATAGGATTTGATTGTACAGCACCCAGCCTACATATTGGATCCTTAATTCAAATAATGCTTTTGAAACACCTTCAAAATTTTGGTCATAACCCCATTATTCTTGTTGGCGGCGGGACTAGTAAAGTTGGAGATCCATCACTTAAGGATAAATCTAGATCGCTTCTTGAAGAAAAAGATATTCAAAATAATTTAAATGGTATTAGGAAAACTTTTGAAAGATTCTTGGACTTAAAAAAGGATGGAACTGTAATAGTAGATAACAATGATTGGCTTGGAAAATTAAACTATATTGATTTTTTAAGAGAAGTTGGAAGTAATTTTTCTGTTAATAGAATGCTATCATTTGATTCTGTAAAGCTTAGACTTGATAGGGAGCAGCCACTATCGTTTTTAGAATTTAATTATATGGTTATGCAAGGTTATGATTTTTATGAATTAAACAAAAGATACGACTGTATCTTGCAAATGGGTGGTTCCGACCAGTGGGGGAATATAGTTTGTGGAATAGATTTAGCCAGGAGACTGTCGGGAGTCAGTCTATTTGGGTTAACCACACCGCTATTAACAACTTCATCCGGCCAAAAAATGGGTAAAACTGAAAACGGAGCCATTTGGTTAAACTACAATAAGACAAATAAAGATCATTCAACTCATCCTAGAGATTTTTGGAATTACTGGAGAGACAAAACCGATAATAACCTTGTAGGCCCTTGGATGAGATTATTCACAGATCTTTCCTTAAAGGAAATAAGTGAATATGAAAATCTTCAAGGTGAAGAAATCGAGACTGCAAAAGAAGTCCTAGCAACAAAAATTACTGAAATAGTTCATGGTAAACACTCCAATTGGGACTCGATCGAAACTTATAAAATTCAAAAAAATAAATTAGAGAACGGCATTGGACTTCTAAGCTTACTTTCTAAAGATTTTTTAAAACTTACTAATTCAAATAGTGAGGCAAGGCGTTTTGTCAAATTAAGCGCCATTAAATTAAATGAAAAACTCATCTTAGATGAAAAACATATTGTAACAATTAATGACTTTGATAAAACCCAAAAACTTAAAGTATCGCTTGGAAAGAAAAAAAATATTATAATTGAAATTATAAACTGAGCTTTAAAAAATCCTTTGCAGAAACCCTGGAGTTAAAATTGAAAGTGGATTACTTTGAATGTCAAGAAATCCATTTTCATCCTCATAAATTCTAAAGTTAATACCAATTAATCCTTGCCCTTTTTGATCGCCTTTAAATAACCCTCCCAACAGAGGTAGTTTTGAGGGAGCGGTATTAAAACCTGCAAACGGAACTAATGTTCCAGAAATATCTGTTTTATTTGAAATACCATATAACCCAGACATAGTCATACCAAGCGAATTCCCAAAAATTGGAATATCACTTTTTGCCTTAATAACACCATCAACAATATTAATTCCCTTATTGCTAATTTTTATTAGTGCTGAAGCAGATTTAAATTTAATTCCCGAATTGCTATTAAGAAGATTTGATAAATCAGGTAAAGAAATATTCAGTAATTTTGCAAAAATAGGTAATTTCAAAATAGAAAACTCTTCCAGTAATAAATTTCCTTCAAAAATATCACTGGTATTATTGTTTATACTACCAACTAAATATAGAGGGCCACCAATAATATTTACATCAACACCCATTATATCAATAATACTTTCAATATTTTTTGAATAAAATTCAATATTTCTTATATTAGTTCCAGAAAATTTCGATGTTATAATTTTTTCATTATTTAAGTTAATATTTATTTCTAAAATATTGATTAATTTATTGTCTTTTTCTAATAAAAATTTAACTTTATCATAATTAATACCAGATCCAGAAGTCAACTTATCAATACTCAAATCAAGTGATATATTTTTTGAGTTATGATTAGATTTTTTGAAATCAAAAAATTTAAACAAACTATCCTTCCCTAACGTTATCTTACTGCCGCCAACAAAAATCTTAGCACTGGTTAAAATATCTCTAGAAAAACTTAATGAAAAATTTGATAAAATAATATTTTTCGATGAATATAATTTTATAATCGGAAAATTGACTTCACGCACAACGCTATCTTCAATATTTAAATCACCTGATATAGAGATTAATGGTCCATTAAAATTTACCTTTTCTAGTGAGAATTTTTTTTCGCCAATAAATTTTATTTCTGAAGTTATTTTTAAGGGTGTAAATTTTGGTTTTTCCCACAATAGCAATCCAGATTCGAACCCAAGGGGCCTACAATCAAGACTAATAGAGCCTTCCTTAAACCCATTTAAATCTCCATAAAACCTAATATCTAAAAAACCTTTCCCGTCAAAATTAAGATTTAATTTTTTAAAATTTTTATTTAAAAATTTATCATTTAAAAAACCACTAAGGGCTAGAGAAGCTGAGTTTTCATCGCTAGTAAATACCTGATCCCAGTTAAATTTTAGACTTTGACTGTCTATAACAATATCACCAGCTATATTAATCTCTTGACTTGAGACACTGACTTTTAAATTATCGCTGGTAATCTCTTGGCTGTACAAGTCACCAATGATTGTATTTTGCAAATTTGATAACGATGAAATTTGGATTTCTTCAAAAGAAATTTTTGATTTTAGAGGAAATTTAAAATTTACATTTGTGGTTGAAAATGAAGAAATATTTTTAACGTCAAATTGAATAAATCTTTTTAAATCTTTTGGGTGTTGAAATAAAAACAAAAGGAGATCCTTTAAGTCGCCTCTTGCGTTTATTTCCACCTCACCTGGTCCATGCCTTTTTTGAAAATTATGAGCAATAAAATAACTATCAACTAAATTAATTTCATTGTGATCAATCCCCCTTATTTTTCCTTCCAATAAATTCGATTTGAATATTTCACCGTCTAAAAAAGCCTCACCTGAAGCATCATATATAGAACTCATGCCTCTTAAGAAAGAGATTTTCATTTCTTCAAAATTAAATTTCAAATTTAAATCTTTTTTGGATAATTTACTTTTTAATTGATATGATTCGAGGGGGAGTGTTATATCGAATGTGAGATTTTTTATTTTACCTTTCGATAGATTTCTATTAACCCAAAATCTTGCACCTTTAGCAATATTTTTAGGCCATAAGGTCTTTACAAGATCAATGGGTAACTCAGAGCCCTCGCCCTTTAAGGCTACTTTTTCTGAAGAAATGAAACCACTTATATAAAAACTATAATCATTATTAAGATTTCTATTATTCTCATTTGAGTCATTATGAAAAAGACTAAACTGATACTGTGATTTAAGTTCTATAAAAGATATAATTGGTAGGTCGATAGTGGATGAAAAGCGATGATTGATATCATTAGCTTTATTAATAAAATCAATTTTTATATTTGAAATTAATTTATGTTGTGACTTATCAATATACAATTGAATTTTGTGAATATTAATGTTGTATTGATCAGCATTCCTTATTAGGTAAGGTTTAAAAAATACTTCACTTGATGTTATATCAATAACTGATGATGAGACCTGAAGAAGAAAGAAGATTATAGTAAAAATCAACAAACCAAAAAAATAGCTTATAATTTTTAAAAAATATTTCATGTAAATAACCATATTAAATAATTTAAATAGGACAAAAAATGACAAATGAACTTAAAATTGATGACACAATACCTACCTTTGTTCTTCCATTAAGTGATGATACTTTACTAAATTCTAAAGAACTAAAAAAGAAATTATACATTATTTATTTCTATCCAAAAGATAATACACCAGGTTGCACAAATGAGGCTAAAGATTTTAGCTCATTCGTTGAAAAATTTAAAAAACTAGATGTAGATGTTATTGGAGTATCAAAAGATAGTATAAAAAAACATTTAAATTTCATAGAAAAACAGAGTTTGAAAATTAAATTAGCCTCAGATGAGACTGGTGAAGTAATTGAAAGTTTTGGAGTCTGGGTTGAAAAGAAAATGTACGGTAGATCTTATATGGGAATAGAAAGATCAACATTTATAGTTTCAAGAAACGGAAAAATTCTCGAAGTTTTTAGAAAAGTTAAAGTAAAAAATCACGCACAATTAGTCTTGGAAAGAGTTCAGGGAATCTTAACTTCAAACTAATCCAAAATTTTTTGAGCTAATGAAGCTGATAAAAATAAGTCAATTTCACCATTTAAAACATTTTGAGGGTTGGTATCTTCGGTATCAGTTCTAAGATCCTTAACCATCTGATATGGTTGTAAGATATAAGATCTTATTTGATGACCCCATCCAATCTCTGATCTACTTTCAAGCTGTTCCTGGGAATCTTGCTCCTTCCTTTGGAGCTCAACTTCATAGAGGCGTGCTCTTAGCATTGACCAAGCAGTAGCTTTATTTTTGTGCTGCGATCTTTCAGCCTGACATTGAACTGCTATTTTTGATGGTAAATGGGTTATTCTAACTGCGCTATCAGTTGTATTGACATGCTGACCTCCAGCCCCTGAGGATCGAAAGGTATCAATTCTACAATCAGACTCGTTTAAATCAATCTCTATATTATCGTCTACAACTGGATAAACCCATACACTCGCAAAGCTTGTGTGTCTTCTTTTTTGAGAGTCAAAAGGGGAAATTCTAACAAGCCTATGAATTCCCGATTCAGTTTTTAACCATCCGTAAGCATTTACTCCCTCAATTTTAATTGTAACACTTTTTATTCCTGCCTCTTCGCCTTGAGTTTTCTCAACAACTTCAACTTTATATTTTTTACGCTCAGACCAACGGATATACATTCTTAGAAGCATTTCTGCCCAATCCTGACTTTCAGTCCCGCCTGCACCCGGGTGAACTTCTAGATACGTAGAATTGGAATCTGCTTCACCTGACAATAAAACCTCCAAGCTTGCAATCTTTGATTCAGCAAGTAATTCCTCAAGAGATAAAACACCATCTGAAATTGCTTTATCATCTGACTCCTCGCTTCCAAGATCGATCAATGTAATGGAATCCTCTAAACGTTCCTCTAGAGACAAACACTTGTTCATGCCATTTTCAATTTGTGATCTTTCTTTCATAATAATCTGGGCTTCATTATTATTATTCCAAAAGCTATCCATCTCAATTAATGAATTTAACTCTAGAAGCCTCTCTGAAGATTTATCCCAGTCAAAGATGCCCCCTTAACAAATCGATACATTCGTTAATATCATCTATTATTTTTTGAATTTCAGCTTTCATAGCACTCTCTTAAATTATTGAAAATTTTGATTTATTGCTTCTACAAATTTTGTCGCAACAGAAGATTGCCAATTTCTATTACCAAAGTTATTTCTATCGTTATCATTTGTAATAAAACCTAATTCAACTAAGACACTAGGATAATTAGGAGATTTTAGAACAGCAAATCCTGCATACCGGTGGGGCCTAGTTAGTAATTCAGACCTTTCCTCAACTTTATTTACAAGAATATCCGCAAACTCTGTTGATGAATTTTTTGCTCTATCGAATGCTAGATCTATATAATACTGATCCTTGATATTTCTAGCATCTCTCAAATTAATACCTTTTAGACCCTTTTTAGAAAAAACTGACAAACTATTTTCAAGTTTTGCAACTTTTTCAGCTTCTCTGTCTAAGCCTTTTTTCGATAAGGTATAGACCGAGAAGCCACGTGTAGAGGAATACTTAGATGCATCCGCATGTACGGAAATAAAAAGATCAGCACCCTTTCTTTTTGCAAATTCCACCCTTTCTTTTAATTTTATAAAATTGTCAGCGCTTCTTGTTAGGTAAACCCTATAACCCACTTTTTCTAATTTTTTCTTTAAAATTGAAGAAAAATTTAAAACTATTTCTTTTTCAGAAATTAAACTCTGGTAGGAAGTTCCAGGATCTTTACCCCCATGACCCGGGTCTATAACAATTGTTAATTTTTTATTTCTTGAATATTTTTTCTTAAAATTCTTTATTTGTTTTTTTTCTAGTTTTTTATTTTTTTCATTTAGCGTTCTTATATTTATGTAATTCTCAATATCTATATTTAATGTTCTTTTACTTCCACTTGAAGGTTTCCTGACTCTGCTTTTTATTTTTTTAACTGATGAATTCAAATCAAAAACGATTCGAGATACATCATTGTTGAATGATCCGAATCTTATACCTTTAATAAAACCTTTAGTTGCGGGGAAAGAAAAATCTTCAGAAAAGTTAGTTTTTGCAAGATCCACAACAAGCCTATTAGGATTTTTTAAAGAAAATACCTCATAAGCTGGAGACTGATCTGCATCAATAATTACCCTCAACCCTCCCTGGATCGAACTAATACGCAATTTAGATACAGTTACCTCATCTTCTGAATACAGAAGGAAGGGATTCCAAATCACAAAAAGGAGGAAAATAATTTTTGATATTTTTTTTAAGAAAATCATAATTTTATAATTTTTTTGATTACGTCCTTGCCAAAGCTATTAAATGAAATGTAAAAGTAATCAAGGTAAATAAATTTACCTCAATTAAATATATAAATCTAATTTAAATTTATATGATAGTTAAAAATTATTAATGGATAAAGTAGTTATAAAAAAATTAACCAATAACTAATTTCCCATTCTTTGTAAAAAATTAATACTTGGAAGTGTAAAAATATAACTAAATGAAAAATATTAATACAGATATAATAAATAATATTTTACTTCCATTTTTTGGAGATAAATTAAATGACGAACGAAATTCTTATAGATGCAGCACATCAAGAAGAGGTGAGAGTTGCAGTATTAAAAAACAATCGATTAGAAGAGTATGATTTTGAGTTTGACTCAAGACGCCCAATAAGAGGAAACATATATTTAGCCAAAGTCACAAGGGTTGAACCATCGCTTCAAGCTGCTTTTGTTGATTATGGTGGTAATAAAAATGGCTTCCTTCCATTTTCTGAAATTCATCCTAATTACTATCAAATACCGGTGGCGGATAAAGAGGCCCTGCTCCAAGCAAGCAAAGATGAGGTAAATACAGACGACATAAGTGATTCTCCAACAGAGGATTCCAATGATCAATCTCAGGTTGAGAATTTAGGGGGTGATGATCTAGAAGAGATAGAAAAAATAAATAAAAAAAGGAATGTAAACCTTACAAAGAAATATAAAATACAGGAAGTAATAAAAAAGCATCAAATCCTTCTCATTCAAGTTGTAAAAGAGGAACGAGGTAATAAGGGTGCCGCAATAACAACCTACACGTCAATACCTGGCCGTTATTGTGTTTTTATGCCAAATAGCACTTCCGGAGGCGGTGTTAGTAGAAGAATCAATAGCTCACAAGAGAGAAAAAAGCTAAAAGCTACTTTAGATAAACTAAATGTTCCTTCAGAAATGGGTTTAATTATTAGAACAGCTGGAGCAAAGACAACTTCCACTGAGATAAAAAGAGATTACAAATATCTAACAAAAACTTGGGATAAAATTAAAGAAGACACCCTCTCATCAAATGCTCCTGCATTAATATATGAAGATGGAGGCGTTATACAAAGAACACTCAGAGATTTATACACAAAAGATGTTGATAATATTTATGTTGAAGGAATAAAAACATATAAAATTACTAAAAACTTTATGAAACTATTAATGCCTAGCCATGCCGTTAAGGTTAAACAATGGAAAGAGCCGTCTCCTATTTTTCAAAAAAATAATATTGAAAATCAACTTAGCTCAATTTATGCAGATGAAGTCTACCTTCCCTCAGGAGGCTCTTTAGTTCTAAATCAAACTGAAGCTTTAGTTGCCATCGATGTAAATTCAGGAAGCTCTACAAAATATTATAACATTGAAGAAACTGCCATTAAAACAAACCTTGAGGCTGCTCAAGAAATTGCTAGGCAATTAAGGTTGAGAGATATGGCTGGATTAGTTGTTATTGATTTCATTGATATGGAAAAATTTCAAAATAGGAGGTCTGTGGAAAAAAGGCTTAAAGAGTCTTTAAAGTCTGATAGATCGAAAATTCAGGTCGGGAAAATTAGTTCGTTTGGACTTCTGGAGATGTCCCGACAAAGAATTAGAGCGAGTATTAAGGAAGGTGTATATTCAGGATGTTCTCATTGTGATGGAACGGGCCTAGTAAGATCAATAGATTCTAGATCTTTAGAAATTTTAAGAAACATTAGCGATATAGGTAATAAAGAAAATATTAAAAAGATTGATGCAGAAATTCCAAATGAAATATTGAATTACTTAGTTAATGAAAAAAGAAATTTATTAATTGATCTAGAATCAAATAAAGAAAAGTCTATTAACTTTTATGGAAGTTCCTCTTTAAGAGGTAATGAAAGTGTCATTAAAGCATTTGACGTTAATGGAAATGAAATAAAAATTGATAAAGCTAATGAAAATCATAATAATGAAAATTCAAAAGATAAAAAACCAAATAAAAATAATAAGAAACGTAATAAAAATAAAAATAATCAACAAAATAAA
>JAOLDG010000019.1 GCA_028339975.1 Hyphomicrobiales bacterium | reverse complement strand
TTTGAGCTAATATTATTCACTCTTGCCAAACTAACAGTACTAACAAATTTCCATTCATTTTTTAAATTTGCACTTAAATTATATGCTGAATAAAAACTCATATCATTGTAGCGTATGAAAGGTGTAATACTTAATGTTGCATTTTGAAGGTTTTTTATAATTTTTAAAGCTGATCTTATACTATACGTATCTCGAAAAGCCTCTGGGTCAGGATTAGTTTCGCTAATTTCTTTGTCTTTATATACTTCAAACCCTTTGACATAACCCATGGTTTCTTGGTTCAGATTAGTTCCAGTTAAGGTAAAAATATAGTCAGTTAAATTTTTAGAATGATCCCATCGAAAAAGAAATTTTTGTTGCCCATAATGAGGTTGGTCAGTTTCTTCACCATCTTCATGGTTATGACTATGCCCATTATCCTCACGCCAATAAAAACTAGCAATCACTCCTCCATTTTCAGTTGGTTGAGAGTATTTGCCATCTAAAATAAACTCAGATTTTGAAAAATGTGTTCCAATACTTCCATTTTTATTATCGGATGGGGCTGGGGTTATAACATTCATAAGACCGTGTATTGCATTGGAACCATATAGAGTTGAACCAGGTCCACGAACAACTTCAGTTCTTTCACCAATCTCAATTATTGACTCCATTAATCCATTCACATTTCCAAATCCCGGAGACCTAAGAGGGATTCCATCCTCAAGAAATAAAAAACTTCCAGCACCAGCACCACCGGATAGAACTGGCGATCTAATTGACGTTAAATGTTCTTGTCCGCTTCCTTGGCTAATATAAATACCTGGTAGTCTATTTATTATTTCACCAGGATTGTGTGCACCCAAAAATTTTATTTCTTCCGCATTAATTGATGCGATATTTCCTTGGGTAGTTAATTTACTACTTTCATTTTTTGATGCAGTTACAACGATCTCATCGATTAGACTTGCTGTAACATCGGAATAAAGAAATGGTAATAAAGCTATAGCAGCAAGAAAGATCTTGCATCGTGGATAATTTTTTATCATGGTATTCTCGTTAGGTTTTATTATTATTCGATTACTTAAAATAGGATTTTAGCATAGGTGTCAATGACTAGCCTTTCATAATTCGTATTAAATCGTGGAAATGAATAAATCCAATCGGTTTGCTATCATTGTTGGAGACAAAAAACCCTTGAATTCCTAGTTGATTAATTAGATTAAGAGCATCAGAAACAAGAACTTTAGAGTTTATAGTTTGAGGATTTTTAGTCATAATTGAGTCTACTGTATTATTCAATATCTCTGGTCCCATATGTCTTCTTAGGTCTCCATCAGTAATTATACCTATTAAATGATTACTTGAGACAACGCCAATGCAGCCGAATCCTTTTTCAGAAATTTTTATAATAGCATCTGACATTAAGCTTCCACTTTCTATTACTGGCAAAGAATTTCCTGAGTGCATTATATCTTCAACGATTGCTAAAGCTGCACCTAATTGCCCCCCGGGGTGAAGAGATCTAAAATTATCCTTATTAAAGTCTCGAATATTTAGTAAAGAGATGGCAAGAGCATCCCCAACAACTAATTGCATTGTTGTTGATGTCGTGGGTGCTAGGCCGTTTGGACATGCTTCTTCAACCAAAGGAAGGTTGAGGGCAATATCTGAGGACTTAGCTAAATGACTATCTTTATTAGATGAGAGGCCAATAAGTTTGATATTATTTTCAAGGGCGTATTTAACAATATTGCCTAGTTCTGTTGTTTCTCCAGACCAAGAAATAGCAAAAATAATATCATTATTTTCTATCATCCCCATATCCCCATGACTGGCTTCAGTAGGATGAACAAAATAAGAGGGGGTACCAGTTGAAGAAAGTGTTGCTGAAATTTTTCGTCCTATATGACCTGATTTTCCAACCCCGGTAACAACGACTTTTCCATTAGTTTTAAAAATCGCATTTACAGCATCTTCAAAGTTAGAGTTAAAAAAATCCTTCAATAGTGAAAGACCTTCTATTTCATCTTTAAGTGCCTTTTGGGCTGATTCAATAACATTCATATTTACTGCCTACTTGGTATTAACTATATTTCTTCCTACTGAGTGATATTCAAAGTTTAAATCCTTCATTTCTTCAAGAGAAAATATATTTCGAAAGTCAACTATAATAGGATTAGCCATAATATCTTTTATTTTCTTTAAATCTAGTTCTTTAAATTCATTCCATTCGGTTAAAATAATTAAACAATCTGCATTTTTTGCAACAGAGTAGGGATCCTCCCTCCATTTTGCACCATGAAATTCTTTTATCTCATGCTGATTGGCCTCGGGATCATAAATAGAGACATTAATATCATTATCTAATAGTTTTGGAATAATTGATAGGCTTGGGGCTTCGCGCATATCATCCGTGTTAGCTTTGAAAGTAACACCTAAAATGCCAACTTTCTTATTTTCTCCTAATATATTTATTATTCGATCAGATAAATTTAATTTTCGCCTTTCATTGCCTTCGATTACCGCCTTTAGAAGGTTTTGAGGTGCTTTATATTCTTCACCTGACTCAATAAGGGCTCTTGCATCTTTTGGAAAGCAGGATCCACCGAAACCAGGTCCTGCATTAAGAAAGTGTGGCCCTATTCTATTATCTAGGCCTATACCATTTGCAATGTCTTCAACATTTGCTCCAACTTTTTCACATAAATCAGCAATTTCATTTATAAAAATTATTCTCATAGCAAGCATTGAATTGCTTGCATACTTAATAAGCTCCGATGATTTTCTCGAAGTAAGAACTAATGGGCATTTGTTTTCAATCTGTCTCTTATATATTGTTTTAATTAATTCTATTGATTGGTGATTAGATGTTCCTGCAACAATTCTATCGGGATTTTCAAAATCAATAATTGCAGAGCCTTCCCTTAAAAATTCTGGGTTTGATACTACATCAAAAGTCTTATTTGGATTTTTCAAAGAAATAATTTCCTCTACCTTATCGCAAGTTCCAACAGGTATAGTTGATTTAATTATTATAGTACTTCCGTCCTGAAGATTGTTTGCTATATCTTTAGCACAAGAATAAATTTGTGATAGATCTGCATTGTCCCCATCTAGACTTGTAGGTGTTCCGACTGCAATAAATATAACCTTAGACTTACCTAGAGATGATTCAAGATCAGAAGAAAAAATCAAATTCTTTGCTTCTATATTTTTTTTTACAAGCGCATCTAGCCCAGGCTCAAAAATTGGAACCCTTCCATTTGATAAGTTATCTATCTTAATCTCATCTTTATCTAGACAAATCACTTTATGACCAGCATCTGATAAGCAAACCCCTGTTACTAGGCCGACATAACCAGATCCTATAATAGTTATATTCATACATACTCCTAAAAGAAGTTATTTATAAAAATTCAATAAAATTAAGTTAGAGAAATAAAAATTTATTTATTAGCTAAATATATTTAATTCCTCTTTAACAACTTTTTCTAAATAAGGTGAAGGTTTAAAATCTTCACCATATTCTTCTTCCATTTTTTTAAGCCAATCAAGGATTTTTCCAAAGCCTATTGAGTTACCAAAAAACATTGGACCGCCCTCATATACAGGCCAGCCATAGCCATTTATCCATATTATGTCTATGTCACTAGCTCTAATGGCCATACCTTCGTCAAGAATTTTAAACCCTTCATTAATCATTGGATAAAGGCATCTCTCAAGAATTTCCTTCTTTTCTATTGAACGTGTTTTAATTTGCTTCTTTTCAGCAAAAGTTTTTATTAATTCTTCGACCTCCGGGTCAGGAGATTTATTTCTATTTTCATCATAAATATAAAAACCTTTCCCAGATTTTTGTCCAAACCTTTGATTCTCACAGAGCCTTTCTCTTATGGTTTCTCCACGTGAGGTTTCTTTATTCCATCCAATATCTAACCCAGCTAAATCAGACATTGCAAAAGGCCCCATTGGAAAACCAAAATCAAAGAGAGCATTATCAATGTCCCAGGGTAGAGCCCCTTCCAAAATAAGTTTATTTGCCTCCCTTTGTCTTTGTGCAAGAATCCTATTACCAACAAAACCTGGACAGACACCAACAAGAGCTGCAACCTTTCCAATCGATTTTGCCATTGCCATTGATGTTGCTATGACTTCCTTTGAGGTTTTTTCACCTCTTACTACTTCTAATAATTTCATGACATTTGCAGGACTAAAAAAATGTAAACCAATTATATTTTCCGGTCTATCGGTCATAGAGGCAATCTCATTAATATCTAAGCCAGATGTATTTGTTGCCAATATGGACCCTGGCTTTGCAATAGTATTTAATTTTGAAAATATCTCTTTTTTAAGATTCATATCCTCAAATACTGCTTCAATTATTAGATCTTTATTAGATAGTGCCTCCATAGAAACATCGCCACTAATTAGACTCATTCTATGATCTACATCTTCAATTGCTATTCTGCCTTTATTGGCAGAATTTTCATAATTCTTTCGAATAATTCCTATACCCTTATCAAGGCGCTCCTGGCTTTGTTCAATAATTGTAACAGGAAGACCAGCGTTTGCAAAATTCATCGCAATACCTCCACCCATAGTTCCTGCTCCAATGACTCCAACTGTATTGATTTCTTTTTTTTCTGTTTCTTTTGGGATATCGGGGATTTTTGCAACTTGCCTTTGCGAGAAAAAGAAATATCTTTGTGCTGCTGATTGGTTTCCGGTAATA
>JAOLDG010000018.1 GCA_028339975.1 Hyphomicrobiales bacterium | reverse complement strand
TCAGCAACTCTTAATGGTCCTATTATTGAAGATAAGCTCTTTTTTTCTCTTGGTGTTGAAAGCTATGAAGGATCAAGCCCTGTATCGATGTTGGCCTTAGAATCTGGCCTAGTAACTACCGCAGAAGCAGATAGTGTTATTGCTGCAGCAAAAAGTGTAATTGGTTATGATGCTGGATCATACAATAAAGCAGCAGAAGAAGAGGAAGAAAAAATCTTTTTAAGATTAGATGCGAATATTTCAGACACTCAAACGCTGACAGCAAGATATATCTATGTTGATGGCTTTACCGAGCGTCAATATTGGAATCGTTCTTTTGGACTTCCACTTTCCAGTGATTGGTACAGTATAAATAAAGAATTTGAAACCATAAATTTTGAATTAAATTCTGATTGGAATGATAATTTTTCCACTAAAATAATGTTTGCGGATACCGATGTTACGAATTTGAATACCCCTGTTGGTTCAACTTCCATTGGTGAAGTTGGAATTAGAGTTCCTTCTGGAGGTACGGTGTTTTTTGGACCTGATCAATATAGACATGCTAACGAAATTATAACAAATAGAAAGCAATTTGAAGTTACTGGATATTACGATGTAGGAAATCATAGTTTCACCCTTGGTTATAAAAGTATTGAAAATGATATGTTTAATATGTTTTCAAGAAATAGCCTTGGTGAGTATGACTATAATTCAGTTGAAGATTTTGTTGCCGGTAATTTAAGAGAATTAGATTATAGAAATGCTGCATCAAATAATCCTAGGGATGCAGCGGCTCGTTTTAATACAGATTATACTATAATTTATTTTCAAGATACTTGGAATATTTCACCTGATCTAACAGCAAGACTTGGCTTCCGTTATGAGGAAATTAATCAAGATAGTGCTCCGGAAAAAAATACATTTTGGTTTAACTGGACTGGTGATGCATCAGCTCCTCCTGAAAATGATGTGAACTTAGATGGCGAAGATATTTTAATGCCAAGATTTTCATTAGACTGGCAGGCAAAGGATAATTTATTAGTAACATTTGGGTGGGGTGAATTTAGTGGTAACCTTCCTCCAGTTTGGTTTGGAGGTCCTTATAATGATAATGGTCTTCGTTTGCCTGGAAATAAGCTTAAAAATGCTACAGGTGTTTTTCCCGGTGAGGCAGCAATTTCTCAAGTTTTAAATGAAGCTGGGGATACGGGTGGTTACACTAATATGATGGATAAAGATTTTGGTATTCCATCAATTACCAAAATGAGCATAGGTTTAGTTGCAGACCTTGATTCAGGCTATACCATAAGAGCTAACTTTGTTCATATGGAAGAAGAAGATCCCGTCGGTGCTTATATCGGAGGATGCGATCCAAAAGGTAATGCATTAGCTGATAACAGACCTTTGTATGGTGGATGTAGTTATGTAGGTTACTTAACAACATTTAAAAATATTGAGCCTGAGACCAATGTGCTGGGCGTATCAGTAGAAAAATCTTTTGATAATGGTATTGATTTATATCTAGGCTATGCACACACAGATAGGGAAATGGCTCATATGATGACAAGTTCTATAATTTTTTCAAGTGCTGTAAGAATGCCTATTTTTGATCACCTTACTCCCGTTAATAGTCCATCACATTATGAAGTTGAGCATTCTTTTGACTATGCGGTAACCTGGACAGGTAATGTTTTTGGAGATCTTGAAACAACTATTGGTATTAATGGGTTTAGGCAATCTGGAAATCCTTATAGTTATACATATCGAGGTGATATGTCAGGTTACAGAACTGATGGGGAGAATATAGAAATTCTATATATTCCAAAGGTTAATGATCCTAATGTCCTATACGGAGATGATTTTGATGCAGCAGCATTTGAACAATTTCTAACTGACTCGGGTCTTTCAGCTTACAGAGGATCAGTGGTCCCAAGAAATAGCTTTAATGGACCGTGGGAAGGAACATTTGATTTAAGAATTGCACAAGAAATTCCTTCAGGAAATATTTCTGGGAAAGCAATAATTTACTTTGATATTGAAAATGTTCTAAATCTCCTTAATTCAGATTGGGGTGGATTTGAAAACTATAATGGTGGAGGAACAACCAATACAAGAGGGATAGTTGAGGCTGAGGTAGATGATCAAGGTAGATATATATACAATAAATTTAAAGTATCTGATCAAAACCCTATCCAAAAAATAGATAAATCAGTTTGGCAAATTAAGGTTGGTGTTAAATATCAATTTTAATATTAGGTAAGTATATTTTAGAAAAGGGCGCTATTAATTTGCGCCCTTTTTTTGTATATCTTAAAAATGAAACATAAAAAAAATGATAGTGTAGACCGTCGGTCATTTATTATTGGAAGTGGAATTATACTTCTTTCATCTTTTCCTGTGATGAATCAATTAAACACCAAAGAAAAAAAAACGAAGATTGCATTTGGGTCATGTATATCTCAGGATGAAGAGCAGCCTATTTGGAATAGTATAATTGATGAAAATTCTGATATGTTCATATTCATGGGGGATAATGTTTATGGTGATAATAAATATAATGGAAAAACTAAAAAACTAAAAAAAGCCTATAAAAAACAAAAAAAGAAAATACCCTTCGATCAACTAAAGCAAAGTAATGAGATTTTTGCCACATGGGATGATCACGACTATGGGAAGAATGACGGTGGTTCTGAATATACTTATAAAGAAGAATCAAAAGAATTATTTCTTGATTTCTGGGAAATACCAAAAAATGATCCGCGAAGGGTTCGCGAAGGGATCTATTTTGAAACAAAAAAAAATATTAATAATTCAATAGTTCAGTTTATATTTCTTGATACTAGGTACTTTAGATCACCTCTTAAACCTACTGATAACTGGGGTGCTCCTTATAAAGAGAGATTTCTTAAAGATCGAAATTCATCAAAAACTTTTTTAGGGAAAGAGCAGTGGAAATGGTTGTCAAAAATTTTAGATGAAAAAGTTGACCTTAGAATTATTATATCAAGCATTCAGGTAATAGCAGATGGCCATGGATTTGAAAAATGGGGTAATTTCCCTTTAGAAAGAGAAAAGCTTTACAATCTTATAGACAAAAAGGAAGTTAAGAATGTTATTTTCTTATCTGGAGATAGGCATGTAGGCGGTATTTATAAAGATAAGACAAAACTTGGAACAGAAATATATGAAATTACTTCAAGCTCTCTAAATTTGCCTCTTGGAAGATTATTAAAAAAAGAAAAAATACGTCCTGAGCCTGGTCCTAATAGAATTGGTCCACTGTATATAATGGAAAATTATGGAATAATTGAAATTGGTAATAACAAAAATATCTCAGCTTTTATAAAAGATATTAATGGAAAAATAATTAACAAAATCGAATTACTTTATCAATAATTCACGCCTAAAAAAATTATCGGCCGGATGGTAGTTCATTAAAAGGTGCTGTTTTATCCACACGAATATCCTGAGGGAGGCCGAGAACTCTCTCTGCTACTATATTTCTAAGTATTTCATCTGTTCCACCTGCTATTCTATAGCCCGCAGCACTCATCCATTGATTTTGAAAAATTGAATGCATTAAAGCAATATCAGGGTCATTTAAAATACCTGCAGCTCCTTGTAAGTCCATAGCAAAGCTTGCTAAATCTTGCATTTTTGGAGCAGACACAACTTTACCTATTGAACTTTCTGGTCCAGGTGTCTCTCCTTTTGATAATGATGTTAGTGATCGCATTTTTGTATATTTCAAACCCTCTGACTGAACATACCAATCAGCAATTTTTGATCTTACTAGGTCATTCTTGATTGCAGGTTTATTGTTCAGAATAACGTCTTTTGCCAATTGTGTTAAAGATGGATAATCAGCAGACTTTGGAACTCCAATGGCTAAGCGCTCATTCATTAGTGTTGTTAATGCAACCTTCCATCCATCGCCAACCGCACCTAAGCGTTGACTATCTGGAACTCTAACATCAGTGAAGAATACTTCATTAAAATTAGATCCACCAGAAATTTGTCGTATTGGTTTAATCTCTATTCCAGGTAATTTCATATCTAAAAAGAAAAAGGACAAACCCTTGTGTTTTGGAACATTTGGATCTGTTCTTACAACAATAATACCAAAATCACAGAAATGAGCCCCTGAAGTCCAAACTTTTTGACCGTTTATTACCCAATCATCTCCATCCTTTTCTGCCTTTGTTCTAACACCAGCAACATCAGACCCTGCTGATGGTTCTGAAAATAATTGGCACCATATTTCTTTACCGTAGAGAGCAGGCTCTACAAATCTTTCATTTTGTTCTTTAGTGGCCCAAGCCATCATAGTTGGAATACACATGCCTAAACCAATATCAAAAAAACCTGTCGGGACATTATATTTTGCTTCTTCTTGAGAATAAATTACTGATTGAATTGAAGTTCCTCCAAGTCCACCGTACTCTTTAGGCCAAGTTATTGCAGCATAACCAGCTTCAGCTTTTTTTGCCTGCCATTCCTTTGCTTTTGCTAAAGCGCCCTCTTCTTCGTCTAAAACATAGCCAGCACTTTTCTTATCTTGATTGGCATTATTTTTTAGCCAGTCCCTAACTTCTAGTCGAAAACTATTTTCTTCTTGTGTGTCATTAAAATCCAAAGCAATTCTCCTTAATTAACATTTTTCTCTTCTAATTGAGTGACCAACTTATCCTTCCATGAAGCAATGCTTCCTAAAGCTAGGCCTAAAACTTGGCTTCTTCTATAGTAAAACTGAGTATCCGCTTCCCAGGTAAACCCTATACCGCCGTGTGTTTGAATATTCTCTTGAGCGGCATAGTTAAATGCATCTGTTGCAGCAACTCTTGATGCAGCAGCAGCAATCTTTAAATCAGAACCATTATCATTTAACATCATGGCGCCAAAATAACTGTTTGATTTTGCAAGCTCTATCTTAATATACATATCAGCAAGCTTGTGCTTTATCGCCTGATAAGATCCAATCTGTCTTCCAAAGGCAAATCTATCCATTGCATAATCTTTTGCCATGCTTAAAGATGCTTCAGCGCCCCCTATTTGTTCAAAAGCCATAAGAACTGCAGCAATATCAAAAATCTGCTGAACTTCACTCCAGCCATCATCCGAATTATCCATAAGATCCGCATCTGCATTACTAAAGATAAGTTCTGCATGATCTCTTGATTGATCCAGCGTTGAAAGTGATTTCTTGGTAACGCCTGAATTGTCTAATTTAACTATTGCCATAGCAATACCATCACCATTTTTAGCATTATCCTTTACAACAGCAATACATATATCAGCGTAGCTTCCATCGGCTACAGGCATTTTCACGCCGTTAACTTTACCAGCCGAAAAGGAGCACTGGATATTATTCGAATTTGGCTCGATAGCACTTTCGGGTAATGCAAAGGTTGCAATAATTTTACCTTCCGCTAACTGAGGTAACCATTCCTCTTTTTGTTGATCTGTACCAAATAATTTTAAAGCCTCTGTCGCTAAATAGACAGATGAAGAAAAAGGAACAGGGGCAGATGCTCTACCTAGTTCCTCAGCAATTACGCAAAGCTCAAGAGGGCCTAGGCCGAGACCGCCATACTCTTCTGGGATAGTAGTTCCCGTTAAACCAAGATCAACCAAACCTTTCCATACAGGGCTAGAATAATAATCTTCACTTTCCAATACACCTCTAACAACATCAATAGAACAATTATCTGAAAGATAACGAGCTACTTGCTCTTTTAAAAGCTTTTGATCTTCAGAAAAGTCGAAATTCATTTATTCCTCACAAAATTAAATAGTATTGATAATAATGATTATTAAAATGTATATTCTTTATACATATTTACAAGATT
>JAOLDG010000017.1 GCA_028339975.1 Hyphomicrobiales bacterium | reverse complement strand
AAATCGGCGATGTTATGAGATGTGGAGGAATTGCTAGGGTATTAGACAGTAAATCAAAAAAATTTAAAAAAGGAGATATTGTTTCTGGACAAACATGCTGGCAAACACATCCAATTTTAAAAGATGACGAGATTGAAAAAATTGATGATGAAAGTATGGCTACTAAATATCTTGGAGCCTTAGGAAGCACTGGCTTAACTGCGTATTTTGGAGTAACAAAAATAAGCAAACCAAAACCCGGTGATACTGTTGTAATAACAGGTGCTGCTGGAGGTGTAGGTTCTGTTGCAGGTCAAATCTTTAAGATTGCTGGTTGCAGAGTTATAGGAATTGCCGGTGGAAAAGAAAAGTGTGATATTTTGATCGATGAGTTTGGTTTTGATGGAGCAATTGACTATAAATCAGAAGATCTTAACGAATCCTTAAAGAGACTTTGTCCAGAAGGAGCAAATATACTTTATGATAATGTTGGCGGAAGAATTCTTAATGATTGTTTAAATCATATAGCAATGAATGCAAAAATTACAGTTTGTGGAATTATATCAAGACACAAGACTGATAACTTAAATTTTGGACCAGAAAATTACGCTAATTTAATCTTTAAAAGAGCGACTATGGAAGGTTTTATTGTTATTGATTTTATGGCAGAAGCCGGATTGGCTAGAGGCAAATTAAAAAATTGGATATTAGACGGAAAAATTAATTGCAAGGAAGATATTCAGGAGGGTTTCGAAAATGCTCCTAGCACCTTAAGAAGATTATTTGAGAGTAAAAATACGGGTAAGCAACTTTTAAAAATTGCTGACTAAAACTTCATAGGGCCTATTTCTCCAGAGTGACCATTTAAATTTTCGACATTAAGTGTTTTTTCATTTTGTGCCGTATCCATAAACTCATATACCTCAATTATTTTTGAGTCCTCAATCTTAAAAATATGGCAATAAGTTTGATCCATGATTTCACCATTTAAAGATTTCCCTTCTGCGCTCATTAATCCAGTAACCCTTTCATCATCAGCACACATAATTTTCCAATTTTCAGCAAAGACAACCGTATTTTGGTCAAGGCTAGCGACAACAGCAGGAACCAATACTCCATAAACATTTTCTTTCCCTTCCCAGCAGCCTGAAAAGGGAGATTCGCCAATAATATGAAATTTTACATTCTTATCCATTAAAGAGGTAACTTTATCAAAATCTCCATTACTTATTGATTTATAATAGGTTTCCATAATTTTTCTATTTTTATTCGTTTTACTCATAGAAACATCTCCATATTTAGTTTATGTTCTCTTTTACTTTATATGATTAATCTAAATAAAAAAATAATTTTTGGAGTTATGAACAATGAATACACCTTTTAATTTTCACCTTACAAAATTTTCTAATGAAGCAGAGATTTTAAGATCTGAAGTAAGGGAATTTTTAATAGACGCACTTAAAGATATACCTAAAGAAACAAGAGCAGAAACTTGGTATGGTGCAGATGAGAATTTTAGTAAGAAAGTAGGGGAAAAGGGCTGGATTGGTTTAAATTGGCCAAAAGAGTTTGGTGGTGCAGGTCGAACATCCATGGAAAGATATGTTATTTTAGAAGAAATGCTAACAGCTGGAGCACCCGTTGGCGCACATTGGATTTCTGATAGGCAGTCTGGTCCATTAATTATTAGGTACGGAACTGAAAAACATCAGAAAGAACTTCTCCCGGGAATTTTAAAAGGAGAGTCATATTTTTGTATCGGAATGTCCGAACCAGATTCTGGTTCAGACTTGGCAGCTCTGAGAACTAAAGCTGAAAAAAAGGACAATGTTTATATTGTTAATGGAACAAAACTTTGGACTTCTGGAGCACATCGCTGCCAATATATGATTGCCTGTTTTAGAACATCGCAAGAAGAAGATAGGCATGGAGGCTTAAGTCAATTTATTGTCGATTTATCCCTTCCGGGCGTAACGATAAGACCAATCATTGATTTAGCAGGGCGTCATCATTTTAATGAGGTTATTTTTGAGGATACCGAGGTGCCTGCGGACATGTTGATAGGAACAGAAGGGAATGGCTGGAATCAAGTTACGGCGGAACTAGCCTTAGAGCGTTCTGGGCCAGAGAGATACCTATCTAGTTACATTCTTTTACAAGAATTGGTAAATGAATTTTCTAGTAGAAATGATGATGAGGGTGTTACAGAAATTGGAAGACAAATGGCTCACCTTACAACACTTAGGCAAATGTCAGTATCAGTTGCGGGTATGCTTGATGAGGGGGCTAATCCTGCATTAGAGGCATCTGTTGTAAAAGATCTTGGCGCAGTTTTTGAGCAGGACCTTCCTAATATAGCCCATAGGTTGATGGGTCTCGAACCTGATGCAAATGGATCTGATTTTCAACGTTATTTAGCAATTTTAACACAAATTTCTCCTTCTTTTTCTTTGAGGGGTGGAACTAGAGAAATATTACGAGGTATTATTGCTAGAGGTTTGGGGTTACGATAAATGCTCAATGAAACATCACAACTTTTATCCGATAGCGTTGAAAGAATATTTTCAGATCACGTTACCAAGGAATGCATAATAAACTCTGAAAAGGGAGAATGGCCAAAAGATTTATGGGATGAAATTGTTAATAATGGTCTAAATTTAGTATTGGTTCCCGAAGAGCTTGGCGGAGTTGGTGGCTCTTGGTTTGATGCTGGAATTCTATTTAAAGCAATAGGAAAATATCAAGCACCCATTCCTCTTGCGGAAAATATTACTGCTGGACATCTTTTAAGTATGGGAAGTATTCAGTTACCAGAGAATTCAATTGTTACAATTCTAAATGGTGATTTTTCTATAAAGGATAATAAATTTTCAGGTATCTCAAAGCGAACACCTTATGGTTCTAGCGCAACTCATGGAGTCGCGCTTATTACAAATAAGAATTCCTCGAAAATAATTTTGATTCCAATACCAAAAGGTTCAATAAGTAATGATAAGAACCTAGCATTAGAAAGTCGAAGTACGATAGATTTTCATGATGTCGAGATTATAGGATCATCGGAGGTTGAATTTTCTTCTGATTATATTTTTAAAATTGGAGCTTTAATGCGGTCCTGCCAAATTGCTGGTGGATTAGAATTTTTACTAGAGCAATCTGTTCAATATGCAAATGACAGAATTCAATTTGGAAGACCTATTGCAAAATTCCAAGCAATTCAGCAAGAGCTTGCAGTTCTTGCTACTCATGCTGCAGCTTCTGGTGTCGCAGCAGACTATGCTTGCTTGTCAATGGAGGATGGTTGTGAAGATCTTGCCATTGCTTCTGCCAAGAGCAGAGTTGATGATGCAGTCTCTATTTGCGCAAGTATTGCTCACCAAGTTCATGGTGCTATTGGCTTTACTTATGAACATGGCTTACATTTCGCGACCAGAAGGCTTTGGTCTTGGAGAGCTGAGTATGGAGCAGGAAGTTATTGGGCAAAATTTCTTGGTGAAAAAGCAGTTGCATCTGGCGCAAAGAAATTTTGGCCATCTATAACGAACGGAAAGATTTAATTTTGACAGTTGATAATAAAAACTGGCGTTATTTTGAAGATATTTCTGTAGGTGAAAAGAGAAAATCAAATCTAAAGTTAATTACTGAAGAAGAGATTATTAATTTTGCAAAACAATATGATCCTCAGTGGTTCCACACTGACAAGGATGAAGCAAAGAAATCGAACTTTAAAGGAATTATTGCTAGTGGGATACACGTAGCAGCCTTATGGAGATTATTAGACCATGAGATTAATAGTGACATCAATTTTGTTTGTGGAATAGGCTGGGATAATGTTCGATGGAAAAATCCTTTGCGCCCAAATAATAAAATTTATGTAACCTCTGAGTGCTTATCAAAAAATAATACATCTTCGGATGAAAGGGGTGTTGTAATATTTGATCATGCGGTAAAATATGAGGATGGATCAGAAATTTTAATTTTTAAAGGAACCTGTCTAATTTATAAGAAAATTTAAAGAATTGCATTATATTATGAGATAAATTAGTAATACTTACTTTATAGAGAAATTTTAAAATGTTAGATATTGATGAAGATACAAAGAGAGTCTTAGAGGGATTTGAAAAAGAAAAAGCTAGAACTGGACCTCCTGAGGGTTTTCCTGGTTTTCCAGTTATTCCCGGTGAACGTTATACAGATCCTGAATTTCAGAAATTAGAAGTAAAACATCTATGGCAAAAATCATGGGTATATGCATGCCACAAGGATGAGTTACCAGAGAAGGGTAATTATCTTGTTTGGGATAAGCTTCAAGTCCCTATTGTTATTGTAAACTCAGGTGATGATAAAATTAAAGCATTCTACAACACTTGTCGTCACAGAGGCGCTCCTGTTGTTAATGAAAAAAAAGGAAAAGCGAGACTCCTTGTTTGCACTTATCATGGTTGGAGCTATGATCTTGATGGAAATCTAATAAATTTAAGAGATCCGAGAGATTTTGTTGATTTAGATAAATCATGCCAGAGCTTAATCGAAGTTTCGTGCGATCAGCTAGGTAATTGGATATTTGTTAATTTAGACCCTGACGCAGAACCCCTAAAAGATTACTTAGGCATACTTGGGGAGCACATGCAGCAGTTTCAGCCTGATAAATTAAGGCACGTTCATTCGAAGTCATACCCCGTTAATAGTAATGTAAAGGTTCTTTTGGATGCCTTTCTTGAGGTTTATCATGTTCCTTCAATTCATAAAAAAACAGTCAGTAGATTTATTGATATTCAAGGAACATATATAAATTTGTGGCCGAATGGACACTCAAGGATGGTTACCCCCCATCGCGACCCTGACTGGACAGATCCAGGTGCGATTGGCTTAAAAGAAATAGAAACTGTTTCTGAAATTCCTAAACATCAAAATGCTTCATACAGCTTTTTTCCTAATCTAGTAACACCTCCAGCTGCAACTGGTATTCCATTTTTAGCTTTCTGGCCTACATCAGACGATACTTGTGAAATTGATGTTCACTGGTTTTCTCCTGATTGGGGTGAAGGAGATATTCCTGAGTTATGGGAAAAAAGAATTAAGAATTTTGAAAATATTTTATTTGAGGATACTCAGTTTGCACCTGATATTCAAGCAAGTGTATCTAGCCCTGGCTTCAAAGGGGTGCTTCTTAATTATCAGGAAAGAAGAATTTACCATTGGCATGAAGAGCTTGATAAAAAAATAGGTCATAATAAAATGGATCAAGATTATAGTATCCCAAGCGTTCTTGGCCCCTTCATCGAAAAATAATTATTAATATAAAAAGGATTTAATTTTGACGGATTCAAAACAAAGATTTGGTTTATCTTATGATGAGTTGGCTACAAGAAATACGGTATACAGAGAAGATCTTTTGAATGACCATTCTGTTTTAATAACAGGTGCTGGAAGTGGAATGGGAAAAGCAATGGCATTTCTTTTTGCGCGTCTTGGAGCAAAAGTTACTATTTGTGGAAGAAAAGAAAAAAAGTTAATTAAGGTCTATGATGAGATCCTGGAAAGATGTGGAAAGAAAATATTTTGGGAAGTTTCAAATGTACGTGATCCAGATAAAGTAGAACAAATGCTTGATGGTATGATAAACCGTGATGGAAAAATTGATACAGTTATTAATAATGCTGGTGGTCAGTTTCCTCAAGATGCCATTGATTTCTCTAGAAAGGGTTGGCTAGCGGTAGTAGACTTAAATTTAAATGGACCGTGGTGGGTTATGCAAGAAGCTGCAAAACGCTGGAAGAAATCCGGTACACATGGAAATATTATAAATCTTGTTGCTAATGTTGAAAGAGGTATGCCCCAGGCAGCACATACTTGTGCAGCTAGAGCTGGAACAATTTATCTGTCAAAAACAATAGCAACAGAATGGGCTCCTCACAAAATTCGAGTTAATTGTATTGCCCCTGGAACAATTGAAACAGAGGGTTTTGAAGTATATCCTGATAAAGCCCTTGAAAGGTTTCATAAGGCAAACCCAATGCAAAAATTAGGGGATGTTTGGG
>JAOLDG010000016.1 GCA_028339975.1 Hyphomicrobiales bacterium | reverse complement strand
CAAGAAACCCTTCAAATTTTTTATTAAACCTTCCAACTCTTCCATCTCTATCTAGAATTCGTTGACCGCCACCTGTCCAGGCTGGATGTGTTGTAGGATCAATATCAAGAACAAGTGTTCCGTTTGCCTCACCCCAAGTTGAACGAGTTTCAAAGGTTGAACCATCAGTCATTTTAACTGTGATCATATGATAGTCTGGGTGGGTATCTTTTTTCATTCTTTTACCTATTTTTCAATCGTTTTACATTGCATTTTATAGCCTTGCAAGTGATTTAATAATCAAACTTCTAATTTTTCAATTAAAGTGTTAAGAATATCTTCGTTGCCTGAAATTATATTACCATCCCACATATCACTATCCTTACCATTAATTCCTTGAACGTAGCCTCCGGCCTCCTTAATCATGAGGATACCAGCTGCAATATCCCATGATGCAAGGCCTCTCTCCCAGAAAGCATCATACCGGCCCGCAGCTACCCAGGCTAGATCTAATGCTGCAGAGCCAGATCGTCTTATTCCGGCTACTTCTGGAATTAATATTTTCATTTCTCTTAAAAATAAATCTATATCACCTCTTCCCAAATGCGGAATTCCGGTAATTAAAATAGATTCAGATAATTTTTTTCTTGATGCAACCCTGATTCTCTTGTCATTAAGAAAGGCTCCCTTTCCGCGTTCAGCAATAAACATTTCATCAGTTATCGGAGAGTAAATGAGAGCAGCCTCAAGTTTATTATCTATTTCAGCGGCTATTGAAATTGCAAAATTAGGATTTCCATGCATGAAGTTTGTTGTTCCATCTATGGGATCTATTATAAATTTTGAATTAGGATTACTTCCCCTTATTGGCTTAGATTCTTCCATAATGAATGACCAATCAGGTTTTGCATATGAGAGCTCATCATAGATTGTATTTTGGGTTCTTATATCTGCGGCCGTTACAAAATTTGCTGGACCCTTGGTCATGACTTGAAGATTTTCTAGCTCATTAAAATCCCTTCTAAGGCCTCTTGACGCCTTTTTTGCAGCTTTAATCATTACATTAATTAAGGGTGAATCCATTATTATGCGCGCTTAACGTAAGAGAGGTCTTCAGTATTTAATATTATACTTTCATCTACTTGAACAAATGGTGGAACCATTATACGTAAACCATTTTCAAGTTCTGCGGGTTTATATGATGCTGCTGCAGTTTGACCTTTTACAGTTGGTTCTGTTTCAATTACCTTGAGAGTAATGTGGTCAGGAAAAGAAATATTTATAGGAGTTTCATCGTGACTTTCAATTTCCACATCCATTCCATCTTGTAGTAATGAAATTTTCTCTCCTATAAAGCCGATAGATATTTGTATTTGCTCATATGTTTCCTTATCCATAAATGAAGCTAAATTTCCTTCTGTATATAAGTATTGATATGTTTTATTTTCTAGTCGAAGTCTTTCAACTGTCTCTGAAGCTCTGAATCTTTCGTTAAGTTTAGTTCCTTCGGGAATTTTTTTTAACTCAACCTGAGCAAATGCACCACCTTTTCCTGGCTTAACGTGCGATGTCTTCACCGCAAGCCAAATACAATCATTATGTTTTATAATATTGCCCGGTGTTATCTCATTGCCATTAATTTTCATTTATAAACCTTTTTTTAACATTAACCTTCTTGTTGGTTGCTCCAGCTACCTTCAGAAGCTAAAGAATTCATCTTTGCCCTATGTGTAAATGCTTTTGAGCACAAATCTTCGTTTTCTAGTTTTCCTTGCCAAGCTTTAAGGGCAGAACTTTGTAATGCTCTACCATAAGAAAAGCTAAGCTTCCAAGGAGTATTTTCTATTTTATTAATTTCGTTAAGATTTTCTGTTGCTTCAATCTCTGATTGCCCACCTGATAAAAATACAATTCCAGGGACTTCCTCAGGTACACACTCCTTAAAACAATCTACTGTCATCTGAGCTATTTCTTTAGAAGTTGACCGCTGAGAATTTTCTGAACCGCCTATAATCATATTTGGTTTTAAACAAATCCCCTTTAGGTCAACATTATGCAATAATAAATTATCAAAAACCTTTAAAAGAGTCTTTTTTGTAACATCATAGCATTTTTGAATACTATGGGACCCATCCATAAGAACCTCAGGTTCAACAATTGGAACTATTTCAGATTCCTGGCATAAGGCTGCATATCGGGCTAAGGCATGAGCATTGGCGTCTATACACAAGTGCGATGGATTTTTTTCTGATATAGAAATTACAGCTCTCCATTTGGCAAATTTTGCTCCAAGTTCAGAATATTCTTGCAACCTCTCTCTTAAACCATCAAGTCCTTCTGTAACTGTTTCATCTTGCATTTTTGCTAAAGATTTAGCCCCCATATCAACCTTTATTCCTGGAAGTGTTCCTGATTTTTTTATAATATCCACTAGCTTTTCGCCAGCGCTATTAGATTGTCTAATTGTTTCATCAAAAAGTATAACACCTGATATGTAGTTTTCCATTGCCTCTTTTGACTCAAGCAGTATCCTTCTATAATTCATACGATTTTCTTCTGAAGAATCTACGTTAATACCATCAAATCTTTTTTTAATTGTTCCTGAGCTTTCATCAGCCGCAAGGATACCTTTTCCATCGGCGACCATTTGTTTAGCAATTTCATTAATATTTGTCATTTTTCCCCACTCTATGTTTTTAAAACTTCTATACCAGGTAATTCCTCTCCAGCAAGTAACTCTAAAAAAGCACCTCCTGCTGTTGAAATATATGTAAAGCCCTTATCATAATTTGACTGACTCAATGCTGCAACAGTATCCCCACCTCCGGCGATTGAAACAAGTTTGTTTTTCTTCGTAAGGTTTGAAATTTCCTTTGCAATTGCAACTGTTCCAGTTTGAAACGGGTTAACCTCAAATAAGCCTAAAGGTCCACACCAGACAACGCTATTCACGTTGTTTAAATATTCATTCATACTTCTTATTGTTTTAGATCCAATATCCAATATCAAACCATCGTCTGGAACTTTATCGATTGTTACTTCATCAAAGGGTGTTCCCTTTTCCATATTTTTTGCGATTAATGCATCTTCAGGTAAAATTATTTTACAGTTTTTATTTTTTGCGGCCTCTAAAATATTAAGGGCAATATCTAACATGGATTTTTCACACAATGATTTACCTATTTTAAAACCCTGGGCTAATAAAAAAGTGTTTGCCATACCTCCACCAACAAAAAGTATGTCTAATTTCTCAGTTAAATTCTCTAATACTTTAAGTTTTGTCGATATTTTAGATCCACCTATAATACCTAATCTTTTTCCTTCACTTACACTCAGAGCTTCATTAATCATTAATATTTCTTGTTCTAAATACCTTCCTGAATACGAAGGAAGGTAGTTAGATAGACCCGTGGTCGACATATGGGATCTATGTGAAACAGAAAAAGCATCATTTACAAAATAATTACCGTTCATAGAAATTTTTTTAGCTAGCTCTTTATCGTTTTTCTCTTCACCATCTTCAAACCTAGTATTCTCGAATAAAATAATAGATTTAGAAGGGGCATTATTTAAAATAGTCTTAACATTGTCTCCGTACAAAGATTCTGAAAAAATTATTTTCTCTCTTAGGTGTTTTTCAAGGCTTGGTATTACTTGTTTTAATGAAAAGTTTTCATTATTTTTTCCATCAGGTCTTCCAAAGTGGGATAGAAGACAGATTTTGCAACCATGCTTTTTTAGCTCTTTAATTGTAGGAATGATTCTTTCTATTCTTGTATCATCTAGGATTAAATTATCTTTTATAGGAATATTGAGATCAACTCTTACGAATACAATTTTATCTTTTAAATTTTCTTTTAAAAGTTGATCTAAATTCCTTAAAGTAATCATTTTATTATTTAATGAGTTTCCCAATAACAGAAGCAGTATCACTCATTCGGTTAGCAAATCCCCACTCATTATCATACCAGCTTAGAACTCTACCTAGCTTACCACCTATAACCTCTGTCTGGGTTAGGTCGAAAGTTGAGCTAGCTGGATTATGATTATAATCGATTGATACCAATGGCTGGTCAGATGTATTAAGAACACCTTTCAGAGATCCCGATGAGATTTTAACCATTGCGTTATTGATTTCTTCAATTGTAACTTTTTTCTTTGCATTAAAAACAAGATCTATCATGGATACATTTGGGGTTGGAACCCTTACCGCAGTTCCATCTAGTTTTCCTGCTAATTGAGGTAAAACTAGCCCTACGGCCTTAGCGGCACCTGTTGATGTTGGTATTATTGATTGAGAAGCAGATCTCGCTCTTCTTTTATCAGAATGAAGTGTGTCTAAGATCGCTTGATCTCCAGTAAAAGCATGCACTGTTGTCATATAACCTTGATTGATTCCACATAGTTTATCTAGAACCATTGCAACGGGTGCCAAGCAATTAGTTGTACAGGATGCATTTGAAATAACTGTATGGCTTTTTTTAATTTTTTTATGATTAACGCCATAAACAACAGTGATATCAGCATCTTTTGATGGCGCACTAATCAAAACTCTTTTTGCGCCAGCATTTATATGAAGTGAGGCCTTTGCTTTATCTGTAAATATTCCTGTACACTCCATAACAACATCTACATTTAGTTTTCCCCAAGGTAAGTCCTCAGGATTTCTTTCAGAAAAAATCTTAATAGCTTTTGAGCCAACATTTATTGAGTTTTTAGATGCCCTAACTTTATATGGAAATTGACCATGAATAGAGTCATACTGAAGTAAGTGAGCATTAAAGTCAGGAGTCCCTAGATCATTGATTGCAACAACCTCTATATCTTTCCTTTTTGACTCAACAATCGCCCTAAGAGCCAGACGTCCAATTCTTCCAAAACCATTTATTGCAACTTTAGTAACCATTTTTTCACCTTTATTTTATAATTTTTCTTTTATAATTTTTAAAACATGCTCTTTATTAATCTCAAAATAATCAAATAGATCTGCCGCAGGAGCGCTTGCCCCAAAACCATTCATACCAACAAAAAATCCATTATCACCAAGATATTTATCCCACCCAAAACCAATTGATGCTTCGATACCAATTCTAATTCCATCAGTTTCTAAGAGTGCTTTTTTATACTCATCTGGCTGTTGATCAAATAATTCAAATGACGGCATTGAAATAACCCTACATGATATACCTTCTTGAGATAGTTCCTTTTTCACCTCGCGAGCAATAGAAACTTCACTTCCAGTGGCTATGATACAAACTTTAGGCTTTGAAGAATCTGATTCTATTTCATAGCCACCTAATTCAGATTTATTTGAGCTCTCATAACTATTTCTAAAATGTTCACAACCTTGCCTACTAAGCGCAAGAACACTTGGATTCTCTGATTTAATTGCCAATAACCAACACTCTGCTACTTCTGTAGCGTCACCAGGCCTAAAGACATTAAGATTTGGAATAGACCTAAGGCTAGGTATTTGTTCAACAGGTTGATGAGTTGGTCCATCTTCTCCAACGCCTATAGAGTCATGTGTCATTACGTGAATAACCTTGATACCCATTAAAGCAGCCAATCTTATAGAAGGTCTGCAGTAGTCAGAGAAAATAAGAAATGTTCCAGAATAAGGAATCAAACCTTTATGAAGAGCCATCCCATTCATTGCAGCAGCCATTGCGTGTTCCCTTATACCGTAATGAATGAATCTTCCCTTAAAATTATTTTTTGAAATTGGGTCAATTGTTTTAGTTTTGGTATTGTTGGAGGGAGTAAGGTCAGCAGATCCGCCAATCATTTCTTCAATAATAGGATTAACCACTTCCAATACCTGCTGTGATGATTGTCTTGTTGCAATTTTTGGTGATTCTGATGAGTATTTTCTTTTTAATGCATCTATCTCCTTATCTAACTCATCTGTTATATCGCCATTAAAAGCGTGAAGAAACTTTATCTTTTTGCTATCATCAAGATCAGAAAGTCTCTTTTCCCAATCTTTTCTTTTACATGTATTCTTAAGACCCACGAGCCTCCATGCATCCTTGATGTTTGTGGGAACAGCAAATGGCTCGCTACTCCAATTAAAATTTTCTTTCATATTCTTAATATCATCTTTACCTAGAGGTGCTCCGTGAGCAGATGACGTTCCAGCTTTTGAGGGCGATCCAAATCCAATTATTGTTTTACAGGCAATAAGCGATGGGGCGTTTGTTTTTAATTCCTCTTTTATTGCTTCCTCGATTTCTTGGTGATCATGCCCATTAATTTCTCTTGTGCTCCAACCTGAAGCTTCAAATCTTTTTAATTGGTCTGTTGAGTCTGATAAATCTAATGATCCATCAATAGAAATATCATTACTGTCATATAAAACTACTAATTTTGATAAACCTAAATGTCCTGCAAGGCCAATTGCCTCATGGCTTATACCTTCCATTAAATCACCATCCGATGCGATAACATAAGTATTATGGTCAACAACTTCATCGCCAAAGCGAGCATTTAAAATCCTTTCCGCCAATGCCATACCCACTGCAGTAGAAATACCTTGCCCTAGGGGACCAGTTGTTGTTTCTATACCAAGCGTATGACCGTATTCTGGATGTCCGGGGGTTAGTGAGTTAAGTTGACGAAAGTTTTTTAACTCATCAATAGTCATATCTTTGAAGCCGATAAGGTGATGTATTGCGTATAGAAGCATTGAGCCATGGCCTGCAGATAAGATAATTCTATCTCGATCATGCCAATCAGGAACTTTTGGATCTATTTTTAAAAATTTAGAATAAAGTACTGTAGCAATATCC
>JAOLDG010000015.1 GCA_028339975.1 Hyphomicrobiales bacterium | reverse complement strand
CCGAGTGTCAGGTAATCCTACCAAGACTAAAAAGTGATTTATTAAATCTAATAATTAATACTTGTAAAAATAAACTTAATGAAACATCTGTTGAGTGGGATGATAGATATGCTTTAACTATTGTGATGACATCGGATGGTTACCCAAATTCATATAAAACTGGTTATTCGATAACTGGTCTTGATTTAGCAGAGAAAAATCCAAATACAATTATCTTTCATGCTGGAACAAAAAGAGATGGTGAAAAAATTATCACTAATGGTGGAAGAGTTATAAATGTAACTAGTTTCGGAAATACTGTAAAAGAAGCAAATTTAAATGCAATTAGTGCAATAAATTTGATAGAATGGGAAAACTCATATTACAGAAGTGATATAGGGTGGAGAGAAATTAAAAGAGAAAACAATGAATGATAACAATGAGGATATGAATGCTACTGAGAAATTCACTGGAACTATGGATGTTCAAGATAAATTAAAATTTCCAGAAATAAAATTAGAAGAATACCTATCTGATACTATTCCTAATTTTAAGAAACCTTTGCAAGTTAAGGAATTTAAAGGCGGCCAATCAAATCCTACATATCAATTAATGACTCCCAATAAAAAATATGTACTAAGAAGGAAACCACCAGGTAAACTTTTGCCATCAGCTCATGCTGTTGATAGAGAATACAAGGTTATTACCGCACTAAATTCAATCAATTATGCTGTCCCTGAAACTTTTTGTTTATGTGAGGATGAATCAATTATAGGAACAATTTTCTATGTTATGGAGATGGTTGAAGGAAGGATTATATGGGATCCAACTATTCCAAATTCATCACAAGAAACAAGAAAAGAAATATTTTCTGCTAAGAATAAAACGCTTGCTGAACTTCACAATATTGATTACGAAAAAATTGGTTTAGCCGACTTTGGTAGGCCGGGTAATTATTTTGCAAGACAAATATCTAGATGGACCAAGCAATACCTTGCATCAGAAACTCAAGAAATAAAATCAATGCAATCTCTTATAGAATGGCTTCCAAATAATATACCTGGAAAAGATGAAACATCCATTGTCCATGGTGATTATAGAATAGATAATATGGTTTTGCATCCCACTGAAACACAAGTATTAGCCGTTCTTGACTGGGAATTGTCTACCTTAGGGCACCCTTTAGCTGATTTCACATATCATCTAATGCAATGGTTTATGCCTGATGTCGCAAATGGCGCTGGAACACAATCACTTTCAAATGCTGATTTGAATGCTTTAGGAATTCCTTCTGCAGATGAATATATAAGGATGTATTGCGAGCAAACTAATAGAAATGAGATTGAAAATATCGACTATTACTTAGCATATAATTTTTTCAGATTAGCTGGAATTCTTCAAGGTATTATTGGAAGACTTAGAGATGGTACTGCTGCAAGCGAGCATGCTGAAGCTCAGAGTGATAGAGTTCGACCACTTGCGGATGCTGGCTGGGAATATGCAAAAAAGGCTGGCGCAATATAGATTTTGCTGTCTATTTTTCAATAACCTGGGCTTGGTTATCTTCTCCAATTATTACTTTATTTGTTAAATTAATAAATAATCCATTCTCAAAAACGCCTGGAATTGAATTTAATAATTGTTCAATTATATAAGGCTCACCTATAAGGCCAATTGACAAATCATAAATAAAATTTCCACCATCGGTAATAAAAGGGTTAACGCCATTAAATCTAAGCTTTATTGACCCGCCGTATCCAATTTCCTCAAGTTTATCCATTATCTTTAAGCTGGTTACCTCATGCTCATAAGGTGACACCTCTATAGGTAAAGTAAAGTCGCCAAGTTTTGAGACAAGCTTAGTTTTATCAGCAATAATAATTAACTTCTTAGAATTATAGGCAATAATTTTTTCTCTAAGAAGAGCTCCACCACCTCCTTTTATTAAGGATAGGCTTGGATCAATTTCATCAGCTCCATCAACTGTTAAATCAAGACTCTTAACATTTTTTAAAGACGTTAATGGAATTCCAAGGTCTTCGGATATAAGTCTTGTTTTCTCAGAAGTAACTACTCCAAAAATATTAAGCCCATTTTTTATTTCGAATGATAAAAGTTTTAAAAACTCATCAACCGTAGAGCCTGTTCCCAGCCCAAGATTCATATTATTCTTAACACTCTTAATTGCTTCTTTAGCGGCAACTATTTTCATTTTTTGCGACATTATATTACCTTTCCGACCCTGCTTTTATCTGATGAGCATGAACGATCTTACTATAAGCACCATTTATAACTGAAAGTTTTTCATTTGCCATACCCAAAAGTTCCTTAGGCACACCCTTTGCAATTAATTTATCAGGATGATTTTCGGCAGCTAATTTCTTCCACTGCATCTTTGTTTCTTCAATATCAGAACCACTTTCTAGTCCAAGAACTAGCCATGGATCATCGTTTTTTGCAGCCATATGACTTGCTCTTATTCTAGCAAACTCAGCTGCTGTAAATCCAAATATACCAGCTACCTTCTCAAGAAAAAATAATTCGTTTTTATTAATAGGTGCATCAGCTTTTGCAACATGAAATAGCGCGTCTAAAACATTTTCGAGAACATGAAGGTTATTCTCGAAGATAGTTGCAATTTGAACAGCATACATTTCATATCCGGCAACATCTTCTTTTGCTAAATTATAGACTTTAAGAACATTTTTTAATTCATTTTGAGGAATCTCATGTAAAATTTCTTTAAATGCTAAAAACTCCTTATCAGAAATTTTACCGTCAGCTTTTGACATTTTTGCAGACAAAGCAATTAAGGCAATTGCAAAAGCTACATCCTCATCATTTTTATCTAAAACAAAATGACCAGCAACAGCACCAACAAAGGCACCGAAAATACCGCCAACTAAGTAACCAGCAGTAACACCGGCAAGTTTACCCCAAACAGACATAAGACTAGTTTATACGAGTCGCTAGAAAAATTCTTTGTAAAATATTGGTTTATTAAAGACCTAAAACGGCTTTTGAAATAATATTTCTTTGAATTTCATTAGACCCAGCATAAATCGTTGTTTTTCTTCCATTAAAATATGAAGGAGCAATTGTCATTGCATAATCAGGTCCAATAGATGGTTCGTTTATATTTGCAAAAGTATCATAAATAAAAGGTGATGACCAATAACCAATAGCCTCAACTGACAGCTCTTGAATTTTTTGCTGGAGCTCGGTTCCACGGCATTTCAAAATAGAAGATTCAGGCCCAACTCGTTGACCAGCGGAAAGGGCTGAAAAAATTCTCAACTCAACAAACTCAAGGGCTTGGACTTCAATTTCACATTGATTAAGCTTATTCAAAAAGTCTGCATCATCCCCTAAATTTAACCCACCTCCAATTGGAGTTTCTTTTCCTATACTTTTTAATTGTTCAATTCCTCTATAGAGACTAGGTGAATATGTATTACCTCTTTCAAATTCAAGAAGATATTTGGCATATGTCCAACCCTTATTCTCTTCACCCACTAAATTTTCTTTCGGAACCTTAACATCTTCAAAAAATACTTGATTAACCTCTTGGTAAGGCTCGGGTGACTGATCTAATGTAATAAGAGGACGTACATCAATTCCTTCAGTTTTCATATCTATTAACAAAAAGGATATTCCTGCTTGTGGCTTATCAGTTTTTGATGTTCGCACAAGACAAAAAATCATATCGGCATGCTGTGCCATTGTTGTCCATATTTTTGTACCATTTACTAAATAATGATCCCCTTTATCTTCCGCCTTACACTGCAGGGATGCTAAATCTGATCCCGCTCCTGGTTCTGAATATCCCTGACACCACCAAACATTAGTAGCCAAAATATCTGGTAAATATTTTTTTTTCTGCTCTTCAGATCCAAATTCCATAATAACAGGAGCAACCATTGATAACCCAAAGGGAACAGTTCTAGGCGCACCAGCGTGTGCCATTTCAGTCTCAAAAATATAATTTTGAGCAGAAGTAAAACCAGCACCACCATATTCAACAGGCCAATTTGGAGCTATCCAACCTTTCTCATAAAGAGATTTCTGCCATTTAATGTGAAGGTCTTTACTAGCTGATCCATTTTTTGATCTTTTTAATTCTGCTTTCATTTCTGATGTATAGGAAGTTTTTATAAAATCCTTAACTTCACTTCGAAAATCTGTATCAGTTTGACTAAAATCTAAATCCATAATTATCCCTTATTATTTGCCTTTAAAATCACCATCTCTTTTTTCAAAGAAAGCTGATAAAGCCTCTTGGTGGTCGTCAGTGAGATGCATTAATGCTTGCATATTTGCAGACATTTCAAGAATATTATCAAAACTTACACCCATACCTTCTCTTAATAATTTTTTACTCATCCTTAATGCGTCAGGTGGTTGCTTAACTATAGATTCAGCAAGTTTGTTGGCCTCAACCATAAGATCTTCATCTTTATAAAAATCACTAATTAAACCCCATTCTTTAGCAGTTTTTGGATCAATTAGTTTTGCTGTAAATAAAAGCTCTGAAGCTCTGGCCATTCCAATAATTTTAGGTAGGAGCCATGCCCCTCCATCACCGGGTATTAAACCAATCTTTAAAAATGTAACTCCAAAAAGTGCTTTTTCTGATGATATTCTCATATCCGCTAGACACGCAACATCATTTCCAAGACCTATTGCTGGACCATTAATCGCCGCAATAACTGGAACATCAATATTCCAAACCGCCTTAATGATCTTGTGAATACCAAAGCGATATCGCTCCCTAAGAGCAACAGATGATCCGGAGAAATTTCCAGACTTATTTTGCATATTTTTTACATTTCCACCTGCAGAGAAAGCTTTTCCAGCTCCCGTCAAAATTACACACCTAATATCTCTATCATTGTTAATTTTATCAGAAGCTTCTTCAAAGTTTTGAACATCCTCTAGTTCTCCCAAAGGATTGCGGATATCAGGACGATTCATTGTTAGGGTAGCGATCGAACCTTTTTTTTCAAATTTTAGCCATTCATTCATCGAGACAACCTTAAGAAGCAGAGGAGTATTTTTTTAGATGATGGTCGGCATTTCCAAATTGTGTTTCAATCATTGCGAGTCTTTTGAAATAATGACCAACATTCAATTCATCAGTCATGCCCATTCCACCATGAAGCTGAACAGCACTTTGACCAATAAACTTTGAAGCATTACATATTTGAACCTTAGCGCCTGAGGCAGCTTTTTTCCTCTCGAGTTGATCTTCATCTAATTTAAGATTGACCATATAGGTCATTGAAACAGACTGCTCATATTGCATAAACATATCAACCATTCTATGTTGTAAGACTTGGAATTTTCCTATCGGTTGTCCGAATTGCTTTCTAGTTTTACAGTACTCTACAGTAGCCTCATTTAAAACAGACATCGCGCCTATAGCTTCCGCACATATAGCTCCAATTGTTTCATCAACAACTAGCTCAATTAATGGATAAGCCTTACCTTCTTCACCAATGAGCGCATTAGAACTTAAAAGAACATTTTCAAAAGAAATTTCTGACGCCATACTTCCATCAACCGTTTTATAATCCCTCAAAGAAACACCATCCGAAGACTTATCGACTATAAATAGCGATATACCATCTTTATCTGATTGCTCCCCTGACGTTCTTGCAGAAACAATTAATTTTTGAGCCCACGGAGCTCCTGAAACTACACATTTATGACCATTTAACAAATATCCATTATCCTTATTAGAGGCATTAACCCTTATATCAGAAAGATTAAACCTTCCTTGTGGCTCTGCATAAGCAAAAGCCCAAATTTCTTCTCCAGAAATGATTTTTGACAAATGCTCTTGTCTTTGATCTTCAGATGCTCTTCTTAGAAATCCGCCGCATGTGACAACAGTTTGAATATAAGGTTCAACTACAAGGCCTTTTCCAAATTCTTCAGCAACAATCATCGTTTCGACAGGACCAAAATCAAGACCTCCATCAGATTCAGAGAAAGGTACACCCAAAAGTCCAAGCTCGGCTAATTGATTCCAATTTTCTTTACTCATACCATCCTCAGATTGAATAATTGCCTTCCTAGAATCAAAGTCATAATTATCCTGAAGGAATGACTGTATTGTATTACGTAGTAAAGTTTGTTCTTCGCTAAATGAAAAATCCATTTTTCTCTCCCTAAAGTCCTAAGACCATTTTTGCTATAATATTTCTTTGTATTTCGTTTGATCCACCGTAAATTGATGTTTTTCTCATTCCAAAATAATTCTGCGCAACACCTTGTGAGTACTCTGGCCCTACTTCAGGATAATTTGAACCAAAACTTCTAACGCTAAGTGGTGTTAAGTATGGGCTAGCATAGTTACCAATAGCTTCTAAAGTTAATTCAGAAATTTTTTGTTGTATTTCAGTACCCTTAATTTTTAGTATTGAAGATTCTGCACCAGGACCTTCACCTTTGCTTTCTTTTGCTAATGTTCTTAGTTCAGTATATTCAAGAGCAGTTAGCTCTACCTCTAACTCAGTAACTTTCTGATTAAATGATGGATCAACCATTAATGGCTTTCCGTCACAATATTCTGAATTAGCTATATCTTTTAGCTTGCTAATAGCTTTTTTTGATCTTGCGACACCCGCTATACCAGTTCTCTCATTCCCAAGTAAAAACTTTGCTATTGTCCAACCCATATTCTCTTCACCAACAAGATTCTCAACTGGAACTTTAACATCTTCCAGGAAAACTTCATTAACTTCATGGCCTCCATCAACAGTAATAATTGGCCTTACCTCTATCCCAGGGGTATTCATATCAATTAAAAGAAATGAAATGCCTTGTTGAGGCTTTCCTTCAGAAGATGTTCTAACAAGACAAAACATCCAATCTGCATATTGCGCAAGTGTAGTCCAAATTTTATGACCATTAACAATATAGTGACCATCAACCTTTTCAGCTTTTGTTCTTAAACTAGCTAAATCAGATCCAGCCCCTGGTTCAGAATATCCCTGACACCACCAATCTTCTCCAGATAAAATTCCCTTTAGAACCCAATCTTTTTGATGATCATTTCCATAGGCAATTATAACAGGACCAAGCATAGTTAGCCCAAATGGAATCAAAGGTGTTGTTCCAGCATTGGCACATTCTTGATCCCAGATATATCTTTGAGTAATCGACCAATCAATACCACCGTATTCAACTGGCCAGTGGGGAGCAAGCCATCCTTTATTATATAAAGTTTTATGCCACTCAAGTATTCCATCTTTCATTTGATCAGAAGTCACCTCATGATATTTTTCAATATTTTGACCGCTAGTATTTGGTTGAGAAAAATTATTCGCAATAAAATCTCTAACCTCTGTTCGAAAATCCTGATCTTCCTTAGTAAAATCTAAATCCATATTATCTCTCTTCTTCTTTAATTTTATTTAAAATAATTTTGTTATTTTCAGACTCTGTCATATCAGAGCTACCTTATTAAATCCATTGTATTTTTGACGCATCGATAGTCCGATAA
>JAOLDG010000014.1 GCA_028339975.1 Hyphomicrobiales bacterium | reverse complement strand
ATAAATTGCTAGAGCTTCGTCTAATCTACCTAGCTCTTGTAGCGTGATACCCAAGTTGCTGTGGGCTTCGGCAAAGTCAGGCTTCAACGCTATCGCTTGATTATAGCTTGCTAGAGCTTCGTCTAATCTACCTAGCTTTTTGAGCGTGATACCCAAGTTATAGTGGGCTTCGGTATAGTCAGGTTTCAACGCTATCGCTTGGTTATAAATTGCTAGAGCTTCGTCTAATCTCCCTAGCTCTTTGAGCGTGATACCCAAGTTGTAGTGGGCTTCGGCATCTTGAGGAGATAATGCAACTGCTGTCTGGTTCGCATGTGCGGCTTCGGAATTTTTACCTGTTTGCCCAAATATTGCGCCCAGCACTTTCCAGCCAAATTGATGTTTGGGAAACTCGTTAGTAATAGATACCGCTAGCTTTTCTGCGTCATTAAATCGTCCGTTCTGATAGTATTCTAAAAGATTACTGAGTTGTTGCTTAGATGGATTCTTAGCCTTTAAGTTTTGTTTTTTTGCCTTCTTCTTCCGCTTCTTTTGTTCAGATAATTTTTTGCGCTTCTGTGATAATGACAGGCTTTTATTTTGCACGGCTAATTTAGGCTCATTTACCTGTGCGGTTGGTGTGAGCTGTACCTCCAAGACATTTAACTTTTCTTCAGCCACACCCTGTGTTTTCGCCTGTTCAATCACTAGCTTCGCATTTTCAAACTGTTTTTCTTTGATAAGCGCATCAATGTAACTCAACCAAAACTGTTCTATCTTTGAATTGGCTTCGAGAGCAGTTTTAAATAATGGCAAAGCTGCCTCGGCTTTATTAACAGAGACTGCTAATACGCCTAGATTATGGTTAGCATCTGAATGCAAAGGTTGAGATTTCAAGATAGTCCGATATAGACGTTCCGCTTCTTGAAGCTTTCCTTTTTTGTGTGCTGCAATACCTTGCTGCAGTGCTTGTTCGATAGTCAGTTCCATTATATGCTCATAAATGCTGCTTCATACATGCTGCGATTAGCTTTTTGTATTAATTACAGAATGCATATTATATCTACTATAGATTTAAAGTTTAATAATTCAATATTTCTTAGGGTTATTTGTTGTGATCTATGCTGACTGTTGGTTTGTTGTTAGTTTGTTGTAACTTTTTTATAATTTATTCAATAAAATCAATAACTTATAAAGATGTCATTTACTCCCACTCCATAGTTACCCTAAATTAAACCCTTACTGCATAAGAGTTTCAGAGTATCTATTTTTAGTTTGTAGTGAGTTTGTAGTGTCGTTGTACAACATCTATGTTTTAACATTTCAAAAACTCCATTAATTCCAACAATCTACTTATCTTTCACTACGAACTTTGTAGTAAATCCCTACAAATATTAGGATAACTTATTAATCATATTAAGTTAACAGCGTTCTTCAATTTATCATCACTTACATCTATATACCGCTGTGTTGTCACCATACTGCTATGACGTGCAAGTTCTTGTATTACACGAGAGTGCTTGCTCAATAGTTAGTTCCATTAAATACCTTAAAATCTGCTTCGTGCTTGTTTTTACTAATTGTTTATATTTTCTAATGCATCATTTTTGCATCTTATTTTCATTTTAAGCATTGTAATGTTTTTTACCTAATTCGAATAGCAAATTTTATTGACGTCTTAAATTATTAGTTTTCTCTCGTTGTCATCAAGCATCTTTTCCGAGTCTCACTATGCCTGTCATTGATAACGTCAAACAGAATTATAAACAGCTAAAAACCGTTCACTTTTGACGGTTTTAATGCTTCTCAGCAGTATCTCTTTTTAAAACTGTTCGTATGACTTATCGGAACCATATCGCCGCCAGGCTTCCTGCATACCTTCAGGAGAAAGATGATAATCATCGATATGCCAACAACCATTAGACATTCCATCCCCTTTATTAGTTAGTTGATGTGTGTCTAAAAATCCAAACCCTTTTTCTTTAGATTGCATTTCTAATTCATAATTAAATATTTTAATTACCTCGCCTAACTGCCTAATATCCTTTTCCGAGTGATTTCTAACATCGAGATTTGGGCATGGCACACCTTGAATAGTAACGTTGTGCTGATAATCAGAATTATTATTTACAATGTAGTTGAGATAATTTTCTATCGTGTTCGAGATTATTTCTTTTATCTGCTTTTCTGGAAATTTCTTTTTATGTGCGATAATTCCAGTATCTAATCTACAATCTATCTCTCCGATTGCTACTAAAACATAGCTATGTTTTGGAAGGGCGAAAAAAATAGTCTCAAATTGATGTTTATATTGATTTCTAAAAGAATTGCCTAAATGCCATTGCTTGCATCCCTTAATCAACTTAGTACTGCAGAAAAAATTGACTCCTGATTTTTGAATACATAAATGATGACTACTTAAGGAATGACTTTCTCCAACGACATAAAGATTCTTATCGTTTTTTCCTTTCTTAACGCCAAGATATTTATTTTTATGCCATTTCAAAATATTTGACAAATATGTCCAATATACTCTTTCAGGTTGAGATTCTGAGGATTTTTTTTCTTGTATTTTAGTAGCCGCCAAAAGATGTTTTTTACTTTCTGCAAAATCCCCTTCTAAAAAGTTGCAGATAGCCAAGCTCACACCAGCCCTCAAACCATAATCATCAGAATCTATTCGCAATACATTTTGTAATGAAACAATTTCTGCTTCTAAATCATTCATATAACTTTGAATAATTGAAAGATTTAAAATCGCTTCGGCAAAGTCAGGCTTTAACGCTATTGCTTGGTTATAGCTTACTTCAGCTTCCTCTAATCTTCCGAATTCTTGTAGCGTGATACCCAAGTTGCTGTGGGCTTCGGCATAGTCAGTCTTCAACGCTATTGCTTGTGTATAGCTAGCTAGAGCTTCTTCCAACCTGCCTAGTTCTTTGAGCGTGACACCCAAGTTGCTGTGGGCTTCGGCAAAGTCAGGTTTCAATGCTATCGCTTGTGTATAGCTAGCTAGAGCTTCTTCCAACCTGCCTAGTTCTTTGAGCGTGTTACCCAAGTTGTAGTGGACTTCGGCAAAGTCAGGTTTCAATGCTATCGCTTGTTTATAACTTGCTTCAGCTTCGTCTAATCTTCCTAGTTCTTGCAGCGTGATACCCAAGTTGTAGTAGGCTTTGGCATCTAGAGGCTCCAACTCCACAGCTGTTTGTTTGGCAAATAATGACTCATTTATTCTGCCAGTTTGTTTGAGTACAGCGCCAAGTAATGTCCAGGCAAATTGATGCTTGGGAAATTGTTGAGTGATAGATTTTGCTAACTTCTCAGCATCGTCATACCGCCCATTTTGATAATGCTCTACAAGACTATTAAGTTGTTCCTGAGATGGACTAATACCTTTTACGTTTTGTTTTCTTGCCTTCTTCTCCCTCTTCTTTTGTTCAGCTAATTTCTTACGCTTCTCCAACAATGTTAGACTTTTCTTTTGCACAACTAATTTAGGCTCTTTTAATTGAGTTGTTGTTATGATTTGAACTTCGATAGCATCAACTTTCTCTCTAGACACTCCCTGCTTTTTTGCCTGTTCAATCATTAGCTTCGCATTTTCAAACTGTTTTTCTTTAATGAGAGCATCAATATAACTCAGCCAAAACTGTTCTATTTTTGGATTAGCTTCGAGAGCCGATTTAAATAACAGCAGTGCCTCATCAGCTTTGTTAACTGATACAGCTAATATGCCAAGATTATGATTGGCATCAGGGTGTTTGGGCTGAGATTGCAGGATAGCACGGTAAAGGCGCTCAGCTTCTTCAAGCTTGCCTGCCTTGTGTGCTGCCACGCCTTGCTGCAGTGCTTGTTCAATCGTTAGTTCCATTTGAGGCTCTTAAGTGCTGCTTCATACATGTTGTAAGTACCCCATTTTAATTCGTTATTACATGCATATTTCATCGGATTGGACTATTAAGCATTGTATTAATTTTTTCGGGATTTAGATAGTACATTTTTTTGACGTGTTTTTTAACTGCCAAGTTTGCTCGCAGAGTTACTATTATTTTCAGTAGTCACACGTTTGTGCAACATTCTATGTAACTGTACGAGAAAACTTCAATGAAATCAATGATTGATTTTTAACGTGAAACAAATGTGTAAGTTAAATATCTTTTAAAATCAATCATTTAAACTTAAATAACTACTCCCACTCCATAGTTACCCTAAATTAAACCCAGTATATATATGAGTTACAGAGGAAGAAAAATTAGTTTGTTGTTAGTTTGTTGTGAACTACTACCAACACTTGTATTTCTCATTTCAAAATTCTCTTTAAATTCAACTACCAAAGATACTCTTACAACAAAGTTAACACAGAAAAAGGGTATTTTTTGATTTCATTTGATCTAATTTAAATTTATTTAATTAGGCAATCCAGTTTTGGAGTCAAACAAAGGTTTACCTAATCCATGTTGAAGCATTTTTGATTCTTTTGGTTGATTTGAAATAGATGATTTTGGACTATTATATAAACCAGCCTCTAAAGAAGAAGTTATACATTGCTGAAATTCCTTAGTCTCCTCTTTAAATCCCATTTCTTTACAATTTTCTGTAATATATTTTATTCTTTGTTGAGGAAAATATGCTCCGACTCTTGCCTTATAGGCATCCTCAACTATTGAGCATGCAGATAATGTTAATATAAGTAAGAGTAGTAAAAAATTTTTCATGATTTTAGTTTAATCGATTAAAAAAAAATAACAATTTTATTCCTAGTCGTTAGTTACCCCCTCACGTCAGTCTTATTAGATAATGTAACTAATATAGATTTAAAGTTGAATAATTCAACATTTCTTAGGGTTAGTTGTTGTGATCAATACTGACTCTTGGCTTGTTAGTAGTTTGTTGTAACTTTTTTAAAATTTATTCAATAAAATCAATAATTTATAACTATTTCATTTACTCCCACTCAATAGTGCCTGGAGGTTTTGAGGTAATATCATAGACAACTCTATTGATACCCTTTACTTCATTAATTATTCTTGTGCTAACATTTGCTAAAAAACTTTGCTCATAGGGATAATAATCTGCTGTCATTCCATCAAGTGAAGTGACTGCCCTTAGCGCACAAACATATTCATATGTTCTTTCATCTCCCATAACTCCAACAGTTCGAACAGGAAGAAGAACAGCAAAAGCTTGCCATATTTCTTTATAAAGACCTGCTTTTTTTATTTCATCGATATAAATCGTATCAGCCTTTCTTAGAATTTCAACTTTTTCTATTGTTATTTCACCTGGAATTCTAATAGCTAAACCGGGTCCTGGAAATGGGTGGCGATCAATAAATTGATCAGGAAGTCCAAGCTCTCTTCCAAGGTTACGAACCTCATCTTTGAAAAGCTCCCTTAAGGGTTCAACCAGCTCCATTTTCATTCGTTCTGGAAGACCTCCAACATTATGGTGACTTTTAATTGTTACAGAAGGACCTCCAATAAAAGAAACACTCTCAATCACATCCGGGTATAAAGTTCCTTGAGCTAAAAAATCAGCACCACCAATTTTAGTAGCCTCTTCATCAAAAATATCTATAAATTTTGATCCAATAATTTTTCTTTTCTTTTCTGGATCACTAACTCCATCAAGGTCATTTAAAAAAGCTTTGCCAGCATCGACATGAATCAATGGGATATTGAAATGGCCATTAAACATTTCAACTACTTCTTTGGTTTCGTTTTCTCGCATAAGCCCTGTATCAACATAAATACAGGTTAATTGATTGCCAATAGCTTGGTGAAGAAGAACAGCTGCTACAGAGGAGTCCACGCCACCTGAGAGACCGCAAACAACCTTTCCGTCGCCAACTTGGTTTTGAATTCTCTCAATAGCAACATTTTTAAACGATTCTATTGTCCAATCACCTGTGCATCCGCAGATAAGATGAGTAAAGTTTTTTAACATCTTTGAGCCATTTGGTGTGTGAACAACTTCTGGATGAAACTGAACACCGTAAATATTTTTTTCTTCGTTAGCAATGGCTGCAAAAGGAGCATTTTCACTTTTAGCGATAACTTTAAAACCATCGGGAATCTGACTAACCTTATCGCCATGACTCATCCAGACAGGCTCTTTTAAGTTTTCTTTATCAAATCCATTGAAGAATTTTGAATCTTCAATTATTTGAATATTTGCTCTACCAAACTCTCTCTTATTAGAGTTTTCAACCTTCCCGCCAAGCTGAGAGCAAAGGGTTTGTTGACCATAACAAATACCAAGTATAGGAACGCCATACTCTAAAACTTCCTTTGCTACCTGCGGAGAAGAATCCTCGATAACGGACGCAGGGCCGCCTGATAAAATAATTCCAAGAGGTTGAATTATCTCCATACCCTCTTTCCATTTCATATAAGGGTATATTTCGCAATAAACTCCACTTTCTCTAATTCGACGCGCTATTAATTGTGTAACCTGGCTACCAAAATCTAAGATAAGTATTCTGTCATTTTTATTGCTATCAACCATTTGGTTTTTTCTCATCCGTTGTAACGCCGTCATCTAGCTGCCTCTTTTTAAAGGACACTATTGATTGCTCTAGGATTTCTGATTCACCGCATTCTGAACAGGAGTTTTTTAAGACATCTAACTTTTTTTCAGCATTAACAATGTCCTTGAATAAAATATCTATTTCCGCACCCCAATAAAGCGCCTCTTTTAATAATGGGTTTATGGATAATGATCTTTCAAAATAGCTAAAAGCTTCTTTATTTTTTTCACTTTTCATTAAAATTCTTCCACCTATCGCCCAAGCATAAGCATTTGAAGGATCGGCTACTAAACTTTGCCTTGATAGTGATAAGGCTTGATTCAAATTATCATCCATAACTATAAGAGCCTCCGAAGAAAGCTCCATTGAAATCTCAGTCATTGATTGAGATCCCGTTAATAATAAAAAAGAAACTATTATTAAAAAATATCTTTTAATTTTTTTCAAAAATTAACCTCGAACAGGATAGTTGGGCGCCTCACGTGTTACCAAGACATCGTGTGTATGGCTTTCCGTCAATGATGCAGGTGAAATTCTAATAAACTTTGTCTTGGATTGAAAATCTTTTAGTGTTTTGCATCCAGTATATCCCATTGAAGCCCTTAGCCCTCCAATCATCTGGTGGATAATATCATGTACTGATCCAGTATACGGAACCTGACCCTCAACTCCCTCAGGAACAAGTTTTTTATTATTACCCATATCAGATTGAAAATATCGATCGGCAGAGCCCTCTGCCATAGCCGTTACTGAACCCATACCTCTGTAAGATTTAAAACGTCTTCCTTGATGAAGAAAAATTTCACCTGGAGCTTCCGCAGTGCCGGCAAATAATGATCCTATCATAGCAACATCTGCGCCTCCAGCTAGAGCTTTAGCGAAATCACCAGAAAACTTTATACCACCATCAGCAATAACTGGAATATTTGATTTATGAGCTTCATTTGCACAATCAACGATAGCTGTTAACTGAGGAACACCAACTCCTGCAACAATTCGTGTAGTACAAATTGAACCAGGCCCGATACCAACTTTAATACAATCTGCTCCAGCACCTATTAATGACTTAGCGGCTTCTTTTGTTGCAACATTTCCTGCAATGATTTGAGTTGTTCTTGATAATTTTTTAATTCTTTTAACAATTTCAGGGACTTGAGATGAATGACCATGAGCGGTATCTACAACAAGAATATCCACACCCGCATCAATTAACGCCTCAGCTCTTTCAAACCCTTTGTCTCCAACGGATGTTGCTGCAGCAACTCTTAATCTTCCTTGAGAATCTTTACATGCTGTTGGGTGTAGTTTTGACTTTTCCATATCCTTAACAGTTATTAAGCCTATACATCTGTATTGCTTATCAACAACTAAGAGTTTCTCAATTCTATGCTTATGAAGCTCAGCCTTAGCCTTTGATTGAGTTACACTTTCATCAACCGTTATAAGATTTTCATTTGTCATCAATTCATGAACTTTTTGATCTTGATTCGAAGCAAACCTAACATCACGATTGGTAATAATACCCCGTAATTTTTTAGTCTTTGGATCTGTAACAGGAATACCGGAAATATTATGATCTTGCATAAGGCCTAATGCATCTTTTAAGGATTGATTTGGACTTATAGTTACGGGATTGACAACCATTCCAGATTCAAATTTCTTAACCTTTTTTACTTCATTAGCTTGAGTTTCATAATCAAGATTTCTATGAATAACACCTAATCCACCTGATTGAGCCATAGCAATGGCCATTTCAGATTCTGTAACTGTATCCATTGCAGCCGAAATTAAGGGAATCGATAAGTTTATATTTTTGGTGATTTTAGTATTAAGTTTTGCTTCTGCTGGCAAGACGGAGGATTTTCTAGGCTCAAGTAAAACGTCGTCAAATGTAATCCCTTCGCGTATCTTCATGTCAACTTCCTTATAAGGTTGTGTTGACATCTGCTTATAACCTATCTTGAGATAAGTTCAAATAAATTTTGATATTTTATATTATTCTTGAAAGCCCTTAGCAATAACATAAGTTTCTGGAGAGCCCTTCCTGCTAGCCTCTGGCTTATAATGCTTAATTACTTTGAAATTATTTTTTAATTCTAAAAGAAGATTACTATGCGTTCCCCCTTGAAATACTTTTGCACAAAAAGTACCTCCTTTTTTTAAAAAGTCGATAGCATAAAGTGATGCAAGCTCTGCTAAGGCTTGAGTTCGTATATGATCAGTTGATTTATGACCTGTTGTAGAAGCAGCCATATCCGATAAAACAACATCAAATTTATTAATGCTTAATTTTTTAATCAAGCCTACGGATTCCTCTTCCTGTAAGTCAGCCTTTAAAATTATAGCTTTTTGAATATTATCCATATCCAAAATATCAACAGCCAAAGTGAAGCCCCCTGTCTTTTCCAGCGCAACCTCTGTCCAACTCCCTGGCGCTGCGCCAAGATCCAAAACCGAGTCACCTGGATTAAAAATTTTATATTTCTCATCTATTTGTATTATTTTATATGCGGCTCTAGATCTCTTGCCTTCAGCCTGAGCTTGACGAACATACGGATCATTAATTTGTCTCTGCAGCCATCGTGTAGAAGAGCTTTTTCTTCTTTTTGCGGTTTTAAGAACTTCCTTAGTCGTTCTAAATATTTTTTCTTTTTTACTCATAATGCTATCTTATATGCTATTGTTTGATTGAAATAGAAAATAAACTCAAAATAAAATATTAAAAAAATGATTCCAGTAGATAACACTTCAAATTTTGGCTTTCATAGACCTAACACTTTCGTAAGAATAATAATATGTATAACAAGATCAGTAGGAAGTAATTGGTTATCAAAAAGAGTGATATTTCTTTTGAGACGAATTGCCATAGTACTTTCTGATGAATGCATTGATACAAAAATTTTTAATACCAACTTACGAATGTACACACAAGGAAATGTGAGTGAAAAAAGAGCTCTTTTTTCTCCTCAAATCTTTGAAGAAGAAGAAAGAAACTTTATTGCTAAAAGAGCAAAGAATAATTCTGTATTTATAGATATTGGTGCAAACATTGGCCTTTATTCATTTTCAATTGGCAATTCTTACAAAAAGTACAAAAATACAAAAATTTACTCCATTGAACCACATCCGGGTCTTTTTAAACGCCTATCTTTTAATGCTTCTTTGAATAAAGATATACCAATATACCCAAGAGAAATGGCGTTAATGGATAAATCTGGAAAATTTAATTTAGATACGCCTGAAGAAAATCTTGGACAAGGGGTAATTTCTGAAACAGGTGAAAATTTAGTTATTGGAAAAAAATTGTCAGAATTTATTACTGATGAAAAAATCAAAAAGATTTCAGCTATGAAAATTGATGTTGAAGGGAATGAAGAAAAA
>JAOLDG010000013.1 GCA_028339975.1 Hyphomicrobiales bacterium | reverse complement strand
CTAGGTATCATTTTACCTCTTTCAGAGAGGTATTTTCTTAACAACTTTGTATCTTTATAATCAATTTTTGGAGATTTATCTCCAGAAAATGGACAGGTTTTTTTTCTACGAAGAAAAGGTCTTTTTGTCGGAATTTGTGTAATATTTGGAATAGCATGGTTACTCATTATTAAGCACTCCTATTTGAGCTGTATGAGCCTTCTTTTTTAACAGAGGCCTTCATTACTGGAGAAGTTTCCTGACTTAAATCTTCAGTTTTTGTAGTTAAAAATCTTAAAACATCTTCATTAAGTGTTTGAACTCTCTCTAATTCATGGATGGCCGCACTAGGACTGTCTATTCTTAGTAAAGAATAGTGACCTCTTTCACTTTTTTTGATTTTATAAGCAAGGTCTCTTAATCCCCAATATTCAGTGTAGACTGCCTCACCACCATTATCTTTAATAATAGCTTTTACTTCTTCAACTAGTTTCTCTACTTGCTGAGGAGCAATCTCTGGTCTAGTTATAAATACATGCTCGTAATATGGCATTATGTTCCTTTTAAAATTTATTTTAAAAACTAAGGAGTTCTTTAATATATTAAAGTTTAATTTGCAAGCTTGTTATAATGTCGTTAATTGAATTTAATATAAGAAAGTTAGGGAGTATCTAAAATGAAGGCAATTGTTTTCCCAGGACAAGGAAGTCAGTTTGTAGGCATGGGAAAAGATTTGTATAATTCATTCCCTGAGGCTAAGGGAGTTTTCGAAGAGGTTGACGACACTCTTAAACAAAATTTATCTAAAATCATGTTTGAAGGATCATTGGAAGACCTTACTTTAACTGAGAATACCCAACCAGCAATTATGGCTGTCGGTATGGCGATTATAAGGATCCTTAAAGAACGCGGATTTAAAATTCATTTAATCTCCGATATTTTAGCTGGTCATTCATTAGGTGAGTACACGGCACTAGCGGCTTCTGAAGGTTTATCATTGAGAGATGTAGCTTTATTGCTAAAAGTAAGGGGTAAAGCTATGCAAGCTGCAGTCCCTAAAGGACAAGGTTCAATGGCTGCTATACTGGGCTTATCAGTTGATAAAGTTATTGAGGTCATTAACAAAAATAACTTAGATAAGAAAGTCTATCCTGCGAACGATAATGCTGATCTTCAAGTTGTTATATCCGGTCTAAAGATTGATATTGAGAATTCTTTAGATATTTTTTTAAAAAATGGAGCAAAAAAAGCTATTCAGCTTTCTGTTAGCGCACCTTTTCATTGCCCATTAATGCAGCCTGCGAAAGAAATTATGGGTGAGACTCTTAAAAGTGTTAATTTACTTGAGCCTATCGTTCCTGTTCTATCAAATGTAACTGTTGAGTCTAATAATGTTACTAGTAAAATAAAAGATAATTTAATTAATCAAGTTACAGAAATGGTCAGATGGAGAGAGACAATGACTAGGTTTAATAATAATGGAGTAATTGATTATATTGAAATAGGCAGCGGAGCAGTTTTAAGCAACCTTGCAAAAAGAAGTTGTCCATCATTTAACAGAAGGCCTGTTAATGATAAGACTAGTGTTGAGAGTTTTCTCTCCTATTTGGATAATGAGGATTTTAATGATTAATTTAAAAGAAAAAAAAGTTTTACTAACTGGTGCTAGCGGAGGAATGGGAAGAGCCATAGCAGAGGACCTTATTGCACAGGGAGCACATGTATGCTTGACTGGAAGAAATAAAGAAGAGCTAAGAAAGCTTCAAGGTGAGTTAGGAGAAAATACTACAATAAGTATTGCAGACCTATCAAACAGTAATGAAATTGATACCCTGGTTAAGGATGCTGAAGAAAAATTAGGTCATATCGATATTTTAGTTAATAATGCAGGAATAACTGATGATAACATCTTCCTCAGAATGTCTGACGAGCAATGGAATAGCGTTATTAATGTTAATCTAAATTCAACTTTTAAGATAACTAAGCTAATTTTAAAAGGTATGGTTAAAAGAAGATATGGCAGAATTATAAATATTACTTCTGTAATTGGAACTTTAGGCGGTGCTGGACAAGCAAATTATTCTGCTTCAAAAGCAGCTTTAATTGGAATGTCTAAATCATTAGCCCAAGAAGTAGGCTCAAGATCAATAACGGTCAATTGTATTGCACCTGGATTTATTGAAACCAATATGACCTCAAATCTAAGTGATTCTAGAAAAGATGAAATACTTAAATCAGTTGTATTAAATAGATTGGGTGTACCAAGTGATATATCCAGCGCTGTCTCGTATCTTGCATCTGATAGTGCAAGTTATATTACCGGTCAAACACTTCATATAAATGGCGGAATGTTGATGGTTTAATTTACAACTTAATTAATCAGATTCTTGTATAACTGACTTCAATGTGCTAAATCGCATAATAATGATTCAGACTAATAAAATCTTGTTAATATTAAGAATAATTTAAAAGGAATATAAAATGAGCGATACACTAGAAAAAGTTCAGGCAATAGTAGTTGAACATTTAGGAGTAGATGCAGATAAAGTAACAGCTTCTGCAAGTTTTATTGAAGATCTTGGAGCTGATAGTTTAGATACTGTCGAGCTTGTAATGGCTTTTGAAGAAGAATTTGGTATAGAAATACCAGACGATGCAGCTGAAAGTATTTTATCTGTTGGTGATGCAATTAGTTTTATTGACTCAACTAAAAGCTAGTATTTTTGACGATTGGATCCTTCATTGCGTAGAGTTGTTGTTACTGGAGTAGGTGCTGTAACTCCTCTTGGAGGAGATACGAATACTTCTTGGAAAAATCTTATTTCTGGTAAATCTGGTGCGTCTTCAATTACTCGATTTGATGCTACTGGCTTTCCTTGCACTATAGCTTGTGAAGTTCCCTTGGGAGAGGGTATATCCTCTGGTGATGGGTCTTTTAATCCAGACGACTGGGTTTCTGCTAAAGATCAAAAAAAGGTTGATACATTTATATTGTATGGAATTGCTGCTGCAGAAATGGCCATAAAAGATTCTGGTTGGTTGCCTATCTCTGAAGATGATTCTTTTAGAGCGGGAGTTGGTGTTGGTTCGGGAATAGGTGGTTTAGCAAGTATTGAAAAAACATCTCTTCTTTTAAAGGAAAAAGGACCAAGAAGGGTTAGCCCTTTTTTCATTCCAGGAGCTTTAATTAATTTAGCGGCAGGACAGATTTCAATTAGAAATAACTTAAAGGGTCCTAACTTAGCTGCTGTTACTGCATGTGCTTCAGGTTCACACTCAATTGGTGAGGGCGCTCAAATAATTAGAAGTAATAAAGCTGATATCATGGTTGTAGGCGGTGCCGAAGCTGCTATATGCCCTGTTGGTATGGCTGGATTTTCTGCAAGCCGAGCTTTAAGCACTAATTTCAATGACTTTCCTGAAAAAGCCTCTAGACCATATGATTCTGACCGAGATGGATTTGTTATGGGCGAGGGAGCAGGCTTTATTGTCCTTGAAGAACTTGAGCATGCTTTATCTAGAAATGCTGAAATCTATGGTGAGTTAAAGGGTTATGGACTATCTGGAGATGCGTTTCATATAACCTCACCCTCGGCGGATGGTAATGGGGCATATAGATCAATTTTAATGGCCTTAAATGAATCAGGTATATCACCAAAAGAAATTGATTATGTTAATGCTCACGGAACATCAACACCTTTGGGTGATGAAATTGAGCTTAGGGCTATAGAGAGAGCTTTTGAAGGTGATGTTGATGGCTTATGTATGTCTTCCACTAAATCATCTACTGGCCACCTTTTAGGTGCTGCTGGAGCGGTTGAGGCCGTATTTAGTATTATGTGCATAAAAGAAAATATTATTCCCCCAACTCTAAATTTGGACAATCCCTCTGTAGAAACTAAAATTGATCTAGTTCCTCATGAGAGTAAGGAAAAGGAAATCAATGCAGTTTTATCAAATTCTTTTGGATTTGGCGGAACTAATGCTTCCTTAATTTTTTCACGCTACTATAATTGATCTTATGAATAATGATTTGAATAATGAAAGAAGGGGTATAACTCTTGTCTTATCTTCTCCATCGGGGGCAGGAAAAACATCTTTATCTAGGAAGTTATTAGAAAGAAATAAAAAACTTTTCCTATCAGTCTCTTGCACGACACGTCCTCCTAGGCCGGGTGAAATTAATGAAAGTGATTACTTTTTTATTGAAGAATCTAAGTTTAATGAAATGCAGAAGAACAATGAGTTTTTGGAATCTGCAAAAGTTTTTGATCACTACTATGGAACCCCAAAAAAACCAATTATGGACGCCCTTGATTCTGGGATGGATATTTTGTTTGATATTGATTGGCAGGGAACCCAACAATTAATGAATTCGTTACAAGATGATTTAATTAAGGTCTTTGTTCTTCCACCATCAGCAAAAGAGCTAGAAAGAAGATTATTACAAAGGAATCAAGATTCCGATGAGATTGTTAAGGGGAGAATGTCGAAAGCCTCAAATGAAATTAGTCACTATGCAGAATATGATTATATAATAATTAATGAAAATTTTGAGGAAAGCTTGAGTAAAATTGAATCAATAATTATAGCAGAGGGTTTAAAAAGGTCTCGTCAGATTAAAATTCAAGATACAATAGACAACTTGCTAAAGGATCTTTAAGTTTTCATATATTTTTGCTAAATCACAAAAATTATCAACTGTTAAATTTTGAGCTCTTAATTTTGGATTAATGCCAGCCTTAATTGCTAGACTCTCTCCATCAATACCAAGCTGACCAAGACTTCTTTTTAATGTTTTTCTTCTAAATCCGAAAGCTGCAGAAACTACTTTCTGGAAGCTTTCAATAGATGGTTTTTTGATATAATTTTTTGGTCTAATTCTTATAACTGTTGACATTACTTTTGGTTCAGGAATGAAACATGTTGGCTTAATATCACATATTTTTTCAATAAAACTCCTCCATTGAATTAAAACACTCAGCCTTCCATATTGTTTTGAATTAATATCTGCAAGCATTCTATCAGCAACTTCTTTTTGAACAGTTAATGTTAAGCTCTCCCATTTCACAGGTTGTTCTTGCTCAACTAAAGATATTATAAAAGGTACTGATATATTATATGGAAGATTCGATACTACCGAGTAGTTACCTTCTATTAAACTATCTAAATCAACCTTTAAAATATCTGCAATTAAAAAATCAAATTTTGTAAGACTTTCTTTTTTTAAATTATTTAATATAGGTAAAAATGATTCGTCTTTTTCAATCGCAAAAATACTTTTTGTACCGCTCTCTAAAAGAATCTTTGTTAATAATCCAGGCCCTGGACCAACCTCTATTATATTTTTATTTTCCGGCTTTGATGCCCTTACTATTTGTCTAATGATATTTTTGTCATGGAGAAAGTTTTGACCAAATCTTTTTTTTGCACTTATTTGATTATCAACTAATATTTGCTTTAAAGAATTATTATTATCTTTATGCATTATTATTTCTATTTTTTGCTATAAGTACTGCATTCTTAATTGATGAAATAAGACTGTCGGGATTAGCTATATTTTTTCCAGAAATGTTAAATGCCGTTCCATGATCAGGCGAAGTTCTCACAAACGATAGTCCTGAAGTAAAATTTATACCATTGAAAAAATCTAGAGTTTTTATAGGAATCATAGCTTGGTCATGAAACATACATAATCTAGCATCAAACTCGCTTAAATTATCCTTATTAAAAAGAGTATCAGCAGGAAATGGACCTTTTGCATTAATATTATTTTTATTTAACTCCTCGATTGCAGGAATTATTATATCAATTTCTTCCTTACCAATTCTTCCCTCTTCGCCAGCGTGAGGGTTTAAGGATGATATTGCTATCTTAGGATAAGGTATATTAAAATCTTCAATCAAACTTTTATTAAGAATATTAATCTTATTGATAAGCAAAGATTTATTTAATGAGTTTGATACCTTGCTTATTGGTACATGAGTTGTTGCAGTTGCAACCTTTAATTTTTTAGTCATTAAAATCATTAATGAGTCCGATTTGTCTTTATGTGAAAGATATTCGGTATGACCTGGAAACTTAAAACCATCATCCATAAGAATTTTCTTATATATTGGAAGGGTTACAATCCCTAAAACCTTTTTATTTTTTGCCAGATAGATGGCTGTATCAATTGACTCAATGATGGCGGCATTATTATCTTTATTTGGCTTTCCTATCCTAAAGACGACATCTTCTTTAGTTGGAAAAATGTTTACTGAATTGAGCTTTATTTCAGAAGGATCATTTATTATATTGATTGGGAGATCTATTTTGAAAAGTTTTAATGAGGCTTCAATCCAGGAGGGATCACATATTATAAATTTTTTTATTGTCCTGGTTTTACTGACTGCTTTTAAAAAAATTTCACTATTTATTCCACCAGGCTCACCCATCGTAATAGCCAAAGGTAGGTTATTGAATTTTTTATCGATACTCAATGACTGCATCACGCCGTAAATCACGTAAATGTCTTCGAGACATCATACCTAGTTTTTGTGAGTAAATATTATCCTCAATGGTATTTTTATTTACCTGAACTCCAATATCGTCTTTTCTATCGCAAATCAATATTATATCTATTGTTTCCTCGGAAAGTCTTGGAGAGAGAGTGTCGCCAGCATCCTTTCTTAAAAGTTCATCATGCAGTTCAGTTGGCAGTTCTTGAAGAAGTCTATCTCCAATAACATTTATTTCTTTTTCATTATAATTTTCTAAAAGAGATTCTAGTCTTTTACATGATACGAAATTTTCAGAAAAATCATTCGCTGAAACCTTATCTTCTTTTGAAAAGGTAACCGAAGTTAGGTTGTATTGATTTTTCATAGGATTCTTACCTCCTTCTTCAGATCTTCCGTTAACTTTTATAATATAATAACCGTTAACTGTTTTAATCGGTTTTGAAATAGAGCTTGATAAAAGATTTTCTATTCCAGTTATAATTTCCTGATCTAATTGACCTTCAGAAACCCAGCCTATACGTCCACCCTGTCCAGATGAAGGTGCCTGACTAAATTGCTGAGCAACGGGCTCAAAAGCTATATCATTTTTTAGTTGTTCAACCAGTTTATCTGCTAATTCTTTAGATTCTTTTTCTTCTCTCTCATCCTCAAATCCTATAAAAATTTCTGAGATATCATACTGAACTTTATTGATACTTTCTATTGTACGGTTATAGACAATATTAATTTCATCATCACTTATATTTATATATGAACCAAACCTTCCTCTAACTATCTTATTCCAAAGAAGTTCAGATTTAATTTGACTAATCAGCGTGTCAACTTTAACTCCTTGGCTAGTTATATTTTCAATAATACCCTCGCTGGTCGTTTGATTTCCTCTTGCAATTCGATCAAGCATAAGTTGGATTTCTTCTTGTGATTCTGGAACCTCTAATTTAGAAGCTTCTTGGAGTTGAATTCTTTCATTTATAAGGGCTTTAACTGACTGAGTTTCAATTCTTTTTAAATTTTCTTCTGTTGGAGGTATTCCAGATGTTACCAAGATAAGCCTAACTCTCTGATTAACATCATATCTGGAAATGACTTCATCATTTACTATTACTGAGATAGCTTGGGTTTCTTGAGCTAATATTTCTTTGCCAAACAATGAAGTGATAAGCATTAATATTATTAAGATGTTTTTATAATTAATCATCATTTTATCAATAAGTAAGTCATTAAAAAAAGAATTCTAGTTTTCCCATAATTTTGATATACGATCAGAACTATCTAACGTTCCGCCACCAAAAGTAAATACATTAAATTTAATCATAAATGAATTAGAAGGTTTTAGATCTCTATACTCTGAAAATTTTCTTCTAAATCCTATTTCAAATGACATACAATCATCAATATAAACTGCCGAAATTCTGTTGTTTAAGGAATTTTTAGAAACTACATCATAACGAAGGGCAGCCTGAATAAGCCAACCTTCTGTAATATTAAAAAAAGTTGCTAGGCGAGCTTCTCTTTGTTCTTTGAAATTTAAGATTTCGACATTATTTAAAAGAACATGACCGGCTCTAATACCCCATTTTGGATAAGTTATAAGCATATCAAACTCTGATCTTCTTAAATCAATATCATTATCATCAAGTCTTCCTTTGTAAGATATGGTTATCTCTTTATTAGGCCTGAAAAGAAAATCTAAAACAAAATCAGATAACTTTTCGTCTAATCCTGAGCCTTTTTCAAATGAATCAGGATTTTTAAATTTATAACTTTGCCCAACTAGTGCTGAAAAAACACCACTCTCATTAAAAAAATGAGAAAATTTAAATCCATAATTTATTCTGCTTCCTGTTTCCCATAGATCTATACCGGGCATTCTGTTTCTGGTAAAAATATTATGAGAATTTAACTCAAAGCTAATAGAATCTTCATTAGGTATTTCTATATTTTTATTACTATCAACAGAGTAGGCAATTTGAATAATTGGTTCAATTATAGTATTTGAAAAATCATACTTTAAAGGAAGCTTCCACTCTATATCAACAGATGGAAGCAATCGATAAATATCCCTAGTTTGTCCAAGAGGATTTGCTAAAAATAATCTCGATGAATTATTTGGTGTCCACTTTTTACTTGTTCTATACGCATCCCCTCGTATATTTAAATTTAATTTAAATATATGACCATTATTGTTTATAATCTGTCTTTCCCAGTCAATCTCACTCGAAACTCTATAGGTATTTCCGTCGGTTTTTCTTACGATTCCAAGTGTATTAATAGATATTTTTGATTTTCCACCGAAAATTATTTTTTCAGGATTCCAGGAAAATTTTACTTCAGGAAGAATTAATGGCTCTGAACCCTCTTTTTCAGGAAGTAGGGATGAATAATATATAGAATTTATTTTCAACTTAGCATTTCCCCAGTGCCTTGAAAGAGACAAGTAAGATTTAATATCTGTTTCATCACCTAAATTAAATCGTCTCAAAAAAGTATCATCAGAAACAAATTTACCACTGAAATCTAGGTTCCAATTATTAAATTGAAAATTTCCTGATGCAGCAAATGATCCTCTAAAGTCATATCCTATTGAATCTGCTATTGATGAGGGGCGGCTATCATCTTTATCTGCAACCTCTACATTTGTGATGGAGTGAGTATTATCGTCATAATCAAATGCTAGTTTTTTATTAATTGCGCTTAAGTTTTCAGGGCTATTGAATGGTGAATTTATTATGGCACTCCAATCATCATTTATATTTACAGTTTTTGATTTAAAATCATCGTTCAAAGAGGCCGCAATAATATGAAAATTAAGCTTACCCCTTTTAAATCTTTGTCTCCATTCACCTTCAGCTACAAGCGCTCCTTTCGTTATTGCCCAAGGTGTAATAGTTAAGTCGTAGTTTGGAGCTAAATTCATAAAATAAGGGGTCTTAATACTTAATCCAAGGTCTCCAGAAGTCATTATTTCTGGAGCCAGAAAGCCGGTTCTTCTTTTTATATCTGGGCTTGGGTGGGTTGCTATTGGAACGTAAAAAATAGGAAATCCAAATAATTCAAATTTTGCACCTTCATATATAATATTTCCGCTGACTTCATCATAAATAATTCTATTCGCTTTAACCTGCCATGATACTTTCTTGTCTGAATTCTGACATTTTTTACACGGAGAAAAAATTCCTTTTTTTAATACAATAGACTTCCCTCCACTTCTGATTGCGTAAGCAGATGATATGTTTGTTCCGTCCTTTGTTACGAGTGACGGTAGTTTAATAATTCCATCATTTAGATCAGAGGAAAGTTTAAATTGCGAAGCTATGATTGTTGGCCCACCCCTCTCTTTAATAATAATATTACCATTGCCTTCAATAATATTATTTTTTTGATTAAATAGAATCTCATCAGCATTAAGTTCAAAATTTCCTCTAGTGATTTTTACAGAACCTATCGCCTTAATTTCACTACTGTCATTTAGATATTCAATTTTATCAGATTCTATGGAGTTTGATATATTTTCTTGCCCATAAACAGGGAAAAATAAGACAGATAATAGGGAAATAATTATAGATATTATCATTTAACCTTCCTCAATATATATGAGAACACTAACACCTAAAAGTATCGCTAATGTTGGCGGTGCCCAGGCTGCTAACATTGGATTTATAATACCTGATGACCCAAAAGCTGATATAACACTTGAAAAAGTATAGAGTAAAAGACCGCATAATAAGCCAGATAAAATTAAACTATTAGTTTTTTCTGTTCTTATAAATCTAATCGAAAATGGCGCAGCAATAATCAGCATTGAAGCGAGAAAAAAGGGAAAAGCTAAAATAGAATGTAATTTTGTTTTGTGTCTAGTTGCAGTAAAACCAGCTTGCTCAGCAATTTTTATAAATTTAGGAAGATTCCATACCGATATTGTTTCGGGCGGAGCAAAGTTTTCTTGAATTTGACTAGGTGTTAAGTCGGTCTTGATTGTTATTTTATTTTTAAATTCTGGTTTCTTTTCCTTTTCATATATCCATATATTATATAGTTCCCAAGAATTTTTTTTTAATAATGCGCCTTGAGCATCAAATCTACTTGTTAGTTTACCGGTCTTAGAATGATTGAAAAAAATTACATTTTCAAGATTGCTTGCTTGTTTTTCAAGACCTAAAGAATTTATTATCCTATACGATTTATCTTCTTTATTCATATCCTTAAGCCATAAGCCATTTTCTGACAATGTAACCAGACTTGGCTGACCTCTTAGATGCCTAGCCTCAAGTTCTTTAAATTTATATGTTGATGTGGCGATTAATGGTTGAAGAGCTATTACCACAAAAAACCCTATAAAAAGTATTAAGCTTACTCCAGGTAGCAGTAATCTCCATATTGATATACCACTGGCTCTTGCTATAATTAACTCTGACCGTCTTGCCATTACAAAAAAAGTACTTAAGGAACCAAAAAGGACAATAAAGGGTAATATTTCAAAAATCATCCCCGGAAGCTTTAAAAAAGAAAGCTTAACTGCAAGAAAAATATCACTATCATTCGCTTTAGAAATTCTTCTAGAC
>JAOLDG010000012.1 GCA_028339975.1 Hyphomicrobiales bacterium | reverse complement strand
AGTTTGAGAATATTTCTGCTTCTATCTCTTCTATCAAACTTCCCACTTATAAATATTGAAAATGAAAAAATAATTAATGCTAATGGATGAATTAATTGAGCTAATTTATGATTGCCAGCAGCCTTAAGAGAGTTTTTTCTTGAATTGGCATATTCATCATCTTTTTTTGGAAATAGCAAATCTCCTATATATCTTTGACTGGCATCATAATTGAAATTATTGTCTTGATTTAGGAAATCTGAAAAAAGATATTCATTCTTTTCAAAGCTAATTGTTGTCATTCCCGGACCATTAATTGATAAATTTCTGTGTTGAATATTTCCATTTAAAAGTATTAGTTTTGGACTATTATTCTCGTTAATTAAATAACCCTTTTCTGCAGAATACGTCACAGTTGATAACATATCTCTATTATCATGTACTAAGATTCCATCAATTGATGTATCATCATCTTTTTTATGAGCATAGACTGTCAAGCCTTTTGCTGGCATAGAGAACATTCCATCTCTAATTAAGGTACCTGATAAGTCATGACGAATTTCATGTATTTTTAATTTTGTATACCTCATACCACTAGGTGCTAAAAATAAAGAAAATGAAGTTAGTAAAATAGTTGATGCTAATCCAAATACTAAAAAAGGCCTAAATAATCTGATTGGCTTCATTCCAGAAGTTAAAAGAACTACCATCTCTTTATCTGATGAAAGTGATTGAAGGGTAAATGATGTAGCAGCGAAAACCGCCAAAGGAATAATTTGGGAAATTATATTTGGAAGAACGGTAACTGTCAGAATAAAAAATGATCCTAAATCCGCTCCTCGCATAACAATTTCGTCAAGCATTTTAAGAACTTGACTAAGCCATGCTAGAGAGAGCATTCCTATCAAAACTAAAGCAAAAGCAAAAGCAATCTTGCTGATTATGTATTTATCAATTTTTTTCATTTATATTGTATTATATACGACAAACTATACCCTTATGCGATAAATAATGTTAACAGATGATAAAATGATTAAAATTTGGAGAACGTTATGAAAGTAAGTTTTGTTAATAAACTGTCTGAAAAAAAAGAAACTTTAGTAATTATAAGTGATAAAAAATCACTATCAAAGATAGATGGTTTAAATAAAAATATCCTCAATCCTATCAAGGATGCAATTGCAAATGAGAATTTTAATTTTAAAAAATTAGACTCTATTAAAATTATAGGTGGAGGCAAAAGTGGCTACTCAAAAATTATAATTATTGGTTCTGGTGATAGCTCTGATTTATCGTTTAGAGATCTTGATATTATTGGAGGAAAGGTTACACAATTAAATAATAATTCAATTGATAGTATTGATGTTTTAATTTCAAAAAATATTGCCAGCGATGATTCAATTCTAAGAATTGGTTATGGCGCAGTTCTTGCTACTTATAGATTTGATAAATATAAAACTAAGAAAGTTAAAGTCAGTCATCCCAAAGCTATTAAGATTTTTTCAAAAAGGCATCAGTCACTATCGAAACAATTTATTCACAAAAAATCAGTAGCTGAGGGAGTTTTTCTTGCAAGAGATTTAGTGAATGAACCTAGTAATATTTTAAACCCTGAAGATTATGCAAGAAGAATAAAGACTTTATCTAGCTATGGCTTAAAGATTGAAGTCCTGAATGAAACGAAAATGAAAAAATTAGGCATGGACTCCTTACTGGGTGTTGGCCGAGGTAGCCAATATGATAGTCAGCTAGTTATAATGAAGTGGGAAGGGATAAAGAATAAAAAAACAAAACCTCTATGCTTTGTTGGAAAAGGGGTTTGCTTTGATTCAGGTGGAATATCATTAAAACCAGGTAATAAAATGGAGGAGATGATAGGCGATATGGGCGGATCGGCAGCCGTTGTTGGTTTGATGAAATCACTTGCCTTAAGAAAAGCAAAAGCCAATGTTGTTGGAGTTGTTGGTCTAGTTGAAAATATGCCTGATGGAACAGCTCAGAAACCAGGTGATATTATAAAATCTATGTCTGGGCAAACGATTGAAATTCAAAATACTGATGCAGAGGGCCGTCTAGTGCTTGCAGATGCATTATGGTATGCGCAGGATAGGTTTAAACCTGAAATTATGATTGATTTGGCAACCTTAACTGGAGCTATAGTAATGTCACTCGGTAATAAAATGGCAGGTATATTTAGTAACAATGATAGTCTTTCCGATAAGCTCTTTGAGGCCGGTCAAGATTCTGGTGATATGGTTTGGCGATTACCACTATCCAGCTCTTATGATAAAATGATTAATTCTCAATTTGCTGATATGAAAAATATTGGAATGGGTGGAGCTGGATCAATAACTGCTGCTCAGTTCCTTCAGAGATTTGTTAATAAAGTTCCATGGGCCCATATTGATATTGCAGGTACTGCAACAGGAATGGAAAAAAACTCTATCAATACTAGCTGGGCTTCTGGATTTGGAGTTAATCTTCTAGATACTCTTGTTGCAAAATTTTATGAGTAAAGTTTGACTGAGATTTTTTTTTATAAGTTAAAAAACTTGAGTGTTGAGTTATTTTTAATTTCTCTAATAGAAAAATCAATCTCTATGAATTGGAACTCTGTTGTTCTTTTGGACAATATTGAAAGAATGGAAGAAATTAATGATTTATTGTGGACCTTTAATGATGTTTCCTTCATACCTCACGGTAGTCAAAGTGATTTAAGTCCAGAGAGAAATAAAGTTTATTTAACCTGCAATGAAGAAAATCCAAATAAGGCAAATGCTATTTTCTCAATTGATGGAGTTGCCATTAATAACCCTAAAAACTGGAGTAGGTGTATTTATATATTTAATGAGCAGAATCTTAAGGTTACGGATGAATTAGAATCATATAAACGTGAAATCAAAGATTTAGATTACATTCAAAAATCTTTTGAGCAAGACCAGAATGGAAAATGGATTAGTAATAATTAAAGGAGAAAATTATGACATCACAAAGAACTTTATCAATAATCAAGCCCGATGCAGTAAAAAGAAATATTACCGGTAAAATCATTCAAAAGTTTGAGGATGGAGGTTTATCAATTATTGCTCAAAAAAGAATGCTTTTAACAAAGGAAAAGGCAGAAGCTTTTTATTCTGTTCACAAAGCAAGACCTTTTTATAATGATTTAGTGAGCTTTATGACTTCTGGGCCAGTAGTGGTTCAGGTTCTCGAAGGGGATAATGCAATCCAAAGGAATAGAGATATTATGGGGGCAACAAATCCAGAAGAAGCGGATAGCGGTACTATTCGAGCAGAATATGCTTTAAATATTGAAGCTAACTCTGTTCATGGTTCTGATTCTGAGGATAATGCGGTAATAGAGATTTCATTTTTCTTTGATCCAAGTGAGATTAATGCATAATATTAAACTTTGAATTCTTCTAATTTTTTTATAGCTTCAGCTTTATAGCTAACTTTATCGTTACTAACTGTTATTAATTTTTCAGCAAATAGCTGAAGACAGATAGGGTATAGTTTGTGTTCTAGTTTTAAAATTTTACTTCCTAGTGACTCAGCATTATCAATTGATCTGATTGAGGTCGCGGCCTGAGAAATTATTGGCCCTTCATCAACGCCAGCTCTCACGAGGTGAACAGTACAGCCTGCAAATTTTACTCCTGCATCTAATGCCCTTTTATGTGTATCCAATCCTTTGAAAGAGGGTAGGAGAGATGGGTGAATATTTAAATGCCTATTAAACCAATTATTAACAAAATCTTCACTATGTATTCTCATGAATCCTGCATTACATATAAAATCTATATTGTTATCCAATAAAGTTTTATTAACCTTTTCATCAAATAATTTTCTTTCTTTAAAATCTTTGTGGTCAATTGATACGGTTTTTATTCCTTTAGAATGAGCATATTTTAAACCATCAGCTCTAGGGTTATTTGAAAAAACCAACCCAATTGATGCGCTACTACTTTTTTTTTCACAGGATTCTAATAATTTTATCATATTTGAGCCAAAACCTGATATTAAAATCCCAACTCTCATCTTCTAACTAATCCTTATTAAATATAATTCCAGAAATATTTTTTTTATTGTTTATGATCTCACCAACAATGAAAAATTCTTCATCAATTTTATTAAGATAATCTTTTATATTTTTAGCATCATTCGGGCTTACAATCAAAACTAAGCCAATTCCACAATTTAGAGTTTTAAGAATTTCTTCTTCATCTATGTTCCCTAAATTTTTTAACCAGCTAAATATTTCAGGCCTATCCCAGGATGATAAATTAATTTGAGCATTGATTTCTGAATTAGGAAATATTCTAGGAAGGTTTTCAGTTATACCTCCGCCTGTTATATGAGAAATAGCCTTTATACCGCCAACATTTTTTAATAAATCTAGAATTAACTTCACGTATATTTTGGTAGGCTCCAAGAGAACCTCTGAAATTGTTTTCTTACTATCATTTGGCATTGGGAGCGATGTTGTAATATTTTTTTGTTTAATGATATTTCTAACTAATGAATAGCCATTTGAATGAAGACCATTTGATGGTAAACCAATAATTATATCTCCTTCCTCTATATTCTTATTTGGAAGTAAGCAATTTCTCTCTACAATACCAACTGAAAATCCAGCTAAATCAAAATGTTTTTTCTCGTACAGTCCTGGCATTTCTGCAGTTTCACCTCCTATTAAGGCACAGTTTGACTGTATGCATCCCTCTGAAATACTCTCGATAATTTTTGTAGCCACATCATTTGATAATACACCAGTGGCAAAGTAATCTAAAAAATAAAGTGGTTCGGCACCTTGAACAATTAAATCATTAACACACATTGCAACAAGATCTATACCAATATTATCATAAAAATTATGCTCTATTGCTAAAAGCAGCTTTGTTCCAACACCATCGGTTGATGATACAAGTAAAGGATCCTTATAATCACAAAAAGAAAGATCAAAGACTCCTCCAAACCCACCAATTTTAGTATCAGCCCCAGGTCTTTGTGTTTTTTTTGCTATAGGTTTTATATTTTCAATTAGATCATTGGCTTTTTCTATATCAACACCAGATGAGGAATAGGTTATTTTTTTATCCTCATTAAACCCTTTATCTATCTTTTCTTCTGACAATTCGTATGCCTCAAACTTTAATTAATATTAATCATAATAAACTCTTTTATTATAAATAAATAAATATATCATTATTATTTTTCTTAAAGGTTAATTAAATGAATTTTGCAAATATTATAACTGTTTTTAGATTGTTACTTACCCCAGTAATAATTTGGTTAATTTTTTCTAGCTATTATAAATTTGGATTGATTTTCTTTGTATTGAGTGGCTTATCTGATGCATTGGACGGCTTTATAGCGAAACAATTTAATCAAAAAACTCTCTTAGGAAGCTATCTTGATCCAATTGCTGATAAAGCCCTGATAGTATCATCTATTTTAGCCTTAGGTTATGTTGGAGCCATCCCTCCATGGCTAATAATTCTAATTGTTTCTAGAGATTTAGCTATTTTAGGTGCGGTTATAATTTCTTGGCTAATTGAGAGTAGTTTGAAAATAGAACCGATTATTTCTAGTAAAATAAATACCTTTCTTCAAATTTTTTATATAGGATTAATACTATTCAATCTCTCAACTCGAGAAAGTATAGATAACTTAGATTTACATATTCTTCCTTTTTTCGCAATACTAATAGCTTTTTCTACTCTATCATCATGGTTCACTTACTTAATGATATGGCTGAAGAATATGGGTATTATTGGTAATATAAAATAGGTTCATAAATGTATAAAGAACAGCTCACCATTAAAATGCCTAACCGATTAGCCTTAGGAAGAGAGGATTTTATGGTTAACGAGTGTAATCAAGCAGCCTTAGATTTTATTGATTCTTTTTATAAAAATAATATTAGGACGGGCGTCTTAATTGGGCCAAAGGGCTCAGGGAAGTCTCATCTAGTAAATGTATTTTGTAAAAATATTGAAATTGATAAATGGAAAATATTGCAAAATTTTAATTTAGATATTTATAAAATATTTGAAGAAAACGATGCAATAATTATAGAGGATATTGACCTAATCTCGTCTAAAAGTGAAGAAGAGCATTTATTTCATTGTATAAATCTTTCGAAAGAATTAAAAAGAATTTTACTTTTAACATCTGGAACTGAACTATCCAATATCAATATAAAAATTCCCGACCTAAGGTCTAGATTAGATTCCTTACAAAGAATAAAAATTTTAGAACCTAATGATGATTTAATGAATTCCTTAATTCTTAAACTTTTTCATGACCGTCAAATTTTAATAAAACCAAATATACTTATTTATTTATTAAAAAGAATTGATAGATCTTATGCGGGTATTTCAGAAATTATTAGTTTAATTGATAATGCCTCTTTATCAAAAAATAAATCAATTTCAATTTCCTTGATTAAAGAATTACTCAAGTAGGTTTAGTTATAATTTAAATATATTTTAGAATTACGTTATTTTCTTCCATGGTAATTGCTACTTTTCCATTTTTAAAGTCTAACGCTTTCTTTCCAAATAAATCATAACGCCAACCTTTTAGTGTTTTGATATCAGCAGAGTCATCGGCAATTAAATCCTCAAGATCCTGAGTAGAGGCAATTAATTTTTGAGCAACCTCATTTTCTTCAGATATTGAATTTAAAAGTATTTTTAATAAAGAAACTCTACTGTTTGTTCCGTGAGGTAGTTTTCTTTTTTCGGGTAATTTTGGAAGATTTTCTTCTTTGAGAGACAGACCTATCAATATTTGTTCTTGAATTTCATTTATAACATTTTCTTTTAACCTTAGGCCGTTAGAGAATGATCTTAGGCTCATGATCTCATTTATTGATTTTGGTTTCATAGATGATAATTCATAAATTATGTCATCTCTTATAACCCTTCCTCTTGGAATGTTATTATTCTGAGCTCTTTCCTCTCTCCACTTTGCTAGCTGAAATGTTACTCCTCTTGTTTTAAGGTCATAACCTCTAATCTTAAGCCTTTTGTATGCTAACTCAGGGTCAGTATTGTAGGTATTTTCTGAAGTTAAAATTTTTAATTCTTCATCTAACCACCTAGTTCTTTTCTTTTCTTTTAATGCATCATTTAGTAATGGGTAAATTTCAAATAAATGCGTAACATCTCCAATTGCATAATTTAGTTGTTTATTTGTCAGGGGTCTTTTTGCCCAATTTGAAAACCTTGATGATTTATCAATCTTTTTTCTAAGTAGTTTATCAACTAATTTCTCATAACCAACAGAATCTCCAAACCCACATACCATTGCTGCTATCTGAGTATCAAATATAGGAGAAGGAATTTTACCAGATATTTTAAAGAAAATTTCTATATCCTGTCTTCCTGAATGGAATACCTTTAATATGGATTTCTTATTTAGAATTTTAATAAACGGCTTTAAATCAATATCTTCTTCTAGCGGATCTATAATAAATTCTAATTCACCAGAGCAGACCTGTATGAGGCATAATTTTGACCAGTAGGTTTTTTCTCTAATAAACTCAGTATCAATGGTAATAAATTTTGCTTTATTTAGCTTCTTACAGGCTTCCTTAAGCTCTTTATTTGTTTTGATTAATTCCATTTAAATCGTATACATTATAAATGTTTAGTTGTCCTTGACAAAACACTTTTAAATTGTCCTATTGCGTCAATAAATCATGGGTTAATAAAATGAATAAATATCGAAGTCATAAATGTAATGAGCTTACAATTGAGAATGTTGATAGTGAGGTTTATTTATCAGGTTGGGTTAACCGTAAGCGCGATCATGGCGGACTTCTTTTTATTGATTTAAGAGATCACTATGGATTAACTCAGTTAGTTTTTGATCCCGATAGCAGTGCATTCAATGAGGCCGAAAAGGTAAGTGCAGAATCAGTAATTAAGGTTTCTGGAAAAGTTGTTAAAAGAACTGGTGATACGATAAACTCAAATTTACCAACAGGAGATATTGAGGTTTATGTTGAGGGAATAGAAATTTTATCTAAGTCTGACGAATTGCCACTACCTGTTTTTGGTGAACCTGATTACCCTGAAGATATTAGGTTAAAATATAGATTCTTAGATTTAAGGAGAGAAACTCTTCATAATAATATTGTTATGAGATCTAAAATTATTCAGTCCATTAGAAAAAGAATGATTGAAAAAGATTTTCTAGAGTTTCAAACACCTATTATGACTGCCTCTAGTCCTGAGGGCGCTAGAGACTTTTTAATACCTTCTAGAGTACATCCTGGGACTTTTTATGCCTTACCTCAAGCACCTCAACAATTTAAACAAATTTTAATGGCCTCAGGATTTGATAATTACTTTCAAATTGCACCTTGTTTTAGAGATGAAGATGCTCGTGCCGATAGGTCGCCTGGAGAATTCTATCAACTTGATATTGAAATGAGCTTTGTTGATCAAGATGATATTTTTAGTGTTGTTGAACCAATTTTACGTGATCTTTTTATAGAGTTTGCTCCAAAAAAAAATATAACACAAAACTTTCCTAGAATTCCTTATTTAGAGGCGATATCAAAATATGGAACTGATAAACCTGATTTAAGAAATCCAACAGAAATGTCAGATGTTACTGAGATATTTACAAACTCAGGTTTTAAAATATTTTCTGATTCTATTAAAAAAGACTCTAATGTTAAAGTTTGGGCTATTCCCGCTAAAAGTGGAGGATCAAGAGCCTTTTGTGACAAAATGAATGCATGGGCAATTAAAGAAGGTCAGCCTGGCTTAGGTTATATATTTTATAAAGAAGGAATGGGATCGGGTCCAATAGCTAAAAATATCGGAGAAGATAAAACAAAAATAATTAGAGAAAAATTTAATTTAAGCGATAGCGACTCTATATTTTTTATATGTGGAGTTCCCAAGAATTTTATTCAATTTGCCTCAAGCGCAAGGGATAAGATTGGTCAGGATTTAAATTTGATAAAAGATGATAGCTTTGAATTTTGCTGGATTGTAGATTTTCCAATGTATGAATGGGATGAATCAAATAAGAAAATTGATTTTTCACATAATCCTTTCTCGATGCCTCAGGGAGGCTTAGAATCTTTGGAGAATATGGATCCTTTAGATGTTAAGGCATTTCAATATGATATAGTTTGTAATGGTATTGAGTTATCATCTGGTGCCATTAGGAATCATAGACTAGATATTTTAATTAAAGCATTTGAAATAGCTGGCTACGATAAAGGTGAAGTTGAGAAAAGATTTGGCGCTATGTCTAGTGCATTCAAATATGGAGCACCTCCTCATGGAGGAATAGCACCAGGTATCGATAGAATAGTAATGTTGTTAACTGGAGTTAATAATATTAGAGAGGTTATTGCTTTCCCCATGAATCAGCAAGCTCAGGATGTTCTAATGGGCGCTCCTTCAATGATTCCAGACGATCAATTAAACGATCTAAGTATTAAGATTGACCAGAGGGACGACTGATTTGTTGCTTAAAAAATGAAAAAATTACTTTTAGAAATTTTTACATGGTGGAATGGTCAGACTCTTGGAACGAGAATACATACATTAATTAATGGTCGCTTAGTTGGATCAGATTTAGATGGTAATAAATACTTTATTAACAAAAAAAATACAGATAGTCGTTGGGTTATATATAATGGTAAAATGGATGCATCCAAAATCAACGCAAATTGGCACGATTGGATTCATTATAGAACTGATGAAATTCCAGTTATAGATAAGAAAGAAAAATCTTGGTATAAAAAACATACAATGAATTATACTGGAACAGAAAAATTTTATAGTCCTAGAAATGCTTCAAAAAAAACTAAGAGATCAATTCATAAATCATATGAATCCTGGTCTCCTGAGGAGAGAAAATGAGATCAAATATTTTCGAATCTATTGTCGGTGCTTTTGTCATATTAATATCTATTCTTTTTTTATTCTTGGGTTTTTCTTCCATGAAATTCAATAATTCCGATAATTATAATATCTCTGCTTTTTTTAATAGAATAGATGGAATAAAAATTGGTTCAGATATTCGTATGTCCGGTATTAAAATAGGAACTGTTGCTGGACAAGAATTAGATAACTCTACTTTTGAAGCAAAGGTTTTTATGTCCATTGATTCGAAAATTTTAATCCCAGATGATAGTTCTGCAAAAATAACATCAGACGGACTTTTGGGTGGTAACTATATTTCTATTGAACCAGGCGGAAGTGATATTTTTTTATTAAATAACGAAGAGGTATTATTTACCCAGGGTTCCGTTGATTTAATTGGCCTTGTTGGAGAAGCACTCTTTTCTGTTGATGATGGAGAGTAATTTATTGCTTATTTTTCATGTGATTTTCCACCCAATGAATATCATAAGTGCCATTTAAGAATTCCTCTTCTTTTATTATATCTAAATAAAATGGAATTGTTGTTTTAATTCCCTCAACGACAAACTCACCAAGGGCCCTCTCTAGCCTTGCAAGACATGAATCCCTGTCTTCCCCAAATACTATTAGCTTGGCAATCATGCTATCATAATATGGTGGTATAGTAATTCCACTGTAACAACCTGAATCAACCCTAACACCAGGGCCGCCAGGCGTATGAAAGTTTATGATCTTTCCTGGGCTAGGAATAAAGTTCACGGGATCTTCTGCATTAATTCTACATTCTATAGAGTGTCCAAAGAATTTTATTTCGCTTTGTTTTTTCAATAACTTTTGATTAGCTGCAACCAGTATCTGTTCCTTAACAAGGTCAAAATTTGTTATTTCTTCTGTAACAGGATGTTCAACTTGAAGCCTTGTATTCATTTCCATAAAATAAAATTTATTATCTTCGTATAGATATTCAACGGTTCCCACTCCACTGTAGCCAATTTTAGTTAATGCATTAACGGTAAGTTCTCCAATATAATTTCTTGTTTTATTATCAATTACTTTTGAGGGGGTTTCCTCAAGAAGTTTTTGATTTCTTCTTTGCATTGAACAATCTCTTTCTCCAAGATGAATCATATTTCCAAAATTATCACCTATTATCTGGATTTCAATATGCTTGGGGTGTTGAAGATATTTCTCTATATAAATAGTATCGTTATCAAATGATTTATCAGCCTCTGTTTTAGCTTTCTTTATTGACGCTTCTAAATCATCAGCATTATGAACAACAACCATTCCTCGTCCACCGCCACCAGCAGAAGCTTTTATTATAATGGGATAACCTATTTTTTCTCCAGTTTGAGTTGCTTCTTCAAGATCCTTGACTTCTCCGTCTGATCCAGGAATAACAGGGATTCCATATTCTTCAGCAGTCTTCTTTGCTAATATTTTATCTCCCATTGTTTTTATATGGTTAGATGAGGGGCCAATAAATGAAATATTATGTGCATTTAATTTTTCAACAAAACTTGAATTCTCTGATAGAAATCCGTATCCAGGGTGAACCGCGTCAGCGCCTGAGATTTCACATGCTGCTATTATAGACGGAATATTTAAATAAGATTCTTTTGACTGAGAGGGTCCAATACAAACACTTTCATCTGCCATTTTAACATGCATGGCCTCTTTATCTGCTGTTGAATAAACTGCTACAGTTTGTATCCCAAGATCTTTGCACGCTCTTAAGATTCTAACAGCTATTTCACCTCTATTGGCTATGAGAACTTTTTCAAACATTTTAATCAATTAGAATTAATGGATCGTCAAATTGAATTGGCTGCTCGTTTTCTACGAGTATTTTTTTTACAATTCCATCTTTATCTGATGCAATATTATTCATAGTTTTCATTGCCTCAATAATTAGAATTGTTTGACCTTTTTTAACCTTATCCCCTTCATTAATGAAGTTATCAGAATCGGGATCTGGTTTTAAATACACAGTACCGACCATGGGAGATAAAACAGCATTTTTTATGTTTATATCCTCGTCTGTTGTTTCAATATCTTGTAAATTGGGTTTTTGAATACTTTGAGAGGAGGTTAAAGCTGGAGCTGATTGTAAAATATTCTTTGCAACCTTTACTCTTCCAACCTTTTTATTCTCTATTTCGATTTCACTTAAACCAGTTTGATCTAAAAGCTTTGACAGTGAAATTATTAATTCTTTATCAAAATCTGACACACTTAATCTCCATAATTTTAATTACTATTTAAATTTTTTAGCATACTTTCTAAGGCAACAGTATAGCCATCCACACCCAGCCCACTAATTACACTATTTGCAGCCATTGATACATAAGAAGAATGTCTAAATTTTTCTCTCTTATAAATATTTGATATATGAACCTCTATAATAGGGATATTGAGAGCAAGAAGAGCATCATAAAGAGCAATTGAAGTATGGGTATAGCCTGCTGGATTAATAATAACTCCATCACCATTTTTGCCTGCCTCATGAATTAATTCTATAAGTTCACCTTCATGATTAGTCTGTCTGAAAATTACTTCTGCTTCATTTCTGTTGGCAAATGTCACTAAGTTATTTTCAATATCCTTTAGGGAAGATACGCCATATATATCCGGCTCTCTCTCTCCTAGGAGGTTTAAATTAGGACCATTTAAAATATGTATTCTATTTGTCATTTTTTAAAATCTTAAGCATTTCATCTTTTCCTATAGCTCCAGGAATTAATTTTTTATTAATAATAAAAGCAGGGGTTCCTCTTACCCCAATTAAATCAGCAAGCCTATAACTTTCTTTAATTAATAGTACAGTTTCATCTTTATTCATATCAGATTTGAGTTGTTCGTAATTAATTCCAATATTTTCTGAAATATCTTTGATGTCATTAATTGATATTTTTCCTGAAAGGTTCATTAACTCTTGATGCATAAGGAAATACTTATTTTGTTTTTTTGATGCTATTGCAGCTTTTGATGCCAAGACTGAACTTTCGCCCAAAACAGGTAATTCCTTTAAGATAACCTTTACATCTTTATTTTCAGATATCAGCTCCATTAGTTCTGGAAAACTCCTTTTGCAGTAACCGCAGTTATAATCAAAGAACTCTATAACAATTTTTTCTCCATCTTTATTCCCAATAAAAAATTCATCATTGGCTATAAATTCACCGTAGTATTTATATATATTTTTTTGGTAATTGCTGT
>JAOLDG010000011.1 GCA_028339975.1 Hyphomicrobiales bacterium | reverse complement strand
GGAGAAATTAATAATCCAAAAGACGTTCTAGGTGGAGAGGTTTTAGTTAAAGTTAATTTTTTCTCCCTTAATCCACTTGATTATAAACTAAGGAATGGAATGTTGAAGCTAATGACATTCAGAACTTTTCCTCGAACAACTGGATCAGACTTCAGTGGAGAAGTTATTGCTATTGGAAAGAGTGTTAATAATTTTAAAGTAGGTGATAAGGTCTTTGGCTTTCTATCTCAATTGAGTGAAGGAACATCATCACAGTTTATTAAAGTCAAAGAATCTATTCTTGCTAAAATTCCGTCTAATCTTCCGATATCCGATGCAGCTGCAGTTCCGCTTGCTGCATTAACTTCTTACCAAGCTCTAGCTATTTTAGCTAAAGCTAAAAAAGGTAATAAAATCTTAATAAATGGAGCATCAGGAGGTACTGGGATTTTCGCTATTCAGATAGCAAAAATATTGGGCGCCGATGTTACTTCGGTAACTAGCCATAGAAACACTCAATGGATGCGTGATGAATTTTCTGTAAATGAGGCTATTGATTATACTGAGAAAAATTTTCCAAATAATTTAGAAAAAAATAAGTATGATATAATTTATGATTGTTATGGAAATTTTTCATTTAATAAAATTAAAGATTTTTTAAATACTCATGGGACATTTATTACAACAGACCCATTTAAATTTGAAAGTATTATTGGAAGACTAATCTCTAAATTCTCTAAGAAAAGTTTTTTATCGGTAATTGTTGATTCAAATGGCTTTGATCTAAAAATTATAAAAGATTGGATAGAGGAAGAAAAAATAAAAGTTTTCATTGATAAGAAGTACAATTTTAGCGAGACTAAAAAGGCTTATAATCATTTGGAGACACAAAGAGTTAAAGGTAAGATTGTTGTGCAAATGGATCATTAAGTAAAAAGGGAGAGGGAAATGCAATTAAGCAGGGATAAGTTATTAGACGCATACACTAGAATGAAAAAGATTAGAGTTTTTGAGGAAACTATGCGTGATGAGTTTGCCAAGGGAACGGTTCCAGCATTTATACATCTTTATATTGGTCAAGAAGCAATAGCGACAGGAATATGTATTGAACTTACCGATCAAGATACAATTTCTAGTACTCATAGAGGTCACGGACACTGCATTGCTAAAAACTCTAATCTTGAAAAAATGACGATGGAAATATTCTGTCGTGCAGATGGCTTGTGTGGAGGCAAAGGAGGGTCAATGCACATTGCAGATTTATCAGTCGGCATGCTGGGGGCAAATGCAATAGTTGGTGCTAATGCTCCAATTGCGGTAGGAGCTGCATTAAAGCAGAGAGTTTTAGGTGAGGATTTGGTTTCCGTAGCATTTATAGGTGATGGAGCTTCAAATCAAGGTGCTGTATTTGAGTCTATGAATTTAGCGAGCGTATTGAAGCTTCCGGTATTATTTGTTTTTGAAAATAATGGTTATGCTGAATTTACTGGAATTGACTACCATTGCGGTGGTGGTGATATAGCTGGACGAGCTGAAGGTTTTGGAATGCCTTCATATAAGTTAGATGGGTCAGATTTTTTTGCAGTTCAAGAAGCCGCAGCCGAAGCAGTTGATAGAGCAAGAAAAGGTGAAGGACCAAGCGCCATAGAGTGTATTGCCAAAAGATGGTATGGTCATTTTGAAGGTGACCCTCAGCATTATCGTACTAAAGAAGAGCTAGAGACTATAAGAAGAGACTTTGATCCACTAACTATTTTTCGCCAAAAAGTTGAAGAAGCAGGACTTGTTGATAGCAAAGATTTAAATTTGATTGATGAAGATCTTTTGAGTCAAGTAACTGCTGCTGTTGAAAAAGCAAAAAATAGTCCTTTACCTAACGTTGAGGAATTAACTACAAATGTTTATGAAAAGGGGAGCTACTAATGAGCATAAAAACTTATAGAGAATCTATTATTGAGGCAATGATCCTGGAAATGAAGCGTGATGAAAAAGTATTCGTTATAGGTGAGGATATATCTGGTGGACGTGGCTGTGGAGACTATGAAGGCGAAGCTGCTGGAGGACCAATGGGCTTAACACAAGGTTTATGGGATGAGTTTGGTGCTAAAAGAGTTATTGATACACCTATAAGTGAAACTGCAATTATGGGGGCAGCTGCAGGAGCAGCTCTTTCTGGTTTACGCCCTATAGCAGAATTAATGTTTTCTGATTTTTTTGGTGTTTGTTTTGATCAAATTTATAATCAGGCGGCTAAGTTCAGGTTTATGTATGGAGAGCAGGGTGCAACACCCCTAGTAATAAGAACTATGATTGGTGCCGGAATAGGTTGTGGACCTCAGCACTCACAATCACCCTATTCTATTTTTGCTAATATACCTGGCTTGAAAGTTGTTACGCCTTCTAATCCTTATGATGCAAAAGGACTTTTAATTGCATCGATTAGGGATAATGACCCAGTTATGTTTTGCGAGCATAAAGCCCTTCTTGGAATGGAAGGTGAGGTTCCAGACGATGCTTACGAGGTCCCTCTCGGTAAAGGAAAGATTATCAAAGAAGGTAATGATATAACTATTGTCGCAATTGGACAAATGGTTGGTATTACTCAGAGTTGTGTTTCAAAATTTGAAGAAAAAGGTATTTCTGCTGAAATTATTGATCCAAGATCTTTATCACCGTTTGATGAAGAGATTGTTTACGATAGTGTTGAAAAGACAGGCCGTTTATTGGTTATAGATGAGTCAAATCCTGTTTGTTCTTTTGGATCCTGGATTACCAGCATGGTTAGTGATGAAGTTTTTTCATCTCTCAAGGCGCCAACAAGAGTTTTGACTCCTCCTCATTGTCCTGTTCCAGCAGCGCCCAATCTTGAAGCAGCGTACTTACCTGATTTAGATAGGATTGTTGAAGCAACTGATTATTTAGCAAATTATAGCTAGTCTTGCAGTTCGAAATTCAATAGTACATTACCAGGCATATTTCCACCATACTGATACCCAGAATTAATAAGAATATTATTTCCTGCTATGACTGGGCCAACTCCCTCAATAGTTCCGCCATAAGATTCTATTTTTGTATAATCTGAAAAATCGACATTTGTATTAAATTCCCAAAGTAGCTTACCAGACGAGTTTTCCAAAATATACATCCACCCATCCATACCTGCGGCAACTATAATATCATTTGTAGACGTCATTGCTGCTGATATACCTCTATCGCAAGCTGGACCATAATCTTTACATCTATCTTCAGGCTCGAATTTCCAGTTAAGAGAACCGGTTTGAGCATCTAGTGAATAAACTCCAGGAGTTGCTGGTCCTGGAAACTTATTAATATATGTTTTATCAGAAATTCCTGCAAAAATACTTTTACCATCTGTAGTCATACCCCAGTGAACTCCGCCTGCAAAACCACCTCGACCAATTTTTTTCGACCATAAAAGCTTACCATTTTTATCTGGATCAAGAGCATATACATGTCCTGATTTTCTTCCTCCGAAAAGAATACTTTTGTTATCGTCTATATCAATTAGTATAGTTGATGCGCCAAAATCCCAATCAGGTCCATCTTCTTCCGGGCAGCCTGATCCTGGTGAAATAAAACAACCCATATTCCAAGCGTCACCGGTTTGAGCTTGAAACGACCAAACAATTCCTCCTCGAACTTTATCAATAGCTAATATTGCATCGCTCGTATCTGCTGCAGGAGAAGTGTAAGATTCGCCTGTTCCAACATAAATAAGGTTTCTTTTATCATCGACTGTTGGCGAATTCCAAACTGGAACCCCTGAAGGTGCTAAAATTCTCTTACCAGACTCACTAAATTTGCCGGTATCTTTTGGAGGGACAGGAATAGAGTATGTTTTCCATAATTCATTTCCTGTATCAGCATCAATAGCCATTACACCACCTCGAAAAGTACAACACTCATAGTCGGGATTTGCTCCGTCAGCCCATTCGCGAGATGAAAGCGGAACATATATTACGCCATCATAAACCCTTACTGAACCAGTTAGAATAACTCTTGGATGATACCTTAGAGATTTCATCCAAATACGCTCACCAGAAATTGCGTCAAATTTATAAAGATTTCCTTCGTAGTCACCAGCAAAAATAAAATACTGACCATCTATCATCTCTATTGCCGGTGAGGACCTTACCTCACCTTCAATTTTTGTTCTCCACCGAACGCAGCCTTCTTCCCTATCAAGAGCATAAAAATATGAATTTTGGTCCCCAACAAATATTACATTACCTGAGACTGATGGTTGTGATCGCGATCTTGTTGATCCCGGAAAGGCAAAAACCCATTTTAATTTTAATTTTTTTATATTTTGACTATTTATATTGGAATTTGATCTTCGAGTATTCTGACGATCATAACCCCATTGTGTGTAGGAATTATTTTTATTAAAATTAATTGGTGGTATTTCTTTTTCACAAAAGTTAGGTTCAGGTAGATTGGTTGCTACTTTACTCCCGGTAATAAATTCAGCTAATTTAATTTTCTCATCCTCTGTAAGGTGAGCTGATTGAGACGACATAATTCCATTAAGTGTACCCAAAATATAATCTGCTGACATAGCTGCAAATGTAGTCGCGTGCGGGGCTCTTGGGGTACCCCCACTATGACAACCTATACAGCTCTCATTAAAAATTTTTACGGACGCTTTATCTTTCGCACCTGCAAACAGGTTTGCTTCTGACGATTCTTCTTCAATTACAGCACTTGCTTCTAAAGATATTGCACTAGTAAGTATTAATAATAAAAAAACTAAAATTTTTTTCATTTTGTTTAATCCCAAATTAATTTTTTGAAATACCCTTGAAAAGTATATTTATTAAGTCTGACGCATCTTGGCCTATATTAATGGATTTTCCAGGAAAAATTTTTCTTAAGCCAATATGCTCTAATCCGCCATAAAATTGATCACGAAAAACTGAAAAATTAAAGTCCTCACGAATCTCTCCATTTTTAATTGATTTCTCGATAATACTTTTAAGTAAATTTGAATACCGTTTATTAATCTTGTGTGCCTGGGAGCCTATATAGTTATCAAAGCGCAATTCTTGGATAAAAATTTTATGAATTTTTGGAGTTGATTTCATTCCCTCTAGATATCTGATGGCTATAAATAACAATCTTGAGTAAAGATCTGTTATCTCATTAATATCTTTTTCAATCACTTCTACAAATGGCTCAGCCCAAACATTTACAACATGATTAAGTAAATCATTTTTATTATCAAAATATTTATATAGAGTCGCTTCTGAAACTCCCGCTTCTTTAGATATTTTATTCATAGACAAACCTTTTGCTCCTGTTCTTTCAAGAACAGCCCTTGCGGCCTCAATAATTTCTGGAGGACGAGCGTCTTTTCGTCTTTTCCATGAGTTTCCAGGGCTCAATATGTCTCGAATATTAGATTCTAGCTTTTTTTCCATAAATAAGTTTCCTAGTCCTATAGCTATTTATTAAATAACTATATGAATATAACATTCTTTAATATTAAAGTAAGTTGATATACAAAGTATAGTATGATTTTACAAAATAAAGATAAAAAAACATGGAAAGAGCTTCAGCTAAATCCAAAAGGGCTTACGAATGATACTTTTTCTGATCTCCAGTTTCCTGGTGGAACATTCTTTATTGATAAAAGTACAAATTTTTTGATTAATAAATCAACAGGTGTTTTGGTCAATGAAAGAGATTTAAATAAATTTATAAATGCTCACCCTATATTCTTATTTACTTCAACACTAAGAGGATCCGGAGCATCGATTCAAGATATATTTGATTTATTAGATTATGATGTAAATAATGGGCCAATGCTCGGCCAGTGCAATATGTCTTTTGATTCCCCTATCCGTATAGGTCAAAAATATAAAATCGATGGAAAGATTATTTCTTTAAATGAAAAAGATAGCAAAAAACTTGGAAAGATTAAGATTTTAGACTTTATTCTATCTTTATTTGATGAATCCCAATCACAAATTGCCAGTGTTAATTATGTTTGGATATTACCCGTGAAGGATTTCTAATGTATAGTGAGGGCTCTTCTTTAAAAAGCTGGAATTTTTTAGTTAACCAGGAAAGCATGAATGTCTGGGCAGAGATTCTTGATGATCCGAACCCTATACATTTGGATATTAATTCAGCTCGATTACTTGGGTTGGGAGAGGGTACAATTAATCAAGGACCAGCGAATATTGCCTATATAATGAATATGATTGAAAAAAATTTCCCAGGATCTCAAATTATAAAAATGAACAATAAAATGACTAGTGCAATTCTTGAGGGCGACCAAGTAACTGTTTCAGGTCAAATTATAAAAATTCAAGAAAAAGATAATAAATCAATTATATCTTGTTCAATAAATTTAAAGACGGACGAGAATAAAGTTGCAGTAATTTCTGAGGTTGATGTTTTAGTTCTCTAGTCTTAGTAAACATTTCTTAACTTGAGCCACCAACCCTGAATTTCGGCTGCATGACTTACTCCATATTCTTTTGCTAAATCAGACGAGTTTTCTGGAACTTTTTGCATCTCAGTAATTCCTACTGGAGCTGCATCCTCAATTGCATCTAGCCACTCAAGGTCAATATCCTCGATAACCCCATCGTATTGAGCGCCCGCTGCTTCATGATATTCACTTATTTGGTGTTTAAGTAGGAAATCCAAATATGAAGGGTAGACTAATAGAGTGTAGTAAGAATTTTTCTCTCTTCCGCGGTAGTATTCATATCGAATAATACAATCTTCATTGGCATGAGACTGCTTATATAATTCTTTTGATAGGTCCTCAAATTTTTGTTCTTGACCTTCGACTATTTTAATATGCGCTAGTAGTGATGACATTTGTAATTCCTTTTAAAATAATTATATTAATTCTTTTTTTTCTTAATTTTTTCTTAATTTTAACCACCATTTTTGAATTATAGCCGGATAGGTTTTGATATAATCTTTTGCTAATTCAGGTGCGTTTTCAGGCAACTCTTCCATTTTTGTAATACCTACAGGCGCGGCATCTTCTATAGGATCAAGCCATTCAAGATCTAAGCTTTCAATAACTCCTCCAAACTGTGCACCAGCTTCTTCGTGGTGCTTGCTAATTTGATGCTTAAGAAGGAAATCTAAATATGATGGGTAAACTAGAAGGGAGTAATAAGAGTTTACCTCTCTACCCCTGTAATGCTCATAACGAATTATACAGTCTTCGTTAGCATGCGATTGATTGTAAAGTTCTTTTTGAAGCTCTTCGAACTTTTCTTCTTGACCTTTTACTACTTTAACATGCGCTAGTAATGATGACATAATTCTTCCTTTTATAATTATTGAAATTTTTATTTATATAATTTTCTATATTTTTCACTATCGGTTCTAAGATTGGTTCCTAAAAATAAACCCCCTAGGTCACCCCTAATACCCTCTGATTTTATAGCAAAATTATTATCTAAAATATAAAGTCTTCTACTAATCTTCCAACCCTTAGGTGTTTTTTTAAATTCATCATGATATCTTCCACAATAAGCATTAACATCCTGAATACATCCATCAACAATTTCACCGCCCGACGTTAAGCCATAGCTCTCAACCTCAGCTTTATCACCTTTTATTTCTATTGCTACATTACTTATTAGGTGCCAGCTATGCCCATCTTGCTCTACTTCCATAACGGCAGGTATGAAGCCTTTTGCATCTCCTGCATAAAATCCGTAATCAATAAAACTATCATCAGTAAAGCAAGACCTTAAAAGATCCTTATCCATCCAATCTAATGCCCGGCAATATCTTGTAAGACAATCATTAATACTTTGTATTGCCTCAACTTTTTCTAATCTTTCTTCAATACTACTCATAGTCCCTCCATTTACTTATAATTTATTAATTACTCTACAAAGACAAAAAATATTGTCAATTGGTAAAGCAGGCACTAAAATATTTAACAAGTTTATTTGCTAGGAGGTTTCTTTGCGTATCTTTTCTTTTTTATTTTCACTCTTTATTTTTATGCCTGACGTTCACTCTAATACTGATGATTGGTCTTCATATGGAAAGGATTCTGGTGGCGGTCATTATTCAGAAGCCACAGACATTAATCCTGAAAATGTAAAAAATTTAAAAAAAGTATGGACACATAGATCTGGTGATTATCACAAAGGATTAAATTGGACTGAAGATGCCGCACCAAATAGTAGTCAGCAAACTTCCTTTCAGGCTACACCACTCCTAGTTAATGAGGTCTTATATTACTGCACTCCTTATAATAGAGTTTTTGCGCTGGACTCAGAAACAGGCAAAGAGTTATGGGTTTTTGATCCAAAAATTGAAAAAGAAGGCAAAGCCCTAATGCATTGCAGAGGTGTTGGAAGCTGGATCGATAATAATAAATCTGTAAACGATGAATGTTATCACCGTATTGTTACTGGAACTATTGATGCAGAGCTTTTTTCAATAGATGGAAAAACTGGTAAATTATGCAAGGACTTTGGTAATAATGGGGTTGTTGATTTAAGGACTGGTCTTGGTGATCACAATCCAGCCCTTTATTATAGTGTTTCTCCCCCAGCTATTATCGGTAATTTAATAATTGTTGGCGGTGGTATTGCTGATAATGTAAGTACATCTGTTCCCGGCGGCGTAGTTCGTGCATATGATATTAGAACAGGTGAGTTAGTGTGGTATTGGGATCCGATTCCCCCAAATCAAGAACCGATTTTAGATGAAACAGGCCGTCAGCTCTATCAGAGGGGAACAACAAATGTGTGGTCTATTATTTCAACTGATCCAGAGTTAAATCTTGTTTATCTTCCCACAGGAAATACTGCTGCTGATAATTATGGCGGTCATCGTAATGGATCAGATTACTATTCTAGTTCTGTTGTTGCTTTAAACGCCTCAACAGGAGAAGTTGTATGGCATTTTCAGACAGTTTATCATGATATTTGGGATTATGATGTTGCGTCTCAACCAACTTTTTATGATATTAAAAAAGATGGCAAAATTATAAAAGCACTGGCTCAAACAACGAAAATGGGTTTTGTATTTTTATTAAACAGGGAAACCGGTGAACCCATTTTTCCTATTGAAGAAAGAGAGGTTCCACAAGGAGCTGTTGATGGCGATTATGTGTCAAAGACCCAGCCTTACCCAACTAAGCCAGCGCCTCTTACACCTACCTATTTAGATCCAGATGATGTTTTTGGTTTTACACCATGGGACCGAGGTTATTGCAAGAAGGCCGCTAACGATTTAAGGAATGAAGGTCTTTACACACCACCATCACTTCAGGGGAGTGTGCACTATCCAAGTTCAATTGGAGGAGCTAATTGGGGAGGGCCTGCAATAGACGCTTCGCGAAATATTCTTATTGCAAACACTATGAATTTATCGAGTACAATAGTTATGATTCCCAGGAGTGATTGCGATAAAGCTTTAAAAGACTTGGCAAAAGATAGTGTTCAGTCAAGATTTTCGGCGTTACAACAAAATGAAGGTACACCTTATTGTACAATAAGGGCATTTGGCTTTATGTCCCCCTTAGGTGTTCCATGCACTAAGCCACCATGGGGAAATTTAACAGCCATTGACTTGAATACTGGAGAGCACTTATGGCAAATCCCCCTTGGTACATCCAAGGATCTTGCGCCTTTTCCATTTCACTGGATTAAAGGGGCTCCGAATATAGGTGGGCCAACAGTTACCAAGTCAGGGGTAACCTTTATAGCAGCAACAAGTGACTATTATTTAAGGGCATTTAATACTGAAACCGGTGAAGAGTTGGTAAAATTAAGACTTCCAACTGGCGGACATGCGACACCGATGACTTATAAAAATAAAAATGGAAGACAATTTGTTGTTATAGCAGCAGGAGGGCATTGGGCCGTAGGGTCACCTGCATCAGACCATCTTATTGCATATGCGCTTCCAGATGAGGTTATTAATTAAGACTAATCAGGTTACTTAATATATGATAATTTTTTAAAATTTATTTAAAAAAGGGTGGGGATATGAATAAAAGTAGTGTTGTCGAAGTTGTATCGGATTATGAAATAAATACTGATGCTGGGGATATTATTAAAAATACCAACAAAATGAAATGGATTGAAGTTGGCGGCGGTAGTAGATTTAAAGTCCTTAGGGCATGTAAGAAAACTGGTGATTGGGCTTTATATGTTCAGATGGATCCAGGTGCTAAATTTCAAGCTCATAGACATCAGGGTTGTGGAGAATTCTTTATTACAAAGGGCGAATTACTTTATGACGTAGGAAGCGCACCCGCAGGTACTTACGGATATGAGCCGGTATTTGCTGAACACTTTATTGCTGGGACTAAAGTCTTAACAGAAATGTATTTTAGCGGAAGGGGATCGGTGACTTATTTTGATGAAGATAAAAATATTGATTGGATTTTGGACTCGGAATGGCTTCACAAGTTAAATCTTGGTGAAGTTGAGTTAGATGTCAGCCCTAAATCTTAAATTAATATTAAAGCTTCTCTAAATATCATGATAGCTAGAGCTATCCAGCTTAACATGAAAAGAGAAAATCTAAACCACACCAGGTTAACTGTTGCCTGAAGAATAGAGTGAATGGTTCTAATGACTACATATGCCCAAGCACAATAAAGGTGTAAAGCATCTGTATGACTAAGTCCCCAAATTACAAATGAAATTGCATAAAATACTGTTGGTTGTTCAAAGAGATGGTTATAATTGTCCGCAACTCTCTCAACTTTACTTGGAAAAATTCCACCAATTGATGAAGGGTGAGAAAACTTTTGAACATCAACTCCATCTTCTTCAAGTTTTTTTGCAGCTGGAAGTCTGGTTGCATACATCCACACCATCATCACAAAAGATAATAAACACATTACGATAACTGGTTGTAATATTAAATCATTCATAAGTTTCTCCAGTTTAAAAATATTTTAATACATTATACTTAAACATGAAGCTTACAAATTTAAAATAATATGATTTTATCGATTTATTGACAGTTATCAAAACTCAAGTAAGGTTTTATTATTAGGATGGGAGTTATCTAATATGGCAATTAATGGTTTACATCATGCAGCAATTTCAACACCAGATATTGATAGATTAATGAAATGGTATAATAGCAATTTTGGCTTTGAGGAGGTTTCACGTTCTGAGTGGCCTTCCGGCTCCGATCAAATTGACGATGTTGTTGGTTTAAAAAATAGTTCTGCAAAACAAGGTTTTTTAAAATGTGGAAACATTATGATTGAATTTTTTGAGTACTCATCTCCAAAACCCAAGCTTATGGATAAGGATCGCCCTGTTAATAATCACGGTCATACCCATGTTTGCATCGATGTTACTAATATTGATGAAGAATATGAAAGATTGTTAAAAAATGGCGTTGAATTTCATTCACCACCTCAGGATTTTGGTGAAGTCAAGGCTACTTACGGTAGGGATATTGATGGCAATGTTTTTGAGATTCAAGAAATTATTGCTAAGGATCATCCTGCTAAAGTATTTTAAGAAAATATAAGGTCAAACCGCATATGAATAATAATCTTATAACCACTGAACGGTTACTTTATCTTCTACAGCAAATTTATTTTGATAATATTGATTCAGCAAGAGCTGAGGAAGCCGCTGAGGCTATGCATGAATCAATTGAATGGATTCATACCCAAGTTTGGGAACACGATGGCCACGATAGTAGCTATGTTGATAAATTAAAAGGTCGTGAGGCTGTTAAAGAATTCTTAATTGAACGTGTTAAGGAGATCCAGGTTGAAGGAATTACCCATAAAGTTAATAAGGTTTTAACTGACGGAAGTTCTGGTGCGTTTCAAGCTAGTGTAATAGGGGTAAACGGAGAAAAGAAATCATTCTTTGGCTGGGTGGAAGTAAAAGATGAAAAAATAATCTCTTACAAGGTGATGCCTGCTTAAAAAGTATTTTATTTACCAAAAACTTTTTCACCTAAATCAAGGTCTTTGAGTTTAAATTTTTGTACCTTTGTTGAGGACATTGGCCACTTATCTACAAATACAATATATCTAGGAATTTTAAAGTTCGAAATTTGACCCTTACAAAACTCTATAAGCTCTTCTTTAGAAACTTCTGAGTTAGATTTTTTCTCAACAAATAGTGCTGGAACTTCACCCAGGTGATCGTCATCAATACCAACGACTTGACTAATTAAGACTTCTTCGTGACTATCAAAATATGCTTCTATTTCAAGAGCAGCAACATTCTCACCACCAACCTTAAGCATATCTTTCAGCCTTCCATGAAATTGAATATACCCATCTTCAGTGAAAGAACCAATATCACCTGTCGAAAACCATTTATCAGAAGAAAGAGCATTTTCAGTAGCCTTTTTATCGTTCAAATAACCATTAAAAACATGTGGACCTCGGATTTCAATTAATCCTTTTTCTTCGCGTTTTAAAACCTCATTTGTCTCAGGATCTAAAATTCTTATTTCAGCTCCAGGCCAAGGCTTACCGCAGTTTGATAGTCTGCATTCTAGAGAATCGTCAGGTGAACCAAATGAAGTAACGCCTCCAACCTCTGTTAGACCATAAGCTGATACTAGACTGGCTTGCGGTACTTTATTTTGGAAAGATCTTAAGGTCTCTATTGGTGCAACATTATTAATAAGCCTGAGTTTTTTAAGATTCTCTGGTAAGAAATCTTTATGGTTAATTAAGGCAACCATAACTGCTGGGAAGGCTGGAAAGGCAATTGAAACATCCTTTTCTATTAGTGTCCTAATAGAAGAATCTACATTGAAATGAATAGTGGATAGAAACGTTGATTTTGATATTGTGCATGCCATAAAAGGTAAAATTGAGGACATATGGAACATAGGGAGCGGGTCCCAAAATACATCATTTTCAGTCATTTTCCATCTATCAATCATAGAGTTAGCAACATAAATAAGACTTGAATGGCTTAATGGACATCCTTTAGGATTTGCTGTTGTACCTGAGGTATACATTATAAAGGCTGGGTCATCACCCTCACCAATTGGATCTTCAAAAATTTTCATGTCTATATTAATATCTTCAAAATCTTTAAAATCTCTAAATCTTCCGTCTTTAGCTCCACCAATTATATAAACCTCATGTAAACTTTTAGGTTGTCCTTCAGGTGAATTATAAACAGAGCTTATCAGGTCTGTAAAATTAGTTATTTCATCAGAATCAGAGCTTGTGAATAAAACTTTGCACCCACTGTCGTGAAGCACATAATTAAGTTCTTTAGCTTTGTAGCGTGCATTGATATTTACGGGCACAAATCCTGCATACATAGCAGCATACATTAATGTTAAATATTCAATTGAATTAAAAAGTAGTATCCCAATTTTATCTCCTTTTTGGAGTCCTAAAGTTTTAAATTTTTTGGAATAATTGGTTACAGTGTCTGAAAATTCTCTAAAATTTAAAGTTCGCCCATCAACAGTTAAACATTCCTTTTTTTCGAAACTAGCATCAAAAGTAGTTGAGAGATGTGCTAGATTTTTTATATTTTTGGCTGTCATATTTTTAAAACCACCATATTCTTGTTTAGAGCAAAAGCTTGGAATTTGATCTTTAGTATGCAACAATTATTTTGTGATTTAAAGGGGTAATCATGATCAACATAGGCTTAATTACAGCAAAGCAGGCAACATTACGACCAAACTCTTGGGCGGTTTATGATCAAACATCTAATAAACGAATAACATTTTTTGAACTTGATGAGATGGTCAAAAAAACAGCTAACGGACTTTTAAGTCTTGGCCTTAAAAAGGGCGATAGAGTTTCTATGTTATCTCAAAATACAATTGAATTTTTGGCCCTTTTTTTTGCTTGTGGTAGAGTAGGGCTGGTTGCACATGCTCTCAACTGGAGATTAGGTTCAGACGAATTAACTCAGATTCTAAAAAACGGTGAACCCAAAGTTGTTATAACCCAAGGGCAATTTCAAAATGTTGTGAGGGATATTCAAAAAGATTTAAATTTTGTTGATCATTGGCTCGAGTATGATTCCGGTAGCGATCATTCCTTTGATGCATTAATTGATAAATCACCATCATCGGAGCCTATTATTGCTAACGATATTGGAGATGAAGATCCATTTTTTATTTTATATACAGGAGGAACAACCGGTGTTTCAAAAGGAGCACTTCATACTCATAAATCTGCATACTTTGGTATGCTAAATCAAACAGTAGCCGAAAGAATTGTTCCTTCAGATGTCTACATGCTTACTGGCCAGATGTTCCATATACCTGTCCTTCTCGCTATGAATTATACTGCCCATGGTTGCCCAATCGTTTTGATGAATTTTGACGCAAAGCTTGCCCTTGAACTTATTGAGGAAGAGAAAGTTTCTGGATTCTTAGGAATTACAACTATGTTAAACTGGATGATGGCAGTAGATAATTTTGATCATTATGATTTATCTAGTCTTAGGTGCGTCCAATATGGCGGCGGTCCAATGCCAACAAAAGTTATAGAAGAAGTTTTACAAAAACTTCCAGGAGGGATTATTCAGGGCTATGGTCAAACTGAAGGTACTACGATGACATTCCTTTCCCAAGAGGACCATGAAAAGGCTATAAATGGTATTCACTCAGAAAGATTAAAGTCTTGCGGCAGAGCTGGTTTTGTAACCTCTGTTTTAGTTGTTGACCCAGATGGCAAGCCTGTTCCAACCGATAACAAGACCCCAGGTGAGATTATTGTAAAATCAGATGCAAATATGGTTGGTTATTATCGTCAACAAGAGTTAACCGATAAATGTATAAAAGATGGATGGATGTGGACGGGCGATATAGCAACCTGGGATGATGAGCAGTATATATTTATAAAGGATAGGGCAAAAGACATGATCATATCTGGCGGCGAGAATATATACTCTGTTCAGGTAGAGGAGGCTGTATCACAGCATGAGGCTGTTCTTGAAACTGCAGTTTTTGGAATACCTGATGATGAATGGGGTGAATCGGTTATGGCTTATGTCGTTTTAAAACCAGGCATGAATGCTACAGAAAAGGATATTATTGATACTGCAAAAGAAAATCTTGCTTCTTATCAAAAACCAAAATCGGTTAAATTTATTGATGCACTTCCAAAGGCTCCAACAGGCAAAATTCTTAAAAGAGAGTTGCGAGATCCTTATTGGGAAGAAAGCGATAGTAAAATATAAACTTAATTAAATTATAAACCTTCAGCTGTTCTAACAACCTCTGATAGCGTTTGTAAGAAACGAGCTCCAACAGCACCATCAATTGCTCTATGATCGCATGACATAGTAACAGAAATTACTTTACTGAAAATAGCATTCCCATCATGTTCACTTACCTTAGTTTGAAGTCCACCTACAGCTAGAATTGCACATTGTGGAGGATTTATAACAGCAGTAAAGTCTTTAATTCCAAGCATACCTAAGTTTGAAATTGAGAAAGTCCCGCCTTGGTAGTCTGATGGCATTAGTTTGTTGCTATGAGCAAGTTCAGATAGCCTTTTCATTTCTGAAGAGATTTCTTGTACAGAAATATTTCCAGCATTTTTAATGATTGGTGTAATTAATCCAGATTCAGTTGCTACTGCAACAGATATATCTGCATTTTCAAACTGAAGGATTGCATCATCTGACCAGTTAATATTAATTTCTGGATGCTTTTTTAATGCAGTTGCTACACACTTAATCAAAAGATCATTAATAGAAATTTTATTTGAACTATCACTATTTAAAGCCGTTCTTTTTTCCATAATTGAGTCAACTTCAAGATCTACATTTAAATAAAAATGTGGAGCTGTATTTTTTGAGTTAACTAATCTTTCTGCAATAACTTTTCTCATAGAGGTATGTTTGATTGAGGTAGATGGATTGTCAGATGTAGGTGCGCTAGCACCATCCTCGCCTTTATAAGCAGCAAGTTTTGCTGGATCAGCAACTTGTTCTACATCCTGAACCGAAATACGGCCTCTTCTTCCAGTAGGAGTTATAGTTGAAACATCAACGCCCAATTCAAGGGCAACTTCCCAAGCTTTTGGAGAAATATTTATATTTTCTGGAGGAGCTGATGGAAGTTCTGAGCTTGTCGAAGGTGAAGTAGAAGAATTATTACTTACTTCGGGAGTAGGTGCAGGAGTTTCAGATGCGCTTGCACTTTCAGGTTTAAAAGAAGTATTTGGAGCAACGTATGCATTAACAAAGTTTTCTACTTCCTCATCACTAATTTCATCTGGTGCAAAAATACCTAAAAGAGCGCCAACGGCATAAGTGCCATCAGACTGAACAACTTTTTTTCTTAGCTTGCTATCAACTTCTGCTTCAACTTCATTTGAGATTTTATCAGTTTCAATAACAACAAGTGGATCACCTTTTGAGAAAGTAGTTCCTTCCTCAATCAGCCATTCGGTAAGTTTACCTTCGTCCATCTCAATGCCCCACTTAGGCATGATAAGAGGTTCAATTTTATCGCTCATTTTCTGAATTCCTAACTATATTTAACTGTTTTTTCAATTACTGCTTTAATTTTTAAAGGAGAAGGTAAGAAAGCATTCTCTAATTCCTTTGCAAACGGAACAGGTGAATGAGGTCCAGTAACAGTTTTAATAGGTGCTTTTAAAGATGAGAAAACCTCACTTGCTGCTAATGCGGCAACATCTGCAGCAAAAGAACAACGGGGAGGAGTCTCATCAACAACAATAAGTCTTCCAGTTTTTTCAACACTATCTAGGATGGCGTCTTCATCAAGAGGACTAGTCGTTCTTGGGTCAATAATATCACAACTTATACCATCTGCAGCAAGAGCCTTTGCAGCGTCTTCACAAAAAGATACCATTCTTCCTGTTGCCACAAGAGTACAATCCGTACCTTCTGATACTATTCTCGCTTTTCCAAAAGGAACTAGATAGTCGCCTTCAGGAACTTCGCCTTGTAGACCGTATAAAGTTTTGTGTTCAAAAAAGATAACCGGATCATCATCTCTGATTGCAGTTGTAAGTAATCCTTTTGCATCCGCAGCAGTTGAAGGCATTGCAACCTTAAGACCGGGGATTGCAGTTACCATTGGGTGAGGTGATTGACTGTGTTGGGATGCTGCTTGCATACCGGCACCATAAGAGGTTCTAAGAACCATTGGGCATGTAGCCTTGCCGCCAAACATATATCGAAATTTTGCAGCTTGATTCATTAATTGGTCCATACATAAGCCAATAAAATCAGCAAACATAATTTCTGCAACCGGTCTTTTACCAGCGAGAGCAGCACCAGCTGCTGTACCGGCAATACCAGCTTCTGAAATCGGCATATCAATTACTCTTCCAGCACCAAATTTACCATACAAACCTCCGGTTACTCCAAAGACTCCTCCGATAGCTTCAGGGCCACCTGGACTCCCGGTTCCGCCTACAACATCTTCGCCCATAACAATAACATTTTCGTCATTAGCCATTTCTTGGTGAAGCGTTTCTGTAAGAGCTTCTCTATAACTCATTTTAGCCATTATTATTTCTCCTTAATATGAGACGTAAACGTCTGTTGTTACTTCGTCGATTGATGGAGCAGGTGCTGCTGCAGCTTCTTCTGCAGCTACTTCAATTAAATCACCAACCTCACTATCAATCTTATCTAAATCTTCATCGCTAAGAAGGCCTGCTTCAGTAACCTTTGAACGGAAAATTTTAATACAATCATTATTCTCTCTATCATTTTTAACTTCATCAGGTGCTCTATAATTTTGAGGATCTCCTTCAAAGTGACCATAAAATCTAGTTGTTTCAAATTCAACTGCACATGGTCCTTTACCTTCTCTTGCCATAGCAACTAATTCTTTCATAACTTCATGAACTTCAAAGAAATCAAAGCCATTCGCCTTAACTGTATGGATGCCAAATGCTTCAACACGGCTAGCAATACTTTCAGAAGCAATAACGTAAGATGATCCTGTATGCTCTGAGTATCTGTTATTCTCATATACATATATGCTTGGTAAGTTAAGTATTGCAGCAATATTCATTGATTCAAAAACAGGACCTTGATTACATGACCCATCCCCACCAAATGACAATGCTACTCCGCCTTCAGCATCTAATTTTGCTGCTAAAGCTGCCCCAGTTGCAAGAGGGGGTCCTCCTCCAACAATACCATTAGCACCAAGCATACCTACATCCATATCAGCCACATGCATTGAGCCACCTTTACCTTTACATAGACCATCAGCACGACCATATAATTCTTTCATCATACCCTTAACGTCACAACCTTTGGCAATACAGTGTCCGTGACCTCTGTGAGTTGATGTTATATAATCTGTTCGTTTTAAATTTTCACAAACACCAACAGCTATTGATTCCTGACCACCATAAAGATGAGTAAATCCGCCTATTGTACCTTTTGCTATTTCTCTATGAAGATGATCTTCAAAATCTCTAATAGTCTTCATCTGACGATAAGCTTGTTCAAGTTCTTGTCTAGCTAGTTGCATTTCTAGTCCCCTTCTTTTGAATCATATAATTGAGATATGGATTAAAATGTTTTTTTTTCTTACTTTCAATTAAAAAATAAAAATTTTTCTTTAACTAAGTATTACTTATTAAATTTTGAGCGCTTTGTTTCACTTTTTTAAAACAGTAGTTTCCCCTATAACCCAATTTATAGAACGTTTAATAATATTTCTTACATTTTGATTTTTATATGACTTAGCATCATCACCAAATTGAAGATATGTGATAGCGCTTTTTTTATAATTTTTTGTCCACCCAACAATATTACTTCCATCTTTGTGATTCCAGTTATCGTTTGAGTTTAGATTTCCAGCCAAAGCATTTGATGCTGAGTAAAAGTTATCTTTTTTAAAATTATAATCACTTTTTAAAATAGGATTAACATCATCTTCAAAAACATGAGCTAAATAAAGTTCATCTTCAATCTCAAAATCTTCTAATCCAAGTGTTATTGGATGATCTCCTGTAGGAGTAATGTTATAATTAACAAAATGACGATAACCAGAGTCTGGCGACATAATACCTTTAACCTTTCCTGGCTTATATAAAAATTTACCACCAATAATTTTACTATATTCTTCCCACACGGGCCATCCTGCAATTGAATGGTGAAGAAAGACACACCCAATACCATCACTTAGTCTATCAATAAAATTTTTTTTGAAATCCTCAGGAGGGTCAACAAAAAAAGACTTATCATCTGGGCTTGCTTCAAAGTTTAATCCAGGCATATCATAAAATAAAATAGCACTATATTTTTGAATTTTATTATCTTCAAAAAAGTTTTGAGCTGCAGGGTGTTCAACATGACTCCATTGAAATCCTAGGCTGTCAATCATTTCAAAAAATGGATCTCTTTCAAAAGGATGACCTCGGGTTATAACTAGAATATTATGATCATCATCTTTTATAAAAGTCTGATTTCCTAATTTCTTTCCCTTTTCTAGTTCTTCATCAAGGTCTAGTGGTTTGGACATATCATAACTTTGCATTGATCTTTGGATGTTTTAAGAGACTCAAACGTCGTCGCTAAAGAATCAAAACCTATTTGTTGACTTATCATTTGCCCTGGGTCGATTCTTCCTTGCTCCATCATATCAATTGTAAATTGAAAGTCATCTTTTACATAAGCGATGGCAAATTTCAGAGTCAGCTCTTTTATTATCCCAAGAAATGGCATGAATGTATCGGGTTTATCACAAACGCCTATTACAACTATTTCTGAAAATGGAGCTGCTATTTCTAAACAATTTTGAATTACGTTTGGAATTCCTGCGCATTCAAAAATTATATCTGGCGAACCCCCGGTTTCTTTTTCATAGATGCTAGCCATATCTTCAGATGGTGTTTTTCCATCAATAACTAAGGTAGCTCCCATTTTTTCAGCCATTATTTTTCTTTCTTCTGAAATTTCCGCCACTACAATATGTCTTGCTCCAAAGAATCTTAACCATTGAATTGTGGCTAAACCGATTGGTCCTGCGCCAATTACTAAAGCACGATGACCTTGTTTAAATTTAGAAACTCTAACACCATGGAGACCAACTGCTAATGGCTCTACTAATGATGCAAAATCCCAGCTTACGCCTTTTGGAATTTTAATGCTTTCAGGTAAACCAATCCTTACATACTCAGCATAACCACCTTGTACAGCTGGACCCATACCAGTTGATTGCATATTGGTTGAACAAAAAAATGGATTACCATTAATACATGGCTGGCATTTTCCACAAGAAATAAATGGAAGTGAAACTGCTGGATCTCCAACTTTTAATGAAGATTTTAGACCTGATCCTATCTCGACTATTTCTCCACTAAATTCATGACCAAAAATAGTTCCAGATTCTGGTTCCATAGAACCACCGTCACTTGCATGAAGATCGGTACCGCAAATTCCGCACTGTTTAACTTTTAATATCATTTCATTTTCGCCACACTTTGGGTCATCAACATTTTCTATTGATAAAGGTTCCCCTGGGGCTTTAAATACTGCTGCTTTCATAATTTTCTCCTGACTAATTATCTGGCTTATACCAATCTTTTATTTTTAAACATTAATAAAATTAATTCCTACAGCCTTACTTCACCAAGATTCATTACAGCTGTTTTTTTATCCCATTTTTTTGAAGCTTCATGCATGATATCAAAGAATCCAAGACCTGCTTTGGAAAGCTGAGCTATTTCGAGCATAGGACCTTCTCTATCCTCAGTATTAAGGTAAGCAAATTTTCCATTATCTTGAGTTTTTCCACCTTGAAGGTTGATATACCCCTGTGACTCTAAAATTTTAATATCATTTTCAATATCATCAGTTAATGTGCAGAGGTGATGAAGAACACCTTTTTCATTCTGAACGTATTCATTATAAATGGATGGCGTATCGCAATGCTGATTGACTAATTCAATTTGCATATTTCCCGTGTAAGCAATTGCAACAGAAAAATCTAGATTTACTGGCTTATCCATATAGTAAAGGTCTTTTACGTTAAGGTGCTCTAATTTAAAAAATGGACCAATATTCATTTTTTTTGTCCAAAATTCAATTGGTTCATCAAAGTCCTCCACAACAAATGCCATCTGCATCATAGGTCCAAATTTCTTTTCCATTATAATTCTCCTGTTATCATAAATTATAGCTTACCAAATATAATTTACATGACTCTTTTTGTTATTAAGGTTTCATTGATTAAAGGATAACATCCGCTTCTAGCAAAGCTGTTTTTTTATCCCAATTTTTGGCAGCCTCTTCTATAAAAGCAAAAAAAGCTATTCCACCTTCAGATAATTGTGTTAACTCGAATATAGGCCTTTCCTTTTCTGGTGTATCAAAATAAGCAAATTTTGCATTATCTTGAGTCTTGCCTCCCTGAAGATTTATATATCCCTGAGATTCTAGAATATTAGTATCATTTTCAATATCAGGTGTTAAGGCGCATAAGTGATGAAGCTGTCCTTTTTCGTTATTAACATACTCATTATATATAGACGGCGTATCACAGTGTTGTGCAATGAGCTCAATTTGCATACTTCCTGTATAAGAAAGGGCCCCAGAAAAATCTAAATTTGCAGGTTTTCCTTTATAATATTGATCCATCAATGTGACATCTTCAATTTTTATAAATGGCCCTACGTTCATTTTCTTAGTCCAAAATTCAATTCCTTCATCAAGGCTTTCAACTACAAACCCCATCTGTACGATTGGTCCAAATTTTTTTTCCATTAAATTCTCCCTATAATTCTATTGAAGACTTCTAATGCTAAATGGTCAAGACGCAATATTGCGTATCAAAAAAAACATGCTCTTTACATTTCTAAATCTTTTTTTTAAATTTGAACTTTAGTAATAATGCTAGACATATAATAGAAATATTAGATATATTGTCTTAAGAATAATATTCGGAGAAATCAATGGCCTTAACTCGTTACGCTGAAACAGGATCACTCGGGGATAAAGCTCCAGAGCCTAATTTAGATTATAGCAGGATTGCAAAAGAAAGGTACACAAGTAAAGAATTTATGAAACTTGAGTGGGATCATATATGGACAAAAGTATGGCTCCGTGGAGGTTTATCACAAGATCTAAAAGAGCCTAATAGTTATACAACATGTGAAATTGGAAATTGGTCGATTTTAATGGTCAAAGGTGAAGACGGTAAAGTTAGAGCTTTCCACAATGTATGTAAACACAGAGGAAATCAATTAGCTCAAGAAAGAAATGGCGTTCTAACTGATGGCACATTTAAGTGCGGTTACCATCGTTGGCAATATGATGCAAAAGGGCAGAGAGTTGATAGTCCTGATCCCGAGACATTTCCTCAGGGTTTATGTGACCCATCTCTTCACTTGGATGAGCTTCCTTGTGAGGAATGGAATGGTTGGGTTATGTATTCTCTTAATCCGAAAGTTAAACCTTTAAAGGAATGGTTAGGGCCTCTAGACGAACATTTGACAGCCTATAATTTCGATGAAATGGAATTAGTAATGGATATGACTGTTGAATGGAACTGCAACTGGAAAGCTTCAGTTGATGCATTTAACGAGACATACCATGTTTGGGGAACACACCCTCAAATAATGGATTATTTAGAAGATAAAGATGTTCAAATAGACTTATATGATATCCATAATCGTTACTTGGTTCCTTTTGGTGTTCCAAGTGAAAGGCCTCACATAGATCAGGAAAAAATTGGACCGAGCTTAGAAATTTATATGGAACAACATGGTGTTGATCCAAAAACGTATAAAGGAAATGCTCAGACTGTTAGAAGAGATATTCAACTTGCTCAAAGAGAGAGAGCTAAAGAAATGAATCTTGATTTTTCAAAATTAAATGATGATCAGTTATCCGATGATTACCATTATCTGGCATTTCCAAATGTAACTTTAAATACTCATGCAACTAACTACATGATGTTTACTCAAAGACCGCACCATGAAGATCCGAATAAGTGTTTTTATGATCTCCAAATGTTTAGCTTGGCTAAGGACAAAAATAATAAGCGTACCGAGCAAGCCGCTACCTTAGCTGCTAAAGCAGCGCAGGCCGCACAAGCTAATGGTGAGTATACAAGACCTGAGCATCGCTACATCAAGGATGGTGAAGAACATACTCTCGGGGCCGTTCTGGATCAAGATGCTCATAATTTACCATTTGTTCAGAAAGGAATGAACAATCCATCTTACAAAGGATTGTGGTGTGGTAAGCAAGAAAGAAGAATTGTTCATTTTCACCAAGTCATTGATCGCCTTATTATGGAAGATGGTGGCGAGGTTCCTAATTACGGCTAGTTTAAATTAATTATTGAAAGTTTTTATCATGACTCAAGAAGAAAATCTTTTTGTGCCCTTATGTCCATCTGAGGATATAGAGCCAGGAGAAGAAAAAGTTTTTAGATCCAATGGAAGATCTGTTTTAGTTATTCGTTCGGTTGAAGGAGATCTTTTTGCTGTTGAGGACAATTGTCCTCACGCAAATGCTAATATTTCTGGCGGAAGATTTCGAGGTGGATTTTATGCGTGTCCTCACCACGGTGCTCGTTTTGAGTTATCTACAGGAAAATCTATGACAAACCTATCAAATAAACCTTTAGTATGCTTTGATATTAAAGAAGAAGATGGGCAGATAAAAATTTTTGTACCAGAAAAGAAAAAGGTCAAAGTAAACCTCGGGGGAATGCCACCTGGGTTTGGACCGCCAATGTAGTTTTATTAAAAAAAGGAGGAAGATTATGGATTTAGGTTTAAAAGGAAAAAAAGCAATTATTACAGGTGGTAGTAAGGGTATAGGGTTGGCAACAGCTCATGTTTTAGCAGATGAAGGTGTTGATGTGGCTATTTGTTCTCGTAAAATCGATGACGTAAATGCTGCTTTAGAGGCTCTAAAGGGTAAAGGCGTTAATGCAATTGGCGGTGTAGCGGATGTTGCCGATGGTGACTCTTTTAAGGCTTGGATGGCTTCAACAATTGAAGAATTAGGTGGTTTAGATATTTTAGTTCCGCAAGTAAGTGCTGGCGGAGGTGATCCAAGTGAGAAAGGTTGGGAAGCAAATTTTCAAACTGACATTATGGGAACAGTCAGAGCTGTCGAAAGTTCTTTAGAAGCACTAAGAGCATCTAGTGGATCAATTGTTATGATTTCAACTACTACTGCAATCGAAGAGGGACCAGGAAGTGGTCCTTATGGAGCAGTTAAGGCTGGTTTATTAAATTACTCCAATCATCTTGCTCAGACTGAAGGTGCAAATGGAGTTCGCTCCAATGTAATTTGTCCTGGACCAATTTATATAGATGGCGGTCCTTGGAATTATATCAAAGACAATATGGCAGATTTTTATAATGCTACACTAGGTAATATTCCACTAGGTAAATTTGGTGCCGGTGAAGATATTGCTAAATCTGTTGCCTTTCTTGCAAGCCCTGCAAGCGGTCATACAACAGGAACAAATGTTGTAATAGACGGTGGATTTACAAAAGGGGTCCAATTCTAATTTAAGTTGGGGGTGTAGATTATGACTGATGACATAAAAAAGAAAATTGATGTAGTTTTTATAGCTGGTGGTAAGTTCCACGATATTGATTTTGCTAGATTAGAGATCCTAAAACTATTAGCAGAAGATGATAGAATGAAAGTTAGAGTTTTTGAAGACTATTCAAATCTTCATGCTATCGCAAATGCAGATTTTTTAATTACTTATACTTGTGATGTTCGTCCTACACTAGAACAGCAAAGAGTGCTTAAAGAGTATGTTTCTTCTGGAAATAGATGGCTAGCTCTTCATGGAACTAATTCTATTCTTCAGTTTATGTCTGATGGTAAAGTTGATAGTCCAAGAATAGCTCCTGTTATGATGGAAACTTTAGGATCACAATTCATAGCTCACCCCCCAATTGAACCTTATACAGTTAAGGTTAGCCAGCCAGATCATCCTCTTGTAGAGGGTGTTGAAGAATTTGAAACAACAGATGAATTATATCTAATGGAACTTCACGGAAAACTAAATGTTCTTCTTGAGGCCGAGTATGATGGAAAAGCTGAGGGCTTTGTTGAGGAGGATTGGCCGCAAGAAAATTGGCCTGTTTTATATCTTCATACTGTAGATAAAGGTGAGGTATTGTATTTAACATTAGGCCATTGTCGAGGCCATTATGATATGCATGATTTACCTGAACCTTTAGAGTATTACCCTGCTGTTGAGAGATGTGCTTGGGATCTTCCTGTCTTTTATACTCTTTTAAGAAGGGGTATTAATTGGGCAAAGGAAGAAGTCTTAAAAAATAAATAATTTATGTCAGATAAAATTGCGCTTATAACTGGAGTTGGCCCTGGGACGGGATCTTCTTTAGCGAGATGCTTTCATGCGGAAGGTTATAAAGTCGCAATGATTGCTAGGAATAGTGAAAGATTAAGTAACTTAGAAAAAGAGTTACCTGGATCAAAAGGCTTTATTTGTGATGTAAGAGATTCTGATTCAATAAATCAAACTGTTGAAAGCGTAATTAAGAAATTTGGTCAGCCAGATACCTTTATTCATAATGCTGTTAGGGGTGTGAGGGGAAGTTTTTTAGATTTTACTCCAGAAGACCTTCAATCAAATTTCGATACAAATGTAATGTCTTTATTAAGATTCTCTCAATTATTATGTCCGCATATGATTGAAAATAAAAATGGATCAGTAATTGTTACCGGTAATACTTCGGCGCATAGAGGTAAGGCCGAATTTGGTGGAACTGCATCCACTAAAGCAGCTCAGAAAATTTTATGCGAATCAATGGCAAGGTTTTTAGGTCCTAAGGATGTCCATGTTGCTTATATTACGATTGATGCAGCCATTGATGTTCCTTGGACGAGAGAAATGTGGCCTGAAAAACCTGATGACTATTTTATCAACCCAGACGATATTGCTGAAGAAGCACTTCACTTAGTTAGACAAAATAAATCTGCATGGACATTTGACCATTGGTTAAGGCCCCATGGAGAAGTCTGGTAGTAGACGCATAAAAGTCACACTTATTAAATATTCATTTTCCTCTTGTATTGTTAGACTAATTGAATTAAAAGTTACCCCTTATTTTATATTGGCTATTAATATAAAAATTTACGAATCTAATTCTAATATCTGGGGAGATATAAATATGAAAAGAATTAATTTACTAAGCTTAGCTATCTGCTTTTCTTTTGCTGTAGGAATTTTATCATCTGATAAAGCCCTTGCTCAAAGAGAAATCAGTACAGGTATCGAAGAAATTGTTGTTACAGCTCAAAAACGTGAAGAGAATTTACAGAGCGTACCAGCATCAGTTAGCGCAATGGATGCTACTGCTTTAGAAAAAACTTTTGCTCGTGACTTAATGGATGTTGCGGGTATTTCACCAAATTTAATTATTGATCCAGTTTTAGGTAATGGCACTGCTGCTATTTCTATACGTGGTATTCAATTAGCCGAAGTTGAAAAAAGTTTTGATCCAGCTGTTGCTGTATATCAAGACGGTATCTATCTAGCTACATCTACTGGTGCCCTTCTAAATGTCTGGGATGCAGAAAGAGTTGAGGTTCTTAGAGGTCCTCAAGGTACAATGTTTGGTAGAAATACTGTTGGTGGTCTTGTTCACGTTATTCGTGCAAAACCTACTGGCGAACTAGGCGGTAAGATTAATTTTAATATTGGCGAAGATGACCAAGAAGACATAAAGGCACTTATTAACTTGCCTGCTATGTTAAATGGAACTTTAGCTACTAAAATATCAGCTATGAATCTTAGTGGAGGTGGTTATTTTTACAACCCAACACGTGGAACTTCAACAGGTCATTCTGATGTTGAGGCTTACAGCCTTTCAGCTTTATGGAATCCTACTCCAAATCTTCAAGTTCACTTAATATATGATGATATTAACGATCAAAGTGATGTTCGTCCTACAACATGCTTTAATGGCGATGGAGATTTATTTCCTGCTGTCGGTCAACCTCGCTCAGAGTGTGATCAAGCAACTAGTGATTTTCATTACAATACCTTTGGTAGCACAGATCAAACATCGAGTGTTGAAGTTGAGGCTATTACTTTAAATATCGAATACGATATTAATGAAAATAATAAACTTGTAGTAGTTTATGGTAGTCGTGAAATGGAAGAGACCTCTCTTCAAGAGTTCGATAATAGTGCACTTGATCTATTTAGAGTTTCTCGTCCACAAACTGAAGAGCAAGAAAGTTTAGAGCTTCGTTTAGAAACTAATTTTTCTTGGGGTAAAACAACTGTTGGTGCCTTCCTTTGGGATAGTGAATATGATGCTTGGCAGACTACATGGTTTTTTGGTGGATTTAATGACTCACCTAGAACGCAACACTCAACAGAAAATACAGCATTCTTTGCTCAGGTTGATTATGATCTAAGTGACAAAATGACACTTACATTTGGCGGTCGTTGGATTGATGAAGAAAAATCTATATGCCAAGTCTTTACAGGTCGTGATGCAACTGGAACAGAAGCATTTTATGCTAATTGGCCTGGAGAAGAAGCTGGTGTTACTAAAACAGCTCCTGATGCAAGATATGCAATAAAAAGTTGGGGAGCTTGTGATAGTTCACTATCATCAACGGCTCAAAATGATTATACAGATCCTGCAACTGGCGAAGCTAAAACTTTTACCGGTACTGAAAGTTGGGATGACTTTACACCAAAAGTTGGCATAACTTATGATACCGATAATGGTATGGTTTATGCATCTTTTTCAGAAGGATTTAGATCAGGCGGATTTAATGGTAGAAATTCTGGAGCAAATAATACTGGTCCTTATGATCCTGAATCAGTTGAAAGTCTTGAGGTAGGGTTTAAGTCTATTTGGGCTAATAATACTCTTCAAATAAACGGTGCAATATTCTCTGTTGATTACAGTGATAAACAAGAAGATGTTATTCTTCCTGGTACTGATGGTGCTGTGACACTAACTGTTGTTCAAAATGCTGCTTCAGTTAGTATTGATGGACTGGAATTAGAAACACTATGGGTTCCTTCACCAGGCTTAACACTAACAGCTAATTTAGGTATTTTAGATGCATCATACGACAGTTATAGCGTTATTGATGGAGCAGGTAACAGTTTAGATAAAAGTGGTCTTGACCTTCGTCGTGCCCCTGAAATGACATTAACACTAGGTGCTTTATATGAGCATCCTCTTGCTAATGGTGATTATCTAGTATCATCCTTCAATTACCGTTGGAAAGATGACTACTGTACTGCATCAAACAATAAATTTGCTTCTGGTAACTATGGTGGAAATAATCCTGCCTGTAACGAAGCGTTTGGACTTTTAGATGCATCGTTGAGTTATGAATCTGAAAACTGGAGAGTTTCTTTCTTTGGTAAAAATCTAACAGATGAAGTCTATACTCTTTACTTCCTTGATGTTGCAGCATTCTATGCAGCAGCAGGCCCAAGTGATCCAACACCAGTATATAATGCTGGATTATGGTCACAAGGAACTGTAAATAGACCTCGTAACTTTGGTGTTGAGCTACAAGTTAGTTTCTAAGTAACACTAATTTATAATTACAAAGAAGGCGCTCTTAATTAGGGCGCCTTTTTTTATACAATCAAGAATTAAGTAAGTGACATTTATCTAAATTTTGTTAGAACTAAAATAGACTAAACAAAAGAAGGTAACCCTTAAATGGAATTAGTTCTTAAAGAACCTCAGGATACTTATTCAAAAACACAGCTTGAAATTATGTTTGCTGCTGAGATCATCATGGGTCAAAAAGGCATTGAAAATACCTCTCACCGAGATATAATTAATCTTGCTGGTCAAAGAAATACGTCTGCGATAAGTTATCATTTTGGAGGTGTTGAAGGAATAGTAACAGCATTACTTGATATTAGGATGGCAGTATTAAACGCTGAGAGATTGAGGCTTTTAAATCTTCTTCTAAAGAAAGAAAATTATAACGATATGGATCTAATAGCTGTATACATTGATCCTTTGTATAGAAAAGTCTTTGGAGTAGATGAAGGGTGGTCTAATTACATTTACTTTCTTCATAACCTTATTACTAGCTCCAGAGAATCCCTGATGTCCTTTATAGCGAATAAAAAATATTCTGGTGCAGCTGCCTCTATTGAAAGGTTATTCGCTGAAAGAAATGGATTTGCTTATGATGAAATGTATAGAACAAGAATTGTATCTAATAGTTCTTTTTTTATTTCATCAATGACTTTTAGAAAAAGAGACCTAGAAGCAATGAAAAATACAAAAAAAGATTCTTTAATTCCTTCAAACGATGATTTCTTAAAGTTCATCAAAGAAACAGCATTATTTATTTTAACGAAAAAAGATCACACTTAACTTTCCAACAACCTTTACAAATTAATACAGTTACATTAAAGTTAGGTAAATAAATACTTCCCGATGTATTTTTAACCCCAGAGTTCTTGTTCTGGGGTTTTTATTTAAAGACCGTTAATAAATGTTGACTTTTATTTAAAAATTAATACAAGTATATTAATGTAGCTGTTTTTTTAGATAAGAATCGCTTTACATACTCTAGTAGTGTAAGATCGTCTTTGAATAACAATAACAATAACGATTATTAATAATAATAAGAATAAACCTTTGGGGAGGTTAAAATGAATTTCTTAAACAAATTTTTTAAATTTATGGCTATTTTTGCAATAGTCACTCCAATAAGTTTTTCAGTTGCAGCTCAGGAAGAAGCTCCTAGTCTAGCAATTGAAGAAATTATTGTTACTGCAAGAAAAAAGGAAGAGTCTATTCAAGACGTTCCTATGGCTGTTACAGCTATTACAGAACAACTTCGTGAAAGCAGTGTTCGTCGTATTGAGGACATACAAGCTTTTGCACCTAATCTATTTATTAATAGAACGCCAGGTATTGGTAGTGGTGCAGCGATAACAATTAGAGGTGTTGCGTCACTCGAAAGTGATAAAAGTTATGAACCTTCTATTGGTGTTGTTATGGATGGGATGTTCTTAGGTACTTCAAGTGGAGTGCTTCTTGATAATTTTGATATCGAGCGTATTGAGGTTCTTCGTGGACCACAA
>JAOLDG010000010.1 GCA_028339975.1 Hyphomicrobiales bacterium | reverse complement strand
AAATTCAAAAATTGGTAAAAAAGTAGAAAATAATCGAAAATATCGCCAACAGCACTTGACACTGGGGCAAACGATAACTACCTAAGGTGAACCAAGTTCTATAATAATTATTTTAGAGCAAAGGTTTTAATAATTTTATTTAAATAAGTGGAGAAAAAATATGAAATTTCGTCCTTTACATGATCGTGTACTAGTAGAACGTATAGATGAAGATGAAAAAACTGCTGGAGGTATTATTATACCTGATACAGCAAAAGAGAAGCCTTCCGAAGGGAAAGTGGTTGCAGTTGGGTCAGGAACTAAAGCTGATGACGGAACTGTTACTCCTTTAGATGTTAAAGCTAAAGATAAAATACTTTTCGGAAAGTGGTCAGGAACAGAAGTTACTGTGGATGGTAAAGAACTCTTAATAATGAAAGAGTCAGATATCCTTGGAATTATTAGTTAAATTTAGTCATTAATCGGAGGAATAGAATTATGTCAAAAGAAGTTATTTTTGGATCAGACGCAAGAGCAAAGATGCTCAATGGCGTTAATATATTAGCAAATGCAGTTAAAGTAACATTAGGACCAAAGGGTCGTAATGTCGTTATTGATAAATCATTTGGTGCACCTAGAATTACTAAAGATGGTGTTACTGTAGCAAAAGAAATTGAACTAGAAGATAAATTTGAAAATATGGGCGCTCAGATGGTTAAGGAAGTAGCATCCAAAACAAATGATGAAGCTGGTGATGGAACTACAACTGCAACTGTTTTAGCGCAAAGTATTGTTCAGGAAGGAATAAAATTTGTTGCAGCCGGAATGAATCCTATGGATGTTAAACGAGGAATTGATCAAGCAGTTAAAGTTGTTCTTGAAAACTTAAACAAAAGATCAAAGAAAGTTAAAACAAATGGTGAAGTTGCTCAAGTAGGAACAATATCAGCAAATGGTGAAGCAGAAATTGGTGATATGATTGCAGAAGCAATGCAAAAAGTTGGTAACGAAGGTGTAATTACAGTTGAAGAAGCAAAAAGCTTAGATTCAGAACTAGAAGTTGTCGAAGGCATGCAGTTTGATCGTGGATATTTATCACCATACTTTATCACTAATGCTGATAAGATGATTGCAGAGCAAGAAGAGCCTCTTATTCTTCTTCATGAATCAAAACTTTCTAACCTTCAGTCAATGCTTCCAATATTAGAAGCTGTTGCACAATCAAGCAGACCCCTTTTAATTATTGCAGAAGATATTGAAGGAGAAGCATTAGCTACCTTAGTTGTTAATAGACTTAGAGGTGGACTAAAAGTTGCTGCTGTTAAAGCGCCAGGTTTTGGTGATAGAAGAAAAGCTATGCTTGAAGATATTGCTATCTTAACAGGCGGCCAGGTTATTTCTGAAGATCTTGGTATTAAATTAGAAAACGTTACACTTGATATGCTTGGAACAGCAAAAAAAGTTGCTATCACTAAAGACGATACAACAATTGTTGATGGTTCAGGCAAAAAGAAAGACATCGAGAGTCGTGTAAGTCAAATAAGACGACAAATTGAAGAAACATCATCTGATTATGATAAAGAAAAACTTCAAGAACGTCTTGCTAAGCTTGCTGGTGGTGTTGCTGTAATTAAAGTTGGCGGCGCAACTGAAGTTGAAGTTAAAGAAAGAAAAGATAGAGTTGATGATGCATTAAATGCAACTAGAGCTGCTGTAGAACAAGGTATTGTTCCTGGCGGTGGAACTGCTCTTCTATTAGCAACAAAAGCTCTTGATAAGCTTAAGTTAAAAAATGAAGATGAAAATGCTGGCCTAAAGATTGTTAGAAGAGCTTTAGAAGCTCCAATTAGACAAATTGCTGAAAATGCTGGTGTTGAAGGTTCAATTGTTGTTTCTAAAGTACTAGGTTCAACAAAACCAAATCATGGATTTGATGCTCAAAATGAGACTTATGTTGATCTTATTAAGGCTGGTATTATCGATCCAACTAAAGTTGTTAAAACAGCTTTAATTGATGCTTCATCTATTGCAGGTCTACTGATTACTAGTGAAGCACAAATTGCTGATAAACCAGAACCAGCTGGTTCTTCTGCACCTTCCATGCCTGATATGGGCGGAATGGGCGGAATGGGCGGCATGGGCGGCATGGGCGGAATGATGTAACCCTATAAAATACTAATTAAGAAAGGCTATCTATATTGATAGCCTTTTTTTATGCCCTTTTAATACTTTCCCTTAAAATATTCCATGAAATGGAATCTCTATTATAAATAAAATTTGGCTGACTAGTTCTAACTGGTCCATACCCCATCTTCGTAAGATATAGTGAACAAGAGGTTAGCTCAGATAAAGGTGCTATTAAAGACACACTGTCACCTAGGTCCGGCGTGCCTTTTACAAATATAGCCTTAAATTTTCTATATAAACTTATTTCTAATTCACTGCTTTCTTTTGTATAATCAAAAGATAACTCAGCTTTATCCATGGCTTCAGATCTTGCTGAAACTATTCTTAAAAATTTCTCTACAGGCTTTAGGTCTATATGATCCCAGATTTCATCAACTGTTGAAAAAATACAAGACTCACTCCTGAGCATTGTTCCATCTTTGAGAATTTTCAAGTTATTAGCTTCAATTGTCTGACCAGTCTCAGTAATATCAACAATAATTTCAGAAGTTCCTGCTGAAGGAGAGCCTTCAGTAGCGCCGGCACTGTCAACTAACCTATAATTGCTTATTCCGTTTTTTGAGAAGAAATTTCTCGTAATATTTGTAAACTTAGTTGCAACCCGCATTCTTCGATTATTGTAGGAACGAAATTCAGACGCTACTTCAGATAAATCCTTAATACTCTCAACATCAATCCAGGAGTTTGGTACAGCAATAACTACATTGGCTTTTCCAAATCCTAACTTTGAAAGCAGCACAACTTTTTTAGATGCTGGAGTTCTTCCCTCCTCAATCAAATCAATGCCTGTGATACCCATATGAATGTTTCCCTTTAACAATTCATTTGAAATTTCACTAGCAGATAAATAAAGTATTTCTATCCTTTCAATACCCTCAATAAAACCTGAATAGGTTCTTTTTCCTCCAGACCTAGATAATTTAAGACCCGCAGAATCAAAGAATTTATTCATTTGTTCGTGAAGTCTTCCTTTAGAAGGTAATGCTAAAAGTAATGAGCTCATAAAGAATTCTCCATAGCAATTACCTTTTCAACTCTCTCTAAATTAAGCGCTGCACCAACAGCAGGCACATCGAGATTAGAACTTACAGATTTAATAAGGTCATCATAACGTCCACCACCACCAATATTAGCTTTATCCCCTAAAACTGGACAGTTATAATCAAAAAGAAAGCCTGTGTAGTACTCAACTGTTCTACCTTTTTCTAAAGAGAAAATAGAATTCTTAAGATCTATTTTTAAACTTGATATTTTATCTATTCTTTCACTAACATTATCTATTTTTGTATCTAACTTGGAGTCAATATTCTTTGAAATAGATTTCAATTTTTTTATAGCATCACTTGGGTTGTCGGATATTGATAAGAAATCCCTAATTAAATCAGAGGTGTTTTTCGAAAGTGGCTCAGTGTTAATTTCTTGAGATTTCTTCATTAATCTTTCTGTAATTTCTTTAATACTTCTTCCAACTGGTGATTGATTTTCTGAAAGTCCAATTGTATCCCTAACAAAAATCTCAGCCATCTCCTGATCAAGGTCAGAAATTTTATAAAATAATTTGTTATCAAATTTTTTCTTAATAGATAAATCATCTAAGAGTAATTTAAAATTTTTATCATTCCAAAACTTTGTCTTTAACTGATCCTTCCAAATAACAGGAATATCGAGAATATCGATAAGCACGGAAAATAAAGAAATATCACCCATTGAAATATTTAACTCTTTTATTCCTGCTTTTTTTAAAGAATTATAAGTTCTGTAAAAAATCTCTATCTCAGTATCAAGTGAACTATCACCTCCAATTGATTCAAGGCCTGCTTGACTAAATTCATTTGGCTCAGATGATGTTGGGCTATGGAATTGAAAGACCTTTCCATGATAAGCATAATTCTTTTTTTCCCCGTTAAATCCATTATTCAAATAATGAATACATGTTGGGATTGTCAGATCAGGTCTCAAGCAAAGTCTCGTTCCAGCTGGATCAGAAAAAATATATAATCGATCTGCTATATTTTCTCCTAATCTATCTAAAACTTTATCAGCAGAAACAAGAACGGGAGGATCAATTAACTCAAACTCCTCACTTACTAAATTCTCCATGATATTAATTGAGGTTTCGCTTAAGACCTCAATTGGCCTTGAGTCTATCGGAAGAGAGATTCTAGAAATATTTCCAAAAATTTTTTCATTAATAGATATGCCCTTTTCATTGCATAATGATGCTATTTTATAGTGCAATCTTGCTGGAAAACCTTTCTTTCTATAGTTAGAAACGGCTGATAAATTGACGCCTAGAAGCTTTGCCAAAACACCGGTTCCGCCTAATGAATCTATTATTTTATTTGTTTCGTTAATCATAATAAGTTCATATAATATGAATTAATTTATTAATCAACTAATTTATTCATAAAATATGAATTAAAGTTCTAACAATGTCTTAATTTCTTCAACTAGGCTATCTAAAGAAACGGTTTTTTGAGATACCTTCCCACTTCTCCACTCTTCATTATCTAAAATTTCACCTGAAGCTTCCTTACCGGCCATCAAATCTTTTATTGTGATACTGCTAGACGCTTCCTCGTCTTCACCTAATATTAAGGCAAGTCTTGCTTGTCTTTTATCGGCATATTTTAATTGTGCTTTCATTCCACCATCGCCTACATAGCACTCTGATGGTATTCCAGCCGATCTTAGTTGCGAAGCTATTTTGTAATAAAGCGATCTTTTTTCTTTATCCATAACCAAAACAACTACAGATAGTTTTTCTTTATTTATATTTTGTTTTTTAAGATATTTTAAAGCGCTACTTAATCTACTAACCCCAACTGAAATACCAGCCGAAGGAACTCTCGCACCCTTTAGTCTAGTGATGAGGTCATCATACCTGCCCCCTCCTCCAACTGAACCAAATTTTTCAATAGAGTCATCTGTCTCAATATTAAATGTTAAATCTGCTTCATAGACAGGTCCAGTATAGTAACCAAGACCCCTTACAACCGATGGATCTACTATTATTCTTTTTTCATCATATCCCGCAACATCAATAATCGAAGATATTTGATCAAGCTCTTCAATGGCTTCAGAAAATATATCATTAGAACCAAATTGTTTTGATAAGTTTTCCAAAGATTTCTTTCTATTCAAATTTTTTGAATCAATTCCATGTTCTAGGAATAATAATATTTCTTTTATTGAAGAGTTTTCAAGTCCAGCCCCTTTTGTATAGTCCCCGGATTCATCTTTGCGACCTTCCCCTAAAAGTTGCTCAACACCTTTCAGGCCTAAACGATCTAGTTTGTCGATAGACCTCATGATGGCTAAATTTATATCTGACCCGGATTTATTTCCAGATATGTTCAAGCTATCAATTAATCCATCTAAGATTTTTCTATTATTAAGCCGAATAACATAATCACCACGTTCTATACCAGTACTTTCTATGGCATCCGAAAACATCATACACATTTCTGCATCTGAAAGAGGGTTATCACTACCTATAGAATCTGCGTCAATTTGAAAAAATTGTCTAAACCTCCCAGGGCCAGGTTTTTCATTCCTAAAAACCCATCCCGATTGATACCTTCGATAGGGTTTAGGTAGAGAATCATAATTTTCTGCAACATACCTAGCCAATCCTGATGTTAGGTCGTAACGGAGGGAAACCCATTTGTTGTCATCGTCTTCAAAAGAAAAAACACCTTCATTTGGTCTATCTTGATCGGGAAGAAAGGAGCCTATAACATCAGAATATTCTATTATTCCAGTTTCAAGGGCATCAAAGCCATACAAGCTATAAGTCTTTTGAATAGAATCTCGTAAACGATTCAATTCAGTAAGGTCATTACCAGATAAATCTTCAAAACCTCTCGGTCGTTGAGGTTTAATTTTTTTCTTCTTTTCCGAACTCAAAATATACTCCAAAAAAAAATTTAGAATCAAATAAATATCATTATCCAAATAATTTTTCTATGATATACCTTCCATTAATATTTATCTAAAAAAATTAAGGAAAATTTTATGTCAATAAATTTAGACACCCCATCTGGTTTGAAAATCCTTGGACCTGATTATCCTGGAATAGAAAAAATACTTACAAAAGAATGTCTTGCCTTAGTCGCAGAGCTTGACCGTGAATTCAGGAGAGAGAGGCTTGGAGTTCTTCAGGAAAGATTGAGAAAACAGTTTGATCTTGATAATGGAGGGCTACCTGACTTTTTAGAGGAAACTAAAGAAATAAGAGAATCAGATTGGAAAATTACTTCTATTCCTGATGATCTGCTGGATAGACGAGTTGAAATTACCGGGCCTGTGGATCGTAAAATGATCATTAATGCATTAAACTCAGATGCAAAAACATTTATGACAGATTTTGAAGATTCAATGTCTCCTACTTGGGAAAATATTATTCAAGGTCAAATAAACTTACAAGATCTGTGGAATGATGAAATTGATTTCTCTGATCCAAATTCAGGAAAAGAATATAAGCTTAATCCAGATCCATCCGTATTAATAGTAAGACCAAGAGGATGGCATCTTGAGGAGGCTCACATAGAAGTTGATGGGGAAAGAATTTCTGCAGGAATTTTCGATTTTGCTGTTTATTTATTCCATAATCATAAAAAAATATCCGAGAAAAATACTGGTCCATATTTTTATCTTCCAAAAATGGAGAGTTACCTTGAGGCCAGGCTTTGGAATAAAGTTTTTACTAAAGCACAAGAGTTGCTGGGAATTCCAATTGGGACCTGTAAAGCAACAGTTTTAATTGAAACACTGCCTGCTGCATTTCAGATGGATGAAATTCTTTATGAACTTAAAGATCACATAGTTGGTTTAAATTGTGGTAGATGGGACTATATTTTTAGTTATATAAAAAGACTGGGTAATAATCCAGATTATATTTTACCAGACAGGTCTCAAGTTGTTATGGGTGAAGGCTTCCTTAATGCATATTCACTTCTATTAATCAAAACATGTCATAAGCGAGGTGCTTTTGCGATGGGTGGAATGGCTGCTCAAATACCTGTTAAAAATAATGATGCTGAAAATGATGCTGCTTTTGAAAAAGTTAAAAATGATAAAGAAAGAGAAGTAAAAAATGGCCATGATGGAACTTGGGTTGCTCATCCTGGTTTAGTACCCATAGCTTTGGATATTTTTAATTCTTCAATTTCTGGTGATAATCAGCTTGATGTCTCTCTAGATAATGTGAATATTTCTCAAAAAGATCTTCTTGAGGTTCATAAAGGCGAAAGAACTGAAGGTGGAATGAGAGAATGTATAAGAGTCGGCATTCAGTATATCGCAGCTTGGTTAGGTGGTAGGGGCGCCGTACCTCTTTATAACTTAATGGAAGATGCTGCAACTGCAGAAATTTCTAGAGCTCAAATATGGCAATGGTTGAAGCATTCTTCCACTCTAAAAGATGGAAGAATTGTAACTGTTGAATTATTTAAATCGATTCTAGAAGATGAAATTAATGAACTAAAAAAAATTATTGGAGAAAACCAATGGAATCAGGGAAAATTTGAAAAAGCTATTGAATTATTTGAGAAAATGTCTATATCTCCTGACTGTAAAGAGTTCCTAACACTACCGGCTTACGAAGAAATTATTTCTTTAAATAAATAAGCCTCCAAAAAAATAAAGGATTTTAAGATGACAAAAAGTTTTTATGATTTAGTTACTTCCGCTCCTAAAGGAAGATTTGATGGTATAGAAAGACCTTACTCTGTAGAAGATGTTGAAAAATTAAGAGGTTCATTTCCTATTGAATACACTCTTGCGACGAGAGGTTCTAATAAGCTTTGGGATTTACTTCATACAGAAGATCAGGTTTCATCATTAGGCGCTTTATCAGGAAACCAAGCTATGCAGATGGTTAGGGCTGGATTAAAAGCAATTTATTTATCAGGTTGGCAAGTAGCAGCAGACAATAATACTGCTGGTGCAACTTATCCAGACCAAAGCTTATATCCTGCAAATTCAGGACCAGAGCTAGCAAAAAAAATTAATCGTACACTTCAAAGAGCTGATCAAATTGAAGTCTCTGAAGGTGGAGCTAAAAGAGATTGGTTCGCTCCTATCATTGCGGATGCTGAAGCAGGATTTGGCGGACCACTAAATTGCTTTGAACTTATGAAAGCTTACATTGATGCTGGCGCATCAGGTGTTCATTTTGAAGACCAACTAGCTTCCGAAAAGAAATGTGGTCACATGGGTGGTAAAGTTTTAATACCCACCAAACAACACATAAGAAATCTTAATGCTGCCAGACTGGCTGCTGATGTTTGTGGTGTACCTACTATCATCGTTGCAAGAACAGATGCTGAGAGTGCCAAACTTATTACATCCGATGTTGATGAAAGAGATCATGAATTTATTAATAGAGATGATAGAACTCCTGAAGGCTTCTATAGACTTAAGGAAGGTTCAGGCTTTAATAATTGTGTTAAAAGAGCAATTGCATATGCACCTCATGCAGATTTGATATGGATGGAAACATCTGTACCAAGCTTAGAGGTTGCAGCTGAATTTGCTAAGCAGGTTAAGGCTGCTTACCCTGATCAAATGCTAGCATATAATTGCTCTCCTAGCTTTAACTGGGAAGCAAATCTAGATAAAGATACCATTGAAACTTTCCGTGAAGAAATTGGTAAATTAGGTTTCAAGTATCAATTTGTTACCTTAGCAGGCTTCCATTCACTAAATTACGGTATGTTTGAACTAGCTTCAAAATTTAGAGATCGTGGTATGGGTGCATATTCAGAACTTCAACAAGCAGAGTTTGGTATGGAAAAAGATGGCTATACTGCAACTCGTCACCAAAGAGAAGTTGGTACAGGTTACTTTGATATGGTTTCTGAGGCTGCTGCAGGTGGTGAGTCATCAACGACTGCACTTAGCGACTCTACAGAAGCTGATCAATTCTAAAGAATACTATATATGCTTCCTACAGCAGATATATGCGATAATTTTCCAACCAAAGTCCTCATAGCAAGGCCTATTTTTAAGGACTTTGGTGGAAAAACAGCCTTCTTTGGCGAAGTAGTAACCTTAAAAACACTCGATGATAATACAAAAGTAAAAAAAGCTCTTGAAAATGATGGGACAAATCAAGTTCTAGTTGTTGATAGCGAAGGATCAATGAATTGCGCGCTTTTAGGTGGAAACCTAGCTGCTCTTGCTAGTCAAAATAATTGGTCGGGGATTATTATTAACGGATGCGTAAGAGATCAACTTGAAATAATGGTTGAAAATATCGGTGTAAAAGCATTAGCAGTACATCCAAAAAAGTCTGAAAAAAATGATGGAGGTGAATATAAGGTAACACTTAATTTTGCTGATATTTCTATTTCGGATGGTGATTATATTTATGCTGATGAAGACGGAATAGTGGTATCAAAAGAAGAATTAAAATTTTAGGAAAATTATGACAAAAGAAATCAAATCAGTAGCAGTTCTAGGCGGTGGTACAATGGGTGCAGGAATAGCAGGCCTATGTGCTGAGAGAGATATACCAGTATTAATTCTTGAAATGAATGATGCCGCTATTGAAGCAGCTAAAGATAGATTAATTAATGGAAAGCCAGCTCCAATAGATAATCCTGAAAAAATGTCCAATATAGATACCGGAACTTTTGATAATGATTTAGATAAACTCAAAGATTATGATTGGATATGTGAAGCTATTATTGAAAATGCAGATGCAAAACGCGATCTTATTAAGCGCGTTGAAGAAGTTAGGTCCGATACTTCGATTTTAACATCTAATACATCAGGTATTTTATTAAAAGAGATATCCGAAGGAATGCCAGATAGGCTTAAAAGAGATTTAGCAGTAACACATTTCTTTAATCCAGTTAAAGCAATGAAACTTCTTGAAATTATCCCAGGTAACGAAACAGATCCAGAGAATATTGAAGCTCTTGATCAATTTTGTACGAATACACTTGGCAAAGGCGTTGTTATTGCAAAGGATACAATCAGCTTTATCGCTAATCGAATAGGTTGTTTCTTTATGTTCATTGGACTTCATAAAGGCAAAGAAGCTTTGGACAAGGGGTTAAGTCAAGAGAGAGTTGATGCGGTTTTATCAACACCAATTGGCCTTCCCTCAACTGGGCTATACAGCCTTTATGACCTTATTGGTTTAGATGTTATGGAAATGATAGGAAAAAACTTTGCCTCTAATTTACCGGATGGTGACTTAGGAAAAGAGTATGGCGAATTTCCAGAAGCAGAAAAAGAAATGATTGTTAATGGTCAGTTTGGAAGAAAAACAGGTGGTGGTTTTTCTAGAATGACAAAAAATGAAGATGGATCACGTAATAAAGAAACTTTTGATCTTTTGTCTAGAAATTGGAGACCAACAAAAGAAGAGGTATTGGATATTAATGATATAAGTATTCTCTTTGATGATAGCCCTGAAGGAGTACTGGCTTGGGAAGCATATGGAACGACCCTTTGTTATGCTGCTAACCTAGTTCCAACAATAGCGGATGATATTGTGAGTATTGATCGAGCAATGCAATGGGGTTTTAATTGGAGTAATGGTCCTTTTAAGGCAATGGATGAAATTGGACCTTCTAAAATAATAGAAAAGCTTAAGTCTGAAGGAAAAGAACTTCCTCACATGTTAAAAATTTTAGAAGAGAGTAATTCTGAAAATTTTTATAATAAGAAAGGCCAACAATTATCTCATTCCGGTGAATGGATTACTCTTTAAGCTAAATATATACTTGATAGTTAAACTTTTTCTTGTTTTATAAATAAGGGGAGAATATTAATTTGTGTATTGTTTGTAATGCAATTAGATACAATCATAGCGACCTTAATGGTCCGGGATCTTCATTAGCATTTAACGATCCTTTATCATCCTGGGGTCCGTCATCTTTTAATGCAAAAAATGAAGATAGTTTTAATTCCCAAGAATCACCAAGTTTATTTAAAGATGCAATATCCTTTTCAACAACTTTAAATTTTAATGATGGTAATAATATCATTATACCATCCGAAGATGGAGTCACCTATCGAGGGCTTAATGGTGACGATATATATATTATTTCTAAAGCAACTGAAAAAAATGGTAAGATTGTTATCATAGATACTCAAGGCGCCAATACCATACAAATTGTTGATGGAATAACTATAAGCTCTTCGGTATTCACCTCCGATGCTGTGCGATTAGTTCTTTCGAACGGAACACAAATTACCATTAATGGAGCAGACAAATTTATTTTTGAAGCTGGTGGTAACTTAACATCGGCAACTTTGGGATCAAGCCGCTCATATTTAAAGTTTGCTGAAGCTATGGGAGCATATAACGCCTCATTTCAGACCGACCAAGGCAATAAAAATATCATAATAAATAATTCATACGATATGAGATTAATAAAAAACGATATACTGAAAATAATAAATCTTAATAATTATTTTGATGGAGAGAATTTAAAATATACCATTAGTAATTCCGAATATCCCAATGAATATAATTACCTGGAACCATTTATTTCCGATCAGATTTCTCTTTCTGGAGAACAGTTGAAAGCACAAGGAGGTGCTGGTGAAGAAATTTATCAAGCCACAATTAAGATTAAAGCTGAAAATCAAGACACAGGTACTTTCTCTGAAAAAGAATTCACTTTTCGTCTAACTGATGATGATTATATTAAACAAAGCTCCTCGTTAATCTTATCCTCATCGGACTCTGAAACTAAAGTTTCTCTCTCTGAAGATGTTTTGGGTGACAGGCTTCTTGAGCTATCACCCTTTAAAATTGACGAAGGATCGGCAAAAATTACTTCAGTCTCAATTGGAGGGTCCGAAACTCTAATTTCTTATTTTTTAAATGACCCTTGGTTTCAGAATGGTTGGGTAGACTATTTTTATGTTAATAAAAATGTTCTTAAATTTGCAGAGAATTCTTATTATGACTTTGAAACGGACGAATATAAATTATTTATTGGACCAGACACCATATATGGAAGCGAATGGCAATTTCATGATCTTACAACATCAAATGTGAGAGATAACGAATTCAGTATTACCTTTGAATACTTTACTGATGGGGAATACAAGACTCATAAGGTTACCATAGATTCTTTCACCAATACTCCCAGTGGACCTATAGACGCCATTCCAGATGGGGATAGAATAAAAAAAATTACTGAGACTAGTGATAATAATATCAATTCTTTACTTTTAAGTGATTGGCAATGGGTAGGTGAAAATAATTCTGTGATTACAGAGATTACCTTTGCTTTTCCACCTTCAACCGATACCGGTAATGTTCTTCCCTGGGTATCTAATCCTTCTAAAACTTTTTGGGAACTGGCTGATTCACGAGATATATATATTGACAGCGAAGACTTTAAGGACAGTGTTCGAAGCGTCCTGAGCATGACGGAAGAAATGTTCAACGTTAAGTTTACTGAATTAAATGAGGATAATTACAAGGAAGCCGACTTACGTTATATCCTTTTTGAGACTTCAGATAGTACTGCTAACTCACAAGCTTGGCATCCGGCATCTGAAAATCACTCTTATATCTATCTCCTAACATCTTATGGGGGAGAATATGATGATTATTCTGCCGGAAGTGGTTCTTATGGAACTATACTGCACGAAACAGGGCACGCGCTAAATCTCGCTCATCCGTTTGATGGAACAAAAATTGAGAGCTCACAAAATACAACTCTTTTTTCGGTTATGGCTTATGATGCATTCTGGTTAAGAACAACCGATACTTACGGAATAGCTACAGGAAACGGAAGCAGTCTCTATAAAGGTAATGTAGCAGATTACGAAAACTATTTAAGCTCTAGCTCCTGGGATCTTCACGATATAGCCGCATTGGGATATATGTATGGGTACCGAACAAATTATAAAAGTGAAGACACGATTTATACTTTTTCACCTTCTGTAAATATACACGAAACGATTCACGATATGGCAGGAAATGACACAATAAATCTATCGAACTATGAAGATAATACAACTATTTCGCTTATTCCCGGTGGTGTATCCGAAATTGGTTCCAACAAACTATTTTGGGAAGGCGATAATCAGCAATCAGGGGATTACTTTGTATTAAGTTTTAAAACTTATATTGAAAACTATATTGGCTCTAGTGGTAATGATGACGTGACTTTGAACACTTTGGTGATCAATGATATCAGTACTGGTATAGGTGATGATGTTGTAAGAGATGGAATGCCTTCTGATATTATTAAAACTCAAGCAGGCGATGATAGTGTTTATGTTACCGTCTCAGAATTAACAGAAATTAATAGTTCAATAGCTATTGATGGAGGCCCTGGTTATGACTGGTTAATTATTGAGGGACCAATTGAAACATCATCATCTCTCGATTTTAATTTAGCAGATATATCTAGTCATTTTGATAACTTTGAAGGCTTTGATTTCACCAATACAGAAAAAAATAAAATAACCGTCATTAAAGATGATTTTATTTCAGGCCTTAAAATTAAAGGTGATGAGAATGATGAAATTACCCTTCCTGAGAATGCTTTACAAACCAACTCTGATGATTTGTATCTTTATTATATTTTGAATGATGTTGAGATTGGTATCTCTATTGATTTACAACTTATTTAAGAAAAATTAATACCTTCTCATCATTAAAAATATCCCTATATTAAAATAAGAGGGAACAATGACACAGCTATCATATAAATCCGCTAACCAACTAGCACAAATGATTCTAAATAATGAGATAAGTAGTTCTGAACTTTTAGAATATTTTATTAAAAGGGTTGAAAAATATAACCCATCAATTAATGCAATTATTATCAAAAATTATGATGAAGCAAGGAAACAGTCTCGCCTACTAGATGAAAAGCTTAAAAAGGGTGAGATACTTGGCGCTCTGCATGGCGTCCCGATGACGGTTAAGGAATCGTATGGATTAAAAAATACCCCTACAACCTATGGAAGAAGCGATCTTAAGGATAACATTGTTAGCGAAGACGCCCTCTCCATCCAAAGACTAAAAGGTTCTGGAGCAGTTATTTTTGGAAAGACTAATGTTCCATTAAACCTTGCAGATTTTCAAAGTTATAATGATGTATATGGAACTACCAATAACCCTTGGGATCTTACAAAAGTCCCAGGTGGATCCTCAGGCGGTTCTGCGGCTGCATTGGCAGCTGGTTTAACAGGATTTGAGACTGGCTCCGATATTGGTGGATCAATACGAAATCCTGCTCATTATTGCGGTGTATTTGGTCACAAACCAACATGGGGCCTTTTGCCACCTCGCGGTCATGCCCTTCCAGGCGTTGTTGCTCAATCCGATCTCACAGTAATTGGACCTATGGCGAGAAGTGCTCATGATCTTGAGACAGGTGTTTTAATAATGGGAGGTCCAGATGAAATACAAAGTGCTGGGCTAAAAATGGATCTAGAGAGGTCAGAAAAAAAGAGTCTAAAGGAATATAAGATTGCTTCATGGGTTAATGAGGATATTGCCCCAGTGAATCAAGAAGTACAAAATAGAATTTTAAAAGTATCTAAAACAATATCCGATGCAGGTGGTAAGGTTGATTTTGAAGCACGTCCAGACTTTGATTTATTAGAAGCAATGAATACCTATCAATCCCTTCTCCTTCCGACTATGTCATCACGCGCAGGTGATGATGAATACAACCTTTTAAAAAAGAGAGTTGAGAAGCTTGACCCAACAGACAATAGTGAATCTGCTAATACTCTTAGAAAACAAATATCGTCTTTAAGAGATTACAATAGAGCAAATAACGATCGGACTCACCTAAGATGGAAGTGGCATGAGTTTTTTAAAGAATATGATGCCATTATAACACCCGTAATGGCGACTGAGGCTTTTGACCATAATCATGCAAATTATGGTGAGCGAACTATTATGGTTGATAATGATGAACGCCCTTATTTTGAACAAGTATTCTGGGCAGGAATTGCCATATGCAGCTACCTTCCATCAACTGTTATACCTACAGGTCTAACAGAAGAAGGTCTTCCTATTGGGATACAAATAATTGGACCAGAATATGGTGACTTAAAAACAATTGGTCTTGCTAAGCTTTTAGAAGAAGAAGGCTATTGCTTTACCCCTCCTCCAAACTATCCTGATTAAATGAAATCTATTTTAATTGAAGACTACGGTTTTTATTCCGTTAAGCATAATACGTCTTTCAGAGTATAGCCTTACAGCTCTTAGAAGAACGGACGACTCAATGTCGTATCCACTTTGCTGCATACTTTCTGGAGAGGTACTATGATCTACGCGACGAATATCTTGTTCGATGATTGGTCCCTCATCTAAATCATCAGTCACGAAATGTGCTGTCGCACCAATGATTTTAACTCCTCTTTCGTGTGCTTGATGGTATGGCTTAGCGCCCTTAAAGCCAGGGAGAAAAGAGTGATGAATATTAATACAGTTAGAAGTAAGGCCGTTAAGAAATTCTGGAGATAGGATTTGCATATACCTTGCTAAAATCACAAGCTCTGCATCATTATCTTTAATTATATTTTTAAAAAGGTTTTCCTGGTTATTTTTAGTTTCTGCTGTCACAGGAAGGTGATGATAAGGAATTTTATTCCACTCTGAAAAACCTCTAGCATCATCATGGTTAGAAACAATAGCTTTAATATCAATGGGGAGTGCATCAATTTCCCATCGATGAATAATATCATTAAGACAATGACTATATTTACTGACTGCAATTACTGTCGTACATGGAACTTCAGCGTTATAAAAATTACACTCAATATTAAATTCACTTAAATCCTTTAAAAACCTACTTTCAAAATCATCTAAATCAAAAGCTTTTGAATCATTTTTTTGAAAAGCAATTCGATTAAAAAACTTTTTTGTATCATGCGCACTAAAGGATGAGACCTCTGTCATAAAGGCATCGTTAGTTGATAAGAATTGAGTCACAGCTGCTAGAATTCCAGGTTTATCTGGACAACTAAATTGCAATATTACTTTCTCTGCTTTCATTTTCAAACTCACTATTTACTGAAGGCCAAAAGCTCTTCCAATAAACCAAAATGTTCCCAAGGCGATTAAAACAATTGCCACAATATTAAATAAATAATCTTTATACTTAACTAATGATGATTTCCCTAGCATGTAAAGGAATACTATCGCAAGTAGAACTACTAAAATCTGACCAAATTCAACACCTAAATTAAAACCTAACAAGGCTGTTACAGTTTTATCTTTTGGTAAACCAAGGTCTAGAAGAACGCTTGCAAAACCAAAGCCGTGAATTAATCCAAATATTAATGTTAAGCCGGGATTATAATATTCCGCATCGCCCCTTGTTCTCACAAGCCTAGAATAACTATACATAAATATAATAAGTCCAAGCCATGTTAGAGGTGAGATTATACCTCCGAGTATAACTGAGAGGACTGCAAGAATAATCAGTAATCCTGTCGATCCAACAGAAAAACTATTCTGATCCTTATCCTCTAAAATTAATGACTCGCCTGCTACAAGTAAAATAGTAAAGCCAATCAAGGCCTCTATCGCTATTGTAGATGGCTGAATAAGTCCCAGTGCTGCGAGAGCAAGTGTAATTGAGTGACCAACAGTAAACCCAGTGATAGTTAAAAGAATTTTCCTTGGCCTTATTGTGACAAGTAAAAGAGCTATCAAAAAAGCCAAATGATCATAACCTGATAAAATATGCTCAAAGCCTAGCTTGATGTAATCTAAAAAAATTTCAAGCGAGCCTCTTTGATTTTTTCCAGATAAAAGAGAGAATTTGGCCTCTTGTTGGGTAGAAGTAAAAATTGTCTCTTGCCAATCATTAGAGTCAATTCGAATACGGGCAAAATGAATATGTCCAGCTGAGGCAGAAAAGAAGGAGCTATTTTCAATCCGCATAATTCCTTTATCCTCAAGACAGTTAAATTTTAACAGAGATTTTAAAGAGCTATCAGACGATAATTTTGTTGGAATATCAGAATCTAGAATGCAATTCTTATCATTTATAAACACCCTTATATTCTTCTTTAGATGTTCAGTAAGTTGTTCATTAAGGTTATTTGAATATCCATCAAGAACAGGTAAGAGTGTGACTTGTCGAGAAGTTACTGAAAAAACAGCTGTTATATTTCCTTCTTCAACAGTCCAATTAGAAAAGGATTGGCTTATTTGATGAGCCTTAAGACCAAAAGAACTAAAAATCAAAACAAAGAAGGTGATAGCAAATTTTAATTTATTCATTGAACTTCTCGCCATAAACAACATTGTATCTGTCTCTCAACCAATTAAGATAATTAATTAAGGCGTCTTCATCAGATCTTCTTATATACTCTGCTTTAACTTTTTCCTTCATTTCATCAAAGGGAAGAGGCTCACCTTTTTTTGAATCAACAAGATAAAGAAAATGATATCCATCATTAGTTTCTATTTCACTAGTAATTTGGCCATCCTTTAAATTAAAAGCATTCTTAACTAAAATAGGGTCCAGATAATCTAAAAGTTTTCGTTCAGGTAGATACGTATCTGGAATTTCAGGTAAAAATGAATCTCCCTTTAGTGATGCAACCTTATCGAAATCGTCGCCATTAATTAGCATTTCTCTAACAACATCTAACCTATCCTCATCAATAATAGGATCACCGAGTTTTATAAAGAGCTTTTTTAATCGTAACTCCTTCGAGGGTAAAAAAAAGGCTAGATTTTCGTTATAGAAGCTTAGCAAATCATCTTTTTTGATAAGAAAATCGTTATTTTCAGACAGAATACTATCAATCATAGAATTAACTATAATTTTTCTAACAGGGCTTGAATTTTGAGGTAAATTTAGCTCGATACCTCTTTGCAATAGTAGCTGTTCGTCAATCAAGCGATCTAAAACTAACTTTACTTGCTTGGGCGTAATAGAGTTATCTTTATTCATAGATAAAGCTTTTAAAGCGAGATCTAGGTCAGACTGTAGAATAGGATGATCATTTACCAATGCAACAACATTGGTTTTAGTTTTATCCATCGTCTGATTATCAAGTATTCCTAAAAAAATAAAAATTAGGCCAAGAAAAATACCTAAGAGAAGAGATATATTCTTATTCATCTCTATTCTCAGTTTTTAGAAATATAAATAGGAGAAGACCAAGCTCTGTGCTCTTCCCTTGATAAACATTGGTCGCTGGAATCAACTCTATAATCTCCCCAGCAAGGGTTTACATCGATACAATTACCTTCGCTATCAAATGTACATCTAAGTGCGTCGCCATTTATCGTTTCTGTTGGTTCCTGAATAGCCCTAACATAATAAATAGACTTTCGACCTTGCTCGATAAAATCTGAATCTTCGAAATTAACTTCACAGCCATTTTCACCATCACACGGCAGAACCATCCAAGGGTCTTGAATTAGGTCATCCACATTCTCATCCTTATTTTCTTGGGGTGTAATCTTTACGACTTCAATACGAGTAATTTTTAGTCTCTCTGATGAAGGATTATAACACTCACCTCCACACAAAGTATCAATTTTTTCAGCTGGCAGTCCGTCAAGAGCATAATCTTCACACCCATCTTTTTGCTTAAAAGCTCCTACCGCCTTAACATTAAATTTTGGATTTTCTGAAGTTTTGATACTTGATCCCATTGGGTTTAATTCAGCTCCAGAAATTTCATCAAACCATAAAAGCATACGTGGTCCTGATGTTCCATAAATTTCTTTTCGATCCATAGCATCCCAAATAGCATTTCTATTTCTGCCCTCAGAGTGAACAGCTGCGAGTCCACCTTGTGTCCAAAAGCTTTGTTGGCGCTCAAGTTCTGTTAGCTGAAAACCTGCATTTGACGCCATTAATTCATCCCTTGTAATTTCATTAATACTTGAAGATGCTGGGTCATTGTTTGGTAAAAGAAAACCTCTGTAGAACTCACTTCTCGCCCCCGCCGCCTCTGTAGTTAACTTCCTGTCAATAGGTTTGTAGCCTGTTCCGGGACGTGCTCTATGATTATCTGAAGCTGCAATAAAACCCCAATTAAAATTTTGAGGTTCTTCATCATCAAAGTTTGTAATAGCTAAACCATATTGAACAGAAGTAGTAGGGTTATGATTAAAGGCTGGTAAAAAACAATCTTGGCATTGACCAGAATTTAAATAATCTTCGGATGCCTCGCCCGGTACCGCTATATGAAATCCTACACCTAACCTCGATGTTACTTTTCTTGCTCTTTCCGCCCTTAAAGAGCATTCGGCCTTATCTAAACCCTCATTCAAACATCGAGATTCAATAATTTGGCCCGCCCTCCAACAAGAAGGAAGGAAATTTTCAGTAGGCTCAGGGCATACAGGATTTTCAATTTCACCAATTACTTGCCGATACGACCTATACTCTTCAGAGTTTCCATGTCCAGACATTACTTCAATAATAGGAAAAGATTCTGGTCGCATTTCTTTTTTAAGCTGTTTATCCCATGACGTGGTTGGAGGTGTATAAAATCCCCACGTTGATCCATGAGGAATTATAAGCGGATCAAGAGATTGCTCTTCAAGACGTCGCACTAACTCTCCAGGGTCTTTTGCTTGCTCAAAACAGTCTAGAGGAAGTTCATCAGATGACACATCAGCATCACAGCTGGGAACTTCTCGAGCTTCCTTTAAAAAGGCTTGAAGATTTGCATAATCTTGATAATTTTTAATATCTAGAAAACCTAATAATTGAAAATTATTAGATGCACTATTTCTCAAAGCGTTAACTGCTATTCCAGAGGCGGCTATAGGTCTTTTTGCAACTTTATTATCTTCGAGGTCCCTAAATATAACATTCTTATGACCATAGTGTTCTGAAGGAAGCGCACCTACTTGCGTCCACTCAAAACCTATAAATGAAATAACATCTGTACTTTCTTCTTTATCTGAAGCGAATGAGCATTGACGAATAAGCTCTTTAGTAGCCTTCCATTTTCTTGGAGTTGATGCCTCGGCATGATCGGTACTAGCCCAAAAATCAATTCCAGAGCAATAACGTGCATAATCACATGCATCAGCCATTGGTGCAGACCCAGAACCATTAAGCATTGGTAGTGTCCACATAAACGCATCAGTAGAGAATGTGGTGTGAACATGCAAATCACCAAAAAGAATTTGTTTTGGTTCTTTAACTCCAATCTCTTTGGAAGAATTAATTTGTATGTCTGCTCTTTCAGATATAATCCCTTGAGGAATTATTTTTCCTTGGATAGATCCAGTTTCTTCTAGTTGACCTATCCAGCCATAATAAATACCGCCAGAAAAATAAATGGCGCCAGCAATAATTAATAGGGTAAATAAAGATAATAGCTTTTTCATTAATTAAATCCTCCCACGATCTAAGTTAAAAATCCTTGTATTTTAGCAGCCTCTTGCCTAACTTTTTCTGGACCACCAAGTATTTGTCGATTTAGTCCTATTCTTTTAAACCAATAATGAATACCTAGTAAATCTGTAAAACCCATTCCTCCAAAAACTTGCGTAGATACTCTCGCAATATCTTGCCCAACCTCAGATAAATGAGCTTTAGTGTGGCAAGATAAAAGACTGGCTTCTTCACTAATATTATCTTGAGCATAAGCGGCATACCATAGCAAGGAGCGACAAGGCTCTAGATCTGCAGCCATTTCTGCACACATATGTTTAACAGCTTGGAATGATCCGATTGTTCTGTTGAATTGCTTTCGTTCCAGAGAGTATTCAACAGCTTTATCAATCATATTCGAGCTAGCGCCGAAAATATCTGCTGCTAAAAGAACACGCCCGACATCAATAGTTTTTTGAATCGCTTTTTTTCCTCCAGGAATTATTTCAGCATCTACAGATTCAAAAATTATTTCTACAACTGGTCGAGTTGAATCTATGGTTGGAATTTCACTAATTGTTACGCCAGGATTTTTAGTATCAACGAGAATAAGATCATCACCAGCAACAGTTATAATAATTCTCGGATTCAACTCACCATCGATTCCAAAAATACTAGTTCCCGAAACCTTTGAGCCTTTTAATTCTAATCCAGCATTACTTCTTTTACCCACAGCTTCTGTAAGGGCAACGCATGCTGTTATTTCGCCTGAAGCAATTAAAGGAAGCCATTTTTCTGATAAAATATTTCCTTTTTCAAATAATAGTGCTGTTGGAGCCATTACAGAATTTCCAATCCAAGGCGTAGGAACTGCATACCGTCCAAACTCTTCTGCAATTAAGGATGCCTCTAAAACTCCTAAACCAGAACCACCATATTCTTCTGGAATTAAAAGACCGGGGAGTCCCATTTCAACAACTAACTTTCTAAGGCTTTCCCTAATACCTTCATCGCCTTTAGAGTGATTTCGAAGAAGGTCAATATCGGTATTATCAGCAAGCATTTTTTTTACACTATCGGATAAAATCTCTTGTTCTTCAGATAATGCAAATTCCATTATTTTTTTCCTTCGAGCATAGGTTTTGGCTCTCTAGGCATTCCTAACCCTGCCTCACTTATAATATTTTTTTGAATTTGGGCGGTTCCTCCACCAATGATAAGTCCAAGATCAAACATAAACTTCCATTGCCATTTACCTGAGCCATGATCGTGATTGCTTCTTCCGTAAATTGTACCTAACTCACCAAGCAGATCAATTGCAAACCCCGCAAGGTCATGGTTGAGCTGACAACCATTTAATTTAACAATTAATTTTGCCATTTTAGCATCTAATTTTTTATGGGATGCTGTTAGAAGTCTTAAGCTATTAAACGACATACTTAATACTCTGGCTTGAAGCCTCATAAGACGATCCAGATATACTGGATTATTTATGAGCTTTTCTCCATTAACCGTTTCTTCCTGCATTAAGTCTATGATTTCTTTTAATCGTGACGCTGATTGATTAGGGTCACCTAACATACCTCTTTCATGAGTTAGGGTTGCATTAGCAACGTACCAACCCTCACCTCTTTTCCCAACAATTTGAGATTTTGGAACTCTGACATCAGTAAAAAATACTTCATTAAATTCTGCATGCCCAGTCATTGTCATCAAAGGCCTTACCTCAATACCAGGTGTTTTCATGTCTATGAGTAAGTAAGAAATACCTTTATGTTTTGGTGCATCTGGTTCTGTTCTCACAAGGCAAAACATCATATCTGAAATTTGAGCACCAGAAGTCCAAATTTTTTGTCCATTTATAACAAAATCATCACCATCATCAATAGCTTTTGTTTGCAGTGATGCTAAATCAGATCCCGATCCAGGCTCAGAATATCCCTGGCACCAAATAATCTCACCGCTTATCGTTTTAGAAATCCATGAAACCTTTTGTTCATCATTTCCTAACTCTAAAAGAGTCGGTACAAGCATTGATATACCTTGGTTTGCCATTCCCATGGGAATACTTGATTGACTAAATTCTTCTGCAATAATTCTGGACTTTAAAACATCAGATTCAGCTCCAAAACCTCCATATTTCTTAGGTATTGTTCTTGCTGCGTATCCATTATTGATTAATTTTTTTTGCCACTCAAGCTCTTGTTTATTTGGCCTAAGAGGTGTTCTAGCTTTTCCAGCCATATGCAAATTTTTATTGAGAAAAGAAGCTACACCTTCTCTAAAAGATTTATATTCTGGTCCTGCATTTAGATCCATTTTTTAGCCTTTTTATTTTTATACTTATTTTAAATTTTAATACCAATTTAAATAAACTAAAAGTTAAATCATAATATAGAAGATGTTAAAATATCGCACCTAAATATTTAAGTTTTAATTTACAAATCCCTGATATGTGAGTAAAAGTTAGTTCAAGAATAAGAAAAATAGTGTGATATACATTAAGCTAGTGATTAAAGTAAAAGCTAAATGAAAAGTACTTCTAAAGATTTAAATAACGTTATAGGTAAATAAATGAAAAAATTAATATTAACGATTCTAGTCTTCCTCGGGTTCAATCAAGGCAATAGCTATGCTGAAACTTTCCCCGCTGGAACAAGTGCATTTTCTTTCAGCTTTGAATCTATTGATGGAACTAAAATGGACCTTTCACAATATAAAGGAAAGGCCCTTCTGGTTGTAAATACGGCCTCTTTATGTGGCTTTACTGGTCAATATGAAGGCTTACAAAGCTTGTGGGAAGAATACAAAGATAAAGGTTTAGTTGTTATAGGCGTTCCATCTAATAACTTTCAAGGCCAAGAGCCTGGAAGTGATGAGGAGATTAAAGATTTTTGCGAAACAACATTTGGTATTGATTTTCCCATGACAACAAAAGTTAATGTTACTGGTGATGATGTTCATCCATTTTATGTTTGGGCGAACTCTCAATCAGGACAGGCACCTAAATGGAATTTTTATAAATATTTAATTGCACCTGATGGGTCCTATCATAATATATTTTCAATGATGACAAAACCAAATGCTGGAAAAGTCATTAAAGCTATAGAAAAAATTCTTCCAGCTAATTAAGATGAAGAAACAAAGTTTTCTTTTGATGCTCATAGCAATGCTAACCCTTAGTAGTGCCCATGCTCATATTGAAGTTAGCAATTATTGGGCTCGATTAGTTCCAAACGGAATGGGTGCTTTATACTTAGAGATTAAAAATTCTCATACAGAACCAGATGTTTTAATTCGAGCATCATCTCCAAATGCAAAATCATTAATGATTCATGAAACCCAAAGAAAGGATAATATTACGTCTATGAAGCACCGTATGAAAGGTATAGACATTCCTGCAAATGGAGGTTTATCCTTAAAGCCGGGTAGTTATCATATTATGATAGCTGGATTAGACAAAAATCTAAAACTAGGTGACAAAATTGAAGTTTCACTTGAGTTTAAGAAAAGCGAAAAAATTACTTTGCAACCAATACTCAAAATAAAACCTCCGACTTACACCCAATAAAAAAGGCTGCACAAATACAGCCTTTTAAAGTAATAATTATTTATCTTGAAGTTAAGAGGCTGCGTTATAGCCCAATATAGCTTTTATTTCTAAAAATTCCTCAAAGCCAAGCTCTCCCCACTCTCTTCCATTCCCAGATTTTTTATAACCTCCAAATGGAGCTGAAAAATCAGGTCCTGCACCATTAACATGAACATTACCAGAGCGAATCTTTTCAGCGACTTTCTGAGCTCTCTCTTGGCTGCCAGAAACATAACCTGATAATCCATACTCAGTATCATTAGCTATAGAAATTGCTTCATCTTCATCTTTATATGGAAGAATTGAAATCACAGGGCCAAAAATCTCTTCCCGAGCAATGGTCATATCATTGCTAACATCAGAAAAAACAGTTGGTTTAACAAAATAACCTGCATTAAGGCCTTCTGGTTTTCCAGGTCCTCCGGCTACTAAAGTTGCACCCTCTTCTATACCTTTTTCAATAAGGCCTTGAATTTTATTAAACTGAACCTCACTTACTACAGGACCCATTCCACCAGGGGCTACATCAGCTGGGTTTCCAACAATAGTTGCTTCAGCAGTTGCTTTTGCAATTGCTACAGCCTCATCTTGTCTGTCAGCAGGTACAAGCATTCTTGTTGGAGCGTTGCATGATTGACCAGAGTTAGTGAAAACACTTCCAACTCCACCAGAAACTGACTTATTGAAATCAGCATCATCAAGAATAATATTAGCTGATTTTCCACCTAATTCTTGAGCCACTCTTTTAACAGTGTCTGCTGAGGCTTTAGCAACAGCAATACCGGCTCGTGTAGAACCAGTAAAAGACATCATATCTATATCGGGATGAGAAGACATAGCTTCGCCAACATTCATTCCATCACCATTCACTAAATTAAAAACTCCCGCAGGAACACCGGCCTCATGAAGAACCTCAGTAAATATGACCGCATTTAAGGGAGATATTTCCGAAGGTTTTAAAACCATAGTACATCCCGCTGCTAAAGCTGGAGCAACTTTACAAGCTATTTGATTAATCGGCCAATTCCAAGGCGTAATAAACCCACACACTCCAACTGGCTCCTTACGTAACCTTGTAGTTCCCTTATCTTCTTCAAAATTATAGTTTTTAAGTACTCCCATAAATGTAGCAAAATGGCCTGCTCCAGTTGCGGCTTGAGCAGCTTTTGAGAGCCATAAAGGTGCACCCATTTCGGATGAAATAGTTTCTGCAATTTCATCATATCTAGTTTGGTAGACTTCAAGAATTTTAGCCATTAGAGCTAATCTCTCTTCCTTAGACGTTTGAGAGAAGCTTTCAAAAGCATTCTTTGCTGCAGCAACTGCTTTATCAACATCCTCACTATTACCCATGGCTATTTTACCAATAGAATCTTCTGTAGCTGGATTAATAACATCTAGATGTTGAGGGTTAACAGGGTCAACCCATTCACCATTAATATAAAACTGAACACATTCTTTCATTTAATTGTCCTCCAATTGAAAATATAATTTATTACAACACGGTAATAATAAAGCAACAATACCTTTTACATGTAAAGAATAAATTATTATAACAATATAATATTAAAAATAAAAAAAGCGGGGAATAAAAATGGCTAAACCTTATCCAAAAGAAGATCACCTTACTGGAAATTTTGCACCTTTAAGAATGGAAAATAATATTGGAGATTTAATTGTTGATGGCAATGTCCCATCTGGCTTAAACGGTACCTTCTATAGAAATGGTCCTGATCCAAAATTTCCTCCAAGGAGTGATAAGTCGCATTGGTTTGGTGGCGACGGTATGGTTCATGCATTTCATATTAATGATGGAAAAATATCATATCTCAATCGCTGGATGCGAACAGTAAAATGGACAAAAGAAGAAGAAGCTGGCAAAGCACTATTTCCCAGTGGAATGGACCCAACAGATACCGATCCTTCAGTGCAAGGTCTTTCAACTGATGGATTAGCAAATACTTCTATTATCTCTCATGCAGGAAAACTTTTAGCTCTTGAAGAGGCTCACGCTCCTTTTGAATTTGATCCTCATACTCTTGAGTCATTTGGATCACATACATTTGATGGAAAGTTAGAAGGCCCAGTTACTGCTCACCCAAAAATTGACCCTATAACTGGTGAATTATTATTTTTTGGTTATATGGCTGATGGATTTTTTAGTGATAAAATTAGATTTACAGCTGTTTCTAAAGAAGGCAAGATTACCAAATCTGAACTTATTAAAGCACCGTTCCCTTCAATGGTTCATGACTTTTATGCTACTGAAAATTATATTATAATACCCGTTTTTCCTCTAACAGGTGACTTTGAAAGAGTTATCAATGGTGGGCCAGCTTTTGCTTGGGAGCCTGAGAAGGGTACACATATATGCATTCTTCCACGACATGGAACAGCCGCAGATGCAGTCTGGATTGAATCCGATCCATCATTTGTTTTCCACTATATGAATGCTTATGAAGAAAATGGCTCGATTGTAAGTGATTGCATGGAGTTTGAACTCCCACCTTTATTCCCTTATGCAGATGGAACTATGCCGAAACAATCTGGTGTAGAGGCGATACACACAAGATGGGAGATTGATATTAATAAACGTAAACTCTCAAAAACTTCTCTAGATACAATTACAGGAGAATTTCCAAGGTTTGATGAGAGATTTGCATTACAAAAATACTCTAATGGTTATTATGCAGGAAATATTGGTAAACACCCTAAGGGAATGTCTTTAAATTCAATTATTCATTATGATTATAAAACTGCTGAAAGAACATCATATACTACCGATGAAGGTGGCGCAGTTGGTGAACCGGTTTTTGCTCCAAAATCCAAAAATAGTCCTGATGGAGAGGGTTGGTTAATTACCACAGAATACAATGCAAAAGAAAATCGATCTAACCTTATTATATTAGATGCAAAAAATGTTAGTTCTGGTCCTGTTGCATCAGCTCAACTTCCACATAGAATTCCATATGGATTTCATGCGTGGTATGAAAACCGATCATAAAGACCATTTATGAATTTTAAAAATAAATTTTTTGTATATCTTTTAGTATTAATTTTATTTCCTTTTGAAGTTTTTTCACAAGAAAGTAATAAAATTGTATATGACCAAATTTATTTTCAAAAGTTTAATATAACAAATGCTGCAGATGCTATTAAAAGAATTCCTGGTGTAGAAAGCTTAAGCTCAGGTAATTCTTCACAAAATTATGAACCAGGTAGTGATAATAAAAAAAGGGGTTTTGGATCATCGGGAACTCAAATTTTAATTAATGGAGAGAGGCAATCTTCAAAAAGTAATAGTATTATAAAAACCTTAGAACGTATCAAGGCCGAATCATTAATTAGAATAGAAGTAATAAGAGGTTCAGAGGCAGGACTCGATGTTCGTTCTGACGGAATAATTGTAAATATTATCATTGATAGCAGTTCATCAAAAGGTTCTGGAACATGGAGTTCTGCTTTAGGTTTTTTAACATCAGGCAGTAGTAATTGGAGAGGGAGTGGATCTTGGGCAACCAAAATAAAAAAAACTGATATTGTTTTAGGACTAGAAAGAGTTGGTGACTTAAATAGTAGAAAATATAATGAATTCACTGTCGATCAATCACAATCACTGCTTTATTATAGATTACGTGAGACAATTGAATATCAAGCAAGTAATAGAGTAAGCCTAGATTTAAATTCAAAAATTAATAATAAAAATACATTAAGAATTAATGCATTGGTCTGGTTTGATGGAAAGGAAAATGGACCACAGATTCAAGAATATTTTTCACCGGCTGATGTCGAAAACGAGATATTTTATGAAAAAATTAATTGGGATAGAAAAGAAAGTAACGATGGATGGGAATTCGGAGGTGATTGGGAGCATCAATTTAATAAAACTAACTCATTTAAATTAAGAGCTGTCTTTACAAAAGAAAATGAGGACCAAGAAGATATCTCATTATTAAATGATACTATAAATTTTTATAATAATAGCACTGAAACAAACGATAGAAGTGAAAGTGAAAGAATAATTCGATTAAGTCTCAATAAACAACGTAGCAAAGGCGGTTATATTGAGTATGGATTTGAAAGTGCATACAATGAATTAGATAGAACTTTTAATTTGATTTATTTCGATAGCAATTCCAATGAAACAGACTCAGGTTTATTAAATACTTCTGGCACAGTTGAAGAGGATAGGTACGAAGCATTCCTATCTTACAACTTTCCTTTTACAAAAAAAATTAGAACTGAATTAGCTTTAAATTATGAATGGTCAGAAATAAGCCAGTCAGGTGATGTAACTCTCTCAAGAGAATTTAAGTATTGGAAGCCAAGGGTAGATCTTAAATGGGATTATAAAAAAAATAGACAAATTAGATTGAGTTTAGAAAGAAGTGTTGGTCAGATTAATTTTGATGATTTTATTTCTAGTTATGATCAATTTGAAGAAACTATTAGAGCAGGAAATCCTGATTTAGAACCTGAAACAGCTTGGGAATTAAAACTAGAACATGAGTGGCGACTACCCAATGATGGAGGGGTTATAACTTTAAAAGGTCTGGCAAGTGAAATAGATGGACCAGTTGATAGATTACCTATAGATGGTTTTGCTGGAATAGGAAATTTAGGGTCTGGTGAAAGAACCCAAGCAAGAATTGATGGAAGTATTAGAATAAATAAACTTCTTGAGGGAGGGGTTTTTAGATTCATGGGTTATCTCCAGAGTACAGAGGTAGTTGATCCTGTTACTAATATTAAAAGAGATTTTTCATGGTTTAAAAGGTGGGAAACTATGATTGGTATAAGGCAAGATATTCCAGGAGGCAAATACAGCTGGGGTATGACTTATAGACATCAATCACAATTTAATATTTATGATCCTTATTTATTAGGTAGATTTGCACAAGACCCAACTTTAGGATTTGGTTTTACTGCTAAAATTAACCCCCAATTAAATTTAAACTTCATGGCAAAAAATATTTTCGGTACAAACTTTGGTTTTGGAAGAAAGCAAATTTATAATGGATTTAAATCCGATAATGATCTTCTTATTCAAGAAAATTTTGATGTAAATGAACACAGTTTTTTTAAAATTGAACTTGAAGGGGCTTTCTAAAGCTAGCCATTATGGCTTGGAAGTTCAACATTTTCATCATACTCAACAACCTTATTAAGTCTTTTATCAAAAATAGCTATCCCCAAACAAACAAACATTAAAACAATAGCAAGATAATAAGGTGAGTTTGGATTCCATATAAATAACTGCATACCTGTTAATGGATTAATAAGAAATCCAGCAGCATAAGAGCTGACAAGAATTCCTGCCGCCGCACCTTGTTCATCCCTTCCAACAGCTAAAGATAATCCTGTAAATAATCCTGGTCCCATTAAAGCACCTCCGACGCCATAAACAGCCATAGCAATACCAGTTAAATAAAGGTTACCAGATGATACAATTAAAAATAAAGATATGATTGTTGCAATAGAGCCCAATCTTAACAAAAGAGCAGGTGTTGGTGAAATTCTTCTAATTATACCTAGCTGCACTATTAATGTCGCAATACCAGTGAAGATTAACATAGCTCCCGTATAGACTGAAGCCTCGGTATTAGAATAGTTAAATTTATCCTGAAGGTATAATGAAAGAATTTGCATCACAACAGCACTAGTTTGACTAATGCAAAGACCCATCAATGCGAAAGCAATTACCCTTGAATCAAATGGTGTTAATCTTGCTTCATGGACTTTTGCTGGTCGTATCGGTTTTGTTTTTTCTGGAAGATAAATAAAAATTAGAAGAGCAATAAAAGCAGTTATGCCTCCAAATAAAAAATACGGAACTAATGGGCCTAGCATTACTGCTGCCGAGGCTAATCCCGGCCCAACTATACCGCTTATAGCAAATGCTGAACCCATAACAGCCATAACACCTGAGCGCTCTCTTTCTGTTGTTCTATCTGCAACATAAGCCATAGACGCAGAGTGAGCTCCAGAGCCAAAGAAGCCGTAGCAGCCACGAGTTAAAATTAACAGTATGAATAAAGTACTTAAATTCAACACACCTAACTCGTTCAATCTAAATTCAATACCCATTAGAATAGTAGTTATTGCATAAATAATTAAGCCAAGAATAATTATAGATTTTCTTCCTAAATAATCGCTTCGTTTACCCCAATAAGGGCTCATTAACATCCACCCAAGGGCTGATAGTGAAAAAATAAAGCCTACCTGAACTTCTGATAAACCAAGTCCTCTGGCGTAGGGGGGTAATACAGCTATAAAAAGTGTCTGTCCTGTTCCAATAGCAAACATCCCAAGGAATAAAACGCGGAAACCTAGTTTTCTCTCTTGGGGTGTGGTTTTAATGGAGGTGTTCATTATGATTGCTAAGTAGCGTTACTTCCCATAGCACCATCAGCAAGTCTGCCACCATCAACATTTAAATCAGATCCAGTTAAATATTCAGTAGTACATAAGAATAAAATAGCATCAGCCATATTTTTTGGAAAACCAACTTCTCTTAAAGGTGTTTCTAGCTCAAAGAATTTTTTTAAATCTTCGTTCCCTTCATCTCCTCCGCCAACCATTGGGGTCCAAACAACTCCTGGGTGAAGAGCATTAATTTTAATATTTCTACCTGCTACTTCTAAAGCAGCAGCCTTTGTCATTGATGTAACAGCCCCTTTGGATGCACAGTAACCAGCTGCATCCGGAAGACCCATCTGACCCATTAAAGACGAAATATTAACAATAGCGCCTCCATCATTCATATCCTTTAAGCAATGCTTCATTCCAAGCCAAGTACCATCAATATTAACAGAACAAATTTTATTAAAATCATCTAGTGACGTTTCTAAAATAGGTTTTAAAAAAAACTGACCAGCGTTATTCACCAAAATATCGATTGGTCCAAACTTCTTTTTAGTCTTCTGAACAACCTCAATCCAATTATCCTCATCAGAAACTTCATGTTGAATAAACATACTCTTAGGGCTGAACTGAGAAATCATATCACCAGTTTCTTTTCCGGCATCCTTGTTGCGCCCGGTAAAAACTACGGCTGCACCTTCTCTAGCTAGAAGAATAGCAGTCTCTCTTCCTATACCGGATGTAGCGCCTGTAACTATTGCAACTTTATTATCTAATCTTCCCATATTAATTTACCTTGCACTCATTCCGCCATCAATTGTTAATTCTGCACCAGTTATAAAAACAGATTCATCTGAAACTAAGAAAAGAATAGTTTTTGCTATTTCATGTGATGTTGCTTTTCTATTAAGAGGTATATTCGATTTGATATATTGATCTTTATCAATACTATTTGAAATTTCACTCATATCTGTATCCGTTAACCCTGGGTGTATAGAATTTACTCTAATTTTTTCAGGCCCTAATTCACATGCTCCTGATTTTGCAAGAAGTCTGACCCCGCCTTTTGCTGCACAATACGCTGTGGCATTAGCGGCACCAACTTTTCCTAAGACTGAAGATATCATAACAATAGATCCACCCTCACCGTGCACCCTTATAGCTTTTGTGGCATATTTTAAACCAAGAAAAGATCCAGTTAGATTTTGATTAATAACACCCTTAAACTCCTTAAGGTTACCATTTTCCATTGATTGCCAAAGAAAACTTCCTGCGTTATTTACCACACTATCAACACGCCCAAATTCCGAAATCGCTCCATTAATTACATTGTCCCAGTCATTTTCCGAGGTTACATCTTGATAGATATATTTTGCAGAACCGCCGTTATCTGTAATATTTTTTTCCACAGATAAGCCTTCTTCTTTTGTTCTGCATGTTAAGACTACATTAGCTCCTTCGGATGCCAGTAGTTTGGAAGCCTCCGCTCCAATACCTCTACCGCCACCGGTTATAATAATGTTTTTACCTTTGAGATTTTGCATAAATTTTCCAAGAATATTTAATTCTTATAGTACAAAAATAAAGGATGAAACACTAGTATCTCATCCTTTATTAATTTTATTTCTTATTACCAAGAATTCCTTAGCTCAAGCATCCAAGTTTGTGGATCACCCCACCCTTGAAACCTAACTGAGGGAAGAGAGTGTGTTCTGTACTCCTCGTCAGAAAGATTTCTTCCTACAAGAGCTATAGACCAATTATCTGAATCATATGTGATGGTCGCATCAATTAACTCGTAACCTTGCTCTAAATCTGGAGCTGATGATGTTGTTAAATTTTGATCATCATAACCTCGATAAGTTATATTTGTATTCAAGGAATCACCATTACTCAACTCATGTTCATACAAGACTGTGAAGGAGAAACTTGTTTCTGGAACACGTGCCAATATAGGAACAATTCCAGATTCAAATAAATCAATTATTTGCCCACTAGCAACAGGAGCACCATTTACTCCAACACGCCCAGATTCGACTGAGGCTTGGTTTATAGATGGATCTAAGAAACCTAAATTCAATTTAATGCTTAATCCTTCAACGGGCGGAAGCCAGTACAAGGTTAATTCTGCACCTGATATTTCTGTCTCTTGATAATTATTTATATATGTATCAGTTTGACTAAGAGCTCCTGGAGTACTTAAGACAGCCTGAGCTTGAAATCCTTCGGTTGTAGTTTTAAAAATTGCACCATTAATTTGTAAAGTATCATTCATAAAAGAATTCTTAGCTCCAATTTCAAACATCTCAGTCAATTCTGGATCAAAATTACCATAATCACATCCCTCACAAGCATGGGCTTGTTGTGTAACTGGAAATCCTTGAGCATTTAAAGATGCAACTCTTGAAGCAGTTAAAGTCTCCGACTGAGCTTGCCTCATAGAATAGCCACCAGACCGAAAACCTCTAGCAAATCTAATATAAAATAAATTATCGTCTGTTGCTTGCCAATCAATAGTAGCTTCTCCCATATAATCATCCCAAGAATCAGACTTGGTTACTCTAGGATTTTGAATAGGAGCATCAGTCCAGGCTGCAGTTCCGTAAATTGGATCAACATCTGTTCCTAACATTGCGTTATATTGAGTATGAAATACTTTCTTTTCATCGACATATCGAAAACCACCAGAAACTGAAACTGTGTCAGTTACATCATAACGAGCTAAAGCAAATATTGCTGTAGATTCAGTATCCTGACCGGAGGTTTGTAACGCTCCTCCCGGGCCAGATGCTGCACCAGTATGTTGTTGTAGAAAGATAGAATCTTTCCATAAATAAATTCCACTGGTTATATTAAGTTTATCCGTAATCTGAGAATTCAATCGAATTTCTTGAGAAATTTGAGAATAATGTTGGTTCCGTGCTGTATGTAATTTACCACCAAGAACAGCAGGATTTCCTTGTCCACCAAATAGACCGGGGGTTGCATCAAAATCTTGTAAAACATTATCATGAACTTCCAAATATGCTGTTGTGGCTGTTAGATCACCGAGAGATGTTTTAGTTTTAACTTCAAAACTAAGCCTAGCCATATCCATATCAGACTGCTCGGGAAAGTTTAAATTCACAACATGAGGAGGAAGGGCTTGAGTTTGAGAAAATAACCCTTCTGTTCCTCTAAAGGGAGCGAATGGAAAAAGGCCTATCGCAGGAACACCCGCTCCACTAAGCTCGGTTGCCGTCACAGAACCAGGTGTGCAACCATTTCCAGGGGCGCCTTGCAATCCAAATGCTGCACCAAAGTTAGGTAAACATCCTGAACCAAAAGGATTACCAGAGTATGAGACAGGAGCTGTATCACCACGATCATAGTACCAGTCGCCAACAATATATATTTCAGTATCTTCTCCGGCATCGATTAAAAATCTTGCACTTGCCGCAGCAACATCAAGTGTTCCTGAATCTTCACCAGTAAATAAATTTGAATAATAACCTTCATGCCCAAGCTTTCTAAAATTCCAACGTGATGTTACTTTATCAGAAAAAGGAATATTCAATATGATGCCTACTTCATGATGATCATAATCACCCATGGAAATTTCAGTATCAAATTCAAAATCATTAGATGGTTTATTTCGTTCAACTATTAAATTACCACATGAGGTATTTTTTCCATAAACAACCCCTTGTGGGCCAGAATTGACCTGAACTTTAGACCAATCAAAAGCATCTAAAAGTGTTCCCGTATTAGTTCCCATAAATAAGCCGTCGACTATCAGGCCTACTGGAGGATTTTGTGTTTTTTCAACCTCAGCATAACCGCAACCGCGAACAAAAATCGCGCCCTGATTCCCAGAAGCAGAGTTAATACCAATTTGAAGGTTTGGAGCAAGGCTATCCATATCTCTCATAGTTGTTGGACGAAAATCATCTAAAGCTTTTTCATCAACCGCATATACAGCTATGGGAACTTGTTGAATATTTTCTTCAACCTTTCTCGAAGTAACAATTATTTGATCAATTTGTCTCTGTGAGGTCGTTACTTTTTTTGAAACCTCAACAGATTCATCAGCAGAAACATTTGCTGTTAAACTTAAAATAAATAGTGATGAAAAGATAAATATATTAGTAAAAAAGTTTCTCATTATGACCCCCCTTCATATTAAAAAATGATTTTATACTCTTTAATGATTTTTATTGTTTATTATTAAAGATATAGCCTCTCAATTAAGAAACTTTTAGTCAATAATATTTTTAAAAAAAGAAAGTAATTGTTGCTTTTTTACAACTTAATAAGCCTTGAACTTTTAATAACAAATACACTAATATAAGATATGATAATTTTAGGGAGATAGTCATGAGTGAAGCAATTAAACCGATAGATGGAGACCTTAAAGATATAAATATCTTTGATCCTGAGCTTATGAAATGCCCTCATGCACTTTATAAAAAGCTAAGAGATGAATCTCCTGTATATCAAGATCCTGCAACTGGAATTTTTCAGGTTTCAAAGCTAGAACTGATTTGTGAAGCAGCAAGAAATCCTAAAGTATTTTCGAATGATTTTGGTGCACTGCAAAAAGATGGTGGATCTGATGATTATCCTCAAGAAGCTGCAGATATTATGATGAAAGAAGGCTACCCATCAGTCAATACAATGCTAACAGCTGATCCGCCTCGTCACACAAGATATAGAAGCTTAGTGAACAAAGCATTTTCTCCAAAGCTAGTGCAAGGCATGGTTCCTGCTATCCAAAGAAAGACTAACGATATAATAGACAAATTTATTCACACTGGTAAATGCGACGTTGCTGTTGATATAGCTCAACAGCTTCCAATTAAGGTTATTGCCGAAGCCCTTGGTGTATCTTCCGATTATTATGAGGACTTTAAGGTTTGGTCCAAGGCCTTTACCGATCAATTATCAGGTACTAGCACACCAGAAGAACATATAGAAATTGCAAAAAAACTTGTAAAATTTCAGCAGTTTTTCGCTAATCAACTAGATGAAAAGGGTAAAAACCCAGCTGATGATATTATTTCCGACCTTGCAACAATTGACTTTGAAGATGAGCATGGAGTAACTCGGAAGCTCGAAACTGCAGAGCAACTTTCTATTATTCAACAACTACTTGTTGCAGGAAACGCTACTACAGCTCATTCAATAACTGAGGCAATAAAACTTCTTATTGAGCATCCAGAGCAAATGGAATTAGTGGTTAATGATCACAGCTTGATACCTAATATGATTGAGGAATCTCTTAGACTATTAACTCCAACAAATAATATGTGGAGAATAGTTACAGAAGATACTGAACTAGGCGGTGTTTCAATCCCGAAAGGATCTTCACTTCTGCTACGTTATGGATCAGGAAATAGAGATGAAGAAGTTTTTGAAAATCCAGATACTTTCGATGTTACTAGAAAAAATTCAAAACGCCATGTTGCTTTTGGACAAGGAATTCATGTTTGTGTTGGAATGAATCTATCAAGAAAGGAAATGTATACAGCATTTCCAATAATAATAGACCGATTAAAAAATATGAGGTTTGCAGAAGGTAATGACTTTAATTACAGTCCAAATGTCTTGTTAAGAGGTTTAGATAGTCTTCATATAGAGTTTGATAAGGCCTAGTCTACTTCTCAATAATTTTATACTGGGATATTCTTTTTTCTAATTCCATCTTTAGATTCTCTTTTCTTTTCTTTTCTTTTACTTTAGCGAAAACTAATTCTTTTGATTCTTCATAATTTTTTTGTATCTCTTTAGATAGTGATACAACTTTAATTAGATGATACCCAAACGGTGATTCAATGGGTCCCTGCCATTTTTCATCTGGTGATAGCCCGAATATTGTGTTTGCTGTGTTTTCGCTAAAGTGACCCGAAATAAAAGAATTATTTTTTTGAGAATAGTTTTTTTGATAAGGAAACATAGAAACCTTACTTGAAAGAAAATTTTTAAAAAATACCATGTCTTGACTTTGACTAAATTGAATTAAGCTATCAAGAATATTGTCATGATTTTTACGAAAAAAAATATGAGAAAATGTTATTCTAGGGTCTTCGATATATAAATATTTATTTTCGTTATAAAAAGTCATTAAATCTTCGTTGCTAATATCATCGTCTAGTAAATTATTGATGACTGTTTGCTCACCTAATTGAGCTAAGCGACTTAAAATTAATGGATCAATCTTATCTAGACCCCAGGCTAATGCCTCCCTTTTAAGAATCTCTCTTTTTATATACTCATTTCTCATTGATAATATTTGAATATCCGTAAGATCATTAAACTCTATAAAAATAGGGTCTTCAAGATTACGGTTAGAAATATAAAAGTTTTCTAAAATATTATTACTTATAATAATAGACCTACCGTTATCATTATCTTTAGCCAAAAGGCCAAAAAAAATCACGACTATACCTAAAGAGATACCGCATAGGGTAAGAATTTTTTTATCAATAACCATATAAGTTAATTATATAATTCCAGCATACTTCTATTTAGGACTATACCAAATAGCAGAAGTATAGGCTCTTTCTTGATGTGTTTTTTGAATATAGTACGGAAGGTCAATATCAAAAACTACACTGTCATAAGTTGTCCAACGAGGTGTTGGTATTTCTAAAACTCTAACGTAATAAAAAGCTTCTTCCTTTGAATTAAAGTCTGGATCAGTCCAATGTGATATAAATTGTGGCTCCCCTATACTATTTTGATAAGTAGCAGTTTTAACATCAACAGTATTAGACCCAGCATCATCAGAAAGTGCAACATCATATACTTTTTCAGATGAGGTTCCGTCTCTATTTGTCCAACCTTTAACAATCTGAACACGTTCAAGGTTAGCGCCATTAGGATCTTTAGCAGCCATTATTAAAAAAGATGGAGCTTTATTTTTTCCATTCGATGAAAGGTCTGAACCCATAGGAACACCTTTTTCATAACCTACCTCAACAAAATTTGGATTGAGAGAATCTTGTTTATCAAAGTCCCATCCTCCAAAGAAACGAACCGCTATTCTTGGTCCAGTTGTTGAGTAAGTTTCCTTTCTTTTGAAAGCATCAAAAATTTCCTCACGCGTATTTTCTCTTGCCCAAACCGCTGCATACCCAGAAGCTGCGATCTGCCAGTTTTTCCATAATGCGCCACCACTGTCTGAAGTATCGTCTACTCTATCACAGCCACCGGCCATACACTGGTCCATTCGACCTGGACCAGGCTCAGAATCAAGAAACTTTCCAAAAAAATTATCTTCATCAGATGCCGCTAAGGCAGTATGATTATCTGAACTTCCGATTACACCAAACTTAAACGGGTTAACGCCAATCTTCTTTTTATATTCTAACCCTCTTTTTAAGGCTGAACGTACATAGCTACCAATATAACGATCAGACTCACTGTCTTTATAACGATAACATTTATAATTATTGTTTCCTGAACACTCGCCTTTATCACTTATTTTTTCTAAACGGCTTGTTTCACTTCTACCTATGTTACCTTCCCACGTTTCATAATCAGCAAATTCATCATCAGGCGAGAGGACTGGATGTGTTTCACTGTCTCCTTTAACCTGGGTTGCCTCTACAAGGGGTTCCCAACGATTTCTCATATTTGCATAGTTCTTGTCTAATGGAGCACCAAAGGAATCCTCTGATGGAAACATTTCGCCGCCACTTATATTGCTATTATGAGAGACAGAAATAGCTTCACCTCCAGTTGATTCATTATAATCCCTTAGAAACGACCATAAATCCTCGGGATTATCACTGTCCATTGACGAAAATGGAATAATTTTTTGAACAGTTTCTGCATCATCTTTAAAAATAACTACACGGTGAAGATTGTCACCATTTTTCATAGCAGTCCATTCATAACCAGAAAAAGCAGTAAATACTCCTGGCTGATTAAAACTATCAGCGTTTTCAGTTATTTCTTTCCAAATAGGTATGTATAAATCTTTTTCAAAATTTTCATCAGAGTTACCTAGTAATGTATTAACAAATTCTGTGAATAATCTTGGGTCATCGTTCTCCATATACTTTGCCCACCTTTTACCAAGAGGTGTTGCAATAATAGCCGGGTCCTTTATTTCTAGCTTGTAAAACATTCCTAGAAAAGTTGCATGGTCTGATACCATAAGAAAATCCAGCGGGACTCTTAATTTAGCCCTCATACCAATTTCAGAGGTTACTTCCTCGCCTCGAGCAAAACGGAATGCATCGCTTGGAGATAAATTAGGATTTCCAACTGTGTAGGCATCGGCAGATAGATTTGTATGAAGATGTGTATCACCCCACAAAAGCTTGAGAGGATAATCTTTATCTACGCCTGGGGAATACTCTACTGCATTAACAGAATTGAATAAAAAAATAAAAAGAAAAGAAAGTAGAAGAAAAGTTTTACGAAAAATTATCATTATATGATCCCCAATATGATCCCAAAATTAATACATATATATTAGAATTATAGTATAAAATTTATAAAAAAAAAGCGACCACTAAATGTGACCGCTTTAATTTAATTTATTGGTATTTTAGCTTAGTAAGAAGCTGCAAATGTTATACCAAGAGTAGCTGGTTCATTCCAATAACCTCTAGAAGTTAGGCCATTAACAGTTCTCCATCTTTGCTCTCTCTCATCAGTAAGGTTTCTACCCCAAATAGTCACACTATAATTATCTATAGTATAACCAATAGTTGCATTAATATTTTCAATGCTATCAACACTACCTAGTGGGTTATTACCTGGATCAGTCTCAAGCTCATCTCTAAAGCGATAAGAAATTCTTCCCTTAAGCTCGCCATCACCAATTTGAGTAGTATATGATGTTGTAATACCGAATGTATTTTCAGGTGTATTACGAGGTATTAAGTTAGAATTATCTGTAATATTTTGATCACCATTAATATCTGCGAGATAATCTTTATATTCTGCTTCAAGATAACCATACGTTACCATAAGGTCCCAAGCTTCAGACACTTGATACTGAAGTTCTAGCTCTAAACCAGTCATTTCCATGGAAGCAGCGTTTCGAACAACAGTTGCAACATTGGCTAGATTG
>JAOLDG010000001.1 GCA_028339975.1 Hyphomicrobiales bacterium | reverse complement strand
AGCTAATGCAACTTTTGCTCCCGCCTTAGACAGAGCCATTGCAATTGATACTCCAACACCAGTTCCACCGCCGGTTACTAGTGCTGTTTTTCCTTTTAGACTAAAGATTGTTTCATTCATTTTATTAAATTCCTTTTCTTTTTTATTTAAGTAAACCGATTGCAGACGATGTCATAGCCCTAACGCCTGTTGATAAAGTTGGTTTTGGATCTGGAGCAAAAAAAGGTGAGTGATTTGATGCTAAACTAATTTCACCCTTTTTATATTTTACCCAGTCTTCTTTTTCTACTCCACCTAACCAAAATAAAAAGCTTGGAATTCTAGGTTCTTGCCTACCAAACCGACCAAAGTCTTCCCCACCCATAACAGCGGGGACTTCAAATACATTTTCTGAGCCTATTTCATCTCTAATAAAATCTAATACTTTGTTTGAAAAGTCAGGATCATTATATAGCGCCGGCGTATGTTCATCTTTTAAAATAACAGTAGGCATTTTATCTTCAGGAAGCCCAGCTGCTAAAGCCTGCCCTTTAACAATTCTCTTTATATTTTTAATAGTCTTTTTTCTAACTTCATCACTATAGGATCGCAAAGTTAGCTGAAGCTTAACTTCATCGGGGATAATATTATGCTTTAATCCGCCATGGATAGAGCCTACCGTTAAAACAGCCGGCTCTAGTGGATTAATTTCTCTGCTAACTATAGTCTGAAGGGCAAGAACTATTTGTGCAGAAAGGACTATAGGATCAACAGTGGTGTGAGGATAAGCTCCATGACCACCTATGCCTTCTATTATAATATCAACACTGTCAACATTTGCCATCGAATAACCTAAATGATAACCGACAGAACCTGCAGGTCCATTTGCTCCGACATGCAAAGCTAAATTAAAATCAGGGCGAGGAAATCTTTCAAATAAACCATCATTTATCATCTCTAAAGAACCTTGACCAACCTCTTCCGCTGGTTGCAAAATCATAATCAGGGTACCAGACCATTCTTTCTTTCTCAAAACTAACTCACTTGCAGATCCAATTAATACAGCCATGTGGATATCATGGCCACATGCGTGCATAACAGGAACCTCCACTCCAAAACGATTCATTGATTTAATTTTTGATGCATAAGGAAGGTTTGTTTTTTCTTCCACAGGTAAGCCATCCATATCTGCCCTAATCATTAAGGTAGGACCTTCACCATTTTTATAGATCGCGACAACACCCTTTTTTCCAATACCTCTAGAGACATCAAAACCATAACCCTCTAGTTTCTTGGATAATAATTCTGAAGTCTTATCCTCTTGCCAGGAAAGCTCAGGATTTGAATGAAGATATTTATAGAGCGTCAAAATATCTTCCGCCTTAAGAGGGATGCTTAATAAGCAAACCAAAGATATTGCAAGTAATCTTAATGAAAAATTATTAATATTTATCAAGTCTATCCTCAACCGCATAACCTTTTTCAGGTATTAGTATTTGTCTAAGAAAAGTGCAAATAATTTTATCATCCTGATTAATACCAGTTGTCTTAATCTCAACAACACCTTGGCCCTTCCTAGACTTTGATTTTCTTTTATCAAGGACCTCTGATGATCCATAAATTGTATCACCGCAAAAAACAGGCAAAGTAAACCTTACATCGGTCATGCCGAGATTAGCTACAGCCTTTTGACTGCAATCTGATACACTCATGCCAATTAATAAGGACAAAGTATAGGTAGATACAACTAAGTTCTGTTTAAACTCTGTACCTTTTCCAAACTCAGCGTCAAAATGTAATGGATGAGTATTTAATGTCATAAGCGTAAATAAATGATTATCATATTCAGTTACTGTTTTTCCAGGTCTGTGCTCATAAATATCACCAACCTTAAAATCTTCGAAATAACGACCGAAAGTTTCACGATAATGATTGGGGCCAATTTCTTTTGAAAACTTAACCATCACTTAAACCTTTTTCTAAATTAGTTAAATAATTAATACTTTAAACATTCTTAATAAAAATAAATACTATTCATAAATATGATAAATTCATAATACTTATTGCATATTAATGAAACTAAAAATAATGCTATAATAAATTTGATTCTGTTATTAGGTCGGTAATGATTTTTAATTATTTAAAAACAATAAAAAGAAAAAAACTTTGGATAATTTTATTATTATTAATTATTTCGAGCTGTTCTTCTACAAAAGATAAATATGAAAAAAAACTACCGGGTCTTCCCTCTGATTGGTCATCATCATATCAATCCTTTAAAAATATAGATGGTTGGGTTGAAACCTTTAATGACAAAGAATTAATAAATATAATAAATGAGGCTATAGAGAATAACAGAAACCTCAGAGTAGCATCAAATAGACTTGATATTGCTAGAGCATCATCTAGAGCCTCAATAGCTCCATTGTTACCCTCAATAAATGCTTCTTTATCAAAAAACCAAATATCTAGAACTATTGAAACTGATGATAATATCCAAAGATTATATTCTTATAAAGATAGCTTAGGTGTGCAATTAAATTGGGAAGCAGATGTTTGGGGAAGGCTTTCAAGAAAATCGCGATCTTCATTCAAAGAATCTGAGGCAGCTGAAGCCGACTACGAATTCGTAAAGCTTTCTATTGCCGGCTTAACTGCTCAATCATGGTATCTTTTTTCTGAAGCAAAACTTCAAAAAGATTTAGCAGAAAGAAATCTTGAAACAAGATCAAGTACATTAAAAAGAGTTGAAAATCGATATAAAAAAGGTATCGCGCAAAGCAGAGATCTAAGACTAGCAAGGTCACAAGTTGAATCTACAAGAGCAGAACTTATTAACAGACAACAAATACTTTTTGAAACCGCCCGGACTCTTGAGGTCATAATAGGAAGATATCCAAATGCCAGTATAATCCCAGGTGGGTTACCAAATTTGCCTTCTAATCCTGATATCGGAAGTCCTTCAGAAAGGCTTCCTTTAAGGCCTGATATTAGAGCTCTAGAAGCACAAATAGAATCCGCTGGATTAGAATTAACATCAACAAGATTAGCTTTTTTACCTCGTTTATCGGTTAGCGCTCAATGGAGTACATTAGATGATAACTGGTCAAATGCATTAGATCCAAAGAGATTAGCTGGTTCAATAATTGGCTCCTTAACTCAAAATATTTTTCAAGGTGGTAAAAGAGTTGCCGATTCTCAAATAAGAAAATCTCAATTAGAGATTATTTTAGAAAACTATTCTCAGGCCCTTCTTGAGGCTGCTCAGGAAGCAGAAAATGCTATAGCTGCCGAAGAGACGCTAACAAAAAGAGAGGAAGCTATTAATAAGTCATTTAAAGAATCTAAAGCAGCTGAAGAACTTACTTTAGAGCAATACAATCGTGGACTAAGCACAATTTTCGAACTTTTAGACTCTCAGTCTAGAAGATTAAATGCAGAGAGTCTTTTGATTAACGCAAAAAGATTAAGGCTTACAAATAGAATAAAAATGTATATGGCTATTGCAACGCCTGCATTTGGAAATAAATAAGCAATGAAAAAAATAATAAAGAAAATTTTAGGAACTAGGCTTGCTCCTTTATTTATAATTTTTAGTGGTATTTTTTTAGCCTTTATAATTTCAGTATCAAGCCCTAAACCAAAAAAAGGAATTGAATTTCCTAAGCCAACACCTGTATTTTATGAGGTATTAAAAAAACAAGATATAACTCTTAAAATAAAAACTAATGGTGAGGTAAAACCCTTAAATGAAATTAACTTAATTTCTCAAGTCTCAGGAAAGATAGTTGAGGCGGCTGATGAGTTTGTTGATGGAGGGATTATTAAAGCAGGATATCCGCTCGTTTGGATTGATAATAGGGATTATAAACTAGCAGTTATTTCAGCTGAATCTAATGTTGCTAAAGCTAAAAAATTATTAGAGAGAGAGATAGCAGAAAGTGAACTAGCAAAGCGTGATTGGGAAGAATTAGGTATAGGTGATGCAAACCCTCTTACATTGAGAATACCTCAATTAAAAGAGGCTGAAGCAAATGTTAATGCAGCTAACGCAAACCTTGAAAGATCTAAACTAAATCTTGAAAGAACTATAGTAACACTACCTTTTAAGGGGATTATTAAGAAGAAAATCACAGGAATTGGTCAATTTGTTGGTGCAGGTAGTATTCTTGCTACAGCATTTTCTACTGAACAAGTTTTGATAGCGCTTCCACTTACTGACACTGAATTATCTTATTTAGGCTTACCTCTTGCATATCAAGGAAGTTATAATGCAAGTCCAGAAGTAAAATTCATCTCTTATACTGCAAATAAAAAATATGAATGGAATGGAAAAATAACAAGAACTGCAGGATCAATCGATCCCCCTACAAGGCTTGTGTATGTATATGCCGAAGTTTTAAACCCCTATGATCAATCACCTCCTCTAGCTATTGGGATGTTCGTTGATGCTGAGATTAAAGGAAAAAAAATTAAGGATGCCTTCCTTATACCAAACTCATCAGTAACAGATGAAACAGTAATTTATACAATCGATGATGAAAATTATCTAAGAATAAAAGCAATAGAAATTCTTGGAGTAGCTGATGATTATTTAGTTGTGAAGGGCAATATTAAAGAGGGTATGAGAGTTGTTGCATCTCCTCTTAATAGCGCTATAGATGGAATGGCATTGACACCAATTTTATTAGATAAAAATATAGATGGTTAAATAATTATGCTTAAAATGATTTCATGGTGGGTTAGGAATTCAAAAGCTGCAAACTTATTAATGGTAAGTATTATCATTATGGGAGTTATGACTTTTTTTAGAATAGAAAAAGAAGTTTTCCCTATTATAACAGCACCTATAGTTTCAGTTCAATATTCTTGGCCGGGAGCCTCTCCGAAGGAAATAGAAGATCAAGTGATCGCTCGGGCAGAAGAGTCTCTTTCTGATCTTGACGGTATTAAAAAGATTAGATCAATTTCAAGAGAAAATTTTGGAACTATGTATGTCGAAGCTACACTGGCTGCCAACATTGATACTTTAATTCAGGATGTAAAAAGAAAGGTAGATGCAATTACTTCTATTCCAAAGGATGTATACCCTCCAATAGTAAGTGATCAGTCGTTCAGAATTCCGTTAATTACATTAGCTGTTCATGGAAATGTATCAGAGAAAAAACTAACAAGAACTGCTGAAAAACTAAGGGACGAATTAGCTTTAGTTCAACATGTAGATTTAGTCGAAGTATCGGGGAATAGAAAAGAAGAAATATCAATTGAATTATCAGAAAATGCCATGAGGCGTTATAATGTTTCATTTGATCAAGTGGCAAATGCTATAAGAAAATCATCAATAAACGTATCTGCTGGAAGCATAAAAGGTCAAAATGGAACTATTCAATTAACCACTAGAAATTTAGCTGATACATCTAAAGAATTCGATAAAATTATTGTGCGTCAAACCTCGGACGGCGGTACTTTAAAGGTTTCAGATGTAGCCAAAGTTGTAGATGGTTTTGAAGATCAAAACCTACGAACATCCTTGAATGGAGAATTAGCTGTTCTTGTTCAAGTATTATCAACGGATGATATGAATGTTGTGAAGACTTCTAAGTCTGTGAATGATTGGCTTCCATCTATTCAAGAAAATATGCCAGTTGGAATAACCCTCTCCCTTTGGGCAGATACCTCTGAACTATACAAAGGTAGAATGGCAACAATTTCAAGAAGTGCCTTTGGTGGACTTTTTCTTGTAATGCTAGTCTTAATGACTTTTTTACGACCAATAGTTGCCTTCTGGTGCTCTGTTGGAATATTAACCTCATTTGCTGGAACATTTATTTTCCTACCAACAAACGATGTTTCATTAAATGTAATTTCATTATTTGCTTTTTTATTGGTAATTGGAATTGTTGTCGATGACGCAATTATTATTGGTGAAAATATTCATGCAGAACATGAGAAAGGTAGACGCGGAGCAGATGCTGCAATTATGGGTGCTTATTTAGTCTCTAAGCCAGTATTTTTTGCTGTAATGACAACTATGATTGCATTTTTACCTTGGCTATTTTTATCTGGCTGGCAAGTTCAATTTGTAAGAAATATATCAATAATTGTTCTTTTTGCATTAACATTTTCTTTAATAGAAGCTTTCTTTATTTTACCAGCTCACCTTTCAAATCTAAAACCTGATAAATCAACATCAAGGCTATCAAAATTTCAAAAAAAACTTGCAAAAAGTTTAGTGGACTTTGGTAAAAATCGTTACATGCCAATTTTAATTTCAGCTTTAAAGAGACGTTATTTGGCAGCATCCTTTTTCTTTAGTTTTCTTATTATAATATTTACTTTTTCTGGAACATCTTGGATTGGAAAATCTTTTTTACCTAACATTGAGGATGATGAAATCCTAGTCTCAGTTTCACTGCCTGCGGGGTCTCCGTTTGAAAGAACTCTTAGTGTTCAAAAACAAGTCCAAGAGGCGGGTTTTAAGACAATTGAATTTTATAAAAGTAAAGATCTTGTTATTGAAAATACATATATCCAGTCACGTGGAAATAATGTAAGAGCTTATTTTAATCTTTACCCGCCTGGAAGAAGTGAAGGAAAAAGAAGGTCATCAGCTTCAGAAATAGCCGGCGTTCTAAGGGAAAATATCGGTGAAATACCAGATGCAGAAAGTTTGAATGTAGCGAATAATATTGGTAGAGAACCGGGGCAAGCTGATTTAGAATTCAATGTAACGTCAAAAAATTCTGAAGATTTAATATCTGCGATTGATGATTTTATGGATAAACTAAGGTCTTATTCTTCAACCTATGATGTTACGAGTTCATTAAATAGCTCCATTACTGAAATACAAATTAAATTAAAACCAAATGCAGAAAAACTTGGATTAACCCTTGGTGAAATAACTAGGCAGTTGAGACAGGCTTACTATGGAGAAGAAGTTCAAAAACTTCCCAGGGATGGAGAAGATGTCAGGGTGATGGTGCATTATCCAAAAAAATTAAGGCGTTCTTATGAGAGCTTATCAAAGTTTAGAATAAGAACAGCTGATGGTCGTGAAGTTCCATTTCTTTCATTGGCTGAAGTAAAACAGTCACCTGGAGTTCAAAAAATTGAAAGAATTAATGGCATGATAAGTGCAACGATAAAATCACAAGTAGAGGGTGATCTCAAATCACAAATACTCAGTGAATTTAGGTCAAATTTTCTACCTGAGTGGCAAAAAAGACATCCAAACTCTTCCTGGCAGCTTGCTGGTGAAGCTGAAGGAGAGGATGAGTTTTTTGCTGAGATACAAGTGCTTGTTGTAGTTGCCATACTTTCTATGTTTGGTATTTTATCAATAGCCTTTAGATCGTATTTTCTTCCGCTTTTAATTTTATCCGCCCTACCATTTGGTTTTTGCGGCGCTGTTGTTGGTCACATAGTATTTGGTAAAGGCTTGTCCATGATATCCTATTGGGGGATAGGTGCTGCATGCGGTGTTGTTGTTAATGATAACCTAGTTTTAGTTGATAGCATTAATAGACTTAAGGGAAGCGGAAAGCATATTTTAGAATGTATAGTAGAATCTGGTGTAACTCGTTTTCGACCAATAATAATAACATCTATAACAACATTTGTTGGATTAATGCCTATGATGCTAGAGCCTTCAGTCCAAGCAAACTTTTTAAAACCAGCTGTAATTTCATTATCATTCGGAGTTGTTCTATCATCTTCTGTTACTTTAATTCTAGTTCCCTGTTTATATCTAATTGGCGATGATGTTAAAAAATCTTTACAACAATTTAAAAAATCAATTAAAGCTCAAATTAAAAATAGATCAATTAAAGGTTGAAAGTTGATAATATAGTAATTTTGTCTATTTTAATGTTATAAATACTATTAAAAAAGGTTAACTATGAATCAAAATGGCTATGAAGCAATTGCTTACCCCGAAACATATACTGATGAAAGTAAGCTTCATTCAATTCTTACCTCGATGAGGAAAAATGATCCAGTTTGCTGGTTAGAGCCAGATAACTATTCTCCTTTTTGGGCAGTAACAAAGCATTCAGATATTTCAGAAATTGAATTAAAAAATGATTTTTTTATTAACCACCCAAGAACAACCTTAATGGATATAACTGCAGAAAATTATATAAAAGAATTTACTGGAGGTAGTCATCTTTTAGTTCGAACCTTAGTTCACATGGATAACCCAGATCATAAAATATACAGATCTATGACCCAGTCATGGTTTTCGCCACCAAATTTAATTAAACTGAAGTCTAAAATAGAAATATTGGCCAAGGGTTATGTTGATAAAATGCTTGAAAGTGGTTCAGAATGTGATTTTGTTAAAGATATATCATCGCTTTACCCATTAAGAGTAATAATGACTATTTTAGGTGTACCACCAGAAGATGAGGGTCTTATGCTTAAACTCACACAGCAACTTTTTGGTGGAGCTGATGAAGATATGAAACGCTCTGAAAAAGAAACTTTAGATAGCAATGTAATTGAAGATTTCTTTAATTATTTTACAACTTTAACTGAAGAGAGAAGAAAAAATCCAACTGATGATGTCGCCTCAGTTATCGCAAGTGCGAATTATAATGGCGAACAAATTGGTCATTTAGAAGCTATGTCATATTATACAATTATTGCTACTGCAGGGCACGATACAACATCATCTTCAACAGCCGGTGGTATTCTAGCATTAATAGAAAATCCTAATGAATTTAAAAAACTTAAAGATAATCCCTCACTTATGCCTATGGCAATTGATGAAACAATTAGATGGGTTACACCTGTGAAAAATTTTTTTAGAACGGCTACGGAAGACTGTGTAATAGGCGAAAAGAAAATTAAGAAGGATGACTCAATAATGCTAGTATATCCTTCGGGTAATAGAGATGAAGAGGTTTTCGAAGATCCTTTTAAATTTAAAGTAGATAGAAATCCAAATAGACACTTAGCTTTTGGTTTTGGAGCTCATTTATGCTTAGGAAAACATTTGGCAAAAATGGAAATGGAAATTCTATATAATGAGCTTTTTAAAAGAATTGAAAAAATAGAATTAAATGGCGAACCGTCCTGGGTAAAGGCAAGCTTTGTTTCAGGACTAAAATCACTTCCAATAAAATATAAAATAAAATAATGAGCTAAAAAATGACAAAATCGATGCAAGAAATAATTCAAGAAGCATATAATGAAATTCCACAGATTAATCCAGAAGAAGCACTAGAAATGCAAAATAATGGGGCCCTCATTATCGATACCAGAGAAAGCAATGAATTAGCTATGACTGGAAAAATTAAAGGTGCTGTCCATATTCCTAGGGGATTAATAGAATTTCAAAATAAAGAAACCAACCCAAATGGTGTGGATGGTTTTACTAAAGATAAAAAAATTATTCTTTATTGTGCAGCTGGAGCACGTGCAGCTCTAGCAGGAAAAGCATTAAAAGATTTAGGCTTTAGTTCTGTATATAATCTTGGTGGTTTTCCTGATTGGATAAACTCAGGACTTCCGGTTGAAAAAGTTTAAAGTTGGATGAAAATATCTCGACAGTGTTGTGTTGATTTGCTATGTGATTTATGAATTATATATTGATTTAATCTAGCAATATTGAGAGTTTGACTGTTTTAGTTAACTGATAGATAATTCTTAAAATTACTATTAAATATAGAGGATATTTTACTATGTCAGCAAAAGAAGAAATTGGAAAACTAGTTGAGCGCTCAAGAATAGCTCAAAAGCAAATAGAAAACTATTCGCAAGAACAAGTCGATGAGCTAATTAGAGCCATGGTTTGGTGTGTAGCAAGACCAGGTGTAGCTGAAGAAATAGCCCAATTTACAGTTGATGAGACTCAACTGGGAAATTACGAAGGTAAGTTTCTTAAAATTCAAAGAAAAACTCGCGCAACTTTGATGGATATTATTCATGATAAGTCAGTAGGTATTTTAGAGGAAGATAAAGAGAGAGCCATAGTTAAAATAGCAAAGCCTATGGGAGTAATAGGAGCGCTTTCACCTTCTACTAATCCTGAAGCAACACCAGTCATAAAAGCAATACATGCAATAAAAGGTAGGAATTCAATTATTGTTGCTCCTCACCCAAGAGCAAAACTAACTAATAAAAAAATATGTGATTTAATGAGATCAGCGATAGAGGCATGTGGTGCTCCTGCCGATCTTGTTCAAGGTATAGAAATACCTAGTCTTGATTTAACCAATGAGTTAATGGCTCAGTGTGATCGAGTTTTAGCAACCGGTGGAGGTGCTATGGTTACAGCTGCCTATTCAAGCGGCACACCTGCTCTTGGCGTAGGAGTTGGTAACGCTGTAATAACTGTTGATGAAACAGCCGACCTTGATGATGCTGCAGAAAAGATAAGAATATCTAAAACTTTAGATTTTGCAGCCTCTTGCTCATCAGATAATTCTGTAATTTTAGTAAAAGAAATTTATGAGAATATGATGTCGAAATTAATAGAAAAAGGTGGATATTTAGTCAATGATGAAGAAAAAGAAAAATTAAAAAATACACTGTGGGATGAAGAAGGTCATATAAATACAGCTATGGTTGCACAACCAGCAGAAAAAATTGCAAATATGGCTGATTTAGATATTCCTGAAGGAACTCAGTTTTATATCGTACCTGAAAGCGGTTGGGGTAAAGAGCATCCATTTTCAGGTGAAAAAATGTCGGTGATTATGGCTTTATATAAAGCTGACAATATTGATCATGCAATTGAATTAACTAATAATATACAGGCTTATCAGGGACAAGGTCATTCATGTGGAATTTATTCTAACAGTGATGATAATATTATGAAGCTTGCTAATGCAACAAAAACATCAAGAGTTATGGTTAATCAGCCGCAAGCAGCATCAAATAGTGGAAATCTATGGAATGGAATGAGACAAACATTCTCATTAGGTTGCGGATCCTGGGGAGGAAATGGAACAAATAATAATATTTCATGGCGTGATTTAATCAATGAAACTTGGGTCTCCAAACCATTATCAAAAAACAAAGAGCTCATGTCTGATGAAGACCTCTTTGGTGATGTAATGAATAAAATAAATTAATACTATTAAGTTTCAAAGAAGTCCTTTTCTCATAAGGACATATTTTTTTAAAATTAAACATGGTTTAAAAAATGGAATTATCTGAAGAACAAACAGCTTTTTATGATATGGCAAAAGATTTTGCTATTAAAAAAATGGCTCCTAATGCTGAAAAATGGGATGAAGAAAAAATCTTTCCAGTTGATACTCTACGCGAACTAGCAAAGCTTGGATTTGGAGGAATATATGTTAATCCAGACCTTGGTGGATCAGGATTAACAAGACTTGATTCTACTCTCATATTTGAAGCATTAAGTCATGGATGTACCTCGACTGCAGCATTTCTATCAATTCATAATATGGCTAATTGGATGATAGATAGCTTTGGATCTAATGAAATTAAAGAGAAAATTGTTCCAGATTTATGTACGATGAATAAAATAGCATCTTACTGCCTTACAGAAGCAGGTGCTGGTTCTGATGCAGGTAACCTTAAAACGAAGGCAATTAAGGATGGTGATTTTTATATTGTAAATGGAACAAAATCATTTATTTCAGGTGGCGGATATTCGGATGTTTACGTCACAATGGTTCGAACGGGAGATGACTCTACTGCTGGTATATCAACCCTAATGATTGAAAAAGATAGCCCAGGAATTTCTTTTGGAGCACAAGAAAAGAAAATGGGGTGGAATTCGCAACCAACCGCTCAAGTTATATTTGAAGATTGTAAGGTTCCAGCTAAGAATCTTCTTGGTAACGAGGGTGATGGATTCAAAATCGCAATGAAAGGTTTAGATGGCGGAAGATTAAATATTGCAGCATGCTCTCTTGGAACTGCACAGTCCGCCTTTGAGAGAGCAGTAGAATATGTTGGCGATAGAGAACAGTTTGGAAAGAAAATACAAGATTTTCAGTCAATACAATTCAAACTTGCTGATATGGCTACTGAACTTGAAGCATCTCGCCTAATGCTTAGAAGCGCAGCGACTAAAGTTGATGAAGGGGCATATGATAAAACAAAATCTGCAGCAATGGCTAAACGTTTTGTAACAGATATGGGTTTTAATGTAGTTAATGAAGCTCTTCAAATACATGGTGGATATGGATATCTTAAAGATTATCCACTAGAGAGAAATCTTCGTGACGTTAGAGTTCATCAAATTCTGGAAGGAACGAATGAAATAATGAAAGTTATTATTTCAAGAGAGATACTCAAGGAAAATAAATGATGGACAAGGAGGTTTTCTTCGAAGAAAAGGGATCTCTTGGTCTAATTAAACTTAATAGGCCCAAGGCACTTAATGCCCTTACACTCTCTATGGTAAGAGAGATTTATCCAAAACTAATAGAATGGGAAAAGTCTAAAGCAGTAAAAAGTGTTGCCATAATTGCTGAAGGTGAAAAAGCATTTTGCGCAGGTGGAGATATTAGAGCCCTTCATGATTGGGGGAAGAATAATGATTTGGAGGCTACTGGATTTTATAGAGAAGAATATATATTAAATCAGTATATTAAAAGATACCCTAAGCCATATATCTCTTTTGTTAATGGAATAGTTATGGGTGGTGGCGTTGGACTTTCGGTTCACGGAAGTCATAGAATAGCTGGTGAAAATTATTCATTTGCAATGCCTGAAACAGGCATTGGTTTATTTCCTGATGTTGGTGGAACTTATTTTCTTTCAAGGCTTAAATATAATGCAGGTGTATATTTAGCATTAACTGGAAGTAGAATTAAGGCAGAAGATGCTATATTTTTAGGAACTGCATCACACTACGTTCATTCGAAAAATTACAAAAATATAATTGATAAATTGTCACAGGGCCATGATGTTGACGATACAATTAAACAGTACGCATCAGTGCCAGAGAAATCAGAATTTGAAAAAATTAGCTCCCTTTGTGAGAAATTTTTTGAAGGTAATAAAGTAGAAGAGATAATTAAAAATCTTATCGAAGAAGATTCTGATCTCTCAAATAAATTTCTTTCAATAATTAATACTAAATCACCGACTTCTCTTAAAATTGCATTAAAAAGTTTGCGTTTAGGTGCTAAGAATAATTTTGAAGAATGTATGAAAATGGAATTCAGAATGGTTAGTAAAGTTATGAATGATCATGATTTTTACGAAGGAGTTAGAGCTTTGATTATTGACAAAGATAATCAACCTAACTGGATGCCAGCAAAAATTGAAGATGTTGAGGATATTTTTGTTGATGAATTTTTTCATTCGCTAGCGGATGATGAATTAAACTTTAATTAAAGGGAGATAAATTAATTATGGCTGAAGTTACATTTATTGGATTAGGTAATATGGGTCTTCCAATGGCCATGAATTTATTAAAAAGTGGTCACTCCGTTACTGGTTTTGATTTAGCGGAGGATCAAGTAAAGATACTTACTGACGCTGGTGGAAAATCAACAAATGATATTAACCAGGCTATTCAGACGTCTGATGTTGTTGTAACAATGCTTCCTTCAGGAAAGATAGTTAAATCTATTTATCTTGGTGATAAAGGAATTATAAAAAATGCACCTGAAAATCTTTTATTAATAGACTCTTCAACAATAGATGTTGAAACTGCAAGAGAAGTTTCACTAGAAGCTATCAATAAAAATCTTAGAATTGTTGATGCACCAGTTTCTGGAGGGGTTGGTGGTGCTCAAGCAGGAACTCTTACTTTTATGGTTGGTGGCGAAAAGGAATCCTTTGATAGTGCGAAAGAGTTTCTTGATATAATGGGAGGTAATATTATTTATGCAGGCTTATCTGGAAACGGACAAGCTGCTAAAATATGTAATAATATGTTACTAGGTATTTCCATGATTGGTACTGCGGAGGCCTTTAACTTAGCAGAAAATCTTGGGCTAGACGCACAAACTTTTTTTGATATTTCTTCAACTGCCTCTGGACAATGTTGGTCAATGACTAGTTACTGCCCAGTACCTGGACCAGTTCCATCAAGTCCAGCTAATAATGATTACAAACCAGGCTTTTCAGCTGCTTTGATGCTCAAAGATCTAAGGCTTTCTCAAGAGGCAGCCTCGATGACAACCTCACTGACACCGCTAGGTGCAAATGCGACGTCAATATATGAGGAAATAGAAAATCTTGGACAAGAAAATATAGATTTCTCAGGTGTTATAAAGTTATTACAAAATAAATTGAAATAGAGATATTGTATTATGATTGACCAAAAATTGTTTCCGGTACCTGAAAGTTATAAAAAAAATACTCATGTAACAAAAGAAATTTATGAGGACCTATATAAAAAAGCTCAAAGCAATCCAGAAGATTTTTGGGGTGAAATAGGAAAGCGTATTAATTGGATAAAGCCATTTACAAAAATAAAAGATGTAACTTGGTCTAAAGATAATGTTGATATTAATTGGTACCATGATGGAACATTAAATGTTTCAGAGAATTGTATTGATAGGCACTTAAAAGATAAATCTGATCAAGTTGCAATAATCTGGGAAGGCGACAACCCATCAGAAAGTTTAAAAATAACTTATAAAGAATTACATAAAAGTGTTTGTCGTTTTGCAAATGGATTAAAAAGTAAGGGTGTCTCTAAAGGTGACAGAGTAACACTTTATATGCCTATGATTCCTGAAGCTGCCTATGCAATGCTTGCTTGTAGTAGAATAGGAGCCGTCCATTCTGTTGTTTTCGGAGGATTTTCTCCTGAGGCATTGGCTGGAAGAATTTTAGACTGTAATTCTCATTATGTAATAACAGCTGATGAAGGATTACGTGGTGGAAAAATAATTCCTCTTAAAAAAAATACTGATGAAGCTTTAAAAAAATGCCCTGATGTTAAAAATGTTTTTGTTATTAACCGAACAAATGGTTCAGTCAATATGAAAGATAATAGAGACGTTTGGTATCATGAAATAATCTCAGAGGTAAGTGATGAATGTCCACCTGAAGAGATGGATGCTGAAGACCCTCTTTTTATTCTTTATACATCTGGATCTACAGGTAAGCCTAAAGGGGTATTACATACTTCAGGCGGTTATTTAGTTTATGCCTCATATACTCATGAAATAATTTTTGATTACCACCCTGGTGATGTTTATTGGTGTAGTGCTGATGTTGGCTGGGTAACTGGACACTCATATATAGTTTATGGTCCATTAGCAAATGGAGCAACTACACTTATGTTTGAGGGGGTTCCTAATTATCCTGATGCCTCACGTTTCTGGCAAGTATGTGACAAACATAATGTTAATATTTTTTATACTGCACCTACGGCTATAAGAGCCCTAATGAAAGAGGGTGACGAGCCAGTAAAATCTACAAAAAGAAGTAGCCTAAGACTTCTCGGAAGTGTTGGTGAGCCAATTAATCCTGAAGCATGGTTATGGTATTATAATGTTGTTGGGGAAAAAAGATGTCCGATAGTAGATACCTGGTGGCAGACTGAGACAGGAGCAACACTCATATCGCCTCTTCCAGGAGCAACAGATTTAAAACCCGGCTCTGCATCCAAGCCTTTACCTGGAATACTGCCAGTATTACTTAATTCTGATGGAGATGAGCTAGATGGTGCCAATGAAGGTAATTTATGCATTGCAGAAAGCTGGCCTGGTCAAATGCGAACGGTTTATGGAGACCACAAAAGGTTCATTGATACATATTTTATTCAGTATGATGGATATTATTTTACAGGCGATGGTTGTAGACGAGATGAAGATGGATACTACTGGATTACCGGAAGAGTGGATGATGTCATTAATGTTTCAGGACATAGAATGGGGACAGCTGAAGTAGAAAGTGCCCTAGTCTCGCATACTAAAGTTGCTGAAGCAGCTGTTGTTGGTTTTCCTCATGATATAAAGGGACAAGGAATTTATGCTTATGTAACACTAAACGCAGGAGAAGATTTTGGAATTGAAATCAAAGAAGATCTGATTAAGTGGGTAAGAAAAGAAATTGGTCCAATAGCTACCCCTGATTTAATTCAATTTTCGCCTAATCTTCCGAAGACACGTTCAGGAAAAATTATGAGAAGGATATTGAGAAAGATTGCCGCAAATGATTATGATGAACTTGGTGACATTTCCACTTTAGCTGAACCTGATGTTGTTATTGATTTAATAAAGAATAAGCAAAATAATTAATATGAAAAAAATGAAAGCAATAGATGTTTTAGATAACAAAGATTTAATATGGTCTGAAACAGAAAAACCAAGAATTTTAGATAATGAAGTTTTAATAAAGATAACGGCAACCGCAGTAAATAGAGCAGATGTTGTCCAAAAAAATGGTTTTTATCCTCCTCCTCCTGGCGCAAGTAACATACTGGGCTTGGAATGCAGTGGAGTAATAGAAGAAATTGGTAAAAATGTAAAAAAAAGAAAAATTGGAGAAAATGTTTGTGCTCTTTTATCTGGCGGAGGTTATGCCCAATATGCATCTTGTCCAGAAGAACAAGCAGTACCAGTTCCCGAGGGTATTTCAATAAGCGAAGCAGCTTCTTTGCCAGAAGTTTTTGCCACTTGTTGGTTAAATTTATTTCATGAAGCTAATATGAAGGAAGGTGATACCGTACTTCTTCATGCAGGTGCAAGTGGAATAGGAACTTCCGCAATCCAACTTTGTAATTTATTTAACTGTAAATCATTTATTACAGCAGGAACTTTAGAAAAAATTTCTTATTGTATTAAGCTTGGAGCAGATAATGGCTCACTCCGACACGAAAGACCATTCGAAGATATAAAAAAATGGGCACCAAATGGTGTAGACATCATTCTCGATCCTGTTGGAGGGGAATATTTTGAAGATAACTTAAATGTTTTATCAATCGAAGGTAGGTTATTATTAATAGGACTTATGGGAGGAACGAAATCAGAAATTAATCTTGGATTAGTACTGATGAAACGACAAAGAATTATTGGATCTACAATAAGGGCAAGGAGCCCCAGTGTTAAAGGTAAAGTAATGAATGATTTATACGAAAAAGTATGGCCCCACTTTAAGTCAAAAAAAATAAGACCAATAATTCACAAGACAATGAATATAGAGCAAGCCAACCAAGCTCATGAGATTATGGAAAAAAATCAAAACATTGGAAAAATAGTATTAAAAATCAGTTAACACCTTTAACGACTTGAAAGAATTTCTGAGCCATCTTTTAACGATTTGGAAAATTTATCAAAGAGTTCATCAATTTGCTCTTCTGTAATTATTAAAGGAGGACAAACAGCCAACGTATCGCCTATAGCCCTCACTATCAGACCATTTTTATGAGCACACTCTGCAATAACTGGCCCTGCACTACCTACTGGAGAAAAAGGTTTTGAAGGTGATTTATCATGAACGATCTCAACTGCACCCATTAGACCAATCCCTCTAGACTCACCAACAATATCAATCTCTTCAAGCATTTTTAACCTTCTTTGAAATTGTGGCTCTAAAATAGGAACTCTCTCCATTAGCTTATCATCTTCTAGAATTTTTATATTTTCTAAAGCAACCGCACATGCAACTGGGTGAGCGCTAGCTGTAAATCCGCTCCCAAACATAATATTTTTTTCAGAATTATCAGCAATAACCTGATATATTTTATCGGTCATTAAAACTGCCGCCATTGGTATATAAGATGATGTGATTTGTTTAGATAAAACGATAAAATCTGGCTCAATATCATATAACTCACAGGCGAAGTTCTTCCCGGTTCTTCCAAAGCCATTAATAACTTCATCAGCAATTATTAAAATATCATATTTCTTACATACATCTTGTATTTTTTTCCAATATCCCTTTGGAGGAACTATAAGACCTCCAGCGCCCATAACTGGTTCACCTATGAATGCCGCAATGGTATCTGGATCCTCTTTTAATATTAATTTTTCAAGCTCAATAGCACATCGGCTAGAAAATTCTTCTTCCGTCTCACCTTCAAGACCTTCTCTCCAATAATGAGGGCAAAGTGTATGCAAAACCTGAGGTATTGGTAAATCAAAGTCATTATGCATAAGAGGCATACCAGTGAGGCTTCCAGATGCTATAGTAATTCCGTGGTAAGCCTTTATTCTAGAAATAATCTTCTTCTTTTTTGGTCTATTTAAAGCATTATTATAATACCAAACGAACTTCATAGCCGTATCATTTGCTTCAGAGCCAGAATTCGTAAAATGAACACGACTCATTTTTAATCCAACCATATTTACCAATTTATGAGATAATTCCGCTACAGCTGGGTGAGATTTATGAGAAAATGAAGGGTAATAAGGAAGTAACTCTAACTGTTTGGAGGCAGCTTTAACTAGTCTCTTCTCTCCAAATCCGACAGCTACCGACCACAAACCAGCCATTGCTTCGAGGTATTTCTTACCATCATCATCCCAAACATATATACCCTTTCCTTTTGAGATTACCATTGGGCCTTGATTTTCAATTCGCCTAGCATTTGAATAGGGATGAAAATGATTTTCGGCGTCTAAGGCAGCATAAGAGTTTGGTTTTAAATTTTCAGTCATTTGGTCCTCATACTTAAAAGATAACCCTGCCAAACCAAACTTACAATTACCTAAATTTTTTTATTTCAATTATCAGATTCTATCTAAACTAAGAATATAAAAATTTCGACTTTTTTCTTTCGAATGAAGGTAAAATTTTCATATTAGCTCTATATTTTGCAACAGTCCTTCGTGCCACATTGATTCCTGATTCCTTTAATAAAGAAACCAGCTTTGTATCTGATAATACTATTTGACCTTCATTATCAATTAATTTTTTTATTTTATTTTTAACAACCTGTGAGGATATATCTTCACCTCCATCAATACTAGAAATTGCCTTTGAGAAGAAAAATTTTAATTGAAAAACGCCTCTTGGGGTAGATATTTCTTTTGAATTAGTAATGCGCGAAATAGTACTTTCATGCAAATCTAGCTCCTTTGCTATATCTTTTAAAATCATTGGCTTAATATAAGATAGTCCTTTTTCTAAAAAATCATTCTGTTTTTTTATTATTTCCGCTGAAACTCTCAAGATAGTAGCAGCTCTCTGTTCGGTGGCCTTCAAAAGCCATTTCCCAGAAGCATACCTCTCTGCTAAATATTGTTTATCTTCTTTTGTCATATTTTTCTTTGCAAGCTCTTCCCAGTAACCGGTATTTATCAAAATACGAGGTAAGGTATTTTCATTTAATTCAACAATCCAATTAGAAGAATCTTTCTTTACTATAATATCAGGTTCACCAGATCGAATATGATCTTCTTCAAAAGTATCTATAGGTTTTTGACTACACCTTCTTATTTGCTTGAGCATAATTAAAATATCATCATCTGTTACATCACAAATTTTTGATAATACTGGAATATTCCCATTTAAAAGTTCACTTAGGTTTTCTAATAAACACTCCATTGGAGTACTTAGTAATTGCATTTTTTTAAGTTGAATAAAAAGGTATTCTTCGATATTTTTAGAAAAAATACCGATAGGTTCGAATGACTTGAGAATGGATAAAATTTTTTTTATCCTGATTTCAGGTATATTTAGTTGATGTGAAATTTCAGTGATATTAGACCTAAAATAGCCATCAGAATCAAGATGTTCAATTAGAGTGTAGCCTATACTTCTATCAACATAATCTGAAAAATTTAAGTCCACCTGTTCAGTTAGATTTTCATAAATAGATTTTTTATAAGGAATTGTTTCTTCAACTACGTTAGTCAATTCATTTGCAGAAGATAAAGGAATATCATCATAAATGTTTGTATAGTCATCCATTGGATTTTCAATTTGAGAGGCCTCAAGATCAGGATTAGCCTCAAGAGTTCTAGAATCATTTTCGTTTGAGAGACCTTCTTTCAAATCTATATCTTCATCAAGGCTTGATTCATTATTCTCTAAAAAAGGGTTTTCAAGGACTTCGTTAGCCAAATAAAACTCTAACTCTAAATTATTTAATTCAAATAATTTAATTGATTGAAGAAGTTGAGGGGTTAGAACAATACCTTGGGATTGCTTTTGCCCTAGTATAAGAGAAAGTTTAGCCATATTATATCTATTTATAATATATGGCATGTTTCTTGCTTAAGATCAAATTTTATATAAATACCTATTATTTAGTAAAATTATTATTTATAAAAATGAAGAGCTAGCAAATATAATGAATAAAATTATTACAAAAAAACCTATCAAACAAAATACCTTAATTGATAATCATGGAAGAACTATTGATTACTTAAGGTTATCAGTAACAGACAGGTGTAATTACAGGTGTACTTATTGTATGCCCGAAAAAATGAAATTTCTTCCAAAACAAGATTTGTTAACTCTTGATGAAATGGATTATCTTTGTGCTTTATTTATATCAAGAGGAATAAAAAATATTCGATTAAGTGGTGGAGAGCCTCTTGTAAGAAAAGGGATAATAAATTTTATTTCTAAGTTGTCACGATTTATAGAAAGGGGTGATCTAAATGAAATTACTCTAACTACAAATGGAAGCCAACTTATAACATCCTCTCAAGACTTATATGATTCAGGTGTAAGAAGGATTAATGTCTCACTAGATAGCTTAGATGAAAAAAAATTCAATGAGATTACTAGGCGTGATGATCTATGTAATGTAATTGAGGGCTTAGAAGCTGCAAAGAATTCAGGTCTAAAGGTTAAAATCAATACCGTTGTTATAAAAAATAAAAATCTAGATGAAATTAACAATATTATATTGTGGGCGCACAAAAATAATTTTGATATTAGCCTAATTGAAACTATGCCTATGGGTTTAACAGATAAAGATAGAATTGATCAGTATATTTCTTTGTCTGAGGTAAAGAAAATAATCTTAGAAAAATTCACCTTAATTGATAGCTCTTATAAAACTTCGGGGCCCTCTCAATACAGCAAAGTAGAAGAAACAGGTGGCTTAGTTGGTTTTATAACACCTCTAAGTAATAATTTTTGTGCAAGTTGTAATAGAATTCGTCTAACCTGTACGGGGAAATTATATATGTGTCTTGGGCAAGATAATAATATTGATTTTAGAAATTTATTGCGGACGGAAGATGATTTATCTTTAAACCTTGCGATAGATAGGGCTATGAGGAATAAACCAAAATCTCATGATTTTGATATTTCGTATAAAAATCAAGCACCTGCAGTTAATAGGCACATGTCAGTCACCGGTGGCTAGATAAACGATTAATAATTTCATTTTCAATAAGCCATATCCGATCCTGACCCCACTGAGAGTAAGCATTGCTTCCATCTGAATTTGTAACTTTAAAAGAAGGTACACCCCAAGAATTACCTTTATACATATCATCAAGATTTTTCTTTAAAATTTTTTCCCAATTATTATTATTCAGCTCCTTATTAATTATTCCCCAAGATAATCCAAAATCATTAACCAATTTCTCAAGGTATTCTTCGTTACCAATATTAATACCTTCAAAAAAAGATGCCTTCGCCAGTTTTGATAAGTATTTAAATCCGAATCCATATGAGTCAATAATTGGAAAGAGGGAATATGCCTTAAGTGCTGGTGATCCAATAGGAGAATATATATATTTTATTATTGAGCCATGTTTACGACCCTCTCTAGCAGCGTCAGAGAGTATATATTTTCCTTTTTGACTCGGAATATTCATATCGCGCATGAGCATTGGCAAAACAGGTCTTACTAACAACTCAATAGGATATACTTCTGTCAGATTAAGAACTCTATTAAAGCTTATATAAGTATAAGGACTATTTAGAGATGGAAAAAATTCTAAAACTAAAGGATTTTTTATTTTATTTAGCTTACCAAGGTCCATTTTAGGTTTATGTATTTTTTTAAGAATTCCGTTTTTACCCTCAATCTTTTTAAGACCTAATTCTGTTAATCGCTCCTCTAAATAAGATAGTCGGTCAATTCCCCAATAGTTTTCCCCCTCATAATGAAAAGAGGCACCAAAATAATATTCTAAATTAGAAATTTTTTTATCGCCATCAGTAGTTATTTCATTAGCTTTTTTATAAAATTGAAGTCTTTGTTTGTTGTTAAATTTGGAAATGATTTTTTTCAGACCTTTCGAATCATTCATCCATAAAAGTTTTGAAACTCTATTTATTAAATCTATAAAATCATTCTGCTTTATATCAGAGAAGTAATTTAAAATTTTATAGGATATGTTTTCATTTTCTTTTGAAAAAAATCCTTTCGTTTTAAAATCTAACCCATACCAGGGAGCTATTTCTAATGAATCCTTTAGGCAATGTTTTCGAAACATATTTCTTTCGGGAGTAAAACTCTCAGAAGGTTCTGAAATAAACATTATCTCTAATTCTACATCAAAATTAGAAATTAATTTTTTGATAACCTGACTTGTTAGGTGGGAATAGGGATCTGATAGACAGTGGAAATAATAAACTCTGTGTTTCCTTTTATCCTTGATCCTTAATTTTTCTCTTTTCTCTCTTTGGTTATAAAAAATTTTTTCACTAGACCAAGTCATCATCAATTTATTACGAATTGGAGCTGTAATTTCCTTTTTAGAAAAAAAATTTATTAATGTACTTTTAATCATCTTAGTTATTCAATGTATTTGAAGGTAATATGTCAACAAAGGAAGATAATGAAGCCTATAAAAAATAGAATTACAAAGCTTCTAGGAATTGATTTTCCAATCATACAGGCTCCCATGGGATGGATAGCGAGGTCAAAATTAGCCTCTGCTGTATCAAATTCAGGAGGGCTAGGTATTATAGAAACCTCATCAGGTGAACTCAAAAAAATAAAAGAAGAAATAAAAATTATGAGATCTTTAACTGATAAGCCCTTTGGAGTTAATATTGCCCAAGCTTTTGTAAAAGATCCAGATATTGTAAAATTTATCATAGACCAAGGTATAAAATTTGTAACAACGTCTGCTGGTGATCCAGCTAGATATTGTGAAGAATTAAAGCTAGCGGGTCTTAAAGTTTTTCATGTTGTGCCAACTCTCAAGGCAGCCTTAAAAGCCGTTGAGGCAGGTGTAGACGGTCTTGTTGTAGAGGGTTTTGAGGGAGGTGGTTTTAAAAATCCCAAAGGAGTATCCACAATGGTCTTGTTACCCTTGGTCTGCTCAAAAGTTAATGTTCCTGTAATTGCTGCAGGAGGATTTATTGACGGTAGAACTATGTTAGCAGCGTTTTCCATGGGTGCTGAAGGTATTCAAATGGGTACAAGAATGGTTTCTTCAAAAGAATCTCCTGTTCATAAGAATTGGAAAGAAGCAATAATTCAAGCCGATGATCAAGATACTGTAATTCTAAATCGCTTTTCTAGCCCTGCCCTTAGAGCACTAAGAACTGATAAAACAGAAAGGCTTGAAAAAGACGACACAATTAATGCTATGACAGAATTCAAAGATATTCAGGATCTTTATTTTAAAGGAAAGATGGAATCCTCGATAGCCTTAACTGGTCAAGTAGCAGGAAGAATTGAAGAAGAAGAAAGTGTTCAAACAATAATTAACAAAACAATGAAAGAGTTTTATGATTGTTTAGAAAAACTAAAGAAACTTTCCTAACTTAAAACTATTTTAAATCTGAAATTTTAAGTAATTGCTTACCAAGATTTTTTCCTTCAAATAATCTAGCTAAAGTTGAAGGACAATTTTCAAGACCTTCGGCAATATCTTCCTGATATACTATTTTTCCTTCTGATACCCATGTTCCAAGAGCAATAATTGCTTCTAGAAACCTATCAGCATAATCAAGGACTATAAAACCTTCCATACGCCCTCTTTGGATAATGAGATTTGTAAGTGTTGACGGTCCAGGTGGAAGAGATTCCATTGTGTAGCCAGATGATATAGCTCCACACATAACAATACGAGCATTTTGGGCAATTGCAGCTAGAGCAATCTCTAGAATATTTCCACCTACATTATCAAAATATATATCAATGCCTTTGGGGGCAAGCTCAGCTATTCTCGCGGCAACATCTTCATTTCTATAGTCAATACAGGAATCAAAGCCAGCCTCATTAACAACCCAATTACACTTTTCAGCTCCTCCGGCTATTCCTATGACATTTTTAGCTCCCTTTATTCTAGCAATCTGACCTGCAACAGAGCCTGTTGCTCCCGCCGCTCCAGAAACTAAAACAGTATCGCCTTCTACAGGCTGCCCAATTTCAACCATACCAAAAAAAGCTGTTAAGCCGGTAATTCCATAGATACTTAAAGCAGAAGTAGGCGGTATACCTTCAGGCACTTTCTGTATCGGCATTATACCTGTAGAACTATTGACAGCAGCATATTCTTGCCAGCCAAAAGTTCCTTGAACTAAGTCGCCACTAACAAAATTAGAGTCTTTAGAATCTATAACTTGACCTACTGAGCTAGCACGCATCACCTCACCAATTTGAACTGGTGGAACATATGACTTAACATCATTAAGCCACCCTCTTTGAGTTGGGTCAAAAGAGAGATATAAAACTTTTACTAAAATCTGACCTTCTTGGAGTTCAGGCATCTGCTCTTCAACTAGCTCAAAGTGATCTGATGTAACAGCACCAACAGGCCTTGTTTTTAATTTTAGCATTCTATTTTTAGGCATATTATTCATATTGTTCTCCCGTGATGATAAAAAGCTATATAAATAATAACATTAAAGATAGATTTATTTTCGAATTTTCTAAATTGCAAAGATAGGATATAAAGTTAGCTATGCAAATTATAAATAGAATTAATATTAAACTTTGTTTTGCGATAGCGGTTTTTTTATTAATGCTTTTTAGTCCTGCTCCTGATGAAATTTCAATTAGTGCATGGCGTGTTGCTGCAGTCGGATCCTTAATGGCAATTTTATGGGCAACAGAAGCAATACCATTATTTGTAACCGCTCTTTTACCTTTAATATTTTTTCCACTATTTGGTATTTCATCTTTTTCAGAAGCTGCTATCCCTTTTTCCAATAAAAATATTTTCTTATTCTTAGGCGGTTTTATCTTAGCTTTAAGTATTCAAAAATCAAACCTACATGAACGTATGGCATTAGGGATACTGAGATTTTCTGGGAAAGATGGCTCGACATTAATTGCAGGTTTTATGGCTGTAAGTGCATTTTTATCTATGTGGATGATGAATACATCAACTACACTTATGCTTCTTCCAATTGGAGTGTCTGTAGCAACAATTGCTGCAAGCCAAAACTCAGATTCAAGTAATAACGGTTTTGCAACTGCTCTAATGCTAGGAATAGCATATGCTGCGACAATTGGAGGAATGACGACACTTATTGGAACAGCTCCAAATGCAGTATTTGCTAGCTTTATTGAACAAAATTATAATATCCAAATTAGTTTTATTGATTGGCTGTCTGTAGGACTGCCGCTGGCATTTATTATGCTTCCTGCAACATGGTTTGTATTAACAAAAGTTATTTTTGATACAAATTTTTCATCTAATGATGATGCTATGAATTTAATTCAAAAAAGATATGAGAATCTTGGAAATATTTCTATTCCTGAAAAACGGGTACTAATAATATTTTGCTTAACAGCATTTTCATGGATATCAAGAGAAGGTCTTCAGAGTTTACCCGGTCTTGGTAATTTATCAGATCATGTGATTGCTATAATAGCATCTGTTTCTCTATTTTTAATACCAAATGGAATAAAGGATGAAAAGTTGATGGACTGGGAGACTGCAAAGAATGTTCCTTGGAATCTTTTAATTTTATTTGGCGGAGGTTTAAGTCTTGCTAACGCAGTCTCATACAGCGGCCTTTCTGTCTGGCTGGGTGGAAACTTGGAGCCCTTAGGTTCGCTTGGATTAGTTGTTCTAGTTATAGCTTCAGTGGGATTAATAATCTTTTTAACAGAACTTACATCAAATTTAGCAACTACAAGTGTTTTTCTTCCCGTTATAGCCTCTATGGCAATTGGCTTAGGGGAAAGCCCACTTATTTTGACTGCTTCTATTACTCTTGCTGCGAGTTGCGCATTTATGTTGCCAGTTGCGACACCACCAAATCTAATTGTCTATGGTTCAAATTTATTTTCAGTAAATCAAATGATTAAAGCTGGCTTTGCCCTAAATATTCTTGGATTAATACTTGTGTCATTAATAGCCTTAACATTAGTCCCTTATTTTTTAGGATAATATCTCAATATAAAATCTATTATTTCTCTATTAGCGGCTTTTGCTTCAGGGATAGCTATGGAGCCCTTACAAAAAATATTAAAGACATGAAACATACCCTCCCACACTTTTATCTCAACAATATTCGTACTTTCTTGAGTTAGATTGTTAAATAATCGAATAGCATCATCATATAAGATTTCTTCAGTCCCTACATGAATCTGAATAGGCGGAAGCTTAATAGTTTTACAAAATATAGAGGATATTAGTGGGTTTTGAGGGTCTTCATCGCCTATATATGCCTTAATCACGTTATCCATCTCTTTTCCAGGGCGAAGCATTGGATCTCTTTGTATTCTAGAATTAATTGATTCACCTGAAAGAGTTAAATCAGTCCAGGGAGATATAAGAATTGCTGAAGATGGAAAGTCTATTTTATCCCTGTCTAGTATTTGAAGCAAAGCCATTACCAAACCTCCTCCAGCTGAGTCACCAGCTAAGGAGATATTTTTTGGATCAACTCCTTTATCCAACAAATCCTTATAAACAATAAGGCAATCATCAATTGCAGAAGGAAAAGGAAATTTTGGCGCCAAACGATAAACAGGGAATAAGGTTGTTATTTTAGAATAACTCGATAATTGAGTAACCAAGGGTGCATGTGTTTCTGGACCACACGCAACATAACCGCCTCCATGTAAATAAATAATAAATTTATCACTGATATAATTTTTTGGAATAAACTCTATAACCTTAAAATTATCAAAATGCCTTTCTGAGATATTAAAATTTTTAATTTTTCGCCAATACTCAAATTTAACAGACTTTTTCTTATTTTGCGTAACTCTCAAGAGAGAGCCCATTCTCCAACGGAAGAATCTTAAAATACTTATCCAAAGTTTAGCTCTAAGACTTATCATCTATCTTATGGCTATAATATTTTGATCGGCTAAATTATTTATTTCATCTTCTGAAAAACCACACTCCAACAATACTTCTTTTGAATGTTCACCAAGATTTGGCATAAACTTATAATCAGTAGCGCATTTTGTTAAACCAAACTGGGCTGGTGATCTTGGACTTTGCATGGAATTCTCTTCATCTTTCTTCGTACTAACAATAGTTTCATTGTTTAAAACCTGGGGATCATCAACAACATCACCTAGCTTATTAATAATGGCTGAAGCAACATCGTTTTTATCCATTCGTTCAACAAGTTCTTCAGAGGTAAATAAAGTATACTCATGTAATAATATTTTTTGTAATTCCATTACATTCATCATTCGGCTTTCCATTGAAGAAAATCTTTCATCCTTTAAGATATCCTCTCTATCAATAGCTTTGCAAGCACCAGCAAACTCGATATCATTAATTGAAACAAGAGCTATATAACCATCTTTAGTTTTTACGGGCTCATAAAAATCAGCAATATTAGGCATAGGATTCCAGCCCTCACCTTCCCACGTAAAATTATACATATTATCTGACCACATAAAGTATAAAGCTGCGTCGAGCATGGAAAGGTTTATTTTTTGACCTTCATTAGTTCTTTCTCTTGCAAACAAGGCGGCTGTTATTGATTGAGCTGCAGTTAATGAAGTTATCTTATCAAACATTAAAGTTTTTACAAATTTTGGTTTGCCGTCAACAGACTGGGCATCTGCTATGCCAGAGGTTGCTTGAATAAGAGGATCATAAACCCTTCTTTTAGAATAAGGACCATCAACACCATATCCCGTAATAGACAATTGAATAATCTTAGGGTTATGCTTTTTTAAATTCTCATATTCTAAACCAAGTTTTTTTAAAACTCCTGGACGAAAATTATCAAGAACGACATCTGCGCCCTCAACTAATTTAAAGATAACATCTAAAGATCCTTCCTTTTTTAAATCAAGCGCAAGACTTCTTTTCGATCTATTTGCAGCTGCAAATAATGCACCATTTTCTCCTCGTATTGGCCCCATAAATCTTGCATTATCAGGCCTATTTGGAGATTCTATCTTTATAACATCAGCACCTTGATCACCCAATAACGAGCCTGCGAGAGGCCCCGAAACAACTGTTGAAAGATCAATTATTTTAACGCCGTCTAGTGGTCCACCCATTTTAATCCCCTCTTAAAATTTATATTTTTATTATTCTAACTTACTATTTATATCTCTTTTTTGTTCAAGCTCTATTTGGATTTTTTTATGTTCTGTGGAGGTCAATTCATAACCAATACATAATAAAGAAGCACTAAAATATAAAACCATCGGCAATACAGCGAATACAAATAATATAATACCCTTAACTTCTTCAGTTGCAACCTCACCAGGCCTAAAGCCACTCCACTCTAAATATGTATAAACAGCGCCAACCGCAATAGCAGCGCCTACTTTAGAAAAAGTTGTTAATATTGAATAGAATAGCCCTGGACGTTTTTTTTCACTTCTTAGTTCATCAGCATCCACTATATCAGCCATTAAGGCTCGAGTGAGTGTAAAAGGTGCGCCATAACCAATCCCATAAAGTATTGTTAGAATAATGAGTATTGGTAAAGCATCTTTCGTATCAATAAAAATATAAACAGATAAAGTTAGAGAGCACAGTAAGGTGGATATCAATAGTGTTTTAGATTTTCCAATAAAATAAGATAGCTTCATCCAAAAGGGCATAATTAATAATCCAGCAAAAAAATACAGGAATAGTATTCGACTAGAAATATCCCCCATATCAAAGACATATCTTGCTAAGTAAATATATGTAGCTCCAGATATTGAAGAGGCACTACTACAAAGAAATTCTATCATCAGAGTTCTTTGAAGTGGTCTGTTGCCTTTTAAAAGTAAGGGTATTTCTGACAATCTTGGAAAGCTTGTACCTTTAGATTTTTTATCATCAGGGATAATTAATAAGCCAAATAATGCTGTAACAGGAAGTGCGATCATAAAAAAATAACCCATTCCTCCAACCATTTCTGTAAAGCTAGCACCAGAACTTTCTAGAATTGCAGGCAAAGCTAAAACTGACATCATTCCAAAAATTGAGCCCATTTCTCTCCAGCCATAGACTTTTGATCGATCATTATAACTTTTAGAAATATCGACACCCCATGCCTGCTGGGTTAAGCCAACAAAAGTAAAAGCCAAATATAAAATAAAAAGCCAGAATGCTAAATAAATTGGAGGTTGATTACCGCCTGGAAAAAAAATATACCAAGAAGCTATTAGAAGAACTGGAACACCGATAGCTATCCAGTGTTTTCTTTTGCCCCACCGACTTGGGTAACGATCCACAATCATACCCATTATAGGATCTGTAAAAATATCCCAAAATCTTGCTATCATAAAAATTAGACCTACCGTTCCAACCCCTAAACCAATTGGTCCAGCATAAAAAGGTGGGAGGTAAACAATCAGAGGTAAGCCAAGTGCGGCTAAGGGTATTGCTAGCCCTCCGTAAGCTACTAAAATAAGAGATGATAGTTTTTTCATATCATCAAACCTTACAAGCGATTTTCTTTGCGTCAATGATTATATTATGTTGATTAAACGATATTTAGATATAATCTTTGAAGTTCATAAACTTTAAATTAATAGGACAACATTATGATTGATCTTTATACTGCATCTACTCCTAATGGCTGGAAGGTTTCAATAACCCTGGAAGAGCTATCAATTCCATATAAAGTTAAAGAGATTGACTTAATTAAAGGAGATCAAAAGAAAAAATCTTTTTTAAAAATTAATCCAAACGGAAGAATCCCTGCAATAATTGACCGTAATGAAAATAATCTAGCTATTTTTGAATCTGGTGCAATTATGATTTATCTAGCAGAAAAGGAATCTAAACTTCTTCCCTCTGATCCAGCCGGTAGATCAGAGGTATTGCAATGGCTAATGTTTCAGATGGGCGGAATAGGACCAATGATGGGGCAAGCCAATGTATTTTATCGGTACTTTCCAGAAAAGATACAATCCGTGATTGATCGTTACCAAAATGAAAGTAAGAGATTATTTACTGTTATTGATAGGCACCTTGAAAAAAATCACTATTTAGCTAAGGACTTTTCTATAGCAGATATTGCAAACTGGTCATGGATAAGAATTCATGAGTGGTCTGGAGTTGCGATCGATGATTTACCAAACCTAAGGCGCTGGATGGAAGAGATGAATGCTAGACCTAGCTTCAAAAAAGGTATTGAGGTACCTAGAGCTTTAGAGCTTCCCAGTGATGAGGATTCTAAAAAAATAAAAGAATTTGAAAAGAATGCAAAAAAAATATTACAAGAATAAACTAGAGCACTCTAGTTATTTCGAAGGTCATTCCTCCAGTAGAACGTGATCCTGATTTTCCTCTTTGAGATGAAAAGTATAGTCGAGAACCATCAGGTGAAAATGCTGGTCCAGTAATTTCTGATAACCAATGCCCCTCTATACGAACCAAAGGTTTTGCAAATCCGTTATGATCTAAGAAACATAACTCCATATTATCTCCATCCTCAGCAACAAGCGGATAACCTCCATTACTAACCGTTATTTGGTCTGGGCTACGAAGTGGTTTGTCTTGATTTTCTTCACGCCAATTTTTTATCCAACTAAAAGGGTTTTTTATCCCAAAGTTCTCTTTGCCATCATAAAAGATAGAAAGTTTATTTTTCACCGGATCAAATAACCATACCCTATGATCATTTGTAGTAGTGAAGAAAATTTTACCATCAAAATACGCAATACCTTCACCCCTTTCAAAAGGCGTTGCTTCCGGTAGTTGTTCGATAATTGATTCATATTTTACGAATGGATCAGGTACTTTTAACCATACTATGGAGCCATTCTTATTAACTTTTGCAGCCTGAAGCTCACCCTTATCATAAAATGCATCTGTATAAACCTCTCCGCCCGGAATAAATCGATAAAAGAATCCAGCCATATCATCATGCGTCATATAGATATAATTATTATATGGATCAACCGCAGCACCCTCATGCCGGAAAGCTCCTAAAATTTTTCTTTTCTTAGGAAATCTATTATCATCCCTAAAAGGTGAGGTCTCCCAAACAATTCCCTTATCATGCTCCTCACAAGATAGCCAAGTGCCCCAAGGAGTAGATCCTCCAGAACAATTTCTATTAGAGTTTTCTAAAATTGAATAAGAATCTTCTATTTGCCCATTTTGATTAAATTTAATAGCACCAGCCCCACCTTTAGAGCCCCCTAACTCACTATTACTAACATAGATCCATCCATTATCTTTTGTTGGAAATACTGATGCACCATCAGGAGATCCATGCCAAACATGATCACCATGAACTTTTTCACCAGATTTAGCTATTAAAGTACACTTCAATCCCTCAGGAACAAGCACACCACTCACATCTGATTCTTTCAAAGGACTTACATCGTCCCAACCAATTAAACTAGGATTAAAAAAATTATGCTTGTTAAAGCTATTAGCAGAGCTTGCATGAGCCTGCTTATTAACTCCAATAATATATGGACTTACTGAAAGCGTTAGCAATCCAGTACCAAAATCTTTTAAAAATTGACGTCTATTTTTATTTACCATCTTCACAACTTTTATTTATTAAAACAATTCGTAAAACCATACTATATAATAATGTTACGGGCTGTGTGGCAGAATGTCAGCTAGCCTGGATTCTTCTCAAAAGCATTCTCAGGATGCCTTATGTCGAGCCAATCAGGCTTACTCTTTGTCCAGCATACAAGATTAGGTTCAATAGAGGGTTGCTCATCTAGAACACCAGTCTTAATTGCAACAACACCAGGCGCACTTTCTATTCTACTAAAAATCTGTGATCCACATTTTTTACAAAATGAACGTGTTACTTTAGCCTCACACTCATAGCTCCCAGTTGAACCACTAATCTTAAATTCATCTTCAGGTACTATAATAATCGAAGCCAAAGGACTTCCTGTGGATTTTTGGCAATCTGTACAATGACAAATCAAAAACATTCTGGGATCAGAATCATAAGTAAAGCTAACATCGCCGCATAAACAATTTCCAGACTTAGACATTTTATATCCTTTTAAAAATTATTAATAACTATAGTTAAAAAGTTTAAATTTTGTATAAAAAAAGGGATGCCTTGCGACACCCCTTAATTTTTCTTATGCTTAATTTAATTAAGCTTTTTGAATTAGGTATAGAATAATTCCAATTGAAATTAAACCAACAAGGCCACCATCTCCTAGAGTTCCAATTAAACCTGTTAGATTAGCAACAATGTCACCGCCAACAAATGGAACAGCTGAACCAAAGATTACTTGTAGAACAATTCCTACAGCAATTAGTAAAAGACCTAGTGATACTACTTCACTTAGAAAGTTTTTTGCAGTATTAAGCATGCGATTTCCTCCCTTGCATGTTATGTGAATTATTTAAATAAACTCACTGACAACGATTCCATAGTTTTATGATTCATTTGTCAACTAAAGTTTCCTTTTTTTTGACACATTTATGACATAATTGAGAATTTTTTATCCTATAGACCATTATAACAGTCATTATAGTTAATAATTTAGTATATAATTTTGCCTTATTTTAGAAAATCGAATTTGGCAGAAGCGTTTACTAGTGATTCTATAATTAACAGAAAGAGAAGATGAAAATTATTGTAAAAAATAAAAACCTTATAAATAAATTATATTTTTATTTAAAAAAACTTTATAAGCTTGATATTAAAAAGTATTTAATTGTGGTGCCCACGAGGAGAATCGAACTCTTGACCTCTCCATTACCAATGGAGTGCTCTACCACTGAGCTACGTGGGCTTAGTCAGTTAAATCAACTAAACAAGAATTGATGTCAACGATTAATTATTTAGAGTATATTTAATAAACATAAAATTATGAAAGAAAATTCAAAAAATAAAAGCAAAGAAGAAAAATTATACGATGCACTGCGTAAAAATCTTAGAAGAAGAAAAACTCAAGTTAAGAAAAAAATCTTAAATGATAAAGAAGAGAAGTAATGGATTTAATTGAAATTATTGGCGGCTCCCCTCTTGAGGGTGAGATTCAAATTTCTGGCTCAAAAAATGCATCACTACCAATGATGATAGCATCTTTATTGACTAAAGAAAAAGTTGAGCTAGATAACATTCCAAACCTTTCTGATGTTTTAATATTAGTTGAGTTAATGAAGTCCTTGGGGGCAGAGATTCAATTCGATCAATCATCAGACTTAAAAAACAAAATAACTTGCACAACTAAAGAAATCCTAAATACAGAGGCATCCTATAACCTGGTCAGAAAAATGCGAGCGAGTTTTTGGGTATTGGCACCTCTTATAGCTAGACATGGAGAAGCCAAGGTTTCATTGCCCGGAGGATGCGCAATTGGAACAAGGCCAATTGATTTTTATTTATCCATTTTAAAAAAGATGGGAGCAACATTAGATCTTAAAGAAGGATATGTTTTTGCATCCATCAAAAGCCGTTTAAAACCTCTAGACTTTTCTTTAGACTTTCCTTCAGTAGGTGTTACTCATTTTTTTTTAATGATGTCATCATTAGCAGACGGAAGATCAATAATTAAAAATGCCGCAAAGGAGCCTGAAGTTATAGCATTAGCTGAAATGCTAATTAAAATGGGAGCAAAAATCAAAGGGCATGGAAGTGATATTATAATAGTTGATGGTGTCGCGAATCTAAATGGAACAAAAGTTTCCATACCACCAGACAGAATTGAAGCAGGTACGTTTGCTATAGCGGTATCAGCAACAGGAGGAAGCATATCCTTAAAGGGAGTAAATCCAAACGAAATTAATTTACTAACTAATTTATTAGAGCAATCTGGAACAAAGATATCATCGGATGGCAACCGGTTAAATATAAAAAAGGATAATAAAATAATTGTACCTATTGATATATCTACAGCACCATACCCTGGCTTTCCAACTGATCTTCAAGCGCAATTTATGGCATTAATGGCTCTAGGAAATGGAAGAAGTACAATAAAAGAAAATATATTTGAAAATCGATTTATGCATGTCCAAGAGCTTGCAAGGTTTGGTGCTAAAATTAAGCTCAAGGCAGATACAGCTATCGTAGAAGGTATTAAAGAGTTTAATTCTGCACCTGTTATGGCTACAGATTTAAGGGCTTCAGCTTCTTTGATTATTGCCGCTTTATCGGCTAAAGGGAAATCATCAATAAGAAGAATATATCATTTGGACCGAGGTTTTGATAAAATAGAAAATAAATTAAAATCTTGTGGCGCAAAAATAGAAAGAAAAAGAGATTAAAATGAATAAAGGACTAAAATTAATCGCATTAGATCAAGAGCAACTAACTATTCTATCTTCACTAACTCAAGATTCGATTATTAAGGCTGATGACATTGGTTATGATAAGAATTCAAAGAGACTTGCATTCCTTATGAACCGATATCGCCATGAAGAGAGTAAATCCTCAAGAATACGGTCAGCTCTTCATTTTGATTATGTGGATTCTATTAAATTCCTTGGAATAGATCTTGGATCAAGTAAGGATATTTTAGTATTACTCACAATAAAGTTTGTTACTAAAAGTAAGCCAAGTGGTTCTATTTTTTTAGAATTTGCTGATAACAAATCATTAACCTTTAATGTAGAAAATATAGAAGCTTTTTTAACTGACATAGGTGAATCTTGGGTAATACCAAATAAGCCGATTCATGGTAAGGACTAAGAATGATAAAAATCATTAAATATAACGATTTGAAATTTGATGCATCTTTAAAAAAGATTATTCAATTTAAACGAATGGATTCTAAAGAAATTAAATTATCAGTATCGAAGATCCTTAACGATATCAAAACGAAAAAGGATATAGCTCTTTTTAAGTATGCTAAAAAATTTGATAATGTTTCTAATCCTAAAAAAGAATTAAAATTAAAATCTAGTGAAATTAAAAATGCCAAATTAAACTGTTCAAAGGAAAGTCTAAAGGCACTTAGGCTAGCGGCAAAAAGAATAGAAAAGTTTCATAAATACCAAATGCCAAAAAACATAAATTATTCAGATAATGATGGTATGAAGATTAAAACAAGATGGATTCCTCTTGAAAGCGCTGGGATCTATGTTCCTGGAGGAAAGGCATCCTACCCAAGTTCAGTTTTAATGAGTGCAATACCTGCTAAGGTTGCTGGTGTAAAAAATATAACAATGACCGTTCCTTCGCCTTCTGGAAAAATTAATCCACTAATCTTAGCTGCTGCGGAAGTATGCGGTATAAAAGATATATATAGAGTTGGTGGAGCACAGGCAATTGGATCCCTTACGTATGGGACTGAAACAATTAAACCAGTTGATATTATTGTTGGCCCAGGAAATCAGTGGGTTGCTGAAGCTAAAAAACAAGTTCTTGGTGATGTAAATATTGATATGATGGCAGGACCCAGTGAAATATTAATTGTAGCAGACAAAAATAATAATCCAGATTGGGTCGCTTACGACATGTTGGCACAAGCTGAGCATGATGAGTCTGCTCAAGCTATTCTTATTACAGATAATGAAATATTTGCGAGAGACGTTAATGAAAGCATCAAAAAAGTAATTAGAAAATTAAATCGATCTGACATTATCAAGAATAGCTTAAAGAAGAATGGTTTAATCCTAGTCATTAAGGACTTAAAAAACTCTCCTGATATTATTAATGAAATAGCTCCCGAACATTTATCCTTAATGTTTAAAAATTGTCAAAGTATTGAAAATAATATTATTAATGCAGGCGTTATATTTATGGGCAAATGGACTCCTGAGGCCATGGGTGATTATATAATGGGCCCAAGCCATGTTTTACCCACAAATGGGGCTGCAAGGAATTCATCGGGACTTTCGGTTTATAATTTTATAAAAAGAATATCGACAATAAAAAGCACTAAGAAAACTATGGATAATATTGGTCCCTCTGCAAAAATAATAGCGGAATGTGAAGGATTAGATGCTCACGCTCAATCAATAAAGGTTCGATTGAATGAAAAATAATTATATTAAAGAAATTAATATAATCGGAGCCAAAGTTGATCAAATTACTGATTTTATTAAATATGAAAGAGAGGCAGCTATTCATGATTTAATTGCAGAAAATTCTTTTAGAATAAAGAAAGATAATTTCGTTGGCCCATTTACAATGAATTTATCTCTTAACAGTGGGCAGCTTGTAATTGATGTTCAAGAAAATAAAAATAAAAAAGAATACAATATAACCAAATCAATAAGTGGGCTAAAAAAAATAATTAAAAGCTATCATTTGGCATGTTCAAGTTATTATGAACAAATAAAGAGTGGATCAACAGATAAGCTTGAAGAAATTGAAAATAATAGAAGAAAAATTCATAATGAGGGAGCTAAAAATCTTGATTTTATTTTAAGCAATGACTTTGAGATTGATCTTAATACGTCAAGAAGACTATTCACTCTTTTGTATTCGCTATTCATATGAATATACAACAAAAAAAATCAATCCTTTAATAAGTTGGTTTAGTTTGTTATAAGAGTTTTTATCAAATGGAGATTACGTGGCTAAAGAAGAATTATTAGAATTCCCCGGTACTGTTTTGGAACTACTTCCCAATGCAACTTTTAAAGTTAAATTAGAAAATGACCATGAAATAATTGCTCATACTGCAGGAAAGATGAGAAAAAATAGAATAAGAGTTCTTGCTGGTGATCAAGTTACGGTTGAAATGACTCCATATGATTTATCTAAAGGAAGAATAACCTATAGACATAAATAGTAGAGTTTTATTAATGAAAAATTCCTCCTGCCCAACATGTAAGAATACCTCAAAAAAAGATTTTTTTCCCTTCTGCTCAAAAAGATGTTCCCAAGTTGATTTAAATAGATGGCTTGGTGAAAGATATCATGTTGATACTAACCAACAAAACGACGAACAGTAAATATAGCTAATTAAAAGGCTTGTCTCTTAGTGTTGGACAGTTATATTACCTCTAATATATGATAATATTTATTTATTAGCCCGGGTAGCTCAGGGGTAGAGCAGTGGACTGAAAATCCTCGTGTCGGTGGTTCAAATCCGCCCCCGGGCACCACAAGAATAGGTGTTATGTTTATCAAAAAATTTATACTTCTCTTAATTCTAGGCATAATTTCATCCTGTGAAGCACCCACTACAATTACGAGTAGAGGATTAGATGCTGATACAGAAAAAGAAAGGGTGATTATGCAAGGAATAGCTCTTGAAACTTATTACAGTCGGCTAGAAAGATTAAATAATATTGCGTGGCCAATTCTTCAAAAATCTACAGACTTTTGTGGAGCTAACATTAAAAAAGCTATTGGATTAGAGATAATTTCAATAAATCAAATAAAAAAAGAATTCAAAAAGGCTGCCTCAGATAAGCTTAATTTTACCGAAGAACCTGAAGTACTATTTGTTGTCGATCGATCGCCAGCAAGTAAATCTGGGCTATTAAAGGGAGATAAAATAGTTAAGATTTCTTCAAAAGATTTCTCATGGACTAACGATGAAATAGTAAAGAATAGTCGCCAGAGGAACTTTGGTAATAAAAATATAAATATAAATATAAGACGAAATAATGAAGATCTAAGCTTTGAAGTTGAGCCAATTAATATATGTAATCATAGAATAATTTTAAGCCAGGATAATTCTCTAAACGCTTATGCAGATGGTAAGAATATATATATTACTCAAGGAATGCTTCGTTTTATAGAAGAAGATAAAGAACTTCAAATGATTATTGCTCATGAATTAGCTCATAATACAGAAGGCCATATTGAGAAAAAAAGTAATAATTTTATTTTAGGAACAATAGTTGATCTTGCTGCTTCAAGCGCAGGTATAAATACAAGAGGAACTTTTGGTAATATAGGGGCCCAAATGTACAGTCAGGACTTTGAAAGAGAGGCAGATTATGTAGGTATGTATATAATGGCAAATTCAAATATTGATAGAAAAGGTGTGGCTAATTTTTGGCGCCGCATGTCAGTTGAAAATCCTGGATCAATATCATACGCATCTTCTCATCCATCATCTTCGGAACGATGGGTAAATATTGAGGCCGTAAACAAAGAAATTGATTCTAAAATAATAAAATCACTTCCGCTTCTTCCTGAACGAAAAAAAGTTAATTAAATTAAATCGATCTTTTTATTTTATGAAAACTAGTTTATTTATAAACATATGAAATCTTTAATAAATATATTTTGTTACGCTCTTGGTCTTATGTGGCTTATCCTTGGTCTAGTAGGTGTTTATGATCCAACACTTTTCGCTAAAAATGATATTGTCAGTCTTAATGTTGTAATTCAAAGTGAAGCTGGAGCAAGCGAAATAAGGGCTCTTGCAGGAATGTTTTCTTTTATGGGACTTGGAATTCTTCTTGCTTCTCACCAGCCCGATTCACGGAAGCAATGGTTTAAAGTTTTTAGCTTATTAATGCTTGGTTTGGCAATCGGAAGATCAGTTGGATTTTTACCTTATTTTGAAGGTGTAGAAGAAAAAAGAGTTATTTATGCCGGAATTGAATATTTAATGGCTTTCATATTTTTTATAAGAGCAAAAATTTAGTTATTCTATAGCTTGATACATGGCTACCCGAAGGTCATCACTGATTGGCCACATAGATCCTAAATACTGAGTCATGATTATTCCAACCAAATCTTCATCGGGATCTACCCAAAAATAAGTCGCTGCAGCACCTGCCCATCCAAATTCATTTTTTCCAGTTAAGGACATTGTTTTCCCAGGATCCAAAACAGTACGACCAATTAAATTCCATCCATACCCCACAAATGGTAAAGGGCCAAGCATAAGAGGTAATTGCGAATCTGGTATTCGATTCACTTTCATATAATTAATCATATTCCTTGATAGGATAATTTCTCCATTTTTTGATTTACCAGTTAAGAGCATTCTAGCAAATGATAGGTAGTCCTGGGTTGTAGAAAATAATCCAGTACCTCCTCTTTGAAAGGTATCACTTTTATTATGTGGATTATGTTCATTCACATTTGTCTCAATAAGACTATGGGGACTTGCATTCATGATTTCTTTAAAATTTCTTGCACCATAAGTAGACATTAATTTAGAAATATTCTCTTCTTTCACTCCAAAACCCGTATCTTCCATTCCGAGAGGATCAAAAATTTCTTTTTTTAGTACTTTTTGAAAATCTTCTTCAGAAACTACTTCTATTATTCTAGCTAAAACATCTAATGATACAGAGTAATTAAACCTAGTGCCCGGTTGATAAGCAAGAGGAAGTTGGGATAAAGCCTCGCACTTTTCCTTCAGATTTTTGCTTCCATCATCTGAAATATCTTGCGCACTATATAATGGCGCTACATGACATCCCATTAAAAAATCATAAGTTAACCCACTTCTATGAGTTAAGAGATCTTCAATATTCATTGGCCTCGCAATATCTTCAGTTGTTCCAACGGGATTAAGAACCTTTAAATTACTAAAGGATGGAATAAATGCTGATACAGGATCATATAACCTCAGCATTCCTTTTTCGATTAGCTTTAATGCTAAAACTGCAGTGATAGGTTTTGTCATCGAATAAATTCGATATATAGCATTCTCAGGGATAGGAGTTTTATCTTCAAATTTTTGGTACCCAGATTTTCCAGATAAAATAGTTTTTCCAGACTTTTCTGCAAGCCATTCAATGCCACTGAATAAGCCTCTTTCAACATAACTATCGGCTACTGATTTAATAATATGCTCTCTATTTGGAGTATTCATAATTCAACCTTTGTGTGTACTTACTATTTTATAATACTTATGAAGCTCTATGATCTATTTCAGAAATATTTTTTTCATGTGTCTCTTTATCTATCTTATATAGATTAAGAAAATACAACGATAGCAAGTATAAAACCATATAAATAGGAACAAATATTAATGCGACATTTATTAAAATAGAATCGTCAACAGTTCCTGGTTTAGCGTCCGTTGGCAATCCAGCCAATGAAGTGACAAGACCTGCGAGAAAAATTCCGACACCTGAAACTGCTTTATTTGAGAAACCTTGCGCAGAAAAGAAAATTCCTTCTGACCTTTTTTTAGTAGTTAATTCTGAATCTTCAACAATATCCGAGACCATAGATGAGACTAATATAGTAACTGCTACACCAGTCGAGACTTCGATAAAGTAGTAAAAGCTCATTAATAATAATAATCCATTTGAGCCAAATTCAGGAGCAAGGCCATATATCCTTAAAGCATAGGGGACAGGAGTTAGAATAAGAGCTATCATCCCACATATAATTGCTGCCTTTCTTTTTCCAATTTTAGTAGAAAGAATTCTTGAGATAAACATTGCGCCAATAATACCAGGAACAACCGCAACAACTGTAATAATACCTATTTGAATATTATTAAATCCCCAAAAAAATGTATTGAAATAAATATTTAAGGCCGCAGAAAAACCTGAGGCCATTCCAGCAAAAATACCGCCAATAAATAAAACTAAAAAGGATGGATTGAGAAGGGTATTTTTAAGTTCGTCTTTTATTTCACTAAAATTATTATTTTTAGCAGGCTTAGATAGATCAGGTATTATCCTATTAAGGCCCAATGATGAAACAATCATCGCAATTAACATTAGTGATGCGGCAACAACCCCATAAGTTTGATAGCCCTCGGGGTTTAACTGCCCATTAGGATAATCAACAGTTGGTTTTAAAAATATAAACCACATTAAGATTGTCATTACTGTTCCACCCATCCACCCAAAGAAGTATCTTAGCGACATCATTCTGGTTCTTTCATGGTATTCTCGAGTGATTTCTGGACCTAAGCTTTGATTAGGTATTTCAAAAAGAGTGGTGCTAGTTCTTACCAAAATAGCCATTAAAAGAAGGTATAGAAATAAATTAATATCAGTCTGAAATATTGGAGGATTCCAAAGATAGTAAAAGAAAATAGGAACAGGAATTAAAGCAGCATACATATAAGGATGTCTCCTTCCAAACCTTGATTTAGTATGATCTGAGGAATATCCAATCAATAAATCTGAAAAAGCATCCCAGATTGTTGCTATTCCAAGAGCTAATGATGCCATCCAGGCAGGCAAACCTATAACCATATTATAATAGAAAAAGAGAAACCAAGAAAAGGCATTACCCTTTATACCAAAGGCAATAGAACCAATACCATAAAAGAGAAAGTTTCTATTATTTGTCATTAGGTTTAATTTAACTTTTCTCAGCCAAGACTGCAGAAGCATTTAACTCATCAGCAATACTCCTCGCCTCTTCAGGAGAAAAATCCATCGGAATATCAATAGAATTGGAAGTTATGTAAATCCTTACCATACCTTGATTTGTTGGGCCAATCTGTAAATCAGCGACTGTGTCAGTTTGTTTATTAATATCTTTTTTCAAGGATTCTCCCTTCTAGTATTTAAATAAATAAATTTTAATTCTCAAGTTTTGCCATTGCTTGCGCAATAGATGCATCAATATCAGAGCTCCTAGGATTTCTTCTGAGAGTTAAACCTCCATTTACTTGTAAGTTTTGGCCAGACAAGAAGCATTCATCACTGCATAAAAAAACTGCCATTGAGGCGATATCTTCTGATGTACCTATCCTCCCAAGTGGATATTCTTTTAAAAATGCATCCTTAAGTCCTGGTGCCGACATAGCCGCTTCAGTCATGGGTGATTCAGTTAATCCAGGCGAGATTGAGTTTGCACGAATATTTCTCTCACCAAACTCATTGGCAACTGTCCTAACAACATGATCGATTCCAGCCTTAGTACCCATATAAGCGGCATGATTATCTAACATTATAGTTGCTGTAGCAGACGAAATTTGAATTATAGAGCCACCTTCGGTCATTGCGGGTATGCACGCCTGAAAAAATTGGTAAGGTCCTTTAAATTGAAGATTCATTATTTTAACTAAATCCTCCTCTGAACTTTCTAAAAATGGAGATAAATAACCCCACCCAGTTGCTTGGATCGCTGAATGAAGAACGCCGTGACGCTTGACTGTTTCTTGAACCATAGAATCGATTTCTTCTTTTTTTGTAATATCACACACACAATATGTTGCATCAAGCTCTTCTGAGATTTCTTTCAAGGCATCTTCATTACGTCCAGCTAATACTAACTTTGCACCCTCTTTCGCAAATCTCCGGGCCATTACCTGACCCATATTATCTTTGCCCGCAGCGCCAAGTATCAAGGTTACTTTTCCGTCTAAATGTTTATTTCCCATCTCATTCCCCCTATAGTTATCGTTAATTATTTTGCCTTATGATCATAAAATTTTCAGCTATGTTTATCTGATGGAACATTGAGCATGAAAACAAATAAAAATGCAATAAAACAAACGCCAGCATTTAATGAAAAAGCCAAGTCGTAATTCCCAAAAGTATCAAAAAGCCATCCGGATAATGGCCCTCCTACCACTTGAATGGGTACCATAAAAGGAACTGCCATTCCCAAGGCCTTACCAAAATTAACTGGAGAAAATGTTTTAGAAAATAAAATATTCATAAGAGGAACTGTCCCTCCCAACCCTAAGCTCATAGCAAGAACCGCCAAAAGAAGCAGGTTATAAGAAGAAGAAGAAGAAACTAATAAAATTCCTATTCCTTGAATTATAATGGATATCCAAAGTGTTATTCTTGCAGAAAAAATATCAATTAACTTACCAAAAACGATCTTTCCTAATGCTGCTCCAAAAGCGCCGACGGATACAGCGTATCCTGCTTTTTTAATATCGAAACCAAGATCAGTTACATAAGGAAATATGTGACTATAAACTCCTAAATTTGCACAAAACTGAAGGCTAAAAATTATTATAAGGATCCAGAAAGCTGGTACCTTAATTATCGCCCAAAAATCCATTATCTCAACTTTAGTGTTCAGCGACACATCTTCTGAGGATTCAACCCCGTCTATATTCTGGTTAATTTCAGAGGGCTTATTGATAATAAAGAATCGACAAAAGGGCATCATAACAAGAATTATAAATGTACCAAAAATCATATACGTAATACGCCAGTCAAAAACACTTATAAGGTAAACAGCAAGGGGTGGAATAAATACACCAGATAAAGAAATCCCCAGAGCTGCATAACCTATGGCAGTTCCATTTTTTTTATTAAACCAAAAAGAGATAAGTTTTGCAGTTGATAAATTACCAAATAAGGTTATTCCAAGAGATAGAATACTTCCGTATACTATTAAAAATTGATAGTAGTTTTGACAAAAACCAAGGGCAATAAGGCCAAGACCAAACAATAACGAACCCAATGATAAGATTTTTTTAATAGAGTACCTATCAACCAAATGTCCGCAAATTGGAGCAAAAACTCCTCCAGCAATAATTAAAATTGATAGAGTGCTAGAAATTAAAAATCGGCTAGCGTTAAATTCTTCTTGTAGATGAATATAAAAAACGGAAAATGCATAAAAGGGTAATCCGATAGAGAAAAAGTTTATTAAAGCTGCAGCTCCAACTATCTTCCATCCATAGAAACTGTTGAACATAAGTTTATTTTCCCCTCAAAAAAATAATTATTTAACATTAATTATTAAAGTGTAAATTTAAAGAAAAATATTAAAATTTATTTTAATTCTTTTGCTTCCTAAAAGTGATTTTTTTGTTAATATTTTAATAGAGAGGGAACTATGAAAAAAATAATTTATTGCTTTATATTTATATTTATACTTTTTAGTGCACAAAGCTTACCAGCCATGACATTAGAAGATTCAATTAATCATTCTGAGAGATCGGCGAAGAATGTTTTAAGGGATGAATATAGAAACCCTTTAGAAACATTAGAATTTTTTGAAATTAAAGCTAATATGACTGTTATTGAGCTCTCGCCAGGAAGCGGTTGGTATACGGAAATTTTATCTACCTACCTTTACAATCAAGGTAAATTGATAGCGGCTGCATATGACCCAAATTTAAGCGACTATGCTAAACGATCAAGAGAATCCTATGAGAAAAAATTAAAAAGCAAAGAAATTTATAATAAAGTTGAAATCGTTAACCTCTTTAGCAAACTTTCTGATGATGGAAGTATAGATGCCGTTCTAACATTCAGAAATGTTCATAACTGGATAGGTGAAGACGAGAGTGGAGTAAAAAAAATTTTCCAGCAAGCTTATTCGTCATTAAAGCCAGGCGGTATTTTAGGTATTGTGGAGCATAGGGCAAACCCAGGAACTTCTCTAAAAGATATGAAAAAAAGTGGTTATGTTACTGAAGAGTTAACTATAAATTTAGCAAAAGAGGCTGGATTTATTCTATCTGCAAAATCTGAAATTAATGCAAATATTAGAGATACAAAAGACCACCCAGCTGGGGTATGGACATTACCACCAACTCTTTACTTGAAAGATTCTGATAAGGATAAATATATAGAAATAGGTGAAACTGATAGAATGACACTTCTTTTTAAAAAACGTATTGATTAAAAAAAATTTATTCCAATAAAATAAATATGGAGAATAAAATTAAACGAACACCAAGAGATAAGGAACCAGAACTTAAACTGCGTGGCGATAAGATTGCAGGCAATCGTTATTATTCAAAAGATTTTTTACATAAAGAACTAAGCCTGGTATGGCCAAAGGTTTGGCAAATAGCAGGATGGGCATCAGAAATACCAGAGCCAAACGATTTTTTTATTTATAAGGTAGGTCATGAAGAGATTCTTGTTGTTCGACAAAAAGATACAACAATCAGAGCTTTTTATAATGTATGTCCTCATAGAGGCAATCTTCTTGTTCAGGTTAATGAGGGTTCATTAAAGACATTCAAATGCAGCTACCATGGCTGGGAATTTAATACAGAAGGTATCCTTAAATATGCAAAAGATTCTGAAGATTTTGTGGAAAAAAACCTATGCGAAAACCTTAGTCTTGAAGAAGTTTCATGCGAAGAATCACTAGGTTTTGTATGGATTAATTTTGATAGGAACTGTACTCCCCTTCGAGAGTTTATCTATCCAGCTATAGAGCATTTAGAGCCTTACCAAACTAAAAAATTCTTAAGGGTTTTAAATTTAACTGCAGAAATAAAATGTAATTGGAAAATGCTGCATGATAATTTTAGTGAGACATATCATGTGGATACATTACATCCAGAGTTAATGTCGCAAATGGATAATAACTATAATGACTCACAATTTGATATGTATGAAAGCGGTATAAATAGAATGCTAATGCCAGGTCATAGACCTGCAAAAAGTTTTATAAATAATAATGTTATTGAGTTTCCATTAACTGATGTTTTAAAGATGTGGGGACTAGATCCAAGTCAATTTAACGGTAAGACTTCTGAGGCAAGAACTGCATTACAAAATAATAAAAGAAAATTAGCCAAAGAAAATGGTTACTGGCATTATGAATTTTTAACTAATGAACAACTTACTGACTATTATCATTATAGTTTTTTTCCAAACTTTAGTTTAACTATGACGCCTGATGGATTTGAACTCTTAAGACCTCAACCTCACCCTACTGATCCTGAACGATGCTTCATGGAACATTGGTATATGGTACCAATTATAGAAGGTTCGCTATCTGGCTCATCAACTTTTAAGGGGGGTGAAGATATAAATAATTTAGAAGGAGAATTGTTTACTGAAACCCCCGCTGGCCGAAGACTCCTTCAAAATGCACCTCATCAGTGGGTAGAGTACCCAAAGGAATCTCTTGGTTTTATAATCGATCAAGATGTTGGTATTGCTCTATCTCAACAAAAAGGTGTCAAATCACGAGGTTTTAAACACTCGTTATTACTTGGCCAAGAAGGCCGAGTAAGGCGCTATCATGAAATGCTTAATGACTATATAAGAAGAACGGAAAAATAAACTATCTGTTCACTGCTGGGCAGTCCGTCCAGGTAATTACCAATTCCCCTAGATTATTCTATAGGATTTAAACATCATATTAAAGAACAGGGAGGTCTAGTGTTTTATAAAGAAGTTAAATCTAAAATTATTAGAGTAGCCTTCTAATTTAATAAATTTATTCAAAGCTATCTCATTTTCACTTTATTATACTTATAAATCTATCCCCAAACTTTTCAGCCTTAAATTTACCAACCCCATGAACCTTTAAAAACTCTTGCATTGTTTGAGGTTTCTCCTTAACCATTTCCTCTAATGTGTCATTTGAAAAAATTATAAAAGCAGGTTTCTTTTCTTCACGAGCAATTTCTAATCTTAAAGATTTCAGTTTCTCAAAAAGGTTAGTTTCAAAATCATCCCAATCGTTAGTTTCTATTTTCGACTTTATTTTTTTTATTTTTAATATGCCCGAATTCTTAATAAGTGGAATTATTTTTTTTCCTTCATATATTTCATTATTTTTTAAAAATTTTCTTCCACTATTTGTGACTTTTAGTATCGCGTATTTAGTTAGGTCAATATTAATATAATTAATTGCTATCAATTGACTGCATAAACTTCTCCAATAATCATCTTTTCCAAATTCTAGCCCCGCACCGAAAACTTTTATTTTATCATGATTGTTATCATAAATTCTTTGATCTTGCTTTCCGAGCATGACATCAATTACATACTTTAGTCCAAAATTTTCTCCTGTATAAATAACTGCGATAAGAAGTCTTCGGGCCTCTGAAGTCATTTCAACTAGTGTAGGGGGATTTTCGCAGTTATCACAATTATTACATTTTTTTGCTTGTTCACCAAAATATCCTATTATTGAAACTTTTCTACAATGAACACTCTCGCAATAATTTAAAAATGAATTTAGTTTTCGATGCTGCAAATTAATTTGATCATCACTTTTCTTACCCTCATCATTCCATGAAATCATTCTTCTCCTTTTGGCAACATCAACAAAAGCATCATATAAAACAATACTTTCGCTAGGCTTTCCATCTCTTCCAGCTCTCCCCACTTCTTGATAAAAAGACTCCATTGAATCTGGGATGGTGGAGTGAATCACATAACGAACATTTGACTTATCTATTCCCATACCAAAGGCAACAGTTGCAACAACTATTATATCGTCTTCTTCCATAAATTTAGATTGCACTTTTTGTTTGTCGCCACTAAGCATCCCAGCGTGATAGCTGTAAGCATTAAAATTCTCAGATCTTAGGAAGGCTGCAATTTCTTCAGTTTCTTTTCTTGTGAAGCAATATATCAAACCAACGGATCCTGATTTATCCTTAATAAGATTTATTATTTGATTTTGTTGAGATTTTTTTTCTCTACCCTTACTAATTACCTTTAAATTAATATTATCCCTATCAAAGCCAAAAACGAACGTTTTCCCTTTATCATCATATAAAAGTTTAGAAATATCGTCTTGGGTAACTTTATCTGCTGTCGCTGTAAAAGCGCCAATAACAGTATCGGGGAAAATATTTTTTAATTCTCTCAGACGATAATAGGACTCTCTAAAATCAGCGCCCCATTTTGATATACAATGAGACTCATCTACAAATATAAAATCAATACTTAAGGCACCAAACAACTTGAGAGTTCTTTCTGTCATAAGCCTTTCCGGCGATATATATATAATTTTATACCTTCCCTTTTTAATTCTTTTTTCAATTTCTAATATTTCTTCTTTTGCATACTCGCTATGTAGACCAACGGCTTCAATATTATTTTGATTAAGGGCAGATACTTGATCCTTAATAAGAGAAATAAGAGGTGATATAACAATGGAAATATTATCAGCTTTAATTGCTGGAATTTGATAACATAAAGATTTTCCACCCCCAGTTGGCATAACGACAGAGGCGTTTTCTTTTTTTTCTAACAAGTGGCTAATGATTTCTTCTTGGCCAACTCGAAATTTTTCATAGCCAAAGAAAGTTTTTAAAATTTCGTTAATAGATAAATTATTTTTCATACTACTTCTTATTAGACCTAGCCCTTCTCCATTCCCATGGTTTCATAAACTTACTTCTCCATAAGCCTTTATTATTCTCTTTAGCTAACTCTTCTTCACCAATATAATCTTTAGAATACCTTCTATAGGCCAGGGCATATCCCTCTCCCACCATAAGACTTCCTATATCCATACGATTACCATCTTCTAAGATATAGCATCGTGCTAATATTCTTTTATAGCGATCTTGTCCTAGATCCTCACATTCAAATCCATCTGCTCCATGCAGTTGCTCTAAATATAAAGCTGCTGCCAATCCACATTCCCAATCCTGATTATTAAGAGTACAGATTTGATTAATCTCTGGCGCATCAATTCCTTCGAGACGATAACGGATACCGTTGCGTTTTAGAGTATCGCCATCAGTGATAGTATAGTTTTGAGGATTCCAATCTAAAGCCTGAGTACTCATGGTTAAGATAAGGAAGGTAAGAAGAGTATAAAAGATATATTTAATTTTCATGAAGTGCATGTCCTAATTAATTTATTGGAATAATCCTAACTTTTTATACCTCTTAATAATAAGGTCTAAGTGATTAATATAATCATCCTCTGTAGCATACCCATCTTTCTTTAATTTAGTAATATATTCTTTATTGGTCTTTGCTTCTCTTAGACCATTTCGTATATAACGATCCCTATTAATAACACGCATATAAGCCATCCAATTCTCTTCTAAATTCTCAAAGGCTTCAAAGTTTTGATAGAGATAGTTTTAGCAGTTGTGATGGATGGGAATGTCTTTGCTAATAAGTTATTTCTTTATTATGATATTGTAGAGTAAAAGAAAACAAATGGAGTACTTACTATGAATAAAATCGTAACACTAAGTTTACTAGTTTTATTAATGTCATTTTCTGGAAATGTTTTAGCGCATTGTGGTGATGCAGAAGCTCATGCAGCTGCATCTCAAGAGCATACTGAAAAAGATAGCTCAAATGAAGGTGATGAAAAAAAAGAGAAAAAATCATATAAAAATAATATGACCAATAGATATTAGTCTTATTATTTAAATGATGAAGAAAACATTAACTTTTAATTTTTGAAAATCATAATTTATCAATTAACTTTTTTATATTCATGTGAGTATAAGCACGTAATTAATTTAAATGTTTATGACCGCTTATTAATAAAATAAAAAAAGAAAATGTTAGTAAAGTTTCTTAAGTTAATGGTCACCTCCAAACACTCCCGCCTTAACACCATAGTCAACAGCAACTCCATAATGAGGGTCTTCATCAGAATTAACTATTAGCTGACCTGCTTTACTTAAGAGTCTGTGACAATCAGCTGATAGATGCCTTAATTGTAATATTTTTTTTCTCTTTTTATATTTCAAAGCAAGATCCTCAATGGCTTGCAAGGCAGACTGATCAACAATACGACTATTAATAAAATCAATTATAACAATATCCGTATCATCGTTAATATTAAATATATCTGCAAAGCCCTGGGTTGAACCAAAAAATAACGGACCCTCTATATAATAAATATTATTACCATCTTTATTAACTTCAGTTCTTCCTCTAATACGAGTTGCATTATTCCAGGCATAAGATAGTGCCGAAACAATTACACCACAAATAACTGCAACAGCTAAATCATGCATAACAGTGACCACTGTAACGATTATCATCACAATCACATCTGCTCTTGGAATACGGCGAATAATAGCAATACTTTGCCAAGCGAAAGTTCCTATAACAACCATAAACATTACTCCCACAAGAGCAGCTAACGGTATCCTTTCAATCATAGTCGAGCCCACCAATATAAATAAAAGTAAGAAAAGAGATGCGGATATTCCTGAAATTCTTGTTCTTCCTCCTGATTTTACGTTAATCATTGATTGGCCAATCATTGCACACCCCCCCATACCTCCAAAAAATCCTGTAACTGTATTGGCTAGACCCTGAGCAAAGCACTCCCGGGATGCTCCGCCAACTTTTCCAGTCATATCGCCAACTAAATTAAGCGTTAGTAAACTTTCAATTAAACCAATTGTTGCTAAAATCAGTGAGTAAGGAAGGATTATCAAAAAATTGTCTAATGTAAAATTCATAATTGGAATATGAAAAGTTGGTAAACCACCTTTAATAGAAGCAAGATCCCCAACGCGTGGTGCATCTATATCGAATAGTATTACAAACATAGCTACAATAAATATTCCCACAAGTGGTGCTGGTATGGATTTTGTTATTTTAGGGGTGAGCCATATAATTACCATAGTTGAAGCCACTAGGGTCAACATGATAAATAAAGCCCTACCTTCCATCCATTGCCTAGCATCATTGCTATCTATAATCTGAAATTGAGAGAGTTGAGATAAAAAAATGACAATAGCTAAACCATTCACAAAGCCAAGCATTACAGGGTATGGAACTAGTCTTATAAATTTTCCTAATTTCAGGAGGCCTGCAATTATTTGAAAAACACCCATAAGAATAACAGTTGCGAATAAATACTCAACCCCATACTGAACGACCAAAGAAACCATAACGACAGCAAGCGCACCAGTTGCTCCAGAAATCATACCGGGTCTTCCGCCGATTAAAGATGTGATGATTCCGACTATAAAGGCTGCATAAAGACCTACCAAAGGGTGAACGCCCGCAACAAAAGAAAAGGAAACAGCTTCTGGGACCAAAGCAAGTGAAACGGTTAGTCCAGCTAAAACTTCTGTCTTAAGAAAAAATAATGATGAAATCTTTATTTTAGAAAAACCTATTTTATTATTTAAAAATTTCTTTGAAAGTTTTCCAAAGGTTTTTTGCATCACAAGCCCTTATTGATTAGCCGCAATACCAAAACTAAAAGGTGCTAGCAAAAGTTAGATTAAATACTAAAGATTATTTGTTAAAAAAATTGAAATAAAACTATTTTCATTCATTCTCGTTATTTACAAATCTCTGTCTAGAAAATATTAGAATGTTTAAAAAAGCGTGTATGGACTTTGCATTAAGAATTGTAAAGCAATTAAAAATTATATTTAGTTTCTAATGCTCCGCTAACAGTTATTTAATATAAAGATTAACATCTCTAGTGCCAAGGCTTCAGAAAATTAGAAAAAATTAATTAGGACTTTTGCAAAGGTCTTTATAGTGATAGATAAATACTTGGTGGGCAGCTATAGCTCAGTTGGTTAGAGCGCCTGGTTGTGGACCAGGAGGTCCTTAGTTCAAATCTAAGTAGCTGTACCACCTAATTTAATCCTCGATCCTCTAGTAACGCGGCAATATCAGGATCGCTTCCTTTAAACTTTCGGTATAAATGCATTGGATCCTCTGTCCCACCCTTTTCAAGGATATATTTTCTATACTTAGAGGCTAAATTTACATCAAATATATCACCACTTTCCTTGAATGCTTTAAAGGCATCAGAATCAAGAACCGCAGCCCAAATATAGCTATAATAACCAGCCGAATAAGAGGAAGTAAAAATATGTTGAAAATAAGTAGTTTTATAACGTGATGATATTTCTTCTATTAAACCAATACCTTCGAGTGATTTCTTCTCAAAGCTTTTTGTATCCTGAATTTCTTTTGTATCAAGACTATGCCAATCCATGTCTAGATAGGAAGCTGCTAAATATTCTGTATTAGCAAAACCTTGATTGAATTTGCTTGCTTTTTGCATCTTCGAAATAAGCTCATCGCTTATCGGTTCGCCCGTCTCATAGTGCTTTGCATAAGACTTCATTAACTCTGGTTCACTTGCCCAATGCTCAAGCACTTGTGAAGGAAATTCTACAAAATCTCTTGAAACTGATGTTCCAGACAAACTTCTATATTCTGTGTTAGTCAGCAACCCATGCAATCCATGACCAAACTCATGAAAAAGTGTTGTAACATGCTCAAAACTCAAAAGAGATGGCTTATCTTTGGATGGTGGAGGGAAATTACAAACATTAATTATTATCGGTCGCTCCCTTCCATCAAAGTTGGATTGTTCTTTAAAGGCACTCATCCATGCCCCACCCCTCTTACTTGAGCGAGTATAATAATCGCCAACATATAAACCTAAATGAGATCCATCTTTGTCTTTTACTTGCCAAACTCTAGCATCAGGATGATACAAAGTAATATCGAACTTTTCTTCAAATGTTAGACCGAAGAGCTTATTAGCTGTTTCAAATATTCCGTTAATAGTATTATCAAGAGTAAAGTAATTCTTTATCTCTTCTTCATCAATATCATATTTTTCTTTTCGAACTTTCTCTGAATAATACCACCAATCCCATGAGGAAATTTTAAAGTTTTGACCTTCGTCCTCAACAAGGCTTTGCATTTCCTGAAGTTCACTTTTTGCTCTACTTAAGGCCGGCTTCCAAAGTTTATCGAGGAGTCCATAAACAGCTTCAGGTGTTTTTGCCATTGTGTTATCGAGAACGTAATGCGCATGCGTATTAAAGCCAAGAATATTGGCTTTCTCAACTCTTAATGAGGCAATTTTTGATGTAATATCCTTATTATCATATTCATTATTATTATCGCCCCTCGTTATATAACCCTTATACAATCTCTCCCTAAGATCGCGTCTTTTGGAATAAGTCATGAATGGAAAAATACTGCTGTTATGGAGAGTGAAAACATACTTATCTTTATATTGATTATCACCAGTTATTTTATATTTGGCTTCGGATTCTTCCTTTGCAAGATTAATAATATCCTCTGGCAATCCATTGAGGTCATCCTCATTAAGAATAATCTCAAAACGATTTGTTTCTGCTAAAAGATTTTGAGAAAACTGAACAGAAAGTTTTGAAATTTCTTGATTTATTTTTAAGTACCTATCTTTTTCTAAACCTTTTAAAAGGGCACCATTTCTTAAAAAATTCTTATAACTCTCTTCAAGCATTTTGTTTTCTTCTTTCGATAATTCAAGATTATCAATATCTTCCCATAGTAATTTTATTTTATTAAAAATATCAGGATTAAGACTAATTGAATCGTAATGCTCTGATAGTAGCGGCGATATCTCTTTTTCAATTTCCTGTAATTTTATATTAGTTGCTGAACCGGAGAGGTTAAAAAATACATTGCTAACTCTATCCAGGATATCGCCGGAGCGTTCCATTGCAATTATAACATTATCAAATGTTGGCTTCTCTGGACTTTGAATTATTTCGTTTATTTCACTATTGTGCTCTTCCATACCTTTTAAAAAAGCAGGCATATAATGTTTTTCTTCTATTTCAGAAAAAGGAGGTATCTCAAATTGAGTATTATAGCTTTTATAAAATGGGTTATTCATGGAATATATATTAGAAAAAGGAATTGCTATAATATAGAGAAAAATAACAACTTTCTTAATTTTCTTTAAACTACCTTTCAAAATTAAACTAAGAGTTGAAGTCAAAATGATTAGATAAATTCATAATCATTTCTCTTAAGACGTAAAATAGGGTTGAGAATACCAGCGTGCTAAATAACAAACGCAGATCAAATGGTATAGCCAGGAAGTAAGTGTTAATAAGAGAATAGCCTAGCCCACCTGAAAGCCAAACTGAAAAATTAACGAAAATATGCCAGATAGCTACTGAAGCGATACCTCTTATAATAAGGTTCTTATAAGTAAGTTCTTTTGATAAAACAGATAAAATACTAGCTGATAAAATACAAAGATATACGATTGGCATAGAGGAATAGAATCCTAAAAAAGGATCAGTCAAGATTAAGACGCCAACTGGTAAAAATAATTGAATATAACGATTGCCCGTCAAGAAAGGCATAAAAGATGCAACCGCAATAATAGGCGTAAAATTAGCAGGCAAACCAATGAATCGACTCAATAGTAGACAAATAATAAACAATCCAGCTGATTTAAAAAACTCTATCACTTCACAATCTCCTAATGCTCTTAATTTCTATTTTCATAGAAATATCAATAATACTTTCATTTTTAAAGGATTAAGGTACATATGTCATGCTTTACAGAAATTATTCTGTTTAAAAGGATGTTAAAAATGCTTTCATTAAAAAAAATAACTTCATTTATCCATAAAGAAGGTTGGAGATTTGCTGCCATCTTCTTCTCAGCTTCAATACTGTCGTTGATGGTTTGGATACCTCTTGCTGTACTGGGATTTCTTTTAACATTTTTTGTTATATGGTTTTTTAGAGATCCAGAGCGGGTAACTCCAAATATTAAGGATAAGATTATTAGCCCAGCAGATGGAAAAATATGTCTTATAGATAAAGCTAGTCCGCCAGCAGAACTTTCATTAGATACAAAAGAAATGCTGCGGATATGTATTTTTATGAATGTATTTAATGTTCATGTTAATCGGAGTCCAATTGAAGGGGTAGTTGAAAAAATCACTTATAAAGCAGGTAGCTTCCTCAATGCTAGTCTTGATAAGGCCAGTGAAAAGAATGAAAGAAATAGTCTTATTATTAATAGCGGTAATAAAAAAATAGTAGTTGTTCAAATAGCTGGATTAATAGCTAGAAGAATTATTGGCTTTATTAAAGATGGAGATAAAATTAAAGCGGGTGAAAGATTTGGTTTAATAAGATTTGGATCTAGAGTTGATGTTTATCTGCCGAAAGGATCAGTCGAAGATGTGAAAGTGGGAGATATCGTAAAAGCAGGTGAAACAATAATTGGTTCATTATAATTTTTAAAGTTGCCTTAAGTAATAAATAGAATAAAAGCTTAATTATGAAAAAAAATTCATTAAAATCAATGATACCAAATATAACCACCTTAATAGGTCTTTGTTTTGGTGTAACCTCAATACGCTTTGCTCTTTCAGGGCAATTTGAGTTAAGTGTCATTTGTATTGTTATGGCTTCTGTTTGTGATGTTCTGGATGGAAGGTTTTCTAGACTACTAAAAAGTGAATCACTCCTTGGGGCTGAGCTTGACTCATTAGCTGATTTTTTAAATTTTGGAATAGCTCCCGGTTTATTAATTTATATATCTATTCTTCAAGGCAATGGGAGTATTGGTTGGATTGCTATACTAACTTTTATTGTTTTATCATGTCTTCGTCTTGCGAGATTCAATGTTGATGTTGATTCAAAAAATAAAAAATATCCTAACTTTTTTACTGGAGTTCCTACACCAGCTGGTGCTGGTTTAGTTTTATTACCCCTCATCCATTCCTTTTTAGGTTTCACATGGGCCTTTGAAACACCAAATCTTACAAGCGCTTACGTAATATTGATTGGCTTATTTCTTGTAAGTAAAGTTCCTACCTTTTCTGGCAAGCATATTAGATTCCAAATAAAAAAATTTCGAGATCTAAAAATTATTCTTTCATTAGCAATTTTAATAATTTGTTTGATTAATTCACCATGGATATCATTAAGCCTTATTGGTTTAATTTATATACTCTCTATTCCATTAGCTATAAAAGCTTGGAGTGATATCAATGATATTGATAAGAACTCATCGGATTCATCGTTAGAAATTTAATATTTATTGCTTAGGCATAGGCACTAACTTATTTGTTGAAGTCCCTTTTGCAATAAGATTGCCAGCATTATCAAATAAAGAACCCTCAACAAAAGCTATTGATCTACCTAATTTAATAACCTTAGCCTCAGCTATAACTGGACCAGGATTAGCAGACTTAAGAAAAGTTATCTTTAACTCAAGAGTTAAGGGGCTAAATTCAAAATTAGTTGGTATCATAACACTGTGGGCCATGGCTGAATCAATCCATCCGGTTACATATCCGCCCTGTACAATATTTCCAGAATGGCAATGACGATGTTCAGCAATATATTCAAGCCTAATAGAGCTCTCTTCCTTACTAAAATCTAAAATCCTACAAAAACCCATTCCTTGGAACAAAGGCTGTTCCCTCATATGTTGTGAACGTTCTTCTATATCCATGATTTATTATCCAAAATCGTTAGTGATCATAATGGTTGAGTCCATAATCAGATTATCTCCGACATTATAAAGTAATTCCTCTAGTTTAGAAGTCGGTAAATTACCAGAATCTGTATTTTGATATGAAGTTGATATGTCGATAACAGAAGAATTTTTATCACCTACATGTTCATAATTAGTAAACCTAACAAAGACTAAATCTATTTCAGGCCATACATAAATTAGCTGGCCATCCAAACCTTTTGCTGAAAAAAAATTATACTCTTTTTCGTCTGGACTATTACTAGTCCACCATTGAAATCCATAAGAGACTAAATCATTATAACTATTTGTTGCAGCTTCAAGCCAGCTAGATGAGACAACTTCTTTATTCTCCCATTTGCCATCCCGAGCAATCATTAATCCAAATTTAGCAAAGTCCCTAGGCGTCATATCAAGACCAGCATAAGTAACTGTATTACCAGCCTGGTCGGTCCACCATTTATCGTCAACTTCTAGAATATCAAAAAGTTTCTCATCGGCATAATCTTGAAAAGATAAACCTGTAGCATTTTCTAAAATTTCTCCTAACAACATAGAATCTTCATTGGAATAACTAAAAGCTTTTTCTGGAGGCCTCATAATATCTCTATCAAGAGAATATTTAACCATATCCGTTGAAAAAATAACGCCTGCAAATGGATGATCGTCCATACCTGATTGCATTGCTAGAAGATGCTTTAATAAAATATTATCCTGATCCCTTCCCTTCCAATCAGGGAGATAGTCCGTGATTGGATCATTAATTGAATTTATGTAGCCATCATCAATGGCTATACCAATTAAAGTGGAGGTAAAGCTCTTTGCGACCGACCAGCTTGTTGCTAGGCTCGTTTTATCGTATCCCTCATTATAATACTCTGCAATTATATTATTTCCTTGAATTAAAATAGCAGCTTGCGTATTGAATTGAGGAATTTTTACAAAGTCCATTAATTCATTTACCTCAATGGCTTCTAAGCCAATACTTTCTGGATTTTTCTCAATCCAAGAAAAATCTAGGTTATTTGAAATTAAAACAGCATTTTTTATAATTAAATTTGAAACTCCATCTACTACTCCAGCAACAGGAATCTTTTCAACCCCAAATAACTTCGAAAACTCAGAATAGCTTTTCTGCTCTTCGCTGGCTCCAGATGTTATATTACCTCCAACTTCATAAAAATAATCATTTGCACCATTAATAGTAATCACTGATCCATTTGATAATATTAATCTCAAAGCATCAGTAGTGAAATTTGTAGAAGAAATGTTCAATCCATCAGCTAATTGAATAATATTTTTACCTTTTGTATCAATAATATTTACTGAGGAATCTACAGGGGTGGCTTGTGAAATAATATAAATATCATCACCATCTAGGCCCCGATATGTTGTATTATTTGTTGGGACAATAATATCATTTCCTGAGGTATAATTAATAGTCATTTTAAGGAACTAACCATTGACCAGTAAACTGATTATTCTCATTTTGATATTTTGCTCTTAAATGTCCTGAAGAGTGAAGAAAGAGGGTTTCTATAGAGTCAATATAACAGTTCACAATTGTAAAGTTTTCAAACCCATTCATTTTATCAACTCCCTCTTCTTCAAAAAAAACATCATCTTTTGAAGAAACAATTTTTCCAGGTGCATCATTAACTCGATAACACTCTCTACTCATTGGATACATATTAGACCAGATATCCAACAAAGTTTCTCGTGAATCTTCTATTTCAGCTTTTGCCATTATTCTTATTTGGAGTTTATTTGATTTATCATACCCTAGAAGAGAGATAGAGTTATTATTTTTAATATCCAAAATTTTATTTGATCTTTTATCCGTATGAAAGCGAAGGAGTGATTGAAATAAATCAACCTTCCTTAAAACAACATTCCTGGTTTGTGGATTATTATCTTCATCTAGAGTACCTAAAACAAGGAGATGAAAATCATGACCTCGTTCTGTCGCACCTTTTTCAAGAGTTGATAACACAAATTTTAAACTCTTTTTAAGGTCTAATGAAGGATGGTCATCTGAAATTTTTCTCGTCATAATTTTTAAGCCTACTTTTGTTATTTATTAATATTCCAATAACTTGAAATAAAAATTCTATGAATTACTTTCTAAGATAATTCAAACCAAAAGTATTTACAAAACTAAAAAGGGGAAATATCAGTTTAAAGATAATGAAAAAGCAGAAGTTTTACTCTAGATAAAAATCTTTTAATTTTAAAATATCTTCTCCACTTAAGTCTAAGGCTGCAGAAATATAATTATCCATACCGTCCCACTCACTATCAATAGTATCAAATGCAGCTTGAATATATCTTTCTTCAACTAAATGAATTTTTCTTAAGTTATCTGTATCTGCCTTAAAAAAAGTCTTCAATTCAATTTCTAGCATCTCGCCATCAACATGGTCTTTGACATAAGTATTGGTTAATAAGTAATCTTCAATGACTTTTTCTCGTGGAACCCCAAGAACAGATAATATCATTGCACTAGCAAAACCAGCCCTATCTTTTCCTGCAGTACAATGAAAAACAATAGGCTCAGCATTATTTTCGATAATGTGCCTAAAGAATTTTTTATATTCCTCTGCAAAGTCATTAACTATTACAATATTAAAATCTCTTAGTAAGTTACTGGCGTCTATATTACCTAAAGTTATATCTTTCATATAGCCAACCAATGATTCATCACCCATGTCTTTAGGCTGAAATTTAATTGGAAGGAATACTTGAGTCATATTAGGCGTCAATCTATCGGGCTCTGCCTCTCTTTCTTCATCAGAACGAAAATCTACTACCGATTTTACACCCAATCTTGAAAGATATTTTACATCTTCGTCTGTTAGAAAATGAAGATCATCAGAGCGATAAAGTTTACCCCATTTAAGAGTCCTTCCATCTTCAGTTTTATAACCACCTAAATCTCTAAAATTATGCGCACCAGTAAAAGGTAATTTTCTGTAATCCTCTCTTAGGTTTTCAGAAAATTTTATTGGAATAGGTCTTTCAAATGAAGGGGCCTCTTTCTCATTAAACCAAAAAACAGAAATTACAGTTATAACAATAATAACAGATATATATTTAAAAATTTTCATATAAAAATACTAACTATTTAGTCCTCTATTGCAATAAAAAACCTCATAAAAAAAGATTTTATGAGGTTATTATTTAGCTTTAATAAATATTAAAATGAGTAACGAACTCCAGCAATGAAGCGTTTTCCAAAAGACTCAACTTGATTTACATTCCACTCTTGAGCGGTATATCGCATATCTGATTCATCAGTAATATTATTTAAATCAAGAAATACTGAGGCTTTTTGTCCAGTTAACTCCTCAAGATCATATCTAAATGACGCATCAAGACGGTTTTGAGCTGCCCAATACACACCGCCACCAAGATTAAACACTGCTCCTGTTTCAGTTTCGTCAAGCCATTCACTTCTATAACGATAAGTTACTCGAGCAGTAAAACCATGATCTTCATAGAATACAGATGCATTATAATTTGTATCTGATTGTCCGGGAAGTGCAAAAATATTACCTTCTGGAGTTGTATATTCAGATTCGATCAGCGCAACATTTAGTGATGCTCCAAACCCTGAGAAAAATCCATCAATATAATTATCAAGTCTCGCATTTAAAGAAATTTCAAGGCCTTGAAGTTCTCCATCCTTACCGTTACCAAAAGCAGCAAGATCCCATAATTCGCCTGCTACTGCTGTATCAGAATATAGACTTCCATCTACTTTTGAATTGGATTCAGAGATCACATTATCAATCTCACGATGGAAAACTGTTACAGAAAAAAGACTTGCTTCATCATAATACCACTCAAATGCAGCGTCGATACCCCATGACTCTTCTTCTTTTAAGAAAGGATTACCACCTGTAATCTCTTGACTAATAATACCAATTGATGCCGCCGCTCTTGATTCAATATATGAGGGTCTACTTATCCCTGTTGAATAAGAAAGACGAAGTTTTTTATCTTCAGCCACATCATAATTAATATGAATACTTGGAAGATAATTAGTATAACTTCTTTTAACAGTTAATGCTTCTTTTACTCCGCTTCCAATATTTTCAAATTCAATCTCAGTACTACTTACAGTTGATAATTTAAAACCACTAGTTTCATATTCAGTATCTTCAATTCTAAGCCCAGCAACAATTGTTCCCCAATCCATTTCAAAAGTTTGCATTATATAAGCAGCAAATAAAACTTCCTCAATATCGATTTTTTCATCATCTGGAAAATCTGAGCGAGTGCGACCGGCTTTTTTTATACAGTCAAGAAGTCCAGGATTATCAGTATAAAAAGCACCAACACTGTTATCTCTTGGGGAAGCAAAATCACCGAGCATATAATCCTTTACATCACATTCCTCGGGATATCCTTTTGCATTTGTAACTGTAGCAAGAGTTGCTCCACCACCAGTGGCCAATCTATCATCATATTGAAGTCCAAACTTTAACTCACCCCTACTATTTTCTCGACTTATATCTATTTTGAATTGATCGGTTTCGGTATAAAGTCCACCGATCGCGTCCACAAGAAGTTTTGTTCCAAAATCATTAATATCACGATAGGTTCCATCAAAATTAACAATAGGATTCTGTGGATCTGAAATGTCATAAGAAACGTTTTTTAACTGATTACCACCAATAAAGTATGCGATTGGCATAAAGGTATCGAAAGTAGTATCTATTTTACTTATTTGAGCTTTAATATCCCACTCACCTACTGGTGTTTCTATTCCAAATGTGGTCATTTCAGTTTTATTTGTATAAAGAGCATCATTCATAAGACGTCGCGCACTACCTGTGAAACCAGAACCAGTTGTAGGGGTTCCATTTTTAATATATGCACGAAAATCATTTCTTTCTTCGTTATCTAAAAATTCTGTATTTAAAGTAGTTAGAAATACTCTACCTCCGTTTTCTAGATATTTTTCAAATGTTCCGCCAAAAGCTTCACTCTCTCTTTCAACTACATAACTTCTAAAATCGATTCTATCGGGAGTTTGTGCACCTTCAGTGCCGCCATAAGTAGGCTCACGATTATCTGTAACTTGTTCGTTAGTACTTGCAGAGATATAAGCAACAAACCCGAAATTATCATCAGAATAAGAAACTCTTAAATTCTCTTTTGAAGTATCGCCTCCACCTTGATCTTGTTCGCCCATACCTATTTCAGCAGATAAGGAAAAGCCTTCTCTATCAGAAGGTTTAAATGTTTTAATATTAATAAAACCAGAGATTGATTCACCAGGCATATCAGCTGTGATAGCTTTATTAGCTACTACTTGGGATGTAATAACTGCTGGATAAGAATCAAATCTGGGAATTCGTCCATTTTCTACACCTGGAATACTGATGCCATTAAATGCAGTTGTTGTGTAACGCTTTGGAGTTCCTCGGAAACTAACATATCTCGCTTGCCCCTGATCTCTTTCAATTGATATTCCTGGAAGTCTGCCAAGCGCATCAGATAAATTCACATCTGGAAATCTTCCAATAGCATCGGCTGATATAATATCTGCAACATTTACAGCTTGGCGTTTTGCTTCAATGGCCGCCATTTGACTTTCTTTAATGGTCTTACCTGTAACGACTATTTCTTCAATACTTTGATCTTGAGCCTTAACTTCAGTGACCATAAAAATTGATACTAATAAAATTACTAAGTAATTAAATGAGATATTCAGTAAACGCATGATTTTCCCCCCCCCAGGTAAAATAAACAAGATAATTAGACAGAATAAAAATTAATTATAAATTATTGTAATTATTTTGATTTTTTTTTTATTATCTAATTACTTTTTTCACTAATATAAAAATGTTAGACTAATAAAAATTATAAACAAGAAAAATTTCAATATTTTATAAATAATAATATTTTAAAAACGGTCGTAAAAATGTTTTTTCGTAATTCTTTAATTTCTTTAATTTTATTTTCTTTTTTTATTTTAGTCCCGAGCTTAGCTTTTTCTGAATGGCGCGAGGAAGTAAAAGAATTAAAAATTGGACTTGCGGGAGGAGAAAATGAAGCTGATAGGTTAAAAAATTATGAATGCTGGAGATCCTATCTTGAGGAAAACCTCGAAATTCCAGTTAAATTTTATCCAGCATCCGATGTAGCAGGAATAATACATGGATTGCTTGGAAAAACTCTGGACTATGCAAGTGTGGGGCCATCTGCTTATGCCGCAATGTATATTGATGATCCTGATGCAGTTGAACCAATTATAACAATTAAAGAAACAGATGGTTCAAATGGATATAAATCAGCAATGTATGTGAGAAAAGACTCCAATATATACTCCATAGAAGATATGCGAGGAAAGTCTATAGCTTGGTCAGATCCCAATACTACATCTGGATATCTTGTTCCCTCTTTTGAGTTACATCAAAGAGGCCTTGTACCTTCTGAATTTTTTAGTCGAACCGGTTTTGCCGGTGGTCATGAGCAAGCCATTATTGCCGTCCTAAATGGTCAATATGATGCCGGAGCTACATGGGTTTCAGGCCAAGGAGCTGTTGAAGAAGGTTATACCAGGGGTGTATTTAGAAATATGATCAAAAAAGGCTTACTCGATATGGATAAGTTAAGAGTTATTTGGTTATCTAAATTTATTATGAATGGTCCTCATGTGATTAGAAAAGATCTTCCCGTGGAATTTAAAGAAGAGCTAATAAAGCATAATCTAGATTTACAAGAAAAAGATGAGCAATGTTTTAAAGAAATTACATTTGGTGAAAGCCAGGGCTTTATAAAGGTTAGTCATAAGAATTATGAAAATATTGTAGAGATACGTAATTTTATAAGAAAACAAAGAAGAAGATAGGTTTCGGATTTCAGTAAAAGATAATTTACTTTAAGGTCTTAGCCTTGCAACATTACAATACAAGAAAAATAAGAAAAGGAATTGTTTAGATGGAATCGAAACTAATAAATTATTCTTTCACCCTAGAGACTGAGCAAGATCTTCTTGATGATGTAAACAATCGAGTTAAAAATTCAAGAATAACTAAAGATTTTGGAAATCAAAAATGGCAATATGGAACAGAGGAATCTTATCTAAAAGATTTAATTCATTATTGGATAAATGATTATGATTGGAGGGCTCAAGAAAAAAAAATTAATGCTTTTTCTCATTATAAAATAGAAATCGATAAAATTCCTATTCATTTTATTTATGAAAAAGGATCAGGGGAAAACCCTAAACCGTTAATCTTATCCCATGGATGGCCATGGACATTTTGGGATTATCAAAAAATTATCGGTCCATTAGCTCATCCAGAGAGGTATGGTGGAAATATTGATGATTCATTTGATGTTATTGTACCATCCTTACCTGGATATGGCTTTTCAACACCTCTAAAAGAAACTGGCATTAATTATTGGAAAACTTCGGATCTCTGGGTTCGTCTTATGAAGGATATTCTGGGTTATGAAAAATTCTTTGCCCATGGAGGTGATTGGGGCGCAGCCGTTACACTTCAACTAGGGCACAAATACTCTAAAGTCGTACCTGCAGTTCACACGCATACGGCCATACCAATAGATGTTTTTACAAATCCCCAACCAGGAGCTGATGATTACGGTGAAGATGAAAAAAAATGGTATGAAAAAAATATCAACTTTGCAACCGAGGGTAATGGTTACTTTCAAATCCAAGCGACTAAACCACAAACACTTTCATATGGTTTAAATGATTCTCCTGTGGGTTTATTAGCATGGCTAATTGAAAAAAGACGATCTTGGAGTGACTGTGAAGGTAATATTGAAAACTGTTTTTCAAAAGATGATCTCATAAATACTACAATGATCTATTGGCTAAGTGAGAGCTTTGGAACATCGGCGAGATATTATTATGAGGCGGTTCATAATCCATGGCAGCCATCTCATGACAGACATCCAATGGTAGAAAGCGCGACAGGCTTTACTATATTTGAAGGAGATGTGATATTTCGTCCCAAAGAATGGATGAAAAAGGAACACAACATACAATACTGGAATGTGGCTAAGACAGGAGGTCATTTTGCGCCAATGGAAAAGCCCGAATTTTTAACAAAGGAAATACGTAAATTTTTCAGTTCATATAGAAAATTAATATAGGGGAAAATAATGGGAAGATTAGAAGGTAAAGTTGCAATAATAACAGGTGGAGCATCAAACCCTAGCTTGGGTCGATCAACATCTTTAACTTTTGCAAGAGAAGGTGCAACAGTTGTTCTCACAGATATAGATATTGAAGGTGGTAAAAAAGTAGAAAATGAAATTAATGAATCTGGCGGTAAGGCGTTATTCTTAGAGCATGATGTTACTTCTCTGGAAGACTGGGAAAAAGTAAAAAGAGAAACATTAAAAAATTTTCAAAAGGTAGATATACTTGTTAATAATGCAGGAATAGCAATATTAAAATCTCTTGAAGAAACAACTGAAGATGATTGGGATAAAACAATTGATGTAAATCTAAAATCTATTTTCCTAGGTTGTAAGACAATTGCTCCAAGTATGCGCGAACAGGAAAATGGTTCGATCATAAATATATCATCTGTCGCTGGAATAGTTGGTTTGGTAAATGCGTCAGCTTACAACTCAAGCAAAGGAGGGGTTCGCTTATTAACTAAAAATATAGCTTTAGAATATGGCAGTTATAATATTCGTTGTAACTCAGTTCACCCTGGCTTTATGGCAACAAATATGAATGACCCAAAGAAAATTATTGAACGAGGACGTGACTTAAATGCAATGCTTGAGGCTATACCACTAAAAAGAATGGGCACTGCTGATGATATTGCAAACTGTGCACTTTTTCTGGCATCTGATGAATCATCTTATGTTACGGGCAGTGAGTTTACAGTTGACGGCGGAATGACAGCTCAATAATTATTCGCCTAAAACATCATATGAAATATCTTCCATAGTATGCTTGCCTCTGTAAGTTAGGGCTGCAAACAATCCATTTGGGTCAGTATTTCTATCACCACCTGTTTGACTCCAATCAAAGATATACTGTCTTAAAGAAATTCTCCAATCTCCATCACGACATTCGTAGTGATCTACATAACGACCTGCAACTAAATACTCCGATCCTCCGGCAGCCAAAAAGGCAAGAACGTAAATCTCTCCTTTACCCTTATTACTTTTAGCATCAACATCGTAATATTCATTTACTACAGTGTGTGTTGTGTAATCCATATCAGCTTGACCATCTACCACCATCTTAGTGAATTCTGCATAATGACCGTCATAACTTCCATATCGAACTTCGGCATCTTCATGAAAAGCTGAATTTAATAGATCTAAGTCCGTTCTATCTACTCCTCTTGAATAACAAGTTGCTACTTTTCTTACGGCTTGTTCTGCTAGCAGATCATCTATATTTTTAACTTTAACCATTTTCCCTCCAGTTAATTTTTATATTTTAAGATTAGTTTCTAAACTATATACATGTCAACTTCAGTTCCCAAAGCAGAGCCAGACATATTCAAAATATCACTAATACCAAATAAATCTCCTAACTCAGAAAAAGATAAATCCGTTCCAGCAGTTCCATCGCTAACGTTTCCTCCAAGGTTATAGGAAAATTTATCGGCATTATTAACCGTTACCACACGAGAATCTTCAAAGGTTAAACGAACGGTATCATTAGCCCATTGGCTTTTTTTCACAGCGGTATTTACAGGTACTTGAATAGTATTTACTCCACTTGTATCAATAATTGTAATGGAACTATTTTCGGGTAAAAGGTTTGAGATGAAATACGTGTCATCTCCATCAAGGCCTCTAAGGGTTTTAGCTTGGCCATCGGCAATAATAATATTATTTCCAGAATTATAATTTTGCGTTCCCGATTGCGTATCGTCTGAGTATGATTTCAAAATATTTTTTGATATATCGATCGTTTCTGATAATGCGTATTTTAATGAGATTGAAGAAATTGTTTTATCGCTAAATTTCATATACTCAATATTTGTTAAACTATCCAAACCTTCATTAAGTTCAGAGGTAGTTGAGTCTTGAACCGAGATTGTTCCATCATCATTACTTTTTATAATAAACTCTGACGATAACCCTTCATAGACAGCGGTGTCATTTCCTTTACCACCATCAATAACATCATTGCCTGGTCCACCCTCTATGGAATTACTTGAGTCGTTTCCTTTAATGGTATCGTCACCCGAACCACCAATTGCATTTTCAATTATGGCATCAAAAGCAATACCAAGATTATCCGTCATTGACCAATCAACATCAAAGCCAATTGTTGAATATTCTCCATCAACAAGGCTGATAGTATTCGCTTTATTAAAATTACTAAAGTCTAGAGTATCTGTTCCACCTGCATCCCAAATTGCTTCAATAAAAGGAGTGTCTGGTTTGTAGTTATAGGTGGTGTCACTAGCATTGTGACTCATGTTAGCGCCATAGAGGTATTGTAATGGTGCTATATCATAAACCATTGGAGTTGATGCGACTTTATAATTATTTCCATTTAAATTAAAATCTGCTCCATTTTCTGAAGAAAATTCATCTGCCATAACGGTATATTCTCTAGAATTTTTAGATTCTTGAAAAAGAGTTTCTTTATTATCTACAGGATGCTCCATTCCAAGTGCATGAAAAATTTCGTGATATAAAACTGTAACATCACCAACACCAGTTTCAGAATTTTGAACAAGTCCTGTAGAAAAATTACCTGAGTTAAATTGCTTATTAAAGAAAACATCTCCTCCACGCGGTTCTTCTGATGGAGGATCAGCTGTGGCGGCAATGCCTTCACGATAATTTCCAGCTTCATCAGTTATTGTGTTCATGGCAAGTCTTATAGTACCTGCTGAACTTCCATCTTCCTCAATCTCAACAAAAGTAATATTTACGAACTTACTAATTTCCTTAAAAGCCTGACGGATATCATCTGCTTGAGCCGATGAAAAAGGAATTGCTGAAATTTCTCCTCGATCATCCTCATAGCTATACAATGGAGTTGTGGTGTCAAGACCAGGAAAACTATAAGAAATAACAGTTGAATTATTAACTGAATATTGATCGGTTAGGTCTGGATCACTAACCCATTTTTTTGGCTTTCCCAGGGAATTATTAAGTAAGGAGTCAATGTACCATTTTCCTGATTTTTCTATAGTTTCTATAGTTTGATTTGACTCATTATACGTTTGTTTACTTTTTGCAGCTGAAGTTGAGACATCTTCTGCATCGCTTGAGTTTGAATCATTGTCTTCTGATTCTTTCGAAAATAATGATTGGATTATTATTTCATCAGGTCGTGATAAAATTTTAGCAGCCGTATCAAGATAAAGTTCATGAGCTAATGGAAGTTTATCTGCAATATCGGAAGCCGTTCTGAGAGTAAACTCAGTGTTATTATTAGCCTTATCTGTTATTTGAAAATATTCCCACTCAGCTAAAATTAACCAATAAGAAAATTCTTGTACAGTAATCTTTGCATAACCCTCCTCGTCTCCTCGAAGTTTTATTTCCTCATAACTTGAAACATCATAATAGCCACCTTCAATTGCCTGCTCCATAGCCAGATTTATTTTAGAGGACGGGTCTAGCGGATCCCACTCGCTAAATTGAAAAGCAAAACCAACTCCAGTTATAGTATGCAAAAGATGCTCTATTACTTCACTTGTTTGCGATGCCTCAGATCGCGACAACCCTTCCCAGATATAATCTGTCTGATTATCTTTATAACTACCATTTATAGGATATAAAGGAAGCTTATCACCTCCACCATAATATTCAGGGCTATTAAAACCAACTCTTTGAAAAATATAGTTTTCTTTTAAAATATCACTAAATGCGGATCTCATTTCAAGATTTATCAAACTATTTGAAACAAACATAGCCTCATAAGTAGAAGCAACCTTTTTTAAAAAACTATCAGAAACCTCATCTAATCCAAAAATTCGTAAGCCACCAATATCAATATACCTGTTAAAAGGTTTGAAATTTTCATCTTGAGTAATTTCTAGAGAAGAGGTCGTTAAATTAGATGCCATAATTGAAATTGAAGATGCATCGATAACTTTGTCAGTAAACTTAAGTTTTTCAATTCCTGTTAAGGTATCTGTGCCATCATCAATAGTATTAACTGAAAAGCTCGAATGTTTTACCTTAATCAGTCCTTTTGCATCTTTTGTAATAGTATAGTTAGAAGAGATATCTCTGTACCCGGCAATATCTTCTTTATCTCCACCAGTAATTATATCATCACCTGCATAACCATAAAATTTATTTGGCCCACCTGTTGTTTTAAGATTATCGTTCACCATTGTTCCAGGGAGAGTAATTAAAGATGTATTATCATTTTTACCAACTATACCTTCAATCCAGTCAATAACACTAGAAACTCTAGAATCAACCATATGCCAGCCATAACCATCCTGCCTATCATCAGTTCCATCAATTAATTGTCCGTTAGGATGATCAGCTCCGCCTCCACTTCCTACTCCGGCTATTCTTCCGTTAATAAAATTAGGACCTCCACTATTTCCCGGTGATGAGCCAACTTCCCATTTTCCCAAACCAACATGAGGAACATTTTTCATCTCTAAGATATCATTAAGACCATTATTCCCTTGGGCAAAAGCATCGTTTACTGATGTTCCATCGTCAAAATCTGATTTTAAAATTGTTTGTTTAGCAGTTATTGGTCCAAGTTGTGCATTATCCCAGACATTAGGGTCCTTTTGAAAAAATTCCGCCCGTGTCATATCGTAAGTATTAGAGCCATATCGTTTTACTAATTGCCCACCTTCAGTGTCGGATGACCAAAATTCCTTAGGAAGAAAACCATCACCTCTTCCATATTCTCCAAGTCCTTCCATTCCATAACCCACTCGAAGATAATCCTTACCTATCTCGTCAGTTTCTCGATAAATTTCATAACGATCTATCCAAGCAGGCGCCTCTTCTTTTAATGTAATAATAGAAAAATCGTAATTAGTTGAACCCTCAAATAATAATTCACCATTCATCCGATAGGCCTCTACTCTTTCAACTTCAAGGCTTACCTTTCCCTCTGGTCCTTCTGCAAAAATATACCAGTATTTTGCATCTTCAGGTGTACTTCCTCCATAACCCGCTCCTTCGATAGCATGTTTACAATGAAGTATATGTTTTCCTGTATACAAAAGTGCAGATGTTCCACCTCTTGAATCAGAAGCGTTATTAATTTGTTGTTGTTGTAATTCTTCTCCAGCTCGACTATCAATGATAGAAACTTGTAAGACACCATCCAAACCAGTATCAGTTGAAACAATAAACTCAGGAGCTAGAGTATTGTTGCCTGTAACTACGACCAATTTAAATTCTCCAAAAAAATATTATATAATTATCTAACAATAATAGAGTCGTTTCCCCAGGGAGTTAGTGTCTCTTTTTCGTCAGCTTGAAAAGACTCTGGAAGCTCTTCAACCATGTGATAGCTAGCTGCAAGTCTTCCAAACCCAACAAAAAAAGCCACAGTCATAGACAGTTCAACAATTTCTGATTCATTAAAATATTTTCTTAGATTATCATAAATAGCATCATTAATTGCCAAATGATTTGTCGCAAAAAGCTCTCCATATTGAATGGCTGCTTTTTCTGCGTCTGATAAATTATCTGCCTCCATTGGCTTTTCAAGAGAGCATACTAAATCTTCAGTAATACCATCCTCTTGTCCATCCTTATATCGAATAGCCATGCAGCTTCGGCATTGATTATGAAAGGCTACTCTAAGTCTAACCAGCTCAACCAATCGATCGGGTAAGGATCTATTTTGTTTTAATGATCCCGCAAAAGCAGTGAGTCCTTTTGAAATCTCAGGAGTATGCGCAAACATTCTCATTGCACCTTGCTCAAGAGGTGTGCCGCTATCAGCAGCAGTCATTTCTCTTAGATCTTTATCCCAATCATCTAAATCAACTTTTTTAATTCGTGACATCTTTTTCTCCAGGTTTTAAAATTATTGCACACTATTTCTTTAAGACTTTCAATATAAAAGGTTATTTTTTATCGGCCTCTAATAGGGCTATTGAAATTAATGGAGTACCTAATAATATTACTATCAAGACAACCCAGCCTATGCCTGTGAAACCCTGCCAATCGGATACATATCCCATGACAACTGGGCCTGCTGCTCCACCCATCGTTGAAAAAGCTGGATGAGCTGCTGCTAGGCCGCCAGTAGGATCAAGCTTTGCCATTGCTCCAAGATAAAATGGTGTTAAAATCATCGGGATCATTCCACAAATAGGAACTGCCATATAGAAAATTATTGGTGATGTTATATTAGGTATAATGACGCCAGTAACTAACAAAACACTGACTAACAAAAGACAAGGTAATAAGCTTCCGAATCTTTGCCCAATGAAGCCCGCAATTAATGGTCCAAAAATTGTTAAAACTCCACCTGACATAAATATATAACCTATCTGCGTAACTGAGATTCCTAAGGATTCTCCAATTTTTGCAGAAAAAGAAAATATACCGGCATGGGCCAAAAATATAAGAGCTGTTCCAAACATAGCAATCCATCCTGAAGCCCCTTTATAGGATTCCATAGAGTTTATTTCATCATTTTTACTATCATCAAGAGTGATTAGATATAAGAAAAAGAAAGTAAATAATGAAATTAAAAAGTGTAGGGAATAAGCTCCTTCCATACCGTTGGATGCGATAATAATGGGAAGAAGAAAGGGAAGCATAATGCCCATTACTCCAACACCAGAATTTAATAAAGCGAATGTCATCTGGCCATTAGAGCCTCTTGCTATGGTTGCGACTACAGTTGCTACAATAGCACCAGAACCAAGTCCAGCTATCATTCTAGAAATAATAACAAAATTTAATTCTGGAGCAAATATTGTTAAAAAATTTCCACTCATAACAAACAAAGAGGCTATAAAGAATATCTTTTTTCTATTAATTTTATTAACAAATCTTGATAAAATTATCGATGAAATTGAAATAAATAAAGTTTCAAAAGTTGCAATCAAGCCTACTTGGCCATTAGTGGCTTCAATAAATTTTTCAGATATTGCTATAATATTTAAGGGCATTATAAGCGGTGATGAAAAAGCACATAGAAGCAAGCCTATTAGGCCTATTTGATTATTAAGTGGTATTCTTTGTTGTAAGCCTACAGGTGACGACATGTTTTAGACCTTATATTGTTTTATAAACTTGAGGTTAAATCTTAAACTGAAGTAGGTAAAAATTTACCTCAAGTTTTAAAACTAAATCTAAACTCTTTCAATTATTACAGCTGGTGCCATTCCACCTGCAGCACACATAGTGACTAAACCGAATTGAAGGTCTCGTCTTTCGAGCTCATCAAGAACAGTGCCAACTAATATAGAACCTGTTGCTCCAATAGGATGCCCAAGGGCCATAGCTCCACCATTAACATTAATTTTTTCTCTATCAATATTAAGATCACGAATAAATTTTTCTGTCACAACTGAAAAAGCTTCATTAACCTCAAAAAGATCAATATCATTAATTGTTAAATTTGCTTTTTCTAAAACTTTTCTTGCGGCAGGGACTGGTGCATTTAACATAAGTGTTGGTGAGTCTCCCATATTAGCCATAGCCTTAATACGCGCTCGTGGTTTCATTCCATTGGCTTTAGCGTAATTAGGTGATGCAATAAGAAGAGCCGCTGCGCCGTCAACAACCCCTGAGCTATTTCCAGCATGATGAACATGATTAATTTTTAAGTCAGGATATTTTTGCAGAACTAATTTTCTAAAAGTCGTACCACCTTCATCTAGAGGATAATCGGCTAAAGATTCAAAAGATGCCTTAAGTTCAGATAAACCCTCTAATGTTGTTTGGGGCCTTGGAAACTCTTCTTTATCTAATACTAGTTCACCTTCAGCGTTGTAGACAGGTATTAAAGACTTATCAAAATGACCGCCCTTAATTGCCTTATCTGCATTTTGTTGACTCAAGAATGCTAATTCATCAACTGCCTTTCTATCTATGCCCTCGAGGGTGGCAATAGCGTCCGCGCAAACTCCCTGGTGAGGCTGTGGATGCTCACTTCTCAACCTTGTATTACCATTGTCCATAAAAGGAGATGGAGTATTACCATCTTGACCATATGTGGACATCATTTCTGTTCCACCAGCCAAAACTAAGTCTTCCATTCCAGACATAACACTTGAAGCCGCAATATTTACACTTGTAATACCTGAACCACAAAATCTATCTAGCGTTACAGCACTTGATTTGACATCATATCCTGCATCAAGAGCAGCCATACGTCCTAAATCTCCACCTTGCGTCCCTCTTTGAGAGCTAGTACCCCAAATAATATCATCGACTTCTGCTGTATTTATTTTATTTCTCTCAGCTATGGCCTTAAGAACTGCTGCACCTAAATGTTGAGGATGCATAGAGCTCAAAGCACCTTTTCCAGCCTTGCCTATACCCCTTGGAGTACGACAAGCATCAATTATCCAAGCTTCTGTCATTTTTCTCTACCTCTATATTTTTTGATAAGACATATTATCAACAAATTTATATATGAATATAATAAAACTGTCTCTACTGTTATTGAAGAATTTCAAATAAACTAGCCTTATTTTATAAATGTATTACGTTAATAATTATCATGGAACTTTACTTACCAATTGCAGAACTCTCAATTAATCCGTTAATATTCCTAACTCTTGGAATGTTAGTTGGAATACTTTCTGGAATGTTTGGTGTTGGCGGGGGCTTTCTGATGACACCCCTGTTAGTTCTTTTAGGAATTCCTCCAGCTGTTGCTGTTGCGTCTGAAGCAAACCATATTGTTGGATCCTCGCTATCTGGAACAATAGGACATTTAAAAAGAAACGCGGTTGATATTAAACTCGGTAACCTTCTTTTAGTTGGAGGAATACTTGGCTCTTTCGTTGGTATTAGTATCTTTAACTCTCTTATTAAAGTTGGACTTATAGATCTTTTAATAACACTGACTTATTTTTTATTTTTAACTGGCGTTGGTAGCTTTATGCTTTATGAAAGCTTGGATAGTATGGGCTTACTAGGCAAAAAGAAAAGGGCAAAAGCCTACCATCATTCCTGGGTTATGGGATTGCCTTATAGAATGAGATTTAAAAAATCTGGTCTATATATATCAATAATACCTCCTTTAACTATAGGCTTTGTGGTTGGAATTTTAGCCTCAATAATGGGAGTTGGAGGTGGGTTTATTATGATCCCTGCCATGATATATATTTTAAGAATGCCAACTTCAGTTGTTATAGGAACATCCCTTTATCAAATTATTTTTGTGACCGCAATAGTCACACTTCTCCACTCATATCACAATCAAACAGTTGATATAGTTTTGGCATTAATTTTACTTCTTGGCGGTGCTGCTGGTGCTCAGATAGGAGTTAAGTTAAGCAGTAAGCTTCAAGGTCCAATACTCAGAGCATCATTGGCAGTTCTTGTTTTGAGCGTTGGAATAATTATGGCTTCAGATTTATTAATTAGACCCAATGAAACAATTACGCTTCTTCTCGGCGGGGGTTCCCACTAATGAACTCGTACTTTAAAATTATTTTTATCCTGACAATCTTGTGTGCCCAATCTCCGCTAGAGTTAATAATCGATACAAATGAGAGAGACGTCCAAATCAAGCCGGGTATTTCAGGTACAAGCGTTGTATTATTTGGTGCTACACCTGCTGGTAAAAGAGATATAATGATTGAAATAGTTGGACCACCAAAAAATCAAATTATGCAGGAAAAAAGAAGGTTTTTTGGAATATGGCTTGGGCGAGGAAAATCTTATTATACCAATGTTCCTAGTTATTATAATATTCTTAGCTCAAAACCATTTATGGAAATAACAAATCAAAATAATCTTAATAAACTAGGTCTTGGGGTAGGTAATCTTCCGCTTGGAAGAGCAAATATAAAACATAGCTCAATTAAACAAATTGAATTTGATGATAGATTAAGATCAGAGATGGTTGATAGTGGGCAATTTTTCGAGAAAGAAGGTAATATAGCTTTAAGATCCGGTCCTGGAAAAGTTGGTTTATTTAGAACTGAATTTCTTTTACCTCCAAACTCTCTACAGGGTAAATATTTTGTTCGATATTTTCTTTTCCAAAATGGGGAGGCTATTTCTTATGCCGAAAGTTCTATTGATTTAAAGCAAGCCGGTTTTGCAAGATTAATATGGATTTTTGCAAATAAATTTGCATTACTCTATGGGATTATTGCAGTTATTTTATCTGGACTATTAGGTTGGATAGTTTCAATATTATTTACTCGTTTAAAATTAATATAGGAAAATCATATGTTTCAAAAAGACATCCTTAAGGGAAAAAGAATTTTAGTTACCGGTGGAGGAACTGGTTTAGGAAAAGAAATGGCATCGGAGTATGCAGAATTAGGTGCTGAAGTTTATATCTGTGGAAGAAGGCAGGCTGTTTTAGATGATACTGTAAAAGAAATTTCTGACCAGGGTGGTAAAATAAAAGGTTTTGCATGCGATATTAGAATTTCTGATGCCGTTAATGACATGATTGATGTAATATGGAAAGACGGTGGAGCTTTAACTGGATTAGTAAATAATGCTGCTGGTAATTTTATCTCTCCGACAAAAGATATTAGCCCAAAGGGTTTTGAAGCCATTTCTAATATAGTGTTCCGAGGATCTTTCTACTTAACACACGCTTGCGGTACTCGATGGATCGAGGGAGGCGATAAGGGTTCTGTTATATCAATTCTAACTACTTGGATCTGGAATGGTGGTCCATTTACAGTTCCATCTGCGATGTCAAAAGCTGGTGTAAATATTATGACTAAATCTCTTGCCGCTGAATGGGGTCATTACGGTATAAGATTAAATGCGATTGCTCCCGGACCATTTCCAACAAAAGGAGCTTGGGAGAGATTAAGCCCTGGACAAGATACAGATTCAAACGAAAATGATTCAAAAATTCCAATGAGAAGAAATGGTGAAATGCAAGAGTTAAGAAACCTAGCTACATTTTTAATGGCAGATGGATGTGACTACCTTACGGGTCAAACTATTGCCATCGACGGGGCAAGTCATCTAGGTTCAAGTGGTAATTTTTATCAAAGCTTAGATAAATTATCAGACGAAGATTGGGACGGTATTCGAAATATGATTAAATCTTCCAATGATGCTGATAAGGCCAAAAGATCAGTTTAAATAAACAATATAAGCGCCAGCAGCAACATTTGTATTAAGTTAATTGCAACGCTTTGAAAATGAAGTGAGCTGAAAATCTTTTTTGACTTTTCATCTCCTTCATTTGCTAAATCTCTATTCTTATTGAGTTTCGGCACTAAAGTTTGTCGTGAATAAAGATAACCAATAACAATGATTGCCATAATAAAGGCTTGAGTATTTAAACCTTCTAGTAAGTAAATAATTTCAGCAGTAATAGAAATAACTATTCCCCACAAAAAATAGATAGGAAAAAGTTTTCTTAAAAGCTTACCTGCATTTTCCTTATCTAAAGTTCTATGAACATTAATGGCTATTCCAAAAGAATAGAAAATCATTATCGCTAACAAGCCTGATACTAAAAAATTAACTACCATTTACTTCTCCAATTAAATATCAAAACCAACCGGCGTAAATTCATCTTTGTTTGTAAAATCATATATTAAATCATAATCATAATTATAGCCGCCGTAGCCGGGGGTTGAAATAGTATTGTCAGACCCAGAAGTATCATTAACGATGTTTCCTCCCATTGCATCATCCACAATATTAATAATTCCAGTCATACCACTATGTATTTGACATATATAATATAAGGTTGATGGTGCATCAGCTGGAACTGTAAATGTAATTAACCCGCTAGAAGCACCATTATTAACAATGCCGTCATTATAAGATTCTGATGTTCCATTAATTTGCTCTGTTTTAATCCAAAATGGATGGCCTGGTGAACTAATATCAAACTCATATGTTTTACCCCTCTCTAATGTTAGAGTTGGATCATTGCCAGAGAGGCTTTGGCTTGCAATTGTGTAATCAGATGCTCCGTTATTTTGAACTGTAAGAGTTGTAGATATAACTTCTTGAGAGACCTCAATATAGTTATCAATAATAATTTTCGCATCATTTGCCATCCCATTATGAACTAAGCAATAGTAATACAAAACTGTATCAGTTGCCGATGGTTCAAAAACCATAAATGCATTTTCTAAAGTTCCTTCGGGAGAAAAAAGTGATGAAAAATTAGTCTCTGTTTTCTCATAACCCTGTGCATAAAATTTTATTCCATCAGTTATTGTAGAACCGTCAGAATGTGTTCCATTTTTTGTTGCCGATATTGATAGAGGGTGATTTGATGAAGAAGCATCATTTAAATCAAAAATATACTTTTCACCTGAAGACAATGACAAATCAGGACTCAATTCATTATTGATATAATATTTGTTACCACCATCTTCTTTCTGAACTTTAACTTCATAAAGCATTCTAAATGAGTCTTCATATACAATTTTACTTGTAGACTTGTTAACTGTTCCTTCTGACGGTGGGGTCAAATCAAAGATGCTAACAAATTCATTGAATGTTTTTATACTTCCAATGCTATTGTTTGTAAGATTACCGCCAATGTCATAAGAAAATTTATCAGCTCCATTTATTGTAAAGATTGTCATATCATCACATGTTACTCTAATTGCATCTTTTGATACTGCTATTGATTTTACCTTAGACCACTCCGGTAACTGAATTGTATTATTCCCTTTTGTATCAATAATGGATACTGAAGATGACTTATCTTGGGAAACTAATATGTACGTATCATCACCCTCTATACCTCTGTAGGTGTCACCATTATTTGTTGGTATTATAATATCATCTGATTTTGATAAGTTTATTGTAGTCATTTACTGCTTTTCCTATTTATTTCATAATATATTTACTATAAGTTTAATTTAAATAACATGTGGTAATTCGTCCCACTGTGTTGTGTATCTATTTGATAAGTAATATTTTTTACTACTCCACTCATTTTTGCCTTTATATTTTAAGATACCATTCGAAATAGTCCCAGGACCAAATTTTTTATTTAATGAATCAACAACCTTCATGCGGTTGTCCGAGAGTGAGTGATTTGTATTTCCAAAGAAATCATGCTGGTTGATATTTGCTGATATTAGGTCAAGAAGCATAATACCCGCTTTTTGATATAAGTAACCTGGCTTATAGATTCTATCGATAGCAGAGCTTGCTAGCTTTATTATTGGACCCGTATCACTACAGGGTATGTTTAGTCCAACCATTATTCCTTCATTATGCTGCCTTCCTTTATTAAATTTATTTGTCTGTAAAAAAATATAGATACTTTGTGCGCGGGTATTTTGATTCCGCATCTTCTCGCATGCACGTATTGTATATTCCATAATTGACTGTTTTAAAATATTCTTATCACTAATAAGATTACTAAAGGAGCGAGAACACATAATATTTTTTTTTGGTAAAATTTCATTAATATCTAAACACACCACCCCTCTCAACTCGTAGACAATTCGTTCTACAACGACACCTAAATATTGCCTTATTCTGCGAGGGGATGAATCACGCAATTGCTGAGCATTACCGATTCCAATCATCCTAAGTTTAGAGCCCCAACGTTTTGAAATACCCCATATATTTTCAACATTAACGTCTTTAAGAATTTCATCTTGTTTTATTTTTGAACTTAAATCAAAAATACCATGGTGGTTATTTTTTTTTGCCAGCACGTTAGCAATCTTTGCTAAAGTTTTTGTTGGTCCGACTCCTATAGAGACTGGTATTCCAGTCCATTTAATAATACTTTCCTTAATTTTTAAAATATAACACTCAATACTAGACTCTTTCTTTTGCTTATATTTAAGAAAAGCCTCGTCAATTGAATAAACCTCAAGATCTGAATTAAACTCAGAAAGTGAATTCATAACTCTATTTGACATATCTCCATATAATGGATAATTCGATGAATATACCTTAACTTTATGCGCATTAATGAAGTCTTTATAAATATGAAAAGGCGCACCCATTGGTATATTAAGCAATTTTGCCTCATTAGAGCGTGCTATAATACAGCCATCATTATTGGATAAAACGACAACGGGTTTATTAATTAATGAGGGATTAAAAACACGCTCACATGACACGTAAAAATTATTGCAATCAACAAGAATAAATAATGTATTCAAGACTAAACTTTGTGGATTACATTAGTAACTACACCCCAAATAACTACATCGTTATTTTCTGTTAATTTTATAGGCTTATAATTATTATTTTCAGGTGATAAGAGCATATCCTTTCCATTCTTCTTTAGTCTTTTGACAGTTAAATTACCATCGACAGCTGCAATCACTACCTTTCCATTCCTAGCCTCTAAGCTCCTATCGACAACTAAAATATCTCCTTCGTGAATACCTGCATTAATCATTGAATCACCCGTTGCTTTAACAAAAAAAGTTGCTGAAGGATGCTTGATTAGATGAGTATTAAGATCGAGCTTACCCTCAATATGATCATCTGCAGGTGATGGAAAACCAGCATTAACTTTGTTACTATAAATTGGTAATGACAAGTCATAGCTTTGTATGAAAGTCATAACACTATCAACCATACTGACCGGAATCCTAACAGGCTTAGTTTCCTCACCAAACCTACCTTGCCCCTTCGGTCTTCCTGCACCAGAACGTATTCCACCACTTGGCATAAACTCACATCCCATAATTTTTTACATAGAAACACTATTTTTGAATAATGTACACTAATCAAATAAAGTTTGTTTAATTTTATCAGGATCGAGTATTGGAAGTGAACAATTTTGGCCGGTACAGATATAGGCTGTTGTTTGACTGACATTAGTTTTACCAAATGCAGGATGATTTTTTGGTAAATCATCATCGGGGTTTATTAAAGTCAAAAGAGAATCGTTAATTTTTAAATTATTAATATTATCTAACATTTCTTTAAATACACTACTTTTTTTGATCGCCAACTACTACAAAATTAGTGCCCTTATGAAAAGACTCAAAACCAGATATCCATGTACAATGACTAGAAAAATTTTCAGCTACAGTCTTTCCAAAGCTTTTTTCTAGCATGGCTATATTCTCCCTTAGGTCAATTCGGCCTGATAATCTCCACCAAGTCACTAAAGCCTTAAAAAGTAACCCATTACCAGAAGGAGTTGCACTATCGCTAGATACTTTCATTCGAATCGGTACGTCCAGTGCATTTATAGAAGTTAAATAATAACCACCCAATTCTTCATCAATAAAATATTCGTTTAAATGTGATAACTGAGTATCAGCAACATCTAAATATTTTTTATTTTTAGTAACAATATAAAGAGAAATGGATGCATCAATTAACGCCACATGGTCATCTAACATAGCAACTCCCCTAACCTCTCCTTCCCTCCAGCTATGATAAAGAGTCCCATTAATTATTAAATTATTTAAAATAAACTCATAAGCATTCTCTGCATATTTAATCCACTCTTGATTTTCAAATATTGCTGATGCTCTAGCGAGGGAGCTTATCATTAAGCTATTCCAGTCAGTTAAAATTTTATCGTCTAGGAGGGGGGGTATTCTTTTCATTCTTTCATTGAATAAAATTGAACGAGATTTAATAATATTTTTATCAAAAATATCACTGACAGACCCATTAAAAACTAGAATATTATTTCCTTCAAAGTTTCCTTCAGCTGTAACACCAAAAATTGACTTAAAATGAGAAGATTCGTCTTGTAGAAGAGCATCAATTTCTTTTGCTTTCCAGACATAATATTTTCCTTCAACACCTTCGCTATCTGCATCTATCGCCGAGCAAATACCGCCATCACTAGTAACCATATCAGAAATAACCCAATCAATTATTTCTTCTACTCTAATCTTAAAAAGAGGATTTTTTTCTACTTTATAAACTGTCGAAAAAATATCAATCAGTAAGGCATTGTCATAGAGCATTTTCTCAAAGTGAGGAACAAGCCACTGATCATCAACCGAATAACGGGAAAATCCACCACCCAACTGATCATAAATACCGCCATTAGACATTCTTGTAAGAGTTAAAACAACTTGATCTCTAAAGCTCTTCTTTCCTGTTCTAATGAAAGCTCTCCAGAGATTATCTATTGTTGCTGTATTGGGAAATTTTGGAGCACCCCTGAGTCCTCCATTTTCTTGATCTGAAAAATTTAATAATTGCTCTGAAACTCTATCGAGAATATCAGTACTCAAGCTTCCTGAGGAATCCATAGTATTTTTTTTTCTTATAGCATCATCAATAGCTTTATAGTTTTCTGAAATAACATCTTTATCATTTTTATATGCATTGGATAATCCAATTAAAATATTTGGAAAGCTAGGCATCCCATTCAAAGACTCTTTTGAGAAATATGTTCCACCCCAAAAGGCTTTTTTTTCAGGTGTCATAAAAATTGTCATTGGCCAGCCACCATGGACACCCATGGCTTGAAGGGACGACATATAAATTGCATCAATATCTGGTCGCTCTTCTCTATCGACCTTAATATTAATAAAATGCTCATTCATCAAAGATGCCACATCGTCATCCTCAAAAGACTCGTGCGCCATCACATGACACCAGTGACAGGCTGCATATCCAACAGACAATAAAACAGGTTTATTTTCTTTTTTAGCTAGACTAAATGCTTCTTCAGACCAAGGCATCCAATGCACTGGGTTATCCTTGTGCTGAATAAGATACGGACTTTTTTCTAATGAAAGTAAATTCTTCTTAATAATGATTTCTCCTAGCTTAAAGATACGAACTACAATTAAGGATTAACACAAACCTTACCAATGACTTTTCTATCTCTTAGCTCCCTTAACGCTTCGACCGCTTGGTCTAAAGAATATATTTTGTGAATATGAGGATTAAGTGAGCCACCGCTTATTAACTTATCTATTGAAGAAAAGTGCTCCTTTCCCTCCTGTGGACTCCTTCGTCCATATTCACCAGCCCTAACTCCAATGACAGAAAAACCTTTAATTAAAGGCATATTGGCAGGGATAGATGGTATTCTTCCAGAAGCAAATCCGACTACAAGAAGCCTTCCATTCCAAGCAATACAACGTATTGATTCATCAAAAACGTCACCACCAACCGGATCATACACCACATCTGCACCTATATTATTTGTAATCTCCTTAACATGATCCTTGAAACCTTTATCAGGTGATAAAACAAAATCAGCTCCGTAGGATAACAAAAAATCTCTTTTTTCTTGTGTTGAGGCGACCGCAATCACTTTAGCTCCAATAAATCTTCCTATATCAACAGCCGCTAATCCCACTCCACCTGCGGCACCATGAACTAGCAATGTTTCACCTGACTTTAATCCACCTTTTGTTATAAGGGATACGTAGGCGGTCAAGTAAGCAACGGTATATGTAGAGGCTTGCTCCCAAGTAAGTCCTAGAGGTTTTTTTCTTACCTTATCTTCAACAATCACAGTTTCTTCTGAGAAAGATCCAGTGAAAGCACTTACAATAACTTCATCACCAATATTAAAATCTTTTACATCTTTGCCTGTCTCAATAATTACTCCAGAAGATTCCATTCCTAAAGTAAATGGAACTTCCGGTTTATATTGATAAAGGCCCTTAGTCATTAGTAAATCAGGGAAATTAACTGATGCAGAATAAACTTTAACCCTAACTTCGTTAGAATTAAGGTTCTGCCTATCAAGCTCCTCAATAGAAATTTTTGAAAAATCATCTGATAAACTATTTACCACTACTGAACGAAACATTATTTACCTCCCAGCAAACCATTTATCAGAAAATTTACACACTTATCAGCAAACTTTTTAACATTAGGATTTTTTTCTAGAAGCATATCTTGTGCAATAGAATCTGCTATTGGGCGAGCGACTAAACCGAAAAGATCAAAATCAATGTCAGGGAAAATACCTTTTTTTATACCTTCCTTGATTTCATTCTTGAGATAATCAATTTCTAAAATTATCTGTGGTGTATTAAGGCTAAAATTACTAAGAGTATTATGATTATTTGCCATAATAAGGTGTATTTCTGGTCTTTCTAAAACATAATTAAAAAATCTAGTAACTTTTAATGAAAGAAACTCTTCAAAATTCTTTGGTTCGTCTTTATGGTTTCTTATTTTTGTACCAATCTCCAGTGCATAATCATCAAAAATAGCAATCAAAACTTCCTCTTTTGACTTAAAGTAATTGTAAAAAGTTCCAGACGCTAATCCCGTTGAGCGGATAATATCCCTTACCGTTGCTTCAGCGACACCCTTCTCAACAAAAACATTAATTCCTGCATCAATAATCAATGTACGGTTATTTAATTTTGTGGCCTCTCTTTTATTAGAAAATTCAATTTTTTCCTCTTTATCAAAATCTATCATATTATATTTAGAGCTTTTTCTGGCGGCCTCCCTACAATAGCCTTGTTGCCAGCTACAACTATTGGTCGTTCTATTAGAATTGGATTGGCGATCATTTTTTCTATGAGAGTACTATTTGATAAATTAATATCCGAAAGATTTTCTTTTTTATAAACCTCTTCCCCCTTCCTCATTAAATCACGTGGTTGATACTTTAGTTTACCTAAGATATCTTCAAGCTCTTGGAATGTTGGGGGTAGTTTGAGATATTCTATTATCTCAATATCACAATTATTTTTCTTTAAAATTTCTAGAGTTTGCCTTGATTTTGAGCATCGAGAATTATGATATATTTTAACCTTCATACCTAATTAACCTCCACACCTATAGCTTCTGAGATATTATTATATCCATCTTTTTCTATAAGAATAGAGAGATCTTTATTAATATTTTTTATTAATTTTGGACCATTATAAACTAGCCCAGTATATAATTGAACTAAGCTAGCTCCATTCTTAATCTTTTCATATGCCTTTTCTGCAGAGTCTATGCCTCCAACACCTACTAGGGGTATTTCTCCGTTTGTATATTTATAAACTTTTCTTAGCTGGAGGGTTGAGCTCTTAAATAATGGCCTGCCTGAAAGTCCTCCCTCTTGAGCAAGATTACTTGTAATTGAATTTCTTGCGACAGTAGTGTTTGAAATAATTAATCCATCAATCTCACTAGACAAAACCTTATCACATAAATATTTAAGATTATCAGATTCTAGATCAGGTGATATTTTAAGAAGAATAGGAATCTTAATAAGAAGATCTTCCTTATGTAAATTATTAATTTTATCTAAAAGCACATCTAAATTTTCTAAAACCTCAAGCTTTCTCAATCCCGGCGTATTCGGTGATGAAATATTTATTGTAATATAGGATGCAAGAGTTGAAAAAAATTTAATACCTTTGATATAATCTTCAGAAAAATCTTTACTATCTTTGTTAGCGCCAATATTAACACCAACAATACTATCATTAGTTTTTCCTAATCTAGTCTTAACTTGATCAAATCCATCGTTATTAAAGCCAAGTCTATTTATTATGGCCTCATCATCTTTTAATCGAAATATCCTTGGTTTCGGATTCCCTGGCTGAGGGCTAGGTGTAACAGTTCCAACCTCAGAAAATCCAAAGCCTAAATTAATTAAATTTTCAGCAACCTCAGCATTTTTATCAAACCCAGCTGCAATTCCAACTGGATTAGGAAAATTTAATCCAAAAACATTAGATCTTAAAACATTATAAGATTCAGGTTTTTTCGACCTTACCATTTTTAAATAATTAATCGTTATTCTGTGAGCAATTTCAGGATCTAATAAAAAAAGTAAAGATCTCAAGAAAGAATAAAAAGACATCATATAATCCTTGGTAGTTAAGAACATAGTAAACTAAATAATTACCAGATAGAAGCCTAAGAAACAGTATCGCGTAAATATGAAATCAGAGGAATATCTGCAGGTAACATTTTTATATTAAACAGATCGTTGGGACGGCACCACTTCAAATCCTGTCCCTCCTTAGCATGAATAAAGCCTTCCCATTCTCTGCATATATATAGAAAAATTATTACATCAAAATTTGGATAATTAAAAGTTGTGAACGTAATAGGTGTGAAACAAGAATCACTTATATCAACACCTAGCTCTTCATTAATCTCTCTTGTTAGGCACTGGTTCGGCAATTCGTCATTCTCTAGTTTACCACCAGGAAACTCCCAATAACCCTCCATGAACTTGTCCTCTTGGCGCTGGGCAATCAAAACTTTATTATCAATATCAACCATAGCTGCTGCGGAAACCATTACTGTTTTTGATTTTGTCATTTATCGATTAACTTCTATAGTCTGCATTTATTCTAATATATCCTTCAGTTAAATCACAAGTCCAGATATCTGAATCTCCTTTTCCAATTCCTAAGCCGATGTTAATTAAAATTTCATCCTCTTGCATGTATTTTTTTGTTCTAGATTCAGAGTAAGATCTAGATAATTCTCCGTCTTTTAAAATTAAATTTTTTCCTATAGCTAAGCTTATTTTTTTCGGTTGAATAGATTCTTTCGTTTTGCCCATGGCCATTATTATTCTTCCCCAATTAGGGTCAGATGCCCCAATAGCAGTTTTTACCAAAGGAGAATCAGCAACTGATCTGGCAATTTTCTTAGCAGATGAAGAGTTTTCTGCACCAGATACTTTTACATGAATTAATTTTGTAGCACCCTCGCCATCCTTAACTATCTGAATAGCTAAATCATGCATAATTTCACTAAAAGCTTTTCTAAATTCAACCAGCCTGGGGTCGCCTATTCGTGAAATAACCTTACTATCTTTTGAATCCATTGCCTTCCCAGTCGCAAAAACTAAAACTGAATCATTAGTGGAAGTATCACTATCAACGGTAATTGCATTAAAGCTATTTCGTAATTCGAAATTTAGTAAAGTCTGAAGAACACTTCTATCGATAGCAGCATCAGTAAAAATAAAGGCCAGCATTGTCGCCATATTGGGAGAAATCATTCCTGATCCCTTTGCAATACCAGTAAGTGATACCTCTTGACCATCTATAATAATTTTTCTTCCGGAGGCCTTCGGAAAGGTATCAGTTGTTCTAATTGATTTTGAACATTCCTTCCAACTTGAATCTCCTTTTTTAATCGACTGTGCTATCGCTTTATTAGTTGGCCTTAAGGGAATTTGTTCACCAATAACACCCGTTGAACATATAAAAATGTCTTTCTCACTACATTTAACTATTTTTTTTACATTGGATGCTATTGATTTATTGATTTTTTTACCTTTAGCACCCGTAAAGGCATTAGCATAACCAGCATTAACAATTAATGCTCTGGCTTTTCCATCCGATATATTTTTTTTACAAAAAGATACGGGCTCAGCAGGCAGCTTTGATTTAGTAAAAACTCCGGCAACACTTGTACCTTTATCAAAAAGAGCCGTAAAAATATCACTCCGACCTTTATATTTTACTCCTGAATTGGCTGTTCCAATTTTAACACCTTTTATTTTAGGAAGTTTAGGAAAGCTCTTTGGAGCAAGCGGTGATATTATTTTAATCATTTTGATCTCTTTTTTTCTTAAAAAATTATATTAAAGGAAGTAAACTATATATAGTAAAATTCCAATATCTTACTTAGTCTGGTTGACAACTTTCAAGGCCCTACCTACATGAGTATAAGAGAATTTGTAAAAATAGTGGAACTAAAAATATATGCCAACCCTTAATTCAATACTTAATAATGTTTTCGGATCAAGCAATGAGAGAAAGCTGAAGAAATTCCAAAGCCAGGTGATTGAAATCAATCAGCTTGAAACAGTATATGAAAAATTAAGCGATGAAAGTTTAAAAAATAAAACTATAGAATTTAGATCCCGAATCCAATCTGGTGAAGGCTTAGAGAGTATTCTAAATGAGGCTTTTGCGGTTGTGAGAGAGGCTGGGAAAAGAACATTAGGACAAAGACATTTTGATGTTCAGTTGTTGGGAGGGCTAGTCCTTAACCAAGGAGATATTTCCGAGATGAAAACTGGGGAAGGGAAAACCTTAGTGGCAACTCTTCCAGTTTACTTGAATGCACTAGAAGGTAAAGGTGTCCACGTTGTTACAGTTAATGACTATCTAGCCAAGCGTGATTCAGAGTGGATGGGGCAGATTTATAATTTTTTAGGAATGACTGTTGGGACAATTACTTCTGATTTAGATGAGGAAGAAAAACGAAAATCTTATAAAGCAGATATAACTTATGGGACAAATAACGAATTTGGCTTTGATTATTTAAGAGATAATATGAAGTATAATATTGATCAACTTGTGCAAAGAGGTCATCACTTTGCAATTGTTGATGAAGTAGATTCTATTTTAATTGATGAAGCAAGAACACCATTAGTGATTTCTGGTCAAGTAGATGATAAGTCAGAGCTTTATAATAAAATTGATAAAATAATACCTAGGATCTTAGGTAATCATATCGATATTGACGAAAAATCAAAAAATGTAACGCTCACTGATGAGGGTAATGACTTTCTAGATGAATTATTAGTTACCGAAAAGTTAATGGATAAAGATTCAAGTATTTATGATATGGAAAATGTAAGTTTAGTTCACCACATCAATCAAGCTCTAAAAGCACATAAAATATTTAATAAAGATTCAGATTATTTAGTTAAGGATAATCAAGTAATTATTATTGATGAATTTACCGGAAGAATGATGGAGGGGAGAAGATTTTCTGATGGTCTACATCAGGCGCTGGAGGCGAAAGAAAGAGTAATGATCCAGCCTGAAAATAGAACAATGGCTTCAATTACTTTTCAAAATTACTTTAGATTATACAATAAGTTATCCGGTATGACTGGGACAGCAAGCACAGAATCTGAAGAATTTTTAGATATTTATAACCTTGATGTTATTTCAATTCCGTCAAATATAAAAATTTCCAGAAAAGACCAAGATGATGAAATTTATAGAACTGTTGAAGAAAAATATAGTGCAATAATTGAATCAATAATTGAATGCAATAAAAAAGGTCAGCCAGTTTTAGTCGGAACTACAAGTATTGAACGCTCAGAATATTTATCAAAGCTTCTTAAAAATAAAAAAATAGATCATAGCGTCTTAAACGCAAAGTATCATGAACAGGAAGCTGAAATAATTGCCCAAGCGGGTAACTTTGGAAAAGTAACTATAGCAACAAATATGGCCGGACGAGGAACAGACATTCAGCTTGGCGGGGATGGTAATTCAGATGATGATAAAACTAAAACCATTAATGCTGGCGGCTTATATGTAATAGGGACAGAACGACACGAAAGCCGAAGAATAGATAATCAACTCAGAGGAAGGTCGGGAAGGCAGGGTGACGCAGGTGAATCAAAATTTTATCTTAGCCTTGAAGATGACCTAATGAGGATATTTGGTTCAGGAAAACTAGACCTCATTCTTAAAAAATTGGGACTTGAAGAGGGTGAATCAATAATACACCCCTGGATCAATACTGCACTAGAAAGAGCACAGAAAAAAGTCGAATCAAGAAATTTTGAAATTAGAAAAACGCTTCTTAAGTTTGATAACGTGATGAATGATCAAAGAAAAGTCATTTTTGAGCAAAGGCTTGATCTATTGAAGCAAGAAAATGTTAATGAAACGATTAATGATATGAGATCAGAAGTTATTAGTGAAATTTTAAATAACGCCATACCAGAAAAATCATTTATTGATGATTGGGATTCAGAATTAATAGAAAAAGAAATAAAAAGAATATTTAACCTTCAAGTACCTTTAAAAGATTGGCTTTTAGATCCTGAAATAGATGTTGAGCAATTAGAGGAAAAGTTAATTAAGCATGTTGATAATGAATACTTAACAAAAAGAAATGGATTTGGTGAAAAAATTTCAGATAGTATAGAAAAATCAATATTAATGCAGATTATCGATCAAAATTGGACTGATCACCTTGGTCAACTTGAAGATCTAAGGCAAATAGTGGGGATAAGAGGTTATGGCCAGAGGGATCCACTGAATGAATATAAATCTGAATCTTTTTTATTGTTTGAGTCCTTGCTCAATAAATTCCGTGAAGATGTTACAAAAACTCTATTTCACATAAGAATGGTTTCAGATGAGGCAATAGAAAAATTAAATCAAAATAATAATCAAATACAAACCAGCCATAATAAAGAAAAAGAAGATACACTGAAGAATAAAACAATTAGAAATAAAGTTCAAGATACTGAAATTAATCCAAATAATCCAAATACTTGGGGGAAAGTCGGAAGAAATGAAACTTGCCCATGTGGATCAAATAAAAAATTTAAGAATTGTCACGGAAAAAATTAAACCTTAAAGATCTCTTCCGATTTTCAAGAATTTTTCTCGTCTATGTTTTCTTAACTCAGGGGAACTTAAAGAAGAAAGTTCATTGATGCTATCAACTATTGCTATTTTAGCCTGCATAATAGCTTGTGAACGCTCCCTGTGAGCTCCACCTAGAGGCTCGTCAATAATTTCATCTATTACTCCTAATTTCTTAAGGTCATCTGAGGTTATCTTCATTGCGGTTGCGGCAAGCTCAGCTTTTTCTGAGCTTCTCCAAAGAATAGATGCTGAGGCCTCTGGGGAGGCTACGGTATATATCGAATGCTCCAACATTAAAACTTTATTGGCTGCCGCAAGTGCAATTGCTCCTCCAGACCCCCCTTCACCAATAATTATTGAAATAACAGGAACGCCCAATGACAAAGTACGATCCGTTGATCGAGCTATTGCTTCTGATTGGCCACGCTCTTCGGCGCCAATACCTGGATAAGCCCCAGGAGTATCTATAAAAGTAATAACAGGTAAATCAAACCTTTCGGCAAGATTCATTAATCTTATTGACTTTCTATAGCCCTCGGGATGAGCCATACCAAAATTATGTTTTAAGCGAGTTTCTGTATTAAAGCCTTTCTCATGACCAATTAGCATTACAGATATATTGTCAATTTTTGCAATACCTCCAATTATAGCCTTATCTTCACCGAAAGATCTATCGCCCGAAAGAGGTATAAAATTATTAGCCAGCCCCTTCGAGTAATCTAGAAAATGAGGACGGTCAGGGTGCCTTGCAACTTGAGTCTTCTCCCAAGTACTCAAATTCTTATATAAATTTGCTAATACCTCTTGAGCCCTGGCTTCTAATTTATTGATTTCATTAAGAGAAATAGATCCATTATCATCTTGAAGCCTTACCTCATTAAGTTCACGAATTTTTCCTTCAATCTTTGACAAAGGCTTCTCAAAATTTAAATAATTTACCATTCTTTATTTTAACTCATAAATTTTTAAAAAAATATAGTATCTTAAGTATTTCCTTTTGATAGAGGGTGAGATTTCTTTAAAGACTCAACCAACCTTGCATCAAGAATATGAGTATATATTTCTGTAGTTGAAATACTTGAATGTCCTAATAATTCCTGAACTACCCTTAAATCTGCACCACGATTCATAATATGAGTAGCGAATGCGTGGCGCAATTTATGAGGAGTTAATCTCTTTCTGTCAATATTTGTCTTTGAAGAAATATTCAAAAGTATTTTGTTAATAGAATCTCTTGTAATATGTCCACTCATTCCATAGGAGGGAAATAAAAAAACAGAGTGCTCTGGAACATAACACATCCAGCTATTTATTATATCTACTGTACGATCTGTTAAAGGAATGATTCTTTGCTTATCACCCTTTCCAATAACGTTTAAAATTCTTCTCTGCAGCCTTAAATCTGATATTTTTAATGTAATTAGTTCACTTACCCTCATACCTGTTGCATACAATATTTCTACTATGCATGACGTTCTCAAATGCTTTTTCTTTTGTTGACCGCTCTTTTCTTTAATTAAATCATTTGTAAAATTTAAAATCACCTCAACTTCATCTTCAGTCAAAACATCAGGTAATATTCTTTTTGAGACAACTCTTTCAATAAAATCCATAGGATTTTCTTGAAGCCTCAATTCGTTAATTTCAAAAAGAAAAAATTGATTAAATGCAGAAAACCTTCTGTTGATTGTAGATTCTTTAAAACTCTTCAACCTTAATTCTATAAAATATTCTCTTATTTCATTAATAGAGAAATCTTCCACATAATAAATTTTTGAATACTTCAATAAGGAGTCTATTCCAGAATAATTTGTTTTTTTATTGGAATGAACTGATTCTTTAAACCACTCTTTATTCCAAATAAACGAACATAAACTTTTAAAGTCATCCCTATATGATGTAATTGAATTTTTACTCAGACCTCTAGCCATGTAAAGATGATTAAAAAAAATATCAAATCTTTCTATATTATTTGACCAATATTTTTCCCAATTAATTATTTCATCACCAAACTCTTTCATAGTTTTACCTATTTATTTAAAATTTAAATCATCATTCGATATGACTTTATTAATTTCATTTACCTCGGGCTCAACAAAGGTAAGGCTTACGATTAAAATAAAAAATAAAATAATTATTAATAAAAGTTTAATTTTATAATTTTTTTTCAAAGTTATTCTCCCTTGAACGATATTATAACTGCTTATTATTAAATTAATGCTAATTAAATAATTATACAAAATATAAGGTTATATTATTTCATTAATAACGTTATAAATCTGATAATGAAAAAAAATACTTTAAAATATAATAATCAGCCCTCTATTGTCCTAATTGGAATAATGGGTGTTGGTAAAACTTCGATAGGGAGACTTCTATCAGAAGAAATTTCCTTACCATTTTATGATACTGATAACGAAATTGAGAAAGAGTTAGAGTTAAGTATTAGTGATATTTTTGAAAAACATGGTGAAGACTATTTTAGAGAAAGAGAAATGGTTATTTTTAAATCATTAATAAATAAAGAGGCATCAATTATATCTTCTGGAGGAGGTTCATTTATTAATAAAGAAATTCAAAGGAAAATCAAAAAAGACTGTATTTCAATTTGGCTTAAGGCCAACGAAGAAACTTTAATAGAAAGATTAAAAAATTCAAAAAATAGACCACTTCTTGATGTAGGTAATAGACAAAAAGTGCTATCATTACTTTTAAAAGAAAGAGAAAAAGAATATTCAAAGGCAGATATTAAAATAGTTGTTGATGGTTTAGATAAGTCACTCGTTATTAAAAAAATCCTTAAATCCTTAAAAAGTTATTTGATAATTGATGAAAATGAAAAAATATAAAGATATAAATATAAATCTAAAAGATCGATCATATAAAATTATAATTAATGATAATATTAAAGATACGCTCTTAAGTGAAGTTTCAGGTGTAATTTCAAGACCTAAGGTGTTTATAATTACAGATGAAAATGTAGCCGGCTTTGTTCTTCCTTCTATTCATAAAATCCTTAATGATGGAAATATAGAAACTCAAGTCGTGATTATACCTCCCGGAGAAAAAAGTAAGACTTTTAATCAATTAGAGCTCTTGATTGAAGAGCTCGTGGGTTTAAAAATTGAAAGGCAAGATACACTTATTGCATTAGGTGGTGGCGTTATAGGAGATCTTGTCGGATTCACAGCCTCAATTATTTTCCGTGGAATAGATTTTATTCAAATCCCTACCACATTATTATCTCAAGTGGACTCATCCGTCGGAGGAAAGACAGCAATCAATATGGGTGAAGGAAAAAACCTAGTAGGTGCATTTTATCAACCCAAAGCAGTTATCATAGATGTTAGCTTATTATCAACACTGCCTTACAGAGAACTAGTATCAGGTTACTCGGAGGTTATTAAATATTCGATTTTAGGTAATAAAGATTTTTTTGAATGGCTAAAAGATAACCAGCGAGGCATTCTTAAGCTGAACACAGAATTACTAATTGAGGCAGTATCAACGTCCTGTCAAATGAAAGCGGATATTGTGGAAGAAGATGAGCGGGAGAGAGGTTCTAGAGCTCTACTAAATCTCGGACATACATTTGGACATGCTATTGAAAATAAAATTAATACTGATGGATCGGGTATTCTTCATGGTGAGGCAATTGGCTTTGGCATGTGCTTATCAGCCAAATTCTCTAATAAAATGAATCTTTGCTCAGAAAACGATGTAAACCAAGTCACTAATCTTATAAAAGCTGCAGGAATTCCATCGCATTATTCAGATCTGAATACGACTCTGAGGGCAGTCGATATAATTGATATATTGGCTAGAGATAAAAAACGAAAAGATGATAAAAATACCTTAATTCTATTAAAAGGTATTGGCAAAGCATTCATAAAGGATGGCCTAGAAGATAAAGATATTAATGATTTTCTTATCGATGAAGGATTTCAATAAATGTTTATGACACTTGCAATATTTTTTGGATCAATTTTAGGATTGTTAATAGTCTCTGCTTTTTTTTCTGGATCAGAAACTGCTTTAACAGCCGTATCTAAAGCACGAATAAGACATTTAGCTGATGAAGGAAATAAAAAAGCAGCAGAAGTAGAAAAATTAATTTCTCAACAAGATAAGCTAATTAGCACTCTTTTATTGGGTAATAATTTAGTAAATATCCTTGCCTCGGCATTAACTACCAGTCTTTTCATATCTTTATTTGGTGATGTTGGAGTAATAGTAGCAACAATAGTAATGACATCCTTAGTTGTAATTTTTGCAGAAATACTCCCAAAAATAATTGCTCTAAAATATTCTGATATGTGGTCTCTAAAAGCTGCGTTACCTATTAAAATAACTATAAAAATATTAGGTCCCTTAGCAAACCTGGCGCAAAAAGCCTCCAGTTATTTTGTTAGAAACAATAATGAATCAAAAAAACTAGTGGATGCTCATGATGAATTAAGGGGTCAAATATCTATTCACCATCAAGAGGGTGAAGTAAAAAAAGGTGACCGAGATATGCTAGGAGCTATTCTTGATCTACCTGACATTACCGTTGAAGATGTAATGGTGCATAGAAAAAATATTACAGCAATTGATATTAATGAAATTAATGAAAAGATAATTAAGGAAATTCTCTCTTCACCTTTTACGCGAATTCCTGTTTGGGAAGAAAATACTGATAATTTTATAGGCTTATTGCATATAAAATCTCTTACAAAAGAAGCGTTCCTGAATAATAATGATTTCCAAAATATTAATATAAGAAAAATATTATCTAAACCCTGGTTTGTCCCTGAAACAACGAGTCTGAAAGAGCAACTAAATGCTTTCTTAGACAAAAAACTTCATATGGCCCTAGTTGTTGATGAGTACGGATCAATTATGGGATTAATTACTCTAGAAGATATTCTAGAAGAAATTGTTGGTCAAATAGATGATGAACATGATGTGGAAACTGAAGAAGTTATTTCTGAGTTTTCAAACTCAATTGATGTCGATGGGGGTATGAGTATAAGGGATCTTAATAGAAATTATGGATGGGATATCCCAGATACTGAAGCGACAACACTAGCTGGTCTAATAATACATGAATCGCAAACTATACCTAAGGTTGGAAGCGCATATATCTTTTATGGGTTTAAATTTAAAATTCTAGGTAGAACAAGAAATCAAATTACCTCACTGAGAGTAGAAAAAGTTTAATTTATTAATTACTTTTATTTTTTAGTCAAACTATTGTGCGAAAAGGAAATAAATACGTAACCTCATCTATCGCAATAATTTTAATCCAATATAAGCTAACCGACCCCTTGTATCATGTTGTCTTGGATCATAACTAAAATTAGCTGCATCATAAACCTGGGGAGCTTCTTCATCAAAAATATTTTTGATACCCAAACTTAATCTCATCGCGTTTTCATTAAATTCAAAGGAATAATTATACTTAGAATCAATACTAAACCATTCATCTATATTTTGATTATACCCCAAACTTTTTGCGGAAGAACTTAATACTCGAGTAGTTTTATAGTCAGAAGTATAGCGACCAACTAATGAAAAAATATGTTGATTATTGATAATATCTGCATTTAAAATAATTTTAGTTTCAGGCAGCGATCTAGCAAAATTATCATGGTTAAATAATCCAACCACATCTTTAGATCCACCTGATGTATCTGGAATCTCATATTTTAAAATATGAGTTCCTCTCAGTACCATATTTAATAAACCTAAATTAGTATCAAAACTATAATTTATTTCAATATCAATACCATTAGTATCAACATTTGCAGCATTAAAATATTTTGTTGTTACACCTAAAAGAGTTCCATCAACTGTTCTCTTAACATCTGAATCTAGTGGATTATTTATCACCTTACCTTGAGGACTTTCTATTGTAATAACATTTGAATAATCAATTGCCCAATAATCCAATTTAAAACTTAAATTATCTTTAGGATTCCAAAGTACGCCAAGATTTAAATTTTCAGATTCTTCAGGGGACAGTCTATCATTTCCATTTTGAGCAATGCGAATAAAGGTAGTTCCACCTTTTGGACTTCCTTCAGAGTAATCCTGAATACCCTGCAAGCTAACCTGGCCTGAATAAAGCTGGGATAATGAAGGTTCCCTAAAGGATGTGCTTAAAGACCCTCGTAAAACAACGGCATCTGATAGTTGGTAACGCAATGATATTTTCGGATCAAATGTATTGTTATCTTCTAATTCTTCATATCGAAGTGCTGTTTTAAGTAAAAAATTATCACCTAACGGAATAGAAAATTCAGCAAATGCTGCCATTGCATTTCTTTTTGCACTTGCCTCTATACCACCCCCTAAAAATAATAAGTCCGCTGGTTTTGAAATATTTCCATTATTATCAAATTCTATACGTGAGTCTTTATCGCGTTTCACAGAAAATTCTTCTTTTCTAAGCTGCAATCCTACTGCCATTGCAATATTCTCAAATGCATTTGTTTTTATATCTCCAGAAAAAACAAAATCTAAAACATCCAATCTATTGTCAGTCCAAGTTTCTTGTTTAGTAGATATCCAATCCACTAAAGGTGAAGTATTTGCAGATGAATTAAAAAGATTCCAAGTTTGATCACCAGTTACACCGCCCTGACCTTTAATGGCGCTAGTAAACCTCTGTTTACTTGTATCTGGTTGACTGATGTAACCTTCATCCTTACTTGATGTATAATGTATATCCCAGTCAAAGCCGTTATTAAGCTCTCCAGACATACCTAACGAAATTCTTTGAGTATCAATACTTCTAGGAGCCAATGGTGATGGATAGGATGAGCCCAAAGGACGCCCTAACCACATTACAGGAACTCCGAATGGATTACCTGCTGTTTCAGGCATTATTAAATTAGCAGTTTCTAAATAAGAAAGAGCTGGGTAAGACGGTGACTGAGGGTTGTCATTTACTTTACTAGAAGAATACATAAAGTCTGCATCAAGCATTACTCCATTAACGAATTCTTTTTTCAATGAACCATAAAAGTTTTCATGATTTTCATCATTTACAAGGTTGAACCTTGGACCATACAAAAATCCACACCGTGATCCACTTCCTTGAGGGATAATTATACCTTTATTTTTAACGCAGTCAGCGTCTGGTATGTTTTCAAATATACTATAGTCCCCTTTGTAAGGACCTTTATTGACGTTGGAAGGCGCAAAAAGAAGAAAGCTATTTCCAAGACCACTAACAGCCAGTTGAGAAATTTCAGGTTTTTCACTTCCTGCCATAGCCGATCTATCAAGAAAGCTTCCTGCTAACATCCAGTTTAAACCGTTTCTTTCATTGCCAATTATAAAGTTTAAAGATCTATCTTCTTGGCCTCCAGCGTCAGCTTTTTGATTAGATATTTCTAATTCAGCTCCCGCAAAATCTCTTCGAAAGATATAGTTAACCACTCCAGCCATTGCATCAGATCCATAAATTGATGCAGCCCCCTCTTTAAGAACCTCCACCCTTTCAATAGCAATTAATGGAATTGTTGAAGTATTAACAAAAACACTACCATCATTGGCTGTTGCACCAGTTACAGTTTGTCTTCTGCCATCAATCAAGACTAGTGTAGAAGATAAACCTAACCCCCTTAAATTAATATTTGACGTCCCTTGTGTATTTCCTGAGGTAAATGCATCGGTATTATTTTCAGAGCCTGAATTAATGGATAGATTTCTAGTGATGTCAGACGTTAAAAAAGCTCCCATCCCATCAATTTCATCTCTAGTTATTATGTCAACGGGTGAGGATCCATCTTTAGGGCTAACTTTAATATAAGAACCAGTAACTATAATTTCTTCAATTGTTTTATCTTGAGCCAAAGCAAGGTTACTGAAAAAAAATAAGATTATAAAAATAAATTCTACAGTATTTCTTTTTATTTTTTTCAAAACACCCTCCTAAGAAAATTTAAATATAAAAAATAAGAGTTAATCTTTTGAATCCTTTAAATCAAATGAAACAGCATGCAATCCATTATTAAATTCTTCTTTAAGAATGTTCATAGCAATTCTATGTCTTTCGATTGGTTTAATATTGTTAAATTCCTCTGACTTTATAGATATTTTAAAATGAGTTCCCCCCGCCTTAGCACTTTCATTATGATTTGCATGCAAATGAGACTGGTCTTCTACCTCTATAAATAAAGGAGAAAGAGCCTCAGAGAGTTTTTTTAAGATAATTTCTTTTATTTCCATTTTAATATTTCTACTATATCAGATTATAAGTTAAAATCGAATACTTATGAATAAGCTAGGAATTGATTCTATATGAAACTAAACCCAAAATATTTTAATAATTTAAGGATAAAACCGAAAATATTATCAAAAAAACAAGTCTGTGACTATGGGGGTTGCAATGAAAATGGCGAGTTCCTTGCAAAAACAAAATCTTCTGTAAAATTTTTTTACTGCCTCAATCATATAAAGGATTTTAATAAGAATTATAATTTCTTCGAAGGGATGAGCGAAGAAGAGGTTATTGATTATCAAATTTCTGCAATAATTGGACATAGGCCAACCTGGAAATCAGGAACAAACCCTCAGGCAAGCTACTTTTCAAAATTTGCCAAAAATGACGGTAGTGCTTTTGATGATCCTTTTGATTTATTTGAAAAAGAAAAAACGTCAAAATATGAAAGACAATCTAAAATAAAAAAAGGTAAAATATCTGAAAAGGCCTACAAGCTTCTTGATTTTAATTCTGTTTCAAACAAAAGTGATATAAGAAAAAAATTTAAAGAGGTTGTGAAAAGTCTTCACCCAGACACAAATGGGGGCGATAATTCTCAAGAAGATTTATTAAAGGAAGTAATCAGTGCCTATAAAGCTTTAAAATCAAAAGGGCACTGTTAAATTATATCTGAATTTGCTAAACAATCGTATTAATAAAAGAAAGGAATTAATTTATGAGCACGGATACAAAAAAAATTATAGATATTGGAAGCCCAGATATTGAGATATCTGTTAAAGAAATGTTTGATCTTGATACTGATTTAAAGGTACCTGCATATTCAAAAACAAATGAATATGTTCCTGAGATTGATGAGGATTATTTATTTAATCATGAAACTACTATAGCTATTCTAGCAGGCTTCTCACATGACAGAAGGGTTATGGTTCAAGGCTACCACGGTACTGGTAAATCTACCCATATTGAACAAATAGCAGCTAGATTAAATTGGCCTTGTATTAGAATTAACCTCGACAGTCACGTTAGTAGGATTGATTTAATTGGCAAAGATATGATTACGCTAAAAGATGGAAAACAAATAACAGAGTTCCGTGAGGGACTTTTGCCTTGGGCAATTCAGAATCCTGTGGCATTGGTCTTTGATGAGTACGATGCAGGACGACCAGACGTAATGTTTGTAATACAAAGGGTTCTTGAAATCTCTGGTAAGCTTACACTTCTAGACCAAAATAAGGTTATAACACCTCATAAATATTTCCGTTTATTTTCAACAACGAATACTGTCGGCTTAGGCGACACATCTGGGCTTTATCATGGAACTCAACAAATTAACCAAGGTCAAATGGACCGTTGGTCAATTGTAAGCGCTCTTAACTATCTTCCACATGAGGATGAATTAAATATTGTTTCTAGAAAAGCAAAAACCTTTAACAATAAAGAGGGTAAGGAAATTATTTCTAAAATGATAAGAGTTGCAGATCTAACAAGAAATAGCTTTATTAACGGCGATATTTCTACCGTTATGAGTCCTCGAACTGTTTTAACATGGGCTCAAAATACCGAAATTCTTAAAGATGTAGGTTTGAGCTTTAAATTAACCTTTCTTAATAAGTGCGATGAATTAGAACGACAAACTATTGCAGAGTTTTACCAAAGGAGCTTCGGTGAAGAGTTGGTAGATACATCTGTAATATTGAAATCAGAAAACGATAGTGACAAATAAATCCTCAGATATTGATGAGTTTAAGCGTGCCTTAACTATGGCTATGCGTTCGATCTCAAAACAAGATGAACTTACTGTTAGTTTTGGATCAGATAAAGGTAATTTGAGTGGTCTAAAAGCAAGACTGCCAATGCCAAATAAAAATATGGACTCTGCTCAAATTAATTCGTTAAGAGGTGAGGCAGATTCACTTGCACTATATCTAGCCCATCACAAAGAAATGATAGATGAAAAATATTCTCCTCAGGGCCAGAATGCAAAAGGAATATATAACTCTCTCGAGAAAGTAAGGTGTGATGCTATAGGCTCTAATTCAATGACTGGTGTTTCCAATAATTTAGTGGAAATGGAAAAAACCAAAATAAAAAGAAAAGTCTTAAGTGTAAATAATGACAGCCCTGAAGGTAAAATGATTGAAGCTCTATCATATATTGTGATGGAGCGTTTAACTGGTAATAAAATTGATGAGGCACAAGAGTATATTCAACCTTGGAAGAAATGGATAGAAGAGAGAGCTGAAACATCAATAGATAAGTTGATAAAGAGCGTCCAAGACCAAAAAGAATATGCTAAAATAACAAGAAAACTGATTGGTGATCTAGAGCTTGGTGATGAGTTAGGTGAAGATCCAACAGAAGAAGATCAAGAAGATGATAGTAATGAGAATGAGAATGAAGAATTCTCAGACGCTGAAGAGGATGAATCGACTTCAGATGATGAAACACAATCAGATGATATGGAAGCCGATGATGGTACCCCAGAGGAGGATGACTCATTGGAAACCGAGATGTCTGAGGTTGGAGAAGAATCAGATAATGAGGATGATAGTCTTGCCCAATCTGCAAGAGGTAGGGGCAATGACAACGAACAAAGAAGAGAGCTTCCCTACAAAATCTTTACTGAAAAATATGATGAAGAAATTAAAGCTGTTGATTTATGCGAAATGGAAGAGCTTGAAAGATTAAGAGAATATTTAGACCAACAGCTCAATCATCTTCAAGGGGCGGTAACAAGGTTAGCAAATAAATTACAAAGAAAATTATTGGCCCAACAAAATCGTTCATGGGAGTTTGATCTTGAAGAAGGCCTATTAGATGTTTCAAAATTGACTAGGGTTATTATTGATCCAACATCAGCATTATCTTTTAAAATGGAAAAAGATATTGAATTCCGAGATACAGTTGTATCGTTATTAATTGATAATTCTGGTTCTATGAGAGGAAGGCCAATAACAATTGCCGCCATGTGCGCCGATATTTTAGCAAGAACACTTGAAAGGTGTTCTGTAAAAACTGAAGTCCTTGGGTTTACAACAAAAGCATGGAAGGGTGGAAAATCAAGAGAATCTTGGTTAGAGGGAGGAAAACAACCTGCTCCTGGTCGCTTAAATGATCTTAGACATATTATCTATAAAACTGCTGATGAACCCTGGAGAAGATCAAAACGTAACCTCGGGTTAATGTTAAGAGAAGGCTTGTTAAAAGAAAATATTGATGGGGAAGCATTAGAATGGGCCCACAAAAGATTACTTGGAAGAACAGAACAAAGAAAAATTCTTATGGTTATTTCAGATGGTGCCCCAGTTGATGACTCAACCCTCTCAGTAAATGCAGGTAATTATCTTGAAAGACACCTTAAGCAAGTAATTCAAAAAATCGAGCTTGATTCATCGATTGAACTAACAGCAATTGGAATTGGTCACGATGTAAATAGATATTATAGAAAAGCTGTGACGATAGTAGATGCTGAACAGCTTGGTGGGGCTATAACGGAACAACTGGCTGGTTTATTTGATGAAGAATTTAATTCGCGTCACAAGAAAAGGATTAAGATTGGGGTTTAAACGCTAACTATTCTTTTTTTAAGTTTTCTAGCCTTAATTGAAAGCTCAGAATCTTTTGCCTTAATTAAAAAATTATCCAGACCACCAACATGTTCTACTGATCTAAGGGCATGTGCGCTTACTCGAAAACGTATTGTTTGATTGAGTTTGTCACTTGCAAGACTAACATTACATAAATTAGGCAAAAATCTTCTTCTCGTCCTATTTTTAGCATGACTAACATTGTTACCTGTCATCACACCTTTTCCGCTAAGTTCACATTGTCTAGACATAATAAATACCAATTTTTAATTTAAAGTTAAGCTTGGGTTTTATATACCTATTAAGTATACGTCAAGATAGATTTATCTATGAAGACCCCAATTTTTTCTTAATTCTAATAATATCCTCTTCTGATTCAATAAAACCATTCTTCTTGGATTCTAAAAAGTAATTTAGAGCAAAGTTTAAATCTTTATTTAGATAACGTCCTTCTTCATAAATTCTTCCCATTTCAACTAAAGCAGCATTAACCTTTCCGTCAGCAGCTTCTCTTATAAATTTTAAACCCTTATTAGCATTTTGAGAAACTCCTAGTCCTTTTAGATACAATCTACCTAAATAAAACGTAGCCTGCAGATAAGGTGAGTTATCTCTATTATCGTCATTCGCTCTTGCTCGCCTATATAATTTAACTGCCTCTCTATAATCTCGCCTTCCAGCAACTCCAGTCTCATAACCTTTTGCAAGCTCAATTAGTGACCGATCAAAATTTTTATTAGCTGAAGCCTTAAACCACTCTATAGCCTCTATTGGATTAGCCTCACCCACTCTTCCCTCCCTTAACCATAATGCATAATTAAATTGAGCCTGAGGTAGGCCGCCATAAGCTGCTTTTTTATAATAATCAAATGCTTTTTCCTCATTAATTTCAACGCCTCTTCCTTTTGCATAAATAATTCCTAAATTAAAAGTAGCTGAAACATTTCCTCCGTCAGAGGCTTGCTGAAAAAGTTTAATTGCTTTATCAAAATCTTGATTCAAATCTCTCCCAATATAATATTGAGTTCCTAAATAAAACTTAGCGTCTGGGTTACCTTCATCGGATTGAGCCCTTAATATTGTAATATCAGTATCAATGGATAATTGTGATTTAGCTTCATAGTTAAATAAAGTAATGCTAATAAATAAAGTTATTGTTAAAAAAAATATTCTCATAGATTATTCCTTTATTTTTTTCCTCGTTTTAAAAATTTAAAAAGATACCCTGCAACCTTCCTAATTTGAATTTCCTCTGACCCTTCCGTAATCCTATATCTCCTATGGTGTCGATATATATGCTCAAAAGGCTTATGACGAGAATAACCTATACCACCATGTACTTGAATAGCTTGATCGGCAGCTTGGCAAACTAATCTGTTAGATCGATAATTGCACATTGATACTTTGTCAGACAAGTTAATTGCGACCTCGGGTTTAGTCATTTGATCCATTTGCCATGCAGTCTTGTAAACTAAATTTCTTATCATTTCACACTCTGTGTGAAGTTCAGTTAAAGGAAATTGAATAGCTTGATTTGTTGAAAGAGGTTTACCAAAAGGTTTTCTTTCGTTTGCATAATCTACACTCATATTTATACAATATTGTGCTGCTCCTACTCCTGAAGCAGCTTGACGAATTCTATTTTCATGAACAAAGTGTTGAGCAAGATCAAGACCTTTATCCAATTTACCTAGAATTGCATTGGAGGGAACCCAAACATTTTTCATGCTTATTAAGGCGTGATCGGTTGGCATATTAAAAGTCCACATAAATTCTTCAATATTAAAACCGTCGGAAGATGTTGGAACTAGAAAACAAGAAATACCTTTTGGCGATCCATTGTCGCCACTTGTACGGGCAAAAATCATATCATAATTTGCCTTATGCAAACCGGTGTTCCAGGTTTTTGATCCATTAATTAACCAACCATCAACACCATCTCTTTTTTCTGGTATTGCGTTTGTTTCCATCCATGTTGCATCTGAACCATGCTCTGGTTCAGTTAAACCAAACGATATTTTAATACTTCCATCTAACATACCTTTAATAAACTTATCTTTTTGATCAGGCGTACCAAAATCCCTAAACATTAAAATCTGAGGAAAATTTCCTACAATAGAATTCTCATTCTGTAAGTCATTGTGAAGTCCTAAGCCTTTTGCGGCCAAGTGTTCTCTAATAATTGCCATTGATAGATTAGAACCATCTTGACCTCCATATTCAGCTGGTAATCCATACCTAAGATGTCCGGCCTCATCCGCTACCGTCCTCATCTCGCTTAATAGATCCTCCCAATCCTCTGAAGGAAGTCCTCCGCGATCCCAGTCAGTTCTAGAATGTTCTCTACGATGATCAAAAAACCGAATATTATCGTTCTTCATCTCTATAGGTTTAATTTTATTTTCGATAAAATTATCAAGAATATCTAAATAATCCTGAATCTCTTGCGGTATAGAAAAGTCCATAACTAAAGCTCCATATTTTTATCATAATATACATTTTTATAATAAAATTTATAATGAAAATACATTTATTATAAATAGTACTAATCGTTTATTAACATCTACATATAGTATAGAACATAGCAAGAAACTATCCATGTGATTGATTCGGTCATGGTATGTTCTTCAAGTAGTCCAGTTAGTAATTTTATATGACACTATATGGAGTGTATCGTTATTTTTTATTTAACTTGAATATAAACTAAAATTTTGTAAAACAACTTATGGCTATTATTGCAGCACTTGGTCCAACTAACACCGGAAAAACTCATTACGCACTAGAAAGGCTAGTTGCGCATAAATCAGGTATGATTGGACTACCCCTGAGGTTACTAACAAGAGAAGTGTATGATAAATTAGTTAAAGAAGTTGGACCATCTAGGGTTGCAATGATAACTGGCGAAGAAAGAATTATTCCTCCGAATCCTCAATATTGGGCATGTACAGTTGAATCTATGCCAGTAGATAAACCAGTAGAGTTTCTTGCTGTCGATGAAATACAGCTAATGGATGATCCTGAACGAGGCCATATATTTACCGATAGACTCTTAAATGCCAGGGGTATGAGCGAGACATTGTTTATGGGATCTAGTATTTCGAGTAAAGTTATAAAAAAATTACTGAATGATGTTAGATTTCAAAATAGACCAAGGTTTTCTAAACTTTCATACACAGGCTATAAAAAAATTAGCCACCTTCCAAAGCGATCTGCAATAGTAGCATTTTCAATTCAATCTGTTTATGCAATAGCAGAAATAATAAAAAGACAAAAAGGTGGAGTGGCAATTGTTATGGGATCATTAAGCCCTCAAACACGTAATGCTCAAGTCAAAATGTATCAAAATGGTGAAGTGGATTATATAGTGGCAACCGATGCAATTGGAATGGGTTTAAATTTAGATCTCAACCACGTTGCATTTGCTGAAACACAAAAGTTTGATGGTGAAAATTATAGAAATTTATTCCCCCACGAACTCGCTCAAATTGCAGGAAGAGCAGGTAGATATCAAAAAGATGGAACATTTGGAGTGACGGGAGAAGCTAACGAGCTTGAAGAAGATATTGTCTTAAGAATTGAAGAACACCGATTTATTCCCATGTCAGCTGCGAAATGGAGAAATAAAAAATTAGATTTTTCTTCACTAACTAATTTGATTAATAGTCTGAAGTCACTACCCTCAAGATTAGAATTGGGAGCATCGAGGCATGCAGATGATTTGAAGGCTCTAACAAGACTAGGGCAAGACCCTGAAATAAAAGAAATAGCGAATACTTCAATAAATATTAGAATCTTATGGGAGGCTTCCCAGATTCCGGATTTTAGAAATATTAGTGAGGGAGAGCACACAAAGATGGTTTCTCTGATATTCAAGAAAATTTGTGAAGATGAGGAACTTTCCGATGATTGGATAAGGGATCAAATAAAACCTATAGAAAAATATTATGGTGATATAGCGACCTTATCGAATAGAATTGCCTATATAAGAACGTGGACATTTATTACACAAAAATCTAAATGGATTAAAAACCCTGATTATTGGCAAAAAAAAACTCGTCTTATAGAAGATAAACTATCGGACGCACTGCATGAGGCATTAACAGATAGGTTTGTTGATAAGGGAACAAGTAGATTAAGATTAAAATATAAAGATAAAAAAGAAATTTTATCAGGGATTAATGAAGATGGTGAGGTAACTGTTGAAGGAAAATATTTTGGTAAGATACAAGGATTAAAGTTTATAGCAGAAAAAATTGGATCTGAATCTTATATGAAACACATAATATCTTCACTATCAAAATCTATTGGGGAAGAAGTGGCTAAAAAATCCTTAAAAATTATTTCACTAGATTTTGAAGAATTTTCTTTAGAATCAGATTTATTTATTCATGTAAATAATGAAAAAATTGCCTCATTAAAGCCTGGAAGAAATCCCCTAAAGCCAGAGATATTTTTAATATATGACGAACCGCTAAATGAAAAAATTAAAATTAATCTAGAGGAAAAGATACAAAACTGGCTTAACCTTTATATATCATCAATTCTAAAAGAAATTTTTTCCTTAACTAGAACTGATAATATGCAGCCAGGAGCAAAAGGTATTGCATATCGACTCACTGAGGAACTAGGACTAATAAAAAGAGATAAAATAGAAAGTGAAATAAAGTTACTCGACCAAAAATCAAGATATGATCTAAGAAAGTTAGGTATAAAAATAGGAAAATTTTCTATCTTCTTCCCAGCAACAGTTAAACCAAAGGCGACAGAGCTTTTAATATCACTTTGGATCAATTTTTCTAATAAGAAATACAATCTGAAAGAAATAAAAAAAATTAAGGATAACCTGCCAAGGCCGGGGATAACATCGTGTGAAGTTAACAATAGTATATCTCATCAAATATATAAAATATTGGGTTATTTAGTTTTTGGAAAGATGGCTATAAGAGCTGATATAATAGAAAGGTTAGATAAATTAATTTATAATCAAATTGAAATGGACAAAAAAAATCAGAATTTTGTCATAACCGATGAAATGATTGCCCTATTAGGATGTTCAAGAGAAAATATAAAGTTTGTTATTAAATATTTAGGTTTTACTGAGATTAATAAAAATATTAAAACTAGTTCAAGTGATAATGCTAACGAAATTGAGATAAAGTATAAAAAGAAATATAAGAGTAAGTCAAATAGCCAAAAAAAATCAAAAAAGGCTAGGCATGCAAAGGTGGGAGGCGAAAGCTCTAATATATTCTCAGAAAATATAGATTTAATAAATTTAAAAGAAAGATTATAATTTGAATAAATCAGATATTATCCTACCTAGATCAGCAATTAATGACCAAAGAATTGATAATTGGTTGTTTAGGTCACGTATAATAAAATCAAGAGCTAGGGCACAAAAAATAATTTTTAATGGTCTTGTAAAGATCAATAAAGTAAAAATTTCAAAATCATCAATAAAAATAAAGATTGGTGATATAGTAACGTTAAACAATATTGATAATATAATTATATTTTCAGTACAAAGTTTTGCAAATAAGCGACTTAGTGCTAAAGAAGCAATCAACCTTTATAAAAAAATTAAAATAGTTTGAGGATATAAAATTAAATGATAAAATTTTTTAAAAATTTATTTAAAAAGTCAAAATCAAACAAAGCTGAGAACAGCATTGAAGAGATAAATAATCTTGAGGGTAAAAAAATAATTGAAGCAGTAACCGTGATGCTTCTTAGGGCCTCTAGTATAGATGGATGCAAAGATGAAAAAGAGATCATTTTAATCAAAGAATTACTTAGTGAACAATTTGGCCTCTCTAATGATGAAATAGAATTATTAGTCTTAGATTGTAGCAAGAAAGAACAAGAATCAACGGATCTTTATAAATGGTCAAAAATTATTAATGACAATTATAGTAAAGAAAAAAAGAATATAGTTTTTAGTATGATGTGTGAAATTATTAATGCAGATGGTGTTGTGGATCCATTTGAGTCAAACTTTATACGTCGATTATCTAGTCTGCTATATATATCAGACAAAGATGCAGGTATTATTAAAAAGAAAATTTTAAAAGTTAAGGAAGTTTAATGACATATGTTGTCACAGAAGAATGCATCAAATGTAAATTTATGGACTGTGTTGATGTTTGTCCAGTTGATTGCTTTTACGAAGGTGAAAATATGCTCGTAATACATCCTGACGAATGTATTGACTGCGGAGTGTGTGAACCTGAATGCCCAGCTGATGCTATTCACCCAGACACCAAAGAAGGAGCGGAGAAATGGTTAACTGTTAATACAAAATATGCCGATATATGGCCTAATATAACTATTGTGAGAGATAGCCCAGAGGATGCAGAAAAATTTAATGGTGAAGAAAACAAATTTAAAAAATATTTCAGCGAGAATCCTGGCGAAGGTGATTAAGGTATAATACCTTGTAAAAAGTAATTAATTCTGATAAATCCTGTGCTCAAACTTAAAAATAGTTAGGGATATTTCTTATGAGTGTAGCAAAAAAGCAACCAACTAAAAAAGATAAAAAAAAGTCACCAAAAGTTTCTGAAAATAAGAAAATTTCCAAAAAAACCGATAAATCTATCTCTTCTAAAAAACAATCGGTTATTAAGAATAAAAAAGTATCTGAAAAAAAATTATCACCTTCAAAGTCAGCTCCTAAAAATAGTAGTACGAAAGAATCATCACCTAAGCTAAAAGATGTTTTTCTTCCTGAGCAATATGTAGTTTATCCCTCACACGGTGTTGGGAAAGTTCTCGAAATTGAAAAGAGAGAGATAGCAGGACAAATATTGGAGATGTATGTAATTGAATTTGAAAAAGAAAAAATGACTCAAAGAGTTCCTATAGAGAAGATAAAAGAAAATGGAGTAAGAAAAGTCTCAACTAAAAATCAATTAAAAGAAATTTTTGAAATTTTAACTGGTAAGGCAAAAGTTCGAAGAACAATGTGGAGTAGGCGAGCACAAGAATATGAGGCAAAGATTAATTCCGGCGATATTAAATTATTGGCTGAGGTGGTTAGAGACCTTTTCAGAAGTGATAGTCAACCTGAGCAATCTTATTCCGAAAGACAGCTGTATGAAGCATCCAGAGAGCGACTTGCTCGTGAAGTTGCAGTAATCGAAAAGACTGATGAAAAGAAAGCAGTTGAAAAAATGGAAACAATACTTAATGATTCAAACGGAAGAAATGAAGAATTAGAGACTGAAGAGGCAATCTAATTTTAATCATTATAGTTAAAAATAATAAATCTAACCGAAGGTTGGTATAAATGGCGCATCAAAAGGAAAAACTAATTAGTATAGCTAGAAGATTGTTGAATCATAATCTCAACGGCTCTACAGACCAGGCTGATAATGTCATGGTAAAGCCAGTTTCTGATTATACTAATGGGGATCTAATAAAGTCAGAGGTTAGTAAGATTTTTTATGATCATCCTGTGCCCATAGCGTTAAGCCCAGAACTAAAAGAAAATAATTCCTATAAAGCGACTAAAGCCATTGATACCCCAGTACTCGTAACAAGAGATAAGGATGGAATTGTTAGAGCCTTTATAAATATTTGCAAGCATAGAGGTGCCCCTGTATGCCCGGAAGGAAGCGGAACTAAATCAAAGTTTAACTGTATGTATCATGGGTGGATGTATGATAATACTGGACAACTAATTAATATTTTTAAGTCAGATACTTTTGGTGATGTTGATACATCAAAAATTAAATTAACTGAACTATTTTGTGAAGAAAGAGCTGGTTTTATATGGGTATGCCTAAATCCAGATATAAAATATAACCTTGATGAATGGATGAGTGGATTTGATAAAGAGCTAGATGATATAGATTTGAAAAACTGGCATCTTTTTCGAAGTATAAAACTAAATGGTCCGAGATGGAAAATATGCTGGGATGGTTACTTGGATGGATATCACCATCATATGGTTCACCCAAAAACAGTAGGTAAAAATACCATAGTTAACCTTATTGCACATGATACTTTTGGACCTCATCAAAGATTTGCGTTTGGATTAAAAAATATCAATGAACTTTCCGATATTGAAGAAAAGGATTGGGAACCAGAAAATCATTTAAGGCTAATTCACTCAGTCTTTCCAAATTCATCAATTTCAGCAATTCAGAATCAGCATTGCTTAGTTAGTATAGTTTTCCCAACACCTGATTTACAGGGAACTATTACGTCTCAATATATTTTGTGCCTAAAGGAACCAAAAACAAACCAAGAGATAAAAGAAGCAGAAGAGTTCGCTAAATTAGCTTTAGTTTCAATTGAAGATGAAGATTATCCAATGAATTTTATGATCCAAGATAGCATAGATTCTAAGGCTAATACTGAATTTATGTTTGGAAAAAATGAACCAATTCAACAGCATTATCATAATTGGATTGATAAACTAACGAAAAAAAATATCTTATAAGAAAACTTATACTTGACTATCAATAGATATTTCCTACAAAATAGAATTTTAAAGGGGGAAATAATGAGTGATACAGGTGAAGTTTTTAATCCGGAATATAATCCTAATGGAGCAGAAGGATCTTTAGATACCAACAAGCTTCCATGGATACCTCTAGATAATGTCAAAGGTTTATCAATTAAGCCGGTAAGAGCTAGCTCTGAAACTGGAATGTTTTCACTAATATTCAAGCTGGATAAAGGCGCAAGCTTTCCAAGTTCTATTTATTTGGGCGGAATGGATTTAATGGTTTTGTCTGGCCAATTAACTTACACCCAAGATGAAAAGGACAGTATTTTAGCTCCAGGAACTTGGGGATTTATTTCAGCTAATTCTAAAGTAAATTCTATAAACGCAGATGAAGATTGTGAGGTTTTAGCAAATTTTTACAGTGCTGTTGCCTTTTTAAATGCCAATGAAATTATTGAATCAGTTTTAACAAGTAACGATATACTTCAATTAGCAAAAACAAATAAAATACCTCTTGTACCAAGCTCCAGTAAAGATTGCTGGGAACGTGGCCCAGAAGAGGCTTACGATGGTCCCTCAGAACCTCTGGCCATTGCCTCATCAAATGCAAAAGCTTTAGTGAACTCTGAATCAGGGTCTGTTATTTCTTCTCAGGTTACACATCCCCACTTCGTTGATACGAGAGAAATCCCATGGTTAGTAATGCCAACTATGCCAGATGTTGGATTAAAGCTCTTAAGGGTGAGCGAAGAAACAGGATTTGTTTCAATGATAGTTAAGCATAATGGAGTTGCCCTTCCCCATACTCACATAGGGGCAAGTGACTTCCTTGTTCTTAACGGAGCTTTGGGTGTAAGATCTGGTCCGCCAGAAGGCTATGGACCAGGAATTTGGTTTTATGAACCTGCAGGGGCAAGGCACGAGGCTACACAAAGAGTTGGTGATGATGATTTAATTTATACTGCAAACATATATGGCCCACTAATCTTTGATTCAGGACCAGGGACTCCAGTAGAAGCTGTTGCGTCATGGATTGATTATAAAACTATGGCAGAAGAAGCAAATATAAAGCTAGTTCCAAACTCTAACGCAAATGACTCTAGTCTTCTAGCCTGGGCTCCTCTATAAATAAAATTGATATTTAGTTTATTAAAACTTGATTTTAATAAGTATATTTATAGTCTCGATTTGTGGTCCCGTAGCTCAGCAGGATAGAGCACCAGATTCCTAATCTGGGGGTCACAAGTTCGAATCTTGTCGGGATCACCATATTTAATGAATATTCTAATTAAAAAAACTAATAGAAAAAAAACAATAGCTATACAAATAAATGAGGGTTTAGTTATAGTAAGCGCTCCAAAAACAATATCGAAAACTGAAATAGATTCTTTTATTCAGAAAAAATTACCTTGGATAAAAAAGAAACTTCAGATTCAGAGTGAGAAAATTATTCCTGAAAGAAAAAAATATTTAAATGGTGAATATTTTCTTTTCATGGAGAAAAAATTAAAACTTAATATTACATCCATCAAAGGTGAAAGAAGTTGTATTAATGATTGTGAAATTAAAATTGTATTAAAAAAAAATGATACAAATAATAGTTCAAAAATAAAAATAGAATTAGAGAAAATCTATAAAAAATACGCTTTTCAAATTCTTAAAGAAAAAACGTTCAGTATTGCGGGTAGTTTAAATGTTAATCCAAAAAGAATTAAGGTTAGATCATATAAGCGAAGGTGGGGAAGCTGTTCTCATGATAAAAATATTTCCTATAATTGGAAACTAATAATGGCACCAGAAAAAATTATCAATTATGTTATTGTACATGAGTTATGTCATTTAATTCACTTTAATCACTCAAGGGATTTTTGGAATAGTGTAAGTGATATATTGCCAGACTATAAATCAAGTAAAGAGTGGTTAAAACTCAATCAAGATTTATTTAACTGGTGAGTTATTTACAAGCTAATAGGAGGGTAGATTGGAAAAAAGAAGGTTAGGAAAAACAGACATTGAGGTAAGTAAAATATGTTTAGGGACAATGACATGGGGTGAACAAAATACAGAGAAAGAAGGTCACTATCAAATGGATTATGCTTTGGATATGGGAATAAACTTTTTTGATACGGCTGAAATGTATGCTGTTCCGCCAAAAAAAGAAACTCAAGGTTCAACAGAGCGAATTATTGGGTCTTGGTTTAAACAAAGAAAATCAAGAGATAGAGTTATTTTAGCAACAAAAGTATCGGGAAGATCTCCGCTAAACTGGCTAAGGGATGAAGATAAGCCAACAGAACAATCAAGAGACCAAATTTTTGAGGCTGTCGATAAAAGCCTATCAAGATTGGGTATAGATTATATTGATCTTTACCAGTTGCATTGGCCAGATAGGCCGATGAACTTGTTTGGTGGTGGAAGTATTAATTATGAGCATATTGATAAGCCATCAAACGATATAAGTATTATTTTAGAATCTTTGAATGAATTAGTTAAAGTGGGGAAGATTCGGCATATAGGATTATCAAATGAAACTCCATGGGGAACAATGAAGTTTCTTCATCATTCAGATACTTCATCCTCGCCTAGAGTTCAATCAATTCAAAATGCTTATAACCTTCTTAATAGAACCTTTGAAGTAGGTGGATCAGAAATTTCTCACAGGGAAGATGTTGGACTCTTAGCTTACTCGCCGATAGCTCAAGGTTATTTATCTGGAAAATATCAAAATGGAGCATTGCCAAAAGGGTCGAGAAAAGAACTCTTTGATAGACTGCAAAGGTATGAGGGTCCTTATGCGGGAGATGCAATTCAAGCATATCTTGATATAGCGATAAAATACAATATTGATCCAACTCAATTAGCAAATCAATTTGTTACATCAAGACCATTTGTAACATCAAATATAATAGGTGCTACTAATATGGAGCAACTAAAACTTGCTGTAACTTCTATTGATATCGATTTAACAGAAGAAATAGAAAAAGATATTGATAAGGCTTTCCAAAAACATGGAAATGTTGCCTCATAGATCAGTCAACTGAAAACAACAATAGAGCATTACCTGACATATGGTTATAAATACCGTAGCCAGAATTAATTGCCATATAGCCATTCCTAATTGATGGACCAGATCCACTAAAGCTTCCACCGTAGGCAGGTGTTCCAGATATACTCTCAAAATCCTTTAAAGAATTATAGACCCATAAAATAGTACCATTTTTTTTATCGTAGATCCTAATATTACCATCTAAGTGGCCTGCTATCAATGCTCCAGGAATAGCTGTAACTGCAGCTGAAATACCAGGATCGCAATTAATATCTATTTCTTTACATTCCTTATCGGTAATCGTTGACCATAAAATTTTTCCTGTTTCAGCATCCAATGAATGCATACCAGGCTTACGATTTTGCCAAACTTTTCCATCATGAGTATTTTTCATGTCATTTATTGGTACATATACAGTTTTTCCATCAGCCGCCATTCCAAAATGTATACCACCTTGAGTACCGCCACCTGATACTTCAGTCGACCATAAAATTTTGCCTGTATCTGGATCTAATCCATAGACAGAACCAGATTTTTGACCTGCCACAAGAATATCCTTATCATTTCCCAAATCAATCATTATTGAACTTGCAGAATAATCCATATCAGGACCAAATTCTTTAGGGCAATTTGGAAGACCCTTTCCCATACAGGCAAGATTCCATGCATCCCCAGCAAGAGTTTGTCGTCTCCAAACCTCTTCTCCAGTATCGATATTGTAAGCAATAATTGCATCAGACGAGTCATCTGCGGGCGTTGAATAATTTTCACCTGTTCCAATATAAACATAGCGTCTTTTTTTATCAACATTAGGAGATGTCCATATTGGAGCCCCAGATGGTCCAAACATTCTTGTTCCTACTGATGTTTTACCAGAATATTTAGCTGGAACAGGAATTGAATGTTTCTTCCACAAAGTCTTTCCGGTACTAGCCTCTACAGCTAAAAGACCTCCTCTAAAAGTACAACACTCATAAGCGTCATCAAAAGCTGGAATAACTTCTAATCCAGAAATAGGTATAAAGAGGATATCTTCAAATTTTGCAGAGGTTGCTGTTCGAGTAGCATTTGGATGGTCATCAGATTTTATTTTCCAAATTAATTCACCAGTCTGAGCATCTAAAGCATATTCATTTGCAAGTATATCTCCAAAATAAATATATGGGCGTTTATTAGGTTTTTGCCCATTCTCCCATTGATCCATGATGATACCTGTTCGAACTTCACCTGAGGCAGAAAAATTCCATTTAACACAACCTGTTTCAACATCAAGTGCATAGATATCACCTGATTGACTACCCACGAAAATAGATCCCATAGCAAAAAGCGGTTGAGATCTAGCTCTTTGTGAATAAGGAAATCCGAAAGCCCATTTCAATTTTAAATTTTTAATATTCCTGGAGTCTATTCCACCATACTTTTTGGGGATAAACCGTGAAGTATCATATCCCCAACCATAAGATCCTGGAGCTTCCTTTAAATCAAACTTCATTTTATTAGCTTCACAGTAATTAAGCTCTGCCTCCTTAGGAAAATCTTTTCTATCCTGCCTTACAATATATTCAACAATTTGAATCTTTTCCTCTTCAGATAAATGAGCAGCTTGTTCGGACATGATGCCTTCATTTATTGTTCTTAATAAAGCTTGTGGGATAAGCATCTCAAGCCAATTCGCCGCTGGTGCTTTTTCTATAGTACCATTATGGCAAGTTGCACAGTTTTCCTGATACAGAGCATTCCCAGGGTGAGTATTTATGTCAATTGTAATTTCTCTTGTAATCAATTCATCAGCGGATTCTCTCACCTTCGCATCTTCATCAATTATATAATCTTGTTTTGCATTAATATTCTCTGCATTCAGCAAAGATGAAAAAAATAAACAGAAAATAAAAGTAAAGTTTTTCATTAATTTCCCCCAGAAAATTTATTAAAAAATTCTATGACATTATATAATAATAATCCATTATAAAATTGTTATTATCAGGTATTAAACAATGAATGAAAAACTTCCAATTAGTTGTTTTATTATTGCTCAAGATGAAGCCGACAGAATTGATAAAACAATTCAATCTGTTAAAGAGCTTGTGGATGAAATTATTGTTATTGATTCAGGTTCAACCGATGGTACACAAAAAGTTGCCGAAGAAATGGGGTGTAAGGTTTTTTTTAACAAATGGAATGGTTTTGGTCCCCAGAAACGTTTTGGTGAAGACTGCTCGAAAAATAAATGGTTATTAAATCTTGATGCTGACGAATATATATCTCCAGAACTCTCAGGTGAAATTAGAAATTTATTTGCAAATAATATGAATGATAACTTTTATTCAATGAAGGTTATTCCTATTTATCCAAACTGGAATAAACCAAGGTTATTTTCAGCTCATCATTTATGTGTAAGATTGTATAATATTGAACATGGGAGATTTTCTGATTCAAAGGTTCATGATTCAGTCGAGACAAATTTTAAAAAGATTATAGCTTTAAAAAATCCAGTTTTTCATAAATCTGTTAGATCCTTCAAACACCTGGTGGAGAAAGAAAATAATTATATAAAAATGCAAGCATTATCCCTAAAGAAAAATAATAGAGCATTCCTCTTCTTTAGATTAATTATAGAATTTCCATTAGCATTTATAAAATATTATTTTATCAGGCGACATATCACCGGATACCTCACAGGCTTTTTTACTGCTCTAATTCTTGCTTATTTTCGCTGGAAAAGAATAATGCTTTTTTTTAAAATTAAATAAATATAAATCGTAAAATTAATCTTAAAGCTTTAGTTCTTGATTTTTAATACTCAAGAAAAGATCATTATCTAATGGTATATATTTTTTAGACTTATGATCGCAAAAATACAAAGGCTCTAAAATGCTTTTAGGGTCATACCCTTCCTTAACTAATTCAACCTTTCGATGCTTAAATGTTCCAGTGATCTCAATCTCATTTTTAATTCTTATAATTAAAGGTTGAGCATATGCTGGGAGAGATGCAGATAACTTTTCATATAATCCATCTAAATTAATATCTTTATTAGTTGATAGCGCTGCCATCCCAGCTTTTCCATCACTACCTGGAATATTTACACCATAAACATTTGTTTCAAGTACACCTTCAAGTCCCGCAAAAGCCTCGGCAACTTGAGATGTAGCAACATTTTCTCCCTTCCAACGAAAAGTATCGCCTATTCTATCAGCGAAATAAACATAACCAAGGTCATCTTTACTCAATAAATCTCCTGAACGGAAATATTGATCACCTTTTTCAAAAACATCACTAAGTATCTTTTTCTTTGTTGCAGCTTTATCAACATAGCCTTCAAAGCTACCTTCGATAACAATCTTTCCTATAGCCTCGCCTACTTCATCAACCTCGCAAGGAATACAGAGTCCATTCTCATCCCTTATTGGCTCTTCTTTTTCAATATCGAACTTTATGATATGAACATTTAGAATACTTTCAATATATTTTGGGATTCTGCCTATAGCACCTGATTTACCATCATAATTCATAAGGGAAATGTTACCTTCAGTTGCTCCATAAAATTCTAAAACATTCTTAATTTTAAATCGCTCCTTGAATGCATCCCAAATATCAGGCCTTAGTCCATTTCCTGTAGCCATTCTAATATTATGCCTATTCTCATATTTATGTTTAGGAGCATTTAGAAGATACCTACAAAGTTCTCCTATATACTGAAAAATAGTCACATTATATTTATGAACATCATCCCAAAAATCATTAACAGAGAATTTCCTTTTTAGAACCAACGATGCACCAGATGTTAAAGCTAAGCCAGCGGCTATTACTCCACCTGCTGAATGATACAAGGGAAGGACGTTGTATATTTTATCGTTTTTGTTGGGACGAATTGCACCCTTAAAGCCCAACATCATTAAACGTAATCTCTTATGTGACAATGTAGCTGCTTTTGGATTTCCAGTAGTACCTGATGTATAAATATAAAGACCACTATCTGAATTACTTACAACATAATCAATTGCGGGCTTGTTATCTGATATATTATCCAACACTTCGTCTAAGTTTTTAAAATGACTTGATTCCTGTTTTCCATCTTGTACCCAGGTTGAAAAATTATCCTTTACCTCTTGCTGGGTTGAAGAAAAATTTTCTAGTAATTCCTTTCCTAAGATTAAATTTTTTGATTGAGAAATATTAAGGGAATAATCTAACGCCTGACTGTTAAGATTCGTATTTATTAATGCTACTGTTCCACCTACTTGAGTAATTCCTATCCAACAAGCTAAAAATTCAGGTCGATTTTCCATCATGAGGGCAACGACATCACCTTTCGATAAACCAATCTTCAGGAACCACTGAGCATATTTATTCGATCTTAGAATTAGCTCTTTATAAGAAATCTCAGAATCCTCATAATAAATTGCGATTGAATCTGGATTTTTTTCTGCATGTGAAGCAATTTGTAAGGGCACGATGTAGTCTGGTTCGGCCTCAATTGATTTTAGAGCTCTAAATATTCTTCCGAAAGTCGAAATGTATGTGTACTCATTTTTTATTCTTTTTAACATTTTCTAGCCTAGATTAATTTTTTAATAGATCTTGATGCCTTATGCCAAACCCCGGATTTAGAGCCTTATCTGATCTCGAATTTATTTCCCAAATTGGTCTCTTAATTAAAGAAGGAGAATTAATTATAATATCGATTGCCCTTGTATCAAGTTGATTTTTTAATTTCTCGTCGAGATTGCGCCAAGTTGTACTTCGCTTATTAATAATCTGATCTAGTGAATGAATATCGATCCATTTCAATACAGTGGACCTAGTCAAAGAAATAATTTTAAAATCAAAAAACTTATATTCAATTTTATTTGCTTCAAGCCATTTAACTGCCTTCCGGCAACTATCACAATTTTTTAATCCATAAATATTTATCATAGTAATGACTTAATTAACCAATACTTGGTTATTATTTAAATCTATATTGTGAGTGCTAAGTTTTTGTAAAATATCATGGTAAAGATCAGGCCTTCTTGATTTTATTTTTTTTCTTACCTCACTTAATGGGAGTTCGATTAAACTTTCCCAATCCTCACAAGACCAAAGGCTAGCATTTCTTCCGTTCATATAGCCCTCACGAATTACTTTTCGAAGATTAAAGCCGGGTAATTCTTTTCCAGCCTTCCAGTAACCATAAAGAGCAATTGCACCAATACCTCGATTTTGTTCTTGAGCATATGTAAAAGCCAAAAGTGATAGTTCTCCTAAAACATCTCGCCCATAACCTGTGGTCACATGCCAAAGATCATGCATATCTCTCTTTCTAGTGTTAAATAAAATTTCTTCCTTAGATATACCTTGTTTTCCCCTATCAATATTAACATTATTACTCGCATCTATAAGCTCCTCTGGCGAGAGGTTTTCTTTATAGATAAATTCATAATATTTATATCCCAGGGTATCTTTGGGCAAATTCTTTAAAAATTCCTTATCTTTTAGAATATCCAATAATTGTTTTTTACTTTCTAAGATTTTTTTTCCAATATCTGAATTAGAAAATTTTTTAAAATATTTTCTATCCGATGATCCTTTCAAAGCATCAATGACGTGAAATACTTGAGTTGTGTCTTCTTTGTCTCTGTCTAAGGCGCGAACTGCCTTGAAAGCTTTAATTGGCTTGACCCTATCAATCCAAAGATTATAAATATTTTTGTAAATAAATTTTAGCATAATTGATTTTAGCAAAGTAAAATTAGATTTCAAAGATAATTAAGTAACAATTATTTTAAATTAATTATATTAAGTATTGCAATTAAAGTTTTATATTTATGTAAGCGGGTGTGGCGGAACCGGTAGACGCGTCAGATTCAAAATCTGATTCAGGCAACTGAGTGGGAGTTCAAGTCTCCCCACCCGCACCAAAGGTTAGAAAATGAATACGCTAAGTAAAAATTTATACAAAATATTGAAAGGCAAAAAGAGTGCGCGTTATCTATATGCAATTTCGTTCTCAGAAAGTATCTTTTTTCCAATACCAACAGATACTTTTTTAATTCCTATGGCGCTAGCCAATAGAGATAAAGCAATATCCCTAGGTTTATATACAACTTTGTTTTCTGTCATCGGAGGTGCTGTAGGATATTTAATTGGTTTATTCTTTTTTGATACAATTGGAATCAATATAATTGAAAGCTTTAATTTAATGGATAAATTTAAAAGTTTTTCTTCCTCTGTTAATAAATATGGATATTTATTTATTTTTATAGCTGGCTTTACTCCTATTCCTTATAAAATAGCGGCAATTACATCAGGTGTAACAGGTGTTTCTTTTCCTATTTTTATAATATTTAGCTTATTTTCAAGAGGATTAAGATTTCTAACAGAAGTGATCTTATGTAGATTGATGGGAGATAAGGCAAAAAATATTATAAAAAAGTACTCTTTTGCATTAACAATTATACTTTTAACAATGGTTATAGGAATAATAATACTCAAAGAGGTAATTTTTAATTGATAAATCGTAATTTAATATCATTTATAATCTTAATTTTGGTATCGGTTCATTTAATCGAGGCCATAGGTTTTGAACCATGTGATTTATGTTTAAAACAAAGGTGGGCTTGGTATATTTCTTTATTTTTAGCTATTATTCCAAATTTTATATTTAATGATAAAAATAAATACTTTCTTTTTTTTATATCATTGTTTCTTTTTTTAAATGCCTGGTTTGCTGGTTGGCACTCAGGAATTGAATGGGGCTTTTGGGAAGGACCGCAAACATGTAAAGCTTCATCGAATAAATTAAACGAAAATTTAATTGAAACCCTAAAATCGTTACCTTCTGCGCCACAATGCAATGAGGCTTCTTTAAGAATACTAGGGTTATCCTTAGCAGGGTATAATTTTATTATTTCATTATTAAGTTCTTTAGTTATATTCAGGAAAGTTAGGAAAATTTTATGAAAAGAAAACGCTTAGACGAAATCATTAGAGTTGACCATGCGGGTGAGCATGGTGCTATAGCTATTTATAAAGGCCAGCTAACTTTTTTAAATTTAATAGGCGATAAAAAAACCTCAGCTATTGTATCAGAAATGGCTCAGGGAGAGCAAAAGCACGCTAATGAATTTGATAGGCTTGTTGAAGAGAGAAAAACGAGGCCAACTGCCTTAATGCCATTATGGAATATTGCAGGATATACACTGGGAGCTTTATCAGTACTTGGAGGGAAAAATAGTGTAATGGCCTGTACTGAAGCTGTTGAAGATGTAATCGATAAACATTATTCAAGTCAAATTGAAGAATTAGAAGATTCTGGTCAAGAAAAAGAGATTTTAAAAACAATAAAAGAATTTCATGCTGAAGAAGTCGAACATGAAAAGATAGCAAAAAATGAGATATCAGAAAATACACCCGCTCTTAAGGCTTTTAAAAAGGCGGTCGAGGTAGGGTGCAAAGCAGCAATAAATTTATCAGAAAAAATTTAAGCCTCTAGCTTAGAATCCCAATATAGATAATCCATCCAGCTATCATGTAGGTAATTGGGAGGAAAGAATCGTCCATTTTTATGCAGCTCATGGACATTAGGTTTATAAGGCCATTGCAAAGGCTTCATATTAGCAACATGGTACAAATGATTTGATTTCTTTAAATTACATTTAGAACATGCAGTAACGACATTCTCCCAAGTTGTTTGACCACCTTTGGACCGAGGCAATAAGTGATCGAAAGTTAAGTCAGATGCATCTCCACAATACTGGCAGTTGAATCTATCTCTTAAAAATAAGTTAAATCTAGTAAAAGCGGGCCATTGTGGAGGTTTTACATAGTTTTTAAGTGAAACAACAGATGGTAATTTTATTTCAAGGCTGGGTGAGTGAACAGATTTATTATAGCTTGAAACAATATTTACTCTATCAAGAAATACTGCTTTAATTGTATCTTGCCATGACCATAGCGACAATGGATAGTAAGAGAGTGGTCTAAAGTCAGCATTAAGAACTAAAGCAGGACAAGATTCAAGATGTTCATTAGATGTTAAATTTAATTCAGTTTTCATTCTAATATTTAATGATGATTCTATATAAAAAATAAATAATTTTATGAAAAATAATGACAAAATTTAATACAAGATTTGCTCCAAGCCCAAACGGTTACCTACATCTTGGTCATGCATTTTCTGCTTTAATTAGTGAAAAAATAGCATCCAAAAGTTCTGGTAAATTCTTCTTAAGGATTGAAGATATTGATATTGGTAGATGTAACAAAGAATTTGAAAAAAATATTTATGAGGATCTTTCCTGGCTTGGAATAAATTATCAAAAAGATGTACGAAGGCAATCTGATTATTTTAAAAACTATGAAGTATACATAAAAAAATTAAGAGACTTAGACTTAATATACCCTTGCTGGGCTACAAGATCTGAAATTAAAAAAGAAATTAAAAAGAAATTAAATACTCTATCGGGGTGGCCAGTTGACCCAGATGGCCAATATATCTATCCAGGGATTTATAAAAATATATCAAAGGCTAAAAGGTCTAGTCTAATGTTAAATGGTTCAGATTTTTCATGGCGCATGGATATTAATAAAGCAATTGCGTTCGCAGAGGAAAAGGTTGGGAAAAATATTTCTTTTAATGAAAAAGGACTCGAGCCTATTGGCATAAGAACCTTAGAGCCATCGTTATATGGGGACTTTATTATTGCTAGAAAAGAAATACCTAGCTCATATCACCTTTCAGTCACTGTTGATGATGCGGAACAAAATATAAACCTTATTTCACGAGGAATTGACCTTTACCCTGCAACTTCAATTCATAGACTTTTACAAATTATTTTTAATTTCCCTGAAACCAATTGGTATCATCATAATTTATTGAGAGAAGAAAATGGAATTAAGCTTTCAAAAACCAATAATTCTACATCAATAAAATCTCTAAGAGAAAAAGGACATTCAAGAGAAGAAATTTTTACAATGATAGAGGAAAATCAACCCTTTCCAAATTTTTAGTGTGACAAAATGGTCTAGCTATAATTTATAAAAATATGATATGAACTTAATAATAATTAATTGAGATTTAAATTATGAAAAATAATCAACTTGTCGAAGAACTAAAAAATGCCTTTAACGTCTCACGTGATATATTTTCAGAAGCAAGAGATAATAATGAAGAACTAAAGAATATCGATTATCTAAATGAAAATCAACATATTGGCCATGGTCTCGCTTGGTATGCCACTTACGTTGAATCATTGTCTCAACTTGCAAATTGGATAGAAAATTTAAATGAAGAGAATAGATTAACTCCTCTTGAAGAAGGTTTGGCTGGAATTGGAGCTGGTGAATATTGCCTCCAGATTCTGCATGGAATTCCAATGAGTCAAAACGAAACTATAAGGCCTGATGAACTAAAAATTTCCAATTCCAGTATAGAAAAATTTAAGAAAATTTCTAATCCGTTGATCGAAAGATCATCGAGTAAAGAAAAAAATAGAGTAATGAGATTATTACTAGAAAGTAATGAATCTGGAATTATTCCTGATGATGGTTTAGATGATACTTATAAAGAAATAAAAAATCAATTTAGACGGTTTGTTGAAGAAGAAATTACTCCTAATGCACATGGATGGCATCTTAATGATGAATATATCCCATTGGATGTAATAAAAAAAATGTCAGACTTAGGGGTTTTTGGATTAACAATTCCAGAAAAGTATGGGGGTCTCGGATTGGAAAAAAAGGCCATGTGTATTGTTTCGGAGGAATTATCTCGTGGATGGATTGGCGTTGGTTCATTAGGGACAAGATCAGAAATAGCTGCTGAATTAATATTAATAGGTGGAACAGAGGCTCAAAAAGAAAAATATCTTAATAAGATTGCTTCTGGAAATATATTTCCAACTGCAGTTTTTTCAGAGCCAGACATAGGATCAGATCTAGCTCATTTAAAAACAAGGGGTAAACTTAAAGATGATAAGTACCTAGTTAATGGGAATAAAACTTGGATAACGCACGGTGCTAGAGCCGACCTTATGACCTTACTAGTAAGAACTAATAATGAATTATCTGATCATAAAGGTCTTTCAATGTTTCTTGCTGAAAAACCAAGAGAAAATAATAATGAATTTTTTCCCGCCGAAGGAATGAGTGGTGGTGAAATTAATGTAATTGGTTATAGAGGAATGAAGGAATTCGATATTGGCTTTGATAACTTTGAGGTACCAAAAGAAAATCTTCTTGGTGAAGAGGAAGGAAAAGGCTTTATTCATTTAATGTCAACTTTTGAATCTGCAAGGATACAAACTGCAGCTAGGGCAGTTGGTGTTTCACAAAATGCTTGCGATGTTGCTTTAAAATATTCAGTTGACAGGACTCAATTTGGTAAAAAACTCATCGATTTTCCAAGAATAAGTGAGAAATTAATAATGATGTTTGCAGAAACAATGATTGTTAGGCAGCTAACTTTTCATGCTGCAAATATTAAAGATTTAGCTCAAAGATGTGATATGGAAGCCGGTATGGCTAAGCTTTTAGGGGCAAGAGTAGCATGGTCATCAGCAGATAATGCTTTACAAATTCATGGCGGCATTGGGTTTGCAACAGAAACTCCAATAAGCAGAATTCTTGCAGATGCACGAATATTGAGTATTTTTGAAGGAACCGCAGAAATACAAGCTCAAGTTATTGCAAGAAGACTCATGGAAAGTAAAAATAGATAGTATTTGAATATTGTTTTCTATGAATAATTAGATTAAATTTTATTATTAATTATAAAAGTTATATAAATTATTGCGGAGCTATCAATTGAAAAAAACTACGATACCCTTACTTATATTCTTTAGCTTAACACCATTTTTCTTTGTAGAATCAGCAGAATATCGAATGGGGCTATCAATGCATGATGTAGAAAGAAGAATAGAGGGTGGAGCCGCTTTATCATTTGAAAAAATATTCAATAGGCCCAGCTGGTGGAGTTCATATGCTGGAAGACCACATTTAGGTACACACATTAGTTTAGCAAATAATACCCACCTACTTTATGCAGGATCTACTTGGAACTTATTTAAAAAAGGAAGGTTTAGCGGAGAACTTGGTTTTGGTGCCGCTATTCACTCTGGTAAAGAAAAAATTGAAAATAATTCATTAGGGTTTGGATGTAAGGTAAATTTTCGAGAAATGATTGCCTTTGGTTATGAAATTAAAGAAAATACTATCTTACAAATATCTGCACAGCATATGTCAAATGGAAGCTTATGTGATCCGAATCAAGGTCTTACAAGTTTAGGTTTTAGGCTCGCCTGGAAAATAAATTAATGGTTGTATTAAATAAAATTTACACAAAAACAGGCGATAAGGGATCCACAAGCTTAGGAGATGGATCAAGGATTTCCAAAGATGCACTAAGAGTCGAAGCTTATGGGACTATCGATGAGGCTAACTCAATAATAGGCATAGTAAGAACATATACAAAAACATCGGAACTAATAACCTTAGATAATTTCTTAGGATCAATTCAAAATGAACTTTTCGATCTTGGTGCAGAATTATCGACGCCTCGATCCGATAAGTTGAATTCACTATCTATAGTTGAAACACAAGTAGACAGAATCGAGGAAGAAATTGATCAATTAAATATTAATTTAGAATCTTTAAAATCCTTTGTTTTACCAGGTGGAACTCCAGCATCTTCCTACCTTCATCAAGCAAGGACGGTAATTAGAAGGGCTGAGAGATTAATGGTTAGCTTATCCCTTACAGAAGAAGGTGCTGTTTCTGAAATTGCACTTAAATATATAAATAGACTTTCTGATCTTTGTTTTGTTGCTGCACGTTACGCTAACCAGACCGATACGGGCGGTCAAGGCGATACTCTTTGGCGACCAGGGCAAACGAATTTTGATGAGAAAATATAAATATTAGCTTAATTAATGTAATTAATTTTATCTATTTAAAATGTTCGATTGACAGAAATGACTAGTAGTCTTAATTTCTGCAAATCTAATGCACTGGATTAATTGGAGATAAAAAAATGAAGGTTCTTGTACCCATCAAAAGAGTAGTTGATTATAATGTTAAAATTCGCGTCAAATCAGATAATTCTGGTGTTGAATTAGCAAACGTTAAGATGTCAATGAATCCTTTCGACGAAATAGCAGTTGAAGAGGCAATTAGACTAAAGGAGTCAGGAACTGTATCAGAAATAATCGTTCTGTCAGTTGGTCCACAGCAATCCCAAGAGACAATAAGAACAGCTTTAGCTATGGGAGCAGATAGAGGTATATTAGTTAAAACTGACGAATTTGTTGAACCTTTAAATGTTGCCAAAATTATAAAGGCAATTAGTGATGATGAAAAACCCGAAATAATTATTTTAGGAAAACAAGCAATTGACGATGATAGTAACCAGACAGGCCAAATGTTGGCTGCACTTTTAGGTTGGTCACAAGGAACATTTGCTTCAGAATTAAAAATATCAGATGGTAAAATTAATGTAATAAGAGAGGTTGATGGAGGTCTTCAAACTATAGATCTTAAATTACCATCAGTTATTACAACTGATCTCAGGCTAAATGAACCAAGATATGCATCACTTCCAAACATCATGAAGGCAAAGAAGAAACCTATAGAAGAAAAAAATCCTGAAGATTATAATATTCAGATTTCTCCAATGTTAGAAGTTGTTAAGGTTTCGGAACCAGCACAAAGAGAGGCTGGCATAAAAGTGGAGACCGTGGAAGAATTAGTTGATAAGTTAAAAAATGAAGCAGGAGTTATTTAAATGACTACGTTACTTATAGCAGAACATGACAACCAAAACCTTAATGAAGCAAATAGAAAAACTATGAATGCTGCAACAAAAATTGGTGAAGAAGTTCACGTCTTAGTTGCAGGAAAAGATTGCTCAGGAGTTGCTGAACAAATATCAAAAATTGAGGGAGTATCAAAAGTCTTATTATGTGATAACCCAATATACGAAAAACATATGGCAGAATCGTATGCAGATCTTGTTGTCGAGATTTCAGGTGACTATAATGCAATTCTTACAACGGCCTCAACAACAGGTAAAAATTTTATGCCTAGAGTAGCAGCTCTTTTAGATATACCGCAAATATCTGAAATTATTAATGTTCTAGATTCTGATACATTTGAACGCCCTATTTATGCGGGTAATGCTATACAAACTGTTAAATCGCTATCAAGTAAAAAAATAATAACTGTTAGAGCGCCATCGTTTCAAGCGGCTGGCGATCAAGATCCAGCACCTATTGAGAATATTCAAAATTCTGAAGATAAAAACTTATCGGAGTATATTTCTGAGGAATTAACAAAATCAGATCGTCCAGAGTTAACTGCTGCAAAGATAATTATTTCTGGTGGTCGTGGTATGCAAAATGGAGAGAATTTTGTTCTTCTGGAGGGTGTTGCTGATAAACTTGGTGCTGCACTTGGTGCGTCACGAGCTGCTGTTGATGCTGGGTTTGTTCCAAATGATTATCAAGTTGGCCAAACCGGTAAAGTAGTTGCACCAGATTTATATATCGCTGTCGGTATTTCCGGAGCCATTCAACATCTTGCCGGAATGAAAGATTCAAAAGTAATTGTAGCAATTAATAAAGATGAGGAAGCACCAATATTCCAAGTTGCCGATTATGGTCTAGTAGCTGATCTTTTCAAGGCCATTCCAGAACTAAATGACGCATTAAAATAATTTAATTAATTTCTTTTAGTTTTTTTATTATACTTAAAACCTCTGGTGAATCCCATTCCCATGGCCCATCCCTCCTTCCTTCCTCTTTTCCATCGGGTCCAATAAGAAGAGTGAAGGGTAATCCTGTAGCTTTGGCATATAAGCCTGATTTTGTTGATTTATCATGATAAATTATTAAATTTTGAATGTTTGCCTCTTGATAAAATTCAATAATCTTTGAAATATCAGTCTTTTCAACAGCTATAGCAATAACTTGAAAATTATCATCGCCTAGTATTTTTTGAAGTCTATCTAAAGATGGCATCTCTATCCTGCAAGGGGCACACCAGGTAGCCCAAAGGTTAACCAACAATACCTTGCCTTTAAAATCAGATAAAAAAAACTCTGCCCCTTCTGAATTAAAAAAACTAATCGAATCTAATCGAGAGTCATTATTGGATTTTAAAAATATTTTTTCATGCTTTTTTTCAAACATTGTACTATTAGAATTAATAAGAAATATTGTAACTAAAGAAGATATGACAATTAAGCCTATTAAGAGTGGTTTTTTTAATATATTCATTAGTTATTACCTTAATAAATTAATAGGTTAAAAAGTTATGGTTAAGAAAGCCTCTAAAAATAAAATGTGGGGAGGAAGGTTCTCCTTGGATTCTTCAAAACTATTACAAAATGTTAATTCCTCAATTGAATTTGATTATAAACTATTCGAAGTCGATGTTGAAGCTTCAATTGCGCATACACAAATGTTAGCACACTGTAAAATAATTACAAAAAAAGATTCATCATTAATTATATCTGGCCTTAAAAGAATTAGGAATCAATTTCAAAGCGGTAACTTTAAACTTGATAAAGAATTAGAAGATATTCATATGAATATTGAGTCAAAACTTCAGAAGGATATTGGTGATACGGCAGGAAGATTGCATACTGCTAGGTCAAGGAATGACCAAGTTGCTACTGACCTTAGATTGTATATAAGAAAAAAGAATTCTCATATCGCTGATGAAATAACTTTGCTTCAGATTGCTTTAACAAATAAAGCTGAAGAAAATTATAAAACAATAATGCCAGGTTTTACTCATATGCAAACCGCACAACCAATTACTATGGGCCATCATCTTTTGGCTTATGTGGAAATGCTATCTAGGGATAAGGGAAGAATCATTGATTGTAATAATAGATTAAATGAAAGTCCATTAGGTTCAGGTGCACTCTCAGGAACATCATTCCCAATAAATAGGAAGATGACAGCAAAAACATTAGGATTTGATAATCCAATGAGAAATTCTTTAGATGCTGTTTCATCAAGAGATTTTGTCCTGGAGACAATGTCATCCATAGCAATTTGCTCTGTTCATTTATCTAGGTTAGCTGAAGAAATTATTTTATGGCTTTCTGATGGGTTTAATTTCATTTCACTTCCTGATGATCTAACTACTGGTTCATCAATTATGCCCCAAAAGAAAAATCCTGACCTTGCTGAACTTGTTAGAGGAAAGTCGGGGAGACTCATAGGGTCATTAATAACAATGTTAGTCGTCATGAAGGGACTGCCGCTGGCCTATTCAAAAGATCTTCAAGAAGATAAGGAGCCAACTTTTGATGCATTAGATAATATTTTACTATGCCTACAATCAATGACATCAATGATAAAAAATATGGTTCCAAATATTGATAATATGAATAATGCGTCATCGAGACAGTTTTCTACTGCAACTGATTTAGCAGATTGGTTGGTACAAAATTTAAATATCCCCTTTAGATCTGCACATCAAATAACTGGGGAAATAGTCTCAAAATGTATTAAAGATGATATGAATCTTGATAAGATGGAATTGGAGGTATTAAAACAATTTGATAAACGAATAACTAAGGATATATACAATGTTCTTAATACGGAAAAATCAGTTAATAGGAAAAACTCAGAAGGCGGTACATCACCAAGAAATGTAAAAAAATCTGCCTCTTATTGGAAAAAAAGATTAAAAGATGAAGAATAGTAAAGTAATAATTTTCAGTATTATCACGCTTATATTTTTTTCGAGTTGCGGCAGAAAAGGTGACCTACTTCCACCGCCTGAGATTAACTATAATTTGAATATTCAAAAGAAATCTTAGGTTGGTATAGATGAGCAGTTTTAATTATGAAAATGGTGAACTTAAAATTGAGGATATTAATTTAAGTGAAATAGCAAAAAAAATAAAAACACCCTTTTATTGTTATTCATATAATCACCTCAAAGAACAGTATAGTAAGCTAGATCAATCCATTAATTTAGCGGATTACCATATTTGCTATTCTATTAAATCTAACTCCAATCAATCCATAATAAAAACATTCTCTAAACTAGGATCTGGAGCTGATGTCGTATCAATGGGAGAGCTCAAGAGAGCTTTAAAGGCAGGTATTCCCTCACAAAAAATTGTTTTTTCTGGAATTGGTAAAAGCTCCGAGGAAATCGAGTTTGCAATCAAAAATAATATCCTAATGTTTAATGTTGAATCTATAGGTGAATTAAAAAAGTTATCTAATGAATCTAGTAAATTAAATATAGAGTCTCAGGTTGCTCTTAGAATTAATCCAGATATCTCAGCCGGGGCAAATGAAAAAATATCCACAGGAAAAGCTCAAGATAAATTTGGTATAGATTGGAAAAATGCAGTCGAAAGCTATGAATTAGCCTCTAAGCTACCTGGTATAAAAATTATAGGTATTGATGTTCATATTGGTAGTCAAATTAATGATATTGAGCCATTTAGGAAATCCTTTGATCTATTAGTCGAAATAATAGAAATATTAAGGGCAAAAGGTCATCAAATTAATGTTTTGGACGTAGGCGGGGGCTTGGGAGTTAAATACCATCCCAATGAAATACCTCTTAACGTCAATGATTATGGTGCGTTACTTTCAGAAAAACTAGGGGGGCTTGGCTGCAAAATCATAATTGAACCAGGAAGGTTATTAACTGCAAATTCTGCAGTATTAATTACTAAAACTTTATATATCAAAAATACTGAGTCTAATAACTTTATTATAGTTGATGCAGCTATGAATGATTTCATAAGACCAACACTTTATGGTGCATATCATGAAATTATTCCTATAAAGGAAAATAAAGAAAATAATTTATTAGATTACGATATTGTTGGACCTGTATGCGAAAGTGGTGATTTCTTTGGGAAAAAAATTAAACTCGGAAAAATAGATGAGGACGACCTTATGGCGATTAAGTCAGTAGGAGCATATGGATCGGTCCTATCTTCAAATTATAATACTCGAGCTTCAATAAATGAAATTCTTGTCAACAATAAGAATTTTGAAATTATCAGAAATAGAATTGAAGATGACGAAATAATAAATCGTGATAAAATTCCTGATTGGGTTTAATCAATCTAATATTTCAATAAAAATATTCGAAGCATTTAGCGGGTATTCTGAAAATTTAACTTTAAAGTCCTTAATTTCTTGATAATCGAAATAGTCATTTTCAGATCTAATAATTTTTTTTAATAAAGTAGCCCCTCTTTCATCCTCTATGACAATAATTAATGATGGAACCTTTCTTAAATATTTTTCTTGATTGATTAAAGAGCCACTTACTAGGAGTGAGGATCCATTTTCTCCAGAATCAATTCGACTCTCAAGATTACTAATTTCTATCCCTCTAAACTTAATAGATGGGTCAAATAATTCTATTATTGGAGAAAAAATTGGAAACTGATCAACAAAAACAACCCTTTTATTCCATATAGAAACAAATAAACTAAAAATTAAAATAAAAGCAATCCAGAGGGCAATATTAGATCTATCAGCTTTTGGTTCATTAAAAGGAACAGGGAGGGGATGATCCGGTTTAATATTCCTATCAATTGACTTTGATTCTTTTTTATCAGATTTAATCCCCTGGCTGGAAACAGGTTCGTAAAGCTTAGGAATATCGATAGGCTTTCCATCTGCTCCCGAGGTCCATGTTATAGCACATCTTGAGCATTTAAGCTTCTTTGGTGAACCGTTAAATTTCCTTTCATCAAGAAAGAAATTTGTTGAACAAGATGGACATTGAATAATCATTTATTCTACTTTACCAAAAATCTATAATAAATAAAAAGAAATTAACGCGGCATTACCTTTAACATCTTACCAGAATTATCTTTATCTTTTAATCCATCGGTTAGTAAAATAAGACCCCCATCTGGTGAAACCTTAATACTCCGTATCCTGGATTTAATTTCACTAAACATTACTTCCTCAGAAACAAATTGATTATCGTTCAATACAACCCTTCTTACGTCACCTGGGGATAAAGCAGAAATAAATAAATTACCAGTCCAATCGGGAAAGAGTGTTTTATTATAAAATGTCATATCGGATGGCGCTATCGAGGGCACCCAATACTTTAGCGGTTGCTCCATTCCATCCTTTCTTTTAAATGGAGAAATAATAGAACCATTGTAATCAATGCCATAGGTAATTGATGGCCATCCATAATTCTTACCTGGATTGATAGCATTCAATTCATCACCACCTCTAGGACCATGCTCATGGCTATAAACAAAACCATCACTATCAATAACAAGTCCCTGCTGATTACGATGCCCGTAAGTCCATATTTCCGGCAATACATCTTCCCTTCCTACAAATGGGTTATCAAACGGAATAGATCCATCATCATTAATACGAATTATCTTACCAAAATGATTATCGAGACTTTGGGCCTCCTCTCTGTGATTAAACCCATCACCAGAAGAAATCAATAAAGTATTATCCCTTAAAAACAATAATCTAGCGCCAAAGTGTGCAGAAGTTGATCGAAAGGCTTCTGCCGTAAAAATTACTTCCACATCAATTAAAGATTCATTTTCTAATCTAGCCCTTACTACCTGAAGGGTATTTCCACGATTACTTTTTATTGAAAAAGAAAGAAAAATTAATTTATTTTGAGTAAAATTTGGATGAATTGCAATATCAGATAGTCCACCCTGACTTTTCACAAGAACCTCCGGAAGACCACTTAGAGATTCTGATAAAATACCTTTATTACTATAAATTTTAAGATTACCAGTGAGTTCGGAAATTAAGATATCTCCGTTAGGTAAAAATCCTAAACTCCAAGGTCTATCGAGCTGGTTAGTTAAAGTTATTAATTCATAATTTTTTTCGGCACAATTTGCTGAAAAACTTACAAAAACTAAGAGGAGAAGAATTAATATTTTGTTAATATATTTTTTCACTTAGTTACCTCTTCGTATTAGTTTACTAATTAAGAAATCAAAAAAGAAGCCACCCAAAAAACCAATTAAGCAAAGAGTAATCAAACCAAAATTTTCACGAGCACTAGAAATTAAAGTTATTCCATCATATCTCATTGTTATTAACATGTTCATTACATAGATACTGCAAAATCCAGCAATTCCATATGAAAGCTTTGAATTAATTGGAAGAATAATTCTCACTACTGCTGTGATCATAAAAGCAATTAATAAGGTAGCGCATATAATCGTGTAAAAGCTAATAGGAATTCCCCATTGAACAATAACTGGAGATAGGAATCCCCTAATATCGTGCATGAGAGAAGAATAGATGATTAAAAAAGAGATATCAAAGTTTTGCGTTTTAAGCCAAAATAAATTCCAAAGAGTATTGTGAGAACTTATAAAAATATAAGAAAATGTTGCTGATAAAATAAATGCAATACCTAAGCTGATAATTCTCTTTATTAAAAACATATTAATTAATTCTCTTTTCAATCATCCAAACACCTATTGTAATTAGAATAAGCCCAAAGCCAATTATAAAATTTATTTTTTCATTAAGTAAAAAAATACCTAAAATCAAAGCCCAAACAGGAATTAGATAATTCACTAATGCTAGGAAAACAGGGCCCTTAAGAGCAATAACTTTAAACCATATTACAGTAGCAATTCCCGTAGGAAAAATACCAAGAAGTATAATACTTACTAAACTTTTGAATGATATATTGCTTAATATTAACGATGTATCACTAAAAAAATAAGCTAAGAGTAAGCCTATTGCACTTCCACATATTAGCGAACCAAGAGCCCTTTCAAAGGAATGCTCTTGAGGTGAGTTTTTTAACAGGATGGAGGCTAAAGCAAATGAAAAGGTTCCCGTCAGGACGGCCAGTTGTCCATATATAAATTGAAATTGGTAGAGATCAGAACTAAAATTACCAAAACCAACTAAGAGGATAATGCCTAATAAACCTAAAAGAACTCCTACCGCCATCCTAAAGGACAAACTGCTATTAGGTAAAAGAAAATAAGCAAGAATTAAGGTAATAATTGGATTGGCGCCCATTAAAATAGCCACTAATGAAGAAGGGATGTATTGCGCTCCCCAGGCGATAATACTGAATGGAACTGAAAAACCTAAAATTCCTATAATTAAGCTCCACTTCCAGAATTCTAATGTCATGGGTAATCTTTTTTTCATAAGTAGAAAAACTATTGCTATAGTTAAACTTCCAATCATCAATCTAAGAGACATAACCCATAGATGAGGTATTGAAGTTAATGATACTTTAAGTGCAGCAAATGCTGAACCCCACATAACGACTAACAAGGAAAGAAGAAGATAAGGAAGTAAACTTGGTAGAATTTTTTTCATGATTATCTCAGAGTGTGAATTTAAAACTCTATTTTCTACTTCATTAGACTAAGTGAAATAAATAAGATACAAAATTTAATAGAAAATTTACTTAGAAAAAAAATTTAATGAAAACAAAAAAGATTAAATCGCTAAAAATTAAATGGATATTTATTTCTATAATTTCTTTAATATTTATATCTGATTTTCTATTATTCACTTCTATAATGAATAATTCTAATAGTGTTCCACAAAATATTAATAAAGTTATTGTTGTTCTAACAGGTGGTCCGAATAGAATAAAAGAAGGGTATGAGTTATTAAAAAAAGATTATGGTAAAAAATTATTTATCTCAGGAGTAAATCCAATTGTAAAAAAATCTGATCTCATAAATATATTAAATCTGAATAATACCGTGAATAAAATATCATTTTTTGAATGTTGTATTTTTTATGAAAAAAAATCATACAACACTAAAACAAACGCAATTGAAACTATGAAATGGCTAAATCAAAATAAGTACAATGATATTCTTCTCGTAACATCTTCAGAGCATATGCCAAGGAGTCTTTTTGAGTTCAAAAAAAATGCGCCGGATATTGAAGTTCAACCCTGGATTGTAATAAATGATTCAGATAATAATTTATTTGATTATAAAAATGCAAAGAAAGTAACTATCGAATACGCTAAGCTTGTTTTAACAAAAATAAAATATTTATTTAAAGGGCCTTAATTTAATGAATATAAAAAAAAATATTTATTCCATCGCTACAACAGGTTTTTTAATTCTTCTAACTTTATCTATAGCAACACTTGGTTTGCCTTTTCTTTTTCTTCCTAGAAGATATTCAGCAAAACTCATTCATGTATGGTCGAAGCTTATGCTTTTTTTGTTTAAAAATCTTAACGGTCTTGATTGGGAGGTAATTGGAACTGATAATATACCAAGTGGATCATTTATAGTCGCCTCTAAGCATCAATCTATTTGGGATACTGTTTTTTTTACAGCATTTTTTCCTGATGCGGCAATGGTATTAAAGAGAATGATTATATTCATTCCACTTTATGGCTGGCATGCAATAAAAGCAAAAATGATATGGCTAGATCGTGGTGCTCATAGCAAAGCTCTGAGAAAACTAATTAAGCAAGGACAAGAGTGTTCAAAAAATGAAAGGCCAATAATTATATTTCCCGAGGGAACGAGAAGTGCTGTGGGAGAAAAAAATGAATATAAATCAGGAGTTTCTGCTCTTTACAGATTCCTAGAAATTCCATGTATTCCAGTCGCTCTTGACTCTGGGTTATACTGGAAAGAAAAAGGTCTTAAAAGAAATTCAGGAAAAATTAAAGTTAAATTTTTACCGCCTATAAAACCTGGATTAATGAGGAAAGATTTTGAAAAAAAGTTAGAAAACATCATAGAAGGTGAAACTAATTTATTAATAAAAGAAAATATTTAAAGATAAGATTTTAATCTTCAGATTTTTTTCTTCCAAAATCAATGCTATTATCTTCCTGTCCTGCATCAATAATATTTTTTCTTACTGCCCTTGTTTTTTCAAAGTTAGAAAATAACAAATCAGAATCCTTTTTTCTAACAGCATCTTTTAGCTTAGCTAAATCATTGGAAAATAATTCTAACATTTCTAAAACAGCGTCACTATTATAAGTGAAAATATCGCTCCACATTTTGGGGTCTGAAGCGGCTATTCTAGTAAAATCTCTAAATCCACCTGCAGAATATTTTACCACTTCTTTTTCTGTGACATTAGCAAGATTATTTGCTGTCCCAACAATATTAAAAGCAATCAAATGAGGAATATGACTTGTTATTGCGAGAACTTTATCATGGTGAGATGGTTCCATTATTTCAACTTTTGATCCAAGAGATTCCCAAAATTTCTTCACAAGATGGATTGCATTGCTCGTATTATCTTCGGTTGGCGTTAAAATACACCACCGATTATCAAACAGTTCAGCAAATCCGGAATCTGGACCAGACTCCTCAGTTCCTGCAATTGGATGCCCAGGAACAAATTCTATATTTCCAGGTATGATATTCTTTAATTCTTTTATAACGCTTAGTTTTGCTGATCCTGTATCGCTAATAATACAGCCCTCTTTTAAAAAAGGACTTATTTCACCTATTATAGACTTAAACATCGATAATGGTGTTGCCAGAATAACAAAATCAGCGTCATTTACTGCATTTATAAGATTTTCTTCAACTTTGTCGACTAATCCTCTTTCTATAGCCCTTTTTAAGGTCGATTTTGTTTTTGCATAGCCAACGACTTGGCTAGAAGAATTTAATCGCTTCAAAGATAGCCCAATGGATCCACCAATAAGGCCAAGCCCTATGATGCAAACTTTGTTAAAAACATTATTCATTTATTTCATAAGCTCCTTGAGAGAAGAAATAACAAGCTTATTTGCTTCTCCAGTACCAATAGTAATTCTTAGGAAGTTTGGAAGATTATATTCGTGCATCTGCCTTACTATTATTCCTTTTGAACATAAAAAATCATAAACTTCATCAGCGCTAAAATCTAAATTAGAAGAAGCTTCAATTAATAGAAAATTGCAACTACTAGGCGTAACACTAAACCCTAAACCCGCCAGTTCTAGCTCCATTTTTGATAACCAATCAGTATTATGTCTTACAGAATTTATTACATGATTTTGATCATCTAAGGCTGCTACAGCTACTTTTTGAGCTGTAGAATTAACAGAAAAAGGTATCCTAAGACGACTTAAGGTCTCGACAACATCTTTTGGACAATAGGCCCATCCAACCCTTAGGCCAGCTAAACCATATACTTTTGAAAAAGTTCTCGTAATAACAACATTATTATTATTATTAACTAGGTCGAAGTAATTCTTGTGGCTTTCAACCTTAACGTATTCGGCATAGGCCTCATCAAGGACTAATAAAATATTGCTGGGTAATTTACTATGTAGCTCAATAATTTCATCATATGAAATTATAGTACCAGTTGGATTATTTGGATTTGCTAAAAAAATCATTTTTGTTGCATTGTTTATTAGCCCTAGTATCGATTGGATTTGTGTTTTAAAATTTATCTCCTTAGCCCTAATAACTCTTGCACCTGATGCTTTAATTGCCAAAGGGTATACTGCAAAACAATTTTCTGAAACTATAGCCTCATCATTTCCACTAAGATATGCTCTAGCCAAAAGATGTAAAATCTCATCAGAACCACAACCACAAAGTATTCCTTTAGAATCTATAGAATAAAAATCAGATATCTTATTGATTAGTTCGTCATTTAAAGGGTCTGGATAAATGGTTATATCGTTTATAGCCTTATTATAGGCATCGATGACTAGCTCACTCGGGCCAAAAGGATTTTCATTAGACGATAATTTAAAAATTGTTTCAATTCCAGATAATTTACTTTTCCCACCTCTATAAGGTTCTAAATTGTTTAAATAAGAATTTGGTATAGGATTTTTCATTTTTTATCACATCACGAATTATTGACTTATTGTATCACTTTCAAAAGTATTTAAGTAGTTGAATATCAATAAGCAATTAAAATTTTCAACATTTTAAAATTTACTAAAAATTCTTATATCACAACTTTAAATATCAACCATAAATATAATTTTGTTTACAATTTTTTAAAATGAAGATAAAAGTTAAATTACATTTTGAGAGGGTAAATACCCTGCCAACCTGCATAACCTTGCGAAGGTGGTATTATAATGTGGCTTATAAGCAAAAAAAAGGTCTCTTTATTAACTTAAATGTATTGTTATGAATGGCTCACTAACGAGCTGGGTATTTGATGTTCAGATTGTGCACCCTAGATTTCCTAAGAGCACTAAAGAGAGGAAAAAATGAAAAAACAACTTATTAAAAAACTTTTAACCCTAATTCCAACTTTGGTATTAGCCCTTTTAATTTCAATTACAGTTTTACCGCAAGCATCGGTCGCACAAGATAATACTGCCTTTAAAAGTGCTGGTAAATGGCTTATTGGACTTAAAGTATTAAATCTAGATCCTGATGTTGAATCAGTAACATCTATTGGCGGTGAAGCCACAGTAGATGATGATACCGTTCCAGAATTAGATATAAGATATTTTATAACTGATAATATTGCTATTGAAGCTATTCTGGGAACTACGGAGCATAACGTTGCTGCGGTAGGTACTGCTCTAGGTAGTGTAAATTTAGGAACAGTGAAGGTTCTTCCACCAACATTTACCTTACAATATCACTTTAATAGTGAAAGTAGATTTCTACCATACATTGGGGCTGGAATAAATTATACATTCTTTTATGATGATAATCCTGGAGATGCGGTAGGTATAAGTTATAAAGATGACTTTGGTTTTGCTCTAAATATCGGTTTTGATTATGTTATTAATGAAAATAATTATTTCAATATTGATATTAAGAAATATACCTTATCTACTGATACTGTAATTGATGCTGGAGCTGCTGGAATAGCAACTGCATCAGTTGATCTAGATCCGCTAGCGATAAGTATCGGCTATGGGTGGAGATTCTAGAATAATATAAGCAAATATTTATTCTATAATCGCTAATAAGAGGTTATCTTGTTGTCATGACTTTTGAACAGAACAAACTACCATGTTCATATTTTACAGAAAAGAAATCTCTTCTACTTGAAAATGGAACAAGTATTGATGAGCTTACTGTAGCCTATGAAAGCTACGGTAAGCTCAATAAAAATAAAACCAATGCAATTATTGTTTGTCACGCTTTATCTGGCGACCAATTCGTAGCAAGTAAGAATCCTATAACAGAAAAAGATGGCTGGTGGGATAGGATGGTTGGGCCGGGGAAACCAATTGATACTGATAAATATTTCATAATTTGCGCAAATGTTTTAGGTGGATGCATAGGCTCAACAGGACCAACATCAATTAACCCAAATACAAATGAAGCATATGGATTAAGTTTTCCTGTCATTACAATATCAGACATGGTCAATGCTCAGCTTAGATTAATAAATAATTTTGGTATAGAAAAGTTATTAGCTGTTATTGGTGGCTCAATGGGAGGTATGCAAGTTTTAGAATGGGCAGCATCTTATCCTGAAAAACTTTTTTCAGCTATCCCAATAGCAACATCATCTAGACATACTGCACAAAATATTGCCTTTCATGAGCTAGGCAGACAAGCAATAATGGCTGATCCTGAGTGGAGTGGCGGAAATTATATTAAACTAGGAACAAGCCCAACTAAAGGTCTATCCATTGCGAGGATGACAGCTCATGTTACTTATTTATCAGAAGCATCTCTTACAAAAAAGTTTGGAAGAAGGTTGCAGGATAAGGAGGAGGTAAGCTTTGGATTTGACGCTGATTTTCAAATCGAAAGTTATTTAAGACATCAGGGTTTAACATTTGTCGATCGTTTTGATGCAAATTCTTATTTGTATATAACAAGGGCAATGGATTATTTTGATCTTGAAAAAACGCATGGAAAAACATTAACCGAAATATTTGAAAAAACAAAAACTAGATTTCTAATTGCATCTTTTACTGGAGATTGGCTTTATCCACCATCAGAAAACCTTATGATAGTTAGAGCATTAAGTGCTGGCGGTGTAGACGTGAGCTTTGTTAATATTGAGTCCGATAAAGGTCACGATGCTTTTCTTTTAGATGAGCCTGAGTTTGATGGTGCTATGAGAGGTTTCTTAGATTCAGTTTCTAAGGAGGTAAATATTTGATGAATAATAAAAGAATAGACTTAGAATTAATTACCTCACTCGTTGATAAAAAGATACGGGTTTTAGACGTTGGTTGCGGCAATGGAGAATTATTACAATCATTGAAAACTAAGAATGATGTAATTGGACAAGGTCTTGAGTTAAAACAAGAGCGTGTAAATCAATGTGTAGAAAAAGGTTTATCTGCAATACAGGGTGATGCTGATAAAGACTTAAGCTTATACCCAGACCAATCATTTGATTGCGTCATTCTTAGTCAAACAATTCAAGCAACTGGCGATCCAAAACTAATACTGAAAGAATTAATAAGAATTGGAAAAAAAGCCATAGTATCAATTCCAAATTTTGGTTATTGGAAGGTAAGATTAAGCCTAGGTATTAACGGAAGGATGCCAAGAACAAAAAAATTAATATATAATTGGTATGACACACCAAATATACATTTATGCACTATTCTTGATTTCATCAATCTTTGTAATGAACTGAATATTCAGATTGAAAAAACAATAACTCTCTCATCAAACAATAATAAATCTTACAATGGACTGCCGAACAAATTATCTAATCTATTTTCAGAAGAGGCAATATTTTTAATAAAGTCTTAAACTAATTTTTAGTATTGCTAATAATTTTTGTTTTCATATTTTGTTTTTCATTTAAAACAACAGCTGAATAATTTTTTCTTGCCTTAACCATAACAATACCTGAAAAAAAATTAAAAAATCTATTACCAAGCCTTTCTATATAATTCATATTTTTTAATAGGTAGCTATTATTTATTGGTGGAAAAAATAAAGAATTTTCAAATTCAATCGGGATAAAAAAATTATTTAGTAATAAAGAATTTAGTTCAGCAATACTAAATGTCCTGAGTGAAGAGAAGAAATTTTTATAATGAAGTCTCCATAAGCCGAATGAATTTGGCACTATAATTAAAATTTCACCATTTTTATCTAGAGTTCTCCAAGCTTCCCTTAGAAATTTTTTATGATCGTTTAAGTATTCAAAACTATGTATAACTAAGAGCCTATCTAAGGATTGGTCGTCAACTGGTAAAGCATATTCATTTATTGAGGCTGTTAAATTTTTATTTGTTAGTTCAAAGTGATATTTTCCATGGCGTCTTGGAATTAAGAAAAATAATCTTTGTATTTTTTTGTTAATTGATTCTGAGTATGGAGAACCAAAGCCTATTACTGCAATTCTTGATTTATTAATAGGATTCCATAATTTAGAAATTTTTTTAGATAAAATTTCAGAGACAGCTTTTCCTAAAAAACTTGAGTAAAAAATTTTAAAATTATCAATATTTTTTTTCATATTATATACTGAAAATATTATATCACATGTGGAGAGTATTTTGATAGTACAGCAAATTTGGACAGCCAATAAATTTCGAAATTTTAATTATCTAATTGTTTGTCCAAAATCTGGTGAAGCCATGGCAATTGACCCTCTTGACTATGAGCAGTGCCTATCTATAAGCAAAAGCAATGGTTGGGAAATAACTAAGATTTTAAATACTCACGAACATTGGGATCATACTGGTGGAAACCAATCATTAGTTGAAAAAACCGGCGCTCAACTTCTTGCCCACCATAATGCGAAGGATACAATTGAGAATATTGATATTGGCTTAAAGGCTGGTGATAGCATAAAAATTGGAAAAACTGTTACTCTAGAAGTACTTGATACACCCGGTCATACGATGAGCCATGTATGTTTATTTGCGAATAATGATACTCCTGCACTTTTTTGTGGCGACACCCTTTTTAATGCAGGTGTAGGGCATTGTAAGAGTGGAGGTAATCCCGAAGATCTTTATGAAACATTTATTAATCAAATATTCAATCTCCCAGATCATACAAAAATATATCCAGGGCATGACTACTGGGAAAATAACTTAAAATTTACCCTCGACAGGGAACCAGAAAATATTAAGGCAAGGGATATGATTAATGAAGAGAGAATTAAAAATCCAAATGATCCATTTGTATCGACTCTAGGCATGGAAAAGGAGGTAAATACTTTTTTTCGTTTAAAAAACCCTAATATCATAGAAAAATTAAGGGAAGTATTTCCAAAACTATCGCAAAACCCAGAGATGAAGGAGGTTTTTCTTAAACTAAGAGAACTAAGAAATGATTGGTAGGTGATTAGAGTCGCCTCAATTTAGGAATTATCTGAACCAGTATAATTCCTAACAGAATTAAGATAGCCCCCAAAAATCCTTTAAAGTTCAATAACTCAGAAAGAATCAACCATCCAAATATCGCGGCAAAAATAGCTTCTGAACTCATAATAAGAGCAGCTGATGTTGGGGGAACTAACTTTTGACCAAACATTTGTAAAGTAAAGCCAATACAAACTGATCCCACTGAGCAGTAAACTAGAGTATAAAATCCGAGGATATCAACACGCTCAAAACTAAATATCGAGCTACTTTGAAAAAATATTCCATATAGTAATAAAAAAATACCACATAGAATAAACTGGAGTATAGAGAAAATTAATACAGGAAATCGAGCAACCGAATAAGATACAATGTGTAAATGTATCGCCCAAAAAACTGCACTAGAAATTATCCAAATATCACCATAGTTTAAATTTAGCGAGAATAGGTCTCCATCAGACGTCCCTAGTAAGACGGAACCAAAAAAACAAATAATGACGCATGGCCAGATTGACCAATGTGGAATTTTAAATAAAAAAATTCCTATTAATGGAACCATTATTACGTATAAACTTGTATAGAAACCTGCATTTGTAGCTGACGTAGTAACTATTCCAATCTGTTGAAATAAGGCAGCTATTGCTAAAATTAATGCGCTTGCTAATGAAGATGATATAAAGCCAATCTTATTATTAATTTTTATGTCTTTTATATTAATAAATAATAATAATATTAATCCGCCAAGTAAAAATCTAAATGACGTAAATTGCAGGGGTGACCAAAAATCCATAGCAATTTTTTGAGGAACAAAAGTTGAGCCCCAAACTAATGAGGCAATTAATAGTAAAAGAAATCCTTTAATTTTAGATATTAATATCAAATCAATTGATAATTACTTCGCGTCTTTTGTTTCTATTACTTTTCGGCCTTTGTACATACCTGTTTTCATATCAATGTGATGAGGTCTATGAAGTTCACCAGAATCTTTATTTTCTACATATGTAGGAACTTCAGATTGATGACCGCCTCTTCTTTTACCCCTTCTAGAAGGGCTAATCTTTCTTTTTGGAACTGCCATTTTCGACTCCAGATTTAAAATTATAATTTACTTGAAGGACTTATAACCCTATAGGCAACATCGAGCAAGTATAAGATTAATTGTTTGTAGTACAATCTTCACAAATATAATAAATTTGATTCCTGTCATTGAGTTTCTCAGACCATTTGAAAATAGAAAGAAATTCACTTTTCAAATTATCAAGAAAGACATTTCTTGAGTCAAAATCTTCTTTTAAATTAAATAAAGTCAAAATATCCTTTATTAAAGAAAAATTATTTTTTGTCTGATTGTATTCTTTAAGAGAATAATCCTTAACTCCTGCCAAACTTTTAGCTTTTATTATTGCATCATCCAAAGATCCAATTCCATCAATTAAGCCAAGTTTTAAAGCATCTCTCCCGGACCAAACTCTTCCTTTGGCAATTAATTCTGCTTCTTCCAAAGATAAACCTCTTCCATTTGCTACTATCTCTATAAAATCATCATACAATCTATCCACAGTGCCTTGGATTAATTCAATCGTTTCTTGAGGCGGGGATGATAAAAGTATACCATTATCAAGTGACCCTGCAAATGGTGAGCTACTAATACCATCCTCATTTAAACCCACTTTTTTAATTGTATTTTGCGCGTCAAATAAGATTGCGGCAACACCTATGGAGCCAGTAACAGTGGCTTCATGAGCAAAAATAAAATCAGAATCTGCTGATACCCAATACCCACCCGATGCCGCAACTCCCCCCATAGAAACCACAATCGGAATATCACGTTCTTTGATTGCAAGAACCTGTTCCCTTATAATTTCTGAAGCAAATGCACTCCCCCCGGGGGTATTAACCCTTAAAACTAGAGCCTTTAGTTGTTTTTCATTACGAGCTTTTTTAATAATTGCGGAAATATTTTCGCCTCCAGCATTCCCCCTTGGATGATTACCATCCAATATTGTTCCGGCTATTGAGATAATACCGATAATATTTTTATCTTTTTTAGAATTATCAATCTGATAATCTTTATAAAGGATAAATCTCCAATCAGATTTTTTATTTGGAAATTGGGTTTTTAAATACTCCTCAGTTTCTACTCTTGTCATTAAATTATCAACAAGGCCCTTATTTAGAGCTAACTCTGCCATACTATTGTTTTGATTTCTTAAGGTATTAAGATTCTGAGTATAGTATTCTATAAAGCCATTTTCCAGATTTCTATTTTCCTCAATAGACTGAGTTGTTAAATCCCAAATAACTTCAAATAATTTAGTATTTGATTCCTTAGATTGATCACTCATAGAAGATCTAGTAAAGGTTTCAGTAGCACTCTTATATTGCCCTTTTGAAAATTGAAGCACTTTCACATCAAGTTTATCGAGAAAATCTTTAATAAAAAGTCGTTTTGACGACCACCCTGTCAATAATACACCTCCTGATGGATGTAGGATTACTTGATCAGCAAATGAAGCTATGACATATGATTCTTGAGAATATTGATCAGAAATAGCAATAATTTTTTTATCATGATTTTTCTTGAAATCATTAAGGACTTCACAAATATAAAAAATATCAGCAGGATAACCACCCAAGAATTTACTTAAGTCTATGACTATAGTATTGATTTTATCGTCATTTGAGGCTGCCTTAATAGTCTTGGCAAGATTACCTAATTCAATTTCACCTCTTCTGTTACTACCAAAAAAAGATTCAAAACTACTAATTTCCTGAGCTTGCTCTACTAAGACCCCATCCATTGGGATAAGTAGCGCTGTATCTTCACCAATAGTATTATTGATTTTTGAAAAAAAACTTACAGTCATTATAATAATTACCATTAGAGTGAGAGCTCTAATGAGGAATGTCGGAATGTAGGCAATAATAGACCAAAGTAATTTTACAAAAGAAACGAAGTAGCTAATAATTTTTTTGATAATATCCATTTATTATATAATCCTTTTATTTTGGTAGCCCAAAATCGTTTGTACCCTGGTCTCCCTTCAAGCAATAAAAATAAAATAAGGGTAAAATACCAATAATTGTAAAACTTAATAAAACCCATAGTCCTGATTTATTTATGTCATGTAATCTTCTAATTGTTACTGAAACTTCAGGTATTAAGAAAATAATATTAGATATAATTAGAACTCCTCTAACACCTAAACTCTCAATATATGTAAAAGATAGAAACATTAAAATTCTAAAAATCTGCCAATACCAAAACTCTTTTCGGGATGAACGAGTTTCAAAATCAAATGCCCTATTAAAGCAATTCAAAACAGAATTAATCAAATCATCAAAAATATTTACCGACATAATATTATATAGAAAACCTTTCACCAAGATATACACGCCTGACATCTTCATTCTTGATAATCTCTTCGGGAGTTCCTTCAATTAGAACAGACCCTTCGTGAATTAATACAGCCCGATCAATAAGGCCTAAGGTTTCTCTTACATTATGGTCTGTAATCAACACTCCAACGCCTTTATCCTTTAAATGTGAAACTAGTTCTCTAATTTCACCAAGAGCAATTGGATCTATTCCAGCAAATGGTTCATCCAATAAAATATAATTAGGCCTTCCTGCAAGACACCTTGCAATTTCAACTCTTCTTCTCTCCCCACCTGAAAGAGCAAGCGATGGAGTCCTTCTTAAATGATTAATATCAAACTCACTTAATAGTTGATCCAGATTACTCTCTATAATCTGTTCATCAGTCTCAACTATTTCAAGGATAGATTTAATATTATCTTCAACACTTAATCCCCTAAAGATTGAAGCTTCTTGAGGAAGATAACCAATGCCATTCTTAGATCTTTTATAAATAGGTAGATCAGTAACATCAAAACCATTTAAAATAATGTTCCCAGTATTTGGTCTAATTAAACCGATAATACTATAGAATAGAGTAGTTTTTCCTGAACCATTGGGGCCTAAAAGCCCTACAGCTTCGCCCTTCTTAATATTAAAACTAACTTCCCTAATCACAGGTCGATTATTGTAAGACTTGCTAACTCTTACAACCTCAAGCCCTTTATCATTACTTGAAACAAGCGTTGGTTTATCCTTAGAATTGTTATTGTTTATTTTTATCATTTTCTAATAACTGACCTTTAATTTTATTATTTCCAGCACTACCTGAAAGGAAGTTAATTTTTCCAGTCTCTAAATCAATAAATAATTTTTCACCTCGCATAGAAGTAAAATTACTATTAACAATAACATTGCCTTCAAGTAGTATTTCATTTTTCTTTACACTATAGGATGCATTATTTCCAGAAGCAGTCATATCTTCGTTAGCAATAATAACTCCCTCAGAGGCAAATAAATAAGTTATTATTGGCATTTTCTTATTATTAGTAAAGATAAACTTTATCTGATCTGATTGTAAGTTTAAAGGCCCTTGTTTAATATTTACCGAACCCGAGAATCCTCCCTCCAACTCAACTTTATCAAGATACATATTGTCAGCATTTACCTTTAAAGGGGCACGGATATCTGTTTTAAAAGCTAAAGACTCATCTGCGATCAATAAGTTTGGAACTACAAATAAGATAATCATGGAAATAATAAAAAATATTTTCATTTTTCTTCTCCACCTTCCTCAAGGAAGCTTGCAGGAATAATCATTTCAACACCTGATGAAATAAATATTTTTTCTCCACGCTCATGTATTTCAACATGACCAGCTGTAAATAATATATCACCCTTACTTCCCCTTACAGGACCATCAAGAAAAGTAAAACCTGTATCAAGATTTACATTTACAACTTGAGCAATAAAATCGTAACCATCGTTTGTTTTAGCAAGGATATCATCAAAAAATATCGCAGTATTATTTTTTGCAAAATATTTTGCGCTTCTAGAATTTATACTAATTCTTTGCATAGACTTCTCGCCTATTACTATACTCACATTCTCTAATTTTATATCTTGCAGCCCAGGACCCAAAGGACTTGCCTTTAAGGCATTTAATTCAAATGGTTGTCCTGATGCAGTTTCGCCCAGCATTGAGGGTTTTAGAACTCCATCATTGATTTGATCAGAAAGAATTAATTTTATTTTTGAATCATTGGATTTCGTATCGATATTAATAGCCTGGAAAATCAAAATAAAAACAATAAAAAAAGCAATTATAGGTAAAATTAATTTCAGACTTTTTATTCTTTTTATTTGAATATAATCTTTCGTTATCATTTTTTAAAACTTAATGACTAAATATATCAATATCAGGCCAGCCCTTGAGATCTAAATCAACTCGAGTTTTAATAAAAGAAAAACACTCATCGGCTATACTTTTGCGATTTAACTTCACTAATTCTTGGTCAAGAAGATCCTTTAATTGGTGAAGATATAAAACATCAGAGGCTGCATAATGCTTTTGTTCTTCGGTTAGCTCTTTTGCTCCCCAATTTGAACTTTGTTGCTGCTTGGATAGATCAACACCAATCAGCTCCCTACACAAATCCTTCAAACCATGCCTATCAGTATATGTTCTTACCAACTTGGATACTATTTTTGTACAATATATTGGCTCACAATCAATATTCAGATATTTTTTTAATACAGCAACATCAAATCTCGCGAAATGAAATATTTTTTGGCAACTTTTATCAGATAATATTTTTTTTAAATTTGGAGCGTTATAGTTTTCTCTATCGAGCTGAACTAAATGGGCATTTCCATCTCCAGATGATAATTGAACAAGACAAAGAGGGTCTCTTTCAGGCCTCAGGCCCAAAGTTTCAGAATCAACAGCAACAGATCCTTTAAAACTGATATTATCAGGAAGATCATTTATGTGAAGTTCAATTTTCATAACAATAACATGTTATAAACAATTATAAAAAAAGATACAGATAAGAAAATTATAATTAATATAGTGATGTATATTTTATCATTTTTAATTACAATTAAGTTGATAAAAAGTATTAATAAATAAATAAATAAATAAATAATCTTAGTGATAAAAATGACAACCTTATACCATTATCCATTATGCCCTTTTAGTAGAAAAGTAAGATTAATATTAGGTGAGCAAAAAATTGGCCTAGACTTAATAGTAGAAAGATATTGGGAAAATCGTAAGGAATTTATAAAATTAAATCCATCTGGTGAAGTCCCAGTTCTTCTATTTGACGATGTTACTTTTTGCGGACATTACTCAATTACAGAATATGTAGAACATAAATATGAAAATATTCTTCCTAATGATATTAGAATTAGGGCAGAAAATAGGAGATTAATTGATTGGTTTGATAATAAATTCTACAAGGAAGTTAGTAGAATAATTATAAATGAGAGGGTTGAGAAAAGATTTAGGACCGTTGAAAAAGGTGGTGGTCTTCCTGACACAGATTTAATCCGGCTAGCTATAAATAGCATGAACAATCATCTAAAATATATGGAATATTTATTAGAAAGAAGGTTTTGGCTTGTAGCAAATAAAATTGAAATTGCAGATTTAACAGCGGCATCACATATTTCTTGTTTGGATTATTTAGGTGATATACCCTGGGAAAAATTTCCTGAAATAAGATTATGGTATTCAAGGATAAAGAGTAGGCCAAGTTTCCGATCAATCTTAACTGATAAAATTGTCGGTATTCCCCCAAGAGGAAATTATGCCTTACTCGACTTCTAAAAAAAAATTATCACCTAATCTAAAGAAATCTATAATTGAAAAATCAAAAGAAATTGGATTTGATGTAATTAAAATCACAAAACCTAAGGTTGATAAAAAAAATAAAGACTATTTTGATAAATTCCTTCTAGAAAAATTACATGGAGAAATGGATTGGCTTGAAAATAAAAAAGAGAGAAGAAAGTCCCCTAAAAAACTCTGGAATGATGTTGAAAGTATTATAATGCTTGGTATGAATTATGCACCAGATCATGACCCACTAGAAAATATTAAACACAAGAATACAGGCAATATATCTGTCTACGCTAGAGGCGATGATTATCATGATATTATTAAAAAAAAATTAAAAAAATTAGGCCGCTGGCTTATTCAGGAAATAGAGTCAGAAATTAAAGTATTTGTTGATACTGCTCCTGTCATGGAAAAACATCTTGCTCAAAAAGCTGGCATAGGTTGGCAAGGCAAGCATACTAACTTAGTCTCAAGAGAATTTGGGTCTTGGTTATTTCTTGGATCAATTTATACAAATATAACTATAGAGCCTGATGAGGAAGAGTTGGATCATTGTGGTAACTGTAATAGCTGTGTGGATATTTGCCCTACGCAGGCATTTCAAGAGCCTTATAAACTTGATGCCAGAAAATGTATTTCATACCTAACAATAGAACATAAAGGAGTTATTCCTAGAAACCTAAGATCAAAAATCGGTAATAGAATATATGGTTGCGATGATTGCTTGGCTGTATGCCCTTGGAATAAGTTTGCAAAAATATCAAATGAAATGAAGTTTTCATCAAAGCACAATGAAAAATCTCTTAGTTTAAATAAATTATCGCTACTAAATGATAAGGATTTTCGATTAATGTTTTCAAAGTCGCCAATAAAAAGAATTGGCCGTAATAGATTTCTTCGTAATGTTCTTATTGCGCTAGGAAATTCAAAATCACTAAGTTCCGTCTCATATATTAAACGAAACCTTAGGGATGAATCTCCAATTGTAAGGGGAGCTGCTGTATGGGCGATTAATCAAATATTAAAAGATAATGAATTAAATATACTTAGGAAAAAATTTTTACCATTCGAAAATGATGTTACAGTTAGAGATGAATGGATACGAAATTAGAGTTATTCAGGTTTTTGAGGCTATTTCATTTATTGAAAAAAATAAATAATTTAAGTCAATTTTTCTTGAGAGGCTATGGTCCCCATCCTTAATAAAGGTTTTTATAATATTTTTTGACGACAAAGAGCTGCTTATTGTGTGAGTTAATTTCCAAGGCACAGACTTATCCTTCATTCCGTGGATAATTCTTATTGGGCAGTCTAATTTAATAGTATCCAAGAGCAATAAATGCTTTCTTCCGTCCTCTATTAATTGATATGTTATGTTATAACTAGAATCATAACCTTCGTTCTTTTTTTCTAAGTAGCCCTTTTCATTTAATATTTTTTTTTCTTCATTTGAAAAATTATTCCACATTAAGTTTTGAGTCATATCCACAGCTGGTGCTAATAAAATAATACCCCTAACCCTATCCTTTCTTTTTAATGCTGCCAGTAAAGAAAGCCAGCCCCCCATCGACGAGCCAATAAAAATCTGAGGACCAATACAAATCTTATCAATAATTGAAAGACTATCCTCAAGCCATTGAGAAATATTACAATCTTCAAAATTTTTTGATGATTTTCCATGGCCAGAATAATCAAATCTACAAAAGTTTAAGTTATTTTTTTTTGCATAGCCTGAAACAGCCTTAGCCTTAGTCCCATTCATATCTGAAAATAAACCACCAAACCAAATAATATTATGTTTATTCTGAGGGCTATATTCATAAATATAGGCTATAGAATTATTATTTGAGGTTTTTAAAGTATCATATATTTTTTTCATAGGTTTATTTTACATGTCATATTCATATACTAGTCATAAAAATAAAAGAATATTGCAAATAATTCCTAGTATGGAAATCGGTGGGGCTGAAAGAACTGTATTAGAAATAACTGCATTTTTAAAAAATACAAATTATACTTCCTTAGTCCTTACCTCAGGTGGTAAACTTATCAAGGAGTTAGAAAAATTAAATATAGAGGTAGTTAAACATCCTATTGATAAAAAAAATCCTTTTTTAATTATCAAAAATATTATTGAATTAAAAAAATTATTTATAGAAAAAAAAATTGATCTTATTCATGTTAGATCAAGGGCTCCTGCTTGGTCGGCAATATTTGCAGCAAGAAGCTTAAAAATACCAATTGTTACAACCTGGCACGGTCATGTGAGTAACTCATCCTGGTTTAAGAAAAAATATAATTCTATTATGCATAAAGGAAATGCACTGATTGCAAACTCAAATTATACGGCAGAAAATATAAATAAAATATACAAAATTGATAAAGAAAAAATTGATATTATCCCTAGAGGCGTCAATACTGACAACTTTAAGGCCTCAAATTTCTCAGATGAAGAAAAGATAAATATTAAAAATGAATGGAAAGTTTTTGACCAAAATAAAATTATACTTTTGCTTCCTGCAAGATTAACTAGGTGGAAGGGTCATGAAGTTGTTATCAAGGCTATAGATCTTCTAAAGAAAGAAGAGTTTTTTAAAAATATAATATGCTTATTTGCCGGAAATCAAAAAGGTAGTGAAAGATATATTCAAAATCTTAAGGAAACAATTGCATCCCTCTCACTTGACGATAAAATAAAGTTAATAGGACAAGTTGAAAATATGCCGCTGGCTTACCAGGCATCCAATATAATCTTATCTCCGTCGATTCAACCTGAGCCTTTTGGAAGAATTCCGATAGAAGCACAAGCATCAGGAAAAATAATAATATCGAGTAATGCTGGTGCAGTAAAAGAAACAATAAAAAGTGGACAAGATTCTACAGGTTTTAAGATAAAACCAAATAATAGTGAGGAGCTTGCTCATCAAATAAAGTTAGTAATTAAGATGAAGGATGAAGATCTGCAGGAAATAAAAGAGAGAGCGATTTTAAATGTAAAAAATAATTTTTCACTTGAAACTATGTGTAAAAAAACACTAGAGGTTTACAATAGACTTTTAATTTCTTAATGAATTTCTTGACATGATTTGCTCAGAAAGCAATCTTAGGTTGTAAATTTAATAAATAAGGAGAATTTTCCATAAGTAGACAATATAGCTCGACACCGCCTTCCTCAAAAGGACCGCGGGTCAATGAACAAATTACCGCTGAAGAAGTTCTCTTAATAGACGCTTCTGGTGAAAAAAAAGGTAATGTATTAACCCCTCAGGCCATTGAAGTAGCAAAGGCACAAGGGTTAGATCTTGTTGAAATATCTCCTAAAACAAATCCGCCTGTCTGCAAGGTTATGGATTATGGAAAATATAAATTTGAAAGTCAGAAAAAAGCCAATCAAGCAAAAAAGAAGCAAAAAACTATAGCCATTAAGGAAATTAAACTTCGCCCCAATATTGATGTACATGACTATCAGGTAAAAATGAGAAGTGTGGAAAAATTTCTTTCTGAAGGGGATAAGGTAAAAGTTACCCTTAGATTTAGAGGGAGAGAAATGGCTCACCAAGACAGAGGGGCCTCTCTTTTACAGAAAGTCAAAGAAGAAATTGATCAGATTGCAAAAGTAGAACTTGATCCTAAATTTGAGGGTAGGCAAATGATTATGGTTTTAGCGCCTAGATAAGATTTCTTTTAGTTGAATTATTTTTAAAAGTAATATAAACCACCTGTAGATGATCCGGCAGGGCATGCCGTGTTTATCTAAAAAGCTTATTCCTTTAATGATAATTAAATATAGGAGAACGCAAAATGCCCAAGTTGAAGACAAAGAGTGGAGCAAAAAAGCGCTTCAAAGTTACAGGTTCAGGTAAAGTTATTCGTGCTCATGCAGGTAAAAGGCATGGTATGATTAAAAGAACTCCAAAACAAATCCGGAATAAACGAGGAACTTCTGTCCTCTCCGATTCTGACAGCAGGATAGTAAAAAAATTCCTGCCATACGCATAGGGAGATATAGATGGCTCGTGTAAAAGGTGGTCCAGCAAGTCACGCTAGACATAGAAAAGTAATAAAAAGTGCTAAAGGTTATTGGGGACGAAGAAAGAATACTTTCAGAATTGCCAATCAAGCAGTTGAAAAAGCTGGTCAGTATGCATATCGAGATAGAAAGGTTAGAAAAAGAAACTTTAGATCTTTATGGATACAAAGAATAAATGCAGCAGCAAGATTAAATGGTTCAACCTATGGACAATTTATCAATGGCCTTACAAGGGCAGGAATTGAAATTGATAGAAAAGTTCTGGCTGAATTAGCAATATCTGATGCAGTAAGTTTTCAAAAATTAGTTGAAAAAGCTCAAGCTTCATTAAAATAAAACTAAATTTGTGCTAAGCTTCATTATTTGATGCACTTTTAGTTATTGGATGAAACTTATGATCGATTCAGAAATATTAGAAAAAGAAATTCTAAATGCAGTCAATTCTGCAAGTGACCAAGATTCTCTTGAAAAAATTCGTATTGCTGAGCTAGGAAAAAAAGGCCGAATTTCATTACTAATGAAAGAGCTGAGTAATTTAAGCAACGAAGAAAAAAAAGAAAAAGGCTCAAAACTTAATAATTTAAAAAATATAATAACTAATTCAATTTCAGAAAAGAAAGAAAAGATTGAAAATATTGAACTAAATAAAAGACTTCTTAAAGAAAAGGTTGATGTCACACTTCCAGTTAAGGCTCAACAAGCAAAAACAGGGAAAATTCATCCTGTTTCACAAGTCATGGATGAGATAACAGAAATTTTTGGCTCCCTTGGTTACCAAATTGAAGAAGGGCCTGATATCGAAACTGAACATTATAATTTTAATGCACTTAATATTCCAGAATCTCACCCTGCAAGACAAATGCATGATACATTTTATTTACCAGATACAAATGATAAAGGTGAAAAACTTGTGCTAAGAACACACACGAGTCCTGTACAAGTTCGGACTATGGAAAAGGGAGAGCCCCCTTTTAAATTTATTTCACCTGGAAGAACTTATAGATGTGACTCTGATCAAACACATACACCTATGTTCCATCAAATCGAAGGTCTAGTGGTAGATAAAGATACTCACCTTGGACATTTAAAGTGGACACTTGAAACATTTTTTAAGTCTTTTTTTGAGATAAACACTATAGAAATCAAACTTAGGCCAAGTTATTTTCCGTTTACAGAGCCGTCCCTTGAAGTTGACGTTTTATGTGATAGATCGGGCTCAGTTCTTAAGGTTGGCCATGGATCAGATTGGCTTGAAGTTGCTGGAGCTGGAATGGTTCATCCAGAAGTATTAAAATCGGCAAATATCGATTCTAATAAATTCCAGGGCTTTGCATTCGGACTTGGTGTTGATAGGCTTGCACAACTAAAATACGGAATCCCAGACCTAAGAACATTTTTTAATGGTGACGTAAGGTGGTTGAATCATTATGGATTTTCGTTTCTTGACATACCTACTTTATCAAGGGGTCTTAGAAAATGAAATTTACTTTATCTTGGCTAAAACAACATCTTGATACAGAAGAAAATATAGACACAATACTAAGAAAGTTGACCGATATTGGACTTGAGGTTGAAAACTCATACAATCCAGCAGAAATTTTGGATGGCTTTGTAGCCGCAAAAATTATATCAACCAGGCCACACCCGGATGCGGATAGATTACAACTATGTTTAGTAGATACTGGGGCTGAAGAAATAGAAATTGTTTGTGGAGCAAAAAATGCTGTTAAGGGATTAACAACAGTATATGCGCCAATAGGAATGACCATACCTCAGTCAGGTATTAAACTTAAAAAAGCAAAAATACGAGGTGTTGAGTCTTTAGGAATGCTTTGCTCTAAACAGGAGCTTAATTTAGGGGATGATTCTGATGGTATAGCGGAGCTATCGAGCAAAATAAGCTCCGGAACACCTGTTTCTCAAGCATTGGATATAGATGATACATATATAGAAATTGCTATAACACCAAATAGGCCTGATTGCCTTGGTATTTATGGAATAGCAAGAGACCTTTCTGCTGCTGGATTAGGTAAATTATCAAATAAAAATACTAAGAACATTAAGTCAACAGGAAAGACTTTTCCTGTATTTCTGGACTACAAAAAAACCAATGCACCCTGCTCAATATTTGCCGGAAGGTTGATAAAAAATATTAAAAATAACCAAAGTCCTGATTGGCTTATTCATCGCCTAGAATCAGTAGGACTGAAATCTATTAACTGCCTTGTTGATATAACTAATTTTATTAACTTTGATAGAGGAAGGCCTCTTCATGTATACGATGTAAACAAAATTTCTAACAAAATTGGAGCTAGGGATGCAAAAAAAGGAGAGAAAATTTTAGCTCTTGATGGAAAGGAATATGAATTAAGTCCGGGAATGTGTGTAATTGCTGACGATGAAAAAATACTAGGTATTGGGGGCATAATGGGTGGTGAAGAATCTGGATCAACACTTAGTACAACCGATGTTTTTATAGAGTCTGCTTATTTTAATCCAGTCGAAACCTCATTAACTGGAAGAGAATTAAATATTATTTCAGATTCAAGGTTTAGATTTGAGAGAGGTGTTGATCCTGAGTATATAATTGATGGACTTAATTTGGCAACCCAGATGATTCTTGAATTATGTGGTGGAGAGCCAGAAGAAATTTGTCTTATTGATAATTTAGATTTTAAGCCAAAAGAAATTAAATTTAACCCTAAGCTTGTTAATAAATTAACTGGTATAGAAATTCCAAATAATGAAATCACTAAAATACTAGAATCACTAGGGTTTATTGTGTCAAAATCATGGAATGTCATAGTACCTTCCTGGCGTCCTGATATTTTTGGAGAAGCTGATCTTGTAGAAGAGATTGTTAGGATTTTTGGTTTAGATAATATTACATCAGAACCCTTATTAAATTTCGAGCAACCATCAAAACCTATTTTAACAAAAAGACAAAAACAAGCTAAAATGATAAAGAGAACAATTGCTTCCAGAGGTTTACTAGAAACTATATCATATTCTTTTATCAATAAAAAACATTCCATTGAATTTGATGGTGGTAACAATAGCTTAAAAATAATAAACCCGATATCAGATGAGCTATCTGAAATGCGTCCAACGCCACTAGCCTCTTTAGTGAATATTGGAAATGAAAATTATAAAAGAGGGTATATGGATATTGGTATCTTTGAGGTGGGACCAGGATTTAAAGGAATTGAGCCAGAAAATCAAATTACAATAGCTGCTGGGCTAAGATTAGGAACAAATCGATATCAGGGGTCAGGTAAAGATTGGCAAGGATCTGAAAAAGTTAATACCTTTGATGCTAAAGAAGACGTAATATCAGTTCTAGAATTATTAAACTTAAATACTGATAGCAATAAGGTGGAGCGCAGTGCTCCTGACTATTATCACCCTGGAAGATCGGGACAAATTATCAATAGTAATGGAGATATTTTAGCATCCTTTGGTGAGTTACACCCTAAAGTTATTAAAGAAAGAGATTTTAAAACAGCAGTGGCATTTGAGATTTTTATTGACTCAATTAACAACCAAAAAATTAAGACAAAGGAAAATATAGCCCCAGATATATCGAATCTCCAGCAAGTGAGAAGAGATTTTTCTTTTGTAGTATCAAATGACACAGAAGCTCAATCTTTAATTACAGCTGCTAAAAAAGGGGATCAAAAATTTATCAAGGATGTTAGAATATTTGATCAATTTCTTGGCGAAAAAGAAAAATCGATAGCTATTGAGGTAATAATTCAACCAAAAGAAAATACTTTAACTGATGAACAAATTGAAGATATTTCCCAAAAAATTATTAGATCTGTTGAAGAACGGACTAAAGGAAAATTGCGTAGCTAGTTTTAAATTTTTTTTATGGTATACCTTCATCAATGACAGACACCAAAAATATTCGTAACTTCTCTATAATTGCTCATATTGATCATGGTAAATCAACATTGGCTGATAGGCTGATACAAAGTTGTGATGGTCTTACTGAGAGAGAAATGAAAGAGCAAGTTCTTGATACCATGGATATTGAGCGTGAGCGTGGCATCACAATAAAAGCTCAAACAGTCAGGCTTGAATATAAAGCGAAAAATAATGAGATCTATCAACTAAATCTGATAGATACACCTGGTCATGTTGATTTTGCTTATGAGGTTAGTCGATCGTTATCTGCTTGCGAAGGGTCAATTTTAGTTGTCGATTCAACTCAAGGTGTTGAGGCTCAAACTCTTGCCAATGTATATCAAGCCATTGAATTAAATCATGAAATTATTCCTATAATAAATAAAATTGATCTGCCGGCGGCTGAGCCTGAAAAAGTATGCGCTCAAATTGAAGATGTAATTGGAATAGATGCTTCTGATGCAATATTCGTTTCAGCAAAAACGGGGGAAGGTATTGATGATATATTTGAAGCCTTAATAAGTAGATTACCGCAGCCTAAAGGATCAAATGATGAACCAACAAAAGCACTTCTAGTAGATAGCTGGTATGACTCATACCTTGGAGTTGTTGTATTGGTTAGAGTAATTGATGGGACTTTAACAAAAGGTCAAAAAATTAAAATGGTTGGAACAAATAGTACTTATGAAATTGATGATATTGGGATATTTACACCTAAAAAAGTTTCAGTTAATAAGTTGGGACCAGGAGAATTAGGTTACATAATTGCAGGAATAAAAACTGTTTCTGATACCCAAGTTGGGGACACAATTACTGATGATAGAAAACCTTGCAAAGATACCCTAAAAGGATTCAAGCCATCACAGCCATCGGTTTTTTGTGGTTTATTCCCTGTTGATAGTGGTGAATTCGAAGACCTAAGAGAGTCCATTGAGAAATTGAGCCTCAATGATTCTAGCTTCCAACATGAAACTGAAAATTCAGCTGCTCTTGGATTTGGTTTTAGGTGTGGATTTCTTGGTTTACTTCACCTTGAAATTGTTAGAGAGAGAATTGAGAGAGAATTTGATATCGATCTTATAACAACTGCACCAAGTGTTATTTATAAGATATATTTAAATGATGGAACCTTTATAGATCTCCACAATCCTGCTGATATGCCTGACCCTAGTTTAATTAATTATATTGAAGAGCCTTGGATCAAGGCAACGATATTAGTACCCGATGAATATCTTGGAGCAGTACTCAAGTTATGTGAGGATAGGCGAGGAAATCAAGTAGAGCTTACATATGCCGGCAATAGAGCTATGGTTGTTTATGATCTCCCCCTTAATGAGGTAGTTTTTGATTTTTATGACCGACTTAAGTCAATTTCAAGCGGCTATGCTAGTTTTGATTGGCAGATGGATTCATATAAGGCAGAAAAACTTGTAAAAATGACAATTTTAGTAAATTCAGAAATTGTTGATGCTTTATCAATTATTGTGCATTCAGAAAGAGCTGATATGCGAGGAAGAGCTATGTGTAAAAAGTTAAAAGAGCTAATACCAAGACATCAATTTAAAGTTCCCGTACAAGCTGCCATAGGTGCTAGAGTTGTTGCTAGGGAGACAATTGCACCCTACCGAAAAGATGTTACAGAAAAGTTGTATGGGGGTGATGTGACACGAAAGAAAAAGCTTTTAGAAAAACAAAAGAAAGGTAAAAAAAGAATGCGAGAATTTGGTAATGTAAATATTCCTCAAGAAGCATTCATTTCTGCACTTAAATTTGATGAAAATTAATTGTAGTATATTTTAATAAGGAGAGGTGGCCGAGTGGTCGAAGGCGCACGCTTGGAAAGCGTGTAGGCGGGTAACCGTCTCGGGGGTTCGAATCCCTTCCTCTCCGCCACTAATTATTTAGTAAAAAATTTCAATCTAATTAATCACTAAAAATTTCATTAATTCAGTTGCTAATATTGATGATGATTGTTTAATTTTTTTTCTATCTTCGATGTCAGAAACTTCATAAGTCATTGAAGGAATATTATATTTATTATAGATGTAATTTTTTGAGACACCATTATCTTTGTTTGAAGAATTAATAAGCTGAAAATTATAGTCAATCCCCAATAAGCCAGATCTAGAATTATTTATCCAATTTTCTAAAGAAAATTTTGATAAGTTATTTGATGAATTCTCTGATATATAAAAAATATTCTTATAAGTAGAGTGAAAATCAATAAAAAGGGCTAATTTACTATTAGCAGTTAATCGGATTAATTTTTCATTTACAGCTATTGTTTCAGGCTGAGAAAAAGTTCCCCAATCACGGTTTAAATCAATTTTATTAACATTATACCTCCAATGACCATTATCAACTCCGTCAGGGTTCATCAAGGGAACAAATATAATATTATATTGATTAAGGAAATTCTGTGAAAGCTGGCTTGGTGAAACTAACTGGTCGATAAAACCTTTAAGAGCAAAAGCGCCTGTAACCTCTGGTGGATGCTGCCTTCCTAAAATAATTATATAAGGATTTTTTATATCTGTTTCTATAAAAAACATAGTAATTGGTTTTTTTAAAACTGAAAATCCAATAGTTTCGCTTCTTACTTTTCCTGTTTCTTTAAGCTCATTAAACCAATTATAGTACCAAGATTGAGTAATAATCTCTTGAGATGCAATATATTGTTTTTTATTTGATGGTAAAAAATCAATTACTAAAATTTTATCGTTATTCTTTTTTAAAATATTTAACATATTAAGATTATCCCAGACCTTATTATCACTACTGATTTTAGGATTATATCTATAATTATAATTTCCATAATCTAACTCAATTTTTATATTTTCAGAATGCTTTGACTTTCTAATGGCGAACCAAGGGCTTGGGTTGATTGAGTTATCTGTTTCTGAATTAATAAAAAGTTTTATATGTTGAGAGTTAATAATTTCACACGAAAGATTACCCGCACCAGGGAAATCAAAATCAACCAGAACAATACTAGTCAAACATTGTTTTTTAGGGACTAGATTTTCAGCATGTAGAGAGTTTGATAAAAAAAATATTATAAAAAAAAGGATTCTTTTCATCAATTAAAATTTATAACTCAGATCAAGGTAATAATGTCTTCCTAAATTATCATGCTTATCAAAGTAATAACCAAAAATATCAGAAGCTAAAGGAGCTCTTTCGTCAGTTATATTTTTAATTCCTAAACGTATTCGTGAATTATTAGAATTTAAATTTGGGCGGTAATCAATGTAGCCACTTATTGTATTGTAGGCCTTAACATTCCATAAACTTCCGTCTGAAAGTTTATTTCTAGTTTCATAAAATTCACCAATGTGTTGTCCAAAGAGACCTAGCCCCCAAGAACCTTTATTCCAAATTAGCTTTAAGTTTGCCTGAATTTTAGGCGACCCATCCTTTTCCAAAAGATCTGAAAAACCACTTATAGCAAGTTCCTTAGGAATAATTCCGTTTTCTTGTGCTTCAATAAGTCTAATAAAATCGTTACCAGCTTTTTGTTTAAATTTTTCTAATTTAGCAATATTTAAAGAAAAATTAAAATTCCCAAGAGAATTAATCGCAGAGTAATATAAAGAAAAATCAAAACCACTTTGAATTCTTGTATCTAAATTTTGATAACTTTCAACAACCCTTGTAACACGTCCGGCAGGGCAAATACCTGCATTAAGATAATTCTCAATTTCGCTCTCATCTGGGCTTTCTCTATAAACTAATGGGCTAGACTTAACTAGCGAACAATTATTAAGATCATTAGTTTCCATTCTAAGAATTAAATCTGTGAGCATAATATTATCCTCACCAAAAAGGCCTATAGTGTCTTGCTTTTCAATTTCCCACCAATCTAAAGTAAAAATTAAATTCTTAATACTCTTAGGCTCATAAACTATGCCTAGTGAAATATTTGTTGATTCTTCTGGTCTTAATTCTTTACTACCACTTGCAACTCTTTGAAGTGAATAATCACAATAATCTATTTTACCATTAGTATTTATTTGTTGAAGACATAAAAGTGCATCCACTCCATAAATTTGACGTGATACGATTGATTCATTTATTTGTATAAGATTTGGAGCTCTGAAACCTTTTGACCAAGAACCTCTAAACATTAACTGATCATCAAGCTGCCAACCAATAGCTATTTTTGGAACAGACTTACTCCCTATATCTGAAAAATCTTCATATCTTCCTGCTAATTGTATATTTATACTTTTAACAAAAGGAATATTCATTTCATCAGACACCAAAGGAATACCTAATTCAAAAAATGAAGAAACAACATCTCTTTTACCCGCACTATCAGGAGTGGGACTTGAATTCATAACATCGCTTACAAATGGATATGTATCACCATCTTTATCTTTATATAAAACTGTTCCATCCAATCTTGGATCGCGGTCATCCCTAAATGAATCCTCGCGATATTCTGCGCCGGCTACTAAAGAAATATAGCCTGACCTTATTTCAAGAAAATCAAGATTTGTTATTCTAAAATCCCAGCCCTTTAATTCCCTTTCACCTTTCCTATAGACATCAATAATTGCATCTTTAATTGATCCATCGATACTTGGAGTCTGGTCCTGGCTATACAATAGGTAATCTTCATAGTTACCTCCTCCATTGAAAGGATTGTAGGCTTCAGGTGTCGATAATGCTAATGACTGCTCTACAAGAGAATTTGATAATCTATTACTTGTTATATCTTTAGATTTGGCCTTAGAAAAAAATATAGCAGTCTCCCAATCCCAACTTTTCCAAGAGCCCCTTAAGCCCTGTAAAAATCTATAAGTATGCTTCTCAACATTAACTTGTCTTGGGCCAATATCAACAAATCGATAATTATCCATTATTATAGATAATCCGCCGCTCGGTATTCCAATTATAATATCCTCACTGAGCCTATTAGGATTTATGCTTCCGTCTGAAAGCAGCTTAGACCCAAAGGGATTCCAGTAGTTTGATGCAGGAACAATTAATTTCGAGGAAGAGAATGCTGCTGAAGGGCTATTATTCTGATTAGTTTCTGAGTAATAGTATGAAAACTCAGCAAATGCATCAATTCCATTTCTAAAGTTATGCACCAATTTAGTTTGAATATTATCTCTAGTAAGGTCTGAAACAACCCATCTCTCTGCATTAAGGTTATATCTTTTTGTTAATGTATCAGAAGCTATACATGCAGAATTATTTAAGTCCTCAAGACATTTAGTGTCAGTATTGGGAAAAATTTCAAATTCACCAGATTTATCAGTTAAACCATTCGTATTATAAAAGTTAAAATCCCTAACACTGTCGACAAAATCGAACTGACCATATGGTGAATTAATAGAGCTTCGTCTGAATCGGGTTGTATCCCATTTAGTTTGAGAGATTTCTGGAAAGTGTCTCCAATCAGAGATTCCCATGCGTTCATCTTCCTTTGCCTGAATTGGATCACGTTCATAATGATTATATAGAAAAGATATTGATGTATTTCCGGAATTGAAATTTGATCCATAAGCAAGGTCGATTTGAGAATCTGATCTATTAAAGTTCTCAAATTCAATTGCTTTTATTTTTAAACTTAAACCATCTATTTTATCTTTTGTGATTACATTAATTACACCAGCAACAGCATCTGCTCCATATATAGCCGATGATCCATCTCTTAAAACCTCTATTCTTTCAATTCCATTTACAGGTAAAATATTTGAATTTACAGAATTAACTGGTACAAAACTACCTCCAACAGACTCTGATTGAAAACTAGGGGAATTTATTAATCTTCGCCCATTAAGCAAAACCAGAGTATTTCCTGTTCCTAAATTCCTAAGATTAAAGGCTCCCATATCGCCCCTGGCACTATTTACACCAGCAATGGCATTACCAGCATCATTAAATTTATTTGTTCCTTGCTCAACCAGACTTCCAATCAAATCATCGCCTGAGTCTATGCCAAGCAATTCAATTTCTTTTGATGTAATAATTGTTACAGGTAAAATTTTTGTTAATTTTGCATTACTAATTCTACTGCCTACAACCAGTATATCTTCAACTTCAGTTGATTTTTGAGAATAAGAAATATTTGGAGCAACTAAAAGTGAGGCTATAAAAACTAATTTATATATTCTAGATATTATCTTAAATGGCAAAATACTTATCATTTTTTTATATGTTTTATTGTGTTAACTATTTAATTAATTAATGATGAATTAAGATTATCAATTACATACATCGTTTCATATACCCTTTCATATGTGACATAAAGGCTTAAATACATGAAAAATTATAATAATATAATAGAAATGATTGGAAATACTCCATTAATTTATTTAAAAAGTGCCTCCGAAGAAACAGGATGTAAAATTTATGGGAAAGCAGAATTCCTCAATCCAGGGCAATCAATAAAAGATAGGGCAGCACTTTATATTATAAAAGATGCCGAAAGAAAAAAATTGATAAATAAAGGGGGAATGATTGTTGAAGGAACCGCAGGTAATACTGGAATAGGATTATCGCTTGTTGGAAATTCTCTCGGATATAAAACTACAATCGTTATCCCAGAAACTCAATCACAAGAAAAAAAGGATGCAATTAAGTTTTCTGGTGCCGACTTAGTTGAAGTGCCGGCAGTCCCATACAAGGATCCCAATAATTATATCAAATACTCTGGCCGCCTTGCTAAAGATTTAAATAAGCAATTGAAAAATGGAGCTTTTTGGGCAAACCAATTTGATAACACCTCTAATCGTAGAGCGCATATAGAAATGACAGGTCCAGAAATATGGAAACAAACCGAAGGAAATATTGATGGCTTTATTTGCGCGATTGGAACTGGAGGAACTTTATCTGGTGTAGGTTCTTACTTAAAATTAAAGAATAAAAATATATCAATTGGTCTTGCTGACCCAATGGGTGCAAATATGTATAGTTTCTTTAAAACCGGTGAACTAAAATCAGAGGGCAGTTCAATTACTGAGGGTATTGGGCAGGGAAGAGTTACTGAGAATATCAAGGGAATGTCTGTAGATGTTCCGATAAGAGTAACAGATTCTGAAGCCCTAACAGTGCTTTATAATTTAATTCAAGAAGAGGGACTTTTTTTAGGACTATCTTCTGGTATAAATATTGCGGGTGCAAAAGAATTAGCAAAAACATTAGGTAGAGGTAAGGTAATTGTTACCATCTTGTGTGATCTAGCAAACCGCTATCAAAACAAAATGTTTAACGCTGGTTTTTTGGAGGAAAATAATTTACCTATACCGAATTGGTTATAATTATGTTCAAAAAAATTAAAGACTTTTGTAAGCGCTATTTTTGGCTTTGGATTATCTACCAAGCCATAAAGGGCTTAATTACAACCTCACTTATTTGGGTACCCCTAATTTATTATTACTTTATCAATTAATAATCATGGCATTAGAACAAAGTATAGATTTTAAGAATGAGAGCTCATTACTTTACGATTTACTAAAAAGTAAAAATGACGATATTTTTAATTCAAAGACTCAATTTAAATCATGGACAATTAATGATGTCTTATATCATCTTCATGTTTGGAATAATGCAGCATTTTTATCTTTAACTAATGAAAAAAAATTCTCTAAATTTATGAAAGATTTTTTTACCGCTATAAAAAGTGGGCATTCAGCAAGGTCACATGAGAAAGAACTTTCAAATAACATATCTGGTCAGAATTTATTGATGGAATGGAAAAAGGACTATGAGAAAATATCAGAAGAATTTTTAAATGCAGATCCAAAAAAAAGAGTTAAGTGGGCCGGCCCAGATATGAGTGTTAGATCAAGTATTACAGCACGACATATGGAAACTTGGTCACATGGGCAAGAAATATATGATCAGCTTGGAGTCATAAGAAACGATTCAGACCATATTAAAAATATTGTGATTATTGGTATAAATACTTTCGGTTGGACTTTTATGAATAGATCGTTGGAAGTTCCTAATGAGCAACCAAAATTAATCTTAGAATCTCCATCAAATAAAACTTGGGAATGGAATTCAAATAATAAAAAAGACTCTATAATAGGAAAGGCTTCTGAATTTTGCCAGGTTGTTACTCAGGTTAGAAATATTAAAGATACTAACTTAATAGTAAATGGCGATATTGCAAAAAAATGGATGTCCATTGCCCAATGCTTTGCTGGGCCACCAGAGGACCCTCCAAAGAAAGGAAGCCGTTTTACTAAAGGAGAAAAAAATGGATAAATTAAATAAAATTGCAGAACAAATATCAAAAATTTTAAAAAGTAAAAAACAAACTGTTTCAGTTGTTGAATCTTCCTCAGGTGGCTTGATATCAGCAGCTCTTTTATCACAGCCGGGAGCTTCTTCATATTATATGGGTGGACAGGTTATTTATACAGCTCAATCAATTCGTGCTCTCACGGGCCTAAGGTTAAGAGAACTGAAAGAGAAAAATATAAGATCTAGTAGTGAACCTTTTGCCTTGTTGATTGCTCAAAAAGGCTGCTCTATGTATGATACAGACTGGTGTTTAGGCGAAACTGGAGCGGCTGGTCCTTCTGGAAATGGTTATGGTGATCCATCAGGATATTCTTGTTTTGCTGTTTCAGGAATAAAAGAAAAAACAGATCATATATTCACCAATTCTAATGACCGGATAGAAAATATGTTTAAATTTTCTGAAGAGGCACTTAATCAATTCATAGAGGTTATTGAGAATTAACTGGGAGCTCGCTTAGATAAAATTCTTTGAAGAGTCCTTCTATGCATCTTTAATCGCCTAGCAGTTTCTGAAACATTCCTGTCACACAGTTCATAGACCCGCTGAATATGCTCCCACCTAACACGATTTGCGCTCATTGGTTCCTCAGGTGGCGCCGCCTTTTCATCAGGCTGGGCAAAAAGAGATGCACAAATATCATCAATTCCAGCAGGTTTTGATAGGTAGTCTATGGCTCCAACTTTAATTGCTGAAACAGCATTCGCAATATTACCAAATCCAGTAAGAATTATAGATCTTGCTTTTGGATTAATTTTTTGAAGTTCTAGAATTACTTCTAGCCCATCCCCATCATCCAATCTCAAATCAATTACTCCATAACTAATCTGTTCTGATTTTAAAATAACTTTTGCATCTGCAACGGATTTAGCTTCAAAAGTATTATAGCCTCTCCTTGTTAAGGCCCTCGATAATTGATTCAGCCATATTTGATCATCATCGACAATAATAATATTTTTATCATCAGGTAATTTTGTCATATCTATTAGTTAGTCCTTTTTTTGTAAATTTCAACTGTACACATCATATGGAATTTTAATTAATACCACAGCACCATATTCTGGATGAACCTTATTATAAGCCTGAACTGAAATATTCAGTCGCTCTAGTAAGGTTTTTGAGATAAAAAATCCCAAACCTAATCCATCACCATTATTAGATGATTTAGAGCGAGACGAAACATATGGATCGCCTATTCTACTTAAAATAGAATTAGAAAATCCTTTTCCATCATCATTAATTTCTAAATTAATAAATTTTCCGCTTTTCGAGACATTTAACTCAACAGTAGTTGATGCAAAATCAGCTGCATTTTCAATTATGTTCGAAAGACCCAAAAGTAATTCGGATCGTCTTCTTAATAAAATTTCTTTCATTCCAGGGTCATTATCGTTAAAATTAATAGAAAATTTTATTTCCTTTACCTTAATTAATTCACATAACTCCTCAAGAAGTGCTTGAAGTTCTATTTTTGTTATTAAATCATCATCACTAGAAGGTTTCTCTCCAAGCGAACCAAGAATTTTTTTACACTTATCAACTTCCTCAGACAAGATCATAAGATCTTTTTTTGCATTTTCATTAATGCTTTCATCGTTCTTTAGTTCGTTTGCAATAAGGCTAATAGTCCCTAAAGGTGTGCCCAGGTGATGGGCAGCTGCAGCTGCTAAACCATCCAAAGAAGATAAATTCTTTTCTTTAACCAGTAAATTTTCTGCTACTTTAAGGGCAGCAGATATTTTTCTAGATTCATCGGTTAGGCCACCTGCGTAAAAAGTTAAAAATAAAATAGTCACAAAAAGAGAAACCCACATACCAAGAATAAAAATTGGTGGAACAGAGAGATCAAGCATATTACTTTCAAGGGGGTAATTAAAAGATCCCAGAATTGTTATAAAAATAATAGTAAGAAAGATTAGAATGGAGGTTGATCGAATAGGTAAGCTTGTAACAGTAATTGCAATTGGAGTTATAAATAATACAACAAAAGGATTTGATAAACCTCCCGTAAAAAATATCAGTAACGCAAGTTGAAGAATATCTGCTGCTATAACAACAGTTGTGGCAGTTTCACTTAACCTATTGTTTGTGGAATAGCGAGGGTAAAGCGCAATGTTAGAAATAATCAAAGCAAGTACTGTTAAAAGTATCTCTAGCCAAGGTAATTGAAATCCAAAAAAATATTCGACAACAAGGCATGTTATTGTTTGTCCCAATACAGCTATCCATCTTAAATTAATAAGCGTCTTTGCTCTAATCCCAAGACCTAAACTAGATATTTCTTTTTCTACGTTTTCCATTACACAACTATACTATATTTAAGAATTTCTTCACCTGACTAACTGCAATTTGTGGATCAATAACTTTAATAGTAGTCATTCCAATTGCCCTAGCAGGCTTTAAATTAACTCCAAGATCATCAAGGTAAATACACTCCTCGGGCAAAACTCCAAGGGCCTCACAAGACATATTGTATATTTTAAGGTCTGGCTTTCTTATTCCTATTAAAGAAGACTCAATAACGTGATCAAAAATTTTCATAACTTCTGATACTTCGTTAGAATTATTATTCTGATTATTAGTGGCTGGTTGCACATTATTTGTTATGCATCCTAATTTATAACTTCCCTTGAGATCGTTTAAAAAATCAACCACAAAAGGTCTTATTTTTCCTGATAATAATTTTATAATTTGACTACCCATAATGTCAAAACCCTTCTTTTTAGCTTCACTCATGAATAAATTATTAAATTCACTAGCATTAATATCATTGCGCTCAAATTTTGCCCAAGCATTGGTATCTGGATTCTCGGAATTAATTGTTCTAATTAAATCATTTGGTAGATTATTATCTTTTTCAAAATTATTAAATGCCTCAAAAGGGCTTGAAGTAACTACTCCGCCAAAATCCCAAATTACTGCTTTATATGCCATATTTTACTCCAAATTAAAGAGATAATAGCCCTCTTATAAAAAACAAGCTAGAATTGATTATAGTGTTTGTTTAAATGAATAGGAATTAAATGAAAAAATATAAATTAATTAATGTGATCATACTATTGATTATTATTCCAATTAACGCCAAGGCTAAAAGTACTATTTCATATTCTGCTAACCTGGGTGGCCTCAGAGTTGCTGAAGTAATTTATTCAGTAGACCTTCGTGAAGATAGCTGGAATATTAAAACTGAAATACAAGCTGCAGGATTAGTTGACAAGTTTGTTAGCTTTATTTTTAACTCAGAAAGTAAGGGTTTTTCAGATCAGGGCATCCTTAAGCCTGAACTATATAATTTCTCTTATGAAATAAAGAATAAAAATAAATCTAGAAATGCCGAAATAAAATACGAAAATGGTCTCCCTATTAGTATCAAGGCTGAGCCACCTTACCTTAATAATGATATTTTAAGTAAAAAAGATTTAGCTAAATATGGCTTAAATTCAAGTGACCCCAATAGTGCATTCGTAGTTCCCGGTATTTATAAAAATCCATGTACAGAGAACAGTAAGAGTTTTGATGGGGTTCGCTCTTATGAAATAAAAATGAATAAAAAAAGCAAGAAAAGAAAAATTACTATAGATGAAATTGAATATGATGTTATTTTATGTGCTGGATCTTTTAATCCAATAGTGGGTTATGAGGAAAGTGATTTCCTTGAAACTGCAGGGGAAATGAACTCAATAAAATATTGGTATAAGCTTTTTGAAAAAGAAAAAATGTGGGTTCCTTTAAAATTTTCAATTGATACTCCTATCGGGGTACTTGTGGTTAAGGCAAATAAAATAATTACTAACCAGTGAGAACGTAAATGAATATTCCAGTAAACTCCTTTAAAAATTTCGACTCTGGTAATAAAGAAATTGCAAAAGATATTGGCCTTGCTTGCAAAGAATTTGGTTTTTTTGCAATAAAAGATCATGGAATTAGTGCAGACCTTATTGATGATACCTTAAATTTTTCAAAAGAAATATTTAACCTTCCCTTAAAGAGCAAGATGAATTATCAGCAATGTGATGGGGCTGGACAAAGAGGGTATACCCCATTTGGCATAGAAAAAGCTATAAACGCCGATTCTTCAGATCAAAAAGAATTTTGGCATCATGGGAGATCAAATTGGGACAATAAGCATAAAATTATAATGCCCAAAAATGAAAAAGTTGATTCTATCAAGGGATTTAATGATTCATTAAATAAATTATATTGTGAATTAGATAATCTAGGTGAAAAAATACTCTCTTGTATCGCAACTTTCTTAGAAATTGAACCAGATTGGTTTAACAATAAAATTAATCAAGGAAACTCTATTTTAAGGCTCATTCATTATCCGCCTGTAGACAATAAAATAAGAGGAATTAGAGCTGCCCCTCATGAAGATATAAATCTAATAACTCTTTTGCTTGGCACACAACAAGAGGGACTTGAGGTTCTAGACAGAAATAATCAGTGGGTACCTATTATTACAAACTCTGAAGTCATTGTGTGCAATGTTGGAGATATGCTCCAAAGGTTAACTAATCATAAGCTTAAATCAACTACTCACAGAGTTATTAATCCAATTAATGATGGTAAAAATGCATCACGTTATTCAATGCCTTTTTTTATACATCTAAACCCTAGCTTTTCAATAAAAACTCTCACAAAATGTATAGATAAAAAAAATCCAAATATTTACCCAGAAGAGATTTTGGCAAATGATTTTTTAAAAATGAGACTCAACGCGATAAATCTTACGTAAATAGTGTTGTAAATAAGAGACAAAAATTAAATTATTTGAATTTTTTTTATTGTAGTCAATGAATCAATACTTTAGAATGAATTTTTTAAACATAACAATCAATAAAAATAATAATAAAGAATTGTTAACTCATGGGGAGACTACTTATGCGTTGGCATTTAAATGCGATTGCAATCTTTGCAACTCTAACTTTAGTTACTGCAACTAATTTACCCGCTCAAACAGAAAATACACCCTCTATTTCAATTGAAGAAATAGTTGTTACTGCTACTAAAAGAGCAACATCCCTTCAGGATGCGCCTATATCTATTTCAGTTATTAGCGTTGAACAAATGGATCAACTTGCTATTAATGATGTGCTTGACCTTCAGTCATCAGTTCCATCTTTAAAAATAGCCCAACAGCAATTCGCAAACCAAAACACCTTTTTAATTAGGGGATTTGGTAATGGTGCAAATAATCCAGGTGTTGAACCTGCTGTAGCTATTTCAATAGATGGCGTTATGATTTCAAGAAATCAATCTGCACTTAATGATTTAATTTCTGTAGAACGTATCGAAGTTATTAAAGGACCGCAGTCAACGCTTTTTGGTAAAAATGCATCAGCTGGTGTTATTAGCATTACAACAAAACGTCCAGAACAAGAGTTTGGTGGAAAAATTGAGCTTACTGGTGGAGACTTTGGTCTAAAAAAACTTAGAGGAACAGTCACCGGACCTATAACAGAAAAAACTTCTTTTAGACTTTCTGCTTCAACAACTGAGCGTGACGGATTTGTCGACAACCTCTTTTTGGGAACAAAGATTAATAATAGAGATCGTCAATCAATTAGAGGTCAGCTATTAACTGAAATTTCAGAAAATGTAACACTAAGAATCATTGCTGATTATGATCAATCTGATGAAAATTGCTGTACAACTGCTGCAGTTTCTAATGGTAACGCAACACTTGGCGGAGCATTTGTTATTGGCGGAGCATTAGGTAAGCAAGTGATTGTTAACCCAGTGGATACTTATGGTTACACAACATATCTTAATAATGATCCAACAGGTGAATTTGAAGGTAAAGGATTATCAGCTCATATTGATTGGGAACTTGATACAATGTCTTTCCAGTCCATCACATCATTTCGTGAAAATTCTCAGAAAGTTTTTGGTGATGTAGACTTTAGCGGAATGCCACTACTTACAAATCGTATTGAAGATGAATTTGAAACATTCACACAAGAATTTAGGCTTAGCTCAAATAATGATGGGCCTTTTCAGTGGATGGTAGGAGCTTACTATCAGGATGAGAAAGTTAAGCATGACAGGGATGTGCTTTACAAAGAAAATATATCAACTCTAGTAGATATTATTCTTTCTGCTGTGCCAACTTCATTAAATGCAATTTCTGGTCAAGTTGCTGTTGGAGCTCTTGCGCAAATATCTGCTCTACCATCAGCTGTACAAATGGCACTTCTTGGTACTGCTCTTCCTCCTCTTTCAACTACACAGATTGGTGGAGTTTTAGCTGGTGTTTCAACAGGAAGCCCAGCACTTGATGGCGGAATTGCAGCAATCATTCCAGGACTTGCAGCTCAACAAAGAGCTTCATGGTATGGACTTAACTCTGGTCTTCAAAATGAATATTTTGATGTTGACAATGAAGCTTTTAGTTTGTTTGCAAACTTTGACTATGATGTCACTAACAACACTACAGTTTCACTTGGAATAAGTTATTCAAAAGATGAGAAGAGTGTTGTTTCAAATGTTATTATAAATGATGCTTTTGCTGAAATTCCATTCGCTTTAGACCCTAGTACTGCTCTATTGGCTGGCTTTCAATTCTTCCCACCATTTTATAATTATCCAAACGCTACAGAAGATGGAAAGTGGGACTCAGACGATGTAACTCATTCATTTAAAATTGTTCACGAACTTGATGATGATCTTTCAGTATATTTTAGTCACTCAACAGGCTTTAAGGCTATCTCTGTAAATCTATCAGCGAATGCTACTGTGTATTCAGGTCTGCCAATGGATAATAGCCTATATTATGCGGATCCTGAAGAAGCTGAAAATATTGAATTTGGTTTCAAGAAGAGCTTTAGCAATGGTTATTTAAATGTAACATTATTTGATATGACAGTAGATAATATCCAATCAAATCTTTTTGTTGGTACAGGCTTTAACTTGGTAAATGTTTCCGAGCAACGTCACAAAGGTATCGAAGTTGATTCTATGTTCTATCTAAGTCAGGATTTTGTTTTAACATTTAATGCAAGTATGATTGATGCAAAATACGGTTCATTTACTAATGGACCCTGTGATTCAACATTATCAGCTCCTGCATCAGATGATTGTCCAATTGTAGATGGTGCGCTTGCACGTTACAAAGATTTTAGTGGGGAAGTTCCTGGTGGCGTACCAGAGCTAGCGATCACTGTATCTGGTGCATATACATTTGATGTATCAAGTGCGGTTACTGGTTTTGTTAGAGCAGAGTATGTTTACGAAAGTAAAATACAGGCTACAGATACTGTCCCAACATCATTAGCTCCACGTGAAGTAGGTACGATAAATGCAAGTTTTGGTCTCCAAAATGAAGATACAGGATGGAACCTTATGATTTGGGGTAGAAACCTAAATGATGATGAATACGTTCAAACAGCATTTGGAGTGCCAGGCTCACCTGGATCTTTTGCAGTATATCCAAACCAACCTAAAATGATGGGAATTACTTTGGGAAAAGAATTCTAAAAAAGTAATTTAAATAAAAATAATTAAGGCGGCTTTTTTAAGTCGCCTTTTTTAATATCTGATTGAAATATTAAACCAAACTTTAATCTTATTCTTAAGCCTTTAGTACTTTAGATAAAATTATAAAAATAAGTCTTGTGAAAAAAATTTTAAGGGGTAGGATTATTTTAGGGCCACAATAATAATAATAATAACTTCTTAATTGGAGCGTGGTGGGGGGAGAGAGAACCAAAGAATGTTAGGCTTTGATTTGATTTCCTTTAACGCAGTGTACTGAATTAAGATGTAACAATATGTTGCAATTAAGGTACACTGCGTTTTTTTTATTTAAATTACTATTGTCATCAATGATTTAATTAGTATTCTATTATTACAAGCCTAATAAAAATAATAACAATTGCGGTAAAACGTAAGTAAAAGGGGGCAGTTAATGTCAAAACGTATCATATTCGTGGCCATTTTTATGGTTGCACCATTATTCTTTTCTAATATAGCTTTAGCTCAAGAAGAACAAAACACAGCAAAAACAACTGGAATTGAAGAAATTCTAGTTACTGCTGAGAGAACTGCACAAAGTATTCAAAATGTTCCAATTGCCGTTTCTGCATTTGGCGCTGATGCGCTTCAGCTTCAGCAAATTGAAAATTTTGGTGATCTACAATTTACCATTCCGAGTGTTACTTATACACGTGGGAATTTTACTGGTGGAAGTATGTCTATTAGAGGTGTTGCTTCTGCAGCGGTTGCTGCTTCAGGAGATAGTGCTGTTGCTTATCACCTTGATGATGTCCCTCTTCCAACAAGAGTATTTGAAACCGAATTTTATGATGTCTCACGTGTTGAAGTTTTAAGAGGCCCTCAAGGAACACTATACGGTGCTAATGCTACAGCTGGTACAGTGAATATGCTCTTTAATAGACCCACTGGAGAAGCTGCCGCTTCTGCTGAATTAGAGATCGGAGACTACAATCATAAAAAAATTAAAATTATGATGAATATGCCATTGGCAGATAATCTTCGTCTTAGAGTATCAGGAATGAAATTAAGCAGAGAAGGTTTTTTGACAAATATGTTCCCTGGAAAAGAGGGTGAAGATATTGATGGACGAGATATTATTTCCTATAGGGCTGTTCTAGAAGCAGACTTAAATGAAGATACTGTTGCAAGATTTACGTATATGAATTTTGAAGAAGATGACAATAGAGCTCGTGCCGGTCGTCAAATGTGTAAAATGACTGAAACACCATCATATGGCTGTCATCCATTTAAGTTTGGTAGAGATTCATTTCAAGGACCTGGAGGTCTTAATGGACTACTCCTCGGAGCAGCAGGTATGGCAAGTTTTAGCCCTCTAGACACAGCCCCTGCGCAACCTCTTTTTGGAATCAGGGAAACATATCAAGCTATTGATCCTGTTTATCAAGTTAATGAGAAGGCTTATATTCTTGCAATTGAAAATAATTCAATTGAGAATATATCTATAAAAGCAAACTTTGCTTATCATGAAAGTGGGATTCTATCGCAGCAAGACTATTCACAAAATGATGGGAGAACAAAATTATTTAAAGGAACTAATCCTTTTTTTCCAGATGGAGTGCTTCCAATCTCAGGCTTTACAGATCCTAATTCAGGTAACTTTGGTGCTATGGGTATCTTTGGAGGATCTACCGGCGGTAATCATGATTTCGCATTCGCTTATGATACTTCATATAATGACAATGAATATAAATATGCCGATATTACTTTTGCATCAGATTTTGATGGTAATATAAATTTTGTTGCTGGCTTTAATATGTTAGAAAATGAAACTGTTAATCTTTATGATGTATATTTTAATGGTGGTGATGCGGTAGCGCTTGCTCCTATTCTTAGTGGTGCAAGATTATATCCCTCGCATTACAGAAATCTTACAAATCCTTACGAACTTGAAAGAAAGGGAATTTTTGCACAAGTTTATTATGATGTTAATGAAGATACTAGATTAACATTCGGTGTAAGATGGAATGAATCTGAGAAAAGTGTTGCTGATGCCCAGCAGTTTCTTAACTCAATTATTCTTGCAGGAGGCACTGCTGTTGGAGACCCAGTCCTAGCAGCTATACAAAGAACAGACCCTAATTTAGGTTTAGTTTTTGCTGGGCTAGCTGCACCTGCACTTCAACCAATCCCTGCTCCTGGTGAACAAAGATCACTTAATGGTAATCCTACAACACTTGCCGAAGAAGAAGTTACTTACAAAGCTTCAATTGATTGGTCACCTAACCTTGAATCAACCGACTCTACTTTAATATACGCAAGTATATCGCGTGGTTATCGCCCAGGTTTATTTAATCCGCCTGTAGATCCAGTATTATTTGCTGGTGTAGCTGCACAAGCAGAGCCTGAATTTCTTGATGCATTTGAGGTTGGTATGAAAAATGTTTTAAGAGATAATACATTAATTGCTAATCTCTCAGCATTTTATTATGATTACCAAGGATTGCAAGTTTCAAAAATTATAGCTCGTACTTCTGTTAATGAAAATATTGATGCAGAAATGACTGGCTTAGAAGCGGAGCTAGCTTGGTCACCCCGTCAGGTACCTGGATTAAAAATTGATGCACAATTCTCGCTTCTTGATACAAAAGTTGCTAATGGAACAAAATCACTTAACCCACATGATCTGACTGGAAGAGGAATTGGTGATACAGAAGGCTGGGTTTTAAAAGATATTGGAACTGGCTCTACTTGTGGATTTAAAAAGAGTCAATTGCTTGCTGGTATAGGTGGCGGTGTTTTAAATGCTAACCCTGCAGCCGGTGCTTTAGATGTATACCTTCTTCCAAAAACACTTTCTGTTAACAATTTTGATTCTGCTGATCCTTCCGGAACTATGGATCCCATAGCACAGATTTTTGGAATGGGCGCATTACCAACGCTTGGTAATTGTAACGCTATGGCATCGAAATTAACTGCTGCTGGTTTAGGTGGATTCTATGAAGTAGAATATGATTTAGGTGGAAATGAGTTAACAAATGCACCTAAGGCAACTGCACATGTTGGTGTGGAATATACTGCTGATTTCACTGAAACTAATCTTCAAGTGATATCACGTATAGATTATTACTGGCAGGACTCAATGTGGACTCGTCTTTATAACTCATCAAGAGATAGTATAGATTCTTGGGATGTGATTAATGCTCAAGTTATTATTAAGCCAACAGACTCTGGGTTTTATGCAAGGCTGTGGGTTCAGAATCTAGCAGATGATGATAATCAAACAGGTGCGTATTTTACAGATCCATCTTCAGGTCAATTTAGAAATGACTTCTATATGGAGCCAAGAATGTTTGGTATTACATTTGGTGCTAATTTCTAATATTAGATAAGATAAATAAATTAAGCGCGATATTTTCTTCGCGCTTTTTTTATGTTTATTTTTTTGAAGTAATTGATAGAAAAACAGTCTCGAGCGAAGCACCTGAAACCGAAAAATCTCTAACGGAAAGACCTGATTCCTCGACCTTTCTCAGAATATCTCTAGATGTTTCATTCTTTGGATTATAGCCAATTATGATATTGTCGTCTTTATCAATTATAGCTCCCATTTCCTTGAGCGCAGGATTAAGATCTTTCAAGCCATCCATAGGCTTTACTATTAAACTCTTTGAGTCTGCATCATTTAGGATTTCTTGTGTTGGTGCACATCTTACAATTTTACCATTATCTACAATTGCAATCGTATCACAAAGTTCTTCTGCTTCCTCGAGATAGTGAGTTGTTAAAATAATAGTTGTTCCATACTCATTAAGTTTTCTAATATATGTCCATAATTGCTGACGAAGCTCAATGTCAACACCAGCTGTTGGCTCGTCTAAGATTAAAATTGGAGGCCTATGAACCATTGATTTAGCAACAAGAAGTCTTCTTTTCATTCCCCCTGAAAGTGTCCGAGTATAAGAATCGGCCTTATCTTCAAGATCAAGGGTTTTAAGAAGAAAGTCTACATTACGATCTTTCGGAAGAACTCCATACATACCAGCTTGTTGATGCAATGTTTCTTTAGGTGAAAAAAATGGATCTACATAAATCTCCTGCGGGACAACCCCAAGCGACGCCCTTACGGATCTAGGATTTTTATCAAGGTCGAAACCCCAAACTACAGCTTTACCTGATGTTTTAACTGTTAACCCTGCAAGAATATTAATAAATGTAGACTTACCGGCTCCGTTGGGACCTAAAAGACCAAACATTGATCCTCTTGGAATTTTTAAATCAATAGAATTAAGAGCTAATAAGTTTTTAGCTCCTCCAACCCCTTTATATTCCTTCGATAGCCTTGAAATTTCTATTGCATTATCTGGAAGATTTTTATTTTTCATATCTCTCTTAATATTTTTTATATTAGTATAATTGAATCTTTCATCTACTTAAACTAAGTGCAATAGTAAAAATATAAAAGACATGAGCAATAATCAAAAACATATATATTTAGTAGATGGATCAACTTATATTTTTAGAGCCTACCATGCCCTACCTCCATTAACTCGAAAGTCTGATGGATTTCCAGTAGGTGCAATTTCAGGTTTCTGTAATATGCTTGATAAACTTATAAGAGATGAAAAACAAAGAAATAATCTAACCCACCTTTTAGTAGTTTTTGATGCATCGGGAAAAACATTTCGTAATGATATTTATCCAAATTACAAGGCTAATAGATCAAGTCCGCCAGAAGATCTAATTCCTCAATTCCCTGTAATCAGAGACGCTACGAATGCTTTTAATGTTCCTCACGTCGAACTTCTAGGATATGAAGCTGACGATTTAATAGCAAGCTATACGAAAGCTGCACTTTCTAAAGGAATGCAAGTAACCATTGTTTCGTCAGATAAAGATCTTATGCAGCTAGTAGGTAACGGGGCTTGTATGCTTGATACGATGAAAAATCGTACAATTAATGAGCCAGAAGTTATTGAAAAATTTGGAGTTAAACCAAACAGAGTTATCGACGTACAATCTCTGGCGGGAGACTCTATTGATAATGTTCCGGGTGTACCTGGGATAGGCATTAAAACAGCAGCGCTGTTAATTAATGAGTACGGTGATTTAGAAAAACTAATTGAAAATGCCTCCAAAATAAAGCAAACAAAAAGAAGAGAAAGTGTTATAGAGTTTGCTGATCAAGCTAGGATTAGCAGAGAGCTAGTTACACTAAAAGATGATATTGAACTCCCAATTCCTATAGAAGATATCCAGATTCAATCGATTGAACCTAAAAAATTAATCTCATTTCTTAAGGCAATGGAATTTAGAACTCTCACAGAAAAAAAAGCAAAAGAATTCAATCTTTCGTCTGAAAAAATAGATACCCAAGAAATTAAATTAAATTTTACACCAAAAGAAGATGTTTATGAAACCAAAGCTCCCTTGGAGAATATAAAGAAATTTGATTATGATCTATATTCCACCATACAAAACATTGACCAGTTGAACGAATGGAAAGAAAAAATTTCTGAAAAGGGTTATGTGGCAATTGATACAGAAACCGACTCTCTAAACGCAATTGAGGCAAACCTCATAGGCTTTTCTTTTGCCATAAGCAATAACGAAGCCTGTTATATTCCCATAAAGCATTTAGAGAAAAGTCCTCAAATAGAATTAAATCAAGCCCTAGTAATATTAAAAGAAATAATGGAAGACCAAAGTATATTGAAAATACTCCATAACAAAAAATATGATGGCTTGGTTCTTCAGAAGTATGGCATCTCTATAGCCCCCTATGATGACACAATGTTAATCTCATATTCAATTGGTTCAGGAGGAATAAGGCATAATCTTGATGCATTAGCTAAGAATTATCTATCACACAATGCTTTATCGTTTAAAGAAATTGCTGGAACAGGAAAAAATAAAAAAGTATTTAATGAAATAGATATTTCAACCGCTAGTAAATACGCTGCAGAGGATGCAGATATAACACTAAGACTTTGGAAGCTATTAAAACCTAAACTAGCAGAAGATAGGCTTTCTTCTGTATATGAAACAATAGAGCGGCCATTGGCAAAAATAATAATGGAAATGGAAAAGCATGGTGTTTCTGTAGATGAAAAAATTCTTAATAAGCTATCTGAAAAATTTGCATCAAAGATAAAAAAAATTGAAGAGAAGTGCTTTGAGGTCGTGGGTGTCGAATTTAACCTTGGATCACCCAAGCAAGTTGGCGAGATATTATTTGATAAGCTTGGTATAAAGGGAGGAAAAAAAACTCCTTCGGGCTCTTGGTCCACGGATGCTGATACATTGACATTCCTAGCATCAAATGGAAACGCCTTACCAAAACTTCTCTTAGAGTGGAGAGGGCTTTCAAAATTAAAATCAACTTATACTGATGCCCTTCCAACATTTATTAATAAAAAAACTAATAGAATACATACATCATACGCAATGTCTTCGACATCAACGGGAAGACTATCTTCTTCAGACCCTAATTTACAAAATATACCTATTAGAAATGAGGATGGAAGGGAGATTAGGAGTGCATTTATAGCAGAAGAAGGAGGTTCCTTAATTAGCGCAGACTATAGCCAAATTGAACTAAGAATAATCGCTCATATGGCGAATGATAATAACTTAAAACAAGCCTTTAAAGAAAAAATAGATATTCATTCTTTGACAGCATCAGAAGTTTTTGGAGTTCCCTTAAAAGATATGAATAATGAGATTAGGCGCAGAGCAAAAGCTATAAATTTTGGAATAATATATGGAATTTCAGCTTTTGGTTTATCTAATCAGCTGGGTATTTCCAGATCAGAGGCCTCAGATTACATAAGATCGTATTTTGAAAAGTTTCCATCCATTAAGGATTACATGGAAACAACAAAGGAATTTGCCAAAGATAATGGCTTTGTAAAAACATTATTTGGTAGAAAATGTATAATAGATAGCTCAATGAGTCGTGGTCCAGGGGGTAAAGCCTTTATGGATAGAGCTGCAATTAATGCGCCTATACAAGGAACCGCAGCCGATATAATTAAAAGAGCAATGATAAAGATCCCGCAAACTTTAAAAAAAGAAAACCTATCATCAAAAATGATTATGCAAGTACATGATGAATTGATTTTTGAAACAAAAGATGAGGATGTTGAAAAGACTATTAATTTAGTAAAAAATGAAATGTCAAATGCTCACAAACCAATTATTGAGCTATCAGTAGATCTAGAAGTCGAGGCAGCTTTTGGAAAAAATTGGGATCAGGCTCACTAAAGAAATTATTATGTAACATTGATGCTAGGGGCTGCATTAATAACATCTTGATCAACATGTTCTTCAAAAATAGAAAAATTCTTGGAAAACATTTTAACAAGCTTACTTGCCTGAGAGTCATAGCCATCTTTATTAGACCAAGTATTTCTAGGAACTAGAATTGTTTTATCGATTCCTTCAACTGACAGAGGAACTTCAAATCCAAAGAATTCATCAGTTCTCATTTCAGCGCTATTAAGTGTTCCATCAAGAGCAGCCGATAATAAGGCACGAGTAGCTTTTATTGGCATCCTTTCTCCCTCTCCGACCGGGCCGCCGGACCATCCTGTATTTACCAACCAGCAATTTACATCATATTTATGAATTAGGTTCTTTAATAAATTACCGTATTCAGAAGGATGTCTTGGCATAAAGGGCGCGCCAAAGCATGCAGAAAATGTTGCCTCGGGTTCAGTTACACCTTTTTCAGTGCCAGCAACTTTAGCAGTATATCCAGATAAAAAGTGATACATTGTTTGCGATGGCGATAGCTTAGCAATTGGGGGTAAGACTCCAAAAGCATCGCAAGTGAGAAGAATAATATTTTTAGGTATAGGGCCTCTTCCAGTCTCACTGGAATTAGGAATAGAGGATAAAGGATATGCACCTCTTGTATTTTCAGCAAGAGAGTCATCATCTAGATCTAACTCACCAGTTTCTTCATTTAACACTACGTTTTCTAAAATAGTTCCTACTTTTTTAGTTGTTTCATATATTTCGGGTTCAGCTTCTTTTGAAAGTCTTATCATTTTAGCATAACAACCGCCTTCAAAGTTAAATAGACCGTTTTCAGACCAACCATGCTCATCATCACCAATTAATGTTCTTTTTGGATCGGCAGATAGAGTAGTCTTACCCGTCCCTGAGAGTCCAAAAAATATTGCAGAATCGTTTTGATCTCCAACGTTTACAGAGCAGTGCATAGGCATCACATTTTTAGGGGGTAAAAGAAAATTTAACATTGTAAATACTGACTTCTTGATTTCACCAGCATAAGATGTTCCAGCAATTAGAACAGTTTTTTTAGCAAAATTCACTGCTATAATTGTTTCTGATCGTGAGCCATGTCTTTTGGGATCGGCCTTAAAACTTGGTAAATCAATAATTACAAATTCAGGATCAAAAGAATTTTTTTCATCATCTTTAACAGTTATTAATAAATTTTGAATAAATAAAGAATGCCAGGCATACTCTGTATAAATTCTTGTAGGTAATCTATGTTGAAGGTCAGCACCTCCATAAAGGTCTTGAACAAAGAGATCCTTATTATTAGAAAAATCTATCATATCTTCATAAAGAGTATCAAAATTATTTTCAGACATCTCTTTTGCATTATCCCACCAAATTTGATTTTTATTTTGCGGTTCTTTTACAACAAATTTATCTTGGGCAGATCTACCAGTGTGAACTCCAGTTTCGACAACCATTGCGCCATCCTTAGATAGCTTTCCTTCACCTCTATCCAGTATAATTTTATATATTTCTTCTTGATTTAAATTCCAGGAAACACTATTTAATGATGAAAACCCATGATTCTCGGGACCTGATGTTGAAAAATTCTCGCCTACTTCTTTCACTATTTACCCCTTAATTTATAAAATTTAATTCACACTTATATCAGAAAATTGTCAACAAGCAATGTAACGTACTATATAGTTTAATTAAGTGAATTAGTTAACTAAAAAAGGCATAAAATGACTGAAATATGTTTAATAGATGATGACCAGAATATTCTAGCCTCCTTAAGTCTAGCCCTTAAGTCAGAAGGCTATATAATTAGTACTTTTTCAGATGGTCTCTCGGGATTAAATTCATTAAGAGAAGATAATTACGACATAGCTATCTTAGATATAAAAATGCCAAGACTAGATGGTTTGGAGGTCCTTCAAAAATTGAGGCAGACGTCTAATTTACCGGTTATTTTCTTGACCTCAAAAGATGAAGAGGTTGATCAGCTCCTTGGCTTAAAAATGGGAGCAGATGATTATATTACAAAGCCATTTTCACAAAAATTATTGATTGAAAGAGTAAGGGCAATTTTAAGGCGCTCTAAGGAAGTAAAAGATTTAAATAATACTAATAGCAATGATATTATTAAGCGCGGAAAACTATCTTTAAATATGAGTAGACATGAATGCTTTTGGAATGACCTGCCCATTAAATTAACTGTAACAGAATTTCTTTTATTAGAGTCCCTGGCGTCAAGGCCAGGATATGTGAAAAGTAGAGATCAATTAATGTCGGCAGCTTATGATGATGATATTTATGTAGATGATAGAACAATTGATAGTCATATAAAAAGATTAAGAAAAAAATTTAAAGATTTAGATGAAAGTTTTGAGTCAATAGAAACCCTTTATGGCGTTGGATATCGCTATATTAAAGAATAATGCTAAATTTTTTAAAAATAAGATCGCTGGGTGCAAGAATTATTGCAATAAATATAATTGGACTTATTTTTCTCGCAATAGGGTTTATATTAGTCGATAAATCTGAAAATAATCTTATTGAAGCTAGAAAGGAAGCTTTAATCTTACAAGCAAACCTTATTGCCTTTTCTTTTACACTTAGTTCCGATGTAGCAAATCAAGAAACAAGTAATATGGACAACTTATTTATAACAGAAAATTGGACTGCTACTAGGATAGCTAGAACACAAATTTTTAATGATGACCTAGTAAAAATTTTTGATTCTAAAAACTTCAAAAAAGAGTTAGATAGAGTCAATGAGGACTCAAAATTCTTCTTCTCAAATTTTATAAAAATAATAAAAGAGTTTTTTGATAGGGATGCACCTCTTTTGCCTCGTGAAGGCTATTCAAAGCTGGATCTACGAGCTGCTATTGAGGGACAAACAAAGGCTAGGGAATACAAGTTAGAAAATGGAGGAATCACTGTTCATGTAAGTATACCCCTTCAAAGAAATAATTTAAAAAAGGAGGTACTTTTATTATCAACCCAAGAAGGTGATATTGGAAGAATACTTCAAGAAGAAAGACAAAGATACTTGAGGGCATTTTTAATTGCCTTGTCAATAAGCCTATTTTTATCAATATCATTATCGAGCACAATTGCAAGGCCACTCAATAGACTAGCCAAGGCAACAGAGGGTGTTTCTAATGCAGGGATAGGTGAAATACCTGCAATGGAGTATAGAAAGGATGAGATAGGTGTTTTAGCAAAATCAGTTAAAAGAATGACTAGAGCTCTTCAAGATAGGGTAAAGTCTGTTGAGGCATTCGCAGCAGATGTTGCTCATGAGCTTAAAAATCCATTAACTTCATTGCAAAGCGCCATGGAAACACTTCAAATATCAAATGAAGAAGAAGAGAAAAAACAACTAATCACAATTGCCTTTAAAGATCTTAAAAGATTAGATCGTTTAATCTCAGATATTTCATCATCATCAAGGCTGGAAGTTGAGCTAGCCAAAGGTGAGTTTGAAATAATAGATATAAGAGATGTTCTTGAATCCGTCATGGAGGTGACGCAAACAAATATTACTAAGAAAATTAATATAAATATAAACCTTAAACTATCAAAAGATACAATAGAAGTTATGGGAATTGGAGATCGTATCGCTCAGGTATTTTATAATTTAGTTGATAATGCTATTTCATTCTCAAAGGAGGGATCCAATATCTATATTAACGCATCTACCAGTAAAACAGATGCTATAATTGAAATTAAGGATCAAGGTCCAGGTATTCCTAAAGAAAATCTTGGAAGAATTTTTGAAAGATTCTATACTTATCGACCGCAGGAAAAAAGTTTTGGAAATAATTCTGGATTAGGGCTATCAATATGCAAACAAATCGTAAAATCCTTGAATGGAACTATAATTGCTACGAATGGAATGGACGGTGGAGCAATTTTTACAATAAGACTACCTTTAAATAGAGGTAAAAAGGATAAGTAATGATAGGAATAATTATTGTAACTCATGGAAATCTTGCATTAGAACTGAAATCAGCAATGGAGCATATTCTAGGGGCTCAAAAAAATATAGAAGTAATATGCATAAGTTCTGACGATGATCTTGATGAAAGAAAAAATGATATAGAGGGTTCAATAAAAAAAATTGATAATAATAATGGGATAGTAATGTTAACAGATATGTTTGGAGGGACACCATCAAACTTAGCAATCACCTTTCTTAAAACTGGTAAAATTGAAATTATTTCAGGCGTTAACCTCCCAATGCTAGTCAAATTAATTGGGTTACGTGATTCTGATGACCTTAATGGGGTGGTTCAAGAAACAAAGGATTCTGCACAAAAATATATATCAATTGCAAGTGAGATTTTATCTGAAAATAACAAATAGATATTTTGCAAAATTTTTAGTTAAATTATTAATTTACTAAAAATAACTTTCTTAATTTTCGTGTAATATATTTGTTTTCATTATATATAGTTGTTTAATAATTTACTTGGAGAATATTATGAGTTTTGATGATTTTAAAGTAGCAGACATGAGTCTTGCGGATTGGGGTCGTAAAGAAATAGCTATAGCAGAAACTGAGATGCCTGGGCTTATTTCACTTAGAGAAGAATACAAAGACTCGCAGCCGTTGAAAGGCGCTAATATTGTTGGATGCCTTCATATGACAGTTCAAACTGCTGTATTAATAGAAACATTAATTCATTTAGGCGCAACAATTCGATGGTCATCTTGTAATATTTTTTCAACCCAGGATCATGCTGCTGCTGCAATGGCAGAAGTAGAAATACCTGTCTTTGCTTGGAAAGGTGAAACCGAAGAAGAGTATGAATGGTGCCTTGAACAAACTATTCAGGGACCTGATGGATGGATTCCAAATATGATACTTGATGATGGTGGTGATCTTACTCAACTAGTTCATAAAAAATATCCAGAAATACTAAAAAATATTAAAGGATTATCAGAAGAAACAACTACTGGAGTTCTTCGACTTTATGAAATGGAAAAAAATGGAACATTGGGAGTTCCAGCAATAAACGTAAATGATTCAGTAACTAAATCAAAGTTCGATAATTTATATGGCTGCAGGGAAAGTTTAGTTGATGGAATAAAGCGTGCAACAGATGTTATGTTGGCAGGTAAAACCGCTGTTGTTTGTGGTTTTGGTGACGTAGGAAAAGGATCAGCTGAATCTTTACGATCTCAAGGCGCTAGAGTTGTTGTTACTGAGATTGATCCAATCTGTGCACTACAAGCAAGCATGGAGGGTTATGAAGTTACAACGATGGATGAGTTAGCCTCTAAAGGAGATATTTTTGTAACTGCAACAGGCAATAAAGATATCATAACAATTGACCATATGCGTGAAATGAAGGATAGGGCGATAGTCTGTAATATTGGTCACTTTGACAGTGAGATTCAGGTGGATGCATTAAAAAATCTTAGATGGCAGAATGTAAAGCCTCAGGTTGATGAAATTGAATTTCCTGATGGTAAAAAAATTATACTCCTCGCTGAAGGTAGATTAGTAAATTTAGGTTGTGCTACAGGACATCCAAGTTTTGTAATGAGTGCTTCATTTTCTAACCAAGTCTTAGCTCAGATAGAGTTATGGAATAATAATAAAAATTACGAACGGAAAGTCTATGTTCTTCCAAAATATCTAGATGAAAAAGTAGCATTACTTCATTTAGATAAACTGGGCGTTAAGCTAACGACGTTAACAAAAGACCAAGGGGAATATCTGGGATTAAGCCCTCAAGGTCCTTTTAAACCAGACCATTACCGTTATTAATTAAACTAAATAACTTCTTTCATTGAAATGTTTTTATCTTGAAGCTTTTCAAGGTCGATTTCTGTTTTATTAAAGATAAATCTTCGAGACATCATATGCTCTGGAGCTGAGTTAATGCAATCAGAGGATATCATCAACCCATCTTTAAAATAAAAAACAGAAAAAGAGCTATCCTCAGGTTTGCCTCGGATGATGTATTCATCGTAGCCGCTATTGAGACCTGCAATTTGAAACTTTAGATCATACTGATCAGACCAAAACCATGGTATTTGGTTGTAGGAAATAAATTCCCCCATTATTGAAGAGGCGACTGTTTTTCCTTGTTCAATAGCATTGTGAACAGATTCTAATCTTATGTCTTTTTTATAAAATGGACTAGGATGAAGCGTACAATCACCAGCAGAAAGTATATTTTTATCCGATGAAACACAAAATTCATTTACTACAATTCCATTATTTGTCTGGACGCCACTCTTTTCAGCTAGCTCCTGACAAGGTAAAACTCCAATCCCAACAACAACAATATCAGCATCAATAGAGCCTATAGAGGTTTCAACTGAAGAGACCTTCTCCTTACCATTAATCCCATCAACAGAAGTGCTAGTCAGTATATTCACGCCCTGTAACTCATGATAGGAATGATAAAATGATGAAATAACAGGACTAGTTACTCTTTCAAGTATTCGGCTTGCCATTTCAATAACAGTAACATTTAAGCCTAACTTCTTTGCAACAGCTGCTACTTCCAGGCCTATATACCCACCGCCGATAATTACCATATTCTTCGCATTAATTAATGATTTTTTAATTCCTTCCACATCATCAATTGATCTTAGATAATGAACACCTTTCAAGTTAGGATTGTTGAGTGGAATAAGTCTGGGTGACGTCCCAGTTGCAATAACTAATTTATCATAATCAATTGTACCCTCACCATCTTCAAGCTTCGAGAAAATAAGCTTAGAGTTTTTTCTATCGATTTCTTCGACATAAGAGTTAAGCATTAGTTTAATATTTTGATCTTGATAAAATTTTTCTGGCTTTAGGTAGAGTCTTTCAGATTCTAATTCACCAGAAAGGTATTTTTTTGATAGAGGCGGTCTTTGATAGGGAAGATATGCCTCAGATGACACGATAGTGATATCGCCTTTACAGTTTTTCTGCCTAAGAGAAGTTGCTACCTGGGAGGATGCCTGGCCTCCTCCAATAATTACTATATTTTTTTCATTCATTTTAAAATCTTTAAAAAGGTTATAATTGAAATATTATTTTAATATATTTTATTTATAAATGTTATTATAAAAAATGTCAGAAATTATTTTAGATCTACCATCACAAAGGGCAACAAATCAGTTTGGTATAAACATATCCAATTTAATAGAGATAGGGGATATCATATATTTATCAGGTGAAATGGGTTCTGGAAAAACAACACTAGCTCGCTCAATCATAAAAAATCTTCTAGTAAGTCAATATAAAGATATTGAAATACCCTCACCAACTTTTACTTTAGTGCAGGTATATTCATGCAAGGATTTCAATATGGGCCATGCAGATTTATACAGAATAGAAAATTCAAATGAAATAGATGCTCTTGGAATAGAAGATATTCTATATAATGGAGCCGTATTAATAGAATGGCCTGATAAAATAAAAAATAAATTAAACTATAATATTTTAGAAATAAAAATAAAAATTTTGAATAATTCTAGAACTGCTAGTATTGAAAATATTCGGGGATGGGAAGATAGAATAAGGGAATTAGAACAGCAGGTTATAAAATGATTGAAACTGATGGTATTTTTGATTGGGAAACAAACGGAATTAACAATGGATTTCGCTATCCCCATCAAATAGCAATAATAGATAATGATAATGAGGAAAGACTAGAGATAAAAAATTTTCGAATCCCTTATTATGAACTCCCAAGTCCTTATGCTTTAGCTGCAACAAATATGAATTGGAAAAAACTAAAAGAAGGGCCCTCACTTTATGAAAAGCTTCCAGAAATATTAGAAATATTATTAGATTATGACATTTTATGGGCTTATAATTCTCAATATGATACTGGAGTTCTTACTGAAGCACTTTTTGCCTGTGGCCACTTCCCTTATTTATATAAAGACAAAGTAGTTTGTGATGCTCTTCCTTTTATCTCATTAGCAGCAAAACTTTTTCCAGAATCATTATCAATACCAAAAAAAGAAGACGGTAAATTTAGTCATAAGTTATCAGATGTTTTTAATGAAAATTTTTCAAAAGATGATTCTATAATTTGGCACCAAGCAGACGGTGATGTTAGGGCAACGTCAAGATTACTTAATAAAATTAAGAAGGAAGTACCAGAATTATGGGAGTATAGGAGTAGAATGTTTAGTAAATTTGCTAGGCAAGATTTATTTAGTAATTATTCGATTTGGGCTCGTTATTATTATCCGTCACAGCAGATAAGTCCGATGCTTCCAATTTATGAAAGAGATAGAGATAACTACTTTTCTATTGATATAATTAAGTATGAAAAATCTGGTGGATTTTCCGATAAAGACAAAGAAAAAATTATAAACCACGGTAAAAACAATGGGAAGAAGCTTCCTGATTGGCTTCATGCTTCCTACTTAAAGACACCCGGAGTCATCTTTAACCCTGAATGGTTTGATATAACATTAGAATATAACTTACCAAAGGATTCAGAGATTCAGGAAATTAAAAACTATATTAATCAATATTTACCTGGGCCAAAGATTTGGCCAAAAAAAGAAATTAAATATCTCGAAGAAGATTATTTTGGTTTTCCATCAAGCCAAGATAAAGCAGCCTGGGATTCTTTTCATAAATCAGTTAGCTGGGATGAAAAAATACAAGTTAAGTTTAAAGATCAAAAGTCAAAAAGAGTTGCTCAAAGAATTATATTTGATAATGCGCCTGAAACTTTAGACGACCAACCATATAAAATTATAATAGAATTTATAAAATCTCGTTGGATGAATAATGATCATAAGGTACCCTGGGTTACTGTTTCGAAGGCGATAGAGGCAATTTCTTCTCTAGAAAATAACGGTAGTCTTGAAATTTTTGAGGGCTATAGAGAATATTTGTTAAGCTTAAAGCAAGAATTATAATTTTGAGATAACACTTGCATCATTGCCCTCTCTTTCCTAGCTTAATTGAAACTGATTCTTGGAGATAATATGAGTTTAATTAATGTAACTGATGAAGAATTTCAAAAAACTATCTTAGATAATAAAGGCCTTTGTTTGGTTGATTTTTGGGCTGAGTGGTGTGGGCCATGCAAGCAAGTTGGTCCTATACTTGAAGAATTGGCTTCTGATGATCAAATTAATATAACTATCGCAAAGGTAAATATTGATGAGAATCCAAGGACTCCAACAAATTACGGTGTTAGGAGTATACCGACCCTTATGTTATTTTCAAATGGTGAATTAAAGGATACAAAAGTAGGCGCCCTTCCTAGAAATGAAATTAAGGATTGGATAGAGGAAAATAGTTAATCTAAAGAAATGGCCTCTGCAGCTAAATAAAGTGAGCCGCATATTAATATTCTCAAATTTTCTCTTCCTTTAAGAGAGCTCAATGCTTGCGTAATCGAACCTTTGCTTGAAGTGCTATAGTTCATCTTTTTAGTAATAATTTTAACTTCACTCTCATCAATGGACTGTCTATCTTTGATTGGAACAACTATTATTTCTTTTGAAACATCTAAAAAATTTTGAATGAAATTTTCTATATTCTTTTTTTTTAAGAGACCTAACACTATAACCACTTCTTTCCCATCAGTTTTGTTCATACTTAAGATTTCTCTTGCAATCACCTTTGACCCTGCTGGATTATGGCATCCATCAACCCAAATATCACAACTATTATTAACTATATTAGTGAGTTTTCCAGACAACATCGAAAATCTACCTGGCCAATAAACTTCCTTTAGACCCTGCTTCATTTGCTCATCACTTATATTAATCTTACCGTCTCGCTCGAGACACTTTAGGCTAGCAATGGACAGGCCTGCATTTTTTATTTGGTGATCTCCATTTAGACCAATTGAATTAATTTCAAGCCTACTATCACTATCCTCATAAACTATTAAGTTATTAATTTTTTTGATATCCCAGTCATCCTTATAAAAAAAGCCTTTAGAATTTGTTAAGGAGAGATGTTCTAATATGATGTCTTTTAAACAATTATCCTGAGGTCCAAAGATTACTTGCGACCCTTGATTAATAATTCCTAGCTTTTCCTTTGCGATTTTCTTAAGCGTATTCCCCAAAAAATTCTCATGGTCAAGGGAGATAGGTGTAATGATAGAGAGCTCCTTGTCAGGAAGCGTATTCGTGGCATCATGGCTACCGCCCATACCAACCTCAATTAAATGCCAATCGCTTAAGTTTTTTGCAAATAATTTATAAGCGCATGCGGTAATAAATTCAAAGAATGATATTTTTTCATTATCAAGGGTTTTCATGCACTCTTTTATAATTGCCTCTAGAGTCTCGTCATTGACAGTGTTATTATTAATAACAATTCTTTCATTTAGTAACTTTAAATGAGGAGATATAAAGGCATTCACAGAATAGCCGCTTTTAATTAAACATGACTGAAGGAATGCAAGTGTTGACCCCTTACCATTTGTTCCTGCTATATGAATAACATTGGTAAGACTCTTCTGAGGACTCCCTAGCTTTAAAAGAATATCATATATCCTTAATAAGCTTTTATCTGGATTTTTTAGAAATTGATCGTAAAAAAATTTATCTTTACTTGAATCATTAGGCATCAGGATTGAAATTTTTCTTCTTTATTAAACAATATGCTAATTATATTGGATAGCATATCCTTAAGATCTTTTCTGTGAACAACCATATCTATCATCCCATGATCTAAAAGGTACTCAGACTTTTGAAAACCCTCAGGTAGATTTTCATTAATAGTATTTTCTATAACCCTTGGTCCAGCAAAACCAATTAAAGCCTTGGGCTCTGCAATATGTATATCACCTAACATGGCATATGACGCGGTAACACCTCCAGTAGTCGGATTTGTTAGCAAAACTATATAAGGTAACTTTTCCTCGCGAAGAGATTGAAGCATTGCGGTTGTTCGTGGCATTTGCATTAATGATAAAATGCCTTCCTGCATTCTTGCACCGCCAGATGATGCACATAAAATAAAAGGACATTTTAGACTTAGGGCTTCTTCAATTGCCAATATTATACTCTCACCGGCTGCCATTCCAAGCGATCCGCCCATAAAAGAAAAGTCATGGACGGCCATGACTACTTGTTTCATATTTATAAGACCTGATCCTATAATTATTGAATCCTTCTTCTTTGTCTTAGAACGTGTTTCCTTTAATCGATCGATATATCTTTTTTGATCTTTAAATTTTAAGGGATCCTTTGGAACATCTGGACAGTCAATATACTTGATTGATCCTTTATCAAATAACTGCTCAAATCTTATCTCTGCAGAAACCTTTAAATGGAAATCACACTCTGGACAAACAAAAAAACTTTCCTCGGCATCTTTGTGAAAAATCATTGAGTCACAAGAAGTACATTTCAACCAAAGGTTATCTGGTATATCCCTTTTCTTGAAGATATTTTTTAATCCAGGTGGAACAATATTTTTTAACCAACTCAAATAAAACTCCTAAATGTTTAAACCATCAGATAAATCTAATAAAAAATTTATAATATAGTCTACCAAGTCATCGTCCGTTAGATTTTTTTTCTTTAGGTCGTTAATCTTATTAACTATAGCTGAACCAACCACAACGGCATCTGAAAATTTTGAAATATTTTTGACTTGATTGGAGTCTTTAATTCCAAATCCAACAGCAATGGGAATATCTGTATATCCTTTAATTTTATTAACCATTACTTCTAACTCAGAAATATCAGGAGCTTTTGTCCCAGTTATTCCTGCTATTGAAACATAATAAAGGAAACCAGAACTAACCTCTATAATATTCTTTAATCGCTCTGAGCTTGTTGTAGGTGTAATAAAATTAATAAAATCTATTCCGGCTTGCTTTGCTGGCTTTGATAACTCTTGATCGTGCTCAATAGGAAGATCTACAACAATCAAACCATCGATTCCTATGGAACTGCATTTAGATAAAAACTTTTTAATACCAAATTGAAGTATAGGATTATAATACCCCATCAAAACTATTGGAGTACTATCATCGTGGGTGCGAAATTTTTCAACCATAGAGAGAGTTTTATTCATATCTTGACCGTTATCCAAAGCTCTCAATGATGATTTCTGAATAGCCGGTCCATCAGCCATTGGATCAGAAAATGGCATACCAATTTCTATAATATCGGCACCACCCTTAGGAAGTGAATCTAATATCTTTTGAGAAAGATCAATATCTGGATCACCAGCAGTAATATATGGAATAAAAGCAGATTTTCCTTTAAGATTTAGTTCTTTAAAAGTTTTTTTAATACGCGATGACATCAAATTTCAATTCCTAAAATTTCAGCAACTGCAAAAACATCTTTATCACCTCGACCGCACATATTCATAACAATAATCGTTTCTTTTGGTAACTTTTTTGCTAACTTCAAGACAAAGGACAGTGCATGTGATGGCTCTAAAGCAGGAATTATTCCTTCATACTTTGAACATATTTGAAATGCCTCTAATGCCTCTACATCAGTTGCTGATTCATATTTAACTCTATTCTCATCCTTCAGCCATGAATGTTCAGGTCCAATACCAGGATAATCTAATCCAGCTGAAATTGAGTGCCCTTCTGTAATTTGCCCATCACTATTCTGCAGCAAGTATGTTTTATTACCGTGTAAAACACCTGGAGAACCTTTTGCCAAAGAAGCCGCATGTTCATTAGTATCGAGACCTTTTCCAGCTGCCTCAACTCCATACATCTCAACATCGTCATCCAAAAAAGGATAGAACAACCCTAAAGCATTAGAACCACCTCCAATGCAAGCAACTAAAATATCGGGATTTTTACCTTCTTTCTCATTCATCTGTTTTTTTGTTTCTTCACCTATAACAGACTGAAAGTCTCTTACCATAGATGGGTAGGGGTGAGGTCCTGCTGCAGTACCTATGAGGTAAAAAGTATCTTCGACGTTAGAAACCCAATCTCGAAGTGCTTCATTCATAGCATCTTTCAAAGTGCCACTACCTGACGTTACAGGAACGACTTCCCCGCCCAGTAGCTTAATTTTAAAGACATTTGGCTTTTGCCGCTCTATGTCAGTTGCACCCATATAAATAACGCAAGGTAATCCAAATCTTGCACAAACGGTTGCAACAGCCACCCCATGTTGCCCTGCTCCAGTTTCGGCAATAATTCTAGTCTTGCCCATTCTTTTTGCCAAAAGTATTTGACCTAAACAATTATTTATTTTGTGACTTCCGGTATGATTTAACTCATCGCGCTTAAAGTAAATTTTTGCTCCACCAGCATATTCAGTTAGCCTTTCGGCAAAATATAAAGGACTCTCTCTTCCAATATAGTCTCTTGCAAAATTATTACGTTCCTCGATAAAAATTGGATCAATTTTTGCTTTTTCATAAGCTTCTTCTAAGTCAAGAATTAATGGCATAAGTGTCTCCGCAACATAGCGGCCTCCAAAATTACCAAAATTTCCTGAAGAATCCGGACCTTCTTTATACGTATTTTTATTCATTTTACTTTCCATATGCTGATCTTGTGGTTTCCACAAAATCTTTTATCATCTTATTATTCTTTATTCCCGGCTCAGTTTCTACACCAGAAGAAACATCAATAACTTTAGCTTTCGTCATTTGAACCGCCTTTCTTACATTATTAATATTTAAACCACCTGAAAGAAAATAATCTGGTCCATCCCAATCATTTAATATAGACCAATCAAACACTTTATTTAATCCTCCTCTTTGACCACCATTATTAGTATCTGGCTTAGCATCAAATAAAAGATAATCTACACAACTATTATATTGTTGTGCATTCTTAATATCCATTATATTTGATATGCCCATTGATTTTATAATCGGTAAGCCTGTTAGGGCTTTAATATCTAAGCATCTGGTTACTGTTTCATCCCCATGGAGTTGGACAAAATTTGCATCAATAGAGTCAATAGCTTCTTCTAAAAAATCATTAATTGGATTAACAAATACAGCAACTCTATCAATATCTTTTGCAGCATCAGAAAATGATAACTCTTTCGCCTCAGAAGGTTCAATTTTTCTTGGGCTAGGATCTGCAAATATAAAGCCTGCCATATCGGCACCTGACCTAACAGCCATATCTATTTGCGCTAAAGAAGATAATCCACATATTTTTATTTTATAAGTCATTCTATTTGATCAAGAATCTTTTTTGCAGAAGCAATTTGATCTTCTGATTGAGTTATTGGTCGTCCAATGACTAATAAATCTGCACCCTCTAACAAGGCTTCCTTTGGAGTCATAGTCCTTTTTTGATCATTATGATTATTTCTTTCAGGTCTTATTCCTGGCACTACTAATAAAAAATTATTACCTATCTTTTCTCTAATCAAGGATATTTCTTTTGCTGAGCAAACTATTCCATCAAGACCAGAATCTTTTGCTAATTGAGCTAGTTGAAGAACTAAGGCATCACTAGTGTCTGAAAACCCGATATCCTTAAGGTCGTCATTATCTAGGCTTGTAAGAATCGTAACGGCAATAAGTTTAGTATCTTTATTATTGCTATCCTTGAGCGCCCTAGATGCCTCAAGCATCATTTCTTTCCCGCCAGATGCATGGACATTAATAATTGCAGGATTAAGTTTTAAAAGTGTACTTACAGTCTTGTAAACGGTGGCCGGAATATCATGTAATTTTAAGTCCAAAAATATTGGAACACCAAATTTTTCAATACTACGTATACCAGCGGGGCCATAAGAGTTAAAAAACTCCATCCCAATCTTAATTCCACCAATATAATCTCTCAAATTCAATACTAGTTTTTCTGCTTCTTCTATGGATGAAGTGTCAACAGCAAGTATAATCGGATTTGAAAAAGCCTTATTCATTTTTTACTCCATAGTTGATTGAAAATTTCAACCATATGAATGAACTAGGATTTATAATTAAGTCTATCCCTTATGCTTTTTCCAGGCTTAAACATTGGAACATTTTTTGCAGGAACAACTACATTATCACCCGTTCTAGGATTTCTTCCATTTCTAGCATTTCTATGTCTTACAGAAAAAGTTCCAAAACCTCTTATTTCAGCTCTACCTTTTTCTGATAGGGCATTAGAAATATTATCAAGAACAATATTAACAATGCTTTCCACATCTTTCTGAACTAGATGAGGGTTATTTTTTAAAAGTTTTTTAATTAAAGAGGATTTAATCATTATTCTTGGCATCCTCATCTTCTGAAGAAGAACTCTTATCTAATGCCTCTCCCAGAATATCACCTAGAGAAGCTCCAGAATCTTTTGATCCATATTGCTGAATTGCTTGCTTTTCATCAGAAATCTCTAAGGCTTTTATTGATAATGAAATTTTTCTTGATTTAGCATCATAGCTTGTAACCTTAGCATCTACTTTTCTTCCAACCTCAAATCGCTCTGGATTTTGTTCAGATTTATCTTTTGAAAGATCAGACCTTCTAATAAAGGCAGGAATTTTATCACCAATCTCAACATCTATGCCGCCAGCTTGTGTCTGTACAACAGTACAAGTAACTACTGTTCCTTTCTTGATGTTATCAATGGAATCCATTGGGTCGCCATCAAGCTGCTTAATGCCTAATGATATTCTTTCTTTAATAGGCTCAATATCAATTATGATTGCATCAATTTCTTGTCCCACTTCAAAATCCTTTATTGCCTCAGGACCACTTTTTCTCCAATCAACATCGGACATATGAACTAAACCGTCCAGCTCATCACTGACTTGAACAAATAATCCGAAATCAGTAATATTTTGAATCTTACCTTTTAGTTTTGTTCCAATTGGATTGTTTTGTGCAAAACTTTCCCAAGGATTGTCCAGAGTCTGCTTAAGACCTAAAGACAAACGCTTTTTCTCAATATCAATTTCTAGAACCTGTACTTCAACTTCTTGATTTTGAGTAACATATTTATTAGGATTTTGTATTTTAGAAACCCAGCTCATCTCGGAAACATGTACAAGCCCTTCAATACCACCCTCAAGTTCAACAAATGCGCCATAGTCTGCTATATTAGTTACTCTTCCTTTATAACGCTCTCCAACAGTATACTTTGCCTGAGCCTCAACCCAAGGGTCATTTTGGAGCTGTTTCATTCCTAATGATATACGCATATTCTCTGCTGATACTTTAGTAATGAGGACTTTTATTGTTTCACCAATACTAATAATCTCTTCTGGACTACTAATCCTTTTCCAAGAAATATCAGTTACATGCAATAATCCATCTATCCCACCAAGGTCTACGAAAGCACCGTAGTCAGTAATATTCTTAACAATACCTTCAACAATTTCGCCTTCTTTTAGTTTTTCCATTAAATCTGATTTATTAATAGATAAAGATTCTGAAAGCACAGATTTTCTTGATACGACTATATTTCCCCTTCGACGATCCATCTTTAAAATATGAAAAGTTTGAGTCGTATACATTAAGGGCCTCATGTCTCTTATTGGACGGACGTCAACCTGACTTCCTGGAAGAAAGGCTTGGGCACCATCTAAGTCTACGGTAAAGCCACCTTTAACTTTACCATTAATAACACCTTCAACTATCTTATTTTCTTTTTGAGAAACTAAGAGGTTTATCCATATTTCTTCACGCCTAGCTTTTTCTCTAGATAATACTGCATCGCCTAAAGCATTCTCAATTCTTTCTAGATAAACATCGACCGTATCACCGATTACTAAATCATGGTCTTTCCCTGAAGAACAAAATTCCTCAGAAGGAATTCTTCCTTCTGTTTTCATACCTACATCAACAATTATTGTATCAGATTCTACCCCAACAACTGTACCTTGAATAACTTGACCTTCTTCACATGCATTTTCTATAAAGCTTGCTTCAAGAAGTTTTGAAAATTCTTCTAAGGAACCTTCTGGAACTGAATCAATTAAATTTGACAAAAAATATTCTCCCTTACTTATTAATTTTTCAACCTAACCATCTAGCTTTTGGATGATTAAAGATGAAGCTATCTCTAATGTCTCTTCTTTATTAATCTTTGTAGTATCAATAAGATGAGCGTCTTTTGCTGCAACTAAAGGTGCAACGCTTCTTTCCTTATCTCGTTGATCCCTTTTTTGCAATTGTTTTATCACCTGATTGTAAGAAATTTTTTCATTCCTTTGAGAAAAGTCATTTAGTCTTCTTTTAGCCCGTTCATCAATAGATGCAGAAATAAAAAATTTTACGTCTGCATTTGGAAAAATAACGGTCCCAATATCCCTTCCATCAACAACAATTCCGTTATCGTTGGTTGATTTTTCCTTAAATTGTCTTTGAATTTTTGTTAAAATTTCTCTTACCTCAGGAATAGAGCCTATTACTGATGCATATTTACTTACAACTGAAGAACGAATTTTCTGCTGGTCAATTTCATCGATATTATAAGATTTTGCAATATTTATGACATTATCCTCAGTAAAGTTTTCGCCATGCTTCTTAAGTGAAAGGTATGCAAGGCCTCTGTATAAGATACCGGTATCAAAATATGAAAAATTAAATCTATTAGAAATACCCTTGGCTAATACTCCCTTTCCTGAACCTGCCAACCCATCAATAGCAACAATAAAAGTCATCTTTGTTTACTCAAGTCTATTATTTTTAATTTAGCCCCCAGTTTAACCATTAAATTAATAAATCCCGGAAAACTAGTATTTATAGTATCTGAATCGTCAATTAAAACAGGACTATTAGAAACCAAGCCTAATACAAGTGAAGACATTGCCATTCTATGATCAAGATTAGTATTAACACTACCGCCGCCACTTATTCCGCCCGGACTTCCTTTAATAATCAAATCATCGTTAGATATTGAAACATCAACACCATTTACTTCAAGGAAATGCTTTATACCGAGCAACCTATCGCTCTCCTTAACTTTTAATTCAGAAAGTCCTCGAAAAATTGATATACCATCTGCTACAGACGCCGCGACAGCTAGAATAGGAAAATCATCTATCATGCTAGGAGCTCGTGATGCAGGCACTTCAATTCCTCTTAAATTACTAGATCTTACAGAAATATCAAAAACTTCTTCACCTGCTTCTGAGCGCTTATTCAACAAATCTATTTTAGCCCCCATTTCAATTAGTGATTTATATAATCCATCTCTAGTAGGATTCACTAAAATATTTTTTACAGTTAGGTTGGAATCTTTGCATATCAAGCCCGCGACAATAGGATAGCCAGCTGAAGATGGATCACCTGGAATATTTATATTAACGGCCTCTAGAATCTGTTGGCCAACGATACTTATCTTCGTATTCTCTTTATTTTCTTCTATCGCAACATCATATCCGTAAATTTTTAAAAGTCTTTCAGTATGGTCTCTAGTTTTTTGTTTTTCTATCACTGATGTAATACCCGGCGTATTTAGTCCTGCAAGAAGAATTGCTGATTTAACCTGAGCTGATGGAATTAATGTAATATAAGATATAGGAATAGGCAATTTACTTCCATTAACAATTATAGGAAAAAATTCTGATTTATTTAGAGTAAATTCTGCTCCAAATTCGATTAAAGGATCTACAACCCTTTTCATAGGTCTTTTTGATAAAGACTCATCACCCGTGAATATAGACTTAATAGGATGAGTGGAAACTAATCCCATGATCAACCTTGCAGCAGTTCCTGAGTTTCCAAAATCCAAAGGGGCAATAGGCTCCATAAGACTGCCAATACCTATTCCGTTAATAATACATGTATTTTCTTTTAAACTAATATCACAGCCTAGCGAACGCATTGCCTCAATTGTACAAACTACGTCCGTACTCTCAAGCAATCCATTTATTCTACTCTCTCCAAGTGCAATAGATGATAAAATTACGCACCGATGGGAAATGGATTTATCGCCAGGAGCATAAATTTCTCCATGTAAACCTTGGCTTAATTCAGCCATAACGTTATTATTTAATTTGATATTTTTTAAATCTTGATTCATGATTATTAAAGGTTTAGCAGACATATTGGTAGAAAAAAACTTTTTTTGGTTTTGACACTATTGTTTCTTCGTGGCAATGGAGAAATGAGATAATAATTAATAGGAATAAAAATGAGTAAAAAAGATTTAGGTAAAAAAAGAGTTTGTCCTTCGACAGGTAAAATATTCTATGACTTAAATAAGGATCCGATAGTGAGTCCTTATACTGGTGAAATTTTAAATGAAGCTGTTTTAAAAGATCCCGAAAAAGATAAAATAGAACTTATTGAAAAAAATGAAATTAATCCGAATGATGAAACCGAAGATAAAGATGATAATACTGAAGAAAACTCAGATACAGTAATTCCAGAAATCGACGAAGAAAGTATTCCTGATCTCGAGAATTCTTCAGATGATGAAATTGTTGAAAATGATGCTGATGATGATTTAACTGAATTTGACGATGAAGGGATTGATGAGCTAAATGAAGATGATGAAGATGATGACGATGATTTTTTAGAAGATGATGTCTCTGACGTAATTGCGTCAGTACCAATCGAAGATGATAACTAAATTAGAGGAAAAAGGGGCTATAGCTCAGCTGGGAGAGCGCTTGCATGGCATGCAAGAGGTCAGCGGTTCGAACCCGCTTAGCTCCACCAAATTAAAATGAAATTTTCTATTATTTTGATAATTACAGGCTTACTTTTCTGGATTGGAGTTTTTCTAACCCAACAATAGGACTAAGTGTGACTAGATGAAGGGACTATTAAAATAAAATAAAGTAAAAATAATTGTTAAAATAAAAACGAATATAATTAAAATTAAAGATCTCATTATTTATCTTCCACACCTATACCATTTAATTGCATCAGAAATATCTTTTCTTGTTGCCAGTCCTTCCTCGTATAGAAGATTAAGATTATATTGAGACCCGCTATGTCCTTTTGAGGCAGATAACTTATACCATCTCAAAGATTGGGTAAAATTTTGATCAACACCAATACCAAATCTATAAGCTAACCCGAGACTGTATTGGGATTCTATACTACCCTGTTCAGCAGATAGCTTATACCAGTTAAATGCCTCTTTGAGATCCATTTCTAAACCAAATCCTTTTTCAAACATTCTCGCAAGCTGATGCTGTGCATCTCTATTACCTTTTTCTGCAGCCTGAAGAAACCAATAAGCCGCTAACTCTAAATCTTGATCAACAGATTCACCATTAGAGTATATTCGCGCTAAGTTATATTGAGCATCAACATACCCTTCACTAGCAAGCCTATTAATTTCGTCCATAAACTTAGTATTTTTAGCCTGCAACGAAAGAGGGGCTAGTAAAATTATTACAGCAATTAAGAGTGTTTTATACATATTTATAACTTAATCTAATGCTCATCCTCATCAGAATGAGCATCGCCATCCGAATGAGTATCATTGTGAGCCTCACTATGTGGGACCGCATAAACTGTTGGTGGCTTGCCTGTATCAAAAAATACTTTACGTCCCAACTGTGTATAATCAGATTCAAAGCCCATAATTCCTACAAAAACTATAATTGCAAAGGTTGGAATAAATAAGGCTAAAACCAAAGCCATTCTTTCCCAAACCATATGCATAAAGACTGCACAGATAAAATAAGCTTTTAAAAACATAAATAGGAGTACTAAGCTCCAACGTGTAAAACCTTGAAACCCAGCATAATCAACATAATAAGAACATGCGCTCAATACAAACAGCAATAACCATACCCATAGGTATGTGCTAATAGGATGTTCTTGTCCTTCTTGTTCTTCTTGTGCCATTATTTACCTCACCAAAGATAGAAAAAAGCAAAAATGAAGACCCAAACTAGATCAACAAAATGCCAATATAAACCAAGTGTTTCTATAATCTCATAGCGTCCTTTTTGCCATGTAAAAAATCCTCTGCGCCCCGTATCGTAATCACCGCGGAAAACTTTTCTAGATGTAAGAAATAAAAATAATACACCAACAGAAACATGAACACCATGGAAACCCGTTACCATAAAAAAGACAGAACCAAATTGTCTTGCTCCAAATGGATTTTCCCAAGGACGGATACCTTCAGATATTAGCTTACTCCACTCAAACATTTGCATTCCAACGAAGGACATCCCTAAGATAGCAGTTAAGAGCAATAGCGCTCCCGCCTGCTTTCTTTTCTTTTGATAGCCACTTCTAACAGCCATAGCCATTGTTCCACTGCTAGTAATTAAAATAAATGTCATAATGGCAATTAAGAGAAGGGGAACGCTTACACCATTAACTGTAAGTGAAAACACCTCACTAGTATTAGGCCAGGGCTCTACTGTCGACCATCTTGCGGTCATATAGGAAATCAAAAAGATACTAAAAATAAAGGTATCACTTAAAAGAAATATCCACATCATGGCTTTGCCCCAAGGTACTCCCTTAAAAGCCCTTTGATCAGAAGACCAATCAGAAACAAAACCTTCTACGCCATCCTTAAGCGGTATTTTTGAAGTAGTACTCATCAAATTACATCCTATTAAAAATCGAATTTATGTTAACAAAAGCATAGTAAATAAAAGTGCCCATACAATTAATAAAAAGTGCCAATAAACTGCACAAAGATTAACCTTAAGAGCGAAATCGGAAGTTTCCTTTTGTGGAATAAAACTTTTAATGGTTACGACTGTCCAAGCAATTAGACCACCGGCTAAATGAAGTATGTGCAAGGCCGTTAACAAATAAAAGAAGGCATAAGATGGATTAGTTGAAGCAAAATAACCAAAAGAAACTAATTCACGCCAAACAAAAAGCTGTCCCACAATAAAACCAAAAGTTAAGACACCAGAAAGTAAAAGATATTCGCGAGACCTTTTAATTTGGTTTTCTTTTGCATTTTTAGTAGCCTGGTGAAAGGAAATACTACTTAACATAATTATAGCTGTATTCAACCAAAGTAATGTGGGTTCTGGTAAAGTTCGCCAATCGCCATAAGCCATTCTGCCTATATAGGCTACTGAAAACAATGAAAACAAAACACCAATTACAGCCATCAAGACATATAGTGCAACTCTTGGAAGGGGCATTGATACTGCTTGACCGATATGATTATTATCGATCGCCGCTTGATCTGCCATCCAAGGCTTTTGTGATAATGTGCTAAATATACTCAAGTTTTTTCTACTCCTAGCTCTGAATAACCGTCAGCTAATTTAACATCTTCATTAGGAACATCTTGGGGAATATAATCATCCTCAGCGCCTGGAACACTGTAGTCGTAAGCCCAACGATAGACCACTGGAAGTTCTTTGCCAAAGTTACCATGAATAGGAGGTTGCTCCGGAGTTTGCCACTCCAAAGAAGTTGCATTCCAAGGATTCTTTTCTGCAATAATACCTCTCTTAGCACTCCAAAAAACATTAAAGATAAAAACAAGCTGAGCAAATCCAACGGCGAGAGCCGCTAGAGTAATAAAAACATTAAGGTCAGCTGCTGATGATGTGTAGAGAGCTTCAGTTTGTCCCATCTCATAATATCGTCTTGGAACGCCAATAAAACCTAAATAGTGCATTGGGAAATAGATTAAGTATGAACCAACAAAAGTTACCCAAAAATGGAACCGTCCCATACCCTCATGAAGCATTTTACCTGTAATAAGAGGAAACCAATGGTATATGGCGCCTAATATTACTAAGACTGGAGCAATACCCATAACCATATGAAAGTGGGCCACTACAAAGTATGTATCGGAGAGAGGAACATCGACAATGACGTTACCAAGAAAAAGTCCAGTTAGACCGCCATTTAAAAATGTAACGATAAAGCCAAGACAAAATAGCATTGGGATTGTTAAATTTATATTACCTTTCCATAGAGTTAAGATCCAATTATAAACTTTCAATGCCGTAGGAACAGCAATAATAAGCGTTGTTGTAGCGAAAAAGAAACCAAAGTATGGGTTCATACCACTTACATACATATGATGAGCCCAAACAATAAAGCTAAGTGCACCAATACCAACAATAGCCCAAACCATCATCCTAAAACCAAAAATATTTTTACGGGCGTGAATCGAAATTAAGTCAGACACTATTCCAAAGGCTGGCAGAGCAACAATGTAAACCTCAGGGTGACCAAAAAACCAAAAAAGATGTTGGAATAAAATAGGGCTACCTCCGCCATAGGTTAAATTTTCTCCAAACTCAACTAGCGCAGGCATAAAAAAGCTTGTTAATAAGATTTTATCAAATAGCATCATAACAGCGCTTACGAAAAGAGCTGGAAAAGCAAAGAGCGCTAATACTGTTGCTGTAAAAATACCCCATACTGTTAAAGGCATTCTCATAAGAGTCATTCCTCTTGTTCGCGCTTGAAGTATAGTAATAACATAATTTAGACCGCCCATTGTAAAGCCAACAATGAATATGCAAAGTGAGACTAGCATAAGAATAATTCCACTCTCTTGACCAGGAGTCCCGCCTAGAATCGCTTGTGGAGGATAAAGTGTCCATCCGGCTCCTGTTGGCCCTCCGGGAGTAAAGAAGCTAACAAATAAAACTAAAACAGCAACTAAATAAGTCCAATAACTCACCATATTTAAATATGGAAATACCATATCCCTTGCCCCGACCATAAGTGGTATCATATAGTTACCGAATGCTCCTAAGAATAAGGCAGTAAGAAGATATACAACCATAATCATCCCATGCATTGTAATGAACTGGTAGTAAGTTCCTTCACTAATAATAGACAGCTCAGGAAAGGCAATTTGAATTCTCATAAACCAAGACAAGACAAGAGCAACAAAGCCAATAGCAAAGGCTGTTAACCCATATTGAATTGCAATTAATTTTGCATCTTGGGTGAAAACCTTTTCTGTCCACCAGCTTTTTGCATGGTAAAGTTCAACTTCCTCTAATTCACTTTCCGGTATTATAGATTCTGACATAGTTAAAGACCTCTTCCTAATTATTTACTTTTGTTAAAGGCTAATTCTTTTTTATCTTCTAGCCTTGCTTGTTCTTGTAATGCTTTAAATGTTGATTGATCATTCAGCCATGTTTGATAGTCATCAGCATTATCGACTTGAACATAACCACGCATCGCATGATGGCCTACACCACATAACTCAGCACACAAAATCTCGTAATTTCCAGCAACAGTTGGCCTAATCCAATAAAAAGTTACCATACCTGGTACTAAATCCATTTTGGCTCTAAATTGAGGAACATAAAAATTGTGTAAAACATCTATTGATCTTAATAAAAATTTAACAGGCTTCTCATGTTCTAAATGCAAGTCATCACCTTCAATTAAGATGTCATCTTGGCCGTTCGGATCATTTTTATTCATTCCAAACGGATTATCAGCATTAATATTCCTTGCATCAGTTGTGCCTAAAATGCCATCTTTTCCAGGAAGACGAAAACTCCAATACCATTGCTGACCCATCGCCTCAATTGGCATTGCATCTTCAGGTGGAGAGACATAATCATCCCAAACAATTAAGCCGGGGGCCAATAAACCAGCAACACCAATTGTTGTTAAGACAGTAAGAATAACTTCAGCTTTTTTACTTTCAGGTTCATAAGCAGCTTTTTGACCCTCTTTATTTTTAAAGCGAATAACACAGTATGTCATAAAGCCAAGCACAGCAACATACACAGCACCAGTCATCCAAAAAGTTAACTCGATTGTGCTGTCAATGTTAGACCAATTCGAAGCAATTGGGGTTGAATACCAAGGAGTAAAAATATGAAAAAGTACTGACCCAATGATCAAAACTATAAGAATAAAAGGTACCATAAAAATCCTCATTTTGAGTATGCTTTGACTTAAAAAAATGATTCTTTAAGTCGCGAAATTTCTTGGTTCTCAAATTACTTATTGTCCCGATAAAGTCAAGAAATACTCAAGATGCAATTTGTCACACTAAAGTTAAATTTTCGAATAATTTTATAGATTCCAAATTAAAAATATTTAATTGAAAATTATAAGTCTTTTAATAAACTTTCGTTTAGGGCAGTTTAGTTAATATTAATATTTGAGTAATTATTTTATGTTTCCTTTTTTTAAATTACTAATAAATCTTTTTAAGGTTAGAATAAGCCTAACTATAACATTATGTGCTATTTCTGGCGTTTTTATTATGCCAAATAATTCGCTAAATTGGTTTGAAATATTCATATTATCATTATCTACATTTCTAGCATCAGCTGGTGCTAGTGCATTTAATCAGTACTTTGAAAGAGATATTGATGCTCTGATGCCAAGAACATCTGAGCGACCTTTTGTCACAGGAAGGCTAAATCCGAATCCAATTTGGCTTATTATATTTGCCTTAATAATTTTCAGTGGTTTAATATTGTCGTATTTTATACTAAATCCATTCTCTGCTTTCTATAATTTTCTTGGAGCTTTTTTTTATGGAGGCATTTATACAGTTTGGCTAAAAAGAAGAAGTATTTGGAATATTGTAATTGGAGGTTTAGCTGGAAGTTTTGCTACACTAGCAGGTTCTGCAGCAGTTAGTCCTTCTTTAGCTCCTGAAGCTATAATTTTATCTGTTATCCTATTTTTATGGACACCACCTCATTTTTGGAGTCTTGCAATGGCAATTGGGGATGATTATAAAAAAGCAAAAATACCAATGCTTCCAAACATCATTAATCATTCGATAACAACTTATATAATTTTATTTCATACTGTTATACTTGTTTTTGTATCTCTTCTACCTGCAGCTTATAATATGGGACTACTTTATCTAGGTGGTGTAATTTTTGGTGGAGGATATTTTATTTGGACTAGTTTATTATTGGCCATTAATAAAACAAAAGAAGCAGCAATGAAAAACTTTTTTGCATCATTTATTCAATTAGGCCTTTTATTAATATTAATTATAATTGATGGAATGATTATTTTCTAACTTTATTAGTTGTCATATGCTCCGTATTCCTTAAGTGCTTGCTCAATTCTTTTAAAATGCTTTATTTTAGACCACTGAAGGGCTGTTCTTCCAGTAAGATCAGTGTCATCTGGATAAGCCCCTCCTTTAAGAAGAGCTGCAACAGATTCATAGTTACCAAAGCGCGTTGCAATTATTAATGGAGTTTCCTTATTTGCTCCATACCTATCAGGTTTAGCTCCAAATTTTATCAATTCATTAACTATACTAACGTTATTCTTACGAGCGGCAATTGAAAGGGCAGTTCTCTTCTGGCTGTCCCTTTGATTAACTCGAGCACCTTTATTCAAAAGAAAAACTGTCATATCCAGCCTTCCCCTTTCCACGGCAAGCAATAATGCAGGGACCTCATCAAAATCTAATTCGCTAGAAGAATTTCCTACTTGAATTGAATATATCAAGTCTTCCATTGTTCCAGATTTAACAGCAGATACCACAAGGCCTTCTTTAAACGGACTATTACTCTTGGATTGAGCTAAAGAATATGAGGTTAGGCATAATAAAATAAAAAATAAAAAAATTACTTTTTCTAAAAAAAGACTTTTTGATATATCAGACATTATTAATATTTCCTTATAGAAAAATCATAGCAAGACTTTAATAAATAATATACAAGGATATCATGATTAGAAAAATTTTACTTTTAAACTTAATCCTAATTTTCATAATTGTTTCGATATATTTCTTTATTAACAAAGATTATTATCAAAATAATCTTGTTCAACAAATTGAGAACCAAGATTCACTTCCCGGTGGTCACTTTGTTTTAAATAACCAAAATAATAAAATATTTGATTCAGCGTCTTCCGAAAAATTAATGTTAATTTATTTTGGTTTTACCTATTGTCCAGATGTATGTCCAACAACGTTAATTAAAATGGCAGATATAATTGATAAGCTAGGTGAAGACTCAAAAAAAGTTAACTCTATTTTCATAACTGTAGACCCTGAAAGAGATACACCCAATATAATTTTGAATTATGTAAATGCATTCCATAGCGATATTATTGGTCTAACCGGGACAAAGGCTGAAATTGATAAAGTTGCTCAGGACTGGGGTGTTTATTACGAAAAAGAAGTGCTTGAAGGAGAAGAAGAATATACCGTAAATCATCTTGATATAATTTTTTTAGCAAATGCGAATGGAGAATTTGTAGACTATTTTCCACCAAAAATTCAATCGGCTCTTATAGTTGAAAAGATAAAAAATATTATAAACGGATAATTTAATAAAAAAATTAAATATCGAGATTAACAACAAGGTCACCTGAGGTGATACTTTCTTGAATAAACTCTTTCCTTTTAATTACTTCATCGCCCATCAGATCAGAGAAAACCTCGCTGTTATCAACTCCTTCGTCAAGTTTAACCTTTAAAAGACGCCTAGAATCTGGATCAAGCGTTGTATCCCATAATTGATCGGCGTTCATCTCGCCGAGGCCTTTATACCTTTGAATTTGTAAACCTTTTCGACCCTCTGAAAGAACGGATTCGACTAGCTCACAAGGGCTATTGACCGAATAAGATCTTCCTCCTCTTTCAAAAATATTATTTGAACTATCCTGCAAAGGAAAATACTTAATAATATCCAAAGATAGCTCTGATAGTCTTAAAGCATCTGCAGATCTAAAAATACCAGCACCAAGGGTTAAGGTTTCATAAACTCCTCTAATTTCTCTTTTAATTGTAAGCCCATTACTTACATCATATTCAGCAACCCAATTGGATTCATCATCATTATATTTCAATGTTAGTCTTTGTGATAAATCATCTAAAATAGATTGGTTTATATCTTGAGGTTGCTTAAAGGCTCCGCTAAGTGCAGCAGCCTCAACAAGATCAAAATTATATCGGCTAGGAAGCCCATTAATTAATGATCGAAAATTTCTACTCTTTTCAATTACATTTAACAAATCATTTGAAGAAATTGTATCTCCTGAACCTAGAGTTAGGAGTGACTCATCTACTCCTGAATTGATGAGATAATTATCTAAATCATCATCATCTTTTAAATATGTTTCAGAATTGCCCTTCTTAGCCTTGTAAAGGGGGGGCTGAGCAATATAAAGACAGCCTGAAGAAATAAGAGGATACATTTGTCTATAAAAAAAGGTTAAAAGTAGGGTTCTAATGTGTGCTCCGTCAACATCAGCATCGGTCATTATAATAATTTTTTTATATCTTAATTTATTTACATTAAACCCATCTTCGCCGTCACCATCTTCTGAGACATCTTTTCCAATTCCTGCTCCTAGAGCTGTAATTAAAGTACCAATCTCAACTGATGATAAAACTTTTGATAGTCTAGCTTTTTCGCAATTAATAATTTTTCCCCTCAAAGGAAGAATTGCCTGTGTGGCACGATCCCTACCTTGTTTTGCTGAGCCACCAGCAGAATCACCTTCCACAATAAAAATTTCACATTTTTCAGGATCTTTTTCTTGACAATCAGCTAATTTTCCAGGAAGTGAGGAAATATCTAAAGCACCTTTCCGTCTTGTTAACTCTCTTGCTTTCCTTGCTGCATTTCGAGCCGCAGCAGCCTCAACAACCTTACCAATTATTTGCTTTGCATCACTTGGGTGTTCTTCAAACCACTCCCCTAGGGCATCACCAACTAAACTTTCAACAGCTGGCCTCACTTCAGAAGAAACTAACTTGTCTTTTGTTTGACTAGAAAATTTTGGATCAGCTACTTTGATAGACAAAACACATGTAAGGCCTTCCCTTATGTCCTCACCAACTAATTGTACGTTTTCTTTTTTTGCTATACCAGAGTTTTGGGCATATGAATTAACAACTCTTGTTAGAGCTCCGCGAAGTCCGGCTAAATGAGTTCCTCCATCTTTTTGAGGAATATTATTAGTAAAGCAATTTACAGTTTCATAATAACTATCATTCCACCATAAGGCCAAATTAACCTCCACATCGGCCTTACTGGCACTGAGGCTAATAGGTTCATCGATCATTGGTTTTTTAGTTTGGTCAAGATATTTTACAAACTCCTTTAGACCGCCCTCATAGCTCATGACCTTTTCCCAAGGCTCGTCTTTTCTAAGATCTCTGAGTAATATAGAAATATTTGAATTCAAAAATGCTAATTCTCTTAATTTTTTTTCTAGAACGCGCCTATCAAATTCAATCATAGTAAATATTTTTTTTGATGGTAAGAATTTTATTTCTGTTCCAGTTTCACCACCACAGTCACCAATAATTTCAAGGGAAGATTTTGCATCACCATCCTTAAAAGTCATAAAATGTCTTTTGCCACCTCTATTAATATAAAGTTCTAAGTTTTCCGATAGGGCGTTAACAACTGAAACACCCACTCCGTGCAGGCCCCCGGAAACCTTATAAGAATTCTGGTCAAACTTACCGCCTGCATGGAGTTGGGTCATAATAACCTCAGCAGCAGAAACACCCTCTTCGTGCATATCTGTTGGAATACCTCTACCATCATCTTTAACCATTACAGAGCCATCGGGATTAATTTCAACAGTTATATTTTTACAATGTCCTGCAAGAGCCTCATCAACTGAATTATCAACTACCTCATAAACCATATGATGAAGACCGGATCCATCATCTGTATCGCCTATATACATACCTGGCCTTTTTTTGACTGCTTCAAGGCCTTTTAGGACCTTAATTGAATCAGCACTATAGCCTTCATCTTCTTTTTCTAACTTGTCTTTAACCATAATATTACCTTGTTAAATTTCTTTTAATCGTCCCATGCCAACTGAAAAAAATTGAGCTGCACCCTCAATAGCTGAAAATAAGTTAGCGTCTGTACCAGTCATAAAAACTTGGGCTTTTGTGTTAATTATTTGATCAAAAAGAGATGATCTTCTTAATTGATCAAGATGAGCAACTACTTCATCAAGAAGTAAAATTGGATATTGATTTGATTTTTCTGCAACTAAATCTAAATGAGTCAATATAAGGCCAAGTAAAAGGCCTTTTTGTTCACCTGTAGAACATTGGCTAGCCAACACGCCTTTATTTCTTTCACTAACAAGAAGGTCACTTCGGTGAATACCCTCTAAAGTTCTTCCGGAAATAGAATCCTTTCTTCGATTATCAAATAAAGTTTTTATATAATGCTCTCTAACTTCATCTATTTTATTGTAGGCAAGCTCTTCTTCTATTATTCCCTGAATCTTTAAAAATGCTCGGGGCCAAACAGGGTTTTGATCTTTCTCCAGCCTTAGGTTTAAACCTTTAAGAATCTCAATACGTGTTAGCCCAATGAGAATACCCTCAGTAACCATTCTCGATTCTATTGTTTCTAGCCAAGTTTTATCAAAAGAAATATCCTGTAAAAGCTTGTTGCGTTCTTTCATAAGCTTTTCATAATTCTTAATTGAATCAATATGTTTTTTATTAAAGGAAGAACACATTCTATCTAAAAACTTTCTTCTTGATGATGGAGATTCTATAAAAATCTGATCCATAGAGGGTGTTACCCAGGACAAAGATAAAACGGAGGGTAGGGCGATAGAACCTGTTACCTTCTTGTCATTCATCTTCACATCTCTTCCCCTTAAACGACCAGCAGAAACACCTGTTGATATTTTTATAAGCTGGTCTTCAGATGATATCTCAGCAATTATTCCCCACTCGTTTGGCCCCTTAATATTGCGAAATTGATCAAAAGAGGCATTCCTTAGACCGCGACCCGGAGATAAAAGAGATAATGCTTCTAATATATTTGTTTTGCCAGATCCATTAGATCCCAATAAAACAACAGGCCCTCCATTGAATGAGCATTTTAAGTCATTGTAAGACCTAAAATTCTTTAGTTTTAAAGAATGTATTCTATTAAAGTTATATTTAAACTCTTCGAGATTATTGGGATTATGTTGATTCACTTAAGACAATCCATTTGAAATCAAACCCTCATTGGCATAAGAACGTAGGTTGCTTGAGCATCATCAGAGTCCTTAATCAAAGCTGGGGATCCTGAACCTTCAAGAGCAAAAAGCATATCTTGTCCGTCTATTTGACTTGCTATATCCAAAAGATATCTTGCATTAAAGCCAATTTCTAACTCCTCATAATCATAGTTTACAGGGGTTTTTTCAACTGCGGTTCCTGCATCAGGATTAATAACAGTTAGTGTTAAGGCCCCATCTTTTAATAAAAATTTTACAGCTTTCGACTTATCTGATGATATTGTTGCCACCCTATCAATTGAGGATGAGAAAATCTTCGTCTCAATAGAAAGTTCTTTATCGTTATTTTTAGGAATAACTCTCTCATAGTCGGGAAAAGTTCCGTCTATTAACTTTGAAGTTAACTGTACATCTTTTAAAATAAATTGAATTTTAGTATCGGAAACCTTTATAACTAAATCATCCGCACAGTCTTCTAAAAGTTTTCTAATTTCACCAACTGTCTTCCTTGGAATAATAATACTAGGCATTTCTTCGGCACCAGAAGGTAATTCAGCCTTTATACATGCCAACCTATGCCCATCCGTTGCAACTGATCGAAGCTCATTATTGATGGAGTGAAGAAAAATACCATTAAGATAGTAGCGCGTTTCTTCTGTAGAAATTGCAAATCTTGTTTTATCAATTAGTCTAGTAAGGTCTTTTGAATTCATATTAAAATTACATGACATTTCTCCGGATGACATTTCCGGGAAATCTTCATCAGGAAGGCATGGTAAATCAAAGTTTGATAGTCCAGATTTCAACTCCATTTGATTGTCATGGTTTTGTTCAATTTCAATCAATGAACCTTCTGGTATTTTTCTAACAATATCATAAAGAATATGTGCTGATACCGTGGTTGAACCAACTTGTGATACATTAGCTTCAACTTTCTCAATTATCTCCAAGTCTAAATCTGTTGCTATTAGGGATATATTTTTTTCACTAGCAGCAATTTTAACATTAGATAAAATTGGAATCGTATTTCTTCTTTCGACAACACTCTGAACATGGTTAAGAGCCTTAAGAAGAACACCTCTATCAATTGATATCTTCATAAATATCACTCCTATTAACCTGAAAATTATTTAAGTTAACTAACTTATAAATTAACAGATATAAAATAAACGAATCATTGAATTATTATAACAGAAATTTGATAAAAATCACTTCAGGAATTAACTTTCGAGAGATCTTGTTAGCACATCCACTTCTTCTTGGATGGCTATATCATTATCCTTAAGACCCTCTATTCTTTTAACAGCATGGATTACTGTTGTATGGTCTCTTCCTCCAAATTTTCTTCCTATCTCTGGTAAAGATCTTGTAGTTAAAATTTTAGATAAATACATTGCCACTTGTCTAGGACGGGCAATTGTTCTTGATCGTCTTGCGGACAAAAGATCTGACAGTCTTAAATTATAATAATCAGCAACTTTTCTTTGAATATCATCGATAGTGACCCTTCTTTGTGAGGCTCGAATTAAATCTTTTAAGACCTCTTGAGCCATATCAATTGTTATAGGACGACCTACAAATGAAGAATAAGCTATAACTCTGTTTAAGGCCCCCTCTAAAACTCTAATATTTGAGTCAATTCTTTGCGCAAGGAATTCGAGCATATTATCGTTGATAATGAGATCAGGATTTTCTTCAAAATGCGCCTCTGCTTTTGACTGAAGAATACCTAGGCGGAGTTCATAATCTGATGCATGAATATCCGTTACTAAGCCCATACCTAGCCTTGATCGAATTCTCTCCTCAATACCATCAAGGTCAACTGGAGATCTATCTGCAGAAATCACGACCTGATGATTGTGATCTATTAGTGTATTAAAGGTGTGAAAGAATTCTTCTTGAGTAGAATCTTTACCAGCAATAAACTGAATATCATCCACCATGAGAACATCTACTGATCGAAATTGTTGCTTAAAGGACATGGTATCTTTAAATCTTAAGGCGCGAATGAATTGATACATAAATTTTTCAGCAGATAAGTATAATACTTTTCTTTCCGGCCAGTTCTTTTTGATTTCTAGTGCTATTGCATGCATAAGATGAGTTTTTCCTAGCCCTACACCACCGTATAAAAACAAAGGATTAAAAGAGACTTTATCAGCTTCTGCTATTCGTTTAGCGGCGGCATAAGCAAGCTCATTTGATGCGCCAACAATAAAATTGTCGAAGGAAAGATTTGGATCTAGGGGGGCTCCTAGCATAGTATTATGATCCCCTTTTTCTTCAATTTTTAATTCCACAGAATTTGATGATGAAGTAGACTTGGCAGATGTATGCTCAGAGGAATCTGATGATTTTTTGAAACTTTTTAGATCAATAATGATATTTTTAATTGGAGCAGAGTTATTTTTTAGAATGGATAATATTCTGTCCGAATAATGTGTATGGATCCAATCCTTCATAAATTTAGTAGGCACATAAAGGATGAGATCTTCATCAGCTAATTCACCAAACTCAATGTGCCTAAACCAACTTCTAAATGTTGCTTCACCAAGCTCAGCCCTTAGAACAGATAGGGTACGATCCCATTTTTCCTTTATATCAACATTTTTAGAAATCTTTTCGTCCACTGAGACCGCCTTATATAAATTTTAATGCTGCACCTAATAAAAAAATAGATGCGTAATATGGACTATCAAAAAAATTAACAGGCTCCACTTCTAAGATAATTTCTAAGAAAAAAGAAAATATTTTAAAATCACGTTAGAGGTGAATCAATTATGATGCAATAGCATAAATTACAATTTTGAAAAAAAGTTATTATTTTTCCTTAACAAGAAAGAAAAATTATTATTTAGGAAATATTCTTAACCTTTTTTGCAAGGCGAGATATTTTTCTTGAGGCTGTATTTTTATGAAAAATACCTTTTTGGGCAACACTCATTATCTTAGGCTGAGCTTCTTTTAGAGCAGATTTTGCTTCTTCTGCATTCCCTGAGGCAATAGCTTCTTCAATTTTTTTAATATAAGTTCTCATATTAGTAACGTGAGACTTATTTCTTGCAGTTCGTGTTGCAATTTTTCTAACCATCTTTTTTGATGATGATAGATTTGCCATTTAGTTAACCTCATAAAAATTTACTAGAAAGGGCGTTATATTTGTATAGTCTTGGTTCGTCAAGCTTTACTATATTTAAGTTAAAATTACTTATCCTTAAATTTAGCTTTTCTCTTATCAATAAATGCAGACATTCCTTCCTTTTTATCTTCTGTAGCAAACATTGAATGAAATAATCGTCTTTCAAATCTTATTCCCTCAGATAAAGTTGTCTCATATGAACGATTAACCATCTCTTTTGTCATCATTGTAGCTACCATCGATTTCTCAGATACATCAACTGCAACTTTCTTTACATTCTCAAGAAAGCCATCAGAAGGAAATACTCTGCTTACAAGTCCACTTCTCTCTGCTTCATCTGCATCCATCATTCTTCCTGTTAAGCACATATCCATTGATTTAGATTTTCCAATAAATCTAGTTAACCTCTGACTTCCTCCTGCCCCCGGGCTCACACCTAAGTTTATTTCTGGTTGTCCAAATTTAGCGCTCTCTGAGGCTAAAATAAAATCACACATCATTGCTAATTCACATCCACCACCAAGCGCATACCCTGAAACTGCTGCAATAATAGGCTTTCTACAACTAGCAACTCGTTCCCAATTTCTTGTTATAAAGTCCTCTTTATAGACATCCATATATGATTTTGGTTGCATTTGTTTAATATCTGCTCCAGCAGCAAAAGCTTTTTCTGATCCTGTTAAAATCATGCACCTTAAGGTTTCATCTTTTTCATAATTATCAACAGCCTCTAATAATTCATCCATTAAAGCGTCGTTAAGTGCATTAAGTGCATCCGGTCGATTGAGTGCAACTGTTATAATTCCAGCTTCTTTTTCAATGATTACATTTTTATCTGACATATTTTTTCCTCAATATTCTTTATTATGATTATTATCATATAGTCTATTTCATAACAAAAATTCAATGAAATAATATACTAGTATAATCTTATTTTTGACAGTTAGGGCAGTAAAAAGTAGATCGACCAGATTGAATAATTCTTATTATATTTGCATTGCATTCTTCTGATATACAGCTCTCGCCCTCTCTTCCGTAAACAGTAAAAGTATTCTGAAAGTAACCCATTTTTCCTTCAGCATTTGAAAAATCTTTCAGAGAAGATCCACCTAGAGCAATTGCCTCTTCTATAATCTCATTTATTTTATTTTTTAAAATAATAAGTGAATTTTTAGGCGATCCATCCGAATAAACTAATTGTTTGATTTTTTTCTTTGGATTTATGTTTGATCTAAAAAGGGCCTCACAAACGTAAATATTTCCAAGGCCTGATAATATAGATTGATCAAGTAGGGCATTCTTTACTGGCCTATCTTTTCTGTAAAATGCTTCTGCTAGAGTATTTTCGTTAAAGCTATTACTCATCGGCTCAGGCCCAAGTGGCTTAATAAGCTTGTGATCCTGTGGATCTTTATCTGTTATAAAAATATAACCAAATCTTCTTGGATCATTGTAAACAACTTTAAAGTCCTTGAATTCAAAAATGACATGATCATGTTTTTCAGGAATGTAATCTTGAGACTCGGTTGAACTTAAGACTCTGTAACTTCCAGACATTCCAAGGTGCGATATAATAGAAATATTCCCAGATAAATAAAATAAAAGATATTTTGCTCGTCTTCCCACTGATAGTATTTCCTTTCCCAAAACTAATGTCTTAAAATTATTTGGAAGGGGAAATCTTAGAGGTAAACCAGATAAATAGATTTTTTTTATAGTCTGATTAATTATAAAATCTTCCAGGCCTTTTTTTACAGTTTCTACTTCTGGCAATTCGGGCATTTAAATCTTAACTCCTAGGTGGTAATATTAGTAACTTGAGGCTATGTTCGCTCACTAAGGTTTATATTGCAATGACAGAAAGTAATTTTGGATACGAAAAAATAGATGACAAGGATCACTCGTCACGAGTAAGAGATGTTTTCAATAAAGTAGCTAATAAGTATGACTTTATGAATGATATTATGTCTCTTGGTATGCAGCGCCTATGGAAGAAGATATTTATAAATAGCATTAATGCCCCTAAAGAACAGAATATTAGCCTTGTAGATTTAGCTGGCGGAACTGGAGATATAGGTTTTAGATTCTTAAAAAAATTTCCTAAAAATAATTTTGTTAATATTGTTGATATCAATCAAGAAATGTTGCGTGAAGGAAAAAAAATATCAATAAACAATAATCTATCCAAAAAGTGTAACTTTATTTGTTCTGAAGGCGAATCTATTGCTTTAACAGATAATTATGCTGATATTTTAACTATATCATTTGGTATTAGAAATGTAAGTAACCGAGCCGAATGTCTTAAAGAATGCTTTCGCATTCTCAAACCCGGCGGGATATTTATGTGTATGGAATTCTCTTTACCTAAAGATATTATACTTAGAAACCTATATGATGCATGGTCCTATGGGTTGATACCAAAATTTGGTAAGCTGATAGTTGGAGAAGAACAGCCCTATAAATATCTAGTTGATAGTATAAGAACATTCCCTAGTCCTGAGGAGTTTAGCGATATCATCATTAGTGCAGGATTTAAAAATACCACTATTCGGCAGCTAACTGGTAATATTGTTTGCATTTATCGAGCGGAGAAAATTTGATTTGTTTGGAATATTCAAGATACTGCGTCTCACCCGAGGCTTTCTAGTTTTATCAAGAGAAAAGGATTTAATTCCCGAGAATCTTATTAGGTCGCTACCTGCTCCAATCAAGATTTTCCTTAAAGTTATTCCTTCAAATAAAAAAAGTGATCTCTCTGAATCACTCCAAAAACTTGGTCCAACATGGATTAAAATGGGCCAATTTCTGTCAACAAGGCCTGATATTATTGGCAATAAACTTTCTATTCACTTAAGGGGGTTACAAGATAGTTTGCCTCCTTTTGATAAAAAACATGTTGAGCAAGCCTTTATTGAATCTTTTGGAGAAGACTATAAAAAGAAATTTAAAAAAATTGATGAGCCAATTGCGGCAGCATCAATTGCCCAAGTGCACAAGGCTATCATTAAATCAGATGGGAAGTCACAGACTGTTGCAGTTAAAATATTACGGCCAAATATTGAAGGTAAAATTAAAAAAGATTTAAATGATTTCTATTTGGCGGCAAAAATTTTAGAAAAATTTTCTTCTGAAGCCAGAAGGCTTAGAGTTCTAGAGGTAGTCAAAACCCTAGAAGAAAGCCTATCAATGGAAGTTGATCTGAGGTTAGAGGCTGCCGCACAATCAGAGATAATTGATAACACAAAGAATGATGACTTTATTGAAATTCCTAAAATATTCTGGGATTTGACATCAAAGAATATTCTTACAACTCAATGGGTAAATTCTCATTCATCAAAGGACCTTATAAAGATTAAGAAAAAAAATATTAACTTTAATTCTGTTGGTGAAAATATTATGAAAACTTTTCTCATTCTAGCAATACGTGATGGGTTTTTCCATGCGGATATGCACCAAGGAAATCTTTTCGTGAAAAATGATGCAACTATTATTCCAGTTGATTTTGGAATAATGGGGAGACTCAATATTGATAGCAGAAGATATTTATTAGAAATATTAAGTGGATTTGTAAAAAAAGATTATAAAAAAATTTCAGATATACATTTTGAAGCAGGATATATTCCTGAGAACCAAGATCGCGATAAATTTGCTCAGGCCTTAAGGGCAATTGGCGAACCCATTCAAGGCCAAGATTCTAAAAGTATATCGATGGGCCACCTTTTATCTCAATTACTCGAAGTAACAGGTCAATTTGAAATGAGAACTCAGCCGCAACTTCTACTTCTACAAAAAACAATGGTTGTTACGGAGGGTGTGGCAAGAGAATTCAACCCTGATTTAAATATTTGGAGCCTTTCGGAACCAATATTGGATAATTTATCAAATATAAAAAGTTTTGATCCTTCTAAAATTTCATTTAACAAAGAATCTATTAATTCAAATGCTAGAGAAATTTTTAATTCAATAATAAACGATCTAGAAAAAACAAAAAAAGATTTTAATAAGATCAAAAAAGCATTTGGCGATGATGGTCTAAAAATTGATAAAAAAACCTTAATGTTGATAACAGAAAGAGAAAATTTACAGTCAAATTTATTGAGACCCCTCATACTGTTATTGTTAATATTAATTGTTTCTATCCTATTGATAAATAAATAAATTATATTTTTTAAAAGATTTAACTTATATAAATTTATAGCCTTTTTTAATATTTTAAGCTAAAGCATCATTATGAAAAAAATTCTACTTATTGTTAGTGGCGGAATAGCGGCCTACAGATCATTGGACCTTATTAGAGAAATTAAAAGAAGGGGTGATGATGTAACTTGTGTATTAACCAAAAGTGCAACTCAATTTGTACAGCCCTTATCATTTGGCGCTTTGTCACAAAACAAAGTTTATACAGATCTCTTTGATTTAGAAAGTGAAACAAATATAGGTCATATAAAACTATCTAGAAATGCTGATTTAGTTGTTCTCGCGCCGGCTACTGCAAATATATTAGCTAAAATGTCTTATGGTATTTCAGACAGCCTTGCTACCTCTATTTTATTAGCGAACAATAAGCCTCTCTTAATCGCACCATCCATGAATGTAAAAATGTGGAACAATCCTTCAACAAAAAATAATATTGAAAAATTAAAAAAATATGGTCATATTTTTGTTGGACCGGATGAAGGCGAAATGGCCTGTGGAGAAGTTGGATCCGGTAAAATGTCAAAAGTTGAAGATATCTATAAAGAAATTGAATTCCTTTTAAAGCCAGGACCTTTAAAAGGGAAAAAAGCACTTGTTACTTCAGGACCAACTATAGAGCCTATTGATCCAGTAAGGTTTATCTCCAACAAATCCTCTGGCAAACAAGGGCATGCCATTGCGGAAAGGTTGAGTAAGTTGGGAGCAGATACACACTTAATAACAGGTCCTGTAAATATTCCTTACCCAGATAATGTCAGAGTAACGGAAGTTAATACAGCAGAAGAAATGCTTAATGCTTGTAAAAATTCTATACCAGCTGATATTGCTATTTTTGCTGCAGCAGTTTCAGATTGGAAACCTACAAAAAATTTTCAAAATAAAATAAAAAAGTCGTTTAATGATGGTGATTTGAATTTATCATTCTCACAAAACCCAGATATATTAAGAACAATAAGTGAAACAAACATTAATAGGCCAAAGCTAATAGTTGGATTTACTCTTGAAACTGAAAATTTAATGGAGTCAGCAAGAAAGAAGATGCTTGATAAATCTTGTGATTGGATGATTGCAAATAACCATATACAAAAAAATAAAAGTGTTTTTAATAGTGATATGAATGAGGTTTCATTCTTAAATGATGTCTCTGATGAAAGCTGGGGCTTAATTAGTAAAAAAAATGTCGCAGAAAACCTTTGTATTAAAATTATAGAATTTTTTGATAACGCGGCATGAAGGATTTATTACTAAAAGTTCTTGAAAATGGTCAGGGGCTTCCCTTGCCTAAATATGAGTCATCAGGTGCTGCAGGACTAGATTTATTGGCCGCAATAGATGAAACAAAAAATATAATCATCCCTCCTGGAAAAGCAGAAATGATACCAACTGGTATTGCTATTGCCCTTCCCTTTGGTTTTGAGGCTCAAATAAGGCCAAGATCAGGACTTGCCGCCAAGAATGGTATTACAATCTTAAATTCGCCCGGTACAATTGATAGTGACTATAGGGGTGAAATCTCTGCAATGCTCATTAATCATAGTAAAATAAATTTTGAGGTTGAAAGGGGTATGAGGATAGCGCAAATGGTAATCGCACCAGTTTTTCAATTTAATTTAGTAAAAACAGAAAATCTAGATAAAACTGAAAGAGGCTCTGGTGGTTTTGGTTCTACTGGAATAAGAGCAGAAGATGACAAAAGATGATTCCTTTGAAAGATATTCTAGACATTTAGTCCTCAAACAAATTGGCGGGCAAGGACAAGAGCTCCTTGGTAAAGCAAAGGTTTTAATTATTGGGTTGGGAGGATTAGGTTCACCTGTTTTACAATATATATCTAGTTCTGGGGTAGGAAAAATTGGCTTAATTGATAATGATAGAGTTGATATCTCCAATCTTCATAGACAAACAATATTTTCAATGAAAGATATTGGCTCATATAAGGCAACAAGGGCGAAAAAATTCATAAGAGGAATCAATCCAGATATAAATGTGGCCTCATATAGAAATAGAATAACCATATTGAATGCTGAAAAATTAATAAAAGATTATGATTTCATTGTTGATTGTACAGATAACCATTCTAGTAGACTTATAATAAATGACGCATGTTTTAAAAGTCAGAAAATACTTATTTCCGCTTCAATATCAGGATTTTTTGGTCAAGTATCGACATATAAATCATTTGAAAGAGACAAAAATGGAATACCAAATCCTTCCTATCGATGTCTTAAAATTATCAGCAATAGTGAAGAGAACTGTGATTATCATGGAGTACTAGGATCTGTTGCGGGAATAATAGGATCAATTCAAGCCACAGAAGTAATAAAACAGATCATAGGAGAAAAAGAAAATCTGATAGGAAAATTACTTATTTTTGATGGATTGAGTTACAAAATGAAGTTAATGAAAGTTAATTGGGATCCAAATAATATTCTAAATGGAAAAAATAATAATGTGTAAATCTATAATTATTTCAATAATATTCTCGTTATCTTTAATATTTAATTTACCTGTATTAGCAGAAGATAGTGAAAGTATATGGGGGTCACTAAAGTACAGTAAAACTTACTTAAGAACTGGGCCCTCTAAAGATAATAAAGTAATGTGGGTTTATAAAAAAAAGGGTCTGCCAGTTAAATTAATGAGGACAAAAGGAGACTGGAAAGAAGTGATCCTTCCTAAGAATCAGAAAGGTTGGATTAACTCAAGTCAATTTTCAAAAATAAGAACTGCATTAATCAGTGATAATATTAGTGAAGCTGAAAAGGTATTAAAAAATCATAAGCCTCTTTCAATAAAGGATAAAAATAAAAATCCAATTGCTTATGTCCATAAAGGAGTAATAGTAAAATTAATAAGCTGCTCAAATGATCTTTGTGAGGTTGGATTAGACATAAAAAAAGAAAAATATTTCTTTAGAAATTCATACAGCCTTAACGGGTATATTGAAAAAAATAATTTATGGGGAGTGGAATAAAGGGCAAGCCGGAAAAGATTAATAAATCTATTTATTCAGAAATTTTTACGACAAGATCAACTTTTTTAATAGTTCCTTTGGTTAATTCCTTTGGAATTTTAATATCAATTTTTTTAGGGTCAATATCCACTAACTCTGATTTGTTTTCTAAAAAAATATGATAATGATGTTGAACATTTGTATCATACCAAGTTTTATCATCATCAATATTGACTTTTGCAAGAAGGCCAGCACCGTAAAAATCATTTAAAACATTATAAACTGTAGCTTTGGAGACTTTAAGGTTTTCATAATCAGATTCTTGTTTTAAAATTTCCGCAGTTATATGACGATCTAATTTTCCAAAAAGTAATTTTCCTAGATTCACCCTTTGTTGTGTTGGTCTAAGATTATGACTTCTTAGTATATCTTTAAAATCACTCATTTTTTTAGTAATATAGATTATATAGTTTATAATCAATCAAAAGAAGAAAAAAATAGTTATCCCTTACCAGAAATAATCATCTATGTTAGAAGTTTTTAAGGGATAAAAAATGAATCAAAAAAATAACTATACTTTCGAAGATCTTATTGAGTGCGCAAAGGGAAATATGTTTGGTGCCGGTAACCCACAACTCCCAATGCCCCCAATGTTAATGTTTGATAGAATAACTAACATTGACGAAAGTGGAGGTGACTTTGATAAAGGTATTGTAAGGGCTGAATTAGATATAAATCCAAAACTTTGGTTTTTTGACTGTCATTTTGTAAATGATCCAGTTATGCCAGGTTGTTTAGGATTGGATGCTATGTGGCAGTTATTAGGATTCTACCTTGGTTGGCTTGGGCTTGAGGGAAAAGGAAGAGCCCTATCAGTTGGAAACGTTAAATTCTCGGGCATGGTTTTACCTACAGTAAAAAAATTAGAATATAAAATTACACTAAAAAGAGTTTTAACAAGTAAGCTTATTTTAGGTATTGGAAATGGAATGTTAATAGCAGATGGGAATGAAATTTATAAAGCTGAAGATTTAAGAGTAGGTTTATTTAAGTAACTATGTGAGTAGAAATATGAGGCAAGTTGTAGTAACCGGCATGGGAATAGTTTCGTGCATTGGCAATAATAAAGAAGAGGTTTTAGAGAGCCTTAAGAATGGCAAATCTGGTATTTCTTTTTCAGATGAATATAAGGAGCTTGGTTTCAGAAGCCAAGTTTTTGGAAAACCAACACTAGACCCCGAAGAATATCTTGAAAAAAAAGTAAGAAGGTTTATGGGACATGGAGCAGCGTGGAACTATATTGCCATGCAGCAAGCAATAGATGATTCTGGACTTGAGTCGAGCGATGTAATCAATGAGAAAACCGGATTAATTATGGGGTCAGGTGGTCCATCAACAAAGGCCTTAATTGAAGCAGCAGATATAACTCGAAACAAAGGCCCCAAGAGAGTTGGTCCTTTTGCAGTTCCAAAGGCTATGTCTTCAACAAATTCAGCAACGCTTGCTACACCATTTGGAATAAAGGGAATTAATTATTCAATATCATCAGCTTGCGCAACTTCTTCACATTGCATAGGAAATGCATTTGAAACAATCCAGTATGGAAAACAAGATGTAATGTTTGCAGGTGGTGGTGAAGAGCTTAACTGGGCATTATCTGTTTTATTTGATGCGATGGGAGCGATGTCTTCAAAGTATAATGAAAACCCTCAGTCCTCTAGTAGAGCTTATGATAGGGATAGAGATGGATTTGTGATTTCAGGTGGTGCAGGTGTTTTAGTTCTGGAAGAAATGGAAAGAGCTAAGGCGCGAGGGGCAAAAATTTATGCAGAATTAGTCGGATATGGAGCAACATCTGATGGACACGACATGGTTCAGCCGTCTGGTGAAGGAGCGTCACGATGCATGAAAATGGCAATGAAAGATATACCTTATAATATTGATTATATAAACCCTCATGCAACATCAACTCCTGTCGGTGATTCTAAGGAAATAGAGGCAATACAAGAAACTTTTGGTTCCAAAATACCGCTCCTTAGCGCCACAAAATCTCTTACTGGGCATAGCCTTGGAGCAGCAGGAGTTCAGGAGGCCATATACAGCTTACTAATGATGGAAAATAGATTTATTTGCGAATCAGCCAATATAAAGAATATTGATCCTCTTTTTGAGAATATACCAATAGTAAGAAATAAATTAGATAATATTGACTTAGGATGCGTCCTTTCTAATAGTTTTGGATTTGGCGGAACTAATGCATCACTAACTTTTAAGCATCCAGATCTATAGGTAATATGGTGAATAATAATACTGATAATTTGCTTACGCTTTCGGGCCCTTTAATGAAAAATAAAAAGGGATTGATTATGGGCGTCGCCAATGATCATTCACTGGCCTGGGGTATAGCATCGATGCTCCACGATCATGGAGCTGATCTAGCATTTACATATCAGGGTGAGGCTTTCAAGAAAAGGGTTGAACCTTTGGCAAAATCCTTAGGATCAAAACTTTTATTTGATTGTGATGTTACAAATAAAAAACAAATTGAAAATATATTCTCGATTCTTTCAAAGGATTGGGGAGAAATTGATTTTATAGTTCACGGTATTGCCTACTCAGATAGAAGTGAATTAAGCGGACGATATATCGATACCTCTAAAGAAAATTTTTTAAAAACACTAGAAATTTCATGTTTTTCATTAACAGAGGTTAGTAAAATTGCTGAACCATATATGAGTGAAGGAGCATCAATAATAACACTTAGCTTTGGTGGATCATCGAAAGTTATGCCAAACTATAATGTAATGGGCGTTGCTAAGGCTGCCCTTGAAGCATCGGTGAGATATCTTGCGGTAGATTATGGCAAAAGCGGAATACGGGTTAATGCGATTTCAGCAGGGCCAATGCGTACACTCTCAGGTGCAGGAGTTGGCGGAGCTAGAGAAATTTTTAACTACGCAGAAAAATACTCTCCCTTAAAAGGAAAGCTGTCATTAGAAAATGTCGGATCTGCAGGGTTATATCTTCTTTCAGATCTTTCAAAAGGGGTGACGGGTGAAATACATTATGTAGACTTGGGCTATAATATAATTGGAATGCCCAAGCCTGACTAATGCATAAAACTAGAAACTAAGATTATTCTTCAGGTGTTTCTTCGTCTTTCTTTTTCTTTCTAGGTTTTCTTTCTTTCTTAGGCTTAGATTCTTCTTTAGGTTTAGATTCATCACCTTTATTGTCGCTAGATTTTTCTGAAACTATTTCTTCACCAGTTTTTTGGTCAACATCTTTCATTGAAAGCTTAACCTTACCTCGATTATCAAATCCAACTAGTTTTACTTTAACTATATCGCCCTCGCTAACAACATCAGTTACATTATTAACTCTTTCATTAGCAAGTTGAGAAATATGGACTAAGCCATCTTTTTTTCCAAAGAAATTAACAAAAGCGCCGAAGTCCATTATTTTAACTACCTTGCCTTCATAAATTTCACCCGCCTCAGGTTCAGCGACAATTGAATTAATAAGCTCCAAAGCTTTATTCAGAGAGTCGGTATCATTTGAGGCTACTTTTACTATTCCGTCGTCATTAATATCAACTTTTGCGCCACTTTCCTCAACTATTTCTCTAATAACTTTTCCGCCTGATCCTATAATATCCCTTATTTTATCTACAGGAACTTGTACTGTTTCAATCCTAGGAGCGGTTGAGTTAACAGTATCTCGCCCTGTTTCAATAGCTTTAGCCATTTCAGCTAAGATATGAATTCTTCCGTCCTTGGCTTGTGTAAGAGCAGTATCCATAATTTCTTTTGTTATGCCTGTTATTTTGATATCCATCTGGAGCGATGTAATACCTTCTGAAGTTCCGGCTACTTTAAAATCCATGTCGCCCAAATGATCTTCATCGCCTAATATATCTGAAAGTACTGCAACACGATCACCTTCTTTAATTAAGCCCATAGCAATACCAGCTACAGGTCTTTTAAGAGGAACCCCCGCATCCATTAAGGCAAGTGAAGAACCGCAAACTGTGGCCATAGAAGATGATCCATTTGATTCAGTAATTTCTGATACAAGTCTTATAGTATAAGGGAAATCATCATACTCAGGTAGTACAGCCTGAAGTGAACGCCATGCTAACTTCCCATGACCAACTTCTCTTCTTGAAGTGAATCCAGTTCTACCAGTTTCACCAACAGAGTATGGCGGAAAGTTATAATGAAGCATAAATTTTTCTTTATATGTTTCATCTAACCCATCAACAAATTTCTCATCAAGGCCAGTCCCTAAGGTTGTTACAACAAGAGCTTGAGTCTCGCCACGGGTAAATAATGCAGAGCCGTGAGTTAAGGGAAGAATACTTACATCTGATTGAACTGGACGGACAGTCTTTAGATCCCTTCCATCAATTCTCATTCCAGTATCTAATATACTTCCTCTAACAATATCTTTTTCAACATTTTTAAATACACTCTTAACATCAGATTCTGAAACTTCTGAATCCTCATTATCTGAATAATCTGATAAAAGTTCATTTTTTATTTCAGAAATTTTATTTGACCTAAGCTGCTTATCACTTTCTTTATAAGCTTGTACTAATTTATCTTTAACTGATTTATTTACTTTTTTCTGAAGATCAGAAAGGTCAATATTCTCTAACTCTCTTGGTTCTTTGGCAGCTTTTTCTGCAAGACTAATAATTGCCTCAATTACAGGCTTAAAAGATTCCTGACCAAAGCTGACTGCTCCTAGCATAATTTCCTCAGATAGTTCTTGCGCCTCAGACTCTACCATTAGAACAGCTGTATCTGTACCCGCAACCACAAGATCTAGTTGACACTCATTTTCTTCGTCATCCAATTCATCTTTTGTTGGGTTAAGAACATATTGTCCATCAATATAGCCTACTCTCGCAGCTGCTATAGGTCCCATAAAAGGAACGCCTGATAGGGTTAATGCAGCAGAAACAGCCACTAGAGCGACTATATCAGCATCATTTTGACCATCATAACTAACAACAGTTGCTATTACTTGAGTTTCATTTTGAAATCCCTTTGCGAATAATGGTCTTATTGGCCTATCTATTAACCTTGATACCAGCGTTTCTTTTTCAGTTGGTCGCCCTTCTCGTTTAAAAAACCCACCAGGGATTTTACCAGCCGCATAAGCTTTTTCTTGATAATTAACAGTTAAAGGAAAAAAATCTAAGCCGGGTTTTGGATGATGATCCGCCACAACAGTTGCGAGGACGGAGGTTCCGCCATATGTTGCTATTACTGAACCATGTGCCTGTCTGGCTACACGTCCAGTTTCAATTGTAAGGGTTTTCCCACCCCATTCTAATACTTCGTTTTCTATTTTAAACATTTTATGTTTTACCTATCTCGTATATTTTTTTAAAAAATATTCTTGTTTATAAATTTGTAATAACGTTTTAATTTACCTTCTAAGACCAAGTCTTTTAATGAGGTCTTCATAACGTTTTTGATCTTTAGATTTTACATAATCTAAGAGCTTTCTTCTCAGGTTTACCATCTTAAGAAGGCCTTGCCTTGAGTGATTATCTTTTTTATGTGATTTAAAGTGTTCAGTGAGATTAACTATTCTCTCTGTCAAAATTGCTACTTGGATTTCTGGCGAACCAGTATCTCCGTCTTTTAATGCATATTCAGAAATTACTTCTTTTTTACGTTCTGCTTCAATCGACATCATTTACTCCTTTTATCAAATTATACTTGAAAAAACTTTTTTTGGTTTAAGTTTTGATTCAAGAAAAACTGCAATGCCAATAGATTTTATTCCATACTTAATTAGAACATTGCTACCTTGGGGAATTAAATCACTTGATATCTCTTTAAATACCGCCTGACCGTGGCAAAACATTTTCGCTTCTTTTTCTGAGACAGCCAAAGCCGGGATGTCGTCCAGCACACTATCTAGAGGAAGAAGAAATTGTTTACCCACGCTTCCCGCGGGCGGACTATGCACTAAATTGCTAAAAGTTTCTAGAGGAAAAGCATTTTTAAGTTCAAAAGGGCCAACTTCAAGCCTTTCAAGTGCTTTTATATGACCAAAAGTACCTAGTTTTTCAGCAATATCCCTAGCTAAAGACCTAACATAGGTCCCTTTTCCACAAAATACTTCAAGGTCTGCAAAATTTTTATTTAATTTCTTTAGTAACCTTAGACTAAAAACCTCTACTGATCTTTCCGGTACTTCAAATTCTATATTTTCTCTTGCAAGGGAATATGCTCTTTTACCATTTATTTTAATTGCTGAATATCTAGGAGGAGTCTGAATGATATTACCTAAAAATGATTTGAGGGTATTTTCTATATCATCATAATTTGGGCGTACATCGCTTGTTTCTAAAACTTTTCCCTCAGAATCGTCTGTTTCTGTCTTTTCACCCCAAGCAATAGTAAATTTATATTTTTTTTTCGTATCGACTAAGTATGGAATTGTTTTGGTGGCATCATCCAGGGCAATTGGAAGAACTCCTGATGCCAATGGATCTAATGTGCCAGCATGTCCGGCCTTTTTGACATTAAAAAATTTTTTAACAACGTGTACGGCCTTTGCAGATGATATGCCCACTGGTTTATCTAAAATGATCCAACCGGGGTGTTGTGAGTAAGTTCTTTTTGCCAATAAAATTATCTCTTTAAGTCTTCACGTACTTTATTTGATAAAAATAAATCATCTAGCTTGCGAATTTCTTTAATAGTGTCATCAAAGACAAAACTTAAGCTTGGCGTATATTTTAATTGAACTCTTTGAGAAATTTCTTTTCTTATTTTTTTGTTAGCTCTATTAAAACCTTTAACAAATTCGTCTTTTTTTGTTTCATCGAAGGGTAAGAAAATAAACTTTGCATGTTTTAAATCAGGAGAAACATCGACATAAGTTATTGTAATCATTGAATTTTCAAGAATAGGTTCTTTAGTAAGACCCCTCTGTAAAATCTCAACCAGGGCAGCCCTCAAAATTTCTTGAACCTTCATTTGTCTTTGCGATGCCTTGTCTCGGGGAAAATCTAAAGAAAAGTTATTCAAAATATGAGCCTCTGCTTCCTAAATAGTTCTTTTTATTTCATCAATTTTGTAACATTCAATTTTGTCACCAGGCTTAATATCTTGATTATTATCAAAAGAAAGGCCGCATTCTTGTCCAGCCTTAACTTCTTTTGCTTCATCTTTAAACCTTCTTAGGGTGGATAACAATCCATCGTAAATAACTATATCATCCCTTAAAAGCTTTCCATGTAATCCTTTAATGATTGTCCCATCAACTACATTGCAGCCTGCAATATTCCCAATTTTTGAGTTTTTAAATACCTCTAGAACCTCAGCAACTCCAGTAATAGTTGAACGGAGTTCTGGATCAAGTTTTCCTTCAAGTAAGTCTTTAATATCATCCAATAGGTCATAAATTATTGAATGATAAAGAACAGTGATCCCAGATTTTTCCGCCAATGCTTTTGCTTGATTATTTGCTCTCACATTAAAACCAAGAACGATGGCATTTGATGCCTCTGCTAAGGTTATATCACTTTCAGAAATTGCTCCTGCCCCAACATGAATCATCCTGCATGAGACCTCTTCATTGCCAAGACTTAGAAGCCCTTCTTTTATAGCCTCCGAAGAACCTTGAACATCAGACTTAACGATAACTAAAATTTCTTTTTTTTGTGTTTGGTTAGATTTAGAAAATAATTGCTCTAAGTTAACTTGAGATAAGTTTGGAGTTTTTGATTTAGATTTTCTTTTTCTATATTCTGATATCTCTCTAGCCCTTGCATCACTCTCGACAACAGACAAGATATCACCGGCCGCAGGTGTTTGACTCAACCCGAGAATTTCAACTGGTTCACCTGGAAAACACTCTTTTATTGTTTCACCCTGATCATTGACTAAGGAACGGACTTTACCTGAATGCTCGCCCACTACCAATATATCACCAATTTTTAATGTGCCCCTTTGAACTATTGAGGTAACAGCTGGTCCTCTGTTTTTATCGAGCTTAGCCTCAATTACAAACCCTTCTGCAGGCCTATTCGGATTAGCCTTTAAATCTAAAAGCTCAGCTTGCAAGATAATTGCATCAATAAGATCATTAATTCCATCTTTTGTTATTGCAGAAAGTTCTACAGATTGAATTTCTCCGCCAAGCTCCTCAACAACTATTTCGTGTTGAAGTAATGCATTTCTAGCATTTGTTGGGTTTGCACCGGGCTTATCCATCTTATTTATAGCTACAATAATTGGAGCATTTGCTTCCTTGGCATGGTTTATAGCCTCTATTGTTTGAGGCATAACACCATCATCAGCAGCAACAACTAGAATAACAATATCGGTAACTTTTGCTCCCCTTGCCCTCATTGAGGTAAAAGCAGCATGCCCAGGCGTATCAATAAATGTTATTTTTTTATCATCCTTTACTTTCGTTTGATAAGCTCCAATATGCTGTGTAATGCCGCCGGCTTCACCTGCTACATCATTTGACTCTCGGATTGCATCCAGAAGTGTTGTTTTTCCGTGATCTACATGCCCCATAACAGTTACAACAGGAGGCCTTGGTTTTTTATCTTCTTCTCGATCCTCAATGGATGTAATTCCTTCCTCAATATCAGATTCAGAAACCCTTGTAACACTGTGCCCAAAATCTTCAGCTATAAGTTGAGCAGTATCAGAATCTAAGGTATCATTGATCTTTACCATCATGCCCTGATTCATTAATGATTTTATAACGTCAATACCTCTTTCAGCCATTCTATTTGAAAGTTCTTGAACCGTTATAACCTCTGGAATGATTACATTTCTAGAAATCTTTTCTTTAGGTAAATCTGCTGATGTAGCTTTTTTTCTGGCCTTTTCTTGTCTTCTTTTTATCGATGCTAATGAACGCTGTCTTTCTTCTTCATTAAGTGCCTGAGAAATAGAGAGTTTACCGGCCCTTCTTTTTTGATTGTCCTTACTGTATCTATCAGATTTTTCATTTTTTTCAGTTTTCTTTGTTTCTTTCTTTTTTGGACTAGAGGATGAATCAGATTTTATAGATTTTGTTTTTTCTTTTAGTCTTTCCGGATCTTTTTTTGCAGGTATATTTGCTGGGTCAACAGAATCTGAATTAGAAGATTTTGCTTTTTTAGCAACTCTTTCTTTTTTTACTACTTCCTCAGATTCATTTCTAATTTTTGCATTCTCTAGTGCTCTCTCGCGAGCATCTCTCTCATTGTCAGTTAAATTTCTAACTGATGATGAATCTTCATCCCCCTGATCTTTAGATCGAAAAACATTTGGCGCCACAGGGGCTCCTCTAACTTTAACCCTTGGGGCTAAGGGTTTTCTGGTTTGAGATACTTTTCCTCGCCTTGATTCAACAACAACTGTTGAAACTCTAGATGTAGATCTTGAGCCTTTAGAGTTAGAGGTTGATGGAACTCCTGGCTTTAAGGTCAGAGTTCTTTCTTTATTACCCTTTGATGTTTTTTCTGTCATATTTTTATCTTTAATTTTATTCCATTAAAATAGTTAAAGTAATTTTTTACCTTTAAACAATTCTTAATCGATAGCATCTAATGGATTATTTGTCTCACTATCATTATCTACAGAATCATCATCATGCGCTTCTGTGTCTTGAGACTCCTCTGGAATTATTCCTAGTTTAATTCTCGCTGACATAATTAATTCGTTAGCTTGAGATATATCAATATCATGATCTTCGAGAATTCCTTTCTCTCGTTTTTTTTCGCCATCTATTACTTCATCCCATCCAAGTAAATCATCAGAAGAGCAATAAGCAAAATCCTCTAAATTTTTTACATCATTTTCGCCCAAAGAAACTATCATTTTTAAAGATAGCTCTTCAACTCCCAATAGATCCTCGGCTATGCCCAGAGACTTACATTTTTCTTCAAGTTCTTTATTTTCTTTATTCAAGAAATCAGCAGCCCTCGCTTGGATCTCCTCTGCAGTATCTTCATCAAAGCCTGCGATATTAGAAATTTCTTTAAGATCAACAAGTGCAAGTTCATTTATATCATTAAATCCTTCAGTAACTAAAAGTTGTGAAAGCAATTCATCAACATCAAGGGCTTCCATAAATAAATTTGTCCTTTCTAGGAATTCCTTTTGTCTTCTTTCTGATTCTTGGTCTTCTGTTAGGATATCAATATCCCAGCCACACAAAGTGGAGGCTAGCCTCACATTTTGACCTCTTCTACCAATTGCTAAAGATAATTGTTCTTCAGGAACAACTACTTCTAGTCTTTGTTCACTCTCATAAAGAACAACTTTTTGAACTTCTGCTGGCTGAAGCGCTTTAACAACAAAAGATGCAATATCATCTGTCCATGATAAAATATCTATCTTCTCTCCTTGTAGTTCATTAACAACAGCTTGAACTCTGCTTCCCCTCATACCAACACATGCACCAACAGGGTCAATAGAAGAATCTTTTGATAAAACTGCTATCTTTGCTCTGCTACCTGGATCCCTGGCAACTCCAATGATTTCGATAATACCATCATAAATCTCTGGAACCTCTTGAGCAAATAAATTAGCCATAAAGTCTGAATGAGTTCTTGATAAAAATATTTGTGGGCCTCTTATTTCTCTCTTTACTTCCATAATATAAGCTCTTACTCGATCACCCGGCTTGTAAACTTCTCTTGGTAAAAGAGCATCTTTGCGAATTACCGCTTCTGCCCTGCCTAAATCAACTATTACAGTTCCGTACTCAACACGCTTAATAACACCACTTATTATCTCTCCAACTCGATCTTTAAACTCCTCAAAATGCCTTTCTCTCTCAGCTTCACGTACTTTTTGAAAAATTACCTGCTTAGCACTTTGAGCAGCCACTCTACCAAAATCAATTGGAGGAAGTTCTTCCTCGATTGGGTCACCACCTATCGATGCTTCAGGATTTTTTAATTTAGCATCTTCAATATTAATTTGAGTTGAAAAATCTTCAACTTTATCAACAATATCAAGCAATCTCATTAATGTTATGGAGCCAGTTTCAGTATCAATCGCAGCTTTAATATTATTTTCAATTCCATACCTGGATGCTGCAGCTTTTTGAATCGCCTCTTCCATAGCAGATATTACAATTGCTTTATCAATGGATTTCTCTCTTGCAACGGCATCTGCAATTTGAAGTAATTCAAGTCTATTTGCGCTAATTCCTTTTGTTGACATTTTTTCCTCTTCACTAGTAATTTACAATTAAATTTATTGGGACGTCTCTGGAGACCAAACAACATTTATACTTTTTATAGTTTCAGGCTCTATAAGTAAATTTTCCTCATGGCCACCAGAAATATCTATTTCAATTTTTTCATTAAAGAAACCTTTAAGCGTTCCTTCATATTTTTTCAAAGAATTAATTGGCTTCTTTAGCTTCATCATAATATTACTACCAGCCCAATAAGAAAAATCTTCTTTGCTTGTTAATGGCCTATCTATTCCTGGAGAAGAGACCTCTAAAATATAATTTTCAATGCTTGATTTGGGATCTTCAATAAAGTCTATAAGCATTGTGCTTAGTTTTTTACAATCCTCAATTACCATAGATTTATCCTTTTTTTCAGCCATTATTTGAATTTGAAGCTCATCACTTCCACTAATTTTCAATCTAACAAGACTATAGGGCGTCTTATTAATAACTGACTCAAATATAGAAAAAAAATCACTAGCCTTACCAGGGGCAACGAGATGTTCAAAATAGTTTATGTTCTTTTTTTCTTCCAATATTTAGCATCCAAAAAATAAAAAAAGCGGGAAAGGTCTAGCCTGCCCACTTCGTATTTTAATCAACAAATTCGAAATATCTTTATCTTTTAGCTCAATTAAAGATTAATTTCAAGATTATTAATTAGTCAGACCAAACTATTAAATTTTTTGAAATTTAAGAAAGTATGGCTCCCTGTCACTTTTAATTCCTTTTTTTTCATAACGTGAACCAAAATAGTCATTATTAGGCAACCTCCAATCGCTAGGGCCTAAGGCAAGCCAATTAAAACAATTTTTCATAAGCAGTAAGCTTAGCGTCCATCCAATATAATTTTTGTCGTCGGAAGAGATTAAAAGTTTACCATCCTTTTTAATCTTGCTAGCCAGTGTATCAATCATATCTAATTGAATAAATCTTCTTTTCTCATGTCTATTTTTGGGCCAAGGGTCTGGAAAAAATAACCATATCTCCTCAAAAATACCATCTGGTATATTCATTAAAATTTTACGAGCGTCACCGTGTAAAATTTTTATATTTTCTATATTATTATTTTCAATTTTTTCTATTAGCTGAGTAATCCCCTTTCGGTAATATTCTACTCCTATAAATAAATCGTTTGGGTTAAGCTTGGCCTGCCTATAAATAATATCACCTGACCCAAACCCAATTTCGAAAAACAGCTTACTGCCTTTATATTTCTTATCTTTTTTAAGTAATGAAAAATCTAGCTTATACTTGTCTAAATTAGAGAATAGGTTTTTTTGCTTAATAGTAAGAGACCTTTCTCGACCGCGTACAGTTATAACATTTTTCTGTATTTTACTTGAGGGCATCAGAGATAGATTCAGCTAAATCTAATTTTTCCCAACTAAAACCTCCATCAGCACTTGGCTCTCTTCCAAAATGGCCATATGAAGAGGTTTGAGAAAAAATTGGTTTATTTAAGCCTAGCGTCTCTCTTATACCTCTAGGGGTTAAATCAACTAAATTTCTTAAAACTTTTACTAAATCTTTTTCTAAAACTTTTCCATTTCCATGAAGATCTGCATAAACAGATAAAGGTTCTGAAATGCCAATTGCATAAGAAAGCTGAATTGTACAACGGTCGGAGATTCCTGCGGCAACAATATTTTTTGCAAGATATCGAGATACATATGCTGCGGAGCGATCTACTTTTGTGGGATCTTTTCCAGAAAAAGCACCACCACCATGGGGAGCAGATCCACCGTATGTATCAACTATGATTTTTCTACCAGTCAATCCAGTATCCCCAACCGGTCCACCTATTACAAATTTTCCAGTTGGGTTAACAATATATGATGTGTCATTTGTTAACCATTCTTGAGGCATAACTTCATTTATTATATCCTTAACAATCTCCTGAATCCTTTCTTGAGAACAATCCTCAGTGTGTTGCGAGGAAACAACAATAGAGTCAATATACTTAGGCTTTCCTCCTTCATATTTAAGTGTAACTTGAGATTTGGAATCTGGAAGTATACCTTCTATAAGCCCAGTATGTCTTTTGTGAGCTAACGATTTTAAGATTTTATGAGAATAAAGTATTGGGGCAGGCATAAACTCAGGTGTTTCATTACAAGCAAATCCAAACATTATTCCTTGATCCCCGGCACCCTCTTCTTTCTCATTGCCAATTGAGTCCACTCCAAGGGCAATATCTTCAGACTGCTCATGCAAAAGAATTTGAGTTTTTAAAGTTTCCCAATGAAATCCATCTTGCTCATAACCAATTTCTTTAACAGAATTCCTTATAGTCTCTTCAATAGTATCTTTAGTAATATTAGCTGCCGATCGAATTTCTCCAGCAACAACAACTAAATCTGTTGTTACTAATGTTTCAACGGCAACTCTGGCCTCAGGATCAGATGCAATATAAAGGTCAAGGATACTATCAGAAATCCGATCGCAAACTTTATCTGGATGGCCTTCCGAAACTGATTCAGAGGTGAATAAAAAATCTTTATTTTTTCCCATAAAAATATTCTCTCATTAAATTTTTTCTAAAGCTCAAAATGCATAATATAAATAAAATTAATAATGTGAAGTCGCCAAATTTAGAAAAAAAAGTTTTTTCTATTTTTTGAGGTAAGAAAGAATAAATAACCCCAGCGCCCCCAAGATTAATTTTCTCTAAAACTCTTCCATAGGGCCCAATAACACCAGAAATTCCAGTATTTGCAGACCTTAAAACAGGTAAACCATACTCTATGGCACGAAATCTTGCATTGTCAAAATGTTGATATGGGCCGGAAAAATTATCAAACCATGCATCATTTGTTATATTAATTAACACATCGGGCCTTTCACTTGATAGTATTATTTCTTTAGAAAATATTATTTCATAACAGATTAATAATCGAGCAAGGCCAATTGGTGTTTTGATAAACTCTGGAGACTGACCTTTTTTAAAACCATTGTCAGATGATATAATTTCTAGAAATTTAAAATTATTTATAAAATTTGAGAAAGGTAAATATTCTCCAAACGGAACTAAATGAATCTTATCATATGTTAAGTTAATATTACTATTATCATCTATTAATAATGCAGAATTTGTGTAGGAGCCATTCTGGTCAACTCTAATAGATCCAGCTAGTAACTTTGAATCACCGTCTATAGAATCCATGATGTCCTTCCTTGTTTTATCGCTATCTTCTAACAATATTGGTAGGGCACTTTCAGGCCAAATTATAAGATCAACATTAGGATAACCTGATGACAAGGTAATAAACCTATCGACTGAAGAAGAAAAACTATTATCATTCATTTTTACATCTTGAGAGATATTTGGTTGGACTAATAAAAAATCCTTTTTAGAAAAATTTAACTCATCAGGAATCTTTAAAAATCCATAGGCTATAAGGCATGGCATTATCATCCCAGACATTAATCCATAAATAAAAGTTTTTTTTCTTAAAAGTAGGGCGGGAGTTAGAGCAAAGAGGACGATAAGAAAGCTGGCCCCTTGGGCCCCAATAGCTGATATTATTTGCATTGCTCTATCATCAAATGATAATGAATGACCAAATAATATCCATGGAAATCCTGTAAAAAGAGCACCTCTAATATATTCACCAGCCACTATTCCCAAGGCTACTGCAATATATTTCTGTAAGCCTGGCCCCCAGAAAAATGCTGTAAATAACCATCCCGGAAGTGAAACAAGGGTTAATAAGAAAGGAAGCCCAAAAATACTTAATGACTTTAGACCTTCTAACTCGGCCCTATAGTTAAAGGCAGAGCTAACCCATGAAAGTCCGAAAAAGAAATATCCATATAAAAATATACTCCCAAAAAGTGAAATATTTAATAGTCTATTGAAAAAAGATTCTTGAGAAACAACATAATTTAGAACATAAAAAAAAATTGGAAATGTTAATAAAAGAATTAAAATTATATTCCATGGGGATTGAGAGAGAACAGATAAAGAACCTGAAGAAAAAACAATCACGCCGAAAAAAAGAAACATTATGGTCTTTGATTTCATTTTAATTCATCCTTACTAGGGATTTCTTATAGAATTTATTCTAAGCCTGACATTTATAATTTTTCTTTGATCGACTTCCCTTATTTCTATTTCAAAACCTTTTGGGTGAGTGATTAATTCTCCCCTTTGGGGAATTCTTCCAGCTAAAAGAAAAACTAAACCGCCTATAGTTTCAATTTCTTCATCAACCTCTTCTTCAAGCAGAGAGAAGCCTAAAATCTCTTCAACTTCTTCAATTTTTGTTCGCGCAGGAACATCTAGAAAATTTTCATATATATTTATTTTTTTTAAACTACTATCAGAATGCTCGTCTTCTATTTCCCCTACAATTTCCTCAATAAGATTTTCAATTGTAAGCAAGCCATCTGTTCCACCATATTCATCAATAACAAGGGCCATATGAATTCGTGATACCTGCATTTTTAATAGAAGCTCTCGAGATTTCATTGATGGAGGTACAAATATAATATCCTTAACTAACTTTTCTATGATTATATCATCTATATCTACTTCAGATAGTGCCCTAACAAAATCTTTAATATGAAGCATTCCAACCGGATCATCTAGGGTTGAACGATATAATGCAATTCTAGAGTGATTGCATTCAGAGAATAGCTTGATTACTTCTTGAGCGGAAATATTCACATCAACGGCTATAATATCGGCCCTAGGGACCATAGAATCCTCTACGCGAGATTCTCCGAACCCAATAATGTTGGTAAGCATATTTTTTTCTGATATGCTAAATTCCCTTTTATTATCAGCATGGTCTTCTAGAATTGTTCTTAAGGAGCTAGACTCTTTTTTTACTAAAAAATTTAAAATATTTTCTGACATAGACCTTATTTTATTAATTATTTTTTTTAATCCTTCTTTCATTTTTTAACCTCATATGGATTTGGTATTCCTAGGTCATTTAAAATCTCGACCTCAATACCCTCCATAATTAAAGCCTCTTTTTCTTTATCATGAGAATAGCCAAGTAAATGTAATAAACCGTGAATTCCAAGATGAGATAAATGTTGTTCAAAATTTTTACTTGATTCATTAGCCTCTCTTAAGACGGTATCTTTTGAAATTACGATATCACCAAGAATATCTGAAGCATCAGGATGACTAGAGTTATTCAGCGAACAAAATGATAGAACGTTTGTAGGAGAATTTTTATCTCTAAATTGTTTGTTTAACATTTGAATTTCTTCATCTCCTGTTAGCCTAACACTTATTTCCGTTAATTTTTTATTTGAGAGGGACTTAAAAGAAAATAATAAAATTTTCCTTACTAAAGAAATTTCTTTCTTATTCCATTCATCACTGGCTGAAATATCAATTAAAATATTTGACACTATTTTTTAATCTCTTTCTTTTTATTTTCATAAGCTTTTACTATTTTTGTTACAAGACTATGTCTTGTTATATCTTTATTTTTAAAATGGACCAATCCGATATCCTTGGTTTTTGGCATTATTTCAAGTATCTCATTCAATCCAGATTTCTCACCTCTTGGAAGATCGATTTGAGTTGAGTCACCAACAACAACCATTCGAGAATTTTTGCCTAGCCTTGTTAAAAACATTTTCATCTGCATTGAAGAAGTATTTTGGGCTTCATCTAATATAATAAATGCATTTTCTAATGTTCGTCCCCTCATAAATGCTAAGGGAGCGATTTCTATAGTATTATTTTCAATGTACTTTTCTAGAGTTTTTTCAGGTAATAGATCATTCATTGCGTCATAAAGCGGCCGAAGGTAGGGGTCAATTTTTTCTTTTAAATCTCCTGGAAGAAATCCCAATCTTTCACCTGCTTCAACCGCTGGTCGAGATAAAATTATTTTATTGATATCTTTTTTAAGTAAAGCCTCCATGGCACATGCAACAGCAAGGTACGTTTTACCAGTTCCAGCTGGGCCAACACCAAAAACTAAATCTTTTGATTTTATTAATTCAACAAACTTAGATTGGTTAAGGGATCTTGAAAAAATATTTTTTCTTTTTGTTTTAATTAAGACGGTGTTTGGCTTTCCAGGATTATAGGGATCGTTTTTTTTAGAGAAATTATCAAATATTTCTGTGTTTATCTTTTCACCCTCTAGCAATCTTTTATAAATCTGCAGAACTAATTTACTAGCAGCGAGGCAGGGATCATTTTTACCCCTAAACTCGAGTATATTCCCTCGGTAGGAAATATGAATACCAAAATTATTTTCTAACTTAATTAAATTTTCGTCATGCTCGCCATATAAATCAACTAAACAAGAGTTATCTTCGAGCTCAATGACTTTACTTATTTCTTTTAACTGATTTTTATTTGTCTTCATTATAGCTCTTTATGAAATAACGCATTCCAGACTATTATCCCTGGACTTGCTAACTTTTGCTTTTATGATCTGCCCAATCATAGAAGCCTTACCATCCATATGAACCGTTTGTAAGTAAGCGGATCGTCCAGATAGTCTATCCTCTCCATTACCAGGTTTGTCAATTAGGACGTCAATCTCCTTTCCTTCAAAAGATTTATTAAAATCTCTGGTCTGTTGTTTTATTAAGTCTTGTAAAATTTTAAGTCGCTCACTTTTGACATCCTCTTCTATATGATTTTCCATCATTGAAGCGGGCGTTCCAGGTCTTGATGAATACTTAAAACTATATGCATGCGCATATTTTACTTCCTCAACAATTCTTAAGGTATCTTGAAAATCTTTATCTGTTTCTCCTGGAAATCCAACTATAAAATCTCCAGAAACAGCAATATCAGGTCTATATTCTCTAGTTTTATCAATAATCTTCATATAGTCGGCAAACGTATATCCTCTGTTCATTTCTTTTAGAACTCTATCCGAACCAGATTGAACAGGGAGGTGAAGATATGGTTGAAGTTTTTGAATATCTTTGTGGGATCGCATTAGTTCATCCGTCATATCTCTGGGGTGACTAGTTATATATCTAATTCTCTCTATACTTAATTGAGATAACTCTCTTATTAGCCTTGGGAAAGTCCAACTAGATTCATCGAGTCCTTTACCTGACCAAGCATTAACATTTTGCCCTAATAGAATTAATTCTTTAGCGCCGCTCTCTATTAGCTCAATTGCCTCTTTCATAATTTGATTTGCTGGCCTCGATATTTCAACGCCCCTTGTATAAGGAACAACACAAAAAGAACAAAATTTGTCACAGCCCTCCTGAATGGACAATAAAGAACTTATTGATTTTAATGACTTCCGCGGCTCCTTTAGCTCATCAAATTTATCGACATCTGGAACATCAATATTCACCAGTCTCTTTTTTGGAAGGCCTTTTTCAGTTTTAATACTTTCCAACATTTCTGGAAGTTGATGGTAGGTAAGGGGACCAAACACTAAATCCACCATTGGTGCTCTATTAATTATTTCCTGGCCCTGCGCCTGACCAACGCATCCTGCGACAGCTATTTTTGTATCTCTTTTACTTGAAAGATTAATTTTTTTTATACGCCCAAGCTCAGAATATATTTTTTCTGCTGCTTTCTCCCTAATGTGACATGTATTCAATATTATTAGATCAGCCTTACCTGGTTCGCTAACTGGAAAATAATTAAGTGGCTCAAGAATTTCAGCCATTCGCTCGGAGTCATATTCATTCATCTGACATCCATAGCTCTTTATAAAAAGAGATTTTTTCTTATCATTATTAATTTGCATTTATTTTGAATTCTTTTTTGTCGCTTTTGGTCTTCCATAAAGCTCTAGCCGATGGTCGATCAGTTCGTACCCAAGAGTGTCTGCAATCTTTTTTTGGATAGCTTCAATTTCTTCATTCATAAATTCAATAATTTCACCATTTTCAATATCAATTAAATGATCGTGGTGATCGCTACCATCTACATTTTCATATCGCGATCTACCATCTTTGAATTCATGCCTAACAAGAATGCCGGCTTCTTCAAAAAGCCTCACTGTTCTGTAAACAGTTGCAACTGAGATATTTTTATCAATCAGACATGCTCTGTTGTGCAGCTCCTCTACATCGGGATGGTCATCTGCGCTATCGAGGATTTTAGCAATGACTCTTCTTTGGTCAGTCATCCTCATCGATTTTTCTTCACAAAGTTGTTCAATTGTCATTTTTTCATCTTAGCAAGAATAATTTTTATTGTAATCATCAAAAATAAAATTTTGACATCATCAATCCATCTTCCTGTCCATTATCTGTTTTATAATATCTACTTAAAACCTTGATCTCGTCTAAACCCATTGATTTATAGAAGTTTTTTGCCTTATTGTTGTGACTATTAACCTCCAAAATAAGTTTTGACTTTTTATTAATAATAATAAATTTTTCTATTTCTTTGAATAAAATCGAGCCAAAGCCCATTCTTCTATAACTAGAAAGCACTCCAAAAGATAATATTTCAAGCTCAGATTGTAATGATCTAGCTAGAATATATCCAATTCCAGTGAATCCCTCAGACAATACAAATCCGAAGCCGCTTCCTTTTTTAAGAAGGTGAATTAATGACTCTTTTTTCCACACTCTATCATCGCATCTCTTTTGAAGTTTTTGAACTAGGTAAATATTATTTAGGCCTAAAGTTGTTAATTTTAGTTCTTCTTTTTTGCAAACCATAATGGATCTTTTTTCTCCGCAACGGGATCAGCCAAGTATAAGGGCCAAACATTATCTTTATAATTTAATAAGTTTTCTTTTATATTTTTATAAACTTCGAAAAAATTAATATCGTCTTCATTACATATAATTTTTTCTTTTTGATTAAAATTTATTGCTACATCCCTGGAGCCAGATCCTAAAAAAAACAGGTCTTGATCAGAGTATAGTTCTTTTGCTTTATTAATATTGGCTTTAATGGGTTTCGAAAATGCTATTGAATTATTATCAAATAATTGGAAAAAATAATCTTCGCCACGGGCCTTTATAGAAACAAGAAATTTTTGATTTTTTTTCAAACTTTTTTCATGGCTTAATACCAATCCCTCTAAAGAGGAAACACCATATATTGGTACTGCAATAGCCTTCGCTAATCCAACGCCAAAAGAAATGCCAACTCTTAGGCTTGTAAAGTTTCCTGGTCCAGTCGCCACAACAATACCATCAATATCAGTGGATGTAAGTTTAAGATCAAGCAAGGCATCGCTAACTAATCGTGGAATTATATCAGAAGGGGGTTGATTCTTATCGCTTAAGATAAGGAGTTCTTTTTGTGAAGAAATAATATGAATAGAACAATTATTTAAAGTTGTATCCAAGCAAAGGAATTTCATTAATTATAAAATCTCACATATTTCATCAAAGTCAAATCTTGGTGAACGTTTAAAAAGATTTTTTGAGTCACCATAACCAATGTTGCAAAGAAAATTAGACTTAATATTTGAATTTGGAAAGAATTCTTTATCAACGCCAGTCTGGTCAAAGCCGGACATTGGACCGCAGTCTAGCCCAAGCATCCTAGATGCAATTATAAAGTACCCTCCTTGGATTGAGCTATTTCTGAAGGCATTAGTCTCGGCAACATCCTTAGAATAATTGAACCAGTTTTGTGCATCAAGGTCGTGAGGGAATAGCTTTGGCAAGTATTTATAAAAATCAATATCAAAAGCAATTATCGCAGTTACTGGAGCGCTCATAGTTTTTTTTAGATTAGATTCAATTATAAAAGGTTTTAGTCTCGCCTTAGCCTTCGGGGACTTAATGAAAATTAATCTTGCAGGCGAACAATTTGCACTAGTAGGGCCCCATTTCATAAGATCATATAAATTTTTTAAAATAGTGTTAGGAATATCCTTGGCTTGCCAATCGCTATATGTCCTTGCATTATAAAAGATTGTTTGTTTTGTTTCTTCTTCAGATGCTGACACCTTGTACCTCAGGAATATAGTGTTTTAAAAGATTTTCTACACCATTTTTTAAAGTCATTGCTGAAGATGGGCATCCATCACAAGAGCCCTTCATAGTTACATAAACTATTCCATCTCTGTAACTTTCAAAAACAATATCGCCTCCATCTTGAGCAACTGCTGGTCTAACATGAGTAGAGATTATATCTTTAATTTTTTGTGATATATCATCTAATTTTTCAGATGCTTCAGATTGAGAGTCATCGTCAACAAAGATTGGATTTTCTGCAACAAAGTGGTTCATAATCACTCCTAAAATAGAAGGCTTTATATTCTTCCATTCTTTGTTCTCAATTGTTATTGTTAAAAAATCAGATCCAAGAAATACACCCGATACACCTTCTATATCAAACAACAATATAGCAAGTGGTGAGTTTTTGGCTTCGGCAGAATCTTTGAAATAAATAGTTTTTCCGCTATTGCCCATTACATCTTTTCCAGGAATAAATTTCATTGTAGAGGGGTTGGGTGTCTCTTCAGTCTGTATAAACATTTTCTCTCCTATAGTTAACTTACATATCCTGCAAGTTTATCGATACTATCATCATTTAAGTTACCAGGCAAAACTACAACAGGTATAGCGTATCCAGCACCAGATATTGTTTCAACTAAAATACCTGGATTTTTATCTTTTGTATTGGAGGCAAGAATCATTAAAGATATTGATTTGTCATTTTCAATAAGTCTTTTAACAACATCTAATTTTGATCCATGCTCAACGATATAATCGCATTCAACATCTGAATAAGAATGAATTTCCTTGGATAGATCATTAAGCATATCTTTGGACTCTTTTTCTACATTATCAATCATCTTATTATTAACGCTTAGCCAATAATTGAATTCTTCTGTATCAACGGTTGCAACGATTAAAAGACTGGCATTATTCAATTTGGCCCTTCTGGATGCATATCTAACAGCGGATTTGCATTCTTCTGTTCCATCAAACACTGCTAAAAAAACTTCTTTCACATTTTCACCTTTTTATGAAATTATCCTAATCCAATAATATTTTTTATTTCTTTAATAGTTTTTTCCGACTTCTCAATAGCTTTATAAGATCCATTAGAAAGAACATCTCTAATATAACTTTTATCAGCCTCAATCTTTAATAGCTCAAGTCTTATTGGCTCTAATTTACTAATAAGAAGATCAGATAGATTCTTTTTAAAATCAGAAAATTGTTTTCCATTAAATTCATTAATTATTTCTGAGACAGTCTCTTCCCTGAGTGATGAAAATATATTTAATAAATTTCTAACTTCAGGACGACTATCTAATTCCTTTAATGAACCTGGCATTGGCAAAGGGTCTGTTTTAGCTTTAGATATTTTTTTTACAATTAAGTCATTATCATCCTTAAGCTCAATCCTAGTCATTGAAGATGAGTCAGATTTTGACATCTTTTTTGAACCATCTCTCAAAGACATAATTCTTGCGGACCCAGAAAGAATTAATGGCTCTGGAATTGAAAAAAAATTATCCCCTCCAAAATCAGAATAGTCATTATTAAATTTTTGAGCAATATCCCTTGTCAGCTCAAGGTGTTGTTTTTGATCGTCGCCAACTGGGACTAAGTCTGCCTGATAAAGTAAAATATCAGCAGCCATCAAATTTGGATATGTGTATAGGCCGGAAGAGACATTTTCTTTATTTTTACCAGCCTTTTCTTTAAACTGAGTCATTCTATTCAGCCATCCTATCCTCGAGATACAGTTAAAGATCCAAGCAAGCTCTGCATGCTGTGGCACGGAGGATTGAACAAATATTGTTGAATTTTTTGGGTCAATTCCACAAGCTAAATATGCAGAAGCAACCTCGAGAATATTATCCTTCAATTCTTTGGGGTTTTGCCAAACTGTAATAGCGTGAAGGTCTACAATACAATACAAAGAATCGTAATCTGTTTGCAAACTAACAAAGTTTTTTATTGCACCAAGATAATTGCCAAGATGAAGTGCACCAGTTGGCTGCACACCTGAAAAAACTTTCTTTTTGTTATTAGAGGTCAAACTATTTCCTTAAAAAATTATATTTCTAATAATACTAGGTATATCATTTTTGCTTAATACACCTAACAAAAATAGAATTAAAAAATAACTTATTACGCCAGTTAAAATCAGAATGGACAGAAATAAAATACTGCTAAGATTTATCACTAGAATTGAACAAAAGTATATTATAAGTGACATAAGAAAGGAGGCTATAATAATCTTTAAAAGGTCAATATCAAGCTTCATTAAAAAGATCGATATCGTTGAGTCTTTCAATTTATTGATCAACAAAAAGAGATTGACCCATGACGATAATGAAGTTGAAATAGCCAGCCCAATAACGCCGTATTTGGGAAATAAAAGTAAAGCTAAGGCCATATTAATAATAATAGACACCAAGCTATACCTAAATGGACTTTTTGTGTCGCCTAAAGAATAGAAAATTGGGAGGTATATTTTTATTAATACAAATGCTGGCAAACCAAAAGAAAATGCGATTAAAGTTTTGGATACAATTAAAGTATTCAGGGAATTAAATAGTCCATGTTGATATATTGCCTCAATCAATGGAATTGAAACCATAGAAAGTCCTATTGCTGATGGAATACTCATAATTAAAGCAAACCTTAATGATTTTTTTATAACAATATTTATTTCCTCCAAATCTTTTTTGGGATCTAGGGAACTAAGAGTTGGTAATAATACAGTACCTATTGAAAGGCCAAAGAGTGCTAAAGGCAATTGATATAACCGTTCAGCATAATAAAGAGTTGAAATTCCTCCCTGTTCAAAAGATGCTATAAGTCCTGATATAAGGATATTAACCTGTAAGGCAAAGCCATTACCAATCTGAGGTTTGGCTCGATCTAAAAATTTATTTATTTTATTGTAATTTTTAGGTTTCTTTAATTTTAAAGAATAACCCGACCTTTTTAATGCAAAAATAATTAGTGCAAATTGAAAAATACCTGAAATTGTTACAGCAAAAGCTAATATGTATCCTGTTAGAATAATATCTTTAATGGGTAATAACAAAGCTACTATTAAGAAAATATTTAAAATAATAGGCGAAAGGGAAGTAAGAGAATATTTCCCCAGAGAGTTGAGTATCCCTACGCCTAAGGATGACAATGAAATAAATAGAATATAAGGGGCAGTAATCTGAGCATATATTATTGTGAGGTTAAATTTTATTGGATCATCGCTAAAACCATATGCCATTAAATACATAACTAGAGGCATTAGAACCTGAAGCAAGCATGTTATTGCTGTAATTGAAATAATTAGAAAATAAAGAACTTCTTGGGCAAAAGTTATCGCCTTGTGTTTACTGCCAGAAAAAAATTTAAGAAATATTGGAATAAATGCTGAAGAGAATGCACCTTCCGCTGTAATTCTTCTAAAAACATTTGGTAGCCGCAGTGCCATAAAAAAAGCATCTGCAACAAAACTAATACCAAGTACATTACTGATTAAGATATCTCTGAAAAGACCAGTAAATCTACTAACTAAAGTTAAACCACTAACAATAAAAGCTGAGCGAAAAAAGGAATTTTTTTTTATTTTTTTCTTCATGATTAAAAAATCTTTGAAAGCTTATTGATAATAGATTTTTTGGATTGGTAGTGTTCAATTCTTTTGTTGCGTGAATCTAATACATAAAAGACATCGACAACTCTTTCCCCAAATGTTGCAACTTGAGCTCGAAATAAATTTAATTCCATTTTATTTAACATGTGCGCAAGATCATGAAGAATTCTTGGTCTGTCCTTTCCGCTAACCTCTATCACTGTATAGTCCGAAGAAATATTATTCATAATTTTTATTGAGACAGGAACACTAAATGCATCAATCCTTTTGTCATTAAACCCACTTATAGGTATATCCTCAATTATTTTTTTTCCATCTACAAAACTTATAATATTATCTTTGATCCTATCAAGACGCATTTTTTCTTTTATTGGCTGATTATTAATATCCTGGATCCAAATAACATCTACAGCAATACCTTTTTTATTTGTAAATATTTTTGCATTAACAATGTTAATATCCATAGAGGAAAAAGCAGCAGTCAGCTTGGCAAATAAGCCTGGGCTATCTTTTGACATTATTGAAACTTCTGTTGTATCCATTCCTTCTTCATTGTGAATAGCTATGATAGATTTTTTTCTAAAATCATTTACATACATCAGGGTGTGACGAAGGATTGTCTCATTATTTAATCCGAGCCAGTACTGATCGTTGTGATTTTTTATCCATTGCTTAAATAAATTATCTTTATCTATTGTAGTTTCAGAAAATAGTTTTTCTATTCTTCCTTTTACCCTAGCCTCCCTATCGTTACCTAAAATATCTCCTGCTAAGTACGTATAGGTTTCCTTGTATAGCTGCTCGAGAAGCTGGCCCTTATATGCGCTCCAAACATCTGGGCCAACAGCAGTTATATCGGCAATTGTTAAAATTAATAAAAGCTTTAGTCTTTCTGGAGTTTGCACAATAGAGGAAAAGTCTTTTATAGTCTTTTGGTCCATTATATCCCTTGTTTGAGAAAAATCACTCATAACTAGGTGCTCTCTTACGAGCCATGAAATTGTTTCAACCTCATAATCAGTTAAGCTAAATCTCTTAGAGAATCTATTTACAATTAAGGCACCGACCTCGGAGTGATCTTCATCACGGCCCTTTGCAATATCATGAAAAAATAATGCTATTGTAAGTATTTTTTTATTCAAGCCTTGGCCAATAAGATCCCTTATTAGTTCGGGAACATTTGATCGGATTGAGTAAAATAACTTATTAAGCTCCCCAATAGCTCTCAGCAAATGCTCGTCTGCCGTGAAATGATGATACATATTAAATTGCATCAATCCTACAATTTTACCAAAATCCAGAATAAAACGCCCTAGAACTCCAGTTTCATTCATTGCCCTTAATGTAGATTCTGCATTTTTTTTACTTAATAAAATTTTTAAAAAGAGATTATTGGCCTCCTTGTCCTCTCTTAGTGCCTTATTAACAAGACCAATTGATTGCCTTAGAACCTTAATTGCATTTGGATGAATAAAAAGACCTTGCTCGGAAGATAAATTAAAAAGCTTTAAAATATTTAAAGGGTGTTCTTTGAAAAACCCATCATTTGGTACATTAATTCTTCCACTCGTTACAGTGAAGCCATCTAGTTTTTTTGCATAGATATAAGAAATAGCCCTGGAAATAACCGGAACAGATTTTTTTTGTCTCTCCTCTAAAATAGAGCATATAGATCTTGTTAAATCTCCGACCTCTTTAGCAATAAGAAAATAATGGCGCATAAACCTCTCTACACTCATTAGTCCTTTTCGATCTTCATAGCCAAGCTTAGAGGCCATTTCTTTTTGGTCATTAAAGTTAATTACTTCCTCAGACCTATTTGCAATATAGTGAAGCTGACATCTCACGTGCCATAGAAAATTTTCACATTTCAAGAAGGTCTTTGCTTCAGCCTTTGTGAGTATGCCCCTCGTAAGCATATCCTCAGGTCTAGAACAGCCATAGCAGAAATTTGTCATCCAGCTTAACATCTCAAGGTCCCTTAACCCACCCTTACCATTTTTAATATTTGGCTCTACCAGGTATCTTGATTGGCCAGCCCTGTTTTGCCTATCTTCTCTCTCATCAAGCTTGGCTTGTATAAATTCGAAAGAAGACATTTTTTTTATTTTTTCTCTAAATGATATATAAAATTCATCACTTAATGCGTCATTGCCCCACAAATGTCTCGCATCGAGTAATGATGTCGCAATAGTTTGATCGGATGATGAAAGGGAAAGACACTCAGGAATAGTTCTTGTTGCTTGACCAACCTTTAAGCCAATATCCCATAAAAAATATAACGTATTTTCAATAGCCCCTTCAGCCCAAGCAGTTTTTTTATAAGGCAAAAGAAAGAGCAAATCTATATCTGATCCTGGGGCTAATAAGCCTCGGCCATAGCCACCCGTAGCCAGAACAGAAATCTTTTCCGCCTCAGTTGGATTATTTAACGGATGAATATATTTACTTAAAAAATTTAAATATTCGCTGATAAGATGGTCATGGAGAAGGGCAATCTGTTTTGCACTTTCGCTTCCTTTGTATATGCCATCCTCAATTCTGTTTTGAGATAACTTATGAGCTCTTTCAAGCTCTTGTCTTGTGTAGTCTTTTAAGGTTTTATTTATATTTTTTGAATATATCTCTTCCTGAGTGAAGATACTTCCAAAATCAAAATTGCATTCCTCTAGTAATTTATTAGGCTTAACCATTATTTTTACCTATACCCGAATAACAAGAAGACCAAGTATATTTAAATATTAATTACATCAATAACTCAAAAAATAATATTTAAATTGTTTTTTTGTTAATATATTACTAATAGTTTATTATTAGAGTAATAATAATTTGTATATTTATTTAATTTTATTATTATATTATAAATAGCTTGACGAGGTTAGAACAATTATATAGTTTTTCCCAACATATAAATTATTACAAATAACCTAATTTAAAAACATTTTATTTAAAAAGAGAAAGAAATTGAAAGACACAAAGAGTACTACAGAAACAAGTTATGATGAGAAAGAGGCATTAAAATTTCACTCCGAAGGAAGGCCTGGGAAAATTGAAATTAATGCAACGAAGCCTATGGCTACTCAAAGAGATTTAGCCCTGGCTTACTCTCCAGGTGTTGCTGCACCTGTTTTGGCTATTTCAGAAAATCCAGATAGCGTGTATGACTATACGGCAAAAGGTAATCTTGTCGCTGTAATTTCAAATGGTTCAGCTATTTTGGGTCTTGGCGATCTTGGTCCTTTGGCCTCTAAGCCAGTTATGGAGGGGAAGGCTGTCTTGTTTAAAAGGTTTGCTGATGTTGATTCTATAGACATAGAAATTAACGAAACAGATCCGAATAAAATAACAGATATAATAGCTAGCCTTGAGCCATCCTTTGGGGGAATAAATCTGGAAGATATAAGTGCCCCTGATTGCTTTATTATTGAGAGTAAATTAAGAGAAAAGTTAAATATACCAGTTTTTCATGATGACCAGCATGGAACTGCTATAATCACTACCGCTGGTATAATAAATGCTTTAGATTTAACTGGAAAAAATATCAAAGACATAAAGGTGGTTGTCAACGGAGCTGGGGCGGCTGGGATCGCTTGTCTTGAGCTATTAAAGGCAATGGGATTACCTCACGATAATGCGATATTGTGTGACTCAAAAGGTCCAATTTATATTGGCCGTGAAGGTAATATGAATCAGTGGAAATCTGCTCATGCAGTTGAAACTGAAGACAGGAATCTAGCTGACGCGGTAAAGGGCTCTGATATTTTTCTTGGTCTGTCAGTAAAAGGAGCTCTAACACCTGAGATGGTAAAGACTATGAATAAAAATCCGATTATTTTTGCGATGGCTAATCCGGATCCAGAAATTGATCCAAGAGTTGCAAAGGAAGTTAGACCTGATTGCATAATGGCAACAGGTAGGTCAGATTATGCGAACCAGGTAAATAACGTACTGGGATTTCCTTATATCTTTAGAGGGGCCTTAGATGTAAGGGCCACAACAATTAACGAAGAAATGAAAATAGCATGCGCAGAATCTCTTGCAAAACTTGCTCGCGAAGATGTTCCTGATGAGGTGGCCGCTGCCTATTCTGGAACAAGACCGAGGTATGGACCAGAATATATAATTCCGGCTCCTTTTGACCCAAGACTTATAAGAGATATTCCACCAGCTGTAGCAAAAGCAGCAATGAAGTCTGGCGTAGCTCGGTTGCCAATAATTGATGACGACGCCTACAAGAGTAGACTTTCGGCAAGACTTGATCCTACTGCAGATATAATGCAACCAATATTTCAAAAAGCGAAGCGTCTGATGAAAAAGGTTGTTTTTGCTGAGGGTGAAGAAGAGAAAATAATAAGAGCAGCTTTAAATTTTAGAGAACTTGGTCTCGGGATTCCTGTTCTGATAGGTCGTGAAGAAAAAATAAAGTCCACATTAAAAAAAATTGGTCTTCAGCCAGATACGGGTATTGAAATTGTAAACTCAAAAGACTCTAAACATTCTGAAGAATATGTTGAATTTTTATATAAGCGAATGCAGAGAAAGGGCTATCTTAGAAGGGATTGTCTTAGGATGGTAAATAATGATAGAAATATTTTCTCCTCTTGTATGACTGCAATGGGTCATGCTGATGCTATGATAACTGGAGTAACAAGAAACTATTCTCTTGCTCTTGAGGATATTTGTCAGGTTATAGATCCCATAAAAGGTAAAAGAGTTGTTGGTATTTCTGCAATGGTTTCAGATTCCAAAACTGTTCTCGTGGCCGACACCAATGTTCATGATATGCCTTCAGCAGAAGAAATAGCAGACATAGCGGAGGCTGGGGCTGAATTAGCAAGGAGATTAGGATTTGTTCCTAGAGTTGCCTTGCTCGCATATTCGTCTTTTGGTTATCCCGAAGGAGAAAGGTCAACTTTCATGAGAGAGGCTGTAAATATATTAGATAAAAGAAGTACAAATTTTGAGTATGATGGCGAAATGGCTGCAGATGTTGCTCTCAATACCAAGGCAATGGAACTATATCCGTTTTGTAGACTAACCGAGCCCGCAAATGTATTGGTTATGCCTGCAATTCATTCTGCATCAATTTCAACTAAGTTGTTGCAAGAACTTGGCGGATCAAATCTTGTTGGCCCTCTTCTTGTCGGTCTTTCAAAGCCTATCCAAATAATTCCAACGGGATCAAAGGTTTCTGAGATAATAAACTTAGCTGCAATAGCCGCGTGTGACCTTGGAAGATAAAAAACAAATTATTTAAATATACAGAACTGTTTACTTGGAAAGTAATTCATCAACCTGATTCCAGAATAAGTTTGGAATATCCGGCCCACCTAAGCTCTTAATTTGCCTAACCCCAGTTGGACAAGTTACATTTATTTCCGTTAGATAATCGCCTATAACGTCAATTCCAACAAAAAATAATTTCATATCCAATAAGATAGGCTTTATGGATAAACAGATCTTCTTATCATTTTCACTTAATTCTGAAAGTTTTGGAATTCCTCCAACACCAAGATTTGATCTGAATTCACCTTCTGCCGGTATTCTATTTAGACATCCGACTGGCTCACCATTTAAGATAATTATTCTTTTATCCCCATGCTTAACTTCGGGTAAAAAAGGTTGGATCATAATTGGCTCTTTCTCATTTTCTAGGAAATCTGAAATAATTACCTCTATATCCTCACCTTCTTTAATTAAGATAATTCCTTCTCCACCTTTCCCATAAAGAGGCTTAACAACAATATCTTTGTGCATATCTTGAAAATTTAGAATTGCGTTTTTGTCTCTACTAATAATAGTCTCAGGCATTAAGTTTTTAAAAAATGTAACCAAAAGCTTTTCAGGAGCGTTTCTTACACTATTCGGATCGTTGATGACTTTAACAGAATCTGGGAGGTGTTCGAGCAAATGTGTATAGGTAATATAATTCATATCAAAGGGTGGTTCTTGCCTCATTAAAAGAATGTCAATATTTGAGAAATCACTTTGGATGGATGGCTTTAAGGAAAAATGATTACTCTTATTATCTCTGACTTCCATAGGTTCAATTGGCGCACTGATAATGCCATTTTCATATGTAAGTGACTCAGGTACATAATGAAAAATTTCATGTCCTCGCCTTTGCGCTTCCAGACATAACGCAAAGGTCGTATCACCAGAAATATCAAGAGATCCAACATGATCCATTTGGAATGCCACTTTAAGTGTCATTTTTAATTTTTCCTTTAAGTTTTAGGGCTATATTATATACCTCTTTTCTAGAAAGATTAGTAAATTTTGATACTTCTTTTGATGCCTCAGAGGCTGACATAATAGGCAGTGCATCTAAAAGCATTGATTCAATATCAATATCTTTTTTATAGGCATCACTAAAGCCTTCCAAGACAATAACTATCTCGCCCTTCAAAGATTCCCTATTTGACAAATCAGCAATGACGCTTTCAATATTTCCGCTTATGATTTCTTCAAACTTCTTGGTAAGTTCTCGACAAACTGAAGTCCTTCTATTGCCAAATATTTCATTTAATTCGGCCAAAGTTTTATTAATTCTTTTAGCACTTTCAAAAATAATTATTGAGGCACTTATGTATTGTATTTCTAATAGATAATCCCGCCGCGCAGAATTCTTTATAGGAAGGAATCCGATAAATAAAAATTTATCTGTTGGAATTCCCGAAAGAGTTAGGGCCATAATTGGGGAGCTGACACCTGGGGCAGATGAAATCTTTAATCCTTTTTCTTGTAAGTCTCTTATTAATTTATACCCAGGGTCAGAAATTAAAGGGGTTCCAGCGTCAGAAACTAAAGAAATATTTTTTCCATCATTAAGTTCTGTTGTTATTTTCTCCCTTACCTTCGATGTACTATGTTCATGATAGGATTTCAAAGGTGTTTTTATGTTGTAGTGATTGGTGAGTTTAATGGTTGTTCGTGTATCTTCACAGTAAATTATATCTGAGGATTCTAAGATTTCAATTGCCCTAAGAGTTATGTCCTTTAAGTTACCTATCGGAAGAGAAACTATAGTTAGGGACCCCTTTATAGGATTATTTTTTTTCAACTAAAAGCTCCCTAGAGAAAAGGTCAAAGGCTATAGATCTATGCGATATTTTATGTTTAACATCTGGTTTCATTTGACCAAAAGTTATATCATAATTTTTAGGAATAAAAATTGGATCATACCCAAATCCAAGCTTTCCTTGGGGAGGAAAGGTCAAGTCTCCATAAATTTTACCTTTGAAAACCCTACTCTCACCGTCTGGCCAACAGACGGCTAGAACACAAACAAAATGTGCAGAATGGTTCTTTGAGCCATCCTTTATTAATAGTTCTTCTATCGTTTTTGAGGCTTTTAAAAAATCTTTTTCTGGACCAGCCCATCTAGCGGAATAAATTCCTGGTTCGCCATTTAGGGCATCGACACATAGTCCAGAGTCGTCTGATAGTGATACTTGGCCACAAAATTTTGAAGTTTCAGTCGCCTTTATTAACGCATTTTCTTCGAAAGTACTTCCATTCTCTTCTGGCTCTTTCATTCCATAGTCTTCTGAGGAGCTTATCATAACATTATAATCGGATAACAGATCTCTAATTTCTATGACCTTGCCATTATTGTGGCTTGCAATAATTAAATTTTGATTTTCAATCTTTCTGGTCATAGTAACTTTAAGAAAATAAGTTTTTTTGTATTATGTTTATTTCTTGAACTCCTTTCTGAGCTAGGGCCAATAACTCAGAAAACTTTTTTTCGGAGAAAGGTAAAGTTTCAGCTGTGGCCTGAATCTCAACAATACCACCCTTATCAGTTAGTACAAAATTAGCATCTGCATCTGCAGTTGAATCTTCAGAATAATCAAGATCCAAAACAGCGACACTTTTGTATATCCCACAAGAAACTGCGCCTACGCATCCAGTTATTGGGTCTTTTTTTATTTCCCTAGACTGCAAAAGATTATTGATTGCTTGCCTTAATACCACCCAAGCTCCTGTTATTGATGCGGTTCTAGTCCCTCCATCTGCCTGAATAACATCACAATCAATACTTATCTGAAACTCTCCTAGTAACTTGAGGTCTATAACCGCCCTTAAGGATCTTCCTATTAGTCTTTGTATTTCTTGAGTTCTACCAGACTGTTTCCCTGAGGAAGCCTCTCTTCTCATTCTGCTTCCAGTAGATCTGGGGAGCATCCCATACTCAGCAGTAACCCAACCCGAACCTGAATTTCTTAGCCATGGGGGTACGCGGTTTTCAACTGAAGCTGTGCATAAAACATGTGTATCACCAAATTTAACCAAGCATGATCCTTCTGCGTGCTTTGATACACCGAGGTCAATTTCTATATCTCTAAGTTGATTGGGCTGTCTTTCAGATGGTCTTATCATAATTAATCTCAATTTTTTTGATTCTATGGGTTGAAAAATTCTATCTTATATCACACATAACACAGTATAGCGCTATCAAATTTTAGCTTTGTTTTTATCGGTATCGTAAATTTATGAGGAATATAGTAATGGAAGAAGAAGCAAAAGAAGAGCCAAAGGAAAATGAAGAAGATCAAAATATTGAACAAAAGAGCGAAGAGGATAGCCCTGAGATTTCAAAAGAAGATCAAATAAAAGACCTTGAGGATAAGTTGCTAAGGTCAGCAGCAGAAATTGAGAATATTAGAAAGCGAGCTGAAAAAGAAAGGTCAGAGGCTTATAAAATTGGCATAAGTATATTTGTAAAAGATTTTGTTCCTGTTCTAGACAATATTCAAAGAGCTTTAGAATCCATAAAAACAGCTGAAGAAATAAATTATGACTCTTTTATTGAAGGAATTTCAGCTACAGAGACTGATATAACATCACTTCTCGAAAAACATGGGATAAAACAAATTAACCCGCTAAATGAAAAATTTGATCCACTTTTTCATGAGGCTTTATTTGAAACGCCATCTGAAGATCAAGAATCTGGGATTGTAACGCAAGTAATAGATTTGGGTTATATATTAGATAAAAGATTAATTAGACCTGCCAAAGTTGGTGTTTCCTCAAAGAAGTAAAAAAGTTCATCTGGTTCTTGTAACAAAAAAAACAGTAGCCATATAAGAAATGTATTAATTTTAAATATCTGAAACAAAGGAGAATGTTGTCATGGGTAAAGTTATAGGTATTGATCTCGGAACTACAAATAGTTGTGTTTCAATTATGGAAGGATCGCAACCAAAGGTTCTTGAAAATGCTGAGGGCGCAAGAACGACACCTTCAATGGTTTCATTTGATGAGAAAAAAGAGCGTTTAATTGGTCAGCCAGCAAAAAGGCAGGCTGTTACAAATCCAGAAAATACTTTGTTTGCAGTCAAAAGACTTATTGGAAGATCCTTTGATGACCCGGCAACAAAAGCAGATCAAGGGATGGTTCCCTACAATATTGTAAAAGGTGATAATGGTGATGCCTATGTTGAGGCTGAAGGTGAAAAATATTCTCCTGCTCAAATATCAGCTTTTATTTTACAGAAAATGAAAGAAACTGCAGAAGATTATCTTGGTGAGAAAGTAGACCAGGCAGTAATAACTGTCCCGGCCTACTTTAATGACTCCCAAAGGCAAGCAACAAAGGATGCCGGGAAAATAGCTGGTTTGGAAGTTCTCAGAATAATAAATGAGCCAACGGCGGCGGCCCTTTCTTATGGCTTAGAAAAAAAAGAAGGAAAGATGATTGCTGTGTACGACCTTGGTGGTGGTACTTTTGATGTATCAATATTAGAAATTGGTGATGGTGTTTTTGAAGTTAAATCAACAAATGGCGATACATTTCTTGGTGGTGAAGATTTTGATGCCGTTTTAGTTAATCATCTTGCAGATGAATTTAAGAAAGAAAATAGCGTAGATCTTCGAACTGACAAGCTAGCACTGCAAAGGCTAAAAGAGGCTGCAGAAAAAGCAAAAATAGAATTGTCATCTGCATCTCAAACTGAAGTTAATTTACCGTTTATAACTGCAGATCAAAATGGGCCAAAGCACCTTACGTATAAGTTAACTCGATCAGCCCTTGAGGGTTTGGTAGAAAAATTAGTAGAAAGAACCATTGTTCCATGTAAGGCAGCCCTAAAAGATGCAGGAATAGATGCATCAAAAATTGACGAGGTTGTTCTTGTGGGTGGTCAGACTAGAATGCCTAAAATAAGAGAAGTTGTTAAAGACTTCTTTAAACAAGAGCCTAATATGTCCGTTAATCCGGATGAAGTTGTAGCTATGGGTGCAGCAATTCAGGCTGGTGTTCTTCAGGGAGATGTAAAGGATGTTTTACTTCTCGATGTTACACCTCTATCCCTAGGTATAGAAACATTGGGCGGCGTTTTTACTAGGTTAATAGATAAAAATACAACTATTCCAACTAAAAAGGCACAAGTTTTCTCAACAGCGGAGGATAATCAATCTGCTGTTACGATTCGGGTTTGCCAGGGCGAAAGAGAGATGGCAAACGATAATAAACTTTTAGGTCAATTTAATTTAGAGGGTATAAGCCCCGCACCAAGAGGTATTCCTCAAGTTGATGTCGCCTTTGATATTGATGCAAATGGGATTGTTTCAGTTTCAGCTACCGACAAGGCAACTGGCAAGGAACAAAAAATTACTATCGAAGCCTCTGGTGGTCTAAGCGATGAAGAAATAGAAAAAATGATCAAAGAGGCAGAATCTAATGCTGAGGAAGATAAAAAAATTAGAGAGCTTGTAGATGCTAAAAACCAAGCTGAGGCAATTATTCATTCTGCAGAGAAGGGTATTGTTGATGCGGGAGATAAAATAACAGATGATGAAAGACAACCTGTTGAAGAGGCGGTCAAAGAGCTTAAGGATGTTTTAGAAGGTGAAGACCTCTCAATTCTTCAGGAGAAAACTGCAACGCTTTCACAGGCAGCAATGAAAATTGGTGAAAAATTATATCAAGAAGAGCAGGCGGCAGCTGAAGCGGCCGGAGGAGCAGAAGGAAGCAATGACTCTGCGGATGCTGATATAGTTGACGCTGATTATGAAGAGGTTAAGGAAGAAGAATCTGAAAATAAGGACAAGGCAGAAGAAGCAAAGAAAAAATAAACTAAAATCTAAACTATAAAATCAGAGTATATATGGCGAAAAGAGATTATTATGATGTGCTGGGAATTCAAAAGAATGCTTCCGATTCAGACATAAAGAAAGCATTTAGAGGCCTTGCAAAGGAGAACCACCCTGATAGCAATCAAGGTGACGCCGGTGCTGAAACTAGATTCAAGGAAATCAGCGAGGCCTATGATAATCTTAAAGACCCACAGTCTAGAGCTGCATACGATCAATTTGGACATGCGGGGGCTCAAGCTGGCGGAATGGGAGGTGGATTTTCTGGAAATTTCTCAGATATATTTGAGGATCTTTTTGGAGATTTTGGTGGTAGACCAAATCAAGGATCCAGACAACAAAGACAGGCGAGAGGCTCTGATTTAAGAGCCGAAATGGAAATTGATCTTAAAGATTCATACTTTGGAACCACAAGAGATTTAATAATAAATTCAGCTGCAGGATGTGATGACTGTAACAGTAGCGGGGCTGCCGCAGGGAGCGGAAAGTCGTCTTGCCAACACTGTGGTGGGTCTGGAAGTGTAAAATCAACTCAAGGTTTCTTTACTCTAGAGAGAACTTGCAGTGTTTGTGCAGGCAAAGGCACTATGATTGAAAATCCTTGCAGAAGCTGTTCCGGAAGTGGAAGAGTAAGAAAAAAAAGGAAACTCTCAGTAAATATTCCTCGTGGAGTTGATGATGGAACTCGAATACGCCTAGGAGGCGAAGGAGAGGCAGGGGAGAATGGCGGCCCTTATGGCGATTTGTATGTCTTTATATCAATGAAGCCAAATGAGTTTTTTAAAAGAAGTGATGCTGATATCTTGAGTGAAGTCCCAATTAGTTTCACAACTGCCGCTCTTGGCGGTCAAATTGAAGTCCCGACACCGGACGGAAAGAAAATAAGAATCTCTATACCTGAGGGTTGTCAAAATGGAAGACAGCTTCGTTTAAAGGGAAAGGGTATGCCAGTACTCCAAACAAATCGGTTGGGTGATTTATATATTGAAATTCATGTAGAGGTTCCTACAAAGCTTAACAATAAGCAGAAAAAAATACTTGAAGAATTTGCTGGGATGAACAAAGAAAAAACAAGCCCAGAGGCTAATAGTTATTTAGATAATATAAAAAATTTATTCACTAGTTAGTGAGTTAAGGTTTTTTGTGAATAAGTTTTCTTCTTCTTTTTGGATAACAGGATTTACAGATTTCACATTCCAAACCCCAGCATGATCTTGCACTACAAAAGTCCCTTCCCCAAAAAATTATCTGCAAATGAAGTCTATTCCATAGGCTTTCATTAAATATAGTTTTGAGGTCCTTCTCTGTTTGTTTAACATTTTTACCACTTGATAGGCCCCACCTTTGTGCTAGCCTATGAATGTGCGTATCAACCGGAAAGGCTGGTATATTAAAGGCCTGGCTAATAACGACCGACGCTGTTTTATGGCCAACCCCCGGAAGTTTTTCCAATAGCTCCAAATCCTTAGGGACTAGCATACCGTAATCTTCGGTTAATTTTTTTGATAATTCGATTATTGCCCTAGCCTTTTTGGGACCAAGGCCACATGGCTTAATTATAGAATAAACTTCATCATAAGTCAGGTCCATCATATCTTTCGGGTTATTGGCTCTTTGAAACAAAGCCGGCGTTACCTTGTTAACCCTTTCATCAGTACACTGGGCTGAGAGTAAAACAGCAATTAACAAGGTAAAGGGATCGTGATGATCTAATGGAATAGGAGTAGTTTTATAAAACCTATCTAGTATAGAAATTATTAATTTAGCCTTTTCATTTTTGGTCATAAAAAAAATTAATCCTGATAAAAGATTTTAAGAAGATTGGATTTCTTTAAAACTGTTTTCCTTGAATGCATACGTTATCGGTTGACCGGTAGAAATTTCTTTCTGTAGTATTTCTTCAGGGCTAAGCTTTTCAATAAACATTACAAGAGCTCTAAGAGAATTTCCGTGCGCACTAATCAAAATATTATTTCCGTTGATTATTAGTGGAAGAATTTCTTTTTTAAAATAAGGCAGCACCCTTTCTGATGTATCTTTTAAGCTTTCGCCGGACGGTGGTGGCACATCGTATGATCGACGCCAAATTTTTACCTGCTCCTCGCCCCATTTTTTTCTAGCATCATCTTTATTTAATCCTGTCAAATCACCATAATCGCGTTCATTCAAAGCAGCATCTCTAAAAGTTTTTATATCTTCGATTTTTAGTATATCTAAAATAATATTAGCGGTGTCAATTGCCCGATCTAATATAGAAGTATAAAGATAAGAGTATTTGAATTCCCTTTCCTTTAGTGCACGACCTGTTTCTTTTGCTTCATTTAAGCCTTTATTTGTTAAACCAGGATTTTCCCAGCCCGTAAATAAATTCTTCTCATTCCAATCACTTTGTCCGTGTCTCACCAGAGTAAGGTATGTCATTTATTTTTCCTTTAAAAATTATTTGAAGCCAAGAACATCTTTTGTAGAAAAAAGACCAGGCCCTTTGTTAACTCCCCACTCGGCTGACTTTAAGGCACCTTTTACAAAAATATTTCTATTTTCAGCAAAATGAGAGACAACAATTCTTTCGCCATCACCAGCAAATATTACCGAGTGATCTCCAACCACAGATCCTCCCCTTAAAGAAACAATTCCTATATTACCTTCTTTTCTTTCAAGGTTAGCTCCATTTCTTGCAATATCCTTAACAGAATCCACATCAACGCCTCGCCCACTTGCTGCGGCTTCTGCCAAATCAAGAGCTGTACCAGAAGGTGAATCAACTTTATCCCTATGATGAGTATCTGAAATCTCTATATCCCACGAGCTATCGAGAGACGATGAAATTTTTTCTACAGTTCCGAGAAGGGCGTTCACCCCCAGACTCATGTTTCCCGACTTAATGATTGTTGCGTGTCTTGCTGCCGCTAGGATTTGCTCTTCCTGTTCTGGAGTGAAGCCTGTGGTACCAATAACATGAACCTTTCTTGCTTGTGCGGCTAATTCACAAACGGATATGGTGGAGATGGGTGAACTAAAATCAATAATTGCATCCGACCTTAAAACACAGTCAAGGGAATCGTCAGTAATTATAATACCTAAAGGATCGCCGCCGATTACTTTTGATATATCAGCTCCTAAAAGATCAGACTTAGAAGATTCTAAGGCCCCTACAAGCTCAAAAATATCAGACCCCAATACTTGAGAGATTATTTGTGATCCCATTTTTCCTGCTGCACCAACAACTGATATTTTGATTTTGTTTACCATTTTACTATATTATCACAATTAAATATTTCTTAACCATATTTCATTAATTTTATGATCTTTATTTTTTTTTACTACTAGGTCAGCTCTTTCTCTTGTTGGTAAAATATTTTCGTTTAAATTTTTTAAATTAATATTTTCCCATATCGTTTTAGCAATAGATTTTGCCTCATCATCGCTTAATGCGGCAAGCTTATTAAGATAAGCCTTTTTGTCTTTAGAGGCCTCACGCCTAAGTAAAAAAAATCTGCTTGTAAACCAGTCGCGTAAATATTCTTCTTCTGCGTCAATGTAAATTGAAAAATCAAAAAAATCTAAGGCCTGCTCTAGGTTGTTTTTATCGCTACCTTGATTTTTCTGAAGAACATTTATGCCCTCTAAAATAAGAACATCTGGATTCTTTACTTTAGTTTTTTCAGAAGAAATAACATCGTAAAGAAGGTGAGAATATATAGGCGCCAAAACCTCTGATTTTCCTTTTTTTACCTCTGATAAAAATTTAATTAGCGATTTAATGTTATAGCTCTCAGGAAAGCCCTTTCGCTCCATTAAGTTATTACTTGCTAAATATGAATTTGGAAATAAAAAACCGTCTGTTGACACAATATCAACCAGTAACCCCCGGAAGGGTCTTTCTAGTAATTCTTTTAGTTTCCTTGAAAATGTTGATTTTCCTGACGCAACTGAACCAGCCACGCCAATAATAAAGGGTGCCGTAGTTTCTTCAGAGCTTCTAATCCGCGCATCAACAAACTCACAGAGCTCTAGAAAAACATTCTCGGCTGAATTTATTAGCTTTCCTTTCCCGATAATTTTTAATAGTTGGATAGCATCTTTTTCTGAAGAAGCAATCCTTTGATTCGTATGCTTAGACCAGCCAAGGTTGTCAAATTTTTTATAAAGATTTTGGCTATCGGCAAATACTTCCATTGGCTTAACTAGGATGAACCTCTTCTTTTTGAAAGCTCTTGGTAAACCTCGTCTGGACTTATACCTAACTTTTTAATCAATAAAAGCCAGTGATATAAAAGGTCCGCACTCTCGTTTATTACGTCGGTCTTAGACTGGCCTAGGGCAGCTACTATTGTTTCTATTGCCTCTTCACCCATTTTCCTGGCAAGTGTATTTGTGTCTTTTTCTAACATAGTTTTCGTGTAAGAGCTTTTGTCTTCAGATAGTGATTTTTCTTGAATAACCAACCAAAGATCATCTAAAATTTTAATATCGTTCGACATTTTTTTATCCATATTGTTACATTAATTAAATTCTTACAGAAATACCAGCTTTTGCCATTTCTTCTTTTGCTTGCTTTATTGTACACTCTCCAAAATGAAAAATTGAGGCAGCGAGAACTGCGCTAGCCCTGCCTTCCCTTGCTCCGCTTATTAAATCTTTAATAGACCCAACTCCCCCAGAAGCAATTACAGGGATAGGTATTGATGACTCAACCGCCTTCAAAAGATCAATATCATATCCAGATCTTGTTCCGTCCCTATCCATCGAAGTTAACAATATTTCACCGGCACCAAGGTCCGCCATTTTTTTTGAAAAATCAACAGCACTAATTCCTGTTGATTCTCTTCCCCCGTGCGTAAAAATTTCCCAAGACATATCGCCAGTTTTTTTTGCATCGATAGCAACGACAATACATTGGCTCCCAAAAACCTCACTGGCTTCTCGAATAAGTGTTGGGTTTTTTACGGCAGAAGTATTTATTGAGACTTTATCTGCCCCTGAAGAAAGCAAATTTTGTATATCTTCAATTGAGCTAACACCTCCACCAACTGTTAGTGGCATAAAGCATTGTTCAGCTGTCCGCTTAACTACATCAAGTAAAATAGGCCTCTTTTCGTGACTCGCCGTTATATCCAAAAAACAAAGTTCATCAGCACCACCTGCATCATAAGCTTTTGCTGCCTCAACCGGGTCTCCTGCATCAACTAGATCTACGAAATTAACACCTTTAACAATTCGTCCATTCTTTACATCTAAACAAGGTATTATTCTTACTTTAAGCATTTAGGCCCTCACAATCTTTAAGGCTTCAACAAGATCTATCTTTTTATCATATATTGCTCTCCCACAAATCATTCCAGATATTCCATATTTTTCATATTTTTTTATCTCAATTACGTCATCAATAGTTGAAACACCTCCACTGGCAATCACTGGTATAGAAACTGTTTCGGCTATTTCTTTAGTTGAAAGAACGTTTGGTCCGGACATAATGCCGTCTTTATCAATATCAGTAAATATAATTGCACAGGCTCCCTTTGATGCTGCAAGCAAAGCAAATTCATCGGCTCTTATGTCAGAATTTTTTGTCCAGCCTTCGATAGAAACCATTCCCTTCCTGGCATCAATTCCAACGGCGATCCTACCATTGAATAAATCAGAGGCTTCTTCCAAAAAATCAATATTGTTTAAGGCCTTGGTGCCCAAGACAACTCGCTCTACCCCACACTCTGTAAGTCTGCGAATCTTTTCAAAAGATCTTACTCCTCCTCCAAATTGAATTTTTAATTTAGTCTTGGATGCAATTTCCTCAATAAAAACGTTATTACTAGATTCACCCTCTCTTGCGCCATCAAGGTCAACCACGTGGAGCCAGTCACACCCAAGATCCTGAAATAGTTTAGCTTGGTCTAAAGGGCTTTCGTTAAAAATTGTTTTTTTATTAAAGTCTCCCTTTTCAAGTCTCACACAAGATCCTTCGCATATATCAATTGCAGGAAAGAAAATCATGGGCACCACTCCAAAAAGTTTTTAAGTAATTTGATTCCTGTCTGCTGACTTTTCTCAGGATGAAACTGTGTACCAAGAATATTCCCAGAACATAGAGCTGAAGGAAAGATATCACCATATTCGGTAGTTGCTATTGTTGATTCATTATTTTTTGGTTTGAACCTATATGAATGAACAAAATAAAAATCTTTTTTATTAAGACCCTTAAGAACGTCATGTTCTTGTTTAAGAAGAATCTCATTCCAGCCCATGTGCGGAATCTTTATATTTTCTGCGTTAGATAGTATTGGAACAACATCGCCTTCAATAAAAGATAGGCCGGGGTGCTCTCCTCCCTCAAAACTTCTTGTAGCCATCAGGTGTAAACCAATACATATTCCCAAAAGAGGGTTTCCTTTTTTTAAAGCAAATTCTTCTATGGACTCTTGAAGACCATCAAAACTTTTTAGCTTTCCCATGCAGGCCTTAAAAGCTCCAACACCTGGCAAAATAACTTTATCGGCATTTTTAATTTTATTAGGATCTTTTGTTAAAAAAACTGAGCCGTTTAAATTAGTCTCTTTCATTGCGAGCTCTAATGCCTTCGATGCAGAATGTAAATTTCCACAATCATAGTCAACAACTGCTACCGATAAATTTTTCATTTACTTTAGCTTCCGAGAGACCCTTTGCTAGAAGGAACCCGGCCAAGCTCTCTTGGATCAACAACCAAGGCCTCCCTTAAGGAGCGGGCAAGACTTTTAAAGCAGGATTCTGCAATGTGGTGGTTGTTTTCGCCATAAAGGTTTTCTATATGAATGTTCCCACCAAGGTTTTGGGCAAAAGCTGCAAACCACTCATGAAAAAGTTCGGTATCCATTCCGCCTAAGACTGCCTTTGAAAAAGAAACTTTCCACTCAAGGCTTGGTCTTTTGGAGATATCGATTGCTGCCCTCGTTAGCGTTTCATCCATTGGTATTACTGCGCTTCCAAAGCGTTTAATTCCAGAAAAATCACCGAGTGCCTCAGCTATTGCAGACCCAATAACTATCCCAGTATCTTCAGTTGTGTGGTGTTGATCAACATGAAGATCCCCAACAGCGCTTAAGCTAATATCAATAAGTGAATGTCTTGAAAAACATTCAAGCATGTGATCTAAAAAACCTATGCCTGTTTTAATATCTGATACACCAGATCCATCAATATTAATGTCAGCAATAATCTTAGTTTCTCTGGTCTCTCTTTCTATTCTTGCTGTTCTGTTTTTTTGTTGAACGCTCATCTTGTCTGCCTTACATAATGGTTATAACACTACTATTTATTTATAACTTTCTCAAATGAAGAACGAAAGCACCTTCTCCCCCTTGTAGCCTGTGTGCATGAGAATATCCAACAATTAAAGGAAAAATTTCATCGTCTTCGACCCACTCAAAGAATGATTTCCTTATCAAGCCCTTTCCTTTGCCGGTAATTATAAGAATGTACTTATGATTTTTGTTACGGCATGTTTCTATAAAACTTATAAATTTATTTCTTGCGGTTATTCTGTCGGTCCCATGAAGGTCAAGTGTTGCGTCCGTTGTGATCTTCTTGGCAGCAATTTTTTTGACAAGCCTTTTTTCCAAAAGAAATGGCTTTGGTGAGCTTTTTATTTTCCTTTTAGGTTTTATATAATCTTTCTTGTTTTGAGCTTCTTTTTTAATCTTACCAAAGTGATCTTTGAGATTTCTTCCGTTTTCAGTAAAATCTTTCCAGGCCTTTTTATCTTCTTCCTCAGTCACTCTTAATCGTCGAGATTTGTTGAAATTAAAAGCCAGTTTGGATCTCGACTCTTAATTGACCTCTCAAAGACCCATATATCAGTAATGCTTTGAGGTGAATCTTGATTTCCTTCTATTGTTTGCTCTTTGCTGTCTATAGCATAACTGATAATCTTTGTTTCAAAAGAAACTATTAATTCAACTGCTTCTTCTGTAATTGAGGCGCTTTTAATTTCTACGGAATCAAAGCTCACTATTTCATTGAATAGTTTTTGTTCAGACTTTACTCTGGTTTTAACTGCAGAGGAGAACCCTGAATAAACGTCTTTGCTAAGAAATTGCTTAACATCCTTTAGATCCCCACCAGCATAAGCCATTATAATCATTTCATAGACTGATTTTGCACCCTTGATAAAGGTTTCCCGAGTAAAGCTATTATCAAACTTTGATAGCTGATTTAAAACGTCTTCGAGAGACATTTTGGTTTCTTGTGCTGAATCGAGTACACCTTCTTTACCGTTTTTTTTATATGGTGTTGATTGCCGACCGGCGAGCGGTTCCTCATTGCCTGTTCTTTTGCCAAGAGAAGATCGTAAACGAACAAAAGCAACAACAGCAAAAACAACTAGTAATATATTCATAGGATCGAATGGGTTTCCCATATTGATTTTCCTTTTTATTAAACCTTGTTATACTATTTGGTAGTAAAGCAATATACAGTTACTTTATATAAATAAAATAAGTTTGTTTAATTTAAGAAGGTTTTAAATGTCATACTTTATAATAGTTTTCATGATTGTCCTTCCTGTTGTTGAAATCTGGGTTCTAGTCAAGCTGGGGAGTATTTTTGGTGCCCTTGGGACCCTTGCTCTAATAATAGGGACAGCAGGTCTTGGAATTATGATTGCCAAGCATCAGGGGTTAGGAATACTTTACAACCTTCAGTCGAAAATATCACAGGGCAAGCAAGCACTTCACGAGGTTGTTGAGGGTGTTGTTCTTTTGGTCGGCGCCTTCTTTTTTATAGTACCTGGCGCTATTACAGATGTTATTGGAATATGTTTGATAGTGCCTCAGCTAAGAAGGCTTATAATTAGAACAGTGGTAAATAAGATTATTCTTGAAATGAGAAAGAGAGAATCTATAACGTGACTATCCATACCATAGTGGCTTTACCTTTAACGTTTCTATAAAATTTTTGTGTTTAATTTGTTCTTCTTCTGTTAGCCGAGGCTTTAAAGCTTTGTCTCTTTTTGCTATGAAACCATTAACTTCTTCGTTTGATTGATTGGTTGCTTTTTTCTCTACGGCAAGGGCAAGGTCTGGCTCCTTTCCTCCTATAAGTTCCAAATAAACTTCTGCTAAAAGTTCTGAGTCAAGAAGGGCTCCATGAAGTTTTCTGTTTGAGTTGTCTACAAGAAATCTTTTACAGAGAGCGTCGAGGCTGTTTCTAGCTCCGGGGTATTTTTCGCGCGCCATCTTTAAGGTATCAACAACTCGCTCGTCCGAAATTTTAGATTTATCTACCCTAGCAAGCTCACTATTCAAAAAATTGATATCAAAAGACGCATTGTGAGCAATGATTTTGCTTTCCCCAATATAAGAAATAAATTCTTCTGCAATTTCTGAAAATTTTGGTTTATCTAAAAGGAATTCATTTGTTAATCCATGGACTCTTTGCGCACCTTCATCCATATCCCTCTCGGGGTTGAGGTATACCTGAAAGGTATTTTCTGTTGGAACATGGTTAATTAATTCAACACAACCTATCTCCACAACCCTATCTCCTTTATTTGGACTGAGACCAGTCGTTTCAGTATCTAGAACAATTTCTCGCATTTAAAATCCTAATGACATAATAATATTCTTAACTTGTTTTTCTGCGTCGTCAATATCAATCGATGTATCAATGATGAAGTCGGCTTTTTTACATTTCTCTTCACTTGGAATCTGAGCCGAGAGAATTTTTTCAAACTTCTCTTCTGTCATATTTTTTCTCGCCAAGACTCTTTTTCTTTGAATCTCATAAGTGGTTGAAACAACTACAGTAAAATCAACAGACCCTTCTCCTCCAGTTTCAAAAAGAAGCGGAATATCCAAAACACACAATTTTGAATCTTTGTTTTTTTTAAAAAATAATTTTCGGCTTTCAGTGAGAAGTGGATGTATTATAGATTCGAGCTTTTTTAGTTTCTCTTTATTTCCTACCACCTCTTTGCTTAGAAGGTCTCTGTTCACGCTCCCTTCGGCTGTGATTGCTTTTGGAAAAATTTTTTGTATGTGTTTCGACCCCTCTTGTCCTTTTTTGTAAAGCTTGTGAACGGATGCATCCGCGTCATAAACCGGAACTCCTTGCTTTAAAAATAGCTTTGATGTTGTGCTTTTTCCCATTCCAATGGATCCCGTAAGGCCAATCTTAATCATTTCCGACATCCATTATTTTGTTTTCTAAGAGTGCATAAGGACCTTCAGGGTTTTTTGGGGGCTGGCCATAAAAAGCTTCAAAGGATGGTGCTGCTTGATTAATAAGCATTCCGATGCCACCAATAACCTTTATTCCAGAAAGAGAAGCTTCTTGCATAAACCCTGTAATTCCAGGATTATAAACAATGTCCGCAAAACAAAGTATGGAGGGAAAGCCACTAAGGCCCATTTTTATTGGTGGCGGACCACCTGCCATACCCATAGATGTTGCGTTGATTAAAAACGTAGTTTTTTTTAGTCCTTTTTTAATGTCAGTCAAACTATAAGCTTCGGCTGTTTCCCCTATCTTTTCAGAGAGCTTTTTTGCTTTTTCTAGGTCACGATTAATAATAATTATTTTTTTTGCTTTGCGTTCAGAAAGTGCATAAGCAATACTTTTTGCTGCACCTCCGGCACCAAGAATTGCAAAGTTATTGTTTTCAAAAGAAAGATTTGGAAGCTTGTTCAAAACACTAGCGATAAACCCTTCGCCATCAGTATTGTCGCCAAAAATTTTTCCACCTCGGAAAGTTATTAGGTTAACCGCTCCAAGCTTTATGGCTATTCCCGAAAGCTCGTCGCAAATTTGAGCAACTTTCTCTTTATATGGTACGGTGACATTGAGCCCTGAATAGCCAGAGTTTTTAGCTTTTAAAATAAAGTTTTGTAGCTCTTCTGGTTGAACTTTTATTTTCTTATACTCTCCGTTTATTTTACTGCTCTTTAACCAAAAATTATGAATATCGGGCGACCAGCTATGTTTTATTGGAAAGCCAATTACTGCTGCTTTTTTCATTATTCATCAACCCCTTTGGCTTTGAGCTTTCTTAATTTTTCCAAGAGCGGTACCAAGGGGAGCCCGATAATAGAAAAAAACTCGCCTTCTATTTTAGAAAAAAGTTGTGACCCCTCTTTTTCAATTGAATAGCCGCCTGATGAAAGAAGGGTGTTTTTTCCAGCTTTTTTTAAATATAGGTTTAGAAATTTATTAGAAAATTTCCTCATAGTTAAGCATGGTGAATCTTGGTGCCGCCAAACTATTTTTCCATCACAGGCAATGGTGGTTGCTGACTCTAGTGTGTGTTTTTCTCCTTTAAACAGTAAAAGATTCTCTTTAGCTTGTTTTAAAGACCCCGGCTTACTAAAAGGCTTTCCTTTGAAAGACAAAACCTGATCGGCGCCGATAACTAGCGCAGATCTAATAATTTTTGAGACAGATGTTGATTTTGCCTCTGCAAGAGCTAATGCAAGCTCTTTTGGTGATCCCTTAAAAACCTCTTTGATTTCATCTTCATTCACCCCAGAAGCTATTGATGTAAAATCTATACCCGAAGACTTTAAAATATTTTTTCTTGAGGGTGATTCTGACGCCAGAATAACTCTTTTATTTACTTTTTTACTAATCCGGTCTCTCTTCATTTAACTTTTGCCTTTTATAGAAATTATATTCATGATTGCTGAAGCGGTTTCTTCTACCGACCTTCTTGTAATGTCAATCACTGGCCAACCTTTATTTGCAAAAATTCTTTTTGCTAAAACAATTTCTTCTTCCACCTTGTGAATGTTTGTGTAGTCGGTCTCCCGGTTCTCGAGGCCAAGCTCTAAGGATCTTTTCTTTCTTATTTCAACCAGTGTGTGCGCCGATGTTATAAGTGCAACAACTGTTGGTTTTTTTACAGAATCTAGCTCTACAGAAACACCTATCTCCGGAACCAGCGGGTAGTTGGCAGCTTTTATGCCCCTGTTCGCAAGATAAATACAGGTTGGTGTTTTCGACGTTCTGCTAACACCAACAACAATGACGTCCGCTGACTCAAGGTCTTTTTGGCCTTCGCCGTCGTCATGCTCGAGGGTATAATTAATTGCCTCAATCCTTTTAAAATATTCTTCATTTAGTACGTGTTGTCCTCCGGGCTTATTTATAGCTTTAAGGCCTGTGTCCTTTTCAAGAAGATTAACAATACTTTCCATCACCGGCATATATGAGATTTTCTCTTCTTTGCAAAATTCTTCAAGCTCTTCTTGAAGTCCTTGGTCGACGAGAGTGCAAAGCACTACTCCTTTTTCCTTTTTTATACTTAAAAGAACTCTCTGAAGCTGCGGCTTGGTTCTTACCATAGGGTATGTTATTTGGTCATACTCAACTTGTATGAATTGTGCCGCGGCCGCATTCGAGACAGCTTTAAGAGTTTCACCGGTTGAATCGGAAACCAGGTGCATTTTTAGTTTTCTTTTTGTTGTTGTTTTCATTTTGTTAACATCTTGTTAGTGATTTGTGAGTTTATCAGGTTTATGCTGTTTTACTAATATACAATACATATATACAGTTTTTATTAAGTTTTTCTTAACAATTAATTTTATATAGTTTTTTGTGTTGGTAAGTTTTGTTTTCTTTTATCCACGCTGTTACCGCTTTTAGTTTGTTTGGAAGCGGTCACTTTTAGTTGTTTGTTGATGTTTTGTGTATAACTTTAGTTTGTGTGCTGTTTATATTTATGTTAGCAATTATTTAATTACCGCTAAAAGCACTACAACAACTAATACTACTTATCTTTATATATTATATATAGATACTAAGTTAACGTAATATTATGCAAAATATATTATTTTTGACTAACATGTTTTTAAGAAGTATACTGAATTAACAAAAAAATAAAATTTCTTTTTATTTTAATAGGCACCCCAATGAAAGAACTAAAACTTCAAGACTTGAAAGAAAAATCTGCACCTGAGTTAATTGAGTTTGCAATAGAAAATGACGTTGAAAACGCAAGCTCATTAAGAAAACAAGAACTATACTTTGCAATACTGCAAAACCTTGCGGACCAAGATATAGAAATTCTTGGTGAGGGTGTGATAGAGGTCTTACAAGACGGCTTCGGGTTTCTTAGGTCTGCTGATGCAAACTATTTACCAGGACCGGGAGATATTTATATAAGCCCATCACAAATACGAAAGTTTTCTTTAAGAACTGGTGACACCGTCGAAGGGTACATTAGAGGCCCAAAAGAAGGAGAAAGATATTTTGCTCTTGTTAAGGTTAATCTTATAAATTTTGAAGACCCAGCAAATATGAGGACAAAAGTTCACTTTGATAATCTAACACCACTATACCCCGATGAAACTTTGATTATGGAGGTAGAAAACGACGAAAAAAAAGATCTCTCTGACCGTATAATTGATATTGTTGCACCGTTAGGAAAAGGACAAAGAGCCCTAATAGTATCACCACCAAGAACAGGCAAAACCGTTCTCCTTCAAAATATTGCAAACTCAATAACTAAAAATCAACCGGAATGTTATTTAATTGTCCTTTTAATTGACGAAAGACCTGAAGAAGTTACAGATATGCAGCGGTCCGTAGATGGTGAGGTTGTTTCTTCGACCTTTGACGAACCGGCAACACGTCACGTTGCCGTCTCAGAAATGGTAATGGAAAAAGCCAAGAGGTTAGTTGAACATGGAAGAGACGTTGTTATACTGCTTGACTCAATTACAAGGCTTGGTCGTGCTTTTAATACTGTTGTACCATCATCAGGAAAAGTGTTAACTGGAGGTGTAGACGCTAACGCACTCCAAAGACCAAAAAGATTTTTTGGTGCTGCACGTAATATCGAAGAGGGGGGATCGCTTACAATCATATCAACTGCCTTAATAGATACAGGTAGTAGAATGGACGAAGTTATATTTGAAGAGTTTAAAGGAACAGGAAACTGTGAGCTTGTTTTAGACAGGAAGATGGCTGATAAAAGAGTTTTCCCTGCAATAGATATAATGCGCTCCGGGACAAGGAAAGAAGAGCTTCTCTTAGACAAAGATAAACTTCATAAAATATATGTTTTGAGAAGAATTTTAGACCCAATGGGAACAGTAGACGCTATCGAATTTCTTCTTGATAAGCTCGGTCAGACCAAAACAAATGAAGAATTTTATAACTCAATGAACACATAAAGATTAAGCGAAAAACGCTTGTAAAAGGGCGAAATACCCATGACAATTTATGCACTTTCAACAGCCCAAGGACAAGCTGGAGTCGCCATAGTAAGAGTTTCGGGAGACCTTGCTGAAAAGACAATAAATACACTAACTAAAAAGAGGCTCCAGCCGAGGAAAGCAACGCTTTGCAATATATACAAAGACAATAACGAGAAAATTGACGAATCTATTGTAATATATTTTGAACGACACAAAAGTTTCACTGGAGAGCCTGTTGCAGAATTCCACACGCATGGAAGCCATGCAGTAATAAGGGCGCTGCTAAAAGAAATATCAAAAATAGAGGGCCTTAGACCCGCTGAAGCAGGCGAGTTTACAAAACAGGCATATCTATCAGGAAAGATTAATTTAGTACAGGTGGAGGGCCTTAACGACCTTATTTCAGCGGAGACAGAAAAACAAAGACACCAGGCAATTATGCAGTATGGAGATGAGGCAACAAACCAATACTTAAAGTGGGCAGAAGAAATCAAGAGCTGTCTTGCCTACATTGAAGCTTCAATCGACTTTTCTGATGAGGATGTTCCTACAAACCTGATAAAAGATATCAAAAAGATATCAAAAAAAGCCCAGAGTGAAATCGATAGCTATATTAAGACAGAAGACGACAATGAAATATTACAGGCCGGAATAAAAATAGCGATAGTAGGAAGGCCAAACTCAGGAAAATCTAGCTTAATCAATTACTTAACAAATAAAAACATTTCAATAGTTTCTAAAAAACCAGGGACTACTACTGATTTATTAAGGTCAGAGAGAACTTATGACGGAGTATATGTAACATTAACCGATACAGCCGGCATAAGGGCCGCAAAAGATGAAATTGAAAAAGAGGGCCTTAAAAGAACAAAAAAAGAGCTCGAAACAGCCCACATAAGGATTTTTTTAGGATCTAACTCTGAAAAAAAACCTTTTTACGGTATAGACATGACCGTTAAAGATAATGATATTGTTGTAATTAATAAGTCTGACCTTAAAAAACAACATAAGATAAGGCCAAACATAAGTATTTCAATTAAAACCAACAAAAAGCTTAATATCTTAGAAAAAAAGCTGAAAGAGAAAATAAAAAAGCTTTCTTCATCACAATTAGGCACGCTTTTGAACAGAGAGAGACAAAAAAATCACCTCATAAGGGCAAGCAAAGCGCTTGCCAGCATTAAGGGCGGCGATTTAGAAATTATATCTTTGCACGTAAGGGATGCCCTCAAAAGTATTGATAGTATAACACAAGAAACAAGCAATGAAGACGTTCTTGGTGTTATTTTCAATAAGTTTTGTATTGGAAAATAATAATTGTTTCACGTGAAACAATACTAGTCTCAAAAACAGTAAAACAATAAATGTTTCACGTGGAACAAATTAACCTTGTAACTTTTAGACTTAGGTCCTAAAAAGAACAATGAGTAAATATGATTACGATGTTATAGTTATAGGTGGCGGACATGCTGGTTGTGAGGCAGCAACTGCATCAGCTAGGGTTGGTGCAAAAACCTTGCTCATAACAAACAAGGCTTCAACAATAGGCTCTATGTCCTGTAATCCTGCAATGGGCGGTATAGGAAAAGGCCACCTTATTAGAGAAATTGATGCTTTGGATGGTATAATGGGAAGGATATCAGATCTTTCCGGAATACATTTTCAAGTTCTTAATAAACGAAAAGGACCAGCTGTTCAGGGCCCTCGTGCTCAAATTGATAGGGCCCTTTATGCAAGCTACATGCAGGATGAAATAAGAAACACACAAGGCCTAGACATTTTAGAAGCATCGGTTGAAGACCTCATTATAAAGAAGAAAAATGTTGTCAGAGGAGTAATCTGTAACGGTGGGGTTAAGCTTTTAGCAAAAGCAACAGTACTTACAACAGGAACTTTTTTAAACGGTGTAATTCATTGTGGTAAAAAAACAACACCAGGAGGCAGGATTGGCGAACCCCCGTCCCTTGGTCTCTCAAAAACGCTTTATAGTTTTGGCCTTGCTCTTGGTAGGCTTAAAACAGGAACCCCGGCAAGGCTTTTATCAGATTCTATTAACTACAAGTTTCTTGAAGTTCAAAAAGCAGACAAGGTCCCAGAAAATTTTTCGTTTATATCAGACAAAATAACTAATCAGCAAATTCCTTGTCATATTACTCACACAACAAAAATAACTCACGACATAATAAATAAAAATATATCTCAATCCTCTATTAATGCTGGAAATATTTCAGGTATAGGGCCCCGGTATTGTCCTTCAATCGAAGATAAGGTTGATAGGTTTTCAGACAAAGACAGCCACCAGATTTTTTTAGAGCCGGAGGGTTTAAGCAGTAACCTTATTTATCCAAACGGGATCTCTACATCACTTCCTGAAGGTGTTCAAGATGAATTTCTCAAAACAATTCCAGGTCTTGAGAATGTTAAAATTGAGAAATACGGTTACGCAATTGAATATGACTATATTGACCCAAGGGAGCTTGACCACACACTAGCCGTTAGGTCTGTTAGCGGCCTTTGGCTTGCTGGGCAAATAAACGGAACAACAGGCTATGAGGAGGCTGCGGCACAAGGTCTTGCGGCAGGAGCTAACGCCGGCCTCAAAAGCCTTAAAAAAAAGCCGGTCTTTTTTGATAGAGCTGATGGCTATATCGGTGTTTTAATTGATGACCTAGTTGTTAAAGGGGTCACTGAACCCTACAGAATGTTTACCTCAAGATCTGAGTATAGGCTTAGCCTCCGAGCCGATAATGCAGATGAGCGACTTACAGATATTGGCATAGAGAATGGTCTGGTTGGCAAAAAAAGAGCTAAAATATGGTGTAAGAAAAAAAATGAGCTTTCTCGTGCAAGAAAAAATCTCCAGATTCTAACAATAACTCCAAATCTTGCTCAAAAAAAAGGGCTTAAGATCAACCTTGATGGAAAGAAAAGGACAGCTTATGATATTTTAGGCTATTCAGGAATTGTTTATAAAGACTTAAAGAAGTTTTGGACTGGTATAGACAATTTATCTCCTCAAGTTGAAAAAACTATTTCTGCAGAGGCGCTTTACAATAGGTACCTTGTTAGACAAAAAATTGAGATTGATCGTTTTAGAAGGGATGAGGCTAAAAAAATTAACCCTAATATTGACTATAGCAAAATAAACGGCCTTTCAAACGAACATAAAGAAAAATTTACAAAGCTGCGACCCGAAACCTTAGGTCATGCTCAACGTATCGATGGCGTTACACCAGCGGCGCTCGGCCTAATAATAGCGCACATAAAGAATAACAGGGGTGCCTGATTATGGCTTACCTCCCGTTGATTGCTGATAGGCTCGATCTTAAAATCTTAGCTACAGGGGAAATAGAATGTACGAAAGGTGTTCTTATAACAAAAGAGAAACAAAAAAACCTTGAGACCTTTGTTCACCTTGTTTTAGAAGCAAACAAGGAAATTAATCTTATTGGAAAAAGTACTGAATCAATAATATGGGAAAGACACATCTTGGATAGCCTCCAGTTGGTTAATTTAATTCCGAGATCAGCAACAACCTTTTGTGATGTTGGTTCAGGAGCTGGATTCCCAGGTATTGTTATTGCTCTTTTAACCGACCTTAGCGGATATCTCGTTGAGCCCATTAAGAAAAAGGCTGATTTTTTGAATGATGCCTTATTAAGGCTGGGTAGAGAAAAAAACCTAAATTCAACAAGGGTAGTACAAGATTTTTATGAAAATACAAAAAAAAAGATACCAATGGGAGTGGACGTTGTAACCGCTAGAGCCTTAATGCCTTTGGTCGACCTCTGTGAGCTTTTTTTTCAGAATATAAAAAATGGCGCAATTGGAATTTTTCCTAAAGGGAAGTCCTGGGAAAAAGAGTTAAATAATGCACAAAAATTTTGGAAAATTGACTACTTTTTGGCAATAAGTACCACTAATAAAGAATCTAGAATAATAATAGTTGAGGGACTGGAAAGAAATGAACTGTAAAAAAATATATTCTATTATTAATCAAAAGGGCGGGGTGGGAAAGACAACAACAACAATAAATCTTGGAACAGCAATGGCTGCGTGTGATGCAAAAGTCTTGTTGGTTGATATGGATCCGCAAGGAAATCTCTCAACCGGCTTAGGTGTTTCGCCTGCCAAAAGAGAGTTTGGCACTTATGATCTTTTAACCTCAACAAAATCAATAAATGAATGCGCGATTGAAACAGACATTCCAAACCTTCACCTTGTAACGGCAAATGAAAGTCTCTTGGGTGTAGAAATTGAATTGTCTACCTTTGACGATAGGGCGCTACGCCTAAGAAAAAGTGTTCAGGATATTGATAAGTACGACTTTATTTTACTGGATTGCCCTCCTGCATTAAATATTATTACACTCAACGCCTTGGCCGCATCCGATGGAGCGCTAGTTCCTCTTCAAGCTGAGTTTTATGCCCTAGAGGGCTTGAGTCAGTTACTAAAAACAATAAAGGATATTAGCTCAACAATTAATAACAAACTAGAACTTTCAGGGGTTGTTCTAACGATGTTTGATAAAAGAAATAATTTATCTCTCCAGGTAGAAGAGGACGTTAGAAACTATTTAGACAAAGATGTTTTTTTGACAAAGATTCCAAGAAACATAAGGCTATCCGAGGCTCCGTCTCATGGTCTTCCAGCACTAATATATGACCACAAGTGTTCTGGAAGCAAGGCCTATATTGAGCTTGCTAGAGAGTTTTTAACAAAAGAAAATTGGAACTTTATATAGCGTTTTAAGGAGGATAATTTATGAAAAAAGGTTTGGGAAAAGGTCTCGCTGCCCTAATTGGCGACCTAAATGAAGATGCCGATAATGAGCAAATTAAAACAACCAATAATGATAGCGCAAATCAAAACAGCTTACCTATAGATCTATTGGTTCCAAATAGAGATCAGCCTAGAAAAACCTTTAATGATGAATCCTTAAAAGAGCTTGCGGGGTCCATTAAAGAGAAAGGTGTTTTGCTTCCAATTCTTGTTAGAGCAACCTCAAATAAAGATCGATATCAAATTATAGCCGGTGAAAGGCGTTGGCGCGCATCACAAATAGCTGGTCTTCATAATGTACCTGTGGTTATAAGGGATCTAAATGAGAGTGAGGTTCTAGAGGTTGGCCTAATTGAGAATATGCAAAGAGAAAACCTTACGGCAATAGAAGAGGCGCTTGGGTTTGAAAGACTTCAAATGGAATACGAATATACTCAGGAAAATTTATCAAAAATTCTTAGTAAATCAAGAACCTACATCGCCAATGCCCTTAGATTATTAACACTGCCTCATAAAGTGCAGGCCCTTTTGCAGGAAGGCGCCCTAAGTGTAGGTCATGCAAGAACACTTATAGTTTTAAAAGACCCTCTGTCAGTTGCAAAATATGCAATAAAAAAGAAAATGAGCGTAAGAGAGCTTGAGGCATATGCAACATATATTAAAAACGGAAAAAATAAAAAAGAACGTTCCTCAAAAATTAAAAATCCAGATACCCTTGCCCTAGAAAAGCGATTAGCTGATCAGACTGGATTATTTGTTGAGATAATTGAAAAAGGAAACGGGCGGGGAGAACTAAAAATTAAATATTTAACTTATGACCAGTTAGACTCTATCTGTAAAAAATTTCTTTAGTGCTCACTTGCTGGAGACATTAGTTAATCTGAGAACTACGTCGCCTATTATGCTCTTGCCCAGACCACTAAAGGTTTTTGTTTTAAGGTCAGTTTCTGCTAATATTTCGAGGGCTCTCTCGGTTTTCATCACGCCCCAGTTTTCAACTTGGCCTTGGAAACTTTTTATTTCTTTGTAAAAAATTGGGGGCTTAATTTCTTTTATCGCGGCCCCAAGCGTTGCTCCGGATAAAACTTTAAGGCCGGCTATATGGATTTTCTGAAAATGCCCAAGAAGTGCTGAAACAAACTGAGGTGCTGTAACACCCTGAAGCATTAGACGCGAAAGGATTTGTTGAGATTCTTTTGTTTTTCCAAGACAAACACTTGCGCAAAGTTCATTCATTTGACTTTGGTTTGTATCAAACAATACCTGCTTAATATCTCCTATGTTTATTTGTCTTTTTTCAGAGGATTCAAGATATAGCATTAATCTTTCAAGACTATCATTTACTCGCCCTCTCTCTAAACCAGAAAGGTTGATTATCTCACTACAAGAATCTCGGGACACTTGAAAATTCCTTTTTTTACATCTATCTCTTATAAAGTTTATTAGAGTTGCATTATCATCTTCATAGAAAGGAACTATAATGGCATTTTTTGAAGTTTCCGCTGCCTTTCTTAAAGAAGACCTTGGTGATAAAGCGCCAGCCTTCACTATTAAACAAACATCATCTTGCTCGTCTTTTAAAAAATCTAAAATTGCTCCACCAGCCTCAGAACCAAACATATTAATCTTCACATATTTTTTTTCTAGACCAAATGTTATCGACTGAATTTCATTATAAAACTCCTCAGCCCCTCCTGCTAGTTCTTTTGCCTCAAACTCCCTAGAACCAAATATTTCTTTTTCTTGGTCAATTAATGATTGGCCTAGTCCTCTGTATAGTTCATCTATAAAAAAGGTATTCGGCCCATAAAGAATAATGGCCCTAAACAAGCTCGTCTTAGACTGTATTATTGAGCTGATATCTTGTTGCTTACCCTTCATTGATTAATTTTATTACTAAACAATATAATTTGGTTTCTAATGTCTTGAGCTACTGAGGTCGCAAGCCTTTCCTCAGTATCTTTTTTAGCTATATCGTTTGCGTAAGGCTCAGCCACCCTGTTAAACGCGCTTGAGATAATACTTTCTCCCACAAAAAGAATATCCTTTGTTTCCTTGTCTTTTAAATAAAAGATAACTTTATTTGAAACCCCCATGCGAGTAACCTTTTCATCTTCTCTAATATCAATATCGTCATACCTTTTCTCTAGCGACAGAGTAACAATATATATATTTTCAGACGAGGTGTTTGTGAAGAATAAACGTCTTAATTTCATATATATATTGTGCAGGTCTTCATTTGATTTGTTTGGCTCAACAAATGAAACTTCTGAGAGTAGGCTATTTTTGTATAAAGGCGAAAAGGAACAACTTGGCAGTATAAATGCCAACAAGATCAAAAAAAATTTTTTTCTATTAAATAACAATATTAATAATCCTACCTGGAACCACTATAATCTTTTTAATTTCAGTGTCTTTAATAATCTCCTGAACCTTTTGCTGTTGAAGCACTAAGCCCTCAATCTCGCTTGCCCCAAGGCTAACGGCTACTATAATTTCAGAACGTTTTTTTCCGTTTATTTGTATAGGAATAAGAACCTTGCTTTCTTTAACTAAATCTTTGTCATATTTTGGCCAAGCTTCATCGCATAATAATGTCTTAGTTTTTTGAGTGAGCCTCCAGGCCTCTTCCGCCATATGGGGCGTTATGGGGTTAAGCATAATAATTAAAAAATAAATTGTTTCTTCAAGAATTTCTGAGTTTATACAATCTTCCTCCTTAATTTTTGAAATATCACCAACATAACTATAAAGACTAGCTATTACTTTATTAAAGCTAAGGCTATCTAGATCATTTGAAACTTTTGACAGGGTTTTGTGGTTTCCCGCTTTTAAATTTTGACTAGCGTTATTAATATTAGTTTCCTTCTTTTTAGAAAGATCATTTAGATGCAATATTGTATTCCATATTTTTTTTATAAACTTTCCTGCTGCTTCGACTCCAGACTCAGACCAGAAAATATCCCTATCTGGAGGAGAGTCTGACAATACAAACCATCTTGCTGTATCAGCTCCATATTCTTTTATGATCGTATCTGGATCTATTACATTTTTTTTAGACTTAGACATTTTCTCAGGAGAACCAATAGTTATAGCTTCCTTCGTCTGTGCATGGAAACAGCCATCATTATTTTTTATTACCATACTGGGCTCTATCCATTCATTACTATGATTTTTGTATGTTTCGTGACAAACCATTCCCTGGGTAAACATTCCCTTAAAAGGTTCGCTTATATTTAGGTGCCCGCTATTTTTTAATGCATTGGTGAAAAATCTAGAATAAAGCAGGTGGAGTATTGCATGCTCTACACCGCCTATATACTGATCTACAGGTAACCAATAGTTTGCAGAATCTTTATTTGTTGGATTTGTATCATCAAGATCGCAGAATCTTGCAAAATACCAAGATGAATCAAAGAATGTATCAAATGTATCGGTTTCTCTTTCGGCCTCTTTCATGCAATTTGGGCATTTTGTTTTTTTCCAACTCGGGTGGTGTTCCAATGGATTTCCAGGCCTATCAAAAGTAACGTCTTCTGGCAGTTTAATAGGAAGGTCATTCGATTTCACCGGCACCGGGCCACACTTACTACAGTGTATTATTGGAATTGGACATCCCCAATACCGTTGCCTTGATATACCCCAGTCCCTTAGTCTGAAGTTAGTCTCCTTTTCTCCATTATTATTTAACGTTAAAAGGTCAGAAGCCTTTTCTTTGGCCTCCTTAATATTTAAGCCATTTAAAAATTCCGAATTAATTATTTTTCCATCACCCGTATAGGATTCACTCATATTTTTTAAGCTTCCATCACTTTCATTTTCTGGGCACACAACAGGGATGATAGGTATTTTATATTTTTTAGCGAACTCAAAATCTCTTTGGTCATGGGCTGGGCAGCCAAATATTGCACCTGTTCCATACTCACTTAAGACAAAGTTAGCAATATATACATCCAAAAAAGTCCCAGGTTTAAAAGGATGCTCTATTTTATAGCCACTAAGGAATCCAGTCTTTTCTGCTTTATCAATAGCCTCGGCGGTAGATCCAATTTTTTGACATTCTTTGATAAATTCCTTTGCTGCAATGTCTATTTTTGCAATCCTTATAGCTATAGGATGGTCTATCGATATACCACAAAAGGTTGCCCCAAAAAGTGTATCTGGACGCGTAGTAAAAACTTTAATTGGTTTAGTTTCAAGATTTTCAGGATCTATACATTTAAATTCAAATGAAATTCCAATAGACTTACCAATCCAATTTTCTTGCATTACTTTAACGCGCTCTGGCCATTCATTTAGTTTTGGAATTTCATTCAGCAGTCTTTCGGCATCCTTAGAGATATTTAAAAACCATTGTGTTAATGTTTTTCTCTCAACTGTTGCTCCTGAGCGCCATCCCTTACCATTGATAACCTGCTCATTAGCAAGAACAGTTTTGTCAACTGGATCCCAGTTTACCAAGCTTTCTTTTCTGTAAGCAGACCCTGCCTCAAAAAGGTCTACAAATAATTTTTGCTGGTGTTTGAAATATTCTGGATCACATGTTGCAAACTCCCTATCCCAGTCAATAGACAGACCAAGAGATTGAAGCTGTTTTTTCATGGCTTTAATATTGTTATAGGTCCATTCTTTTGGATGGATTTTTTTTTCCATTGCTGCATTCTCTGCTGGCATCCCAAAGGCATCCCATCCCATTGGATGAAGAACATTATCTCCGCACGCATTTCTATATCTAGCAACAACATCACCTATCGTATAGTTTCTAACATGCCCCATATGTATATTTCCCGAGGGGTACGGAAACATCTCGAGAATATATTTTTTTGGTTTTGAGCTAGTAATCGGCTCTGGCTTAAATGACTTATTTTTTAACCACATGCTCTGCCAGTAAGATTCTATTTCTTTTGGAAGATATTCAGACATTTTTAAATTAGCTACTACCTTGGGTGCCAATTCTAAGTTCTCTAGCTTTAGTTAATATAGAGGCTTCAATAAGATTAGCTGTATCTGGATTTATGTCAGCTTTAACCCACCTGTCTGCAAGCATCACTTCCCTGAAAATGTTAACACTAACTCCGTCCGCCCTTAATCTTCTATCTTTAATATAAATTGTTAGCTTGATTCTCTCATTGGAATTATTCGTATCTTCATACCATTGAGTGGTTATAACTCCACCTATTGGGTCAACAATGTCTAGGGGTATAAAAAAGACTGTATCAAGGCTCGCCCTCCAAAGGAATGCATTAACAGCCATGGAAACTTGAGATTTTTCAATATCAGATATTTCTGCGTCAATTTTTTTAGAGCAGTTACTTAAGAAAATAAAAACTGAAAAAAATAATATTGCAATACTTTTTTTATTCATTAATCTTGCCTCTTTGTACAGTTACTTATTTTTAATATAGTTAACCAATAACAGGATTTCTAGTTTATCTCAAAAGGAATTAAATCTAAATTTTATATTTTAATTTTTATAGTCTTCGATAAAGTAATTATAAGTAGTATAGAAACAATATGCATTTTATTCAAAAAAACCTAATAGACATAAAAGAAAAAATTGAGCGCGCCTCTATAAAGTTTAACAGGGACCCCGATGATGTAAAATTAATTGTTGTTACAAAAAAATTTGATAAAGAGTTCATTAAGCCGCTACTAGACTCTGGTCACCTTTTGTTTGGTGAAAATAAAGTTCAAGAGGCCAAGAACAAGTGGGAAGATATTTTGAATTTAAACAAAGGAATAGAGCTTCATATGGTAGGTGGACTCCAGTCAAATAAAATTAAGGATGCTGTTTCTATTTTTACTTGTATTCACTCCATAGATAGGCCGAAGACCCTGGAGGGTATTAACAAAAGTCTAAACGAAAAGTCATTGCTGAGAGATATTTTTATTCAGGTAAATATTTCTGATGAACCAACCAAGGGCGGTGTCAAGGTCTCAGAAATTGATAAATTTTTAGATAACGGTAAGATCTTTGATAAGATTAATATAGTAGGATTAATGACTATGCCTCCACCAAACGAGGAATCCTCTGTTTATTTTGCTTTTCTTAACAAGCTTGCAAAAAAAAATAAACTTAAATACCTAAGTATGGGTATGAGCAATGATTTTGAGACTGCTATTGCTCTCGGCGCTACTCACATTAGGGTTGGAGAGGCTATTATGGGTCCCAGGGTGAAAAATTGATACATCAGATATTTCTCTTCTCCAAGAATACAACCCTTAATATGTTGCTTACTGATCTTTTTATAGGCTCAAAGATTTTTCGATTAAATATTATTGATAAATTTACATTGGAAAAAAAAATAAATTTTAGTGATAATTATGTACTAATGTTTTTTTGTTCTGAAGAAAACTCATTTGGAGATTTTAAAATATTTCTAAAGAATAATTCTTTCAAAAAAACCGCTATATTTTTTAATGCAACGAAAGAAGATAAGGCTGAAGATAAAAGTAAGGCTCGATTTTTTAACCTCCCGGTTAGCTTAAATGAATTGATACATGAGCTACAAAGCGTAGTGATTCAAAATGAGCATACTGAGTACCATAATATTAAATTTAAAAAAATATCCTTAGATATGGTGGGTAAGCATATTAAAGATTCGAAGGTTAGTGTTAAGCTTACTGATAAAGAGGCAAAGATTTTATGGCACCTTATTAAGGAAAAAGGCTCAAAAGTTAGTCAAAATTTTTTGTTAGATAAAGTTTGGGGCTATAAAGAAGATATCGAAACTAAAACTCTTACCACACATATATATACTATAAGAAAAAAAATTAATTACTTTAATGATACCTTTTTTATAGAAAGTTCTGATAATGGGTATCGTTTTAAACTTAGGTAATATTAGAATTTAAAGTCTGCAATCAAAGGTACATGGTCAGAGGGCCTCTCGAAATCTCTAACTCTTTTTTCTATAGATGTAGATTTAATAAACTTATCTAGTTCAGGGCTTGACCACATATGATCAAGACGCCTTCCTCTATTTGATTCTTCCCAGTTTTTTGACCTATAGCTCCACCAGCTATAAACTTTTTCTGTGTACGGATAAAATTTTCTTATCGAATCTATAAAGTCATAAGAGGATCTTAATTTTTCTAACTTTCTAACTTCGACAGGGGTGTGGCTCACAATTTTAACTAGTTGTTTATGAGACCAAACATCGTTTTCGTGCGGCGCTATGTTGAGGTCGCCAACAAGTAATATTAAATCTTTTTTATTTTTTTTTGATTTAAGCCACGCACTTGCCTCGTCCAAAAAATCCAATTTATGTTTAAATTTATCATTAATTTCAGGATCAGGCTCATCGCCACCTGCCGGAACATAAAAGTTATTTATAGTTAGGGGTTTATTTTTGGTGGTTACCGTTAACGATAGGTGACGGCCGTCTTTCTTTTGACAAAAATCTTTTTGCTCAACCCTCTCCACTTCAAGGTTGGTAGCTATAGAAACTCCATGATATCCTTTAATTCCGTTCGAATAAACATTCCTTAGACCAGCCTTATGAAATTCCTCATACGGGTATTGGTCATTTGGGCATTTAGTTTCTTGAAGGCAAACAACGTTAGGACGATATTCTTTAATTATAGATAAAAGAGAATCTATTCTTAATCTAACAGAGTTAATATTCCAGCTAAGCACACGAACTTTCATTTAATATTTATGCACTTAGGATATTATCCCACATTTCTTCAATCATCATTTCGTAATCAAAGTCCAGTATCGAAGATGTATCTTCATAGCGCTCGATTATTTGTGAGTTTGGGAAGAGTGTATGATTATTTTTATAGCTCTCCTTGCACATGTCTAGAGCCATTATATTAGGAGTTGCAAATTGTATATCTTCAGCAAGAGATCTTCCATTTTTTGGCTCTAGAAGAGAATTAATTATAGTATGCGCATCACCTGAAAGTTGTGAAGATTTAGAAATACACACAGAATCTTGCCAAATAAGACTACCCTCTCTAGGAAAAGTAAATTCAATATCGCTATCATTAATTTTCTTATACTCTTCATTGCTTAAGATGGCTAAATCTACTTCACCACTAACCAGTAAATCCCTACCATTCTTTTTTCCAAAGTCTCTAACGTTTACTTTTTGACGTTTTAAGAGTTTTTCTGCCTGATTAATCCACATTGGATCATTTGTGTTGAGGCTAACGCCCATATACTTAAGCGCAAGTTGTATGAGCGTTCTTCCTTCTCCAATAAGAGCAATCTTACCAGCATACTTATCTGAATCTAGCAGCCATCTCCAGGTCGAAGGCGGCTCTGAGAATTTGCTTTTTCTATAAGCAATTCCTATAGCACCATAAGACAAAGGAATGCTATATTTCCTATCTGGATCAAACGATGAATTTAAAAATTTTTGATCAATAAATGATCTGTTTGTTATTAAATCATTGTTCAGTTCTAATAGCTTTTCTTCATCAATCAGATTTTCAATTACTGAATCTCTTCCTATTATTATGTCATGTGATCCATTATTGAAATCAAAGCTTGATTCTAAATTATATGCCTCGGAATTAATTTTGTGACTAATACTCTTGGCTACTTTCGAGATAAGCTTCTCTGATAAATAATTTTCAGGTGAATATAGGCCAAGTGCCATCACTTCGTCTTGAGCAAATAAGCTGAGGGGTCTTAGGACTAGGCCTGCAGCGATAATACCAGCTCCTGACACGAACTTTCTTCTTGTCGTCTTAACACTCTTTTTTCTTTTATCCATAACCTTTCCCTCTAAATATTGTTACCTTATTAGCAATTATATCTTACTGTTGCTATATTTTTTTATTTTTTCTATCAGTTTATAGTAAAAAAGTTTTCATCTAGAAAATTAAATTTTTCAATTTTAGAAAAGAAAACTGTGGTCTCGTTGTTTTGAGTATCAATTAATTTCCACTGCCTCAACTGAGGGTTAGGATAATCACCTGTTAGAAATACAGAGTTTCTTGATGAGTTCTTCTTAGTCCTTAGCTCAATTGTGCCAATATTTCCTTGAATAACTATTTCATTTATTAAAAATTTTTTTAAGCTAAAATCTTTTGAAAATAAGCTTGATATAGGGCTATCCTTAATAGAGTATTGGCTTATTGGACCCTCATCAAACTCTTTCACAGAAATTAAACCATCTTTAATAACTATGATTAGCTCTGACTGAGGTATGTAGCTAAATTTTATTGAACCTTTTCCGTTTGACCAAAAGTTACCTTTTAATACTTTCCCATACTTATCAAGCTGAGTAAATTTTCCCGAAACTGAACCTAGATTAAATAAATAGTTTTCGAAAGATTGAGCCCACTTACTTGCCGGAAGAGACTTGCTATCTTGACCAAATGCAGAAAAGGAGATTAATGCAAAGAATATGAGAAAAATAACTTTCTTTTCTTGGTATTTCATTAATTATCCTGACCTATAATCTCTCTCTTTCCCTGGCTATTTGCTGCAGAAATAATACCTTTTTCTTCCATTTCCTCAATTATCCTTGCCGCCCTATTATAGCCTATTTGAAGTTTTCTTTGAATGTAGCTAGTTGAAACTCTTTTATCTTTTATAATTATTGACACCGCCTGACTGAAAAGAGCATCCTCGGATTCACCTTGAGGCGATGTTAAATTACCCTCGCCCCCTTCTTCTTTTGTTATAGACTCAATGTACTCGGGCGTTTCTTGCTTCCTAATGAAGCCGACGACTCTTTCAACCTCATCATCTGAAACAAAAGGGCCGTGAACTCTAACGACCTTCCCTCCGTCAGACATATAGAGCATATCACCTCTTCCTAAAAGCTGCTCTGCTCCCATTTCATTTAAGATTGTCCTACTATCAATTTTCGATGCAACCTGAAAGGCAATCCTGGTTGGAAAGTTTGCCTTTATTGTTCCTGTAACAACATCTACCGAAGGCCTTTGCGTTGCCATTACTAAATGAATGCCCGCTGCTCTTGCCTTTTGCGCCAAGCTTTGAACAAGGTGCTCTATATCATTTTTCGCAACTAGCATGAGGTCTGCCATTTCATCAATTACGACAACAATAAAAGGCATTCTCTTAGGCTCTATTTCTTCTTCTGAATAAAGTGGCTGACCTGTTTCATCATCGTAACCAGTATGAATCTTTCTTTTGAACTTTTTACCTTTTTTTCTGTAGTCTTCGGCTTTTTCATTAAAAGCTTCCATAGTTCTTACTGAGAGTTTTGACATCCTGTTATACCTATCATCCATTTCTTTAACGACCCACTTTAGACCCACGACTGCTTTTTTTGGGCTAGTTATTACTGGGGTAAGAAGATGAGGTATTCCATCATACACTGAGAGCTCTATCATTTTGGGATCTACCATGATTAGCCTACATTCATCTGGCCTGAATCTGTATAGTATTGATAAGATCATTCCATTTATTCCAACCGATTTTCCAGAACCCGTTGTTCCCGCTATCATAAGGTGAGGCATTCTGGAGAGATCGGCTACAGTTGGAACCCCTCCAATATCTTTTCCAAGGCTTAATGGTATTCCTCCTTTCTTGTTTTCGAAAATATCACTCTCTAGTATTTCTCTTAAATAAACTGTCTCCTTACTATAGTTAGGAAGCTCTATACCTATTGAGTTTTTACCTGGAACAACTGCTATTCTGGCTGATGTTGCACTCATCGATCTCGATATGTCATCTGCAAGAGAAATAACCCTAGATGACTTTACCCCCGGTGCCGGCTCAAGCTCATAAAGAGTTACAAAAGGTCCTGGATTTACACTTATTATTTTTCCATTAATTCCAAAATCTTTAAGTGTGGTCGCTAGAAGCTCTTTATTCTCATTAATTTTTTTATCTGAAACTGTATTTTCTTTTCTTTCGGACGGAACATCACTTAGCAGGTCAAGACTTGGGAGACTGTAGCCTCTGGTATTTTCATATACCTGACCCTCTTTAGGTGGAGGAGGTTTTTCTTTCTTTCTTTCTTTTTTAATAAGGCTTGGGAATTTTACCCTTTTATTTTTTATTACTTTCTCAGAAGAACTTAAAATTTCCGTTTCAATTATTTTAGATTTATTGGCTGTCTCAACACCCAGGTTTATATTGCCAGGCAATAGCCCATAGGTGATTAGAAGAGAAGAAAAGAAACCTAGACTTATATAAAATGAATAAATAAATAACTTATTTTCTAATAGATTAAAGTTTATCGCCAAGCTTAATTTATAAACTAAAGATTCAATCACCTCCAATGAAAGAGAACCAAAAATTCCTCCGTCACTAAATGATTTTTCAAACGTAGCCGAAAGAAGAAACAGTCCAATAAAAACAAGCAAGACTTTTATCAATGAATTTTCTAATTTTTTAATAATCTTTAAGAAACCAAAGATAATTAGGATAACAGGAATTATTATTGATAGAATTCCAAGAAACTGAACAATAATGTCTGATATATAAGAGCCAGGGTTTCCAAGTAAATTCGCGGGAGGATTGTCTGATATTGTATTAAGGCTTTGATCTAAGGCATTATATGAGACAAGTGCTACTAGTATGAAGACTCCAGCCAACACAAGCAATATACCTATTATTAAATTCATTAGTCCAAAGAAAACAACGTAAAGAAAGCCCCTTAGCCTAAATAAAACATTTGTTGGGAAGGCGGATATTTTTTTAAGAATGCTCATTTATTTTTTTCTATAAAACCCTATAAATATAAATTAACGAATCAGATTGATAATCACGCCTTAATACAACAATCTGCAAGAACTTTTTTATTTAAACGTTAATTTAATTTAATTTTTTATTGAACTATACTATTACATCTAATGATGAAAAAAAATAATTTTGATGTTACTATCTTTGGAAGCGGTTTAACAGCCAAGGCAATGTGTCTGATTGCTGAGCATTGCGGTATGAGCTTTGTTAATATTCAAGGAAAACAAAAAGAAGAAAAGTCAGAAGAAGATATAAGATCGCTTGCCCTATCATCAGCATCAATAAATATGCTTAAAATTCTTGGTGTTGAAATAGAAGCTCAAAATGTTGAAAAAATGATTGTCTTTGAGGGCGGTGTTTCTGACGAAAAGATAAAAGGTAAGGTTATTTTTAATTCGGAGGACCTTGATGATCAAATAGCATTTATTTCAGAATACGGACTTATTAAAAAATCTCTAGAGGGAAGATTAAAGCTCAATAAAGAAAATTCTATTAAAGAAAGCCCCAAATCTATTTTGGCGGAGAATAATTTTTCTACAATTACCTTCAATAAAAGTACCTCTATTAAATCTAAGCTTAACATTTTTACTGAGAGATTAGATTTAAATTTTCAAAAAATTTTTCAAATTAAATATGAATCTGTTGATTACGAACAAACAGCAATAACTGCAACTTTAGAGCACAGTAAAGATCACAAGGGTTATGCATATCAATTCTTTCTCAAAAATGGTCCATTGGCTTTGCTACCGTTAAGAAAAAGAAAAACTAAAAATTATTCATCTCTAGTCTGGACCGAAAAAACATTCAATGCTCATGAAATTTTATCTAGCGCCAAAGATCTTGAAAAAAAATTAAACGATATGTGCAGTATATACCTAGGAAAAATAAAAGTTTCAACTCAACCAATTTCCTTTCCTTTAAAGAAAGTTAGTTGCAAAACACCACGGATCGATAGAAATCTTTTTGTTGGTGACGCTATTAGATCAATGCACCCTTTGGCTGGGCAGGCTTGGAACCAGAGCTTAAGGGATCTTGCTTATATAGCTGATGCCTTAGTCGAATCAAAAAAACTTGGTATAGATATAATGACTTGCCCATCAATGAAAAGTTTTGAAGGTAAAAGGCAGTTTGAGGGAAATGCATTTGTTGAGGGCATAAGCTTCATTAATGCAATTTTTAAATCTGAATCATCTTTGGCAAAAGGGATCAGAAGAAACTTAATGAAAATATTTAATAAAGAAGGCCCCCTTAAAAGCTTGCTTGCTAATGAGGCATCCGGAGGAGCCCTGGAGAGACCCAGCCTCCTTATGAACAAGCCAGCCGGATCAAAAACTATTTAAATTATTTTTCTTGCTTCATCCACTAACATAATAGGAATACCATCCCTAACTGGATATGCTAATCCAGCTTTTTTACTAATTAACTCTTGTTTGTTTTTATCCCACTCAAGTGTCTCTTTTGTAACTGGACAAACTAAAATTTCTAATAATTTTGGATCTACTTCTTTAGTCATTTTCTCTCACTGTATTTGTTCTGTTCCGCCCTCGGAGGACATAGACATTTCTGTCATTGCGATTAATATTTCATTTCTTTCAGAAAGAGTTTTGGCCTCTAATAGGGCTTGCTTTTCTTCTGGTCTATATGGGCTTAACAAGCATAAAGAATTAACCAGGAGCTCTGTTGGAGAATTTTTAATTGATTCCCAGTCAACATCCAAATTGTTATAGTCTAAGTATTTTTTTAAGCATATTTGCAATTTTTCTCTATTAACATTTTCTTCATCAAAGCCCTTCAAAAGATCATCAGAGAACTCTTTATAGCTAACTTGAAACTGGCGGTAGGGTGTTACAACCTCAAGCTCTTGTTCAACAAAAAATCTACAAACACCAGACAATGTTACAAGCATTCTATTATTTGTTAATTCGCTATAGGATACAATTTTGCCTACGCAACCAACTTTAAATAACTGATCTTTTTTTTCAGATTGAGTCTGTATCATTGCAATCAATCGATTATTGGATAGCGCATCATCAACCATCTCTAAATATCTGGGCTCAAATATATTCAAGGGCAGCTGAGTTCTTGGCAACAATAGGGCACCAGGCAGAGGGAATACTGAAAGTTTAGGAGGAAGTTCTTCAATTTTAAGGTAATCTTTTAATGATTTCATAATTAACTAAACAATAAGGACGATAGTTTTTTCCTTCCCTCTATTACAAGCTCATCTTGAGGGCCAAGCGCATTAAAAATTTCTATTAGCTGTTTACGGCCCTCGGAATCATTCCATTTTGGGTCTATTTCTATTATGCCTAATAATTCTTCGATTGCTGACTTATTGTCTCCGCTTGACACAAGTAGGATAGCTAAATCTAATCTTGATTGGTGATCTTTTGGATTTTTAGAAATATTTTCTCTTAAAATATTTTGATGATTTTCATCGTTAGGACCTTCTTTGGCTTTTTTTATAAGATCAATTTCAGCACATACAGATATAAAATCTTGATTTTTCTCTGCTTCCTGCGGAAGTTTTTTAATCATATTTTCTGCTTTTTCAGTCTCCCCAACTTTTAATAAACATCGGCAGAATAATGATGCTGCAGAAATATTATCTGGTTCAATTTGAAGGATTTGAGAAAATATATTTGATGCCTCTTCAAAATTTCCATTATCTAGCTCTAGTCTTGCATCTATTAAATTTTGATCAATGGATGATGAGTTATTTTTTGCGGCTATAGTTTTTATAAATTCTCGGATAGTTTTTTCCGGCTGAACACCAATAAATCCATCTAAGGGCTGCCCATCATGAAAAGCCATTACAGCTGGTATTGATTGAATTTTTAATTGTTGTGCAACCTCGGGAGATTTATCTATATCCATCTTCGCAAGAATAACTCTACCATTTTGCTCTAGAACTAATCTTTCAATTATTGGTGTTAACTGTTTACAGGGCTCACACCACGGCGCCCAAAAATCGACTATAACTGGAATATCTTTAGATTTTTCAATTACATCCAGCATAAAATTTTCAGTAACCACATCTATTATGAGGTTATTACTATCTAGGCCACTTGGGCCATTATTATTAGAATCTTCAATTAACATTTTTAAAGTGCATCATCTTGTGTTTCACCAGTTCTTATTCTTATAGCCTGATCAACATTTGTTATGAAAATTTTTCCATCTCCCACCTTTCCAGTCTCGGAGCTCTTTGTAATAGTATTGACTACTTGATCTAGCTTTGTTGCTGGAACGACCACTTCAATCTTAATTTTTGGAACTTCTGTAGTTTTATACTCTGCACCTCTATATATTTCTGTTTGACCTCTTTGTCTTCCAAAGCCTCTAATTTCTGTTGCCGATAAACCATCAATCCCAATATCAATTAGTGCATTTCTAACCTCTTCATATTTATGAGGTCTTATTATGGCTACAATCATTTTCATCATTTCGTTTTCCTTTGATCGTAATGCAATCTTCACTAATCTCCTTATAGCTTCTGAGTGTGAAGGTAGATCATTTTGTTCTCTTCGCCATTTATCAACATCATTTCTAAAATCTGTTGAGGCTACTAGCTGGATTCTTTGGTCTTGTTTCTTCATATTATCATCATATCATATACATTATATATATAATAGTTAAGTTACTTTATAATATATGTATTAAGGTTGTTTACTTCTTTTGAACTTTCAAATATTGTCAGCTTGATTTTATTAAGCGGGTGTAGCTCAGTGGTAGAGCATCACGTTGCCAACGTGAGGGTCGAGAGTTCGAATCTCTTCGCCCGCTCCATAAAGTTTCAAAGTAACTCTTCGGATGTAAAGAGTTTAATATTTGCTAAAGACAGCATTCCCTTATTAGTGAAAGAAAAACTATTTTATGTATTTGAATTTAAATTATTTAAATAAATAGTAATTTACCATTGCTAATTATCACAACATTAAATAGAAAGACGCCAATGGTGCTTTTATAGCTAAGAGGGAAATAGGTTAAATTCCTATACTGTACCCGCAACTGTATTTAAGTAGCGAGAGATCATTATGCCACTGGATTTTCTGGAAAGGCGATTTCAAGCGATAATCTATAAGTCAGGAAACCTGCCATTATGTCGTTCGTTCAGGGCCGGGTTTAGCCATATGAGCAGGATTTTCCTTAGAAACGACCAATTATAGGTCGCAATTTATATTGCATTTTGAAACTGTTTTATGAGGAAATCATGAAAATAACTAAAGCCGCATTTTTTTTATTACTTTTAATTTTACTATCTTATGAGGATTCATACTCAGATGAATTACAAAATAATTTTATAGATTCTAGTGGAATTGAAAAAATAGTTGTACGCAGTACAAGAATACCATCAACCACAATAGATATTGGATCCAGTGTTTACATATTGTCTCAAGATCAAATTAAAGAGCGAGGATTTACTGATGCTATCGATGCAATTAGCTCGGCGCCAGGCGTTACATCAAAACAAAACGGAAGTTTTGGTGGTGTTGGAACCATAAGAATTCGTGGGGCCTCAAGTGCTCAGACACTTGTTTTAGTTGATGGCGTGCCTGTGAACGATGCCTCTTCTCCTGGTGGTGGATATAATTTTGAATATTTATCAACATCCAATATTGAATCTATAGAGATATTACGGGGTCCCCAGTCAACACTCTGGGGTTCTGACGCAATGGGGGGTGTTGTTAACATTTATACAAAACAACCTGATTCTGGATCTTTGGGTATTGCATCTGAGATTGGCTCTTTTGGACTAAAGAGAGCTAATGCGGATGTAAGTTTTTCTGGACCAAAAAGTAAATTTAGAGCTGCGCTTGCCAAAACTTCAGCTGATGGAATTAGTAAGGCAGACAAAAGGGATGGTAATAATGAAGCTGATGGATTTGAAAGTGAGTCCTATTCTTTTAATGGATCATTGGACTTTGACTCTGTAACAATCAGGTCGTCCTTATCTTATGTGGACTCGGAGGTTGAATATGATAGCTATGGATTTGCTACTGGTGTTCAAGATGGTGATGAAAAAAGTAATACCCAAGAATTTGTCGGCTCTATTTCAACATTCTTCGATCTTTTTAATGGTAGTCTGCAAAATAATTTTTTAGTAAGTCAGTCTGATATCAAAAGAGATTATTACACAAATAATCAACTAACTTTTGGTGCCGAGGGCAAAAGAGAGCTATTCCGTTATCAAGGTAATGTAGAATTTAATGAATCTAGTGAGGTAGCCTTTGGCCTCGAGAGTGAAGAAAGTAAAGTAGATTTTAACCAATCCAAAATTGATGGAATTTTCTTTCTTTATGAGTTTAGGCCAAATAATAAACTTATTATTTCCACAGGAATAAGAAATGATGATCATGAAGGGTTTGGCTCAAAGACAACAAGAAAAATAACCGGAACATTTAAGTCATCCGACCAATTAATAATAAGATCAAGCTGGGGAGAGGGTTTTAAGGTTCCTACTATTTTCCAATCAACATACTTTTGCTGCGGTGCTACAACTGCAAATAACTTAATAAGACCTGAGACATCTTCATCATATGATTTTGGATTTGAATTATTTTTTAATGAAATGAACAGTAATTTTAGCATTACTTACTTTGACCAAGATATAAAAGATCAGATAAACTTCTCCTTTGGAGTTGGAGGATATGAAAATATAGACAGGGTTAGTTCAAAAGGTTTTGAGGTTGCTTTGAATTATGAAATATCAAAGCTTGTTAATCTTTATATTAATTATTCATATATCGACTCTGTTGATGGAAATGGTTCTTCTCTCTTAAATATAGCTAAGGATTCAGCGGAGGCCGGCCTTATTTATGAAACTACAAAGAATTATTCTGGTTCTTTAATAGCAAGATACAATGGATCGGAATCAAGCAGCTATGGCAAAATTGATTCTTGGATTCGTTTTGATGTTAACGGCTTATACAGACTCTCTGACTCTAGCGAGCTTTATTTCCGTATAGAAAATTTACTAGATGAAGAATATCAGCAAGTTTTTGGTTATGGTACTCCTGAACGATCAGGATTTATTGGCTTGAGGGCAAATTTTTGACTTAAGTCTTTTGCTTTAGCTTGTTTTTTTTGATAAAATTATGTTATCAGAACTTTGATGATTTAAGTCTATTTTTAAAAAAATAATTGGGAGATATATCAATGATTAATTCTATCTATAATAATTTTTTGGGGGCAGCTCCAAATTGGTATAAAAATACAATTATCTCCTTCTTAATTGCTAATCCAATTATTTTTACAGTATTAGAAGTAATGGGTCTTCCTGCTGGCTTTATACTTGGATGGATAATCTTAACACAGTTTATTTTTACTCTAGCTATGGCTCTTAAGTGCTACCCACTCCAACCTGGCGGCTTAATAGCAATAGAGTGTGTTTTGATGGGCTTAACTGATACAGGTCAAATTTATTACGAAGTTGATGCCAACTTAAAAGTGATTTTACTTTTAGTGTTTATGGTGGCTGGTATTTATTTTATGAAAGATTTTCTTTTATTTATTTTTACAAAATTATTAATAAATATAAGGAATAAAAGAGCCTTATCTTTGTTATTTGTTTTTGCAGCAGCCTTTCTTTCTGCTTTTTTAGATGCCCTTACTGTTATGGCGGTTTTAATAGCTGTTGCGGTTGGTTTTTATCAAGTTTATAAGAGTGTTGCTGAAAAAGAGGATAGTTTTTCTGAAGATTCTGATGATTTTACTACGTTTAAAAGTTTTCTTAGAAACCTTTTGATGCATGGTGCGGTTGGAACAGCTTTAGGCGGAGTTTCTACAACAGTAGGCGAGCCACAAAACCTCTTAATAGCAAGCGCTGCAGATTGGACGTTTGTTGAATTCTTTATAAAGATGCTTCCTATTTCTTTCCCAGTCTTTATTGCAGGCCTTCTAACTTGTTATTTGATTGAAAGGTTTTCTTTATTTTCTTTCGGAACGCAACTACCTGATCACATAAGGCAAGTTCTTTACGACTTTGATCAAAAAGAATCATTAGAAAGATCACAATCTCAAAATATGAAAATTATTACACAAGCTGTGGTAGCAATTATATTAGTTATTTCTCTTGCTTTTGGTCTCGCTGCGGTTGGTCTAATTGGTTTAATGGTAATAGTTCTTTTGACAGCATTCAATGGAGTAATTGAGGAGCATGAGCTAGGCAAGGCTTTTGAGGAGGCTCTTCCATTTACAGCCTTACTTGTTGTTTTTTTTGCTGTGGTGGCAGTAATTCATGATCAGCATTTATTTACGCCCATAATAACATATGTTCTAAGCCTTAAACTCGATGTACAAATTCCAATGTTTTTTATGGTAAATGGAATATTGTCGATGATTAGTGATAATGTTTTCGTTGCAACAATTTACATTAGTGAAGTAAAGGCTGCCCTTGATAGCGGAGCAATTGATAGGGAGCAATTTGATTTGTTGGCTATAGCGATAAATAGTGGAACAAATCTTCCAAGTGTGGCAACACCAAACGGGCAAGCGGCATTTCTATTCTTATTAACTTCTTCGGCAGCGCCTTTATTGGGTCTTTCGTACTTAAGAATGGTTTTAATGGCGCTTCCCTACACTATTGTTCTAACTGTCGTAGGTGTTTTATCAGTTATATTTTTTCTTTAATATTCAAGGCCAATAGATAGACCTAATTACAACAAATTTTTTATTTCCCTTTGTCGATATGAATTTTATTAATTTGATAGAGGAAAGGGAAATTTTAATTTGTTAAATTAAAATCGTTTTCTTCTTTTAATTAAGATGCTCACGGTTTGTTGTGTAAGGATATTTTGCAATTATGATTGTTGGTTATTTAATAAATTGATTTAGACGCAAAGCCTAATGGTTGAAGTGTCTAATTCCAGTAAATATCATTGCTAGATTTTCTTTGTCTGCGGCAGCAATAACCTCATCATCTCTGATCGAACCGCCGGGCTGTATAATAGCAGTAACACCCGCATCAGCTGCTGCCATCAGTCCATCTGCAAATGGAAAGAAGGCATCAGAAGCGACAACCGAACCTATTGCCAATGGCCTTTCAAATCCCAACGCTTTTGCAGCATCTTCTGACTTGCGGGCTGCAATCCTAGATGAATCAAGTCGATTCATTTGGCCTGCTCCAATACCAACCGTTGCACCATTTTTTGCATAAACAATAGCATTTGATTTAACGTGCTTCGCTACCTTAAATGCAAACAAGAGATCGCTCATTTCTTGTTCCGATGGCTTACGAGAAGAAGCTATTTTAAGTTCCCTCTCTTCGATTATAATATTATCTTTTGTCTGTGCAAGGAAGCCTCCTGAAACAGACTTCATCATTATGCCAGGAAGATTTGGATCCGCTAATCCACCCGTTATTAAAATTCTAAGATTTTTCTTTGAGGCTAATATTATTTTAGCATCTTCAGAAATGCTAGGAGCAATAATTACCTCTGTAAATATTTCTGATATTTTTGTAGCTGTTTCTTTATCAAGTCCTTTGTTGAGTGCTATTATTCCACCAAAAGCTGAAACAGAATCACAATTTAGAGCTTTTGAGTAAGCTTCAATAAGACTTGATCCAGTCGCAACTCCGCAAGGATTTGCATGTTTAATAATAGCTACTGCAAAATCTTTTTTATCATCAAATTCAGAAACAAGTTCAAAAGCAGCATTTGTATCATTAATATTATTGTAGCTAAGTTCCTTACCTTGAATTTGGTGAGAGGTTATAAGACCCTTCCTATTTGACCCATCATTATAAAATTTAGCTTTTTGATGAGGATTTTCTCCATACCTAAGATTTTGTTGTTCTACACCTCCGAGAGCATGAAATTTCCCGAGAGGCTCTTTTAATTCTTCAGACATCCAATTTGAAATTGTAGAATCATATGCTGCGGTTCTTGCATAAGCCTTTAGGGCTAATTTTTTTAATGTTATATTACTTAACGCGGCTTGGTTTTCTTTGAGTTCCCTTAATATAATATCATAATCATCTGGATCTACTATCACCCCAACGTGCGAATGGTTCTTTGCAGCCGCTCTTATCATTGCTGGCCCACCAATATCTATATTTTCAATACACGTTTCATAATTAGATTTGTTTAATATAGTTTCTTCAAAAGGATAAAGGTTTACAATTAATAAATCGATATTTTGTATATCGTGTTCTTTCATTAATTTTTTATGCTCTTCATTATTTCTTTTTCCAAGCAATCCACCATGGACTTTTGGGTGAAGAGTTTTAACTCTACCATCTAATATTTCAGGATAACCTGTTATAGATGAAACATCTTTTACCTTTAACCCAGACTTAGAAAGAACGGAATATGTTCCTCCGGTAGAAATAATTTCAACACCTAACTCAATAAGATCTTTTGCGAAATCTATAATTCCATTTTTATCTGATACAGATATTAGCGCTCTTTTTATTTTTGACATTCTTTATGATCCTCTGAGCTTTCTAATATTTTCTTTATATTTTGTTTTTCCACCCTTAAAGGTTGCTGTTCCTGCAACGAGAACATCAGCCCCAGCCGAAATCGCCCTTGGGGCGGTCTCAAAATTTATACCACCATCAACCTCTAGATCTATTTTTTTTCCAGTAAGATCAATCATTTTACGAATACTTTCAATCTTTACCAATTGGTCATCCATAAAACTTTGACCGCCGAAGCCTGGAATGACAGTCATAACTAAAATTAAATCAAGTTCTTCGATTAAATCATTAAGGACACTAAGATGTGTTGCGGGGTTTAAGGAAATCCCAGTTTTACAGCCAAGACCCTTTATTATTCGGAGAGTTTCTTTAGGGTTTTTTTCTGCCTCAGGGTGGAATGTAATTATATCAGACCCCGCTTTTGCAAAATTTTCTAGCAATGGGTTAACTGGCTCAATCATGAGATGTACGTCAAAGACTTTATTTGTACACTTTCTAATATCTTTTATTACCTCGGGACCGATGGTAATATTTGGAACATAATGACCGTCCATTACGTCAACATGAATATAATCGGCACCTGCATTATCAATTTCTTCAATCTCATTGCCAAGGCATGAAAAATCAGCAGACAAGATTGATGGAGAGATTTTTATTTGATTATCCATTTAAATTCATTAACAGAGCTTTTATTTCGAAGCAAGCACTCAAGATACTTTCTTTAATCTTGCAATAAAAAAACCATCCATCCCGCCAATTTCACTTAAATGATCTGGGAATATTCTAAGTAATCCGTCCTCAGTAATTAACTCCTTGAGGCCGCTAACTTCACCGGGTAAAATTCTTTCTATTTCTGCATCCTTATTTTCTTTAATAAATTTAAAGATTTGGTTTTCACCTTCCTCAACCTCTAACGAGCATGTGCAATATATTAAACTCCCATTTTCACTAAGAAGTTTCCAAGAAGACAAAAGCAAATCAGACTGAAGTTTCTCTAAAGACCTAATATCATTTTCTTTTTTTATATGCATTATATCCGGGTGTCGTCTGAGTGTTCCAGTCGAAGAACATGGGGCATCCAGAATAATTTTAGACCATTTTTTTTCAGATTTAAAATCTCTTACATCAGAGTGAATGATTGAAGATGTATAATTTAGGCGAGACAAGTTTTCTTTTAGTCGCTCTATTCTTTTTTTATTCCCATCAATTGAGGTAACCTCTGCTCCCATTGCTACTAATTGCGAAGTCTTTCCACCTGGTGCTGCACAAAGATCAAGAACTTCATCACCTTTTTTAATATTTAATAATGTAGCTGGAATTTGCGATGAATAGTCCTGAACCCACCAATCACCCGATTCAAATCCCTCCAGATCAGAAATTAAACTAGTGTTATTTAACCTAACTGTTTTATTTGATATGTAATATCCATTTAGTTTATCAGCCCAAACTAATGGATCCTCTTTTACACAGAGATCTATTGGAGGGCTTAAAACCCTATGAGCATTCTCTATGTTAATATAATTTTCACCCCACTCAGCCCTCCACCTTTCTGTTAGCCATAATGGAGTTTTGGGACTTTCCTCTTGATAGATCTTTATTTTATCCCTTTCCCTAAGGGCACTCCGCATTATCGCATTAATAAGACTTTTCCATTTGCCACCAGCCATTTCAACAGATGTATTTGTTGCTGCATGATCGGGAGTTTTTAGATAAATAATTTGTACAATACCTATCCTGAGAATCATTTGCACCTTAGAAGGTGACTTATTTAGAGATTTTTTTAAAAACTTATTAAGTATGAAATCTATTTCAGTTAGATTTCTTAATGTCGATGAAACAAGTAGCCTACAAAAAGAGCGATCTTCAGGTTCCATTTTAGAAAGATATGACCCAGACTGAAGATATTTATTAAATACATCATCCAGGGGAGTAGACTTATCTAAAACCTCAAGCAAGATTTCAATAGCAATCCTTCTAGCCGAAAGCCCAACATTATTATTAAATTTTTTTAAATTTTTTTTCATAAACTATCTTTCAATTTTTTATTGGTAGGTTATATATATCCTTATGTCTAAAAATTTACATAAAAATAATGAAAGTCAGGCTGATATAGCCAAGCGTGCCTTGTCAGAAGCCGATGAAAGAAAACTAAAACTAGAAAAGTCTAATTTACCAAAAGAGCTTGATGGAAGAAGTGGTCCTGAGCCGACTAGATATAATGACTGGGAAAAGAACGGCATTACATCTGATTTTTAATTAAATTAGCTGTCTGAACTTATAAACTTTTACTGATTGAAAAAGCCCCGCCTTGTTGTAAGGGTCATTTTCTGACCAGGCCAGTGCCTTTTTCTTATTTTCTGTTTCTATAACAATAAGACTACCCATCATCTCTTCTTCTGCATCTGTCAATAAAGGCCCTGCATAACGAACTAAGCCTGTATCTTTAACATATTTCAAATGATCCTCTCTGTTTGCCAACCTTTTCTCTAGTGATTTTTCATGATCTAAACAAATTATCGAAAACAGCATTTTAGGCCTCCTCTTTCAGTGGTCGTGATAATAATTCTTCAATAATTGTATCAATATCAGACTCATTGTTTATTAATTTATTAATTGAATCGGTAATTGGCATAGTTATATTGTAATTTTTTGCTAACTCTATGACGGCCCTCGTAGAAAACATTCCCTCTGCCACAGATGTAAGGCCATTAGTCGCTTCATTAATATTCATTCCCTTTCCTAGCTTCATGCCCAGGGTAAAATTTCTTGATGTTTCGGAGTTACATGTAAGGATTAAATCTCCCATCCCAGAAAGCCCGGTTAAGGTTTTTGCTTCACCCCCCAATGCCTGAGCAAGACGACTAATTTCAGAAAACCCCCTTGTAATAAGAGCAGACCTTGCGCTATCCCCGAGCTCTTTTCCAAAAACAATACCTGAGGCAATCGCTATTATATTCTTTGTTGCGCCGCCAATCTGTGCCCCAACTATATCTGGACTCTGATAAATTCTAAATTGAGGCGAACTTATTGTTTCTGCAATTTTTTTACCAACACTTTTGTCCTTGCAGGCTAAGGTAAGTGCAGTCGGAAGGTTAATTGCGACATCTTTTGCAAAACTAGGTCCCGATAAAATAGCGATAGGATTAGTCGGCAAGTATTCATCGGCTACCTCACTCATGAGCTTAAGTGATCCAATCTCAACACCCTTAGAACACAATACAATTGGAATCTTATTATCAATTAGACCCCTAATATTTTCTAATGTGCTTCTCAGGTATTGGGCTGGAGTAACTAAAAATAGTAAATTAGTATTTTTAAGGAACTCAAAATTATTGTACGCCACTATAGTTGATGGAAGACTAATTCCGGGAAGAAATAAGTCATTTTTATTACTAATGTTTATTGTATCGACAACTTCCTTTTCTTTTGCCCATATATTAATTTTCTTATTATCTTTTGATAAGGCGATAGCAATGGCCGTACCCCAAGCCCCAGCTCCCATAACTGAAATATTATTATAATGAGTACTATTACCCAAGGTTACCTCCATTAAGTTTCATCTCCTCTAATGGCCACCTAGGAGTTACAGGAATCTCTAAACTATCCTTTTGACCATTCAATAGTCGTAATCCTCCGGCCCAAGCTATCATTGCAGCATTATCTGTACAAAATTTTATAGGGGGGGCAACAAATTTTATTTTATTTTTAATTGCTAAGTCATTTAGACTTTTTCCTATTGCTTTATTTGAGGCAACGCCACCCGATGCTACAAAATACTTTATATCTAAATCCTTATATTCCTTTTTTACTCGCGATATAGCCCTGCTTGATTTGGTTGTTAAACATTCAATAATTGCCTGCTGGTAGGAGGCTGATAGATCAGCTAAATCTTTTTTTGACAATGGTTCAATTTCTTTTACTTCCCTAATGAGGGATGTTTTTAGTCCTGAGAAAGAAAAGTTACAGTCTTCAGACCTTAAAAGAGGCCTTGGGAAATTGAATCTATTGCTGGATCCTTTTTCTGATGCTTTTTCTAATGCAGGTCCCCCGGGGTAGCCTAAGTCTAAAAACTTTGCGGCTTTGTCAAAGGCCTCACCAACTGCATCATCAAGTGTTGTACCAAGCTGAATATATTTACCAAGACTTTTCACAAGAATTAGCTGGGTATGGCCCCCTGAGATAAGGAGTAATATATATGGAAACGAAACTTCGTTTGTTAGCAGTGGCGTAAGAGCGTGACCCTCCAAATGATTAACTCCTATTAAAGGAATACCAGCACCAAGAGCAATACCCTTTGCTGTCGTCAATCCAACTATTAATCCGCCCACAAGCCCGGGACCAGATGTTGCGGCTATTCCATCAATGTCCTGTAATTTAAATGATGCTTCATCCAAAGCCCTATCTATCAAAGGGCTCAGGTTCTCGATATGGGATCTTGAGGCAATTTCTGGAACAACACCACCATATGGCATGTGCTCGTCAATTTGACTAAAAACAACATTTGAGAGAATTTCACCACTTTTCTCATTTTCTAATTTTACAATCGAAACAGCAGTTTCATCACAACTGCTTTCAATTCCCAAGACTGTAATGTGGTCAGTTGTCATTATGGTTCCCCAAATTTGTAATTAATCTAATAACTATCATATATTAAATAACTTATCTAAATGATCTTTTAATATGATAATGCTAGGCTATTAACTAAATATATATTATTAAAAAAATTTTTAGATAAGAGCATCATATTTTATAAAAAGGCAGCGGAGAGACATGAAAAAAATTTTATCTATAGTCTTTATTTTACTTTTAGTTCCAAATTTTTCATATGCCACAATACCAAATGTTGTCACTGACCATGCGAGTATTTCAATTCTTTTAGAATCAAAAGAAATAAAGCCTGGAGAAAATTTAGTTCTAGGAATAAAATTTGATTTAGATCCTGGTTGGCATACTTACTGGAAAAATCCTGGCGACTCAGGCTTACCACTTGAAATTAAATGGACTTTACCAGATGGAGTAATTCCCACTAAGCAGCTTTGGCCCGCACCTGAAAGAGCTGCTGTAGAGCCCCTAATGAGCTATGGTTATTATGATCAGTTAGTTCTTCCAGTCATTTTTTCAGTTGATGAAAGCTATGCTAATGGAGAGCGTTTTATTGCAAAAATTGATTTCCTTATATGTGAACTCATTTGTATTCCCGAAAGCGCAGAAATTAACTTTAGTATTAATGAATATAATGATTCTGACATTTCTCTATCCAGGAAAATCTTATCTAGTTGGTACAAGAAATTACCATCTGAAAGTGATATTATCGTTAGTGCTGAGGCTTCATCAGAACTTCTATCGCTGTCTTGGAAAAATAATAATGATTTATCAGAAGTATATTTCTATCCTGAACAAGATGGATTAATTAAATATTCCTCCAATCAAAATTACTTCGAAAGCGATGAGGGTTCGAGGATAATAATAGAAAGACCAGCTAAAATTAAAAATATAAGTAATATTTCAGGTGTCTTAGAAATGGTCAGTCAAGAAGGGACAATATTTACTAATTTTTCTGCACCAGTTTCATATGTGTCCGAGATAATTATTCCAGATGATTCCTCACTTTCTTTTTGGTTGGCTATTATTTTAGCTTTCCTAGGTGGCATCATTTTAAATATTATGCCCTGTGTCTTTCCTGTTATTGCCCTCAAGGTTATGACTTTTATAAGGGAATCAAGTGAGGGAGGGGCATGGAAGCATGGTCTAGCATTTTCCTTAGGTGTCGAGCTAAGTATGCTCTTGTTGTTATCCCTAACTTTTATATTTAGAAATCTTGGCCAAGCTGTTGGCTGGGGCTGGCAGCTTCAATCTAGCTCTATTTCAAGCCTCTTATCTGTTTTATTTTTTGCTATTGCCTTTACTTTATTATTTAAAATTGAATTTGGCACCTCATTTACGCGACTTGGCGGCATAGGCTCAAAAACGACAGGATATCTTAATTCATTATTGTTGGGATGCTTAACTGTGATAGTGGCAACTCCATGTACCGGACCATTTATGGGAGCAGCTATTGGATGGGGCCTATCTCAGTCATTTCTTGTTTCACTTTTAGTTTTTCTCTCGCTAGGGTTAGGCGTAGCATTCCCAACCTTGATTTTATCGGCAATTCCTTCGGGTCTTAATTTCCTTCCTAAACCAGGAGTCTGGATGGTTAGGGTTGGCCAGGTAATGTCTATTCCCATGGCGTTAACGGCTGTTTGGCTTGCTTGGGTTGTTCAAAGGCAAGCAGGTTTTGTTGGCTTGAGGGATTTATTTATTGGTCTTCTCTTCGTTATAATATCTTTGATTGCTTATAAAGCTAGCACTAAGAATAGACTATATAAATTCGTTACAATATTTTTTATTATCCTTGGACCCCTTTTTATTATCTTGTCCAGCAAATCAAATGAAAATCTTGATACTAGAGAGCCATCAATCGGGAAGGTGTGGTCGAAAACTATTTTTGATGAATATAAAAAAACTGATCAAAATATTTTAATAAACTTCACAGCTGACTGGTGTCTTACTTGCAAGGTAAACGAGGCGATAGTTTTTCAATCAAACTCATTTAAAGAGTTAATAGATAAAGGAGAATTAATTTATCTTGTTGCGGATTGGACAAATTATGACGCCCTGATTACCAATGAATTAAAAAAATATGAGCGTGGAGGTGTGCCCTTATATTTATATTGGAAAGCTGGAGAAGCTAACCCCAAGATTCTTCCTGCTATTTTAACTAAAAAAATATTCTATGATGAAATAAGATAAATCTAGTCATTTGAGATTTGATAGATAGAATAATTAGGCATTGAAAATTTATTATTTAGTAAAAGTATTAGGAGTTAAATATGACCGGACGTGTAAGTGGAAAGATGGCCTTTGTGACAGGCGCTGCACAAGGTATAGGCGAGGCCATAGCCTTTAAGCTAGCAAAAGAAGGCGCCAAAGTTACAGTTGCTGATATCAATGAAGAAGGTGCCACTGCGGTATCTAAAAAAATTAACGATCAGTTTCCTGGTAAGGCATTTTCAGTTGCACTAGACGTGACATCAGAAGATCAATGGAAGGAGTCACTTGATAGATCGGAAGTGTCAATGGGCGGTTTAAATATTTTAGTAAATAATGCAGGAATATCTGCTGGTTCAACCATTGAAGAAACTGATTATGAAACTTTTCAGAATGTAATGAAGATTGATACCGATAGTGTTTTCCTTGGAAGTAAATATGCAATACCAATTATGAAAAAATACGCACCCGGCTCTATTGTGAATACATCTTCTATTTCTGGTTTAATTGCCGGACATAATATGGTTGCGTATAATACAGCCAAAGCAGGGGTCTGGCTGATGTCTAAGTCCATAGCTCTCCATTGTGCTAGGCAGGGTTATCAGATTCGTTGTAATACAATTCATCCTACATTTATCGACACCCCCATTCTTGATGGATGGCTAACGGGAGGCCGAGGTGATAGGCCACCACTTGAGAGGGATGAGCTTCTAAGTAAACTTGGTAAACAAGTCCCCCTTGGTGTTGTTGGTGATACAGATGACGTGGCCTATGCTGTACTATATTTGGCGAGCGATGAATCAAAATTTGTTACCGGATCTGAATTAAAGATTGATGGTGGCATAAGCGCAATGTAAGGAATGTAATATGAGATTATCTATCTATTTATTTATTTTGTTTTCTTTTTTATCACTATCAAATGAGTGTTTGGCTAAAGAAACCCTCTCTGGAATAAATCCTGAAGAGTTTAATTATCTGACAAGGCCTCAAGACAGCTTATATGATCATATTAATAGTGATTGGTTGAATAATACCCCTATCCCAGACGACCAAATAGGTTGGGGCTCCTATATGACTTTGCGAGAAGAATCTTACGTTAATCAAAAAGGGCTTATTGAGGGGATTATTAAAAAAATAAGTCAAAATGATTCTAGCCTAACTTCTGAGGAAATTAAGATTGCAAATCTTTATAAAAGTTATATGGATCGTGACCGTATAAATAAATTAGGTCATCAACCTATTAATGAAGATATAAAAAGAATTTTAAAAATAAAGGATACTAAAGATTTATGGGATTACTTCGCTTATTCTGTTAGGTCAGGTCCATCAGTTCCATTTACAATAGCAATCTATGATGATTTGAAAGATCCTCTTAACTATACTGTTTATATTGATCAGAGCGGTTTAGGTCTCCCAGATAGAGATTATTACTTAGAAGATAACTATAAAGATGCTCGAGAAGCATATCTTACTCATATAGAAAATTTACTAAAATTAGCGGGAATTGAAAAAGAAAAAAAGAAAGCATCAAATGCTTATGAAGTAGAAAAAAGATTAGCTAAAATACAATTGTCCAGAACAGATAGTCGGGACCCTGAAAAAATTTATAATCCCTTCACCTTGGAACAACTAAGCAATCTTGGATCTGGTGAATGGGAAAGTTGGGTTACGAGTCTAGGGCTTAAGAGTCAAAAGAAATTTATTGTTGAATCTCCTGATTACATTAAATCTGTATTAGAGTTAATGACTGATGTACCAATAGAACAATGGATAGACTATCTTTTGGCTAGAATGGTTAAAGGCTCGTCCAGTTCCTTATCCGATGAATTTGTGAATGAATCATTTAGATTTGCAAAAATTCTAACCGGTAGAGAAAAGTTACCTGATCTTTGGAAGCGTGGCGTTGGACTGTCTAATGGTTTAATGGGGGATGCGATAGGAAAGATTTATATTAAGAAATATTTTCCACCAGAATACAAAGTTCGCATGGAGGTTCTAGTAAACAATTTACTCGAATCTTTTAAGGTTGGTATCGAAGATCTTAGCTGGATGACAGATCAAACAAAAATAAAAGCATTAGAAAAATTATCAAAATTAAATGTAAAAATTGGGTACCCAGAAATTTGGGATGATTATGACGGACTTTCGGTCGATCCTGAAGATCTTTATGGAAACCTTCAAAACGCATCAGTGTTTGGTTATAAAAAAGCACTCGAGAAACTGAGCGGGCCTGTTGATAGAAGGGAATGGTCAATGTCTCCTCAAACTGTTAACGCTTATTTTAGCCCAACAAAAAATGAAATCGTTTTTCCTGCTGCATATCTCCAGCCCCCTAATTTTAATCCCAATGCGGATGATGCTGTTAATTATGGAGCAATAGGGGTTACCATTGGTCATGAGATAAGTCATGCCTTTGACGATAAAGGGTCCCAGTTTGATGGCGATGGTAATTTAAATAATTGGTGGACAGAGGAAGATAGAAGAAATTTTGATGAACGAACTCAGAAGCTAGTCAAACAATATTCAGAATATGAGGCAGTACCAGGCATTAGGCTAAATGGTGAGCTTACCCTAGGGGAAAATATTGCAGATTTAGGAGGGGCAAAGGCCGCCTTCAGAGCATATAAAATATCTCTAGGAGGAAACCCTTCTCCAATAATTGATAACTATACTGGTGAACAAAGGTTCTTTATAGGGACTGCGCAGTCAGATCGAGTAAAGTTCCGTAAAGAAATCCAAGCTATGCGAGTTGCTACTGACCCTCATTCACCTGCTAGATTTAGGGTTGATGGAGTTGTTATTAATATGAAAGAATTTCATCAATCATTTTCTACACAACCTGGCGATAAGCTTTATAGGACTGATGATCAAATCATACTTATCTGGTAATTTTTAAAAACCATTGATGAAAGATTTAATTTGTTTATTGAAATGCCTCATAACAAATAGTAAACAGTTAATATGAATTCAATTTTTTTACTGGTAGACGCTATTTTAGATCTTTATTCTTGGATAATTATTATTACCGTTGTTTTGAGCTGGCTCTCATCTCTAAATATAATTAACAACTCAAATCAAATAGTTCGAATGTTTCATGAAACTTCATGGCGCTTGACTGAACCTTTATTGGGCAGAATAAGATCTCTCTTACCTAATTTTGGTAGCCTTGATATTTCACCAATTGTTGCACTTTTAGCTATTTATTTTCTACGTTCTCTTTTGAGAGAATATTGGCCTTTGGTTTTGTAAATTGATGAGCGGAACAATTATAGATGGAAAGAAACATGCCATTGACCTAAGGCGGCGTATTAAAATTGCCACTAATAATCTAAAATCAAAATATGGAATTACTCCTGGTCTAGCTGTTGTGTTAGTTGGGAACGACCCCGCTAGTGAAATCTATGTTAGGAATAAAGGTATCCAAACTAAAGAAGCTGGAATGGAATCTTTAGAGTTTCGTTTGGCTGAAGATTCATCAGAAGATGATCTTTTAAAGAAAGTAGAAGTATTAAATAATGATAGTGCTGTTAATGGAATTTTAGTTCAATTTCCTGTCCCGAAACATATGAGCCAACAAAAGATTATTGAAACTATTTTACCTTTAAAAGATGTTGATGGTTTGCACCCTGTCAATGCGGGATATTTAGCTAGTGGTCTGAAGGGTATGGTGCCATGTACACCCCAAGGCGCTGCAATTCTTATTAAAGAAACATTAGGGGAACTATCAGGTCTTCATGCCGTAATTGTTGGAAGATCAAATTTAGTTGGAAAACCAATAGCCCAACTCCTTCTTAAAGAAAATTGCACAGTTACAATATGTCATTCACGGACAAAGGACTTAAAGGAGACATGTCTTTCTGCGGATATATTAGTTGCAGCTGTTGGGATTCCAGAGTTGATAAAAGAGGATTGGGTTAAACCAGGAGCCACAATTATAGATGTTGGAATTAATCGACTAGATGCACCAGAAAAAGGTCCTGGGAAAACTAAACTAGTTGGGGATGTTGATTATAATGGAGCAATTAAGAATGCCAGCTCAATAACGCCTGTACCAGGAGGGGTTGGGCCAATGACAATAGCCTGCCTTCTCCTAAACACTCTGATTGCTACATGTGCACAAAATAATATTGAATTTTCAGACTTGGGGTTTTAATCTTTTTTGGCAAGCCTTAATCTTAGCGCACTTAATTTTATAAAACCTTCAGCATCAATCTGATTGTAAACATCGTCTTCTTCAAATGTAACATGTTCAAGTGAATATAAAGATTCTGATGAACTTCTTCCTACAACAGAGACTCCACCTTTGTATAATTTAACCTTAACATTTCCTGACACATTACCCTGACTTTCGTCAATAAGGGCTTGTAGCATTCTTCTTTCAGGTGAAAACCAAAAGCCATTATAAATCAATTCAGCATACCTTGGCATTATTTCATCTTTTAAATGGCAAGCTTCTCTATCTAATGTAATTTGTTCAATTCCCCTATGAGCCTCTAAAAGAATTGTTCCACCTGGTGTCTCATATATACCTCTTGATTTCATTCCAATACTTCTATTTTCAACCAAGTCAAGTCTGCCTATTCCATTTTCTCCACCATCCTTATTTAGCCTAGTCAATAGTTCTGCAGGTGATAATTTTTCTCCATTAATTGCAACAGGGTCACCCTTAGAAAATTCTATATCAAGGTAGGTGGCGATATCGGGTGCATTCTCAGGAGAGACTGTTCTTTGATAAACATCTTCAGGGCACTCTAGGGATGGATCTTCAAGTAATTTACCTTCCGAGGAAGTATGCAAGAGGTTTGCGTCAACTGAAAAAGGTGCTTCCCCCTTTTTATCCTTTGTAATTGCTATTTGATGTTTTTCGGCAAAGTCTATTAACTTGGACCTTGAATTTAAATTCCACTCTCGCCAAGGAGCAATAACATTTATATTTGGATCTAAGCCATAATAGGCTAACTCAAATCTAACTTGATCATTCCCTTTCCCAGTTGCTCCATGACAGACGGCATCTGCACCAACTTGATGTGCTATCTCTATCTGTCTTTTGGCAATTAAAGGTCTTGCTATAGCTGTACCAAGTAAATATTTACCTTCATACAAAGTATTTGCTCTAAACATAGGGAAAACATAATTGGAAACAAAGTCTTCTCTTAGGTCTTCAATAAAAATTTCCTTTACACCGTGTGACTCAGCCTTTGATTTAGCATCTTCAAGTTCAGCACCTTGCCCCAGATCAGCTGTAAATGTTACAACTTCACAATCATATTTTTCTTCTAACCACTTTAATATAACTGAAGTATCTAAGCCTCCGGAATAGGCCAAAACGACTTTATTTATTTTTTTGTCCACACTCATATTTTTCTCCAGAATAATCTATAGGCGTCCTATACGCTCACTCTCCATTTTTGCAAGCTCTTTTTTGTAGCGATCTGAGGCTTTTTCTTTTTTACTATCACTTTTTAGTTGTCCACAAGCAGCAGAAATATCGCTACCTCTGGGAATTCTTATGGGGCTAGCGTAGCCGCCCCTATTAACAATATCACCAAATTTTTCAATTTGATCCCAGTCAGAACATTCATAAGAAGAACCTGGCCAAGGATTGAAAGGTATCAAATTTATTTTTGCAGGTATACCAGAAATTAATTTAACTAAATCTCTTGCCTCAGCTTCAGAGTCATTAACCCCTTTAAGCATAACATACTCAAAAGTTATTCTTTTAGAATTTGATAGGCCTGGATAGTTTTTACATGCATCAAGCAGGACTTCTATAGGGTACTTCTTGTTTATTGGAACTATTTCATCCCTAAGATCATTTTGTGTTGCGTGTAGGGAAATAGCTAGCATTGAACCTATTTCATCACCTGCTGATTTTATCAATGGAACAATTCCAGACGTCGATAGAGTTATTTTTCTTTTTGATATGGATAATCCAGCATCATCCGACATAGTATTTATGCCATCCCGAACATTTTCAAAATTATATAAGGGTTCACCCATTCCCATCATGACAATATTAGTTATTTGTCTTGGCTCAGGATTCCATTCATTGAGACAGTCCTTAGCAACAATAACTTGAGCTATTATTTCTTGAGCAGTTAAATTCCTAACAAGCCTTTGTGTTCCTGTATGACAAAAAGTACAATTTAAAGTACATCCAACCTGACTTGAGACACACAAGGTCCCCCTTTCGTTGTCTGGGATAAAAACTGTTTCTACTTCAGACCCATCTATAAATTTAAGTAGCCACTTCCTTGTTCCATCTTCCGAAATTTGATCTTCAGATATCTTTGGCCTTGAAAGATCATAGACGCTTTCTATTTCCTTTCGGAGATCTAGAGATAAAGTTGTCATTTGATCAATTGACTGCGATCCTTTATTATATAGCCAGCTCCAAACTTGACTAAGCCGCATACTTTTTTGTCTATCTGGAATATCAAGGACATTTAATGCATCTGCAAGTTGTGCCCTCGGCAAGCCCATTAGACTTTTTTTACTTTGATGCTCTTTTGCTTCAGCTTCCATTTTGATCAGGCCCTCCTGGAACCATGGGTCTTTGAGCAAATTTTCCTAATGATCTTATCCTGTCATACATCACTATTGATCCTGCTATTTGAACATTAATACAGAACTTAGTTGGTATTTTAATCATATAATCACATTTCGCCATCATTTTGGTTGATAATGAGCCTAGTTCTGGACCTAAAATATAAGCAGCCTGTTTTGGATGATGAAAAGAAGGAAGTTCAATTGCATCTTCGACAAGCTCAACTCCAACTAACTTACATTTATTTGGAAGATTCATCTCTTCAGGTTTATCCCAGTCATACCATGGTAAATGGTTTGGTGCTTTTGACGTATCAGATTTTCCTTCTCTAACAGAATAATGAGCAGAAACTGTAAAAACAAATTGCGCTCCAAAAGCATGAGCAGATCTTACTAGATTCCCCATATTCATCGGCTTAGAAATTCCTTCTGCTCCAAATCCAAAATAACCACGCATATTTCGATACACCCTTAATTAGTTTAAGCTTTTATTGATTTAGCACTTTTTTAATATCTTGGCGTATACTTTTTTTCAGTTTAAAGATAGTAGATTAATTTTGGAGAAACTAATGAAAGCTCTTTTATGTAAAGAATTTGGTCCGCCGGAAACACTCTCTTATGAAGATGTTGATGACCCAGTGATTAGTCCAGGAAAAGTTATTGTAGATATTTATTCAGCGTCTGTAAATTTTCCAGATGTTTTAATAATTGAAGATAAGTATCAATTTAAACCGTCGCTACCTTTTTCTCCAGGAGGAGAGGCCTCTGGAATTATATCCGAAATTGGCGAGGGTGTTGACGGCTTTATTGTCGGAGATAGAGTTATCGTTTCGGCAGGTTGGGGTTGTTTTGTTGAAAAAATTTTAGTTGACCCTAGCGCTTTGACATCTATCCCAGATAGTATGGATTTCGATACTGCAGCATCATTTCTTATGACTTACGGAACCTCTCACCACGCCTTAAAAGATCGGGCAGATTTAAAAAAAGGCGACAGCCTTTTAGTGCTTGGAGCTGCTGGCGGAGTTGGACTTGCTGCAGTTGAAATTGGTAATGCAATAGGCGCACATGTTATAGCTGCTGCTTCCACAGAGGAAAAAGTTCAAATATGCCGAGATCATGGTGCTAAAGATGGCCTTGTTTATAAAACAGGTTCTTTAGATAGAGATGAGCAAAAGTCTCTCTCTAATCAGATTAAAGATCTTACCGCGGGATTAGGGGCAAATGTTATTTATGATCCAGTTGGCGGTGACTATGCAGAGCCATCCCTTAGGGCAATTGCATGGGAAGGCCGATACCTTGTTGTTGGTTTTGCTGCTGGATATATTCCAAAAATTCCATTGAATTTAGCTCTTTTAAAAGGGTGCCAAATTGTAGGAGTTTTCTGGGGAGCCTTTAAAGCGCAATTTCAAGACCAACACAATGATAATGTTGCAGACTTATTGAAAATGTATGATGACGGTCACTTAAAACCACATATCTCGGGTGTGTATGATCTAAGCAACGGAGCCAAGGCCATCAAAGACCTTGCTGAAAGAAAAGCTAAAGGAAAAATAGTAGTTAAGGTAAAATCTTAATGCTAAAAAAATTTTCAGAGTTTATCTCTGGATTATCAAGTAACCTACAAGGCGCTTTTTGGCTTTTTATGTCAGTTTTTGCATTTACAGGAATGGCCTCTCTAGCCAAATATTTAGGCAATGATTTCCACGCATTTCAGATTGCATTTTTTAGATCTTCTTTTAGTTTAATTGTAATTTTACCCTTTCTAATAAGGGCAGGTTTATCACAGGGTGGCATTAAGACGAAAATACCTATGCTTCAGATAATAAGAGGAGCTGTAAGTGCAATTGGAATAATATTAGGATTTTATGCGATTGTTAATATGCCACTTGCTGATGCACAAGCTATTCGGTTTTCTAGTTCATTATTTGTAGTTCCTCTTGCGGCAATTTTTTTGAACGAAAAGGTTGGCCTTAAAAGGACATTGGCTACATTAATTGGTTTTCTGGGTGTTATTATAATGTTAAATCCGACTAGTGATTATAATGTAGCGTCATTATCTGCCTTGGGAGCAGCTTTTGCTTTTGCTATAGCTGCAATCTTTGTGAAAGTTGTCTCGAAGTACGACAAACCAGTAACATTAATGTTCTACTCTAACATTGTAAGTATACCAATTATGATTATTCCAGCCTTATTGTTTTGGGTTACCCCAAGCCTTGACCAATTATTTCTTATTCTCTTGATGGCCATATGTGCATCGATAGCTCACAATTTTTTTATAAGGGCCTATGCCATAGGGGAAGCTTCAGTAATTGCGCCAATTGACTATGTTAGGCTTTTAGCTAGTGCGGCGGTTGACTTCTTAGTTTTTGGTATAATTTTTGGAATTAACACACTAATAGGCTCTTCAATTATTATTTTATCTACATTGTATATTGTCAGAAGAGAGGCTAAAATCTATAAAAATCAGAAGAAAGAAATCGAACAAATTTAATTATAAGGAAAGAAGATGAATCTTGATGAAAATATAAGTGCGGTTATCACCGGAGGAGCATCCGGTCTTGGGGAAGCAACAGCCAGAGAGCTCTCTAAGTTTGGAGTAAAGTGTGCTCTTTTTGATTTAAATGCAGAGAAGGGTGAGGCTGTAGCTTCAGATATTGGTGGTGTATTTTGCGAGGCGAATGTAACAAGTGATGAAAGTATTGTTGCTGCTTTTGAAAAAGCAAGAAGTATCAACGGTCAAGAAAGAATTCTCATTAATTGCGCGGGAATTGGTATTGCAATTAAGACAGCTGCTAGAGATAAAAAAACTGGCGATATTGTTCCGCATCCACTTGATCCGTTTAATCAAGTAATCCAAATAAATTTAGTTGGCTCTTTTCGATGCATCGCATATTCATCAGCTGGTATGATGAGTCTCGACCCTATAACTGAAGATGGCGGAAGAGGAGTTGTTGTTAATACTGCTTCAGTTGCCGCAGAAGATGGTCAAATTGGTCAGGCTGCATATTCCGCATCAAAAGGTGGAATTGTTGGTATGACTTTACCGGTTGCCAGAGATCTTTCTAGAGAGGGAATAAGGGTTAACACAATACTTCCAGGTCTTTTTGATACTCCTCTATTTGCTGGCGCACCAGATGAATTGAAGCAATCCCTTGGTGCTCAGGTGCCATTCCCTTCAAGGCTTGGATATCCTACTGAATACGGAGCCCTTGCAAGACATGTTTGCGAGAATGAGATGCTTAATGGTGAAAGTATTAGGCTTGATGGTGCAATAAGGATGGCACCAAGATAAAAATTAGTATTTTTTTGCAGAACGATCCATTGCGGTTGCAAGTTTAATATCTAATTGTGTAATGCCTCCAGCATCGTGTGTTGATAAAGTAACGCTTACTTTATTGTACACATTAAACCATTCTGGGTGGTGATCCATTTTTTCTGCTAACAATGAGATATTAGTCATCCAGCTAAAAGCTGATATGAAATCTTTAAATATAAATTCTTTTTCGATAGAATCTCTACCTCTGGTTTTTTTCCATCCCCTTAACCTTAGGAGACTTTCGTTCCTTGTTTTAACTGATAATTTATTCGCCATTTAGTCCTACCTTTTTTTAAGTAACAATAATTTAACCATTTTATATTTGGGGTTGAATAAAATCATTGTTATAACAATATTAATGATATTCAATATAACGAATTATACGGAGTAAAAAATGAATAATTTTAATAATGCACAATCAAGCATAAGTAACCTTAGCCAAGTTCAAATTGACGAAGGACTAAGAACCCATATGTTACGTGTATATAATTATATGTCTGCGGCTCTTGCACTAACAGGTATTGTGGCATGGTTTGCGGCAACTTCTGGACTATATGTCGCCATTGCAAATACTATGTTAATTTATGTTGTAATGTTTGCACCTTTGGGCGTTGTTTTTTACTTTGCATCAAAGATTAATACCATGAGCGCATCTAGAGCTCAGTCTATTTTTTGGTTATTTGCTGGTCTTATGGGGCTATCTTTATCGTATATATTTTTGGCATATACAGGTACAGCAGTCTTTCAGGCTTTTTTTGTAACAGCCGGAGCCTTTGCAAGTTTAAGCCTATGGGGATACACCACAAAGAAGGATCTCTCAGCAATGGGCGGCTTTCTTATGATGGGCCTTTTTGGTTTAATTATCGCTTCTGTTGTAAATCTTTTTGTTGGTAGTGGTCAGATGTCTTTTTTGATTAGTATCTTTGGAGTTCTAATTTTCTCAGGTCTTACAGCTTGGGATACTCAGAAAATCAAAAGAGATTGGCTGCATCGAGTTCAATATAGCAGTGCAGAAGCAGCAGAAAAATCTGCAATAATGGGTTCATTAACCCTTTACTTAGATTTTATTAATCTATTTCTCTTCATGCTTCGTTTTATGGGTGGCAATAGAGATTAGGCTAGAAATTAAATGCGTCTGAAAGATTTAAATTGCGTTGTCACTGGCGGATCAAGTGGTATAGGTGCTGCATCAGTAGAACGATTTGTTAGTGAGGGTGCGAATGTTCTTATCGCGGATATCGATATAGATTCCGCCTCTTCATTTGCAGATGAAATGGGGCCAACTGTTAAAGCCATTAAATGTGATGTGAGAATTGAAGAAGACGTAAAGGCAGTTGCAGATTACGCATATAGCCTTTGGAACAAAGTTGATGTCTTAGTTAATAATGCTGGATCTGAATTAAATCAGACTTATGATAAAACTACACTAGAAGAATGGGATCGTGTTCTTGATACTGACTTAAAAGGACCCTGGCTCATGTGCAAGCATATTGTTCCTGGAATGGTTAAAGCTGGATCGGGTAGTGTAATTAATATTTCCTCACTAAATGGGCTCGTTGGTTTCCCCCTTTCAACAGCTTATGGAAGCGCTAAGGGCGGGTTGGTCGTTTTTACTCGTGATATGGCTATTGAATTGGCCAACACCGGAGTAAGAATAAATTGTGTTTGTCCTGGTGTTATTGAGACAGGAATGATGGATAGGTGGACTGACTTAATGCCAGACAAAGCAGAAGCTCAAGAAATGCTAAAAGGTACAATGCCAATAGGAAGAATGGGTACTGCTGATGAAGTAGCTGGTGCAATTTATTTCTTTGCATCGCCAGATTCAACCTTGTGTCAGGGGTCTGTTCTAAGTGTTGATGGTGGTTTTACAGCACAATAAATAATTTAAACCCAAGCGGATAATTTAGATTTAAAGACTTTTTTATGTCCATATCTAACTTCGAGAGCTTCTCTTATTCCTTTTTTCAAATTTTTTACTACGAGGCAATAAGATCGATCTATCATTCTTTCAATCTCTTCTTTGGGTATAGATCCATTTAATATTACAGTATTCCAATGCATTTTATTCATATGATAGCCTGGAATAACATCTTTAAATATTTCTCTTAGAATAAAAGCTTCCTCAGGGTGACATTTTAAATTAACTCTATGAACTCCATCCCCTTTAGTTATGGCTGCAAAAATCTTTTGTTTAATTTTAAATACTTGAACATCAGGGCCAAAGGGATAATCCTCCTTTGCCTGGGGAAGAGAGTAACAATAATCAGCTATTTTTTTATTAGTAATAAGCGCTTCCTATTTAAAAATTCCAAGATTGAATCTAGGCTTCTATTACGTTTTATTTCATGGCCTGACATTGATAAGACTCTCCACTTATCATCTGGTTTTTTTATTTTATGACTTTTAATTATTTTATAGAGAGGCATTTCACTTGTATGACGATATATTGAAAAAGATGATTTCTCTTCATCTCTATCAATTGCATAATCTCTCCACTCACCGGAGGCAACTCGCATTCCGTAAAAGGATAATATTTTATTTAATTCCTGCTTAGAAAAAAATTTTTCTTCAGCCTTGAGTTTTGCTTCATAAAGATAGGCATTACCATGTAAAGTTTTTGTTTTTCTCATTTCTTAAATCTCACAGCTTAATCTTTCGAAGAATAATTTCTCAATTTTGACATAATTCTAACATCATGTTGCCTCAACAATTTGTCAATATATAAAAATTATACAAGTTGTATTTCCCATATCCCTCTTTATACAACTTGTTAAGAAGTCAAATATGATTTCATAAAGCGACTCCTCACCCTTTTGGAGTCGCTTTTTTTATAAGCTTATTTAATTAGTAACTAAAACTAGGTGAGCTTAAATTCTTGCTGGTGGCGCAAATTTAGTAAGATCAATTCCTTCAACAGCATCTTTATATTCTTCTATCGATGGAGTTCTTCCAAGAATAGTCGAAAGAACGACCACTGGAGTTGACGCCAAAAGTGATTCACCTTTTTTGTCTTCTGCATCCGCAACCACCCTTCCTTGAAAAAGGCGAGTAGACGTTGCCATTACAGTATCCCCTTTACCAGCCTTTTCTTGATTCCCCATGCAAAGGTTACAACCAGGCCTTTCAAGATATAAAATATTTTCGTACTCAATCCTAGCAGAGCTCTTTGGAGTATCATCATCAAATTCAAACCCGGCATATTTTTGCAGAACATCCCAGTCGCCTTCCTCTTTAAGCTCATCAACAATATTATAAGTCGGAGGTGCAACTACAAGTGGAGCTTTAAAATTAACAGTTCCTTTCTTAGTCTCTATATTCTTTAGAATCCTAGCTAAAATTTTCATATCTCCTTTGTGAACCATACAAGATCCAACAAAACCTAGGTCTACTTTTTTCTTTGCGGAATAATATGAAATAGGCCTGATGGTATCATGAGTATAGCGCTTTGATACATCAACATTGTTCACATCGGGATCGGCTATCATGGGTTCGTCTATCTTATCCAGATCGACTACAACTTCATCATAATATTTTGCATTTTCATCTGGCACCAAGGCGGGTATCTCTCCAGAGTTAATTTGTTTGATTCTGTTATTTGCGATCTCAATTAAGCCTCTTAAAGTATTCTCGTCATTGTCCATTCCTTTGCTGATCATCTTTTGAATACGAGACTTCGATATTTCTAAAGACGCAATAAGAGTAAGATCCTCTGAAATACAAATTGACGCCTTAGCTTTCATTTCGGCGGTCCAATCGGTAAATGTGAACGCCTGATCAGCAAGCAAAGTTCCAATATGCACTTCAATAATTCGCCCCTGAAAGACATTTTCACTGCACTGTTCAAGCATTTGTGCTTGTGTAGCATGAACCACATCTCTAAAATCCATGTGACTTTTCATGCTTCCCTTAAACGTTACTTTAACAGACTCCGGTATAGGTATCGTGACCTCTCCTGTTGCCAAGGCCAATGCAACAGTTCCTGAATCTGCTCCAAAGGCAACACCTTTTGACATACGTGTATGGGAATCTCCTCCAATGATAATTGCCCAATCATCAACTGTTATATCATTTAGAACTTTATGGATCACATCAGTCATTGGATGATACTCATCCTTTGGATCTCTTGCTGTTATAAGTCCAAACCTGTTCATAAATTTCATAAGTTTAGGTATATTGGCTTTAGCTTTTGAGTCCCAGACCGAAGCCGTATGACAGCCGGATTGATAAGCCCCATCTAGGGTCGGGGAAATTAATGTGGCTGCCATAGCCTCAAGCTCTTGAGTGGTCATTAACCCAGTTGTATCTTGAGAACCTACGATATTCACCTTAACCCTAACATCAGATCCACTATGTAGAACTGTATCAGTTGCTATGCCTACAGCATTTTTGTTAAAGATCTTTTCTACGGCGGTAAGACCTTGACCTTTATGTGAGATTAGTTTGGATGGAGCAAAGACCGACTCTATTTCGATACCCAGTGTTTTACATGCGAAGTCTTGAAGCTTCTTCCCAAAAACAATAACGTATGACCCTCCAGCTTTTATAAACTCCATCTTCTGAGGCGTAAAAGAGGAAGAGATATCAGATAACTCCTCTCCATTTTCATTATATAGTTTTTTATGCTCTGTATTGATCGTTAGCACAGTGCCAGTTTCAACAGAGTAAGCTTGTTCTAAGACAGGATTACCGTCTTCACCGAGAATTGGATTTCCTTCAGAATCTAACTTTTTTATCCAATTTTTTAAATCAATACCAATTCCTCCTGTAACATCTACTGTTGTCAGAAAGATTGGAGAAATACCATTTGTACCTGCAATTATTGGAGCAATATTAACAAAAGGTACATAGGGGCTGCTAGGTTTTCCTGTCCATAGTGCAACGTTATTTACACCCGACATTCTAGAAGAGCCAACGCCCATAGTTCCTTTTTCTGCTATCAGCATTATTCTTTTATCCGGATGATGCTTTTGCATTTTTTGAATTTCAGATTGTGCTTTTGCTGATATCATGCACTTACCATGTAATTCCCTATCTGCCCTAGAATGAGCCTCTCCGCCCGGAGATAATAAATCTGTTGAGATATCCCCCTCAGCAGCTATGTAAGTAACAACTTTAATTTCTTTCTCTGCTTCAGGTAATTTTGTGAAGAATTCTGCCTTCGAGTAGCTTTCGAGTATATTCTTTACAATTTTATTACCAGAAGCGAAGGCTTGCTTTAATCGTTCAGTATCTGCTTCATATAGAAATACTTGAGTTTTAAGAACATCACTTGCTTTTTGCGCAATTGAGTTATCGGCATCCAAAACGAGGTCGAGTAGAACTTCTATCGATGGCCCGCCTTTCATGTGTGATAATAATTCTAAGGCGAAATCAGATGAAATTTCTTCTAGAGTAATTTTGCCCAGAATTATTTCCTTTAAAAATTTCGCCTTTACATTGGCTGCACCTGTTGTACCTGGTAGCACGTTATAAATGAAATACTTCAGAGACTCTTCTCTATATTCGTTCTCGGTACCTTTTATCTGAGCAATTATCTCAGCGGTAAGTGATTCATCGTCAATTGGCTTTGGATTTAAGCCCATTGCTTTTCTTTCTTTTATTTCTTCTAAATAAGATTTGTATAAGCTCATAGTAAACCCGGGAAAAAGTTAATTTGATATACTATAGAGTTTCTTTTGCTAAATTATTGTAATTTTTAAGCATAAGATCCCCTATAATTAAAATATGATTTATTAATTTAATATAAATTAGTAGATCATTTAAAAATTTATGCCTTTATATAACATAAAAATTTGAGATAAATAGAAATATGAGTAGATTTTTACCTTTATTATTTTTCCTGTCCGTTTTAATCCTTTTTCTTTCATGGTTAATATTGGGTGGTATAAAAAACAATCCTAATCCATTAGTTGGTAAACCTGTTCCTTATTCTGGTATTGAATTTATTGACCTCGGCGATGAAGTTGTTCGATTGAATGACTTGCTTAAGATGCCGGGATATAAGTTAATTAATTTCTGGGCGTCCTGGTGTTTACCTTGTGAAGTAGAGCACCCTTATCTCATGGCCCTTAAAGGAAAAGATAACTTAATAATGATTGGAATTAATTATAAAGACGAGGAGACCAGTGCCCTAAATTTCATAGAAAATAATGGTAATCCATATAATTATATAGGAAAGGATGTGGATGGTTATTTTGGAATAGATATGGGAATCACAGGAGTCCCTGAAACATTTATAGTTAATGAAGAAGGTATAATAGTATTACGTCATGTTGGACCCATTGATTTTAGCAATGAAATCTTAAATCGTTAATGCGCCAATCTCCCATACACAAAATTATTATCTGATTGATTAATATACGCAATTATTGATGTACCAGGCTCATAGTTTTCTTCTAACTTAACTGGAGCAAATTGATTTGTGTGGCCTGTATTATTTTTTTCAATAAACACTTCAATTTCTTTACCTATCAGGCCAGCCAAGTGATTTCTTTTTATTTTTTCACCCTTATCTCGAAGAATTTTTGCCCTTTCTTTAGATATTTTTTTATCATTTTGAGGCATTTTAGCTGCTGGAGTACCCGGCCTAGGTGAAAATGGAAAGACATGTAACCAATCCAAGCCACATTCATCAACTATATTTAGAGTATTTATAAACATCTCTTCAGTCTCGGTTGGAAATCCAGTTATTAGGTCTGCTCCAAAGGCAATATCAGGTCGACTAGACCTTATATTTCTACAAAGATTAATCGCATCATCCCTAGAGTGGCGTCTTTTCATTCTTTTTAAAATCATGTTATCGCCAGCCTGAAGCGATAGGTGAATATGAGGCAATATCCTAGAGTCTGTGGCAATAAGTTCTAGCAATTCTTGATCAAATCCTATTACATCCATTGATGATAATTTTAATCTAGTTAAGCTTGGCGATCCTTCTAGAATTTTTCTTACTAAGAAACCGAGATTACTTTTTTTATTTAGGTCATGCCCCCATGATGCAATATCAACTCCAGTGAGGACGATTTCTTTATGACCTTTTTCTATCATCAGATTAATTTCCTGGACTATATTTTTGACGGATTTTGAAACTGAATTTCCTCTTCCAAACGGAATAATACAAAATGTACATCTGTGATCACATCCATTTTGAATTTCAATAAATGCTCTAGACCTATTATCATAACCATCTATTAACCCATTGAGCTCTTGCTTATTTTCCATAATATTCTGAACTTCAATTTTACTAGTATTTTTTTTGCCAGATATAATATTAAGAATATTTCTTTTTTCAATATTACCTGAAACTAGATCAACTTCATTCATATTTGAAAATGTTTCAGGTTCGATTTGCGCAGCACAACCTGTTACAATTATTTTTTCATCAGGGAACTCTCTTTTTCGTTTTCTTATAGATTGTTTTACTTGCCTAACAGACTCAGCGGTGACAGCACAGCTATTAAAAATTGCCGTATCCTTAACATCATGTTCTTTCACACCTTGTTTTAGGATTTCAGACTCATAAATATTTAATCTGCAACCAAATGTAATTATTTCAGCTTTCTTTGTCATTTATGATTTGATATATCTATGATATCCTCACTATTAAATTCATATGGTCCTGTCATAACAATATGATTATCTTTTTTCCAGTTAATTTCTAAATTTCCTCCAGGTAAAGATACTGCAACTTTCCTCTCTACTAGATTTAATCTTGATGCAGCAATAGCAGTTGCACAAGCTGCTGATCCGCATGCATCTGTAATTCCAACACCCCGCTCCCAAACATTTAATTTAATATTCTTCTCATTTTCTACAAAAGCAAAAGAAACATTAACCTTATTAGGGAATATTTGGTTTTCTTCTATTTTTTTCCCAAATTTTTTAAGATCTGGAGACAAGTTATTTTTAAAGAAAAAGACTGCATGTGGATTTCCCAGATTGACAGCGCTAAATTTTGGTAATTTGCATGGCGGCGAAGGAAGCTCTAATAATAGAGTTGATAATTCTCTATTGCCGCCCCTTAACGGTATTTCAGTCCATATGAAATTAGGTTCTCCAATATTAACTGAAATATTTGAATTATTTTTCCAGCAGATTACTTTACTGTTAACTGTTTCAATTAAGATCTCTTTCTTTCTTTCTTCTTCAATGATTATTTTGGCTATACATCTAAGGGCATTACCACACATTTCTGCTTCAGTCCCATCAGCATTCCAAAAGTTAACTTTTGCATCCCCATTATCTTCTGGTTTAATAATTTGAACAAATTGGTCAAATCTTTTTAGGTCCTTTCTTTCTAACAAGTGTAATATAAGTTTTTTATCTATATCTAATTTTTGATTTCTAGAATCGTGAATAAGGAATTTATTTCCAGCACCGTTCATGCTAATGAACTTAACTGCTTTTAAATTAATTATGTCTAGATTTTTATCCATACTACTTGTTTATAATCCTGAATGATTATTAATTCTAGTTAATTGATTGTCTTGACTTATCTTCATAATTTAGACTATATGAGCCTATTATTAATTAAATAATAAACTTTTACAGTCCTTCTGGATTGCCGTTCGTCAACGAGGCTTCGTACACGAGCGCTATACTTGTTGGTTTTAAAGTTTAAAAAAGGAAGAAATAAATGTCAGTAAAGATCCGATTAGCACGAGGTGGCTCAAAAAAAAGACCTTATTATAGAATTGTAGTGGCAGACATTAGATCGCCCCGAGATGGAAAATATATTGAAAGAGTTGGTTCTTATAATCCGCTAGTACCGCGCGATCATGAGGATAGAATTACTCTTGATAATGAGAGAATAATTGAATGGCTTTCTAAAGGAGCAAAACCTACAGATAGGGTTGCTCGTTTTCTTGATGAGGCTGGTATATTAAAAAGGGAACCAAGAAATAACCCTCAGAAAGCTAAACCCAAAAAAGAGCCTG